>MKJV01000077.1 GCA_001942185.1 Pseudonocardia sp. CNS-004
GCGGGCCTGTTGCAGCGCATCAGCACCGATGACCTCGAATCCGAACTGCTGACCATGGCCGGGCACATCGCCGCCGCCGAATGCCGCTTCCTCCAACTCCTCGCCGAGTTCGACGACCGCAACGGATGGGCCGGAGACGGCATCCGCTCCTGCGCCCACTGGCTGTCCTGGCGGGCCGGGATGAACCTACGCACCGCCACCGAACGCCTCCGCGTCGCCCACGCCCTCCAACACCTACCCAAGATCACCGAAGCGTTCCGGACCGGGAAGATCTCCTACTCCAAAGTCCGCGCCATCAGCCGAGTCACCGGCACCGACACCGCCACCCTCACCCACATCGGCGCCGCCATCGCCGCCGGAGACCCGAAATGGCGCCACACCCGCGTCACCGACCCCGAAGCCGCCGAGCGCGTTCTGCTGAACGTCGCCCTGTGCGGCACCGCCAGCCACATCGAAACCGTCGTCACCGCCCTCCGCCGCCTCCACACCCCACCCCAAGACACCGCCGCCCGCCGGTCGGTGACCTGGCGCACCGACGACGACGGATCCCTCCTGGTCCGAGTCCGACTCACCCCAGACGCGGGCGCCGCGTTCATCGCCGCCATCCACGCCCTGGTCCCACCCAAGACCCCGCCCCGATACTCCGACGCCCCCGCACCAGCCGACCTGGACGAACGAGCCCGGGAACAGGAACCCGGACCCGTGATCGATCGGATGGCGGCCCGCCGCGCCGACGCACTCCTGGGCCTGGTCACCCTCACCCGCACTGCCGGCACCAGCACCGGCACCGAAGCAGGCACCGGCAGCGAAGCAGGCACCGCCAGCGACAACACCGCCAGCGACAACACCGCCAGCGACAACACCGCCAGCGACAACACCGCCAGCGACAGGCACCGCCAGCGACAACACCGCCAGCGACGGCGCCGCCAGCGACGGCGCCGCCAGCGACGGCGCCGCCCGTGACGCGCCGCCCGCGACGACGCGGGCCGGTGGTCGAGCGCGGCACCACCCAGCTGGTCGTGCACCTCGACGTCAACTCCGGGACGGCCCGGATCGCCGATGGCCCGGAGATCCCGGCCTCGACCACCGAACGCCTCGCCTGCGACGCCAGGTGCAGCTGCTACTCGATGACCGGGAGGGGAACCGGATGTATTTGGGACGGTCCCGGCGCCTGGCCACCCCGGCCCAGATCACCGCGCTCGTGGCACGGGACGGCGAGCGGTGCCAATTCCCCGGCTGCACCCACACCCATTACCTCCAGGCACATCATGTGCGGCACTGGCTTCACGGCGGGCGTACCGATATCGACAACCTGGTTTTGATCTGCAGCTTTCATCACACCACCATCCACGACCACGGCTATCGCATCCGCCGTCTGCCCGGGCGGTGGGAGTTCCTCCGCCCCGACGGCACCCCGATCCCCGAACCGGTGGTACTGAACGGGAACACCGAAGGATTGATCGAAATGCACACCTGGGATCGGCTGCGGATCGACCGCACAACCCTGTCCCCGCAGTGTACGGCGAACGACTCGACGCGGACCCCATCCTGGCGCCCTGCTGCCCAGGAGGATTCCGGCGGCGGCCTGACCGCCTCCTCGACTGCGTTCCGCGGAACGCGGCAGGACGTCGCCGCCGCAACGCCGGCGAACTTGTTTCCCACTCAGCGGGAGACGACGCTGGGCAACCGGGGCCCGGTCACCCACACTCACGGCATGCGCACCCAGGTCGCCATCGTCGGCGCGGGCCCGGCCGGGCTCCTGCTGTCCCACCTGCTCGACCGGGCGGGGGTCGAGTCCGTGATCGTCGAGACCAGGTCCCGGGAGTACGTCGAGGCGCGGATTCGGGCCGGCATCCTCGAGCAGTCCACCGTGGACCTGCTGCGCGAGGTCGGGCTCGGGGAGCGGCTGGATCGCGAGGGCGACGTCCACCGCGGCATCCACCTCCAGTGGCCCGGGGAGCGCCATCATCTCGACTTCGTCGACCTGGTCGGGCGCACGGTCACCGTCTACGGGCAGACCGAGGTCACCAAGGACCTCGGGCGGGCCCGCGAGGCGGCCGGCCAACAGATCCGCTACAAGGTCGCCGACACGCGGGTGCACGACATCGACACCGGCTCCCCGTTCGTCACGTTCACCGGTCCGGACGGGCGGGCCGAACGGCTCGACGCCGACGTGGTCGTCGGCTGCGACGGGTCGTTCGGCCCGTCCCGCGCCGCCGTGCCGGACCCGCAGATCTGGGAGCGCATCTACCCGTACTCGTGGCTGGGGGTCCTCGCCGACGTCGCACCGTCCACCGACGAGCTGATCTACGCGTGGCATCCCGACGGGTTCGCGTTGCACTCCATGCGGTCCGCGACCGTGTCGCGGCTCTACCTGCAGGTCCCAAGCGGCACCGACATCGAGGGGTGGTCGGACGACCGGATCTGGTCCGCCCTCGCCGACCGGCTCGGCCACGGCAAGGACGGCTGGACCCTGACCCCCGGCCCGATCACGGAGAAGTCCGTGCTGCCCATGCGCTCGTTCGTGCAGCAGCCGATGCGCCACGGCAGGCTGTTCCTCGCGGGCGACGCCGCGCACATCGTGCCGCCCACCGGCGCGAAAGGCCTCAACCTCGCCGTCGCCGACGTCGCGCTGCTCGCCCCCGCGCTCGCGGCGTTGGTGCGGGACAAGGACACCGGGCTCGCCGACGCCTACTCCGACACCGCGCTGCGGCGGGTCTGGCGCTGCACCCACTTCTCCTGGTGGATGACGACGATGCTGCACACGTCCGGCGACCGTTCGACGCCAGCTGCAGCTCTCCCAGCTGCGCTGGGTGGCCTCCAGCGAGGCGGCAGCCACCGGCCTCGCCGAGAACTACGCGGGCCTGCCGATCGGGTTCTGACCCACGGTCCTCATCCGGCCGACAGGCTGCGGCCGATCCCCGCGGCCGCAACCTGCAGCGCCGCCACCAGGCGGGGGCGGTGCCTGCGCAGGTCGGGCACGACGAGGCCCAGCGCGGCGATCACCTCGCCGCCCCGGCGCACCGGGACGGCCACCGAGCAGGCGCCCGCGCTCATCTCGTCGACCGTCTGCGCATAGCCCTCGCGGCGAGCCCGCTCCAGCTGGTCGCGCAACAGCCCGGGACGGGTGACGGTGGCCGGGGTGATCCGGGCCAGGTCGGCGAGCACCGCGCGCTGCACGTCCTCCGGGGCGTGGGCGAGCAGCACCTTGCCGACGCCGGTGGCGTGCAACGGCAACCTGCCGCCGACGCGGCTGACCACCGGGACGGTCGCCCGCCCGGAGAGCCGGTCGAGGTAGAGCGCCTCGCGACCGTCGCGCTCGGCGAGGTGCACCGTCGCCTGCGTGGCGGCGTAGAGGTCCTGCAGGAACGGTGCCGCGACCTGGCGGAGCTCGGCCTGCACCGGCACCAGCAGCCCCAGATCCCACACCCGCCGCCCGACGACGTAGGTGTTGCCGCTGCGCTCCAGCCCGCCGAGCGCGACGAGCTCGGTGGCGAGCCGGTGTGCCGTTGCCGACGGCAGGCCCGAACGGCGGCCCAGCTCACTCGCGGTGAGGGCGCGGTGCTCGACGTCGAACGCGCCGAGCAGCGCGAAGACCCGGGACGTGACGCTCGCGCCGGGCCGGGAGAGGTTTCCGGGCACGCGCCCATCCTGCCGGTCCGTGAGCCGGGCACGCCCGGGCCGTGCGAGGTGCACGGCCGGACCATGACAGCGCGCACCTGCTCCCTGCGCCGGGCCGACCGCACTCTCGGATCATGAAGACTGCATCGGATGTCGCATCGGCCGCGGCGCGGCGGTGGCCCACCGTCCTCGGCCTGGCCGCAGGTGCCGACATGCTGCTGGGCGAGGTGACCGACCCGGTCACGCGCAGCTACGCCGAGGTGCTGCCGCTGCTGCCCTGCTCTACGTGGTCGTCGTGCTGCTCCGCAGGCGGGGCAGCACGTGGCCGCTGTTGTTCGCCGGCCTCGCGCTCGTCGTCGGGTTGGGCTTCCAGGACCGGGTCCGGCCCGCGGTCGTCCTCCTCGCCCTCGCCCTCGCGGCGACGATCTGGGGCGTCGGGCACGGCAGGCACCGGGAGCGGGAGTTCCGGCTGCAGGTCGCCGGCATGATCGGGTTCGCGGCTCTCGCGGTGGGCGGTCTGCTGGCCTCCCCCGATCTCGCGCGCCTCCTCGTGGCCGCGGGCTGGATCGGCCACGGCGTGTGGGACTACTGGCACCTGGCCAGGGACCGGGTGGTGGCCCGCTCGTTCGCGGAGTGGTGCGGCGCCCTCGACGTGGTGGTCGGGGCGAGCCTGATCATCGTGCCGCTGCTCTGATCACCGGGCCGCGCCGGCCGTGGACCCGCGCAGCAGCAGCCGCGGCCTGCTGAGGTGCGGCTCCTCGTCGATCTGCTCGCCGAGCAGGGCCAGCAGCATGCGGGCGATCGCGCTCCCGCGCTGCACGGCGTCGCGGTGCACGGTGGTCAGCGGCGGGTCGAGCCAGGCGCCGATGGGGAGCCCGTCGAAGCCGATGACCGACAGGTCCGCCGGGACCCGCAGCCCGCGCCCGCGCGCGGCGCTGATGCCGGCGATCGCCATCTGGTCGGAGCCGTAGACGATCGCGGTGGGCCGGGGACCGGCACCGTCCAGGAGCCGTCCGGTGTGTTCGGCCGAGCTCTCCGGCGAGTAGTCGGCGGCGATCGAGGCGACCGGCCGGTGCCCGGCCTCGGCCATCGCCGAGTCGAACATCTCGCGCCTCGCCCGCGCTGGACGCGGACGTCGGGGCCGCCGATGTAGGCGATGCGGGTGTGCCCCAGCTCCAGCAGGTGCGCCACCGCGTCGTCGACGCCGGCGCGGAGGGTCGTTGTCCAGGTACGGCACGGGGTCGTCGTCGGCCGGGGTGCCGATCAGCACGGCGGGCAGGCCGAGCGAACGCATGAGTGCGAAACGCCCGTCGCCGTAGCGGCTGTCGGTGAGCACGACGCCGTCGACGCGGCGGTCGTCGGCCAGGTTCCGGTAGGCCCGCGCCTCGTCCTCCGGTGCCTGGTCGATGAGGTAGAGCAGCAGGCCGTAGGACCGCGGCGCCAGCACGGACTCCAGGCCCGAGATGAGCAGCGAGCTCGTCGGCCCGATCTCGAGGGCCCCCGGCCGGTTCAGGACCAGGCCGATGTTGCGGCTGCGCGAGCGGCGCAGGGCCACCGCGGCGGGGTTGGGGGTCCAGTTGAGCTTCCGCACCGCGTCGTGGACGCGGGCCGCGGTGGCGGGCGATATGGCCCCCGTCCCGTTCATGACCTTGGAGACGGCTCCGCGGGACACCCCCGCGAGTGCCGCGACGTCCGCGATGGTTGCTCGGCGTGCTGTCACGGGCACCACCCCTTCCTCGTCCACAGATCCTCCTACGGCCGGCTCGGCGCGGCGTCGAGGCTCGGCGAGGCGGCGAGCAACGCTTGGGTGTACTCGTGGGCGGGCCGGTCGAAGACGTCCACGGTCGGACCGGACTCCACCACGTTCCCGTGGTGCATGACCAGCACCCGGTCGGCGACGAGCCGCACGAGCGCGAGGTCGTGGGAGATGAACAGGTAGGACAGTTGCAGCTCGTCGCGCAGCGTCATGAGCAGCTGATGATCTGGGCCTGGATCGAGACGTCGAGCGCCGAGACGGGCTCGTCGAGCACGAGCAGGTCGGGGTCGAGGCCGATCGCCCGGCCGATCGCCACCCGCTGGCGCTGGCCACCGGACAGCCGCGCGGGGTACTCGCCCGCGAGCGTTTCCGGCAGGCCCACCTGGCCCAGCAGCTCCCGCACCCGGCGCTCCTGGTCGGCGCGCGCCACCACGCCGCGGTGCACCGCCCACGGCTCGGCGATCAGCCGCCCGACGGTGCGGCGCGGGTGCAACGACGCGTACGGGTCCTGGAAGATCATCTGGATGCGGCGGCGCATCGCGCGCATCCGGCGCGCGGACAGCGCCCGCAGGTCGACCCCGTCGAACTCCACGGTGCCCGCGTCCGCCTCGACCAGGCGCAGGATCGACCGCGCGAGCGTCGACTTGCCCGATCCCGACTCCCCCACGACCGCGACGCACTCCCCCGCGGCGATCTCGAAGCTGACGCCGTCGACGGCCCGGACGGGTGCGCGCCCGCGGCGCCCGCCGAACCGCGTGGTCAACCCGCGCACCTTCAGCAGCGGTGCACCCGCTTCAACGGCGCTCACTGAAGCACTCCCGCCTGTCCGTCCTCGAGATCGGCGCGCATCGGCCGCAGATCCTGCCACCGGGTCGCGCGGGCCGGGTGCGCGTCCAGCAGCCCTCGCGTGTACGGGTGCCGCGGGGCGCGGAAGACATCCTCCAGCACCCCCTGCTCGACGATCCGGCCCCGGTGCATCACGATCACCGAGTCGGCGACCAGCCGCGCCACCGCCAGGTCGTGGGTCACGAACAGCAGCGACATCCCCCCGCTCCCGCTGCAGCCGCCGCAGCAGGCGCAGGATCCCCGCCTGCACGGTGACGTCCAGGGCGGTCGTGGGTTCGTCGGCGATGAGCACCCGCGGTTCGAGCGCGATCGCCATGCGATGCAGACGCGCTGGCGCATGCCGCCGGAGAACTGGTGGGGGTAGTCGTGGATGCGGGCCGCCGGGTCGGTGATCCCGACCGCGTCCAGCAGCTCGACCGCGGCAGCGCGGGCCACGGCCCGGGACCGGCCGAGGCGGGCCCGGAGGATCTCGGTCAGCTGGGAGCCGATCGAGAACACGGGGTTGAGGCTGTCCAGCGAGTCCTGGAAGACCATCGCGAGCCCGCGCCCGCGCACGGCGTCAAGCTCGGTCTCGCTCTTCCCGATCAGCTCGGTGCCCTCGAAGCGGATGGAGCCGGTGACCTGCGCGGGCGGGTCGACGAGCCCCAGCAGCGCCCGTGCCGTCGCGGACTTGCCGGAGCCGCTCTCGCCGAGGATCGCCGTGCCGGCACCGGGCTCCAGGTCGAAGGAGACGCCGCGTACGGCGGGGACGTCGCCCCGCTCGGTCCGGAACGTGACGGCCAGGTCGGCGACCGACAGCCCGTCCGCCGCCGTCACGCCGCGCTCCCGGAGCGGGTCAGGAACTCGGCGCGCTGCGCCGGGTCCTCCACGGCCCGCAGCCAGTTGGACAGGATGCTCGCGGCGAGCGCGGTGGCGAGGACCGCCACGCCGGGCAGCACCGTGACCCACCACGCGCTCGCCAGGTAGGACCGGCCGTCGGCGACCATCATCCCCCAGTCCACGTCGGGGCGCTGGAGCCCGATGCCGAGGAAGCTCAGGCTGGCCGCGGCGAGGATGACGTTGGCGACCTCGAGCATCGCGAGCGTCCGGACGGTCGGGGTGACGAGCGGGGCGATGTCGACGGCCATGATGCGGCGGTGGGTGGAGCCCAGCGAGCGCGCCGACTCGACGAACACCCGTTCCCGCAGCTCCAGGGTCTGGGCGCGGGCGGTGCGCAGGTAGACGGGAAGGCGGGTGATCGCGAGCACGAGCACGAGGTTGGTGATGCTGGGTTCGAGGACGTACAGCACGGCGAGCGCCAGCAGCAGCGACGGCACCGTGTGCAGGATGTCGGCGATCCGCATGAGCACGTTGTCGGCCCAGCCGCCGAAGTAGCCCGACACCACCCCGATCGCGGAGCCGAGCAATGCCGACGCGGCGACGGTCAGCGCGGCGACCAGCAACGAGGTACGGGCCCCGACCACGAGCTGCAGCAGCATGGGCCGGCCGAGGCTGTCCGCTCCGAGCACGAACGCGAACCCGTTCTCGACGGTGAACGGCTCGGCGAACCGCAGCGTGAGGTCCTGGTGGTTGGCGGCCTCGGTCACGAACAGCGGCACGACGGCGGCCACGAGGGCCAGCACCACCAGCCAGGCCAGCGCGGCGACGGCGCTGGGCGAGCCGGCGAGCAGCCGCACGGTCGCCACGGCTCGGTGCGCCGTGGGTGGTGGGGTGGGCAACGCGCCCTCCTTCAGCTGAGTCGCACGCGCGGGTCGGCCAGCGCGTAGGTCAGGTCGACGAGGACGTTGAGCACGACCACCGCGACGCCGACGACGAAGATCGCGGCCTGGATGAGCGCGAAGTCCCGGTTGAGCACGGCGCCCACGATGAGCGTCCCGATGCCGGGGAACGCGAAGACCGTGCCGACGATGATCGCGCCGTTCACCATCCCGGCGGCCCGGTCGCCTGCCACGGTGATGAGCGGCAGTGCCGCGTTGCGCAGCGCGTGTCGGTAGAGAGCCGGGTGGAGCCCAGGCCGCGGGCCCGCGCGTTCTGCACGTACCCCGACCCGAGCGCGTCGATCATCGCTCCCCTGGTGACCTGGGTGAGCACGCCCACCGGCGCGAGCATCAACGTGAGGACCGGAAGCACCCACGACGCGGCGGTCGCGTCGCCCGAGGTCGGCAGCACGCCGAGCTGGATCGACAGGACCAGCACGCCGACGAGCGCGAACCAGAAGTCCGGGATGCTCGCCGTGGTGAGCGAGGAGAACGTGATCAGCCGGTCGGCCGCGCGGAAGCGCCTGCGCGCCGCGACCGCGCCGAGCGGCACCGCGACCGCCAGCGACAGCACCATCGCGACCGCGGCGAGCAGCAGCGTGGGCGGCATCGCCTCGGCCGCCGCCTCCAGCGCGGGCCGCTGCTGCCAGATCGAGTCACCGAAGTCCAGCCGCAGCGCGCCGCCGAGGAACCGCAGGAACTGCTCCCCGAGCGGCAGGTCGAACCCGTGCTCGCGGTTGAACTGCGCGTAGCGTTCCGGGCTCGCGCCCTCGGGCAGGTAGAGGTTCGCCGGGCTGCCGGTGAGGCGGGCCAGGAAGAACACGATCACCACGACCCCGACGATCGTGACGACGCTCGACGCGAGCCGCCGGACCAGGAACCCCAGCACGACGTCAGTCCCCGGTCGGGAACGTGATGTCGGCGACGGTCAGCTCCACGCCGGTGAGGCTGTTGGGCGTGTACTCGATCCCCGGCCCCAGCATGAGCATCTTCGACTGGAGCGCGATCGGCAGGAACGCGTTCACCTGCTCGTACTCCAACTGGGCGGCCTGCTGGTAGCGCGCGGCCCGGTCGTCCCCCACTGCCTGCTCGGCCTCGGCGAGCAGGGTGTCGATCTCGGTGTTGCGGATCGTCGAGTTGGACCCGTCGCTCGCCATGTACTTCGGGAAGCTGAAGCTCGCGTCGCCCGAGATGTTGTCGTGCGAGATCGCGATGATGTTCGCCTTCTGGTCGGGCGGGAACGGCGAGCGCAGCAGCTGCAGCCAGGCGTCGGTGTCGAGGCTGAGCATGTCGACGGTGAACCCGACGGCCTGCAGGTTCTGGTGGATGTACTGCATCACCTCGTCCGAGCCGGGGAACAGGTCCGGCCGGGTCACCAGGTCGAACGGGGCCTGCACGTCCACCCCGTCGGCCGCGGCCTCCGCGAGCAGCCGTCGTGCCTCGTCCGGGTCGTGGCCGGCGCCGGTGTACCCGTCGACGTACCCGTTCACGGTGGCGGCGACGATCTGGTCGGTCGGTTCCCCGGTCCGCTCCATCAGCGTCGACACGATCGTCTGCTTGTCGATCGCGAGCTGGGCGGCGCGCCGCACCCGCACGTCGGTGAAGGGCGCCTTCTCGGTGGAGGTCCGCAGGAAGAAGACCCGGTTGTCGCTGTAGGAGCGAGTCCGATCGTCGTCGGTGGCGTCCTGCACCGACACCGGGACCGCGATGCTCGCCTCGCCGGTGCGCGCCATCCCGGCACGCACGGACGGCTCCTCCCGGTAGACGTAGCTGACGCCGGTGGCCTGCCCCGGAGTGCCCCAGTAGTCGTCGTTGCGGGTCAGCGTCACCGACTGGCCCTGCACCCGCTCGGCGAACCGGTAGGGGCCGGTGCCGATCGGGGCGCTCGTCTTCTCGGCGGCCGGGGTGGCGGGGGCGCCGATGTCGGCGTAGCTGATCCGCAGCGGGAGGATCGAGTCGGGCGATTCCGAGACGACCTCGAGCGTGCTGGCGTCGACCGCGGTCGCGTGATCGGGTACGGGAACTGGTCGAGGTTCTGGCAGTTCAGCTCGGGGTCCACGACGCGGTTGATGCTGGTGGCGGCCGCCGTGGCGTCGAACGGGGTGCCGTCGTGGAATCGGACACCCGAGCGCAGCGAGAAGCGCCAGGTGCGTTCGTCGACCTGCTGCCACGACTCGGCGAGGAACGGCGCGACGGCACCGGTGTCGGGATCGATCCGGGTGAGCGCCTCCGTGACGTTGGTGCGCAGCACCACGGCGTTGGCCGCGTCCTGGGTGTCGCACGGGTCCAGCGACACCGGTTCGACGGCGACCGCGATCGTGAGCTTGCCGTCGGCCGGCGGGCCACCCTGCCCGGAGCAGGCGGCGAGCAGGACGAACGGGAGGACCGCGAGCGCCGCGATCCCGCGAGACGTCTTCGTCTTCGTCATGGAGGTTCCCGATCTTCTTCTACGAGGTCGCCGGGACCGGTGTGAACAGGTCCCGGGGGGTGATCGCGTTGAGCAGCGGCTCGCCGGCCCGGTAGCGGCGGGCGTTCTCGGTGATGGTGTCGATCGACCGCTGCGTCTTGTCCGGCATCCGCGGGGTCATGTGCGGCGTGATCAGCAGGTTCGGCGCGTCCCACAGCGGGGAGTCGGCCGGGAGCGGTTCGTGGGCGAAGACGTCCAGGCCGGCACCGGCGATGCGCCCCTGGGCGAGCGCCTCGACCAGCGCGGGCTCGTCGATGAGCGGGCCGCGGGAGAGGTTGATCAGGTAGGCCGAGTCCTTCATCTGCGCGAGCCGGGGCGCGTCGAACAGGTGCCGGGTCTCGTCGGTGAGCTGGGCGGCGAGCATGATCACGTCGGACTCGGCGACGAGCCGGTCGATGCGGTCGCCGCGGTCGGCCGCCAGCAGCACGTCGACCGAGGCCGGGGGTTCCTCGTCCTGGCGCCGGTAGACGATCACGCGCATGCCGAAGGCCTTGCCGAGCGCCGCCATCTCCCGCCCGGTGTGCCCGAACCCGACGACGCCCAGGGTCTTGCCCCACAGCGCGGGCCGCCAGAAGTAGTCCTCGATCCCACGCCAGACGTGGTCGGCCTGGTTCTCCAGCAGCCTGCGCGCGTCGAAGGTGAGCGCGAGGGCGAAGTAGAAGCCGTGCTGGGCCAGCGCCGGAGCCGACCGCCCGGCCGAGCCTGTGACCTGCAGCCCGCGCTCGAACACGTCGGCCCTGGCAGAACGGTTGAGCCCGGAGTGGTCGCAGTGCACCCAGCGCAGGTGCGGCGCGGCGACGAACCGGTCGTCGAGGTCGCCCTCGAGGACGGCGACGTCGGCCCGCTGCAGGACCTCGGCGATGGTCGCCGCGTCGTCCGCGGGGCACCAGACGAACTCGGCAGGCGCGAACGCCTCCCGGAGCTGCTCGATCTCCGGCCCGGTGAACGGGACGGTCGCGAGGACCGTCGAGATCGTCCGCTGCGAGGTCATGGGGCTCCGTCCGTCGGTGGGCTGGTGGGCTCGGCGATGACGACCACGTCGAAGAGCTCGATCTCGGGCAGATCGGCGACGAGCGCCGTGCCGTCCTCCGGGTGGGACACGGGGCGTCGTGCAGGAGGGAGCGCACGGTCGCGTCGGCGGTGGCACCGGTGATCCGGAGGCTCCCACCGCGCACGGGTACCGGGGGGCCGAACCCGCTGCGGCGCGCCCCGGACAGGTTGAGCAGGTGCACGACGGTGCCGGCCGGGCCGCGCTGCACGGTCAGCTCCACCTGCTCGGGGAGCTCGGCGGAGACCGGGAGCGGCCGGTCGGCGTGCAGGCGGGTCACCAGGTCGACGAGCACATCGCGGAGGGTCGTGAGCCCCAGGTCGTGGTAGCTGCGCCCGATCGTCCACGGGGCGGCGGCCACCGTCCCCGCCCCCACGCGGCGTTCGAGCGTGGCCGGGCGCCCGTCCGGCACGTTGCCGTAGGCCTTCTCCGGCGGCCCGAACGGCGCGGGCCCCAGTACCTCCAGCCCGACCACGGCGTCCGGGTGGGCGACGACGGTGTGCAGGCTGCCGTGGACCGGCGCCACGGGGCCGTGGAACCGGCACCCGCCCTGCTGGCCGGGTGCGGCGGCGTAGGTCGACATCAGGTCCTGCCGCCCGCTCACGGTCGCGGTGATCCGCTCCGCCGGGGCACTCCCGAGCGCCGCGCCGCCCTCGGTGTCGAACCCGCTCGCACCGGTGAGCAGCAGGTTGCTCCCGCGCGCGACCGCGGTGTCGAGCACCCCGGCGCGTCGGCGGCCAGGCTCAGGTCCGGGAGGACGAGGACCGGGTAGCGGTCGAGCCCGCCGTTGCCCGCCATCTCGACGAGCCCCGCCTGCGGGACGACGTCGAACGGGAGGTGGGTCTGCTGCAGCGCCTCGTAGATCCCGCGGAACTCGGCGAGCGACTCCGCACGGCGCTCCGCCGGGCCGGCCAGCGGATCGGGCCGGACGAGCCCGATGGTCGCCACCGGCAGCAGGTCGCGGTAGACCTCGGCCCAGCGGTCGCGGAACCGCGTGATCGCGGCGGCCGCGTCCAGTGCGCCGTAGGGGATGTCACCCGGCGTGCCCATGATGTAGGTCGACGGGTTCGCGCCGCGGGCGATCGCCTGCACCAGGTACTGCGCGAAGTGCTCCGGCTGCTCGCCCGCGAGCCGGTAGGGCATGTCGATGAAGGCCACGGAGTTGACGACGACGGGCGTCGTGGGCCGGTGTGCGCGGAACGCGCTGACCGCCTCGCCGGTGGCGTGGTGCCACAGCGGCCGCCCGACCGCGTTGTTGGCTCGTGGAACGTGATGTCGGACCGGATCAGCCCGACGTGCGGGCTCCGGCGCCGGATGTGGTCGGCGAACCGGGCGTTGAGGTCGCCGATCACCTCGGCCGCGTAGCGCCGCCACAGGTCGTAGTCCGGCGAGTCCGGCCCGGTGGGCAGGGCCCGCCCGCCGCTGTACGCGGCGAACGCGGCGCGGGACGCCGGTTCTGCGAGACCCCGCGGTAGCGGCCGCTGTAGTCGACCTCGTTGAACCCGAACCAGTTGAAGAAGAACCCGTCGACGTCGTACCGGTCGAGCACCTCGTCGAGGACCTGCACCACCTTCTCCTGGTAGTAGCCGGCGCTCGGGCACACGCTGACGAGTCCGTTGTAGACCTGCCACTCGCCTGCCGGGTCGACGAAGCACCATTCGGGGTGCTCGCGGGCGATCGGCAGAGCGATCTTGGAGAAGTCCATCCGCGCCACCAACCGCAGCCCGCGCCGGTGCGCGGCCGCGACGGCGTCGCCGACCAGGTCACCGCCGGGCCGGTCGGCCAGGTACGGGTTGCGCGTCTGGAACGGCAGGTCCGTGGGGTAGAAGGAGAAGATCCCGCCGGTGTTGACCAGCCAGGTGTCCGCGCCGAAAGCGACGATCTCCTCGACGACGCGGTCGACGTCCATGCCCGCGTCGACCTCGCGCAGGTTCGTCTGGAACATCTCGAACGGCGACTCCCACCACCGCCGGGCCGCCACGGGCTGGGCGGGCTGACAGACGTCCGTCACGGAGCTCCTCGTCGACCTCTAGGATACCGATTTCCTGCCGCGTAGGTACTGCCAGGCAGTACCTACGCCGCTGGAGTATTTCGATTTCCTTCGCGGATGTCAACGATCGAGCTGCGCCAGCCGGACGCGTGATGGTCAGACCTGGATCGCCTTGATCTCCAGGAACTCCTCGAGCCCGGCCGCGCCCATCTCCCGCCCGACGCCCGAGCGCTTGTAGCCGCCGAACGGGGCGAGCGGGTTGTAGCGCCCGCCGCTGACGTCGATCGAGCCGGTGCGCACACGGCGGGCGAACGCCAGTGCGCGGTCCTGGTCGGCGGACCACACGGCGCCGGCCAGGCCGTAGTCGGAGTTGTTGGCGATGTCGAGCGCCTGCGCCTCGTCGGAGTAGCGGATCACCGACAGGACCGGGCCGAAGACCTCCTGCTGGGCCACGGTCGAGTCCGGGTCGACGTCGGCGAGCACGGTCGGGGCGACGTAGTAGCCACGCTCGATCCCGTCGGGCTGCTCCGCTCCCCCGGTGGCGATCCGGGCGCCCTCGTCCACCGCGGTGCGGATGAAGCCGCGGACCCGGTCGCGCTGGGCGGCCGAGACCATCGGCCCGAGCTTGGTCGTGGGGTCGAGCGGGTCACCGGGGGCGTACCCGGCGGCGATGCCCGCCGCGAGGTCGACGGCCTCGTCGTAGCGGTCATCGTGCACGAGCATCCGGGTCCACGCCGTGCAGGTCTGGCCGCCGTTGAGGAAGGCGTTGGCGACGCCGACCTTCACCGCGGTGGCGAGGTCGGCGTCGGGGAGCAGGACGTTGGCCGACTTGCCGCCGAGCTCGAGCGTGGTGCGGGTGACGTTGCGGGCCGCGACCTCGGCGACCCGGGTGCGGCCCGTACCGATCCGGTGAACGAGATGGCGTCGATGCCGGAGTGCCCGGCGAGCGCCTCGCCGACGGTCGGGCCGTCGCCCGTCACCAGGTTCACCACGCCCTTCGGCAGCCCGGCCTCGTGCAGGACGTCGAACAACAGGTAAGCCACGAACGGCGCGATCTCGCTGGGCTTCAGCACGACCGTGCACCCGGCGGCCAGCGCGGGCGCGATCTTGCAGGTGATCTGGTGCAGCGGGTAGTTCCACGGCGTGATCGCCCCGACCACGCCGGCAGGCTCGCGGGCGACGATGGTGTTGCCGACCCGCGAGTCGAACTCGTAGGACTCGACCATGTCGGCGTAGGCGCCCAGCACGGTCTGCGGCAGCGCCGCCTGGATCTTGGTCGCGATCCGCAGCGGGCAGCCCATTTCTGTAGAGATCGTCTCGGCGACGTCGTCCTGGCGCTTCGCCAGGCCGTCCCGGACCCGCCGGAGCACCTGCGCCCGCTCGCCGGCCGACGTCTGCGACCACGCGGGGAACGCGGCCCGCGCCGCGGCGACGGCGGCGTCGACGTCACCCGCCGTACCTGCGGGAACGGTGCCGAGGACCTCCTCCGTCGTCGGGTTCTCCACCTCGATCACGGCCGTCGAGGTGGACTCCACCCAGGCGCCGTCTCTGTAGAGAGTCGTTCGCGTCTTCATGCATGTCCCCACTTCAGTTGAATCCTTTGTGCTCCACGTCTCAGCTGGACTTGCCAGATTCTATAGAGCACGGCATCCTGCTCGCACCACCGACGGGGCCATCTCAACGCGGAGGGGTCGATGCAGGGATTGATGTTCGACAGCCAGCTGCTGCTGCACTCCCTTCTCTGGCGGACCGAACGCCTGTTCGCCGAGAAGGAGATCGTCACCAGGCTCGGACCTGGCGAGTACCACCGCTACACCTACCGCGACTTCGGCAAGCGGGTCCGGCGGCTCGGCGACGCGCTGCAGAAGCTCGGGATCGGCACGGGCGACCGCGTCGGCACGCTCGCCTGGAACCACTGGCGGCACATGGAGACCTACTTCGGGGTGCCCGGAATCCAGGCCGTACTGCACACGATCAACCTCCGGCTGTCGCCCGCCCAGCAGAAGTTCACGATCGACAAGGCCGAGGACCGGATCCTGCTCGTCGACGTGGACCAGCTCGAGCTGGTCGCGCAGCTGCTGGAAGCCGGCCTGCCGACCGTCGAGCGCGTGGTCGTCCTCTGCGACGGCCCGGTGCCCGAGCACGGGATCACGCTGCCGGTGCACTCCTACGAGGAGCTGCTCGCCGCCGCCGACGAGAACATCGAGTTCGGCGAGTTCGACGAGAACACCGCCTCGGCGATGTGCTTCACGTCGGCGACGACCGGCGCCCCGAAGGGCGTCGTCTACTCGCACCGCGCGATGGTCCTGCAGGCCATGTGCCTGGCCATGCACGACAAGCTCAACATGAGCGAGCGGCAGGTCTGGCTCGAGGTCGCGCCCATGTTCCACTGCAACGGCTGGAACATCCCGCACACCGCGCTGCTGCAGGGCGCGACGCTGGTGCTGCCCGGGGCGCACCCCACCCCGGCCGACTACGTCGACATGATCGAGGACCTGGGCGTCACCGGGATGAACGCCGCGGTCACGATCGGCACGATGATCCGCGACGCCGTCCGGGCGAGCGACCGGCCGCGGGACCTCGGCTCGCTGTCCACGATGTGGCTCGGCGGCCAGGCCCCCTCCAAGGCCGTCATGAAGTGGTTCAACGACACCTACGACTGCGAGGTCATGCAGGGCTACGGCATGACCGAATGCAGCCCCCAGATCTGCTTCTTCGCACTCAAGTCCACATTGGAGGACGGCACCGAGGACGAGATCTACGCCCTGCGCCAGACCCAGGGCCTGCCGATCCCGCTCATGCAGATCAAGGTCCTGCACCAGGAGACCCGCGAGGAGCTGCCCTGGGACGGGGAGAGCATCGGCGACTTCTTCGTCCGCTCCCCGTTCACCGCGAGCGAGTACTACCGCGACGAGCGGACCGTGGACTCGATGATCGACGGCTGGCTCCGGACGGGCGACGTCGGCTGCATCGACCCCGAGGGCTACGTGATCCTCAAGGACCGCTCCAAGGACCTGATCAAGTCGGGCGGTGAGTGGATCTCCACGATCGACCTGGAGAACTCCCTCATGCTGCACCCGAAGGTCGCCGAGGCCACCGTCGTCGGCATCGAGGACGCGACGTGGCTCGAACGCCCGCTGGCGTGCGTCGTGCCGACCGACACCTCGCTCACCGAGGACGAGCTGCGTGACCACCTGCTCGCCGAGGGCTTCATCAAGTTCTGGATCCCGGACACGTTCCTGTTCGTGCCCGAGGTCCCCAAGACCAGCGTCGGCAAGTACGACAAGAAGGCCATCCGCGGGGTGGTCGCCGACGGTGGGCTGGACCGTGGCCCCCACCACGCTGCGGCGCGGCCGGCGCCTGATCACGTACATCCACTCGACGAGGAGACCGATGTCCGAGACCGACAAGATCAAGCTCCGCATCATCCCCACCGGCACGATGCACGCCGACCTCACCTGGCTGCTGATCGACCCCGGCCGCATGGCCACCCGCTCCCAGCCCGACAAGGCGAAGGACTGGGTCGAGGTGCCGACCCACGTCGTCTACATCGAGCACCCGAACGGCCAGAAGCTGCTGTGGGACGCCGGTGTCCCCCGCGACTGGGAGGAGCGCTGGGCGCCGACCGGGCTCGACCAGTTCTTCCCCGTCGACGCCGCCACCGAGGACATGTGGCTCGACTCGAGACTGAAGCAGCTCGGCACCGAGCCCGGCGACATCGACTACCTGCTGCTGTCGCACCTGCACATGGACCACGCCGCGAACGCGAAGTTCTTCCAGGACAGCGGCACGACGATCGTCATCGACGAGGAGGAGAGGAAGGGCGCGCTGTCGTTCGACGGCTACAACCAGGGCGCCCACATCAAGTCCGACTACGACGGGCTCGCCTTCACCACCGTCAACGAGGACACGGAGATCCTGCCCGGCATCACGCTCCTGCGCACCCCCGGCCACACCTGGGGAACCATGAGCCTGCAGGTCGACCTCGCCGACTCGGGCACGATGCTGTTCACGTCGGACTCGCTCTACCTCAAGGAGTCCTACGGCCCGCCGGCCATCGCCGCCGGCATCGTCTACGACACCGTGTCGTGGTTCCGCTCCGTCGAGAAGATCCGCGGGATCGAGGAGCGCACCGGGGCCACCGTGGTGTTCGGCCACTCGGCCGACCAGCTGACCGAGCTGCGGCTCGGCCCGGACGAGTACTACACCTGACCCGCGCTCCCGGGCGCGGGGCCGGCACCCCTCGACGGCCCCGCGCCCGGGCCCACCCGCACCGGAGGCCTCCCCATGCCCATGTACGACTACGCCTGCCCCTGCGGCGTGCGGTTCGAGATGCTGGTGACCTCGTGGTCGAGCCCGGCCCCCGACTGCCCCGTGTGCGGAGCCACCACCGCGCGCCGCCCACCCTCCCCCACCGTCATCGGCGCCGCCGAAGCCACCCACCGCCATGTCGGCGGCCCCGCAGTCGTGGGAGGGGGTGGGCCGCGGGAACCGGGAGACGATCACGCGGTGGCGCCGCGAGATGGACCGCCGGCAGGAGTTCGAGACCCGCCATCCCGAACACGCCGAGCACCGCGACGCCATCGCCGCCCACGAGGGCGTGTTCGAACGCAAGCCGCTCACCTACAAGGAACTGGCCGCGCGTGCTTCGGTGAGCGGGGACGCGACGGCGGCCGCGGGGGAGGCGAGCCGCGACCGCAGCCCGTCCGGCACCGGGAGGAACCGTCCGTGAAGACCACCGCCGCCGTCGTGCACGAGGTCGGGAAGCCCCTCGAGATCGAGGAGCTCGACCTGGCGGGTCCGCAGGAGGGCGAGGTACTGGTCCGCTACACCCACGCCGGGCTGTGCCACTCGGACCTGCACGTCATGCAGGGCGAGATCGCCGGGTGGCTGCCCATGGTGCTGGGCCACGAGGGGGCCGGCGTCGTCGAGGAGGTCGGGCCCGGGGTCACGCGGGTCGCGCCGGGCGACCACATCGTCTGCTCCTTCATCCCGAGCTGCGGCTCGTGCCACTGGTGCGCGACCGGCCGGCAGGCGATCTGCGACTGGGGCGCGAACATCATGCGTGGGTTCCTCCCCGGGGAGCACTGGCCCTTCTCCGGGCCGCGCGGCCGCTACGGCGCGATGTGCATGCTCGGCACGTTCAGCCAGTACGGGGTGATCCACCAGTTCTCCGCGGTCCGGATCGAGCCCGACCTGCCGCTGGACGTGGCGGCGCTCGTCGGCTGCGGTGTCCCCACCGGCTGGGGTTCCGCCGTCAACGCCGCGGAGGTGGGCCCGGGACAGACCGTCGTCGTCTACGGCATCGGCGGCATCGGCATCAACGCCGTGCAGGGGGCCCGGATGGCGGGCGCCCGCTACGTCGTCGGGGTCGACCCGGTCGCGCTGAAGCGCGAGACCGCCCGTGCGCTCGGCGCGACGCACGTGGCGGCCGACGCCGACGAGGCCCAGCGCATCGTCGGGGAGCTCACCCGCGGGGTCGGCGCGGACAAGGCCATCGTCACGGTCGGCCGGACCGACTCTGAGGTGATCGACCACGCCTTCTCGGCCATCGGCAAGGCCGGGACCCTGGTGCTCACGTCGATGGGCGGCAACTTCCACGACCGGACGATCCAGCTGCCCGCGCAGGTCGCGACGCTGTGGAAGAAGACCATCAAGGGCAGCCTCTTCGGCGACTGCAACCCGACCACCGACATCCCGCGGCTGCTCGACCTCTACCGCACGGGCGAGCTCAAGCTGGACGAGCTGATCACCAACCGGTACTCGCTCGAGCAGGTCGACGAGGGCTACGCCGACCTGCTCGCCGGCGCCACGTCCGCGGGATCATCGAGCACCACCACGGCTGACTACGCTGCGGGAGAATTCCGGCGAGAGGGATGATCGAGTCGTGACCGAGGCAGCAGACCCGCCCAGCGCGCTGCCGGGCACGGGCGAGCTCACGATCGACCCCACCCAGCGCCTCACCCCGCAGGTCGCGATCCGCATCCGCGAGATGATCATGAGCGGGGAGGCGCGGGGCAACAGCCCGCTGCGCGCCGAGCACCTCGCCGCCCGCTTCGGGGTCAGCGCCACGCCCGTCCGCGAGGCCCTGATGTCGCTGTCCGGGGAAGGGCTGGTGGAGCTGCGTCCCGGCCGGGGCTTCCGCGTCGTCCAGATGAGCCGCCAGGACTTCATCGACATCTACGACGCGCAGGCGTACTTCGCGGGCGAGCTGGCCGGCCGGGCCGCGCTGCACCTCACCGACACCGACGTCGAGCAGCTCTACGCGATGCAGGGTCAGATCATCGCGGCCATCGGCCGGGGCGACCCCGCAGCCGAGAACATCGAGTGGGAGCTGCACGCTCTGATCAACCGGATCGCCCGGGCCAACAAGCTCAGCTGGCTGCTGCGCGTCACCATCCGGTACGCCCCGTTCCGCGCGTGGTCCTCGGTCACCGGGTGGTCCGAGGCGGCTCCCGAGGACCACCTGCCGCTCCTGCGCGGCCTGGGCAACCGCAACCCGCGCACGGCCCGCGACGCCATGACCGCGCACATCCGCAACGTCGGCGAACTGCTCGCCGACCACCTGACCGCACGCGACATCCTCATCGACGACCACGCCGAGACGCAGGAGCTCCGCTCGCGCCTGGAGGGGATCGCCGGGCTCGGGGCGGGTTCGGCTCCGTAGGGCACCGGCGCCGTTCACACCGCGCCGAGCGCAACCGACAGCTTCACGGCCCCGTTGCCCTGGTCGCGGGCGATCTCCATGGCCGCCGGTACGTCGTCGAGGGAGTGGACCGGGCCGAGGCAGTAGTCCACCTCGATGCGACCTTCGTGGATGTCCTGCACGGCGTCGCGGAACGCGACCAGACCCGGCTCCGACTGCGTGCCACCCGCCCACTGGATGCGGACGATCTTGCGGAACGCCTCGAACATCGGGACCTGCGCCATCCCGTACCGCTCGGGGAACCCGAAGAACCCGGCGGTGCCGCGGACCGCCACGGCGGCGATGGCGTCGGCGCGCAGCGCGTCGTAGCCCGCGGCCTCGATCACGAGGTCGGCGCCCAGCCCACCGGTGACGTCCATGACGGCGTCGACCAGTGACTCCCCCGGCGCGTGCACCAGCGTGCCGGCACCGAGCCCGCCCGCCACCGCGAGCCGCTGCGCGTTGAGGTCGGAGACCACGACGTGCTCGAATCCCAGCCGGACGGCCTGCTGGAGGAAGAACAGCCCGGCCGACCCCGCGCCGATGATCGCGGCGGTTCCGGTGCCCGGGAACGGTCCGAACATCCGCATCGAGTACAGCGTGGTCCCGTACTGCTGGGCCATCAGCAGCCGCGCCGGGTCGCCGTCCCCCGGCAGCGGCACCACGTGCTCGTCGTCGATCAGCTGGTACTCCGCGAAACAGCCCCCGTCGGTGCCGGGCGGCACGGTCAGCACCCGCACCCCGGCGGGGAACCGGGCAGACCTGCTCTCGACGACCACGCCGACCCCCTCGTGCCCCGGGTACCCCGGTGCGCCGAGCCGCGGCGCGTTGTGGAACCCGTGGAACACCGTGTGCACGTCGGAACCGCAGATCGAGGCCCGCTCCATCCGGACCACGAGCTCCCCGGGCGCGCCCGCGACGGGCACCGGGAAGTCCCCGACCTCGATCCGGCCCGGCTCCGGCACGAACGCCGCCCGCATCGACGTCAACGCGGCGCCATGCGGATCGCCCCGTCGAGCCGGATGACCTCTCCGTTCAACATGGGGTTGGCGACGATGTGCTCGACGAGCGCGGCGTACTCGGACGGGTCACCGAGCCGGGACGGGTGGGGCACCTGGGTGCCGAGCGAGTCCTGGGCCTCCTGCGGCAGCCCGGCCAGCATCGGGGTCCGGAACAGGCCCGGGGCGATGGTGACCACCCGCACGAGGTGCTGGGCGAGATCGCGGGCGACGGGCAGCGTCAGGGCGGCGACGCCACCCTTCGACGCCGAGTACGCGGCCTGCCCGATCTGCCCCTCGAACGCGGCCACCGAGGCGGTGTTGACGATGACGCCGCGTTCCTCACCCACCGGCTCGGTGCCGGCGATCCGCTCGGCCGCCAGCCGGATCACGTTGAACGTGCCGATCAGGTTGACCTGCACGACCTTCGTGAACAGCTCGAGGGGGAACACCCCCTTCTTCCCCAGCACCCTGGCCGCGGGCCCGATGCCCGCGCAGTTCACCGCCACGCGCAGCGGGCCGAGCTCCCCCGCCACGTCCAGCGCGGCGGCGACGGACGCCTCGTCGGTGACGTCGCCCGCCGCGAACCGGGCCGCCCCGCCCAGCGCGGTGGCGACCTCCTCCCCCGGCGAGCCGGGCAGGTCGAGGATCACGACGCCGGCGCCGGCACCGGCCAGCCGCTCGGCCGTCGCCCGGCCGAGCCCCGACGCACCCCCCGTCACCAGCGCGACCGCTCCGTCGAGCTTCATGCGACACCTCCCGATGCGACCGCTGACCGCGGGTCCCGACCGATGATCATGCATGCCTCCTGCTGCTCTTGGCTAGTGTGGCGTTCGTGGAGGAGGTGGTTCGGCCCGGCCCGCTGCGCTGGTTCTGGTACGCGCTGGGCGGCGGCCTCCCCCCTCGGTTCCGGGCGTGGGTGCTGCACGACGCGACCTGCCGGACCTGGCAGCTGCGCCACTTCGCCCGCGCCTTCGCCCAGATGAGCCTGGTCGCCGCTCCGGTGCTGCTGCTCGTGCCGGGGCCGCTCTGGGTGCGGCTGCTGGCGGTGCTGCTCGGGTGGCTGGTCGCGTTGCAGTACGCCCTGTTCACCATGGAGGAGGCCGTCGAGCACCGGGTGCGCAAGGCCGGCTTCCCGCCGGGTGCGGCCCAGGCGGCCCGCAACGAGCTGCACGCCGACGAGCGCGCGGCGGCCGCGGCCCGCTACGCCGCCCGCTACCGCGCGCCGGAGCCCTGACCGCCGACCGAGAGCTCCTCACCACGCCGCACCGTGCGCGCGACCGCGGCCACGACGTCCGGCCAGAGCTCCCACGGGACGAGGTGCCCCATGTCGGGATGGATCTGCAGCTCGGAGCCCGGGATCGCCTCCGCGGTGTCGACGGCCGCGCACCAGTGCAGCACGTCGTCGTCGCGGCCGTGCAGGACGAGCGTCGGGACGGTCACCCCGCGCAGTCGCTCCAGGCGTTCGGGGGCGCGGCGCAGCGCCGCCCACTGCCGCACGTACCCCTCGGGGGCGTACCCGCGGTCGTACGCCTCGCCCGCCGCCCAGCGCATCCATTCCTCCTGCCGGCGGTAGCGCTGCGGGCCGGACGGCCGGAACGCGTCGGCCGCCGCGGCCACGACCTCCTCCCGCGTGCGGCGCGGCGGCACCCGCAGGAGCTCCTCGCGGTCACCGTGCAGGATGTAGCGCGGGTCCCGCCCCGGGATCGAGCTGAGGAGGCCGAGGCTGCGCACCCGGTCGGGCTGCTCGATCGCCACCACCTGCGCGATCATCGCGCCCATCGAGTGGCCCACGAGGTGGCCCGCCGGCACACCGAGGGCGTCGAGCACGCGCACGACGTCGGCACCCATGTCCGAGAGGTCGTAGCCGCCGTCGAGGTCCTCGGGCCGCCGAAGCGCTGCGAGAACCCGGTGTCGCGGTTGTCGATCCGCACGACGCGCAGGCCCTCGGCCACCAGGAGCGCGACGAGGTCGTCGTGCCAGGCGATCAGCTGCGCTCCCCCACCGGCGATGAGCACGACGGCGGGAGCACCCGCGTCACCCGCCTCGTCGTAGAAGATCTCGACTCCGTCGGCCTTCGCGTACGGCATCGGTGTCCCTCCCGGTCACGCGTCTTCCAGGTCGAGCGGCTGTCCCATGATCGGCACGGAGCGCAGCAACTCCTGGGTGTAGTCGTCGTCCGGCGCGGCGAGCACGTCCTCGGTCGGGCCGTGCTCGACGACGCGACCGGCGCGCATGACGGTCACCTCGTCGCTGACGTAGCGCACCACCGCCAGGTTGTGCGAGATGAACAGCATCGTGAGCGAGAGGTCCTGCCGCAGCTCGCGCAGGAGGTTCAGCACCACCCCCTGCACCGACACGTCGAGCGCGGAGGTGATCTCGTCGGCGATCAGCACGGCCGGGTCGGCCGCGAGGGCCCGCGCGATCGTGATGCGCTGCCGCTGGCCGCCGGAGAACGTGGCGGGCAGCTCGCCCGCGCGCCGCGGGTCGACGTGCACCCGGTCGAGCAGCGCGTGCACCCGCGCCTCCCGGTCGGTGCGCGACAACCGCTGCCCGGTGGCGAGCAGGCCCTCCGCGACCGACAGCCCGACCGGCATGCGCGGGTCCAGCGCGGCCAGCGGGTCCTGGAACACCATCTGCACGCGCCTGCGCGCCGCACGCGCGGCCGCCGAGCGCCCGGTGATGTCGGCCCCGTCGAGCGTGACCGTGCCCGACCGCGCGGCCGCGAGTCCGACCGCCACCCTGGCGAGGGTCGACTTGCCCGACCCGGACTCGCCGACGAGCCCGTGGGTGGTGCCGCTGCGCACGGTGAGGTCGACGCCGTCGACGGCGAGCTGCGCGGACCGGCCGTGGCCGTAGGTGACGCGCACGCCGCGGAACTCCAGTGCACTCATGCTCGGGTCTCCTCGAGCAGGGCGGGCTCGTCGGCGGTGTCGAGCACCGGCAGCGGACGCGACCGGTCGGTCGTCAGGTCGGGCACGCAGGCGATGAGTCCCCGGGTGTAGGGGTGGCGGGCCTCGTGCAACCGCCGCGCGTCGAGCTCCTCGACGACCACGCCGTGGCGCATCACCACGACCCGGTCGCAGAACCCGCTGACGAGCGCGATGTCGTGGGAGATCAGCAGGATCGCGGCTCCGGTGGAGCGCTGTGCGTCGCGCAGTGCGCGCAGCACCTGCCGCTGCACGGTGACGTCGAGCGCCGTGGTGGGCTCGTCGGCGACGATCAGCCGCGGCCTGCCCATCAGCCCCATCGCGATCATCACGCGCTGTCGCATGCCACCGGAGAGCTCGTGCGGCAGCCCGCGCAGGCGCCGTTCCGGCTCCGGGATGCGCACCAGCCGGAGCATCTCGACGGCCCGCCGAGCGGCGACGCGCCGGGGCGTCCTGGCGTGCGTCTCGCTCACCTCGCGCAGCTGGAGCCCCACCGAGAGCGCCGGGTTCAGCGAGCTCTGCGGATCCTGGAAGATCATCGCCTGCTCCAGCCCGAGCGTCCGGCGGTCGGCCGCGCCCACGGCTCGGGTCATGTCGATGCCGCGGAACGCCACGCGTTCGCTCGTGACGAGCGCGTCCGGGCCGAGCAGCCCGGCGATCGCCATGGCCGTCACCGACTTGCCCGATCCGGACTCGCCGACGATGCCCACCACCTCGCCCTCACCGACGTGCAGGTCCACCCCGTGCACGCGTTCGACCAGCTCACCGCCGGGCCCGCGGAACGCGATGCGCAGCGCGGCGACGTCGACGACGGCGTCCAGGGACGGCGGGTCCTGCCGCGGGGGCGCGGCGGCCGGGCGCTGCGCGCGCCCGGCGCGGCCCCCGCTGCGCCGCTCGCTGAGCAGCTCCCCGAGCAGCGCGAACACCACGCCGGTGAGCACGATGGCGATCCCCGGGCCGATCGCGGCCATCGGCGCGAGGTAGATGCGCTGGGAGCCCTCGTTCAGCAGCCGCCCCCAGTCGTACTCCGGCGCCTGCACGCCGAGGCCGAGGAACGACAGCGCGGCGAACGACAGCAGCGTGACCGACGCGTGCGTCGCCGTGTTCACGACCAGCGGCGGCACGATGTTCGGCAGCACGTGGCGCGCGGCCGTGCGCAGCGGTGAGCTGCCCACCATCCGGGCCGCGTGCACGTAGTCGGCGCTCGCCACCGACGCGGCGAGGGTGTTCACGAGGCGGGCGAACACGGGAACGCCCGCGAACCCGACGGCCAGCATCGCCCCGGTCGCGGTCGCGCCCCAGATCACCGAGAAGAACAGCGCGAGCAGCAGCCACGGGAACGACAGCAGCATGTCGATGAACGCGGCGACGAGGCGCCGCGGCGTGCGCGGCAGCACCGCGGCCACCACCCCGAGCAGCACCCCGCCCGCGACCGACATCGCGGTGGCGCCGAGGGTCAGCAGCACCGAGAGCCGCGTGGCCACCAGCACGCGCGCCAACAGGTCACGGCCCAGATCGTCGGTGCCGAACGGGTGCGCGAGGCTCGCGGGCGCCTGGCGCTCGCCGATGGTCCGCACGGTCGCGGCGTCGCCGAAGACCAGCTCGCCGAACACCGCGACGAGCGCGACGACGAGCAGCCCGATGCCGACGGCGATCCCCTGCGGGGTGCGCAGCGTGCGGCGCAGTGTCGGGATCACGGGTCAGCCCTCCGCGATCGCGGACCGCGGGTCGAGCACGGCCAGCGCCAGGTCGATGAGCAGGTTCGCGGCCAGCACGAGCGCGGCGTACACGAGCACGAGGCCCTGCACGAGCGGGTAGTCGCGGGTGACGATCGACGAGACGATCGCCGTGCCGATCCCCGGGATCACGAAGACCGTCTCGACGAGCACCGTCCCGGCGACCAGCCCGGTCAGCACGACGCCTCCCGCGGTGAGGCTCGCCGTCACGATGTTGGGCAAGGCGTGCCGCACGTACAGCAGCCGGGGCGGCAGGCGTTTGCTGCGGGCCGTCGTGAGGTAGGGCGCGGCCAGCACCCGCAGCATCTCGACGTGCACGATGCGCGCGAGGTACGCGAGCGGCCCGACCGCCAGCGCGACCACGGGGAGCACCGCGTTGGCCGGACCGCTCCAGCCGGCCGGTGGCAGCGCACCCATGCCGACGCTGAAGACCGCGATGAGCAGCACCGCCAACAGGAAGTTCGGCACCGCGACGAGCACGCCCAGCACCCCCGAGACCGCGAGGTCCAGCGGCCTGCGGCGGCCGCCGTACGTGGAGACCGCGGTCGCCACGCCGATCGGGAACGCGCCGACCGCGGCGAGGAGGAACGACGCGACGGCGAGCAGCAGGGTGGTCGGCAGCCGCTCGGCGAGGATCGCGGTGACCGGTCGCTGCGAGGTGACCGACACCCCGAGGTCGCCGGTGACCAGCCCGCCGAGGTAGCGCGTGAGCTGCTCCCCGATCGGCAGGTCGAGGCCCAGCTGGGTGCGCAACGCCTCGACCGTCTCCGGCGGGGCGGTCGGCCCGAGCGCCGCCCGGACCGGGTCGCCCGGCACCAGCTGCACCAGGAAGAAGGTGGCCACCAGCACCACGGCGATGGTGGCGCCCGCGCGGGCCAGCCGCCGCAGCACGAACGCCGCCCGCGGCGAGGCCCGGTGCAGCGACCCCAGCGTCACCGTCACGCCGTCAGCCCAGCATCCGGATCGAGGTCGGGGCGATCGAGCCCGGCATCTCGAACGTCGCCCCCCTCATGTAGGTCGGCGTCCGGGTCTCGGCCAGCGGGAACACGTCGACGCGCTCGACGAGCTCCCGCTCGGCCTGCTGCCACAACGCGCAGGCCTCGTCGGCCGAGGGCGCCGTGAACGCCTGCTGGGCGAGCGCCTCGTACTCCGGGTTCTCGACGGCCATGAAGTTGTAGCCGCCGTTCTCCGACGTCGCGCCGAGGAAGAACAGGCTCAGCACGACGGGGCTGCTCGGGGTGATCTGGATGAACCCGGTGTCCCAGTCGTAGCTCTGGTACAGGTCGGTCGACCATCCCGCCGGGTCCTCCGCGACCAGCTCGGTGGTGATGCCGAGCGCGTTCCACTCCTGCTGCACCTCCTCGGCCGCCGCGCCGTGCGATGGCGTGCCGCCGTCGTAGAGGAAGCGGATGGTCAGCGGCACGCCGTCACGCGCGCGCTGGCCATCGGGACCGGGGGTCCAGCCCGCCTCGTCGAGCAGCGCACCGGCCGCCTGCACGTCGGTGGCGGGCAGCGTCCAGAGCGGGCCGCCGTCGACGCAGGTCAGCGGGGTCTTGTTGACCAGCGAGACCGAGTCGAGGTGGTCGCCGTCGGTCACCAGCTCGCCCACCGCGGCGCGGTCGAGTGCGAGCGTCAACGCGCGGCGCACCCGCTCGTCGGCGGTCGGGCGGTCGGGCCGCTCGTTGAACAGCATCTCGCCGATCGGGTTCAGCACGCCGACCGAATCGAGGCCCGCGGCCTCGATCCGCTTCCGGTCGCACCCGCGATGGAGGCGGCGTTCAGCTCACCGGAGAGCAGCACGTTCGTCGCGGTCGCCTCGTCGGTCACGACGCGGCCGACGATCTCGGCGGGCAGCCCCGGGGTGTCGCTCGTGAGGCCACCCGGCCCCCAGGTGTAGCCGTCGCGCTTCGAGTAGGTGTACGACGACCCGGGCGTCGACGACGTGAGCCGGTAGAGCGCGGTGCCGTTCGTCGTGTCCGAGAGCGATTCGGGATCGTCCAGGCCCGCCTGGCAGACCATCTCCACCGCACCGGTGCCGGCCAGCAGGAACGGGTTGGGCGTCGGGCTCGTGATCGTCAGAGTGGCACCGTCGGCGGTCGCGGTCATGCCCTCGGTGATGTTCGAACCGAACCAGAACGTGCCGTGGGCGGGGTCGGCCTGGTACGCGATGTTCGCCGCCGCCGTCTCCGCCGTGAACGTGGTGCCGTCGGCGCAGGTGATGCCGTCCTTGAGCGTGTACGTGATGGAGGTCGGCGTCTCCTGCCAGCTCTCGGCGAGCCACGGGACGAGATCGCCCTCCGCGGTGACGTAGGCGAGCGACTCGTAGCCGTAGGGCACCAGCCCGCGCTGCACGAGCGAGACGCCGGTGAGCGGTGACAGGCTGCCCGGGTCGTCGTTCAGCGCCACGGTGAACGTGCCGCCCGAGACCACCTCACCGGAGCCGCCGCTCCCGCCGCCGGGGGATCCGGTGAATACCGCGCCGCACCCGGCGAGCGCGAGCGCCAGGGCACAGGCGACCGCCGGAACTGCCGTACATCGAGCCCGGGTCATGGGGTGCCCTTCGTGGAAGACAGCGCGGGAGGTGTGGTCCGCCCGATCCGAGCGAGCGGGCCCGCTGCCTTGACCGAGACCTTCAGCATCGGGCGGGCGGTGTAGGAAGCAGGCGTCTCGAGCACGTCGACGATCTCGACGGCGCGCGGGTCGGCCCCGGCCTGGATCGCCCGCTCCACGGCCCGGCGCCCGGCCGTCTCGATGGCATCGGCCCGGTCGGCGAGGTCGCACATCTGGTCGGCCCGGCCGCCGGCCAGCGCGATCGCCGCCCCCACGGCGTTCGCGACGTCGCCGCGCGGCGGCCGCACCACCTCGCTCGCCCCGAGCACGGCGTCGGGCACGAGGAACCCCCCTCCCCCGACGACGACGAGCGGCAGCCCGACGCGCCCGAGCGACATCCGTTCCACCGCCGACTCGATGCGGTCGTGCGCGGCGGCCAGCGCGTTCCCGAGCGCGGCGCGGGTGGCGGCGTCGAGCGGCGGCAGCTCGCGACCCGCGACGGCGGCGCGGGCGCCTGTCGCGGCGGCGTCGGTCAGGGTCGCGGTCGCACCGCCGAAGAGCAGGGCCTCCTCGGTGATGCGGTAGCCGACCGAGTCGGCCAGCAGCACCCCGCGCGCGACGTCGACGATCGTGCCGCCGCCCAGCCCGAGGCTCAGGATGTCGGGCATGCGGAAGTTGGTGCGCACCCCGCCGATCTCGCGCGGCAGCGTCGACTCGCGCGGGAACCCGCCGGCCAGCACGCCGAGATCGCTGGTGGTGCCGCCGACGTCCACGATGATCGCGTCGTCGGCACCGGAGAGCCGGGCCGCGCCGCGGATCGAGTTGGCGGGCCCGGAGCCGATGGACAGCACCGGGTAGCGGGCGGCGTAGTCGAGCTCCATGAGCGTGCCGTCGTTCTGGGCGAAGTACGGCGCCGCGTCGAGCCCCTCCTCCTCGACGACCGTGACCAGCGCCCCGGTGACGTCACGCGCGACCCGGTGCAGCGCCGCGTTCAGCACGGTGGCGTTCTCGCGTTCCAGCAGGCCGAGCGCCCCGACCTCGTGGCTGAGCGACACCGGGACGTCCACCCCGACGTGCTCGTGCACGAGCGCACCGACCTCGATCTCCTGCTCGGGGAACGACGGCCCGAAGATCCCGCACACCGCCACCGCGTCGTAGCGGCCCGCCAGCCCGTCGAGGAACCGGCGCACCTCGTCGAGGTCGAGCGGCGAGATCGGGTAGCCGTCCACGAGGTGCCCGCCACCCGCCAGCAGTGCGCCTGCCAGCACGGTCTCGCGCAGCTGAGCGGGCCAGCCGACGAGGGACGGGTGGTCGCCGGACGCCGGGGCACCCAGACGCACCACGGCCACCCGGCCCAGCTCGCGGCGGCGCACGATCGCGTTGGTGGCGTGGGTGGTACCCAGCATCACCCGCGACACCCGGCCGCGCGCGTCGCCGATGTCGCGCAGGACCGCCGCCAGCGCGGCGCGCACCCCGCCGGTGACGTCCGTCGTGGTCGGCTGCTTCGTCCAGGCGACGACGCCGCCCGCCCCGTCCAGCACGACCGCGTCGGTGTTGGTGCCGCCGACGTCGATGCCGACCGCGAGGTCCCGCGCCGAGTTCATCGGGCCGCCACTCCGTCGAAGGCACGTAGTCGATGTCGTAGCCGAACGCCCGCGGACCGGTGAGCTCGATCCCGCGCTCCGTGCGCCACAGCGGGTCGCACGCCCACGCCAGCACGCTGACCCGCTGGCCGAACCGCAGCATCTCCGTGGAGATGGCCTCCCCCGTCTCCGAGTCGACCACCGTGATGAGGTCCGGCACGCTCACCGCGACCGCACCGTCCTCGATGACCACCAGGTTCTCGTTCTGGATCTCCACGCGCACGAGGCGCCCCCGGTCGTCGCCGATGCCTTCGATCGTCACCGAGCCGCGGGTGAAGCCGCCCTCGGCGATCCGCTCGATGTCGATCACCTTGCCGCCGACGACCACCCGCGCGCCGAGCTCGTCGGCGACGTCGGCGACCGGATCGTTCGAGGCGAGCAGCCGGCGCCCGACGTCGATCGCTCGGCTGACGGTGCGCTCGATGACGGCGCCCTTCGGGCCGATCAGGTGGTGTGCCCCGAGGCACACGCCGCCTGCGGCGACGGTGAAGGCACGCGCGTGCCGCTCCAGCCAGGCGAAGTCGAGCGTGCGGAGCACCGTGACGTTGCCGATCACGTCACTCAGCACCGCGAACTCCCGCGACAGGCCCACGACGTTGTCCGACACCATCGTCGCCTTCGGGAACGCCCGGCCCATCCCGTCCGCGTCGAGCACGGCGAGCCCCAGCGCCGCGGCCCAGCCGGCGGGCCGCACGCCGTTGCTGCCACCGATCTCGGCCGCCATGATCACGGTCACCGGGCGGTCGATCAGCCGCTCCACCTCCCGCAGCAGGGTGGCGGCCTGCGCGCTCGCGCCGAGCATCTCGATGCCCACCGACGGCGCGCCGATCCCCGACATGACGATCACCGCGTCGTCCGGTCCCAGCTCGTCGACGCCCACCAGCCGCACCGGCCCGTGCCGGTCGATCGCCGCCTCGGCGGTGAGCTGCGGCGTGTGCACGGCCCCGCCACCACCCGTACCGAAGATGGCGGCACCGGCCGCGAGCGACGCCACGTCCTCGCGGAGGATCCGCCGCCCAGGGGTCGTGCTCATGGAGAGAGACTAGGAACGGATCCCGATCACAACAATGTGCTGACAACCCAGAAGATCCGTGCAGAATGTGCTGATGGAACAGCCCGGCGACTCGGACGCCGGTACGGACGTCGCCACCCTCGACGGGATCATCGCGCAGGCCGAACGCTTCTCCGTCCAGGTGCTCGCCGGGGACCCCACCGGCGTCGCCGTCGAGGGCGTCGAGATGCTGGCCGTCGACGACCTCGCCACGGCCACGCGATCCCACCTCGTCATCGCCTCGCACCCCGGCGGCGGACCCCCACCCCGGACCTACCAGATCGACATCGCGATCCGGCGCTGCATCGCCGCGGAGGTCGCCTGCCTGGTGTTCGTCGCCCCCGTCACGATCGCCGAGACCTCCCGGGCGCTCGCCGGACGCGCAGGCCTGACCGTCCTCTCCGCCGCGGCCACCCCCTCCGACCTCGCGGTCTTCGTCGACCGCTTCGTGCGGGGCGGCGCCGCGGAGGCGCTCTCCCGCGCCGAACACGCGATCGCGACGGTCGGCCGCGTCGCCGCCGCCGAGCCGTCCGACGTGCGCACGGCCCTGGTCGACGCCGCGAGCGCCGCGCTCGGCGTCCCCCTGCACGTCGTGGACGACCCGACGGTGCGCTGGACCGACGCCGACGCCGTCTGCATCGGGGAGGTGCCGGTCGGCAGGCTCGTGGCCGAGCGCCGCGACCCGGCCGCCGCCATCGCACTCCCCGTCGTCGCCGCGGTGCTGTCACGCGCGTCATCGCGCGAGTCGCTGGACCGCTTCGGCCCGGTCCGCTCACGCGCCGACCTCGTCATCGAGCTGCTCGTCGCCGAGTCCTCCCGCCTCGACGCCCTCTCCGTCGACGCCGCCCGTGCCGGGCTGCCGGTGCAGCTGTCGCACTCGGTGGCCTGGGTGACCCCGCGCCACCGCGACGACGCCGAACGGCGGCCGTCCGCCGCCCAGCTCGCCGCCCTCGAACTGCGGGCGCTGCAGCTCGTCGACGAGCGTGCCGAGACGTGGCACGTCGTCGGATTCCACGACAACCTCGCGATGGTGGTGTCCGAGGAGCCCGGTGCACCGGATCACCAGCGCAGGCTGCGGGAGGTGGTGGCCCGCTTCGTCGAGCTGGCGACGACGACGACCGGCGAGGACTGGGCCTTCACCGTCGGGCTCGGCACCCCCCAGAGCGGCGCGCCGGGGCTGCGCCAGTCGGCCACCGAGGCCCGCATCGCCGCCGAGTCCGCCGTCGCGGGCGGGCACCTCGGCAGCACCGTCGTCACCGACGTCACCGGCCTGCGCCGCGTGCTCCTCGACTTCTCCGCCTCACCGCTGAGCCGCACCCTCCTCGACGACGTCCTCGCCCCGCTCGACGCGCTCGGCCCCGAACGCTGCGACGTCGCCGTCCGCACCCTCCTGGCCTACGTGAGCACCCGCAACTCGCTCGCCCGCGCGGCCGCCGCGCTCACCCTGCACCCCAACGCCGTCAACTACCGGATCCGGCGCATCGAGCAGACCCTCAACCTCGACCTCGACGACCCCGACACCCGCTTCTCGGTCGAGCTCGCGTGCCGGCTGCGGCTGGTGACGCGGGCGCGGTGAGCTCACTCGGCGTTGTCGCGTCCGTCTCGGCGTGGGAGCCGGTGTGTGTGGCCGAGCCAGTCGTCCAGCTGCTGCGGCGAGGTGAACCGGCGGACGTCCGGACCGACCGGGCTGCTGCTCCAGGCCCGCATGCGAGCCCGCTTGCGCCGGAATGATCGGAAATGCCACCGGACGATCGAGTCTCGCGCGACTGTAGGCGGTGTCGCGAATCCATTCCTCGCCTGCGCAGATCTCTTCGATCCGTCGCCTCTGCTCATCGATCGGCACGGCGACCCAGTTCTGTTCCCAGGTCAGATCGTCCACCGAGTGCCACGGCAGCCCGGTGGCCTCCGCGGCGGTGTCGAGGATGCGCTGCCCGGCACCGGCATCCACACCACGGGTGGTGCTCGACGGTTCCTCCAACGATCACGGGCCACGACCGGGCGGTCGCCCTGTTGACTCGACGTGGTGCCACCTACATAATACTCCGTAGTATCGCAGGTGGGAGGCCATCTCGCTGTGCGCGAACTGCTGGCAAAGGCGCCGTCGAGACCGGGGCCGTGGCCCCGCACTCCTCGTGGCGCACGGTGTCCGATGCCTCGGCGCGCCGCGCGCGACCCTCTTGCCGCATCCCTTCGTCGCAAAGAGGTTTCGCATGACGCCCGTCATCGTCATCGCGCTGATCTATTTCGCCGTCATGTTCGCGATCGGCTACTGGGCGAAGTCGCGCATGAACTCGTCACGGGACTTCCTCGTCGCAGGCCAGACGCTCGGCTTCTTCGTGATGGCCATCGGCACGTTCGCGTCGATCCAAAGTGGATTCGGCATGATCGGGCACACCGCGAACACGTACTCGTGGGGCGTACAGGCCCTGCTGGCGGCGGCGCTGCTGGTCCCGCTGGCCTTCGCCGTGTCGTGGTTCCTGCTCGGCTCTCGCCTGTACCGACTGGCACGGCGGTACGACGTGTACTCGATCCCCGACGTCATCGCGATCCGCTATCCCGGCAAATGGGCTCACCTGTCGATGTCGGTGGCGATGTTCGTGGGGTCGGTCGCGTACATGACGGCGCAGGTCACCGCGACCGGTGTGATCATGGCCCTCATCTTCGACATGTCGGTCACGCTCGGCGCGATCATCGGCTCCGCCGTCATGGCGGCCTACACCATCGCCGGCGGCATGCTCGCCGGCGCCTGGACCGACTTCCTCCAGGGACTGCTGATGGTCGGGATGTCCATCGGGACGTTCTTCGTGGCGACCAACACCGTCGGCGGGTGGGGCAGCATGCTCGACACCATCGCCGGCCACGACCCCGACTTCCTGCGGCTCGACGCCTCGCAGCCCCTGACCTACGTCTACGCGTTCGTCGTCATGGCGCTGCTGGGTGCCGTGGCGCAACCACAGCTGATCACGAAGTTCCTGATGTTGCGTTCCGCCGCGGAGCTGAAGTGGGGCGCGCTGGTCGCCGCGATCGCCTACGCGACCACCACCCTGTTCGCGCTCAGCGTCGGCCTGTCGATGCGCGCGCTGACGATCCAGGGGCGGGCGCCGGAACTGTCGGACGTCGACAACACGACGACGTGGTTCTTCGACAACATGGTCTCTCCGGTGTTCGCCGGACTCGTCCTCGCCGGACTCCTCGCGGCGATCATGTCGAGCGCCAACTCGTTCGTCGCCGTCGGTGCGTCCGCACTGATGCGGGACCTCCCGAGCGCACTGGGCATCACCGTGCGAAACGAGATTCTCTGGGCACGCCTGGCCAGCGTCGTCGTCGTGGGGTGCTCGATGGTCTTCGCGCTCTACCTGTCCCAGGTCGTGTTCCTGCTCGGCGCCATCGGCTGGGCGGCATTCGCGGCGGCGATCTTCGGTCCACTCGTCCTCGGCCTGTACTGGCGGCGCGCGACGGCCTTGGCGACCACGGTCGCGGTCACCTTCGGCGTCGTCGCGAATCTCCTCTCGACGATCCTGACGACGCAAGGGATCATCACGCTCCCGACCTACGTCCAGACCGGCGGCCTGATCACCTGCCTGGGCATCGTCGTCTTCATCGTCGTCGCCGTCACCGTTCCGTCCCGCGCTTCGCTCGACCGGTTCGTCGAGATGAACGGTCCGCACGAGGTTTCGCAGCCGAAACCGGTTGAGGGGTGATCGTATGAACACCGATCGCATCGACAGGATCGACCGAATGGTCGCCGTCTGTTTCGTGACGATGCTGGTCGCCGTCGCGGGGATGTTCTTCGATGTCTGGCGGCTGGTCTACTACGCGATTCCGGTACTGACCGGTCTCTTCATGCTCATGGGCGCGCTGGACAAACGGGACGAGTGGCGGACCTCGGTGGTCGCGCCCGTCGCCGCGTTCGGCGGCGCGCTGCTCGTCCTGTTCGCGATCGCCGACGCGTGCTGTACACGGATGCGATGTTCGGTGGCCTGCCCGCGGCGACCGGCACGTTCCTCTACGTGATCTGGCCGGTGGCCACCGTGGGAGGTGCACTCCTGTTCGCCTGGGTCTACCAGACGTGGCTGCGCCACGACCTCACAGACCTCGAGCAGCCCGACCGGACGGCAGGCTGAAGCCCGCCGCGAGGTGGACCAGGACTACCCCCGCAGCAGGTCGCCTGGTTGGTCTACCGCGACGTGCCCATCACCTTCGAGGTCACGGTGGAGGAGTCGTGACATCCGGTGAGGCCGCCGGTTGCGCAGCCAGGTTGCGGATGCCGACGATCGTGCTCGACGCGCCGTCGGGGTTGGGGCCGTAGATCGCGAGCATGCGGGCGTGCTCCGGGGCCCAGTAGCGGCCGCGCGATCCCGCGGGCACCCGGACGACCTGGCCGGCGGGGACCTCCACGGTCTCGCCATCGCACTCGACCATCAGGGTGCCCTCGAGGACGTAGTTGAACTCGTCGTGCGGGTGCTCGTCGATCCACTCCTGCGCGCTGAGCTCCCACTCCATCAGCGCGACGCCCGGCCAGCCGGCGGCGGTGGGGGCGACGAAGGCGCGGCTGCGGGTGGCGCCGCCGCGCGCGCCTCCGGGGAAGACGGTCGGGGGCATGTCAGATCCCCCGCCAGGTCCAGCGCCCGCCGACGAGGGTGCCGGCCACCGGCAGGTCCCGCAGCCGTTCCGCGGACACCGTGTACGGGTCGTCGTCGAGGACCGCGAGGTCGGCGACGTCGCCCACCTCGACACGGGTGCGGCCGCGCATGCTCGCGGCGAGCGCGACATCGAGGGACACCCGCTGTTCCGGATGCCACGGGGTCCGGTCGTCGCGGCTGCGGGACGTGGCCGCGGCGATCGCGAACCAGGGGTCCAGCACCGCGACCGGGGCGTCCGACCCGAACCGCAGCGTCGCGCCCGCGTCGTGCAGCGATGCGTAGGCGAACGCGCGGCCGGTGCGGCCGGGCCAGTGCAGGTCGGCGACGTCGCGGTCGTCCATCGCGTGCTCGGGCTGCACGCTCGCGACGAGCCCGAGCGGTGCGAACCGGGCGAAGTCCTCGGCGCGCACGAGTTGGGCGTGCTCGATGACACCGGGGATGCCGAGCTCCTCGAATGTGTCGATGACGGCGGTGTTCGCGCGGTCGCCGATCGCGTGGATCGCGCCGCCGATGCCGTGGGCGTCCGCCCGCTCCAGCAGGCCGCGCAGTTCGGCGGGCGAGACGTGGAGACGCCGCACGCGTGTGGCAGGTGGGCGGCGATGCCCGGGTACGGGTCCCAGCAGAACGCGGTCCGGGTGTTGAGCGACCCGTCCACGACGACCTTGAGCCGGCCCATCGTGACCAGGCCGCGCGGCTCGAGGACGTCGCCGGTGCGCAGCCCGCGCGCGATCGCGGCGTCGAGGCGGTGCGGCCACACCGAGGCCTCCACGCGAAGGCTGTCGACCCCGGCCGCGACGCGTTCCGGCCACTGGGCGAGGTTGTCGGTGTTCTCGAACTCGACGATGCCGACGACGCCGCGCCGGGCCGCCGCCTGCGCCGCTTCCCGGAACGCGTCGGTCGTCGGTGGCGAGGCCGCAGCCAGCTTCGGGCCGACCGCGTACCAGTCGGTCTCGCGCAGCACACCCGACTCGTCCGGCGTCGCGTCGAACCGCGCCGCGGCGGCGGAGTTGACCCAGGCGCAGTGCAGGTCGCCCGCGATCAGGACGACGGGCGTCGAGCCGGTCACCTCGTCGAGCGCGCGCAGCGTCGGGGGCGACGACCAGGTGCCGTCGCGGAAGCCGTACCCGGTGACGACCGCGCCCTCGCGGTGCTCGGCCGTGCCCAGCGCGGCGCGGACCCGGTCCAGGACGTCCTCGGCGCTCGTCGTGCCCGACAGGTCGAACCGTGCGCGCCGGATCGTCCACTGCGTGAAGTGCACGTGCTCGTCCCAGAGACCCGGCGTCAGGATTCGCCCGTCGAGGTCGATCGACTCCGCACCGCTGGGTCCGCCGGTGCCCGCCGGTGCGACGGCCGTGATCCGGCCATCGTCGACGTGCACGTCGACGGGCTCGCCGCCGCCCAGGAACCTCGCATTGCGCAACTCCACCGCTGTCATCCCTTCCACACCACCCGGTACAGGCGCAGCCAGTTGTCCCCCATCACCTTGGCGACCTCGTCGTCGCGGTAGCCGCGGCCGCGCAGGCCCTCGGCGACGTTCGGCATGTCGACGCTCCCCTTCAGCCCGGCGACCACCGGGTTCGGCTCGGGGACCCGGATGTCGAAATGCGGGGTGGTGCCGTGCAGCCGCCCCAGGTACGGCCAGAAGTCCCAGTCCCGCCCCTCGCAGAAGTCCGAGGCGATGCCGACGTGGTCGATGCCCGCGACCTCGATGAGCCGCTCCACGCCGTCCAGGTACTCGGCGAGGTCGGCGTCGAACCGGCTCGGCAGGAACTGGGGGAACGCGTTCGCCCCGACGACGCCGCCGTTCGCGACGAGCGCCCTGACCAGGTCGGCGGGCTTGTTGCGGGGGCTGTCGAAGAACTCGCGCAGGTTCGTGTGCGTGAACGCGACGGGCTGCTCCGACACCTCGATCGTGTGGAGGCTGCTGCGGTCGCCCACGTGCGAGAGGTCGATGAGGATCCCCAGCTCGTTGAGCTTGCGGACCGTGCGGACGCCGAACAGGCTCAGGCCGTCGTCGTTCGGTTCGAGGCAGCCGTTCGCGACGAGGTTGCGGACGTTGTAGGCGAGCTGCACGATCCGCACGCCCAGCACGTGGAACGCCTCGAGGCGCTCGATGTCGTTGCCGATCGGGGAGATGTTCTGCCAGCCCAGGATGATCCCGGCCGTGCCGTCGCGGTGGGCCGCGTGGATGTCGTCGACGGTGCGGACGTGGCGCACCCTCTCGGCGTCCTCCCGGAACCGGCGGTGCCACCTGGCCGTCTCGTCGACGGTCTGCTCGAAACCCTCCCAGATGGCGATCGTCGCGTTGACGGCCGTCACGCCACCGCGGACCAGGTTGTCGACGACGTCCGGCGAGTCCCAGTTGCTCGGGTTGCAACCGTCGATCGTGATCACGAGGCGACCGCCAGGTGTGGCGCGAAGGCGGAGATGTCGTCGCCGGTGCCGCCGTCGGCGGCGAGCTCGGCGAGGATCCGCCCGATCGCCGGGGTGAACTTGAACGCGTGCCCGGCGCCGAGCGCGACGAGGACGTCCGAGTGCTGCGCGAGGGGGCCGATGGCGAACCGGCGGTCCGGCGTGATGGCGTACTGGCACGTCACGGTGCGCAGGGCGGGCCCGCTGCCGGGGATGGTCGATCCCATGAACGACGACAGCTGGTCGAGCAGCTGCGGCGACGGCACGAAGGTGCGCTCGTCGGGTGCCATCAGGTTGTCCGACCGGTCCCGCGCGGCCTTGATCGTCGGTTCGCCGTAGGTCGGGAAGCCGTAGAAGCAGAAGGTGTCCTCCCAGATCCACACCGGGAAGCGGTCGCGGTCGAACGCGGCCGGGTCGGCCGGCTTGAAGTAGGTGACCTGCTCCTGCATGGTGATCAGCGGGATGGCGGCGTCGAGCGGTTCGAGCAGCCGGTTGGTCCAGGCGTCGGTGGCGAGCACGACCTTCCGCGCGCGCACGTCGCCGCCCGCGGTGTGGACGACGACGCCGGACTCCCCCGGGCTCAGCCGCTGCACCGGCGTGCGGTCCCTGATCACGGCACCGTGCGCCCTGGCCTGCATCTGCAAGGCGGCCACCGAGCGCGACGCGTGGACGATTCCGGAGTCCGGGGTGTAGACGGTCTCGACGTTCTCCGGCACGGCGAACTGCGGCCAGCGGGAGCGCACCTGCCCCGCGTCGAGGAACTCGTAGGGCACGCCCTCGGATTCCAGGCTCGACGCGAAGTCGCCCGCGACGTACGGCCCGTCGACCGGGCAGAAGACCAGACCGCCCGTGACGGTCACGAGCTTCTCGCCAGACACGGCCTCGAAATCGGCCCAGTCGTGGTAGGCCGCCTGCGCGAGGCGCACGTACGCGGGCTTGCCGTAGGACGTCCGGACGATGCGCGAGGTGTCGTGCGAGGCGCCGCGCACGTGCCCGAGCTCGAACTGCTCGAAGGCGACGACGGCGACGCCTTGCGGGCGAGGTGGTAGGCCGGGGCGCTGCCGAGGGCGCCATCCCGACGACGGCCACGTCGAACGCTTCCATGCTCACTCCCCGATCACCTCGCTCAACACGCGGTCCACCTCGTCGAGCCGCGGAAGCACGCGTTCGCTGGGACCGCCGACGCTGATCCCCCCGATCTGGCGTCCGTCCACCCGGCACGGGCGGGCGACGGCGGTGACGGAGCTCAGGGTCTCCCCGCGGTTGAAGGCCCTGCCCTCCGCACGTACGACCGCGACCGTCGCGAGATCGGCCTCGGCGTCCCCCGACTCCTGGGCCAGGACGTAGCGGCGCAGCCGGTCCTCCGGCCACGTCGCGAGCAGCAGCTTGCCGATGCTCGTCGGCAGGAGGGGACGGCGGGACCGCAGCTCGGGGACGTAACGGACCGAGTGCTTCGACTGCGCGCACGTCGTGTAGACGACGTACTCCCCCGCGAACAGGCCGAGCGTGACGGTCTCCCCGGTGAGGTCCCGGATCTTTTCGAGCCGGGGCTGCAGCATCTCGGTCAGCCCCAGCTCGCTCGGGCGCACCAGCTCCCCGAGCGAGTAGCCGATCGAGTAGCGGCCGTCGGACTCGACGAGGTACCCGACGGACACGAGCCCGCGGATCAGCACGTGGGCCGACGAGCGCGGGGCGCCGAGCCGCTCGGAGATGTCGGCGAGCCGCAGCGCACCGGGGTCTGCCGAGACCATCTCGAGGATGCGCGCGGTGCGGGTGACGGTGCGGTGGTCGGACTGCCGGGCGCCCGCACCGGGCTCGGCGGCGCTCACCGCAGCTCGCTCGTGGTCCCACGGCCCTCGGCCGGGGTCCGGGAGAACCGGATCGGGAACCGGGCGTACCGCACCCGCCCGACCCCGGGCTGCTCCACCGAGCGGAAGAAGTCGACGTCGGCGAGGTGCGGGTCGTCGAACAGGTCCTCCACCCCGTGCATCGGCATCGCCGGGATCCCCTCGGGGACGAACGCGGACATCCACTGCTGCGTGGTCCTCGTGCGCAGGACGTCGGCGAGGAACGCGTAGAGCCCGTCGATGTTCTCGTTCCGCGCGCCGACGGTGGCGAACCGCGGGTCGGCCGCCAGGTCGGGCCGGTCGACGAGGGCGAAGAACCGCCGCCACTGCTCGTCGGTGTAGACGGTGACACCGACGACGCCATCCGCTGTGCGGTACGGCCTGCGGTGCTCGGCGGCGGTCCGGGCGTAGCCCGCCGGCCCGCGTGGCGGGTCGTAGACGTACCCGCCCTGCTGCTCGAACAGCGTGAACGCGGCCATGCACTCGAACATCGGCACCTCGACGGCCTGACCGCGCCCGGACCGCTCCCGCTCGAACAGGGCGGCGATCACCGCGGAGAGGGCGAAGACGCCGGTCGTCTTGTCGGCGATCGGGGTGCGGACGTAGCCCGGCTCCCCGCCGTTGGTCTGGGCGGCCGCGAGGCCGGACGCGGCCTGGACGACGTCGTCGTACGCCGGCCGGTCGCGGTAGCGCCCCTCCTCCCCGTACCCGCGCACCGCGCAGTACACGAGCGCGGGGTTGCGCCCGCTCAGCTCGGCGTAACCGATGCGGAGCGACGCGACGGAGCGGGGTGTCCGGTTGTGGACGAAGACGTCGCAGTCGTCGACGAGCCGGAGGAACGCCTCGTGGTCGTGGTCGTCCTTGAGGTCGAGCCGGACGCTGCGCTTGCCCCGGTTGGCGTTCATGAACACCGGCCCGACACCCGTGCCGGTGGTGTCGCCGACCCAGCGGATGATGTCGCCGGTCAGGGGTTCGACCTTGACGACCTCGGCGCCCATCTGCGCCATCAGCTCCGTCGCGTACGGCACCATGAAGGTGGTCCCGAGCTCGACGACGCGCACCCCCGCCAGTGGGCCGCTCGGGTCGTTCGGGTCAGTCAAGTCTGAAGCCTTTCGAGCCGGGCACGGAGGCGAGCAGCCTGCGCGTGTAGTCGTGCTGCGGGTTGCGGTACACGTCGTCCACCCTGCCCTGTTCGACGATCACGCCCTGGTACATCACCACGACGTGCTCGCACAGCGCCTGGACGACCGCGAGGTTGTGGGAGATGAACAACATCGACGCCTCGATCGTCTCCTCCAGCGTCCGGAGCAGCTTCAGGATCTCCGCCTGCACCGAGACGTCGAGCGCCGAGGTGATCTCGTCGGCGATCACCAGCTGCGGTCCGACGATCAGCGCGCGGGCGATGGCGATGCGCTGGCGCTGGCCGCCGGAGAACTGGTGGGGGTACTTGGCCATCGCGCCCGGGTCGAGGCGGACCTGATCCAGCGCGCCGACGATCGCCTCCTCGTGGTCGGCAGGCCGGGCCCGGAGCGGGTCGAGCGCCTCGGCGAGGGTCTGGCCGACGGTCCGGCGGGGGCTCAGCGAGGAGAACGGGTCCTGCGGGATGTATTGGACCTGTCGCCGCATGGCGGCGCGGCGGCGGCGCCCGACCGCGAACACGTCCTCCCCGTGCACGAGCACCTGGCCCGCGCGGGGCTTGTTGATGCCCACGACGGTCTTGCCGAGCGTCGACTTGCCCGATCCGGACTCGCCCACCAGCCCGACCGCCGTGCGGGCCGGCACGACGAGGTTCACGTCCCGCAGCACGGCGGCCCTGCCGAAGGAGACGTGCAGCCCCCGCGTTTCCAGGGGCGGCGCCTCGAGGGTGGCGGTCACGAGGCCTCCTGCGCGGCCGCCGCGGAGGTGTCGACGACGGGGACGGCGTCCATCACGCCCGGGTGTACGGGTGGTGCACGTCGCGGTCCCGCAGCTGCGCCGGGGTGAGGCGCTCCACGATCTCCCCCTCCTTCATCACCAGGATCCGGTCGCACAGCGCCTCGACGACGCCGAGATCGTGGGAGATGAACAGCATCGCGGTGCCCTGTTCCCGGTGGATCCGGCGGAACTGGCGCAGCACCTCGTGCTGCACCGTGACGTCGAGCGCGGTGGTCGGCTCGTCGGCCACGATCAGCTTCGGCGTCGTGACCAGCGTCGTGGCGATCATGCAGCGCTGCCGCATGCCACCGGAGAGCTTGTGCGGGTGCTGGCGCAGCCGGTGTGCCGGTTCGGTGATGTTCACCTGGTCCAGCGCCTCGGTGATGAGCTTCCGCGCCCGGCCCTTGCCCATGCCCAGGTGGGTGCGCAGCACTTCGGTGAGCTGCCCGCCCATGCGCAGCGACGGGTTGAAGGTGCTCCCGGGGTCCTGGTAGACGACCGAGATCTCCCGGCCGAGGCGGGCGCGGTCGGGCTGCCCCAGCATGTTCATGTCGCCCACGCGCAGCACCTCCGCCCGCACGTCGAGCTCCTCGGACACCAGCCCGGCCACCGACATGGCGGTGAGCGACTTCCCGGAGCCGGACTCGCCGACCAGCGCGACCACCTCACCGGGATCGATGGTCAGCGACACGCCCCGCACGAGCTCCGGCCCGCCCGGGACGCCGACCCGCAGGTCCTCGATGCGCACCAGCGCGCCGTCCCCGGCCGGGACGTCCGCCACGGCGGGAACGGACGGGCGGCGCACGGCCCGCCGGGCGGTGCGCGGGTTGGCGCGGGCGGCCAGCGCGTCCCCGAGCACCATCGCCGCCAGCCCGGTGAGCACGATCATGACCGACGGCCCGACCACCGCCGTGGGCTGCGTGTAGATCTGCGTGAGGCTCTCGTTGAGCAGGAGCCCGAAGTCGTAGGTCGGGGACTGCACGCCCAGGCCGATGAACGACAGCGCCGACAGCTCCACCATGGACAGTGCGAACACGGTGGTGGCGAGGATCAGCAGCGGCTCGGCCATGTTCGGCAGCGTGTGCCGCACGGCGACGGCCCAGGCCGGCACGCCCAGCAGCCGGGCCGTGGTGACGTACTCGCTGGTGGAGATCTTGGCCGCGAGGTTCGCCGTCAGCCGCGCGAAGCTCGGGATGCCGGCGACGCCGATCGCCACGACGCTCGAGACCACGCCCGGGCGCAGGATGGCCGCGATGACGAGGGCGAAGACGAGGCTGGGGTAGCCACCGCGGTCTCCAGCAGCCGCAGGGCGACCCGGCGGACCCGCGGGCCGGACAGCCAGATCCCCACACCCACGACCATCCCGCCGACGACCGCGACGGCCGTGGTGCACGCGGTCATCAGCAGCGTGAGGCGGGTGGCGACCAGCGCCCGGGCCAGGTTGTCGCGCCCGAGGTTGTCGGTGCCCAGCCAGTGCTCCCCGCTGGGGCCCTGCCCGGCGTCGCCGGACAGCTGGGCGGCCGGGACGGCCAGCAGCATCGGCGCCACCACCGCCACGACGACGAGGAACAGGCCCAGCAGCAGGCCACCCGCCATCGACGGCGTCCAGAACGTCCTACGCTCGGGGCTACTCATGGTCGGCCTCGATCGAGCGGGGATCGATGATCGCCAGGATCACGTCGACCGCGATGATGATCAGCGTCGCCATCAGCCCGAGCACGAGGATCGTGCCCCGGATGACCGGGTAGTCGCGGTCCAGGATGGCGTCGACGATGCCCTGGCCGAGCCCGGGCCACGCGAACACCGTCTCGATGACGACCGCGCCGCCCAGCTGCGAGGCCAGGATCAGCCCGGACAGCGTGAGCGTTGTCGTCACGACGTTCGGCAGCACGTACCGGCCGAACAGTCGCAATCTGCCGATCCGCCAGCCCCGCGCGGTGCGGATGTAGTCCTGGTCCAGCACGACCGCGGTCTCCCGGCGCACCACCCGCGACACCACGCAGGTGGGCAGGAAGGTGAGCGCCAGGGTGGGTAGCACCAGCGAGGAGAGGGTCGCGGCCCCGACCGCCGGGAACAGGCCGAGACCCACGGCGAACACCACGACGAGCAAGGTGGCCATCACGTACTGCGGCACCGAGTAGACCAGGCTCGTCACCACGTTGAAGAGGTGGTCGAGCCACGGACGGCGCCCACCGTGGGTGAGGAAGGCGACGAGCATGCCCACCGGCACCGAGATCAGCAGCACCAGCGCGATCGCGAACAGGGCCAGCTCCGCGGTGAACGGCAGCCGGGCCAGGATCACCGTCGCGACGTCCTGCCCGTTCGAGAACGACGTCCCCAGGTCCAGGGTCAGCAGCCCGCCGACGTAGTCCAGGAACTGGACGTACAGCGGCTGGTCCAGCCCGAGCTCCTGCCGGATCTTCGCGATCTCGGCGCCGCTGGCCTCCAGGCCCGCGACCGCCACCGCCGGGTCACCCGGGATCAGCGGGACGATCACGAAGGTCACGGTGACCAGCACGGCGAACGACAGCAGCAGGCCGCCCAGCCGCCGGACACCGAACCGCAGCCATGTCGGGTCCACCGATCAGCCCTTGTCGTCGACGATCCGCATGGTGCTCACGTCGACCGCATTGTTGTACTCGTTGATCGTGAACCCGGGGCGGGCGATGGACTGCTCGGGGCTGTAGGACAGCGGCATCACGTGCGCCGCGCCGATCAGCTTCTCCTGGATCGTCTGGTAGACCCCGCACCGCGCCTGCTCGTCGGACTGCTGCATGGCCGTGTCGACCAGCGCCAGGATCTCCGCGTTGCGGTTGCCCGACCAGTTCGCCCCGCCGTCCTCGGTGGGCGGACCGACGATCGGCGAGAGCGCGCCGTACATCGTGCCGCCCGCGTTGATCGCGGGGAACACGGTGAGGTCCCACGCGCCGGGCTCCGATGCGCCGGTGGTCGACCACGTGGCGACGTCGACGTTGTTCAGCTCCACCGGCGCGCCGGCCTCCCGCAGCGCCTCGGCCACGTAGGTGTTCGCGGCACCCTGCGGCCCGATCACGTCCATCCCGAGGACCTTGATCGGCCGGGACTGGCCGCCCAGCACCGATCGGGCCGCCTCGACGTCCTGCGGGATGAGCACCGCCGGGTCGGTGTTGGCGCACGGGACCGCGGCGTGGCTGAACGTGACCGCCAGCTCGCCCAGCCCACCGGAGGCCGCGCTGTTGAGCGAGTCGCGGCTCAGCGCCTGCACCACCGCGCGGCGGGCGGCCTCGTCGGCGAAGACGCTGCCGGGACGCTCGTTGAACAGGACGTAGAGGGCGAGGTAGGGCAGCCGGTGGGTCGTGTAGCCCTCCTGGCCGTCGAAGCGGGTCATGTCCTCCGTGTTGATGTCGGCGATGTCCATGCCGCCGGTGAGCAGCGCGTTCGCCCGTGAGGAGTCATTGCCCACCACGTCCACCCGGACGGTCTGCGCGGGCGTGCCCTCGACCGGCGGCTCGTACTGCGGCCAGGCGGTGAAGCCGTCGCGCAACGTCAGCGTGTACGAGACACCGGGCGAGTTCTCGCTGAGCACGTAGGGGCCCGAGAACGCACCCTCCACCGCTCCGGTCCGCAGCCCATCCTGATCCGCGAGCCCCGCCGGGCACACGATGCCAGTGGCTTCGAGGCTCAGCCCCTGCAGCAGGTCCAGCCAGGGCTGCGCGAGGTCGATGGTCACCGTGTTCGCCTGGTCGTCGGCCGAGACGGTGGGCTGCCCCGGACCGAACACGATCTCCCGGAAGACGGAGACCTCGGCACTCGCCATCGCGTCGAGGGAGTTCTTGACCACCCCGGCCGTGATCGGCGTGCCGTCCGCGCACGTCGCGTCGTCGCGCAGCGTGAGCTTCGCCGAGGTCGGCGTGGTCTCCCACGACGTCGCCAACGCGGGCACGATCGTGTTGTCGGTGCCGCGGCGCACGAGCGTGTTGAACAGCAGACGCCCGACGGTGTAGTCGTCGCGGTTCTGCACCATCCACGGCGTGAACGTCGTCGGGGCGGCGTTGATCGCGGTCCCTATCGTTGTGGTTCCGGCCCCGCCGCCCCGCCGGTCGTGCCGCCGGTGGTGCACGCGGAGAGTCCCGCGGCCACGCACGCCGCCAGGGCCAGCGTCCGACCCCTCGTCAGCACCCTGGTCGTTCGTCGATCGCGCAGCTGCACTGGCTCCTCCTCGCGTCCATCGTCCATATATATGGACGCGCCTCCATGGTTGCAGACACACTAGGAGTGGCCCAGCAGCGAGTCAACGGGTCCCGGACGGCCGGCCGAGGCGCTGACGAGCCCGAAACGATCCGGAAACGACGCGGAAAACCGACGTGGGCGGGCCTGTCTTCCTGGTCACGCAACGTGGTCAGGCACGGCCCGAGTTGCGTAGCGTCGAGACGTCGGACGACGGTCCGGCCGAGCACCACGACTCCCCGAAACGCGGGCGTCGCCCGCAGCGCGTGGTGCGCACCACCAGGAGTTCACCGTGTACCTCTCGCCGAATCTCGACCCGGCCGAAGTGGTGTGCAGCGTCGTGCCGCGCCGCCGCTACCACTGCCCGGACCTGCCCGCGCTCGACCGCCACATCGCGGCACTGCGCCGCCAGGTCGCCGCCGAATCGAACTGCGTGCCGACGTGGAAGCAGCACATGCGCCACGACATCGACCGGCTCCTGGACCGGCGGCTCTACCTCACCCAGGTCGCGGGGGCCCTGGCGGCGTGACGCGCCGGGGGCCGGCTGCCGTCGTGTGCAGCGCCCTCAGCCGGTCACGGCGGCCAGGATCTCCTCCAGAGCGCGCTCGGCCAGGGCTCGCATCTCCTCGTCCGTGCGGTCCTGGATCGGGTGCGGTACGTGCACGGCGGGCACGGCGGCGTAGCCGAGCGCCCGGGCCTGCGCCGCGCCGCCCTCGACGAACTCGCTGGACGCGACGTACACGGTCACCACGCCCTGACCTTCCAGGCAACGAGGTCGTGCACACTGCACGACGTGCACGAGCCTCAATCGGCGAGTGCCTCGATGACCACGTCGCACTCGGCGGCGATCTCCCGCCGCAGGTCCGGCGGCATCGGCTTGGTGTAGGTCGGCTTCGTGTAGCGGCGCACCGTCAGCCCGCGCTCGGCGAGCAGCTCCTGGAGCCGGTCCAGGAACACGTCGCCGCGCGGTTTGGAGATGTCGAGCAGCCCCACGCAGGCGCCGTCGAGCGACGGCGGGCGCGGCAGCGGCGCCCGCTCGGCCGGCGCTCGCTCGTCCGTCGGGTCCAGCAGGATCACCGCCATCGGTCGACCTCCCTCGTCACCGGCTGGCTGCCGCGGGGCCCGCCGGCCCAGCCGCCGATCACCGTCGAGAACTTCCCGGCGCGCCACCGGCGTGCACCACCAGCAGCCCGCCGGGGCGGAACTTGGGGATCCGGCCGCCCTCCGGGCCCGGCGGCGTCCCTTCCTCGATGCCGCCCGCGCCCCGCTCGAGTTCGGAGGCATCGAGCAGCAGCGCGTCGGCGAGCTCGGCCTCGAACCGTGCCCGGTCCCAGCCCGCGGCGGCGAACACGCGGGCGTGCTCGGGGCAGACGACCAGCGTCGCGTCGAACCCCATCGCCGACTTCGGGTGGTAGACGCCGCGCAGGCCCGCGGCCAGCGAGCGCACCAGCGACCCGGGGGTGCGCGAGATCTGGTCGGCGATGTGCCGCGGCCCCTCGGCGGCGAACAGCGTGACCGCCGACGTGCCGGGCGCGAGTCCACGGCTCACCGACAGCGGCTCCCACGGCGAGCCTTCCTCGTCCTCGGCGAAGCGAACCCGACCTTGCCGGGATGACCCAGCGTGGCGCGGTCGACCTCGCCGGGCCGGCCGCCGCCGACGTTGCGGATCAGCAACTGCAGCGCACGCCCGATGGTCGAGTTCGCCCGGTTGCCCTGGCCGAGCGCGTTGCCGCCGGCGTTCATCCCGATCTCCCGCGCGACCGGCCCGTTGACGATGATCGCGGGGCCCACGGCGTAGGTGGTGGCGAGCAGGCCGTGCGCGTTGAACTCCGTGGTGCACGCGGCCTCGACCGCGGCGAGCACGACGGGCAGGTACTCCGGGCGCAGCCGGCGAGCACCGCGTTCACCGCCACCTTCTCGACGGTGGCCTCAGCGAGGTTCGGCGGGACGACGGCGACCACCTCGTCCGGGGCGTGCGACGTGCCGTCCAGCATCCGCAGCACCCGCGCCGGGGTCGGCGGCACCACCGGGAGCCCGTCCGACCAGCCGCGCTCGTACGCGGCCTCGATCTCGTCCTCGAGCGCGAGCTCGAGCCGCCGGGAGCGCAGGGCCGCGCCGCGGGTGCGGACGAGCATCTCGTCGGCCAGCTCGGGATCGGCCGTGCGCGAGCCGCAGCCCGGCCGGTGGTCGGGCAGCCCCTCCCCCAGGCCGGTGACGCCCGTCAGCTCCTCCCAGGCGCCCCGCAGCCAGCCCTCGGTGCGGCCGACCTCGCCACCGTCGGCGAACCGCAGCAGGGTGGGCACGGTCCTGACGTCGAGCGCGAGGCTCACGTCCAGCGCGGTGTCGTCGCGGACGTCCGTGACCGACGCGGGGAACGCGGGATCGTCCTGCGAGTACACCCGCACGCCGTCGAGCCGGGCGAGCACCGGCTCGACCAGCCGGCACGTGGGGCAGTCCTGCTTGACGACGGCGACGAGACCGTCGCGCGGCAGGTCCGTCCCGGGCACCACGATTCGTAGACTAACCCGCGGAGCACGGCCGAGGGAGGTGCCATGAACATCCGCCCGATCGAAGAGGGCGTCGTCCGGGAGTTCGGCGACGTCGGAGAGCGGGTGAACCTCTCCTACGGCGCCTACCTGCACCTGGACGAGCTGCTGTCGACCCAGCACCCGGTGAGCAGGCCGGTGCACCACGACGAGCTGCTGTTCATCGTGCAGCACCAGACGTCCGAGCTGTGGTTCAAGCTGGTGCTCCACGAGCTGCGGGCGGTGCGCGACCGGCTGCGCGCCGACGAGCTGCGGCCCGCGCTCAAGGGGCTGGCCCGGGTCAAGCACATCCAGCGCCAGCTCACCGAGCAGTGGTCGGTGCTCGCGACGTTGACGCCGTCGGAGTACGCCGAGTTCCGCAGGTTCCTCGGCACCTCGTCGGGCTTCCAGTCCTACCAGTACCGGGCCGTCGAGTTCGTGCTCGGCAACAAGAACGCGGCGATGCTGGACGTGTTCGACCACGACGAGGACGCCAAGGCGCTGCTGCGCACGCTGCTCGACGAGCCGACCGTCTACGACGAGTTCCTGCACCACCTGCACCGGCACGGGCACGCGGTTCCCGACGCGATCCTGCAGCGCGACGTGACGCTGCCCCACAGCTTCACACCCGAACTGGTGCCGGTGTTCCGCCGCATCTACGAACACTCCCGCGCGCACTGGGAGGCCTACGAGACCTGCGAGGAACTGGTCGACCTCGAGGAGAACTTCCAGCTGTGGCGCTTCCGCCACCTCAAGACCGTGGAACGCACGATCGGGGCGGCGTGGGGCACCGGCGGGTCGAGCGGGGTGGGTTTCCTGCGCGCGGCGCTGGACCTGACGTTCTTCCCCGAGCTGTACGCCGTGCGGACCGAGATCCAGGCATGACGCGGACCGCGACCTGGGCCCAGCGGGCCGCCGCGCTCGACGCCGCCGACCCGCTCGCGCCGCTGCGGGACCGCTTCCTGCCCGCCCCCGGCGTCGTCGCCTACCTCGACGGCAACTCGCTCGGCAGGCCGGTTGCGGCCACCGCCGCCCGGCTGGACGCGTTCGTCCGGGACGCCTGGGGAGAGCGGCTGATCCGCGGCTGGACGGAGACCGGCCCGGACGGGCCGTGGATGGAGTGGCCGGAACGGGTCGGGGACCGCATCGCCGCCGCGGCGCTCGGCGCCGCCCCCGGCCAGACCGTGCTCGGCGACTCCACCACCGTGCTGCTCTACAAGCTCGCCCGCGCCGCCGTCGACGCCGCCGCGGCCACCGACCCGGCCCGCACGGTGATCGTCGCCAGCGCCGAGGACTTCCCCACCGACCGCTACGTCGTCGATGCGATCGCGACCGAACGCGGCGGCAGCGTGCGCTGGCTGCAGACCCCGCTCGCCGGCGGTGTCACCCCGGCACAGGTCGCGGACGCTGCCGGTTCGGACACCGCGCTGGTGCTCCTCTCGCACATCTCCTACCGGTCCGGGTGGATCGTGGACGCCCCGGGGGTCGTCGCGGCGGCGCACGACGCGGGCGCCCACGTCCTGCTCGACCTCTGCCACTCCGCGGGCTCCGTCGAGCTGGACCTCGACGCCTGGGCCGTCGACCTGGCCGTGGGATGCACCTACAAATTCCTGAACGGCGGGCCGGGTTCACCCGCGTTCGGGTACGTCCGCCGCGACCTGCACGGCGAGCTCCAGCAGCCGATCCACGGCTGGATGGGCCGGCTCGACCCGTTCACGATGGGACCCGGCTACGTCCCCGCCGCCGGGATCCGCCAGGTCGTCAGCGGCACCCCGCCCATCCTCGCCGCCGTCCCCCTGCTGGCGGCGCTGGACCTGCTGGAGGAGGCCGGGATCGCCGCGGTACGGGCGAAGTCGGTGGCGCTCACCGAGTTCGCGCTGGAACTCGTGGACGCCTGGCTCGCCCCCCACGGCGCGAACTGCTCTCCCCCCGCGAACCCGAGCACCGCGGCGGGCACGTCACGATCCGCCGGGCCGGCTTCCGCGACGTCGTCGACGCGCTCTGGCAGCGCGGAGTGCTGCCCGACTACCGCGAACCGGACGCCATCCGGATCGGCCCCGCACCGCTGTCCACCTCGTTCACCGAGGTCCACGACGGCCTCGCCGTCCTGCGCGACCTGCTCGCGTGACGCGCGTCAGAGATCGTCGGTGCGACGGCGCTCCAGGAAGACGGTGTCGCGCCAGATGCCGTGGTGGCGGCCGATGCGTTCACGCACGCCGAGCGTGCGGAACCCGGCGGACCGGTGCAGCGCGACGGCGGCCCGGTTCTCGGGGAAGATCGACGCCTGCAGGGTCCACAGACCGGCGTCGTCGGCGGCCGTCACCTGGCGGTGGATGAGCGCCTTGCCGATCCCCCGGCCGCGGAGCCCGTCACCGACGTAGATCGCGGTATCGGCGACCCCGCTGGAGTGGGAACTCGCCGGCACCGCGGTGGCGGCCGCCCAGCCGGCGACCCGGCCGTCGAGTTCGGCGACCCAGCGGTGTCCGGGCAGCCAGGTGCGGTCGAGGGTGCGGCGGTCGGGCACCTCGGTGTCGAACGTGGCGTTCCCGGTGGCGATGCCCTCGGCGTGGATGCGGCGCACGTCAGCCCAGTCGGCCGGCTCCATGGCGCGGACGGTGACGTCGGCGGGCAGGTCCGTGGGGCAGCACGGGCGCGGGCCGAGCATGCCCATCACCGCGTCGGCGGCGTGCGGGAGGCCGGTGCAGCAGGCCGGGTTGACCGACACCAGCGTGGCGGTGCCCTCCTTGCGCAACCGCACGAACCCGACGTCGGCGAGCTTGCGCAGGTGGTGGGAGCAGGTGGACTGGCTGACGCCGAGCTGCTCGGTGAGCGCCCCGACCGTGGTCTCCCGCCCGGCCACCGCCACGGCGTGCAGCAGTCGCACCCGCATCGGCTCGGCGAGGCAGGCGAACCACTCCGCGTACGTCGCCGCGTCCTGCGACGCCAGCTGGGCCGGCTCCGCAGGCACGGCGGACAGCGGCAGGGAGATGCTCATGCCACATAGTATCGACCCACATCGATGGTTGCGTCAATCGATTGCGGTCGATACAGTCCGGCTCCATCAATCGACCCACATCGATGGAGGAGTCATGGGAGACACGGACGGGGCACTGCCGGTCGTCGTGGTGGGTGCCGGGCCGGCCGGGCTGGCCGCGGCGGCGCACCTGGTCGGACGCGGGCTGACCCCGCTGGTGCTGGAGGCCGGGGACGCGGCAGGCGCTGCGGTGCGGCAGTGGCACCACGTGCGGCTGTTCTCCCGGTGGGGAGAGCTGGTCGACTCGGCCGCGGAGAAGCTGCTGGCCCCGACCGGATGGGCGGCACCGGATCCGGATCGCTACCCGACCGGGCAGGAGTGGGCCGAGCAGTACCTGCAGCCGCTCGCCGACGTCCTCGGCGACCAGGTCCGCTACGGCGCCCGCGTCGTCGGCGTGACCCGCCGGGGTTGGGACCGGGTCGTCGACGCCGCTCGCGGCACCGAGCCGCTCACCGTCCGGTTCGACACGGCCGACGGTGAGGAGCGGGTCACCGCGCGGGCGGTGATCGACGCGTCCGGCACGTGGGGGCTGCCGAACCCGCTCGGCGCCGACGGGCTGCCCGCGCTCGGCGAGCGGGCGGCGGCGGACCGGATCGGCTACCGGGTGCCCGACCTGACCGACCCGGGGGTGCGCGCCCGCTACGCCGGCAAGCGGATCGCGGTGGCCGGCAGCGGGCACTCGGCGTTGACCGCGCTGGTCGCCTTCGCCCAGCTCGCCGACGACGCGCCGGGCACGCAGGTGGTGTGGCTGCTGCGGCGCGGGGAGATCGGCAACACCTTCGGCGGCGGCGACGCCGACCAGCTGCCGGCCCGCGGCGCGCTGGGTCGCCGCGCCGCCGAAGCGGTGACGGCCGGGCACATCCGCACGGTGACCGGGTTCCGCACCGCCGCCGTGGAGCGGGACGAGCTCGGCCGGGTGGTGCTGGAGTCGTTCGACGGGACCCGGCTCGACCCGGTCGACGAGGTGGTCGTGCTGACCGGGTTCCGGCCGGACCTGGGATTCCTGTCCGAGGTCCGCCTCGACCTGGACCCGGTGCTGCATGCCCCGCGGGCGCTGGCCCCCCTGATCGACCCGAACGTGCACTCCTGCGGCACCGTCTACCCGCACGGCGCCCGCGAGCTCGCCCAGCCGGAGCCCGACGTCTACCTGGTCGGCATGAAGTCCTACGGCCGGGCGCGACGTTCCTGTCGCTGACGGGCTACGAGCAGGTCCGCTCGGTGGTCGCCGCGATCGCGGGCGATCGGGAGGCCGCCGAACGCGTCGAGCTGGTGCTGCCCGAGACCGGGGTCTGCTCGGGCGGGGGCCTCACCGACAGCAGCGAGGAACAGGCACTCGAGGACACCTCGGCGGGCGGGTGCTGCGGACCCGCGCCGTCGACGCTCGCCGCCCCGTCGGCTGTCGCCCGCTGACACCTTCATGCATGGTGACCGGATGACCGAGCAACCCGGCACGCTCTCCCGTGCCGGGTTGCGACGGGTGCTCGCCGTCCTGTGCGTCACCGAGATCGTCAGCTGGGGCGTGCTCTACTACGCCTTCCCCGTGCTCGCGCCGGGGATCGCCGCCGACACCGGCTGGTCGATCGGCACGATCACGGCCGCGTTCTCGCTGGGCCTCGTGGTGGCCGCGCTCGTGGGGATCCCGGCGGGGCACCTGCTGGACCGGGCCGGTCCGCGGTTGGTCATGACGGCGGGCTCGGTGCTGGCGGTCCCCGCCGTGGTCGGCATCGCCACCGCGGGGTCGCCGCCGTGGTTCTTCGCTGCCTGGGTGCTGGCCGGGGTGGCCCAGGCGGGGGTGCTCTACCAGCCCGCGTTCGCCGCGCTGACCCGCTGGTGGGGCCCGCGCCGGGTTGCCGCGCTGACCGCCGTCACCCTGCTCGCCGGGCTGGCCAGCACGATCTTCGCACCGCTCACGGCGGTGCTGTTCGAGCAGCTGGGCTGGCGGGGCACCTACCTGGTGCTCGCCGTGGTCCTCGGGGTCGTGACGATCCCCGCACACCTGCTCGGGCTGCGCGGCAGGTGGCCGGACCCCGACGCGCGCGAGCACGCGGGGCACGGCGGTCACGACCCGGACGCCGTCGCGCGCAGCCGGCCGTTCGTGCTCCTGGTGGCGGCCATCGCGCTCGGCACGTTCGCGGCGTTCGCGGTGGTGGTCAACCAAGTGCCGCTGTTGATCGAGCGCGGCCTGTCCACCACGTCCGCGGCGTGGGCACTGGGGCTCGGCGGGCTGGGGCAGGTGCTCGGGCGGCTCGGCTACGGCAGGCTCACGACGCACACGAGCGTCCGGGCGCGTGGCGTGCTCGTCCTCGCCGTCACGGCGGCGGCGACGGCACTGCTCGGGCTGCTCCCCGGCCCGCCGGCGCTGCTCGTCGCCGCGGCGATGCTGGCGGGCGCCGCCCGCGGCGTGTTCACCCTGCTGCAGGCCACCGCGGTCAGCGATCGATGGGGGGCGGCCCACTACGGGCGCCTGTCCGGCCTGCTGGCGGCGCCGGCCATGCTGGCCACCGCGCTGGCACCGTGGGCCGGGGCGGCGATGGCCGGCCTGCTCGGCGGCTACCCGCCGGTGTTCGCCGTGCTCGCCGTGCTGGCGGCACTGGCCGCCGTCCTCGCCGTCGGCAGCGTCCCGCGCGGCCCGGCCGAGAGGTGATCGGTACCGCTACCCCAGCAGCTCGTCGAGTGCGGCCAGGACGTCCCGGCTGCGCTCGTCCGCCCCGGCCACGACGCCGAGGAAGGCGAAGTAGCCGTGGATGAGCCCCGGACCGGGTACGTGCCGCACCGGGACGCCGGCCGCGCGCAGCCGGTCGGCGTAGGTGTCCCCCTCGTCCCGCATCGCTTCCTCCACCGGAGTCGGGGTCGGCTGTGGGACGGTGCACACCCGAACGATCGCTTAGCATGCCAAACGAACGTCGCGGATCACCATCGACGCGAGGAGGAACGGTAGTGCCATCGGAGGACGCCCCGCTCCACACGTTCGACGCCGTGGTCGTCGGTGCCGGCTTCGCAGGCATGTACATGCTCCGCCGGCTCCGGGCCCTCGGATGCTCGGCGGTGGTCCTGGAGGCCGGGGACGGGGTCGGGGGCACCTGGTACTGGAACCGCTACCCGGGTGCGCGCTGCGACTCCGAGAGCTACTACTACTCCTACTCGTTCTCCGAGGAACTGCAGCAGGAGTGGGAGTGGAGCGAGCGCTACCCCCGGCAACCGGAGATCCTGCGCTACCTGGACCACGTGGCCGACCGGTTCGACCTGCGCCGTGACATCCGGTTCGGCCGGCGGGTCACCGAGGCGTCTTCGACGACGGCACCGGCTGTTGGGAGCTCTGCACCGACAACGGCGAGCGCTACTCGGCGCGCTACTTCATCACCGCGGTGGGCTGCCTGTCCTCGGCCAACATCCCCCGGATCCCGGGGCTCGACACGTTCGGCGGGCGGTGGTTCCACACCGGCAGGTGGCCGCACGACGGCGTCGACTTCACCGGCAGGCGGGTGGGTGTGATCGGAACGGGCTCGACCGGGATCCAGGCCATCCCGGTCATCGCCGAGCAGGCGCAGCACCTCACCGTCTTCCAGCGCACCCCGAACTACAGCATCCCGGCCCGCAACGGGCCGATGGATCCGGCGTTCCAGCGCGCGGTCAAGGCCGGATACGACGCCATCCGGCGCGCGCAGCGCGCATCGACCAACGGCCACCCGTTCGACGTCGACCCCCGGCCCGCCCTGTCGGTGGCCGACGACGAGCGCCGGGCGATCTACGAGGCAGCGTGGGAACGGGGCGGGCTCCGGTTCCGCGCCTCCTTCGCCGACCTCCTGACCAGCAAGGAGGCCAACGACACGGCGTCGGAGTTCATCCGCGCCAAGATCCGGGAGACGGTGCGGGACCCGGCGACGGCGGAGAAGCTCGTCCCCCACGACCACCCGTTCGCGACCAAGCGGCCGCCGATCGACACCGGCTACTTCGAAACCTACAACCGCGACGACGTCACGCTCGTCGACGTCCGGGAGTCGCCCATCGTCGAGATCACCGCGGGCGGCATCCGCACGTCGTCGGGGTCGTACCCGCTCGACTGCCTGGTCTTCGCCACCGGTTTCGACGCCCTGACCGGGCCGCTGCTGGCGTTCGACATCCGGGGCGCGGGCGGCCGGACGCTGAGCGACGCCTGGTCGGAGGGGCCGCGCACGTACCTGGGTCTGCAGGTGCACGGCTTCCCGAACATGTTCACCATCACCGGCCCCGGCAGCCCCTCCGTGCTGACGAACATGCCCACCTCGATCGAGCAGCACGTCGACTGGATCGGCGACTGCATCGGGCACCTGCGCGACCGCGGCCTGGCCCGGATCGAGGCCACGGAGGACGCCGAGCGGGCCTGGGGCGAGCACGTGACCGAGGCCGCCCATCGCACGCTCCTCCCGATGGCCTCGACATCCTGGTACCTGGGCGCCAACGTGCCCGGGAAGCCTCGGGTGTTCCTGCCCTACGCCGGCGGGTTCGCCGCCTACACCCGCAGGTGCGACGAGGTGGCGTCGGCGGGCTACGACGGCTTTGCCCTCACAGCGCTCGCCGGATAGCCGGCAGCGCCCTCGGCACGTCGTCAGGCCTGCTCGGTGGGGGTGCGGTGTTCCGCCGACCAGAACACGATCTTCCGGTTGCACACCACGACGATCGCGTGCAGTGCGAGGCCGATGGCGGAGAGGATCACCAGTACGGCGAACGTGCGGGACACGTCGAGGGTGAAGTTGGTCGCCTGGATGACATAGCCGAGGCCGGCCGTGGCGCCGACGAACTCCGCGACGATGGCGCCGGTGACCGACAGGACGACCGCGACGTCGAGCCCGGCGAAGATGTGCGGCAGGGCGGAGGGGATCTGCAGGCGGCGCAGCACGTCCATGCGCGTGGCGCCGAACGAGCGCAGCATGTCGATCTGGTCGGGGTCGGCGGAGCGCAGCCCGAGGATGGCGTTGATCAGCAGCGGGAAGAACGCGATGAGCGCGGTCGTGAGCACCTTCGACGTGAGCTCGGTGCCGAACCAGACCACCAGCAGCGGCGCCATCGCCACCTTCGGGATCGTCTGGGTCATCACGATCAGCGGGAACAGCGCCTTGTCGAGGACGCGGGACTGCGTGACGAGGAACGCGCACAGCAGCGCGGCGAGGACGGCGATGCCGAAACCGACCAGGATCTCCTGCAGCGTCACCCAGCTGTGCTCGACCAGGCTGCCGTCGGCCAGGCCGGCCACGAGCGATGCCAGTACCTCGGTCGGCGCGGGGACGAGCACCTCCGGCACGTCGAACACGCGCACGACGGCCTGCCACGCGGCGAGCACGAGCAGCAGCACGCCGCCGCTGAGCACCGCTCCGGGAACCTGGCGGCGGACCCGCTCCGGCGGCGGCTCCTGCGGGACGACGGCGACAGCGGGTTCGTTGCGGATCATCGGCTCTCCTGCGGCGGGGACCACTAGTGCGCGCTGTTCTCGGAGTTGAGCAGCACGCGGATGCGACGGACGATCGCGCCGAACTCGGGGGTGTTGATGTTCTCGAGGCCGCGGGGGCGCGGCAGGTCCACGTCGATGATGTCGGCGATCCGCCCCGGCCGTGGGGTCATGACGACGACGCGGTCGGACAGCAGCACCGACTCCGGGATGCTGTGGGTGACGAACAGGACGGTCTTGCGGTCCCGTTCCCAGATCTTCAGCAGGTCCATGCCCATCTGGTCGCGGGTCATGGCGTCGAGCGCGCCGAACGGCTCGTCCATGAGGAGGATCTCCGGGTCGTGCATGAGTGCGCGCCCGATGCCGACGCGCTGCTGCATGCCGCCGGACAGCTCGCCGGGGTAGCGGTCGGCGAACTCCCCCAGCCCGAGCATCGTCAGCATGGCCCCGGCCCGTTCCCGCGCTTCGTGCTCGGCGAGCCTGCGGTTGATGTCGTGCGAGATCAACAGGTTCTGGGTCACCGTGCGCCACGGCAGCAGCAGCGGCTGCTGGAACACCGTGCCCAGCCGGGTTCCGCCGCCGAAGTCGACCTCGCCCGCGGTCCGTGGGGTGAGCCCGGACAGGACCTTCAGCAGGGTGCTCTTGCCACACCCGCTCGGCCCGACGATCGAGACGAACTCGCCGCGCGCGACCGACAGCGACACGTCGTGCAGGGCGTCGACCACCTGTGACGGCGCGCGCCTGGACCGGCGCGGCGTGTACCTCTTGTGGACGTGCCGCAGCTCGACGGCGAGATCCGCCGGTGCGACGGCCGTGCCGGTCGTGCCGGCCCGGGGAGCCTCATCCATGGTGTCCTTCCTCCAGGACGTCGGTGATCGCGCCGCCCATCTCGGCGGTGACCCGCGCGGCCGCCTCGCTCAGCAGCGCCGTCTCCCGCGTGCTCCCGTCGACCGGGAGCAGGTGGGCGGTGCCGACGAAGGCGAGCGTGGCGCAGATCGCCGACGTGTCGAAGACGGGCGCGGCGATCACGCTGATGCCCCGCGCGTTGACGATGGGGCCTGCCATGCGGCGTTCGCGGATCCCGGCGATCCGCTCCCGCACCTGCATCCGCTGGTCGGCCGGGAGCGTCCCGAGCAGCCGGTCGGCGGTGAGCTGATCGGGCAGGAACGCCAGGAAGACCTGGGCCTGCGCGGCGCTGAGGGTCAGCTGGACGCCGACCCGCACGGTGACGATGGTGCCGTGCGACTCGTCGTCCTCCACGTGGGACACGACCGGCCCTGACGGGCCCCAGAGGCTCAGCACCACCGTGAGGCCCGTCGCGCGCGTGAGGTCACGCATGTGCGGCGTGGCCAGCTGGATGACCTTCCTGCGGCCGATCGCGAACGCGCCCAGTTGCAGCAGCAGCCGCCCCGGCGCGAACACCGAGTTGCGTTCGGTGCGCTCCAGCAGCCCGGAGCCTCCAGCGAGACGAAGTACCGGTGCAACGTGGTGCGGTTCAGCCCCAGCCGTTCGGCCGCCTCGGCGACGGTGATCTCGGGGGTCTCCGGGCCGAACAGCGTCAGGATCTGCGCGGTGCGCGAGACGGCCTGGATGTCGCCGTTCGACGCGGTGACCGAGTCGAGCCCACCGAGCGTCATCGCCACCTCGCCTCACCAGCGGATGTTCACTTCCTGAACATGGTGTGCGGAAACATAAGGCACATCGGCCGACTCAGCAACGAGTCGAGGCCAGAAGGAGCCTTGACGTCCCTCATGGTGAACATGGAGTGTGTATCGCGAACTCAACGAAGAGGACTCATGAACATGCCCACGCTCTCGTCCCGGCTGGTCGCCGGGCTGCTCGCCACGTTGCTCACCACGGCGCTGACCGCGTGCGGCGGCACCGCGAGCGACGGTGACTCGTCGAGGCTCACGGTTGCCGTCACGACCCCCACCTGGAACGCGGCTTCGCGACGTTCCTGCTCGCCCAGGCCGAGGGCTACTTCGCCGAGGAGGGCCTCGACGTCGAGTTCACGCTCCCGCCGTCGGGCACCCAGGCCGCGCAGCAGGTGATCGCGGGCGGCGCCGACATCGCGCTCGTCACCCCGGAGCCGGTGATCATCGGGGCGACGAAGGGCACCGACCTCGCCTACTTCGCGTCGTACTACGGCGACTGGATCTACAGCCTCGCCGCGGTCGACGGATCCGGGATCACCGGCGTCGCCGACCTCGCGGGCAAGCGCATCGGCGTCACCAACGTGGGCAGCTCCGGCGCCACCTTCGCGCGGGTCGCCCTGCAGCTGGCGGGCCTCGACCAGGACGCCGCCACGTTCGTGCCGATCGGGGTCGGCGCGCAGCAGATCAGCGCCATCCAGGACGGCCAGGTCGACGCACTCGCGCTGTGGGACACGCAGTACCAGATCGTCAGGAGCGCCGGGATCGCGATCACCGACCTGCCGGTCGACGGGATGACCGGGCTGTTCGGCGGCGGGTTCGCGGCGCGCAAGGGCAGGCTCGAGTCCGACCAGGACGCGTTCGTGAAGTTCGGTCGTGCGTTCGCCAAGGGCGTCGTGCACACGCAGGCCAACCCCGAGGCCGCCATCAGGGCCATGTGGGCCGCCCAACCCGACACCCGTCCCGCCGCGGGCACCCCGGAGGCCGACGGGCTGGCCGAGCAGCTGCAGGTGCTCCAGGTCCGGCTCGACGGGCTGGGCGTACCGCAGGGCAGCCAGGACTGGGGCGGTATCGACCCCGATGGCGTGCAGCGTTCGATCGACTTCGCCCAGAAGGCCGGCCTGATCACCGAGCCCGTCGGCGTCGACCAGATCCTCGACACCGGCCTGCTCGGCCGGATCAACGAGTTCTCCCGCGACGAGATCCTCAAACGCGCCACGGCCGCGAAGTGAGGCCGGGCCGTGCCGGTTGCGGTGCTACGGCAGGAGCACGGCGGGGTCGACGACGACGTGGACGAGCGCGAACGTCCCTTCGGCAACGGCCTTGAGTGAACGCTCGACCGCCGGCCCGGCCTCGGCGTCGGTCCGCACCGTCTCGGCGTGGCCCCCGTACGCGCGCGCGAGCGCCCCGAAGTCCGGGTTCGCGAGCCGGGTGCCCGACACCCGCCCCGGGTACTCGCGCTCCTGGTGCACGCGGATCGTCCCGTACTGGCCGTTGTCCATGACGACGACGAGGAACGCGGCGCCCTCCTGCGCGGCCGTGGCGAGCTCCTGGCCGCGCGGTGTGGACGGCGACGAACGCGTTGGCCGCGCCCGGCCCGCGGGTGACCATGACGACGCCGGGGGTGCCGGTGAGCTTGCCGTGCGCCTCGGCCATGTAGGCGGCCCCGCCCTCCTGGCGGCAGACGACGTTGTGGATGCCGGACTCGTACAGCCCGTCGAGCAGCGCGAGGTAGCTCTCCCCCGGCACCGAGTGGACGCGCCGGACGCCGTGGCGCACGAGGGAGTCCACGATCGCGCGGCCGGCATGCGTGGGCGTGGACGTGGGCCTGGTCATCGCGGCAGCGTATGGAGCAGGTCGTCATGCCATCCAATGCCAAAGTTGTCGGAGATCCATCGCACTCCGGCATGAGCCTCGCTCAGGTGCTCCCCCGCGCCGCGACCGCGAGCCGCTGTCCGAGGTCCCGCATCGTCGCCGCGGCGTAGTGGTGGCGCTGCCAGGCGACGTGCAGCGAGATGTTCGGCCCGTCCGGGCCACCGTTCTCGTCGAGGATCGTGACCGCCCACACCGACGGCGGCGGCACGGTGGTCGTCACGCCCACCCCCCGCCCGGAGGCGGCCAGCGCGATCGTCGTCTCGTCCAGCTCCGACTCGATGTGCCGGCCGATCGCCAGACCCGCCCGTCGCAGGCTCCGGTCGAACTCCTGCCTGCTGATGCTCGTCGGGGGCGGCACGATCAACTGTTGCGCGACCAGCTCGACCAGGCTCACGGACTCGCGCCGGTCGCCGGCCCACGGGTGCCCCGGGGACACGACCGCCCGCACGGGGAACCGCCCGAGGTCGATCACGTCGAGGTCCGCGGACGGCGGCGTCGGCGTCACGACGAAGTCCGCCCCCTCGAGCAACGCGTGCTCGACCTCGAGGTGGCCGACCTCCCGGGTGGTGATGGTGGGGTCGCCCGCGCCGAGCGAGGCGATGAACGGGACGAGCAGCCCGCGTGTCGTGACCGGGGTCGAGCAGCACACGAGCGCCGTGACGTGGCCGGAGCGCAGGTTGCCGGCCGCCCGCTCGGCGAGTTCGGCCTGGGCGAGCAGCCTGCGCGGGGCAGCCGATCGCCGCGCTCATCGCCGCCCGCATCGGCCGCGACGGCGTGATGGTCATCGGCGTCGTCCTGTCGATCGTCGTGACGATCCCGTACTTCCTCGCGATCCTGAGCGGCGACATCTGGCTCGTCGGCCTGGCCCAGGTCGTGCTCATCGTGGGCGCCGCCGGGTACTACGCGATGCTCGCCAGCTTCCTGTCCGAGGCGTTCGCACCGAACGTGCGGTACACGGGGGTCGCACTCGCCAACGGGATCTGCGCGATGATCATCGGTGGTTCGACGCCGCTCATCGCGCAGGCGATCCTCGGCGTGGCAGGCCCGTGGGGCGTCGCGGCGTTCTTCGCGCTGCTCTCGGTGCTGACCCTCGTCGGCATCGTCGGCATCGTCGGGATGCGCCGGGTCCGGCGGGCGGCGCAGGTCGGAAGTGAGGTGACGGCATGAAGGTCGATGTCCGCTACGAGAACGGCCGGATCTGGACGGGGGACGCGAGCCACCCCGAGGCCACGTCGATCGCCGTCCACCACGGCCGGATCGTCGCGGTCGACGACACCGCGGACCTGCGGGCGGACCGGGTGCACGACCTCGGCGGAGCGCGGGTGGTCCCCGGCCTGCACGACGCGCACCACCACCTGGGCCTGACCGGCACCCGGCTCGCGAACGTCAACGTGCGGCCGAGCCGGGTCGGCAGCCTCGAGGACCTGTACGACGCGCTGGCGAAGCGCGCGGTCGAACTGCCACCGGACGCCTGGGTCAAGGCGAGCGGGTACGACCAGAACTTCCTCGGCGGGGCGCACCCGACGGCGGCGGCGATCGACCGGGCCGTGGACGGGCGCCCGTGCGTCGTCGAACACGTCTCCGGCCACATGGTCGTGGCGAACACCAAGCGTTCGAGCTCGCGGGCTACCCGGACCGCGAGGGCTTCCCCGACATCCCGGGTGGCCGGGTGTTCCGCGGCGCCGACGGGCGGCCCGAGGGGCTGCTGCAGGAGACCGCGATGCACCCGCTGCGCAACGCCGCGGCGGCGGTGACCGACGAGGAGATCGCACACTCCCTCGGGCTCGCGAGCCGCCAGGCGCTCTCCTACGGGCTCACCAGCATCACCGAGCCGGGGGTCGTCGTCGACGGCAGCATCGGGCGCGGCGGGGTCGCGATGCACCACTACCTCACCGCGGTGGCCGACGGGACGCTCGGGCCGCGGATGACGGTGATGCCGTTCCACAACGTGCTGCACCCCCTGACCGACGGACCCGACGGCTGGCAGACCCTCGACTGGGGCATCCGCACCGGCCTCGGCGACGACCGGCTGCGCATCGGCCCCGTGAAGATCGTCTCGGACGGCTCGCTCATCGGACGCTCCGCCGCGGTCCACGAGTGCTACTGCGGCGAACCGGACAACCTGGGCGTCCTGCAGCTCACCCCGGACGAGCTGCACACCGCGCTCGTCGCCTACCACCTGGCGGGCTGGACGGTCGCCACGCACGCGATCGGCGACCGGGCGATCGACCACGTCCTCGACGCGATCGCCGAGGCGCAGCGCCGCCGGCCGCGCGAGGTGCGCCACCGCATCGAGCACTTCGCGATCGCCACCGACGAGCAGGTGCGCCGCTGCGCCGACCTCGGTGTCGTCCCCGTCCCGCAGGGCGTGTTCATCTCCGACTTCGGCGACGGCATCCTCGACGCGATCGGCCCGGAGCGCTCGGCGGGCACGTACCGCATGCGCTCGCTGCTCGACGCCGGCATGGTCGTCCCCGGCTCCACCGACTCCCCCGTATCGGATGCCAACCCGCTCGTCTCCGTACACGACCTCGTCAACCGGGTCACCAGCGGAGGGCAGGCCTTCGCACCGGCCGAACGCGTGAGCGTGGAGGAAGCGCTCGCCGCCTACACCCACGGCTCCGCGTACGCGGTGGGCCGCGAGGCCGACCTCGGCCGGATCACTCCCGGCAGGCTCGCGGACTTCGTCGCGCTGAACGAGGACATCCTCGCGATCGACCCGGCCGGGATCAGGGACCTGCACGTCACGGCGACGGTGATCGGCGGCGAGGTCGTTTTCGACCATCGGTGAAGCTGCTCCACCCCGAGCAGGAGAGGTCTACGACCGCGCCCGGCGGATCCACTCCACACCGGTGGGCAGCAGCCCGCGAGGCAGGAACAGCAGCACCGCCACCAGCAGGAGGGCGTAGACCGCGTAGGACAACACCGACGACGCGTACGGCGGCATCCCCGGCTGCGTGCCGAGCGCGTTGAGCACCTGCACGAGGATCGTGATGACCACCGCCCCCACGACCGGACCCCAGATCGTGCCCAGCCCGCCGACCACGGCCATCACGACGAACTGGATCGACAGCAGCACCGGGAACGAGCCCGGTGCGATGTAGCCGATGAAGAAGGCGTAGATCCCACCGGCCAGCCCGGCGAACGCCGCGGCGAGCGCGAAGACCGCGAGCTTGTACCGCGCCACCGGCACCCCGCTGGACTCGGCCGCGACCTCGCTGGTCGCAAGCGCGCGCAGGCCCCGGCCCGCCCGCGAGGTGATGACGTTGCGCGCGACGAGCAGCACGAGCGCGACGCCCGCCAGCGTCAGCCATGCGTACGAGCGGGGCTGCGACAGCTGCGCGGGCCCGATGCCCAGGCGTGGGATGCCCTGCAGCCCGATGTCGCCGCCGAGCACCTCGAGCTGGCCGATCACCGACAGCAGGATCAGCTGGAACGCCAGCGTGGCGAACGCCAGGTAGTGGCCGCGCAACCGCATGATCGGGATGCCGATCAGGGTCGCGATGAGCGCGGCGACGAGCGGCGCGCACACCAGGCCGAGCGCGGGTGGCAGGTCGTGGACGGCCATCAGCCCCGCGGTGTAGCCGCCGACCGCGTAGAAGGCGCCCTGGCCGAGCGAGACCTGCCCGGCGTACCCCATCAGCAGCGACACTCCGACCGTCACCATCGCCGCCGTGCCCAGCAGCACGTAGATCGTCAGATGGGAGCGGGACAGCACGAGCGGGGCCAGCAGTGCGGCGACGGCCACGGCGCCACCCAGCACGACCCCGATGCGGTGCTCCGTCACGCCGCCTCCTCGGCGACACCGAGCCTGCGGCCGGCTTGCCAGATCATGATCGCGAGCATCAGGCCGAGCGCGACCTCGGTCTGGTACGAGCCGCTGAGATAACCCGCCACGAACGCCTCGGCGACGCCGAGCACGAGCCCGCCCACCAGGGCGAGCCCCGGACGGTTGAGGCCGCCGACGATCGCGGCCGCGAAGCCGTTGACGGCCAGCGCGACGTCGGAGTCGAACGCGATCGGCTGCAACGGCGTGATCAGCACCCCGGCCAGCCCGCCGAGCAGCCCGCCGAGCGCGAAGGCCAGCAGCCCCATCCGGGTGACGTTGAGGCCGGCCAACCGGGCGGCGTACGGGTTGGCCGCGCACGCGGTGAGCGCCTTGCCCAGGTAGGTGCGGCCGAAGAACAGCCCGAGCGCGGCGAACGTGACCAGCGTGACGGCGATCACCAGGAAGTACTGGGACTGAATTCGCGCCGGCCCGACCTGCACCGCCCCCGGCAGCCCCGGGAAGGAGAGCGGCTGATCGCCGAAGACGATGATCTCGATGGCGTAGGCCAGGATGCCCAGCCCGAGGGTGATCACCAGCGAGGCCAGCGGCGGGGTGCCGCGCTTGCCGATCGCGACGACGCCGACTGCCAGCCCGACGAGGCCGGCGAGGGCGATGGCCGCGACCTCGGCCACGCCGTGCGGCAGCCCGCGGCCCAGCAACGCGCCCGCGGCCAGCCCGGCCACGACCGCGAAGGTGCCCTGCGCGAAGTTGACCACGCCGGTGACCCGGTGGATCGTCACGAATCCGGACGCCACCAGCGCGAAGGAGCACCCGAGGGCCAGCCCCGTGATCAGGTAGGTGAGGAACGCGCTCACGAGTCGGTCCCGCCTCCCAGGTAGGCGCGCGCGACGTCGGGACTCTCGGCGAGCTCGGCGGACGGCCCGGCGGCGGTGACCCGGCCGGCCTCCAGGACGTAGGCGCGGCGGCAGAGGTCGAACGCGAGCCGGGCGTTCTGCTCGATCAGCAGCACCGCGGTGCCGCGGTCGGCGTTGAGCTCGCGCAGGTGCCGGGCGAGGCCGGCCACGATGAGCGGGCCCAGCCCCAACGAGAGCTCGTCGATGGCGAGGATGTCCGGGTCGGCCATGAGCGCCCGGCCCACCGCCACCATCTGCTGCTGACCCCCCGACAGCGTCCCGGCCCGCTGCCCGGCGATGGCGCGCAGGTCCGGCAGCACTTCGTACACCCGGGCCGGTCCCGCCGCGCCCGGTCCCGCCGCACCCGCCACGCGCCGAGGCGCAGGTTGTCGGCAACGCTGAGCTCGGCGAACAACTGCCTGCCCTCGGGGACCTGCGCCAGCCGCCCGTCCAGGCGCACGGTCCCGGCGGCGGGCGCGACGATGCCGGACAGCGTGTTCACGAGGGTCGACTTCCCGGCTCCGTTCGGCCCGACCAGCGCCACCATCTCTCCGCGCCCGACCGAAAGGCTCACCCCGTCCAGCGCGGTCGCCTGCCCGTAACGCACGACCAGTCCGGAGACGTCAAGCATCAGGCCCGCCCAGTGCCGCACCGTCACCGAGATAGGCACTGATCACGCGCTCGTCGCTGGTGATCTCCTCCGGTGTCCCCTCGGCGATGACCTCGCCGAGGTCGAGCACGGTCACCCGGTCGGCGAGCCGCCCGACGAACCCGACGTCGTGCTCGATCAACAGCATCGTCAACCCCTCGGCGTGCAGCTGTTCGATCAGCTCCCGCAGCGTCGCGCGCTCTCCGGCCCGCAGCCCGGACGCGGGCTCGTCGAGCAGCAGCAGGCGGGGATCGCCGCACAACGCGCGCGCGACCTGCAGCTGGCGCTGCTGGCCGAGCGGGAGCGCCTCCGCGGCGCGGTCCGCCCATGCCCCGAGGCCCACCCGCTCCAGGGCGGCGACGGCCCGGCGGCGGATCTCCCGTTCCTCCCGGCGCTGCGCGGGCAGCCGCAGCGCGCCGGCGACGAACCCGCACCGGGTGTGCGCGTGGGCGCCCACCATCACGTTCTCCAGCGCCGTCATCCCGCGGAAGATCCGCGCGCCCTGGAAGACGATCGCGATCCCCTTCCGCGCGCGCCGATGCGCCGCGCGTCGCTCCAGGTGCGTGCCCAGGTACGAGACGCTGCCGTGGTCGGCCCGCAGGTGGCCGCTGATCAGGTTGAACAGCGTGGACTTGCCCGCCCCGTTCGGCCCGATGATCCCGCGCAGCTCACCGCGGGCCACCGACAGCGACACGTCGCGGACGGCGTACACGCCGCCGAACGACCGCGAGACGCGGTCGACCTCCAGTATCGGTTCGCGCACCCGTGCCTACTGGAGGGCGCGGCCAGTTGCTGCTGCGACCATTCGGTGGGGACGAACCCGCCGTCGCGCACCACGTTGATCGCGACGTCGTCGACGCCCAGGCCGGCGTGGTCCTCCGGTGTGTAGCGGTACTCGCCCTCCGGGGTCAGGAGCGTGAGGTTCTCCAGCGCCTTCTGGATCTCCGGCGGCTCGGCGCTGCCCGCCTGCTCGATGGCGGCCGCGATGAGCTTCACCGCGCAGTAGCCGTCGAACGCGAACTGCGGCGGGTAGTAGCCCTGCTTCTGCTGGAACGGCTCGGCCATCGCCAGCACCACGTTCTTCAGCTCCGAGTCGGCAGGTGCGGACCGATCACGGCGAGCGAGCTGGCGACGATCACGCCCTCGGCCGCGGGGCCGGCGGGCTCGGTGTAGAGCGTGCTGGCCTCGGCGTGGCTCATCACCAGCGGTATGTCCAGCCCGGCAGTGTCGAACTGCTTGGTGACGATGACCGCGGGGGCCCCGGTGGCCCAGACCATCAGCCCCTGCGCGCCGCTCTCGCGCACGTGCGTGAACACCGGGCTGAAGTTGGTGGTGCCGGTCTCGAAGACCTCCTCGGCGACGAACTCGATCCCGTACTGCCCGGCGAGCTCCTTCTGTTTCGTCCAGCCGGTGGCGGCGAACGCGCTCTGAGTGTCGTAGGCGACGGCCATCCGGGTCATCCCGCTCGCCTGGAAGTAGCGCAGCAGCTGCTCCGCCACGGCCCCGGCGGTGGGCGGCGTCATGAACCCGTACGCCTGCACCGGCTCGACCTGCTCGTCCGCCGCCGCGGTGGAGACGTAAGGGATCTCGTTGCGCTCGGCGATCGGGATGGCCGCGAGGCTCGAGTTCGAGAACGACGAGCCGACGACGGCGGCCACGCCCTGGTCGACGAGGTCGTTGTACGCGATGACGGCCTGGTCCGGCTGCGTCTTGTCGTCGCGGACCGTGATCTGCAACTGCCGGCCGCCAAGCACCCCGCCGGCGGCGTTGATCTCCTCGACCGCCTGTGCCGCGCCCTTCTCGTCGTTCGTGCCGAGGGGCGTGTAGTTACCGGTGAGGGAGGCGATCTGCCCGAGCTGGATCGGCCCGTCACCCCCGCCCCCGGACTCACCCCCGCCGCACGCGGCGAGGAACAACGCGAGTACTGCTACGAGCGCACCGCGCATGCGCATGGTCTGCCTCCTGGCTACGCTGCCAGGCTGCCGGGAGGGCAGCGACTCACCGAGCGGACCGGGGGTACCCGGGCGGCTCACCCTATGGCGCCGCATCTGTCTCCATCAAGGCGCGCGATGGTCACGATGCGGATCGCAGCCTGAAGTGTCACGGGCGGGACGTCGTGCAGGCCGGCCCTCCCCGACGCCGTAGGCTTCCCCGGTGGACGGCATTGACCCCGATGACCTGCAGACCTGTCTCCGGGTGCTCGCCGAGGTCGACACGCTCCCGCCCGAGCACCCGGACGCCGTCCGCGTCCGGCGGGCCACCGCGGGCGTCTACAAGTCGGTCAGGCTGCGCCGTCGGGCTGCGAAACGGGAGGCCATCGCGGCGGCCGACGGTGCTGTCACCGCGGCCACCGCCACCGGCGCGCCCGGCCGGATCGACGACGAGACGCAGGGCCTGCCTCTGGTGTCCGAGGCCGTCGGGGCCACCGCGGGCACGCTGCTGCGCTCACGCGCGTGCTACACCTGCAAGAACCGCTATCACGTCGTGGACGCCTTCTACCACCAGCTCTGCCCGCAGTGCGCGGCCGTGAACCGCGGCAAGCGCGACGCCCGCACCGACCTCACCGGCCGGCGAGCGCTGCTCACCGGCGGCCGCGCGAAGATCGGCATGCACATCGCCCTGCGCCTGCTGCGCGACGGAGCGCACACGACGATCACCACACGGTTCCCGACCGACGCCGTGCGCCGCTTCTCCGCGCTGGCCGACAGCGGCGACTGGCTGCACCGGCTGCGCGTCGTCGGCATCGACCTACGCGATCCGGCCCAGGTCGTCGCGCTCGCCGACTCCGTCGCCGCACAGGGGCCGCTCGACATTCTGATCAACAACGCGGCACAGACCGTCCGCCGCTCCCCCGGCGCCTACGCACCGCTCGTCGCGGCCGAGCGCGCACCTCTACCGGCCGACTCCCCGGTGGACGTGATCACGTTCGACCACGTTCGCGACGCCCACCCGCGCGCGCTCGCCGACGCGGTCGGTGCACACCACACGCCCGAGGCCTCACCGCCGCTCGCCCTCACCGCCCGCAGCGCCTCCCCCGAGCGCATCGGTGCGGGCACCGCCGTGGATGCAGGCGGGCTGCTGCCCGACACCGCGCCGGACAACAGCTGGACCAAGCACATCCACGAGATCGATCCCCTCGAACTGCTCGAGGTGCAGCTCTGCAACCAAACCGCCCCGTTCATCCTGATCAGCGCGCTGCGCCCGGCGCTGGCCGCGTCCCCGGCGCGCCGGAAGTACGTGGTGAACGTCAGCGCGATGGAAGGTCAGTTCAGCCGTGCCTACAAGGGCCCCGGCCACCCGCACACCAACATGGCCAAGGCCGCGCTGAACATGCTCACCCGCACCAGCGCCGGCGAGATGCTCGAGAGCGACGGCATCCTGATGACTGCGGTCGACACCGGGTGGATCACCGACGAACGACCGCACCCCACCAAGCTCCGCCTTGCCGACCAGGGCTTCCATGCCCCGCTCGACCTGGTCGACGGCGCCGCGCGCGTGTACGACCCGATCGTGCGCGGCGAAGCGGGTGACGACCTGCACGGATGTTTCCTCAAGGACTACGCCCCGTCGAACTGGTGATCGGGTCCACGTGGATCATCGGCCGGGCGGCCCGAAACCACGGGCGGCGTCGTCGACCACCAGTACCCAGTCCTCCCCGCTCGGGGGCTCGAACGTGTGGGCGCCGCGTGCGACGTCCGGGATCTGGGTGGCGGCGCCGGTGCGGGGGTCGTACCACCACGCGTTCACGGCCTGACCCGACACGGTCGCGAGATCCGCGGTGATCGGCTCCCCTCCCGGCGAATACGCCATGAGGTAGGCCCCGTCGCCGGCCCTGGTCGCCTGCACGCGGGCGGGCCCGTCGCCTGCGTCGGTGACGGCGTCCTGGGCAGGCACCCCGGTCTGGAAGGGCCGCGACTCCATCAGCGCGCGGAAGAAGCGGACCTGCTCGGCCACTTCGTCGTGCAGGTAGTCGGCCCGCCAGTCGCCGCGCAGTTTCGCGATCTCGGAGTACGGGTGGATGTGCTCGGCATCGACGAAGGGCCAGATGTACCAGTGCCCGTAGGTGTGGCCGAACGCCCCGGCGAACATCGCCCAGTACATGTAGTTGCGCACCAGCTGCGAGCTCGCGATCCGGTCGGGGTCGTCCCAGCCGTCGGCGTGCTTCTCGTACATCGCCTCGGCGTCGACGACGGGCTTCACCGGGGTGCGTCCGTGGTCGTCGGCGATCATCTCGTAGGGCTTGCGCTGCCTCGAGTCGTGGCCGGTCTGCACCATGTCGAAGTCCAGCCACTCGTCGCCCTCGAACGACTGGGACGACGACTCCTGGCCCGCGGGTGGTACGTCATGAGCGACGCGCCGTAGTCCTCGGTGCCGGTCTCGCCGATGGCGATGCCCCTGGCCATCCGCCGCCACACCTCGGGACGCTGATCCGCGTCGTCGCCACCGAACACCCAGATCACGGGCCGGTCCGCGTAGCGGGCGCCGAGGAACGTGCCGTACGCCTGCGCGTCGTCCGTGCCGATCAGGTCGTGCTGGTCGCGCGACCAGACCGGCCACACCGCCGGGACCATGCCGAGCCGGACGTCTCGTCGACCGCGTGGTCGACGAGACCGAAGTACTCCGGATTCGGGGCCCCCAGGTCACCGATCTCGACCCCCTCGGCGTTCACCCCGTCCCAGACGGGCATGACCGTCACCATCTGGATCACCGTGAAACCCTGCTCGGCGCGGGCGGTCAGATACTCGGTGATCTCGGGCCGGGTGAGGCGTCCGAAGATGCCCCACGCGGTGTCACCGACCCACAGGAACGGGCGTCCGTCGCCGTGGCTGAGGTACCGGCCGTCCGCGCTCACCACGAGCTCGTCGGGGCTGACGCTGCTCGTCGAGACGCCCGCTCCCGGAAGCACCGTGCAGCTCGCCACGAACAACGCCGACGTCAGGGCCGTGAGGCGCAGGCGGGAAGGCTTCGCGGCGGCCATGTCGGTGATCGTATGGCCGCCGCCGGACACGGCGTTCATTCAACCGGTCTCACTCGTGTCGCCGTGGGCGGAGCCGACCGGCTTCGACTCGGGTGATCCCCGCTGACGCAGGTAGACGGCGAACACCGCCATCGAGCCGACGGCGAGCATCTCCGACTGCCAGTTCTGCAACGTCCGGTTCCAGAAGTCGGCCTCGGCCAGGTAGCCGAGCCAGGTCACCGGATCCTCCCGGTTGCCCAGCTGTTCGCCGTTGTACGCGGCCCAGCCCGTGACCGACTGTGCGAGCCACGACAGCAGGAAGATGCCGCCCATCACGATCCCGAGCGAGCGGGAGTAGACGGCGGTACGCCAGTCCCCTGCCCGCACCCACCGCGGCGAGTCGGGGCGGGCGTGCGCGCCGACGAGCTGGTCGGTGTCGGACTCGACACCCTCCTCGCCGGGCTTCTTGGACTCCGACGAGCCGCGTTGCACCAACCAGATCGTCGCGAAGACGTAGAGGAAGAACTGCAGGTACTCCGACTGCCAGTTCTCCACGACGTCCACCGCGAACGACGACGACGTGAGGTAGTGCCCGAGCGACACCGCTTCGGCCCCGACCGACACCTGCTGGTCGTTGTACAGGGCCAGGCCGGACACCGCCTGCCCGACCAGCGTCGCGACGAACAGCAGCCCGAACGCCAGGCCGATACCGTTGTCCCGCAACACGCGCCGCACGCCGGTCACCGCCCCAGCAGTCCGAGCATCGTGAAGTAGAGCAGTCCGAGCACGATCACTCCGAGGTAGCAGGCGAACAGAACCCGGGTCATGCTCACGGGCCGTCCACCTCGCAGCCATAGGGTGCATCGCCGGTACGCGTGCACCCGGCAGCGAGATCTTCCAGCCGCCGCCGGTGCGGGTCAGGAACACGGTGTCCTCGGCCGTCCGGACCTGGGCCGCGTCACCCCAGACAGCGGTGTGCAGCACCGTGCCGCCGGTCGCCACGTCGGCCACGGCCTGCGCGCACCCCGTCGACGTGGACCGCTCCAGCGCCGCCAACGTGGCCGGGGCGAGCAATGCGCAACGTGCGGCCGGGTCGCCCGCGGCGAACGCCACCACGACCTGCTCGACGTCCGGCTGCTCCACCGCAGCGCAACCCGCGAGCGCCACCGCGGCCCAGCCGACCGACAGCGCCCCGGCGATCCCGCGGAGCACGCGGATATCCACTTCGGGTCAGCCCGCGACCGCCTTCTCCAATTGGGCCTTGGTCATCTTCGAGCGGCCCTTGACGCCCTTGCGCTTCGCGTCCTCGTACAGCTGGTCTCGCGTGCGTCCCTCCGAACCCGAGTGGGAACGGCGCCCGCCGCGATGCTGCGGCGACACGTCGCGCTTCGACGTGCGGCTCGCCTTCTTCGACTCCCCCGACTGCGCCCGGTTCTTGTTGACCGTGCGCGCCGCGATCTCCTCGGCCCGGTCCTCGCCGGCACCCCGCTTCTTCGCCGAGTCCTTCACGTGCTCGTACTGCCGCTCACGCTTGTCACTCCACGCCTGCTGAGGCACGGGAACTCCTCTCGTCATGAACGTCGCACGTCGGGTACCCGGAGCGGCTGATCACAACTCGCGGCCGACGTCGTCGTCCTCTTCCTGGGCGAGGCGCTCGTCCAGCGACGGGCCCGCACGCTGCTCGCGCGGTGTCGGGCCGTGCTGATCGGCGCCGATACCCGTCTCGGTGGGTTCCGGCGGCTCCATGCCGTCCTCCATCGGGTCGGTGCCCAGCTCGTCCTCGTCGAGCTGCTCACTCGGGCTGATGGCCGACGAGTCGGGATCGGAAGTGCTCATGGAAGCCGGTTACCCCGTGCCGCACCCGGCTATCACCACCACCGAAGACCCGCTCGTTCAGGCGCCTGCCCCGCCGTCGACCGGCACGACGCGCCGGTGACCATCGAGGCGCGGTCGCTGAGCAGCCACGCGGCCACTTCGGCGACCTCGTCGGGCCGGGCCATCCGGCCGAGCGGGATCGAGGCGTTGATCCGGTCGATGACGCCGGGGGTCGCGGCCTCCCACGCGTCGATCATCTCGGTGGCGGTCCCGCCCGGGGTGATGCCGTTCACCCGGATGCCGTGAGGCGCCCAGGTCACGGCCGCGGACTCGGTGATGCTGTTCAGGGCACGCTTCATGGCGCCGTACGCGGGCAGCTCGGGGTTCGCGCGGCGGCTGCCGATGCTCGACGTGTTCACGATCGCCCCACCGGCGCCCGTCGCATGAGCGCGGCCTCGGCGGTCATGGCGGTCCAGTGCCCGTGGAAGTTCACGGCGAACTGCTCGTCGATGTCCTCGTCGCTCGTGGTGTCGAGCGGGCCGGGCAGTCGCTGGCCCGCCGCGCCGTTGTTGAACGCACCGTCGAGCCGTCCGTGCAACTCCCCCACGCGAGCCACCGCGGCGCGGATGCTCGCCCGGTCGGCGAGGTCCATGGCGACCGTGTCGGCCACCCCGCCGTCGGCGCGTACCTCGGTGGCGACCCCGTCGAGGGCATCGATGCTGCGGGCGGCGAGAACCACGGCGGCCCCCTCCCGCGCGAAGAGCCGGGCCGCGGCCGCGCCGATGCCGCGGCTCGCGCCGGTGATGAACACGACCTTGCCGGTGAGCAATCCGATCGGAGTGGTGCCGTTGTCGTTCGTCATGCCGACAACGTCACCGCGGTGCGCGGTCCGCAGACAGGCACAGGCGGTACTACGCTCAGACGCCGCGCAGGGCGCAGACTCGAGGCATGGACACGCGGGCCACGGACAAGCGGGAGCTCGGGGCGTTCCTCCGCAGCCGGCGTGAGCGGCTCCGGCCGGAGGACGTGGGACTCCCGTCCGGCCCGCGACGCCGGACCCCGGGCTGCGCCGCGAGGAGGTCGCGGTGCTCGCGCACATCTCCACCGAGTACTACGTACGGCTCGAGCAGGGCAGGGCGCCGCGGCCGTCGGGCGAGGTGCTCGCCGGTATCGCGGGCGCGTTGCGGCTCACGCAGCAGGAGTCCGACCACCTCCACGTCCTCGCAGGTACCGCACCGAGCCGAACCAGGCTGCACCGTCGCGACGTGCGCCCGAGCATCCTCACGCTCCTCGAACGGCTGCCGCACACAGCGGGTTTCGTGACGTCCGCGGCGTTCGAGGTGCTCGCGTGGAACGATCTCGCCGCCGCGCTCATGGAGGACTTCGCCCGCCTCGCCCCGGCCGACCGCAACCTCGCCCGCAAGGCGTTCCTCGGGCCGCTGCCCCCTGGCGCCACCGTGTACGGGATCACCGACGACGGCGGGTTCCGGCACCACGTCGTCATGGAACTGCGCGCCACGCTCGCCCGGTACCCGTCGGACCCCGCGATCATCGGGCTCGTCGAGGAGCTCCGCGACGCCAGCCCCGACTTCGCCCGGCTCTGGGAACGCCACGACGTTCAGGCGGCACCGATGCTCACGAAGACGTTCCACCACCCGGTCGTCGGGGAGATCACCGTCGACTGCGACGCCCTCACGCTCGCCGAGCGCGACCAGCACCTCGTGCTGTACACCGCGCCGGAGGGATCCCCCAGCGCCGACGCTCTCGCACTGCTGGGCATGCTCGGGCCCGAGACCGCGGGCGCCGCGGTCAGGAGCGTTCCGCCGGCGTGACCGGGACCCGCTCGGTCAGGAAGGCCAGCACCGCGTCGAGGAACTCGGCCTGCCGTTCGACGTTCGCCATGTGCACCGTGGGCAACAGGGTGAACCGGGCTCCGGGGACGATGCCGGCGAGCTCCCGTCCGTGGGCGGCCGAGGTGACGGTGTCGTGCTCGCCCGCGATGACCAGGGTCGGGTTGGTGACGAGCGCGGCCGTGCGGCGCAGGTCGGCGTCGCGCACCGCGGCCCAGCTGCCGGCCACTCCCGCGCGCGGCGTGGCGAGAAGGGTGGCACGGAAGCCCTCGACGACCTCGTTCGGCTCGTCCAGCATGCGGGCCGGGAACCAGTTGCGCAGGAACGTCTCCGCGGTTGCCTGCATGTCAGGAGCCGCCAGCAGGTCGGCGATCGGCCGGTCCCACTGCTGCGGCGGGCCGAGGTACGCGGCGGTGTTGGAGAGCACGAGACGGTCGACGCGCTCCGGCTCCCGGACCGCCAGCCCCTGCGCGACGATCCCGCCGAGAGACAGGCCCAGGACGTGCACCCGCCGCAGGTCCAGCGCGTCCAGCAGCTCCACCACGTCGCGAACGAGCCGGTCCAGCGAGTACGGACCGGCCGGGGCGTCGGACGCGCCGTGGCCGCGCGCGTCGTAGCGCAGCACCCGGAAGTGTTCGGTGAGGGCGGGCACCTGGCCGTCCCACATGTGCAGATCGGTGCCGATGGAGTTCGAGAGCAGCAGCACCGGCCGGTCCTGCTCGCCGTCGAATCGGTAGGCGATGCGTACGCCGTCGCCGGTGGTGATGGCGGTGAGAGTCGAGGAGGTCATGACCTCAGCCTAGGAACGTCGTCGCTCATTGCCATTACAAAGGTCCGATGGGCTCTGTAGGCTGCATCGACAATGTCGGGTTTCACGCTCCACGAGCTCCAGTGCTTCGACGCCGTCGTCAGCGACGGTGGCTTCCAGGCCGCCGCCGAACGGCTGCACCGCTCGCACCCCTCGGTGTTCGCGGCGGTGGCGAAGCTGGAGCGTCAGCTGGGCCTCACCCTGCTCGACCGCTCCGGCTACCGGGTTCGGCTCACGGAGGCCGGGCAGGCCTTCCACCGCAAGGTGCGCCTCCTGCTGCACGACGTCGACGAACTGCACACCTACGCCGGGCAGCTGGCGATGGGTCAGGAGGCCGAGCTGCGCGTGGTGCTCGGGACCTGTGCCCGCTCGCGCCGGTGCTGGCGCTGCTCGGCGACTTCTTCGCCGAGTGCCCGCAGACCCGGCTGCACCTGCAGTTCGACGCGGTCACCGGCCCGTGGGAGCGCCTGCTGGAGGACGAGGCCGACCTCGTCGTGCACCGCATCCCCAAGAGCGACGTGCGGATGGAGTGGATCGACCTCGGCCGGGTCGCGACGGTGCCGGTCGTGGCACCCGGATTCCTGCCCTTCCCCCCGGCCGCCGACATCACCCCGCAGCGGATGCAGGCCTTCACCCAGTGCGTGGTGCGGGACACCGCGCGGCACCCGGCCGAACCGGGCCATTTCCTGGTCGAGGGTGCGCCGCGGTGCTCGGTCCCGGATCACCTCATGAAGAAGGAACTGATCCTCCACGGCATGGCATGGGGCCACCTGCCACGCTTCCTCATCGAGGCGGAACTGCGCGACGGGCGCCTGCTGTCCATCGCCGGACACCACTTCCCCGGCGTCGTCGAGGAGCTCACCGCAGCCCGCCGGCGCGACCGGCCGCACGGCCCGGTCGCCGACCGGCTGTGGGACTTCCTGGGACTCCATGCGCCGGTGCTGCGGCCGGCGCTGGGGCGGGTTCCCAAGGTGAAGGGCGCCACCGTCGTCTCGCGCTCAGCGTTCCGCTGAACGCGGTGGCTCTGTTCCGGCCGGGGTGATGCTGCCTCGTAGCCCGTCTCCCGTGGGCGCGCTTGGTCACCCTCGTAGCCCCGCCCCCGACCTCCGCGCTGGGGGTCTCGGGTGCAGTCGCTTCCTTCGCATCCTCGCCTTGCGCGCCGGCGTGGCTGGGTGGGGATCACTACCGAATACCGTGGTGGCGTTGACGGCCGTCCCCGGCGTGGGGGCACGCCGTATGTCGACGAGACCACCGGCACCGACACCGCCACCCTCACCCACATCGGCGCCGCCATCGCCGCCGGAGACCCGAAATGGCGCCACACCCGCGTCACCGACCCGGAAACTGCCGAGCGGGTCCTGCTGAACGTCGCCCTCTGCGGCACCGCCAGCCACATCGAAACCGTCGTCACCGCCGTCCGCCGCCTCCACACCCCACCCCCCGACACCGCCGCCCGAAGGTCGATGACCTGGCGCACCGACGACGACGGATCGCTGCTGGTCCGAGTCCGACTCACCCCCGACGCGGGCGCGGCGTTCATCGCCGCCATCGAAGGTTTGGTTCCGCCCAAGATCCCGCCCCGGTACTCCGACGCCCCGGCACCGGCAGACCTGGACGAGCGGGCCCGGGAGCAGGAACCCGGACCCGTGATCGATCGGATGGCGGCCCGCCGCGCCGACGCACTCCTGGCACTGGTCACCCGCACCCGCACTGCCAGCACCGGCACCGGCACCGGCGCAAGCACCGCCGACGACGGCGACGCCCGCGGCGGCGAGGCTGCGCCGGTGGTCGAACGCGGCACCACCCAGCTGGTCGTGCACCTCGACGTCAACTCCGGGACGGCCCGGATCACCGGCGGCCCGGAGATCCCCGCCTCGACCGCCGAACGCCTCGCCTGCGATGCCCGAGTGCAGCTACTGCTCGATGACCGCGAGGGCAACCGGATGTACCTGGGACGGTCCCGACGCCTGGCCACCCCGGCCCAGATCACCGCGCTCGCAGCACGGGACGGTGAACGATGCCAATTCCCCGGCTGCACCCACACCCATTACCTCCAGGCACATCATGTGCGGCACTGGCTTCACGGCGGGCGTACCGATATCGACAACCTGGTTCTGATCTGCTCGTTTCATCACACCACCATCCACGACCACGGCTATCGCATCCGCCGGCGGCCGGAGCTGTGGGAGTTCCTCCGCCCGGACGGCACCCCGATCCCCGAACCGGTGGTACTGAACGGGAACACCGAAGGATTGATCGAAATGCACACCTGGGACCGGTTGCGGATCGACCGCACAACCCTGTCCCCGCAGTGGTACGGCGAACGACTCGACGCGGACCCCATCCTGGGTGCCCTGCTCCCCAGGAGGATCCCGGCGGCCGCCTGAACCCGTCGACCCTGCGTTCCGCGGAACGGTCCCCGCCCCCATCCACCCGTCAGGCCGTCCGGAGTATCCGCTCCGTCACCCGGGCGGCGAAGCGCAGCGCCGACAGCGGCACCCGCTCGTCGACCGCGTGGAACTGGCCGAAGGCGTCGAAGTCGTCGGGGACGCGCAGGGGCGCGAAGCCGTAGCCCGCGATCCCGAGCCGGGACAGGTTCTTGTTGTCGGTCGACGCGGGCAGGAGGTAGGGCACCACGACCCCGTCGGGGTCGTCCGCCGCGACCGCGGCGCGCAGCACGTCGACCAGCGGCCCGCCGGAGGGGGACGCGATCGGCGGCAGCGACTTCCACTCCACCGACACCTCGTCACCGACGAGCCGCGCCACCTCGCGCTCGATCTCACCCTCGCTGCCCGGCAGGATCCGCGTGTCGATCTCGGCCACGGCCTCGCCGGGGATCACGTTGGTCTTGTAGCCGGCGGACAGGATCGTCGGCGTGGCGGTGTTGCGCAACCCGGCCTCCGCGATCGCCCCGACGAAGCCGAGCTCCCGTTCCAGGTCGACGCCGTCACCGGTGAGGTCGCGCCCGGTCAGCTCGCCGAACGCGGCGAGGAACGCGGCCGTCGCCTCCGTGTGCCGCACCGGGAACTCGTGGGCGTGCAGCGCCGCCACCGCCCGCGCGATCCGCGCCACCGCGTTGTCCCGCGTCGGCCGCGACGCGTGCCCGGCCGTCCCGCGGGCCCGCAGGATCCCCCAGCCGACACCCTTCTCCGCGGTGGCGAGCAGGTACGCCCGCCGCGGCGAACCGTTCCCCGGCACCGGCACCGAGAAGCCGCCGACCTCGCTGATCGCCTCCGTTGCACCCTCGAACACGTCGGGGCGGTTCTCCACCAGCCACTTCGCCCCCGCGTAACCGCCTGCCTCCTCGTCGGCGAAGAACGCGAGCACGAGATCACGGCGAGGCACGATCCGCGCGGTCCGCAACGCCCGCACCACGGCCACCACCGTGCCCGCGAACCCCTTCATGTCGACCGCGCCGCGGCCGTACAGGACCTCGCCGTGCCTGCGGTCGTCGAGCACCTCGGCGGCGAACGGCGGCACCGACCAGTCCGCCGCCTCCGCCGGCACGACGTCCAGATGGGCGTGCACGACCAGCGCACCCGCCGACGGATCGCTGCCCGGGACCCGCGCAACGAGGTTGCCCCGGCCGGCGACCGGCTCGACGTACTCGCTGCCGATCCCGACCTCGGCCAGCCGCTCGGCCACGTAGCGCGCGGCCCGCGCCTCGCCGTCACCGATCGTGGCGGGGTCGCCGGTGTTGACGCTCTCGATGCGGATCAGATCCCGCACCAGGTCGATCGCCTCCTCCTCGAGGAGGGCGTGGTCGAGTGCGGGAACGAGGGGCACGGTGCGGCCCGGGGAGCGCGCCGCGTCCATCCGGGCATCATGACCCGCGCACCGGCGGCTCGGCAATCGGAACCGGCCGGGACGGTGATCACGCGGGTGCCCGCGACGGGGGCGTCCACATCGCAGGACCGCGTTCACGCAATGTCCGGACCTGCGGAAACGTGGCTGTGCGGTGCCCGGCGTGCCCTCGATCACACGCGATGGGACGCTCGACGCCCACGTTGCTACGTTCCCGTCGTGCCCACCACGGACCTGACGAGTCGGCGCCACGTCGACCTGGTCCGGGTCGGCTCCGCGCGCTGTCCCCGCTGACTCCGCAGCGGCCTGGCCGCATGCCCGCCGCTCCCCGTCCGGCAGCCACGCGTCACGAACGGAGTCGCCGCATGACCACCGAATTCCTGTGGTACGTCCCCAACACTGTGCAGCCCGGCCACCGCGGCGACGACACCGTCGACGGCTGGGGCACCCTCGACTACTCGGTGGGGCTGGCCCGGGAGGCGGAGGCGCACGGCTGGGGCGGGGCGCTGATCGGCACGGGCTGGGGCCGCCCCGACACGTTCACCGTCGCGACCGCCATCGCCGCGCGCACCACGTCGTTCGTCCCGCTGGTGGCCGTCCGCCCCGGCTACTGGCAGCCTGCCCACTTCGCCAGCGCCGCCGCGACCCTCGACCGGCTCAGCGGTGGGCGGGTCTACGTCAACGTCGTCACCGGCCGCGACGACCTGGCCGCCTACGGGGACGGGCAGTTCGACCAGGCCCGCCGCTACGACCGCACCCGGGAGTTCCTCCGGCTCGTGCGGCGGCTCTGGCACGAGGACGACGTGACGTTCGAGGGCGAGTTCTACCGGGTCGAGCACTCCACCGCGGCACCGCGCCCGACCGGCGGCGGGCATCCACGGCTGTACTTCGGCGGCGCGTCCGCAGCCGCCGAGGAGGTGTCCGCCACGGAGGCCGACGTCCAGCTGTTCTGGGGCGAGCCACTCGACGGCATCACGGCCCGCATCTCCCGCCTGCGCGACCTCGAACACCGGCTCGGCCGCGAGCACCCGCCGCTGGAGTTCGGGCTGCGGATCACCACGGTCGTCCGCGACACGGCCGACGAGGCGTGGCGGGACGCCGAGGCCAAGGTCGCCGCGATGGCCGCGGCGGCGGGTTCACCCCTGGGCGACCGCCACGCAGGCTCGGTCGGCCAGCAGCGGCTGCTGGACCTCGCCGCCCGCGGCGACGTGCTCGACTCCTGCCTCTACACCGCGCCCGGCCGCTACGGCGCCGGCGGCGCGGGCACGACCTGGCTCGTCGGCTCGGCCGCGGACGTCGCCGCGGCGCTGGAGCGCTACGCCGACCTGGGCATTACGCACTTCGTCCTGTCCGACACGCCCTACCAGCGGGAGGTGGCCCGGATCGGCGACCAGCTCCTGCCCTTGCTCCGGGAACCGACATCCGCCTGAGCCGCATGACAGGGTGGGCCGATCGTCCACCCCGAGCTGCCGTCCGATCCCGTCGAGCGGACGGTGACGGTGCTGCTGGTCGGTCTGCATGGTTCCTGGTGGAGCACCCGTGGGTGCTGCGCCTGATCGTCGGGGACGACCCGGGCGCCGTGGCCTGCTGGACCAGCCTGGTGCCAGCCTCCGCCGCTCAGCCGACCAGACCCCGACCGTCGACGACCCGCCGCCCGTCGAGCAGGACCTCTCCGCCGTCGCGCAGGTCCTTCACGATGTCCCAGTGGATGGCCGACCTGTTCACCCCACCGCACTCCGGGTAGCGCGGCCCAGCGCGACGTGGACCGTCCCGTTGATCTTCTCGTCGATCAGGATGTCGTCGCAGACGAGGTCGATGAACGGGTTGGTGCCGATGCCGAACTCACCGATCAGGCTCGCCCCAGCGTCCGTGGCGAGCACCGAGCGGAGGTAGTCCTCGTTGGTTGATGCCGACGCATCGACGAGCACCCCCTTCTCCCAGCGCAGCCGCAGGTCGTGCATCTTGCGGCCGCCGAGCACCGCTGGGTTCTCGAAGGAGATCCAGCCGTCGACGGTGTCGGTGAGGGGCGCCGTCATGAGCTCCCCGTCAGGCATGTTCGTCCGGCCGTCGGCCACGATCCAGTGGCGGCCCTCGACCGAGAACCGCAGCTCCACCCCCGGCCCCTGGATCTCGATCAATCGGCCTCCTGCTGCCCGGTCGGTCCATGCCCGCCACTGCGCCGCGGCGGCCTCCCAGTCGAGCAGGCACCCGGCGAAGAACATCTCGGTGACCTTCTCCAGGGGGACGCCGGCCTGGTCGGCGAAGGCCTGGTTCGGGACGCGGACCAGCGTCCAGCGCGTGTTCTGCCACCTCAGCGTGGAGATCCGCCCCTGGGCGGCCTGGTTGACGGCGAGCCGGTCGGAGGAGATGGCGGCGTGGACGTCGAGGTCGAACCCCCCACGCAGGCCGATGTAGACGTCCGCCCACGTCATCCCGTACGCCTCGATCTCGGGCACCCACGCGAGCTGTTCGGGGCCACCGCGCTCGAGGATCGTGTGGCGAAGCTCCTCCGACAGGAACTGCACCTGCGGGTAACCGCCTGCCTCGACCACGGCCCGGAACACCGCTCGCGCGAGCGGGTACGAGTCCACCTCGCCCATCGCGATCATCACGCGCTCGCCGGGCCGGATCCGGGCCGAGTGCTCGACGAGGACGCGCCCGACGGCATCCCAGCGCGGGTCCGTGTCGAGGTTGCTCACGGCACGGCACCGGCCGGCTCCGCCGGCGTGCGCGCGGCCGCCATGAGCTCCGCCACCCTCGCCTCGTCCACCTCGTTCCAGATGTAGCCGTCGCGCTTGAAGGCGGTGCCGACGATCACCCCGTCGGCCACCGCGAGCTGGGCGGCCACGGTGTCGGCCCGCACCCCGGTGTTGGCGAACACCGGGGTGCCCGGCACCGCGGCCTTCACCGCGCGCAGCGTCTCGGCAGACGTGTCGGCGCCGGCGGTCAGCCCGGACACGCACAGCCCGTCCGGCTGGCAGTTGAAGACCGTGGACGTCGCGACGGAGGCCACGTCCCGGTCGTTGAGATACACCGCAGCCTCGGGAACGATGTTGTAGAGCAGCCGCACGTCCTGGCCGCCGACGCTCCGACGGTGCCGGACGGTCCGGCCGGCGTTGGTGTTCCACACGCCGAAGTCGCTGGCGTACGCGCCGCTGAACACCTCACGCACGAACCTCGCGCCCGTGGCGACGGCGAGGTCGACGGTGGCCGTGGCGTCCCAGAGCACGTTCACCCCGAACGGCACCGTGATCTGCGAGCGCAGCTCCCCGACGACACGGGCCATGGTGGCGGTCGTGATCGGCTCGACTGTGTGAGGTACGGCAGGCTCGCCTCGTTCGAGAACATGACGCCGTCCACGCCGCCGTTCTGCAGGGCCAGCAGGTCTCGCCGCGCCGCCGCGATCACCCCTTCCACCCCGCGTCGGCGTCGTAGTCCGGATCGCCCGGCAGCGGCTTCAGGTGGCACATCGCCACGATCGGCTTCTCCGCGGCGAAGACGTCGCGCATCCAGTTCATCCGGGTTCTCTCATCTCCTCTTTCGCGACCCCGCTCGGTGCGGGGTCCTCCGGGCGGGGTGGCCGGGCCACCCGCCCTCGTCGTCGCCTGTGCACCGCATCCAGCACCATGATCGCCACGAGGATCAGACCCTGCGCGATCGTGTACTCGAACGGGCTCAGCCGCATGATGTTGAAACCGCTGGAGACCATCTCGAGGGTCACCGTGGCGAGCACGACGCCCAGCACCGTGCCGAAGCCGCCGAACGGGTTCGTCCCGCCCAGCACCGCGACGACGATCGCCAGCAGGAGGTAGGACGCGCCGTAGTCGGGGCTCGCGCTGGCCGACCGCGAGGCGATGATCACGCCGGCGAGGCCGGCGAGCAGCCCGGTCACCACGTACGTGGCGAGCAGCACGCGGCGGTTGTGGATGCCGGAGAACCGGGCCGCGGTCGGGTTGGCCCCGACCAGCCGCAGCTTCGTGCCCAGCGGCGACCGGTTGAGCAGGACGGCGAGCGCGGCCGCGATGAGCGCGAACATGACGAACGAGACCGGGACCAGCGCCACCGTGTTGATGCCGATCGCGAGGAACGCCTCCGGCATGCCGTACAGCGCTTCCCCGCCCGTCCACGCGATCGCGAGGCCGTTGTAGAGCTGCATCGTGCCGAGCGTGGCCAGGATCGGGGTCACCCCGACGACCGCGACGAGGAACCCGTTGAAGAGGCCCGCGAGCAACGCGACCAGGAGACCCATCGCGACGAACAGCACGGTCAGCAGCACCGCCTGCCCACCGGTCGCGTCGGCGCCTCCGAACGTCGCGAACAGCGTGGCAGTGGTGAGCGCGGTGAGGTTGGCGACCGACACGATCGACAGATCGATGCCGCCGGTCAGCATCGCGACCATGATCGCCAGGCTGAGCAGCCCGATCTCCGGCACCGTGAACGCGATCGTCTGGAAGTTGACCACCGAGAAGAAGATGTCGGGGCTCAGGACGGAGAAGCCGACGAGCACCGCGAGCGCGAGCGCCAGCAGCCGGGACAGGCTGCGCCGCTCCTGCAGGATGCCCACGACCCGCCTGGTCGCGGAGTCGAGTCCGGTCATCGTCATCAGGCCCGCGCCTCCTCGAGCTCGACGGCCCGCCGTCTCGCGGCCTTGCGGCGCGCTCCGAGCGCCTGGATCGACACCCCGGCCACGAGCAGGACGCCGACCGCGGCCCGCTGCCAAGTGCCCGGAACCCCCATCAGGATGAGGCTGTTCTTGATCACGGCGATCAGGACGACGCCCAGCACGGTGCCCAGCACCGAGCCGCGGCCGCCGAGGATGGACGCCCCACCCAGCACGACAGCGGCGATGATGTCCAGCTCGGTGCCGGCGAGCTCGTACGGGTTGGCGTTGCGGGACAGCGTGACGTGCGCGATGCCCGCGATCCCGGCCAGCAGCCCGACCAGCGCGTAGATCGCCAACTGGAGCCGGGCGACGGGGAACCCCGCCCGCCGCGCGGACTCGGCGTCGCTGCCCAGCGCGTACACGCCCCGCCCGAACATCGTCCGCTGCAGGAGCCAATGCACGGCGAGGCAGAGCAGCACGACGGGCACGACGAACACGTGCAGCCGGGCCGCCACCGGGCCCTGCTGCACGACGAACAGGTCCGTCGTGGACAGCTGCGCGATGCTCGCCGGCAGCTCCGCGATGTACTTGGAGCCGATGTAGGCGAGCAGGACGCCCCGGAAGACTCCTTGCGTGCCGAGCGTGACGATGAGGGTCGGGAGTCCGAAGCGCGCGATCAGGCCGCCGTTCACCAGCCCCAGCAGCGAGCCGATCACGACGGCGACGAGGAGTGCGCCCAGCACACCGGGGTCGGAACCGCCGCCCTGCGCGATGACGATCGTCGTGTAGCCGGCGAAGATCCCGATCACCGGGAAGGACACGTCGATCCCGCCCGAGATGATCACGATGAGCACGCCGAGCGCGAACACGGTCTCGACCAGCGAGTTCCGCAGGATCCCGAACAGGGTCGACACGGTGAAGAAGTCGGGGTTGACCAGCGTCATCGCGGTGACGACCACGAGGATCGTCAGGGCGAGCACGCCTTCGTTGTTCCGGCCCCGCAACCGGTTCACCCATCTGTTCACGCGCTCAACCCCCCGAGGATCGAGTCCTCCGTGACGCGCTCCCCGCCGACCACCTGATGGATGCGGCCCCGCCGGACGACGAGGACGCGGTGGCAGACCGAGACCAGCTCCGGGATGTCGTCGGAGACGACGATCACGCCCGTGCCCCGGCCGGCCTCCCGGCGCAGGATGTCGAGGATCTCCTCCTTCGAGCCCACGTCCACCCCGACGGTCGGGCTGTTGAGGACGAGCACCCGCGGTCCCCGCGCCAGCCACTTCGCGAGCACCACGCGCTGTTGGTTGCCGCCCGAGAGGCTGCGGATGGGAGCCGCGACGGAGGGCGCCTTGATCCGCAACGCGGCGAAGAAGGTGTCGATCGTCCGCGCCAGGCGCGCCCGGTCCAGCAGCCCGGACCGGGCCCGGTGCAGGTCGAGGCTTCCGGCCACGACGTTGTCGGCGATCGACTGGTCGAGGAAGAGCCCCTCGGTGAGCCGGTCGCTCGGCACGTACCCGATCCCCGCCGCGACCGCGTCGTCGATCCCGCGGATGTCGACCTGCTCACCGCCGACCTCGACCCGCCCGCGCTGTGCCGGCGTGACGCCGAAGAGGGCCTCGGCGATCTCCGAGCGCCCCGAGCCGAGCAACCCGGTGATGCCCAGGATCTCCCCAGGGCGGAGGTCGAACGTGACGTCCTCGAACGCCCCGTCCAGGCCCAGTCCCTCGACGCTCAGCACGGGCCGGGCGGTTCCGTCGAGAGATGGCACGTCGCGCTGGTCGCGCACGTCCCGCCCGGTCATCGCCCGTGCCAGGGACATCCGGTCGAACTCCTCGACGCGCCCAGACGCAACCACCGCGCCGTTGCGCATGACGGTGACGTGCTGGGAGATCTCCAGCACCTCGTCCAGCTTGTGGCTCACGAAGACCGTCGCCACGCCGCGCTCACGCAACGTCTGGACCACGCGGAAGAGGGCACGGACCTCGCGCTGCGTGAGCGCCGTCGTCGGCTCGTCCATGAAGAGCACCCGCGCCTGCTCGGCGAGGGCGCGGCAGATCGCGGTGAGCTGGCGGTCGGCGACGGTCAGCTCCTCCACGGTGGCGTCGACGTCGAGCCGGACCCCGAGCTCGGCGACCACCGCGGCGGCGCGGGCACGGACGTCGCGCGGATCGATGAGCTTCCTGCGGTGCGCGATGAGAGGCGTCAGCGCGATGTTCTCCGCGACCGTGAGGTTCGGGAACAGGGAGAAGTCCTGGTAGATCACCTGAATGCCGGCGCGGAGCGCGTCAGCCGGACTCATCCGGGCACGTACCGTCCCGCCGATCTCGATCTCACCGGCGTCCGGCACCTCCACCCCGGAGAGGATCTTGATCAGGGTCGACTTACCGCACCCGTTCTCCCCAGCGAGGCAGCGCACGTCCCCGGCCTGGATCTCCAGGGTCACGGAGTCCAGCGCCTGCACACCGCCGAACCGCTTCGAGATGTCGCGGGCGGCGAGCACGGTGCCGCTCGTCGTCGTTCCCACGGTCAGAACGGGTAGGCGTCGAGGTTCGACCGGTCGACCTCGATGGCCGCGTCCCCGAGGAAGACCTTGGGGTTCTCCGGGGACACGGTGAGCGACTCGTAACCGGGGATCCCCAGGTCGGTGCCCCGCTCCACCGGCTCACCGCTGGCGAGTCGCTGCGCGATCGTCATCATCGCCTTGCCCGCCGCGGCCGGTCCCAGAAGAAGATCTTGTCGATCGAGCCGTCCTCGAGGTACTTCTTCGCCACCGATGGGATCGAGGTACCCATCACGCACACCCGGTCGGCCAGTCCTGCCTCCTGCACGGCCCGGGCGATGCCGGCCACGTCGGTGCCGGCCGAGCCCTGGAAGCCCTTGAGGTCGGGGTAGGTCGCGAGGAGCTCCTTCGTCCGCTCGTATGCGACCGACTCGTCCTCCTTGGACTCGATCGGGTCGACCACGCGCTGGATGCCGGGGTGGTTCGCCTGCGCGTACTCGAGCCCGCCCTCGACCCACTCCATGTGCGTCTTCGCGGTGAGGTTGCCGACGAACGCCGCGTACTGCCCCGAGCCGCCCATGCAGCTGGCGAGGCTCTCGACGATCTGGGCGCCGTAGGCCTTGTTGTCGAAGGCCTCGACGTCGGCGTCGATGTTCTGCTGGTTGCTCGCCTCGTGGGTGACGACGAGGATTCCCTGGTCCCGGGCGCGCTTGAGCGTGGCCTCGAGGGACTCCGGCGAGTTGGGGACGACGCCGATGGCGGTCGGCCGCTGCGCGATCAGGTCCTGGATGACCTTCACCTGCTTCTCGGGGCTCGCGTCGTCGGCGCCGGTCTGGGTGGCATCGATGCCGGTGCCGTCGGCGAACTCCTGGACGCCCAGCTCCATGCGGTCGAACCAGCCGACCCCGACCAGCTTCACGACGTTGACGAAGCGCATGTCCTCGGACGCGAGGTTGCGGTCCCCGCCCGGTGGGCCCTGGGCAACCGTGCCGCTGCCGCAAGCGGCGAGCACCAGGGCGGCTCCCACGGCGCCCGCGGCCATGACCATCTTGCGCATCGACACTCCTTGTCGTCCGAGCTCGGTGACGGCGCTGTCAGCGGTACCGCCCACACCGCACGCCTTCGTGCAATGCGGGCTGAGACTGCACGGTATCGTGCAATCGGTCAAGCGGGTCCGAGAAGCGCGACGGCCGCCGTGCCGTACGGTCTGGCACGACGAAGGAGGGCTGGTGGGCAAGCAGCGCCGTGAGGAGATCCTCCGCCGGGTGCAGCGGCAGGGCTTCGTGAGCGTCAGCCAGCTCGTGCGGGATTACCAGGTCGACAGCTCGACGATCCGACGCGACCTCGCCACGATGGAGCGGCTCGGCGTGATCGTCCGCAGCCACGGAGGCGCGACGCTGCCCGCCGAGCCCGCCGAGATCCCCTACCACGTCAAGATCGGCAAGAACGTGGCACAGAAACGTGCAATCGCCCGTGCGGTCGCCGAGACCGTGCCGCACGGGAGCTCGCTGCTGATCGACAGCGGGTCCACGACGCTCGAGGTCGCGCAGGCGCTGCGCAACCACCGGGAGATGACGGTCATCACCAACGACCTGCGGGTGGCGGCCGAGATCGCCAACCAGGGCGACGTCCGGTTGATCGTCCCCGGCGGCGAGGTGCTCCCCGCCGTCTACAGCCTCGTGAGCGAGCGGGCCGTCGACCTGATCAAGGATTTCCACGTCGACTACGCCGTGCTGGGGGCCGACGCCGTGGCCCCACAGGGCATCACGAACACGAACAGCAACGAGGTCTCGATGAAGCGGGCGATGCTGCGCGCCGCGGACACCGTCCTCGTCGTCGCCGACAGCTCGAAGTTCGGCCACACCGCGCTCGTGCGGATCGCGAGCTTCGACGACGTCGACCTGATCGTGACCGACGACGGTCTCGACGAGGAGAGCGCCGCGGCCTACCCGGTACGGATCCGGCGGGTGCACCCCGATCCCGCGCTGCAGCCTCCGGTCACCGCCCTGATGCCGGAGCAGGCCCCTCGGACGGCGCTGGAACCCGCCCTCGTCCCGATCGGCGACCGGGTGGCCCCGAACCCCACGGCGGCGACCGAGTGAGGTTCATCGGCGTCGACATCGGGACCGGCAGCAGCAAGGGCGTTCTCGTGGACGCCTCCGGGGAGGTCCTCGCCGCGCACACCCGTCCCCACGTCACGTCGTCGCCGCGCCCGGGATGGTTCGAGCACGATGCCGACGAGGTGTGGTGGGCCGCCACCACCACCATCGTCCGCGCGCTCCTGCGCGAGTCACCCGGTCCGGTCGACGGTGTCGCGGTCAGCGGGATCGGCCCCGCCGTGCTGCCCACCGACGCCGACGACCGGCCGCTGCGCCCGGCGATCCTCTACGGCATCGACACCCGGGCCGAGCAGGAGGTCGCCGCGCAGAACGAGCAGTTCGGCGCCGACACGCTGCTCACGTCGGTGGGCAACCTGCTGACCAGCCAGGCGGTGGGTCCGAAGCTGGCCTGGGTGGCGGCGAACGAGCCTGCGACCTTCGCGCGAACGCGGCGCTTCTACTCCGCGCCGGGATGGGTCGTGCGCCGGCTGACCGGCGCCTACACGCTCGACCACTACTCGGCCAGCAGCTCCGACCCCCTCTACGAGCTGCGGGCGCACAGCTGGTGGGAACCGGGCTGGGCGGCCCTCGACCAGCTGGAACGGCCGCGGCTGGCCTGGCCCGGCGACGTGGTCGGGTCGATCACGCAGGAGGCCGCCGACGCCACCGGCCTCCCCCGCGGCACCCCGGTGCTCGCCGGCACCGTCGACGCCCTCGCCGAGGCCTACAGCGTCGGGTGCCGCGCCCCGGGCGACACGATGCTGATGTACGGCTCCACGATGTTCCTCATCCAGACCGTCTCGGCGCCGGTCGTCCACCCGGGGCTGTGGGCCGCAGTGGGCCGCACGGGCGAGACGTTCTCGTCCGCGGCCGGCATGTCCACGTCCGGACTGATCACCAGCTGGCTGGCCGAGGTCACCGGGAGCGGGTTCACCGACCTGCTGGGCGAGGCGCGGAAGGTGCCGGCGGGCAGCGACGGGCTCCTGCTCCTCCCCTACTTCGCGGGCGAGCGCACCCCCATCTTCGACCCGCGGGCACGGGGCGCGTGGATGGGCCTGTCCCTGCGGCACGGACGCGGCCACCTCTACCGGTCGATCCTCGAGGCCGTGGGGTTCGGCGTGCGCCACAACCTCGCCACGATGACGGCCGCCGGGGCCACGCCGCGGCGACTCGTCGCGGTCGGCGGCGGCACGCGGGACGACCTGTGGACGCAGATCGTCTCGGACGTCATCGGCCTGCCCCAGGACATCCCCTCGGTGACAGTCGGGGCGTCCTACGGCGATGCCCGGATGGCGGCGGACGCGGCGGGCGTCGACACCACCGGCTGGAACCCCGTCGCCCGCCGCGCCCACCCCGACCCAGCCGTCCTCGACGTCTACGACCTCCTGTACGACGAGTACCTGCGGGCCTACCCCTCGCTCGCCGGCACGATGCACGTGCTGGCGGGCCTCGACCAGCGCTGACCCGCAGGCCCACCCGGCCAGGGCCTGCGGCCCGTCCAGGACCTGCCGACCCGCCGATGCAGGGTGACGATGGGCACCATGCGCAAACTGTCTCTCGACGCGATCGCCCGCGAGCAGCTCGCCGCCGCCCGCCGCAACTCCGCCGGGCGGGCCGCGCACACCGCGGTGGGCGGGCACGAGCACGTGATGCGCCAGACGGTGATCGCCCTGCTCCAGGGCCGGTCGTTGGCCGAGCACGCGAATCCGGGCGAGGCCACCGTGCACGTGCTGCTCGGGCGCGCGCGGCTCGTCAGCGGCGACGACGCCTGGGACGGGAGGAGCGGCGACCTCCTGATCGTCCCGCCCGCACCGCACAGCCTCGAGGCGCTCGAGGACGTGGTCGTGCTGCTGACGGTCGCGAAGCGCGGCGGTTAGTCGAGAACGGCGAACGCCTCGACCTCGACGAGCACGTCGGGCTCGAACAGGTAGTCGACGCCGATCGCCGACACCGGTGGCAACGGCTGCGGGATGCCGAGCTCGTCCACGACGCGGTCGATGCCGGCGATGAAGTCGTCGTACTTGTCGGGGCTCCAGTCGGTGACGAAGAACCGCAGGCGTACCACGTCGGAGAAGCTCGCGCCGGCGCGGCGAGTCCGCGCGCCGTGTTGCGCAGCGCGTGCGCGACCTGGCCCGCGAGTCGCCGGTCGCGACGGGGTTCCCGTGGGCGTCGCGCGCGATCTGGCCGGCGACGTGCACCTGACGAGCGCCGGTGCTGATCGAGACGTGGTGGTAGGGGACGGGGGCGAACATGCCCTCCGGGGTCAGCAGCTTCACAGCCATGGTCGTTCCCTTCGCCGTAGGATCTGGTATCCGATGTCTACCTGGTTTCTGGAGGGAACTTCAACGAGACTAGGTGTCATGACGGATACCGCCCAGCTCACCGAACGCCACCGCGAGCTGCTCGACCAGGTGCTCGACAAGTGGTCGCTCCAGATCCTCGACGCGCTGTGCGGGAGCGGCCCACTGCGCTTCAACGGGCTCCGCCGGGCGATCCCGGTCGTCACGCAGAAGTCGCTCGTGGCGGCGTTGCGGCGCTTGGAGCGCAACGGGATGGTCGAGCGTGTCGTCATGAACACGCGCCCGATCGCCGTAGAGTACCGCCTGACGCCGCTCGGGAAGTCACTGCAGGACCTCATCGACGCGCTGCTGCTCTGGACCACCGTCACGCTGCCCGACGTCGAACGGGCCCGGGTGCGCTTCGACGACCAGGCGTAGCGGCTACCGCTGCTCGGTGGCGGGGCGCACGAGGGCGGACGACCGGGCCACGATCGCCTCGAGGGGCCCCTGTCCGAACCGGTGCCGCCACACGGTGGCGAACACCAGCGCCCCGACCACCATGGCCAGGAACGTCAGCACCGGGTGGCCGTCCTGGACCCCGGTCGCGAGCAGCACCAGGTGCCCGACGTAGAGCGTCAGCGACATGGCACCCACCGCGGCCAGCGGCCACAGCGCCCGCCGCACCAGCGGGACGCGGGTCAGCAGCAGCGCGGCGCCGAGTACCGCGACAGCCGAGCCGAGCGTGTGCAGCACGTCGATCGGGGTGTGCGAATGCGGGGCGGGGAGCGCGAGGTACCACCACGAGGACGACGGCTCCGGTTCCAGAGCAACGCGGAGACGTCGGCCCGGTCGCCCTCGAGGTCGTAGTCCTCGATCAACCACGCGAGTCCGCCCGCCCGGTGGAGCAGCATGGCGGACACCGCGCGGGCGGCGACCGCGAGCGTGGCCCCGGCGGCGAGGAGCTGCCAGGCGAGCCGCGGTGACCGCAGGTCGAGCCGTCCGATCGCCATCCCGACGCAGAGGTAAGCCAGATAGACCACGACCGGGTACTCGCCGGTGACGAACAGCTGGATCAGCAGCCCGCCCGGGTCCTCGACCAGCGTGCCGAACCTCGGCTCGGCACCGGAGCCCGCGTAGGGCAGATCGGCGTCGGCCGTCAGCACGAGCAGCACCGGACCCAGCGCTGTCACCGCGGCCGCGACCCAGAGCAGCGCCCTCGGCGTGCAGCCCAACAGCAGGATCCCGATCAGGAACAGCACGGCGTAGAACTGCAGGATCACGTCGATCCCGTTGGCCTCGCTCAACACGCTCGCCGCGAGGCCGAGCACCCCCACCAGAACCGCCCGGACCACGAGCCCCGCCGACACCGCCACCCGCTCCCACCCGCGGACGGCCCGCGCCCGCCGGACAGGAACGCCAGGCTCACCCCGGCCACGAGCACGAACGTGGTCGCCGCCCGCCCGCCGGCCACGACGTGCGCGATCACCGGATCGCCGTCGTCGTCGAGCGTCCCGAAGACGTGCGTCGCGATCATCCCGATCAACGCGAGTCCCCGCGCGACGTCGACCCCGACCACCCGTGGCCGGCGGATCGCGACGGGGGTGGTCACGGCGTCCGGTGTGAACCCGGACGGCGGGCCCCATTCTCGTGTGGAGGACACAGGCACGGCTCCCGAATCGGCGGCGATCGGCGCGGATCGGCTCCGGCCCGCGCACCCGAGAGGCGACTGTGCTCCCGATCCGCCCCCGGACACAGGGGGCCTGCCCCACGGTGACGGGAGCAGGCCCCCGTCCTGGTCGGCGCTTCGCCGAGTACGTGCGCGGACTTCAGGGCCTCCCGGCCACTCCCCCGTAGGCGTCGGCGCGGATGTCCATCAGGATCTCCTCGGTGCGGTCCAGCTGCTCCACCTGGGTGCACAGCCGGTCCATCACCGCGGCGTAATGCCTGACGTCGGGGCGCTTGTCGAGGTAGAGCGCGCTCGTGAGCTGCTCGAGGTACACGATGTCGGGTAGGTCCGGCTCGGCGAACCGCAGGATCGCGAACGGCCCACCCGCCGCGGCGTGCCCGCCGTAGGACAGCGGCGCCACCTGCAACGACACGTTGGGCAGCTCGCTCATCTCGATCAGGTGCGTGATCTGGGCGCGGCCCTGCGCTGCGGGGAGCAACGTGCGGCGCAGGGCCGTCTCGTCGACCACGGCCCACAACGTGGGCGGAGTGGGCCCGGTGAGCAACGCCTGCCGCCGCATCCGCAACTCGACCCGGCGCTCGACCTCCACCGGGTCGGTGTGGCCGAGGAGTGTGACGGCGCGGGCGTAGTCGCGGGTCTGCAGCAGGCCCGGCACGAACTGGAGTTCGTAGTTGCGGATCATCGAGGCGGCCTGTTCGAGCCCGAGGTAGGTCTCGAACCAGCTGGGCAGCAGGTCTGCGTACTGGTGCCACCAGCCGGGTGCGTTGGCCTGTCGGGCCAGCTCGATGAACTGCGCGCGCTCGGCGGGATCGTTCGCCCCGTAGCAGGTGAGCAGGTCGGCCACGTCCCGTTCCTTGAACCCGACCCGGCCCAGCTCGAGCCTGCTGATCTTGGCGGGCGAGGCGCGGATCGCCGCGCCCGCGCGCTCGCGGGTGACACCCGCCGCCTCGCGCTTGCGCCGCAGCGCGCCACCCAGCCCGATGCGCAGCACCGTGGGACCCGGCTGCACACCGTGGGGAGCACGACCGCCATCGAGAACCGAACCGTCGAACGACCCGGATTCCATGTCGTCGGGCACGACGATCATCAGGTCCCCCGAGGGTCTCAACGTACGTGTCACGACGGCATCGACGTGCGCATTCCAGTGACCGGCATCACTTTGCCGTGCATCGGCACGCACGGCAAGCGTCTGCAGATGCGCGATCAGGCCTCCCGGGTCGACTGCACGTGCAGATGTTCGTGCACCGGCACTTGCGAATGCAAGCCGGAGCGAGGACGATCATGGCGCGATCAGCGCCATCCGGACCCGGCCGGGTGGGCGTCGCGCAGTAGTACGGGGGACGCGATGAGTTACTCCTGGGGGCCCGGTCGCGGCTCGCTGCGTGCGGGGCGGGTCGCGAACGCCGATCCGGAACAGCAGCGGCTGGCCGACCAACTGGCGCCGATGGTGGAGGTGTGGCAGCGACTGCTCGCCCAGCACCAGCCCGACCCGGCCGGGCACTGCCGCACGTGCACCAAGGGCGGCACCGGCCTGTGCACCACCCCGTGGCCGTGCGTGATCCACGCTTCGCCGACATGGCCCGTCTCAGCCACGAGGCCCACCGCCCCCGCGCGGCCTCCTGAGCTCGCTCCCACCGCGGGATCGGGGGCGGCCCCGGTCGGCATGGGCGCACCCACGCGACTACCATGATCGTCCACCGATCGGGGGGTCCGTGAAGCGCGTCGGGCGCAGTGTGTCGTGGGTGCTGCTGGTCGGCGCCGTCCCCGTGGCGATGTTCGTCGTCATGTGCGCGCTGGTCGCGTTCAACGTCTACGCGTTCATCGAGTCCCCCGTCACCGCGGTCAAGATCGCGATCGGTGTGGTGCCGACCGTACTGGTGCTCGGCCGCGGGCTCTGGGCGCTGGTGTCGAAGATCGACAGCCCGGTGCACGGCGTGCCGGTCCACGAGCAGGAGCAGCCGCAGCTGTGGGCACTGGTCCGCAGGCTCGCCGAGGTCGCGGGCACCGCACCACCCGACGACATCCGGCTGATCGCGGACGCGAACGCCGCCGTCGTGGAGGACACGAGGCTGCTCGGGCTGATCTCCACGCGGCGCCGCATGTTCATCGGCGCCCCGCTGGTCAGCGAGCTGAGCGCGGCCCAGTTCGCCGCGGTGCTCACCCACGAGCTCGCGCACTACAGCAACCGCGACACCCGCCTCGCCGGTATCGCCTACCGCAGCCGGCGCGTGTTCGTCCACACACTGACCACCCTGAACAAGGACGACTACCTCCAACGGGCGCTGCACTTCCTGCTGCACCGGTCCGGCACGCTCACGCTGAGGGCGACCACCAAGATGGCGAGGCAGCAGGAGAGCGCCGCGGACGAGGCGGCGGCCGCCGCGGTCGGCTCGGCGGCCACCGTCGGCGCGCTCCGCGAGCTGGCGCCGATCGCCTGGTCGTGGAACGAGTTCCGGGACAACCACCTGCTCGCCGGCTGGTCCGCGGGCTACCTGCCGGCCGACGCCTTCGGCGGGTACCGCAGGCTTCGCGCTTCCCTGCACGGCGAGTCGGCCCGGCTGCGCGCCGACCCGCCCGACGACGCCGACCCGTACGACACCCACCCGCCGATGAGCGAACGGATCGCCGCCGTCGAGGCGCTGGCCGCCGTCGGCACGGTGCGCGTGCCGCCGGGGAACGCGCTCGCTCTGCTGCGCGACCCGGCACCGCTGCTCGACGCCGTGCTGCTGGACGAGCTGGGGCCGGAGGCCCGCACGATGCGACGCGCGGACTGGCCGACGTTGATCCGCATCGGCGGGCTCGACTCGCTGACCGCGAACACCGACCAGGTGTTGGCCGACGCCGCCCGGCTGATGGGCGCCCGCCGTCGCTGCGCACACTGCTCGACGCGCTCGACACCGGCCTGATGGGCGACATCGGCACCGACCCGGCCGGCCCGGCCGGCGTGTCGGACAGCCCGAGGGTCCGGATCGAACGGTCCCGGCTCATCGTCCGCAAGGGGCTGCTCGGGGCGGTCGTCACCGTGCTCACCGAGGCGGGCGCGGTGCGGTGGCAGGAGTCGTGGCCATCGGTCGGCGTGATGGAGCTGGACGCCCGCTACCAGTGCTCGTTGGTGGAGCTGATCGACGCGGCGGTGTCCGACCGATCGGACACGAGAGGCCTGCGGGCGCTCCTCGACGCGGCAGGACGAAACGGAAGGCAACAGCATCGTGGCACTGCTACTGGGGACGAAGACCCGCGTCCTGATGGCCATGCGCAAGGAGGCCAAGCGCCGAGGCCTGTCGGTGAAGGGCTACATGGAGGCGGCCACCCCCGACGAGATGATCACCTTGATCCACGAGGTGGACCCCACCGTCAACCCGGCCGAGATCGTGCCCGGCCTGCCCGATCTACCGGCCGTTGACGTCACGCAATGGGGCATGCCGCCCAAGCAGGCGCTGAGCACCGACCTGAGCAGGCCGGTGCCGGTGATCGGCTCGGTGGTGGCCGCGGCGAGGGCCCGTGACTGGCGACCGGCCGCCGACCTGCTCCACCGCTGCTACGGCGACTGGGCCATGCGCGCGGCCGTGGTGCACGCGCTCGGCGAGGCCGCGGCGGACGACGCCACGTGGCTGCAGGGCTGGCGCGCCGCGGCAGGCCCCCACGACCGGCACCTCGCCGTGGTCGACGCGCACGGGCTGCTCTGGCTGGCCTGGAAGCTGCGTGGCAACAAACAGGGCGAGCTCACCTCCGCCGAGCAGCACGACGCGTTCCAGCAGACGATCCTGCGGGCCGAGGCGGCGGCGCAGCGGGCGACCGAGCTCGCACCGGACGATCCCACCCCGTGGTACACGCTGGTCACGCTCGCGCGTGGCCTCGGCTACGACGAGCACACGTTCTCGGCGTCTGGCGGGCGCTGCAGGCCCGCGACCCGCTGCACCGCTCCGGGCACGAGTTCGCGTTGATGTACCTGTCCCCGGAGGGGCAGGGCTCCTACGACAACCTGTTCGCGTTCGCCGAGCGGGCCGCCGCCGCGTCCCCGTCACTCACCTTCCTCGTCATCGCGGCCGCCTACGACTACGAGGACCAGAACGAGAAGATCTGGAAGGAAGCCCGGATCCACCGCGCGCTCGACGCGCTGCTCGGGAACCTGGCCGGTCCGGCCGGGGGTCGCGGCATCCACGCGGCGGGCGACCGCCGCTGGGCGGCGTACGGGCTGGTGAGCGCGGGCCGGGCCGCCGAGGCCGTACCGCTGTTCGGCCAACTGGGCATCGACGCGTCCGGCAGGCCGTGGGAGGACTTCGGCGACAACGCGGTCGACGCCTTCGAGAGCTTCCGGCGGCGCGCGTGCGCGGCCACGCGCACCTGACCACGGAGGAACCACCATGGACGGCCCCGGCCTCGCGAACCGGATCGGCTACAAGGTCCTCGGCAAGGACGGCACGCTCGGGGGTGGCACGGGACGCCCCGGCATCGCCTGGTGGGCAGTCTTCGTGCTGTGCACGCTGTTCTTCCTGGCCACGCTGCTGCCCGGCGCGCTCTCCCTGCTGTACTGGCACACCGCCCGGGAACGGGCCGACGTGTCGGACGGCCTGCTCGGCCTGATCAACAACCCGCATGTGTTCGCCTGGGCCGGGATGCTCCTCATGTGCGCGATGTGGATTCTCGAGTACACGCGCCGCGGCTCGATCGGGGTGTCGAACAAGCAGCAGAGCTTCGGATCGGAGATCCGACTCCTGCCCACGTGGCTGCACGTGGCGTGGTTCATCGGGCTCACCGTGCTGTCGGGGGCGCTGATCGGCCTCCCGTGGACCATGGACTGGGACTTCGACGTCTTCTTCGTCTGGTTCCTGTGGGCCGCGATCATCACGCCGGTGAACGGCGCCGTGCTCGGCTCCCTGGTCAAGAAGACCTGCTACGCCCGCTGGTACCGGCGCCGGGCGGCCTCATCCCCGAACGGTCGGGTCGTGCGCACGGCGCAGCCGTTCTGGCGCTCGTACTCCTACCGGTGGCGGTTCGACCTGTGGATCTGCGGGGCCGCCACGCTCATGGTCGTCACGGGCGCACTCATCTGGTGGAACCTGGCCCACCTCCCGGCCGACGACTTCGGCGACGCCGAGGACATCGCGGAGGCGACCCTCGTCACGACCGTGCTGCTGGCCACCGGCGTGCCGGCACTGGTGTTCGGCCTCTGGTCGTGCACCCAGTTCTGGCGCAGCGGCGAGGACATCAGGACGGGCGAATCGGCGACGTGACCGCTGCCCTGCAGGCGTGGACGCGGATCCCCCGATCACGGACGATCGGGCCATGAGCGAGACACAGGTGTCGGCCGAGGACTTCGAGCTCATCCGCCGGCAGGTCCGCGAGTTCATCCGCGGTGACGTCGTCCCCCGCGAGAACGAGATCATGAACGCCGACCGGATCCCCGACGACCTGCGCACCACCGCCGCCGAGATGGGGCTGTTCGGGTACGCGATCCCCGCGGAGTGGGGCGGCCTCGGCCTCGACCTCGTCCAGGACGTCGAACTCGCGATGGAGTTCGGCTACACCACCCTGTCGCTCCGCTCGATGTTCGGCACCAACAACGGCATCGCCGGCCAGGTCCTCGTCGGCTTCGGCACCGACGAGCAGCGCAAGACCTGGCTGGGCCGCATCGCCACCGGCGACGTCGTCGCCTCCTTCGCCCTCACCGAGCCCGGCGCGGGCTCCAACCCCGCCGGCCTGCGCACCCACGCCCGCCGCGACGGCGACGGCTGGGTGATCGAGGGGCAGAAGCAGTTCATCACCAACGCCCCCATCGCCGACCTGTTCATCGTGTTCGCCCGCACCCGCGGCGCGCAGCCGAAGGACCCGGGGATCGCGGTCTTCCTCGTCCCCGCCGACACGCCGGGCGTCACCGTCGGCCCGAAGGACGCCAAGATGGGTCAGGAGGGCGCCTGGACCGCCGACGTCACCTTCACCGACGTCCACGCCCCCGCCGACGCGCTCGTCGGCGGGGACGAGGCGGCCGGCTACCGGGCCGCCATGACCTCGCTCGCCCGCGGCCGCATCCACGTCGCCGCCCTCGCCGTCGGCACCGCCCAGCGTGCACTGGACGAGTCGGTCGCCCATGCCGCGCACCACACCCAGGGCGGGGTGCGGATCGGGGACTTCCAGCTCGTGCAGGCCATGCTCGCCGACCAGCAGGCCGGTGTGCTCGCCGGGCGCGCCATGGTCCGCGAGACCGCACGCGCCTACGTCACCGGCGAGGACCGCCGCATCGCCCCGTCGGCGACCAAGCTGTTCTGCACCGAGATGGTCGGCCGGGTCGCCGATCTCGCCGTGCAGGTCCACGGCGGCGCCGGGTACATGCGCGAGATCCCCGTCGAACGCATCTACCGCGACGTCCGCCTCCTGCGCCTCTACGAGGGCACCAGCGAGATCCAACGCCTCATCGTCGGCGGTGGGCTCGTCCGCCAGGCGATCAAGGACTCGTGACGGCGCTCAGCCGACGGCCTTGCTCAGTGCGTCCAGGTAGCCGTCCACACCCCAGGGCAGCGAGAGCACCGTGGGCGGTGAGACGGCGGCGATCGCGGCCTGGCCGGTGACGGAGGCGACCCGGCCGTCGGCGACCTGCTGCATCGTCTGCGCGTAGGGCTGCTGCAGGAACCGCTGCGCAGCCTCCGGAGTGTCGGCGTAGCTGACGAGCACGTCGCTGGTGAGCTCACCCACCAGCTCGGTGCTGAGCGTGAAGTAGAAGGTCGACTCGTCCGTGGAGAGCGCGTCGACGCTCGGGGCGTTGACCAGGCCGAGGTCGGTCAGGAACTCGACGCGCGGGTCGGCGGGCTTGTAGACGCTGAACGCCTCGCCGGTGTCCCAGACCGCGGCGACCGTCTTCCCCGTCAGCTCCGGGTGCTCCGCGGCCTTCGCGGCGATCACCGACTCGGTGTCGGTGATCAGCGCGGCGGCCTCGGTGGGCTTGCCGAGCGCCTCGCCCGTGATCGTGACGACGTCCCGCCACGGCGTGGCCCACGGCTGGTCGGGGTAGGCCACCGTCGGTGCGATCCGGCTCAGCGTGGCGTAGTCGTCGGCGGTGATGCCGGAGTACGTGGCCAGGATCAGGTCGGGCGCCGCCGCCGCGATCCGCTCGAACGGGACGGCGTCCGAACCTGTCGGGTTGGGCAGGATCGTCGGGGTCGGGGCGCCCAGCTCGGTGAGCTCCTCCCCGATCCACGGCAGGATCCCCTGCGCGTCGCCGCCGTAGGCCTGCTGCGGGATCGCCACCGGGACCACGCCCAGCGCGAGCGCCGTGTCGGTGGTGCCGAAACCCCACGTGACCACCCTTGCGGGGGCCGCCGGGATCACGGTCTCGCCCAGCGCGTGCTCGATGGCGACGGGGAACGCGGCCCCGCCCGCGGCGGGTGTGGCAGGGTCGGCTGACGGCGCCGGTCCGGCACACGCCGCCAGCGCGAGGCCGACGGCCAGGACTGCGGCCGCCAGGAGGTGGCTCCGGGAGGCAGAACGCACGTAAGACTCCGATCGATGAGGTGAGCCTTACCAACCTAACCCGGCCCTGGCGGCGGCCGCTGTGTGCCCTAGATCGCTACCCGGGAGGCCACCGCGGCGAGCCGAAGAAGCAGACATGCCGTAGAAATGGGATGGATCATTCTCGAATGTCCGGCCCCGGACGTTCGTTTCAGCGACAGAAGGTGGGACGTGACGTGCGGGTTCTCGTTCTCGGCGGGGACGGCTACCTCGGGTGGCCGACGGCGCTGCACCTGTCCGAGACCGGCGCCGACGTGGCCGTGGTCGACAACTTCCTCCGACGCCGCTACGACGAGGAGCTCGGGGTGCGCAGCCTCGTCCCGATCGAGTCGCTCGACAAGCGCACCGAGGTGTGGCACGCACTGACCGGGAAGCGGATCGAGACCTTCGTGGGGGACCTCTGCGACGGGGACTTCGTCACGGAGACCACGCGGACCTTCCGGCCCGACGCGATCGTCCACTTCGCCGAGCAGCGCTCCGCGCCGTACTCGATGATCGACCGCGAGCACGCGGTGCACACCCAGCACAACAACGTCGTGGGCACCCTCAACGTGCTCTACGCCATCGCCGAGGTCGACCCGCAGATCCACCTGGTCAAGCTGGGCACGATGGGCGAGTACGGCACCCCGAACCTCGACATCGAGGAGGGGTGGCTCGAAGTGGAGCACAAGGGCCGCACCGACCGGGTGCTGTTCCCCAAGCGGCCGGGCAGCTTCTACCACCTGAGCAAGGTGCACGACAGCCACAACATCGAGTTCACCTGCCGGGTGTGGGGCCTGCGCGCCACCGACCTCAACCAGGGCGTCGTCTACGGCCAGCAGACCGAGCTGACCGAGCGCGACCCGGCCCTGGCCACCCGCTTCGACTACGACGCCGTCTTCGGCACGGTCCTCAACCGGTTCGTCATCCAGGCCGTGCTGGGCGAGCCCCTCACGGTGTACGGGTCCGGGGGGCAGACGCGCGGGATCATCGACATTCGCGACACCGTGGAGTGCATCCGGCTCGCCGTCGCGCACCCGGCCGAGCCCGGCGAGTTCCGCGTGTTCAACCAGCTGACCGAGCAGATGTCCGTACACGAGATGGCCAAGGCGGTCGCCGCCGCCTTCCCCGGCGCCGCCGAGGTGGAGAACGTCGAGAACCCGCGCGTCGAGGCCGACTCGCACCACTACAACGTGGTGTTCACCGGCCTGCAGTCGCTCGGCCTCAAGCCCCACCTGCTGTCGGACACCCTGATCAGCTCGCTGTTCCCGATCGTCGAGCGACACCGCGACCGCGTCGACCGGGCCATGCTCGCCCCGACCGTCCGCTGGAGGAACACCTCGAACCCGCTGAGGTGAGGCGGGAGGGGCGACGCACGCCGGGGCGTCACGGCCAGCGGTCGGTTCGCCCCTTCCACCCCGACGACCGGCGCAGCACCCGCACCGCGCCGTCGAGGAGCACCCCGCCGAACAGCGCCCCCGACAGCGGGGCGAACGGCGCCACCCAGGTGCCCGTCCGCATCAGCCGGGCGGCGAACAGGTGTGCGACCACCTGGCCGCCCAGCCTGCGAGCCCGGCCAGCCGCAGCCCGCGCCTGCCGAAGACGGCGGCGGCGGGCGCCGCGAGCGACAGCACGATCTGGCCGAGCCCACCGCCGACCAGTACCGGCACGGAGCCGCGGGTCCCGGCCACGAAGCTCTTGCGGAACGAGGTCCAGCCCTGGCTCCACGGGTCCATCCCGCTGGTGGTGACGTGGTCGACCCCGTCGACCAGCCGGGTCACCCCGCCGTGGTCGCGTACCGCGGTGGCGAGCGCGATGTCCTCGTTGCGCAGGTTCCGCAGCGCCGACCAGCCGCCGCACCGGTCGTAGGCGCTCCGGCGGACCAGGATGCAGTGTCCGATCGCGAAAGCCTTGCGCCCGCGGCCGTCCGGGTCGGCATTCTCCCCGATCATCTGCAGCCCGGCGGGCACCAGCAACGGCCAGACCGCCGACCTCTTCTCCGGCGGCCCCGCCGGGCTGGACACCAGGTCGGCTCCCGCACCGACGGCCGTGTCGAGCAACCGGTCGAGGGCCTGCGGGCCCAGCACGACGTCGGCGTCGACGAACAACAACCACGCCGACCCGGGGATCGGCCCGACCGACCCGAGCCCGGCGTACAGCGCGTGCACCTTGCCCTTCCACCCGCGCGGCGGCCCGCTCGTGCGGACCACCGAGACCCGCGGGTCCTGGGCGGCGTGGCGGCGGGCGATGTCGCCGGTGGCGTCGGTGGACGCGTCGTCGACGACGACGATCCGCAGGTCCTCGTGCGTCTGGGCCCGCAACCCCCGCACACACTCGTCGAGAACCGCCTCCTCGTCGCGAGCCGGGACGACCGCGACCACCGGCACACCCGTGCCGCTGGTCCGGGTGCCGGGAGTCAGCGCCACCACCCGGCGCACGCGCTGCACCGACCGGACGCTGCGATAGGCGGATGCCACGACGCCCGCGAGGAGGAGAAACGTAGGAATCGCCCGCACCGCACGACGATAGCGTCGGGCCTACCGGACCGATTCAGCCCGGGTGGCGGCCAGCTCGCGCAGCAGTGCGGCGCTGTCCGCGTCGACGGGGAGGAACGTCTCCAGGGCCAGGTCGGCCGCGCCGACGTCCAGCGGAGCACCGAGCGTGGCGATCACGGTGTGCAGGCCGACCACGCCGAGCCGGGTCTTGAGCTCGAACCCCGCCATGACGCCGTCCCCGGTCCAGCGGGGCGGCGGAGCGCCCGCGGAAGCGGCGAGGTGCCGCTCGGCCTCGAGCACGAGGTCGAGGAGCGCGTCGTCGGCGTCCTCGTCGGCCTGCCGGCGCAACCGGGTGATCAACGGCCGGCTGCAGACCGGGGTGGCTGTGGAGATCCGCGGCAGGCCCTCGGGGTGGGTCGACAGCCGCAGCAAGTTGACCGGCGGCGTCAGCAGCGCGGGATCGACGCCGTCCCACAGCAGGTCGGCCGCGGCGTTGGCGGCCACGAGGTCCCAGCGGGCGTCGACCACGATCGCCGGATTCGGGTCGTGGGCGGCGAGCAGCGTGTCGAGGGCCTGCCGCAGCGGGCGCATCGCGCGGTCCCGGGAGCCGGGTGCTGCCTGCGGCGGCGCGTGGCCGCCCGCGAGCAGCAGGCGGTCCCGCTCACGCAGTGGCATGTCCAGCGCGTCGGCGAGGTGGACGAGCAGCTGCCTGCTCGGGCGCGCCCGCCCGTTCTCGACGAAGCTGAGGTGCTTGGTGGACACACCGGTCGCGGTGGCCAGCTCCAGCTGGCTGATCCCGCGGCGTCGCCGCCAGAACCGCAGCACCTCCCCCGCGCCGGCACTCACACCGCAAGGGTAGGGCTCGGCCGGCGCTGCACCTAGGAGGTAATGGCGCCGGCACCTGCTCCGGGCGACGCTCGTGGCATGCGCAGCTACCGGCTCGACGCCGGCGCCGGCCTCGACGGCCTCCGCCTCGACGTCTCCGAACTCCCCGTTCCCGGGCCCGGCGAGGTACTCGTCGAGGTGCGGGCGGCCTCGCTCGGCTACCGCGAAGCATGATCCTCGAGGACCGGTACGTGCTGCCGGTCCGCGACGGCGGCATCCCGCTCGCCGAGGGCGTCGGCGTCGTCGCAGCGGCCGGCCCGCACGTCGCCGGTCCCGCGGTGGGGGCGCGGGTGCTCGTCAACGCGTTCCCGCGCTGGCAGGACGGGCCGTTCTCCCTCGACGTCATCGACCAGATCGGCGGCTCGCTCGACGGGATGCTCGCCGAGCACGTCGTGCTGCCCGCCGCCGCGCTCGTCGAGATCCCGGACGACCTCTCCGACCTCACCGATGCCGAGGCGGCCACCCTCCCCGTCGCCGGTCTCACCGCGTGGAACGCACTCACCGGCGGACGTGGGCTACGCAGCGGGGACACGGTGCTGACCCTCGGCACCGGCGGCGTGTCGCTGTTCGCCGTGCAGCTGGCCACGGCGCTCGGCGCGCGCGTGATCGCCACGACCGGCAGGGACGCGCGGGCGGACCTCCTGCGGGAGCTCGGCGCGGACGTGGTGCTGAACCACCGCGACACCCCCGACTGGCCGGCCGCGGTCCGCGCGGCCACGGGCGGGCGCGGAGCCGACATCGTCGTCGACGTGGCGGGTGCACTGGAGCTCTCCCTGGCCGCCGCCGCCCTCGGCGGCGAGATCGCCGTCGTCGGCTTCGTCGCCGGCCGCCCGGCCCCGACCGTCGACCCGTACACGATCTTCGCCACGGGCGCCACGCTGCGGCCCGTCGCGATCGGCAGCCGCGCCCAGCTCGTCGAGCTCGTCCACACCGTGGGCACCCACCGGATCCGACCGGTCCTCGACAGGGTCTACCCCTTCGACGACGCACCCGAGGCGTTCCGCCACTACCTCGGCGGGTCCGCCCTCGGCAAGGTTGTCATCACCGTCGCACCGAACCACGAGAGGAACTGAGCCATGGCCGTACGCACCGGGAGCGCGACCTGGACCGGCGACCTGCAGGACGGGAGCGGCCGCCTCGTCGTCGGCCCCCGACGCTGGGAATCCGACTACAGCTTCCGCTCCCGCTTCACCGACGACGCCGCCGGCAGCACGAACCCGGAGGAGCTGCTCGCCGCCGCCCACGCCGGCTGCTTCTCCATGGCGCTGACGCACGTGCTCACTCAGGCCGGCGCCGTCCCCCGCAGCATCACCACCAGCGCCCGGGTGCGCCTCCGCCCCGTCGACGGCGTCCCGACCATCGACCTCGTCGAGCTCGACACCACCGTCGACGTGGACGGCGTCGACGCCGAAACCCTCCAGGCGCACGCCGAGGCGGCCGAAGCCGGCTGCGCGGTCTCCCGGGCGTTGGCCGGTGTGGCGGAGATCCGGGTGCGGGCGGCACTGTGACGGCGTCGCCGCCCGTCGCCGTCAGCCGTGGCGGCGGTCGCCCGTCACCAGTTCGCACAACTCGGCTTCGGAGTCCCGGGAGAACGGACCGCGCCGGGCCCGAACCGCGGCGTCGGTCTCCTCGCTGATCAGGTCCGCGTTGATCGCGCCGGCCGCCACCGCGCCTGCATTCGCCGAACCCATCACGTTGGCGGCGAGATCGGCGAGGTTGCCCGCCACCCACACGCCCGGCACCCGGGTCAGCCCGGTGTCGTCCGCGGCGATGTAGTCACCCACGCCCGCCGGGTGAGGGCTCGGTTCAAGCCCCAACCCGGACAGGATCGGGGACCGGGGCGCCGGCCGGGGCATCACCGCGAGCGCATCCAGCGGGATCGCCACACCTGTCGCCAGGCGAACGCCGACCAGCCGGTCGTCGAGCGCCTCCACGCCTGCGACCTCGCCGCGAACGACGATGATGTCGCGCGCTGCCAGCCGCTCGGCGTCCCGCTCGTCCAGTGGCGGGCCGGTGTGCAGCAGCAACGTCAGCCGGTCGGTCCACTGCCGGAACAGCAGCGCCTGGTGCACGCTCATCGGCCCGGTGGCCAGCACCCCGATCCGCTGATCGCGGACCTCCCAGCCGTGGCAGTACGGGCAGTGCAGCGCGTCGCGCCCCCACCGGGCCGCCAGACCGGGCACGTCGGGCAGCTCGTCGACCACCCCGGACGCGATCAGCAGCCGCCGCGCGCGCACCGTGCGGCCGCCGTCGATCCCGACCGTGAAGCCGGCGGCGTCGCGGGTCGCCGTACTCGCCCTGCCGGTGACGATCTCGACGCCGTAGCCGAGCACCTCGTCCCGCCCGGCGGCGAGGAACCCGCCGGGCGCCGCCCCGTCGCGGGACAGGTAGCCGTGCATGTGCGCCGCGGGCGCGTTGCGGGGCTCGCCGCCGTCGACCACCAGCACGGACCGCCGGGCCCGCCCGAGCATCAACGCGGCGCTCAACCCCGCAGGCCCGCCGCCGACGATCACCACGTCGTACCGGCCGGACCCACCTTCACGGCTCATCGTGACCACCTCCGCCACCGAACCTCCCCCGATCATCACGCGGCAGCGAGTTTTCTTGCTGAAACCGCAATTCCGCCGCTGCACGACGTCATGGTCATCGGCGCCATGGCGCACGACCGCAAGGACCCCAGGCCCGGCCCGAGCGTTCCGCTGAACGCAGTGCTCTGTTCCGCCCGGAGTGCTGCCTCGTAGCCCGGCTCTCGTGGGCGCGCCTTGGTCACCGTCGCAGCTCTGCCCCCGGCCTTCGGGCTGGGGTCTCGGGTGCGGTCGCTTCCTTCGCATCCTCCCCTTGCGCGCCGGCGTGGCTGGGTGGCGATCACTACCGAACACCGTGGTGGCGTTGACGGCCGTCCCGACATGGGGGCACGCCGTATCTCGACGAGACCGTCACCGCCGGGAGCCCACGCCACTATCCGATGGTCCCGATCCGCACCCCGGCGCCCGCCAGAGGAAACTGTGGACCACCGGGTTCCGCGTTCCGCGGAACGCACCGAACAACCCCGAAACTGTCAGACCCCACTGCCATCCTGAAAGCGAACACCAGCCCGCTATCAGGAGGAGCTCATGTCCACCTCAGTGATTTCCCGACCCACCCCGCAGCCCACACAACCGCCCACTCCGAAGCCCCTATCGCTGCCCACATCGGCGCCCACGCGGTTGCCCACGCCGCCGCCTCCCGAGTTGCCCGGCTCCATGGCGGGTCTGTTGCAGCGCATGAGCACCGATGACCTCGAATCCGAACTGTTGACCCCTGGCCGGGCACATCGCCGCCGCCGAATGCCGCTTCCTCCAACTCTTGGCCGAGTTCGACGACCGCAGCGGATGGGCCGGAGACGGCATCCGCTCGTGCGCCCACTGGCTGTCGTGGCGGGCCGGGATGAACCTGCGCACCGCGGCCGAACGGGTCCGGGTCGCCCACGCCCTGCAACAGTTACCGAGGATCACCGAGCGTTCCGGGCCGGGAAGATCTCCTACTCCAAGGTGCGGGCCATCAGCCGGGTCACCGGCACCGACACCGCCACCCTCACCCAGATCGGCGCCGCCATCGCCGCCGGCGACCCGAAATGGCGCCACACCCGCGTCGCCGACCCCGAAGCCGCCGAGCGCG
>MKJV01000078.1 GCA_001942185.1 Pseudonocardia sp. CNS-004
CAACCTCCCCGCAGGCCAGATCCCCCTGGTCATGCTCGACATGTGGGAACACGCCTTCTACCTGCAGTACCGCAACGTCAAGCCCGACTACGTCAAGGCCTGGTGGAACGTCGTCAACTGGGCCGACGCCACAGACCGCTTCGACAAGGCCCGCGCGGCCTGAGTCCACCCAGCCCGGTTGTCGCACGTGGGCATGATCGTTGCGAGATCGCGTTCAGCGCCCCGGGCGGGGCGATCCGGCCCAACTCGGACCGATCATGAGGCTTGATCGTTGCGAGACCACGGTTCGCGCCCTCGTGGGGGCGATTCCCCGCATCTCGGATCGATCACCAGCCGCCGATCCGTGCGAGCCCCGGCCCTGCACGCTCCGGGGAGCGCTCCTGTGGGACGAACGGCACGCTCGTCCCGCTCCATCGGACGAGAGTGCCGTTCGTGCGAAACGGGAGCGGCGCGAACCGGTCCGGCGGAGGACCATCGAAGGGGAACACCCAGGAGGTGGACGTGCCGCAGGACCGCCCCGGGCCCAACCCCGGACCTTTCGACGACCTCTTCGAGCGGCTCATCGGCAATCTCGAGAGCACGCTCGGTGACGCCATGGGCGCCGCCGGCAACCGGCGGCCCGCCTCCGATCACCGCACGCCCCGGCTCGACCGGTTCGGCAGAGATCTCACCGCGGAGGCCGTCCGGGGTGGTCTGGACCCGGTGATCGGGCGCGACTCCGAGATCGACCAGGTGCTCGAGGTGCTGGCCCGGCGCACGAAGAACAACCCGGTGCTGGTCGGTGATCCGGGCGTCGGCAAGACGGCGATCGCGGAGGGGGTCGCGCAGCGGGTGGCCGACGGAGCCGTGCCGGAGTCGTTGCGCGGGGTGCGGGTCGTGGCGCTCGATCTCGCCGGCATGGTGGCGGGCACCCGCTACCGCGGCGATTTCGAGCAGCGGCTCACGGGCGTGATCGACGAGGTGGTCGCCGCCGAGCGGTCCATCGTGCTGTTCCTGGACGAGCTGCACACCGTGATCGGGGCCGGGTCGGCCGAGGGCGCTCCGATGGACGCGGCGAGCATGCTCAAGCCCGCGCTCGCCCGCGGTGACCTGCGGCTGATCGGCGCCACCACGGTGCAGGAGTACCGGCGCCGCATCGAGAAGGACGCCGCACTGGAGCGGCGGTTCGAGCCGGTGCCGATCGCCGAGCCGACGGTGGAGGCCACGATCGCGATCCTGCGCGGGCTGCGGTCGCGCTACGAGGAGCACCACGGCGTGCGGATCTCCGACCCGGCGCTCGTCGCCGCGGCCGAGCTGTCGGATCGGTACGTGCCCGACCGGTTCCTGCCCGACAAGGCGATCGACCTGCTCGACCGCGCGAGCTCCCGGGCGCGGTTCCGCTCCGGTGAGCCCGCCCCCCGCCCGGCCGACCGGGCGGCGCGGAGGAGCTCGAGCAGCTGCGGCGGGCCCGCGAGGTGGCCGTCGACGCCGAGGACTTCGAGCGCGCGCACCTGCTCACCCGCGAGATCGAGGCGGCGGAGGCCGCTCTCGGGGCGGCGCCGGGGCCCGCCCAGCAGACGTCCGGGCAGCAGCCGTCCGGGCAGCCGGTCGAGATCGGCCCCGACGACGTGGCGCGCATCGTCTCCGACAGCACCGGCATCCCGGTCGCCCGGCTCACCGGGGCCGAGCGGCGGCGCCTGCTCGACCTGGAGACGCTGCTGCACCGGCGCGTGATCGGGCAGGACGAGGCCGTCGAGACCGTGGCCGACGCCGTGCGGGCCGGGCGCGCCGGCCTCGCCCACCCGGAGCGGCCGGTGGGGTCGTTCCTGTTCCTCGGGCCACGGGGGTGGGGAAGACCGAGCTGGCCCGCGCGCTGGCGGAGGCGCTCTTCGGCAGCGTCGACGCGTTGCTGCGCTTCGACATGAGCGAGTACGCCGACCGCGGCAGCGCCATGCGCCTGGTGGGTGCCCCGCCGGGGCACGTCGGCTACGAGGACGCGGGCCTGCTCACCGAGGCCGTGCGCCGCACCCGCTACGCCGTGCTGCTGCTCGACGAGATCGAGAAGGCGAACGCCGAGGTCATCAACACGCTGCTGCAGGTGCTCGACGCGGGCCGGCTCACCGACTCCCACGGCCGCACCGTCGACTTCACCCACACCGTGGTGATCATGACGAGCAACCTGGGTGCCGACCGGCTGCTGACGGACACGGGCCGGCTCTCCGAGCAGGTGCGTGAGGGCGTGCTCGCCATGGCGCGCGTGCACTTCCGTCCGGAGTTCCTCAACCGGGTCGACGACGTCGTCCTCTTCCCCGCTCTCGACCGCGACGAACTGCGGCGCATCACCGAGCTGCTGCTCACCGGCACCGCCGAGCGCCTCCGCGCCCAGGACATCGGGCTGGAGGTCACACCGGCCGCCGTCGACTGGCTCGCCGAGCGCGGCCACCAGCCGGATCTGGGCGCCCGCCCGTTGCGGCGCACCATCGCGCGCGAGGTCGACCGCGCGCTGTCCCGGCTGATCATCGGGGGTGAGCTGGGCGCGGGCGGCCGGGTGGTGGTGGACGTCCGCGACGGAGCGCTGGTGCTGCAGTCACAGGCCGGCTGACACCGGGGCGGTCGGGGTCAGTCGAGCTGCTCGAACCGAAGGGTGACGTGCAGCATCGCCGACCTGTTCGCGATCTCGACGCCTTCCTGGGCGAAGTCGAATGCGGCGTGCAGTGCAACGTCGATGGACTCCGAACGAGCCGCACCGAACTCCATGCGGGTGATGTCCACCGGATTGTGGCTCCCACCCAGGTAGATGCTCGCATCGATGTATCCGTCGTGCGGGTTGACCGGGAAGTCGAACGTGCGGTCGGTCAATGCGGCCAGGTCATCGCCGGGAAGATCGATGAACTCGCCGACAACCGCCGTCTCGATGATCTCGGGTCCACCGGTGCCGGGGCGGAACGTCGCGGGACCGTAGTGGTCGGTTGCGGAGAACGGCGCGAGCGGGACGACGATGGCCCACGTACCGGCGGCCGGGCTCGACCGCAGCGGTGACACATGGACGATCCGACCGGGCATCGGTCGCAACAGGTCGTCCGACAGTTCGAGCACGACGCGCAGGCTATCCGCCGTGGACGGTCGCGATGTTGCGGCGTCGCGGCTCAGGGGCCGAGCCCGTCGACGCCCGCAGGACCAGTTGCGACGGCAGGACGATCTGCGGGGTCGGGAGCTGGTTGCGGGGGTGGTCGAACGACTCCAGGAGGATCTCCACCGCGGCCCGCCCGACGTCGGAGTGGGCGCCGCCGAGGGTCGTGAGCGACGGTGTGCACAGGTCGGCCGCGAAGATGTCGTCGAAACCGACGACGCTCACGTCTGCGGGCACCCGGACGGACCGGTCGGCCAGGCGGCGCAGCACGCCGATGGCCAGCAGGTCGTTGTGGGCGACGATCGCGGTGGCGCCGGTCCCGATCGCGGCGTCGGCGGCGGCTCCTCCGCTCGACACGGTCGGCGTGTACGGGCCGCTGCGCACCGCGCTCACCCCGAGTTCCGCTGCGGCGTCGCGGAGCGCGGCCCAGCGGCTCGTGGCCATCCAGGAGCTGGGCGGTCCAGCGAGGTAGACGATGCGGGTGTGCCCGAGTGAGGCCAGGTGGGCGACGATCTGGCGGCTGCCCTCCCACGGTTCGAGGACCACGCTCCCGATGTTCGGGACCCGGCGGTTGATCAGGACGACCGGACGCGCGGCGGCCAGCTCGGCGAGCTTGTCGTCGGGCTGCCTGCTGGCCGCGAGCAGGAACCCGTCGACGGACCTCGTCAGGCGGGTGACCTGCTCGAGCTCCATCCGGGTGGACTCCTCGGCGTGACGAGGACGAGCGTGTACCGGGCCGCCTTGGCCCGCATCTCCGCACCGCGGATCAGCTCGAAGAAGTGCGGGTTGGTGATGTCGGAGACGACCATCGCGATCGTCTGCGTGCGGTTCGAGGTGAGCGCGCGGGCGTGCGGGTTGGGTTCGTAACCCAGCTCGCGGGCGGCCCGGAGCACGCGGTCCCTGGTGGCGTCGGCGATGCGCCCCGGCTTGCCGAAGACGCGCGACACCGTGGAGGTCGCGACGCCCGCGACCCTGGCCACGTCGTAGATCGTCGGGTTGCCCACGTTCACCATCACAGTCGGATCACGCCGGTTTGGCAACCATGGCAACCGCTTGCCAGCGCTGATGGTGCTGCCTACGGTCCAGCGCGACGTGACCGTGCAACGACGCCGGAAGGGCCGATCGATGGGCCGAGAAGTGGCGGGCGCCCCCGAACGCCGCAGGTGGGCGTCCTGGGCGGCCCTCGTGACCCGGGTGGAGATCGGGCTGGCCGCCGCGGCCCTCGTCCTCATCTTCGTCCTGGTGCTGGTGCAGGCCGCCCAGCGCTACCTCCCGGTGACCGGATGGGCGTGGACCGGCGAGCTCGCGCGCTTCTGCCTCGTGTGGCTCACCGTCGCCGTCGCGGGCGTCCTGGTCACCACCGACTCGCACATCACGCTCCAACTGGTCGACGGCCTGGAGAACCCGATCGTCCTGCGGGTGGTGCGGGTGTTCGCGGCGCTGACGGTCGCGGCCGTCGGAGCCGGGTTCGCGGTGGAGGCGTGGGACCTGATGGTCTCCCAGGGTCGCCTGAAGTCGCCGTCCCTGCGCTTGCCGCTCTCCTGGCTCTACCTCTTCCCGTTCCTCGGCTTCCTCAGCACCGCGATCCGCGGCGTCGTGGCCGCGATCGGGTTCGCACGGTCGGCCGGACCGCCGGCCGCCCAGCACGGTGAGGTGCGGGGTTGAGCGAGCTCGCGAGCGAATCAATGTCACAGCGCCTGCGCGAAGCGCCGGCCGAGCGCAGCGAGGCCGAGCGTTGAGTCTGCTGCTGCTCAGCCTCGGGATCGTGCTGCTGCTGGCCCTGCGCGTCCCGGTGGCGTTCGCCTTCCTCGGGCCCTCGCTGGTCTACATGTTGTCGATCGGGCAGTCGGTCGGCATGAGCCTGCGGCTGATCGTGAACGCCACCGCGAGCTTCCCCCTGCTCGCCGTGCCGCTGTTCATCCTGCTCGGCGTGCTCGCCAACCGCGGCGGCATCGCCGCGCTGCTCTTCGACTTCGCCCTCGCCGTGCTCGGGCGGGTCCGGGGCGGGCTCGGGTACGTGAGCGTGGGGGTCAGCGTCGGGTTCTCGTGGATGAGCGGGTCCGCTGTCGCCGACGCGCGGCGCTCGGCAAGATCCAGATCCCGGCGATGCTCCGCAACGGCTACCCGTTGCGGTTCGGCCTCGGGGTCACGGGGGCCGCGGCGCTGATCGCCCCGGTCATGCCGCCGAGCATTCCCGCCGTGATCTTCGCCGGGCTGGCTGCCGTGTCGACCGGTGCGCTGTTCGCGGCATCGGTCGTCCCGGCGCTCCTCATGGCGTTCGGGCTGTGCGTCGTGGTGTTCCTCCAGGCCCGCCGCCACCCCGACATCACCGCCGTGGGCTTCTCGAGGGAACGGGTGCTCGCCACCGGGAAGCGCGTGATCGCCCCGCTCGGCGCCCCGGTGGTCATCCTCGGGGGAATCCTCAGCGGGGCGTTCACCCCCACCGAGGCGGCCGCCGTCGGCGTCGCGTACATGCTGCTGCTCTGCTTCGCCTACCGGACCCTGCGCGTGCGCGACCTCCCCGGCGTGCTGGCCGAGACCGTCGTCACGACCGGGGCGATCATGCTGATCGTCGCGTCCGCAGCGCTGCTGGGCTACATCCTCGCGCGCGAGCGGGTGCCGCAACTGGTGACCGAAAGCATCTTCGCCTTCACGGGGAGCGCGACCGCGTTCCTGGTGATCACGGCCCTGCTGATGCTGGTGCTCGGGACGGTCGTCGACCCGACCGCCGCGCTGGTACTCGTGGTGCCGATCCTGCTGCCGATCAGCGCCGGGTTCGGCGTCGACCCGATCGTGCTCGGGGTGCTGATGATCATCACGCTGATGATCGGGCTCCTGACCCCGCCGGTGGGCACCGTCCTCTACGTGCTGAGCTCGGTGGCCCGCACGAAGGTCAGCGAGGTGTTCCTGGGCTCGCTGCCCTTCATCGTGCCGTTCCTCGTGCTCGTCGTGCTGATCATCGCCTTCCCCGACGCCGTCGTCTGGCTGCCCAAGGTGCTGGGGCTGTGACCAGCCGATCCGAGCAGCGTTCCTACCTGGCCGGCCTGCTCGGCCAGGGCATCGGGCCATCGCTCTCCCCCGAGCTGCACGAGCGGGAGGCCGCCCGGCAGGGGTTGCGCTACACGTACAAGACCGTGGAGCTGGCGGGCTCCCGGCTCGACCGGGAGTCCCTGGGCGGCCTGCTCGCGCACGCGGTCGAGCTGGGCTTCGACGGGCTGAACGTCACCCATCCCGTGAAGCAGGTGATGGCTTCGGTGGTGGACGAGCTGGCTCCCGAGGCGGCGGCGATCGGCGCGGTCAACACGGTCCTCGTCGACGGCGGGCGCACGCGCGGCCACAACACCGACGTCACCGGCTTCGCCACGGCCGTCGGCAACGGGCTGGCGGGCGCGACATCGAGCGGGTGGTCCTGGTGGGTGCGGGCGGGGCCGGCACGGCGGTGGCGCACGCGCTCGCCGGGTTGGGAGTGCGGCAGCTGCGAGTCGTCGACACCGACGCCGGCCGGGCGGAGCGGCTCGCCGGGACGGTGCGGGGCGAGGGCCTCGAGCTCGTGATCGGGGCGCCTGCCGAGCTCCCGCGCCTCGTCACAACGGCCTCCGGTCTGGTGAACGCCACGCCGATGGGGATGGCGGCACACCCCGGCTCCCCGGTCGATCCCGCGCTGCTCCGCGACGACCTGTGGGTCGCCGACATCGTCTACCGGCCGCTGCTCACCGAGCTCGTGCGAGCGGCGTCGGCCCGCGGCTGCCGGGTCCTGACCGGGGCCGGGATGGCGATCAACCAGGCCGCCGACTCGTTCGAGCTGATCACCGGTCGTCCCGCGGACCGATCGGCCATGACACGCGACTTCGACGAGCTCGTCGCCGACGAGGTCGGCCCGGCCGCCCAACGAAGGGAATGATCATGTCCACACAGCGCCGCCGCCGTGCCCGCATCGCGGCCCTCACCCTCCCGCTCCTCCTCGCCGCGGCATGCGGCGGAGGCGGTGATGCGGCAGGCGGGCAGGGCGGTGCCGTCGAGCTGACCCTCGCCCACAGCTACACCGACCAGCAGCCCCAGCACCGCTGCGGTGCGCAGGTCATCGCGGACGAGGTCGCGGCGGCGAACGTCGACCTGACGGTCCAGGTCTTCCCCGCCAGCCAGCTCGGCGGCGACGCCGACCGCATCCAGTCGGTGATCTCCGGCGACATCGACATGGACATCCAGGGCGCCTCCGCGCTCGGCGCCGCGTACGAGCCGATGAGCGTCGTCGACGCCGCCTACGCCTTCGACGACGGCGAGCACCTCGCACGCTTCTTCGGGAGCGACGCGTCCACCGCGCTCACCGACGGCTTCGCGGAGTCCACCGGCACGACGGTGCTCGGCGCGTGGTCGGCGGCGCCCGCCAGTTCACGGCGAACCAGCCGATCCGCAGGCCGGAGGATCTCGCGAACCTGCGCATGCGCTTCCCCAACTCGCCGCAGTTCCTGATGAACGCCGCCGCGCTGGGCGCCAACCCCACCGAGGTGGCGTACGAGGAGCTCTACCTGGCGTTGCAGCAGGGGATCGTCGACGGCCAGGAGAACCCGATCGTCAACATCGACTCTCAGAACCTCGGTGAGGTGCAGGACTTCCTCAGCATGTCGAGCCACCAGGAGAACTCGAACCTGGTCCTCGTCGGCCCGGTGTGGAACGAGCTGAGCGGGCCGCAGCAGGACGCGCTGTCACGGGCGGTCGACGCGGCAGTCGCGCAGGTGCCGGGCTGCGTCGAGGAGGACGAGAAGCGGATCCTCGACGAGTGGGCCGCCGGCGGCGCCTTCCAGGTGGTCGACGACGTCGACACGGCCGCGTTCCGCGCGCGGGCCGAGCAGTACCTGCGCGCGAACCTCACCCCGGAGCAGCTCACGGTCTACGAGGCGATCCGCGGCTCGGCCACCCCGTGACGCCGGACGTCCCGACGTTCCGCGGGCCGGTCCGGCCCGGGGAGCTCGGACCGACGTTGATCCACGAGCACGTCTTCGTCGGGAGCCCGGAGCTGGACCTCAACCACCCGCACCCGGAGTGGGACGCCGAGGCCGCCGTCGAGACGGCGGTGGCCGCGTTGACCCGGCTGCACGACCTCGGGATCCGCACGGTCGTGGACCTGACCGTGCTCGGTCTCGGCCGCGACGTCGCGCGGGCAGCCCGGGTGGCGGAGCGCGTCCCGGTGCACCTGGTCGCGGCCACCGGGTACTACACGTCGAACGTGCTGCCGCCGTTCTTCCGGACGAACGGCCCCGGACGGCTCGTGGACGGCCCCGATCCGCTCGTCGAGTACTTCGTGCGCGACATCGAGGAGGGGATCGCCGGCACCGGCGTCACCGCGGGGATGATCAAGGTCGTCACCGACGAGGAAGGCATCACCGACGACGTGGCCCGGGTGCTCACCGCCGCCGCGGAGGCGCACCGGCACACCGGGGTCGCCGTCACCACGCACAGCCGGCCCGCGCTGCGGGGCGGGCTCGATCAGCTGGCATTCCTGCGCAGCCGCGGCGTCGCGCCCGAACGGACGGTCATCGGTCACTCCGGGGACACCGAGGACCTGGAGTACCTGCGACGGCTGATGGACGAGGGCGCCACGATCGGCATGGACCGGTTCGGCATGGAGCACGTCCTGCCCGACGACCGCAGGGTCGCCACCGTCCTCGCGCTGCTCCGGCTGGGGTACGCCGACCGGATGGTGCTGTCCCACGACGCGGCCTGCTTCAGCCGGATGACCCCGCCGTCGTGGCGCGCGGTGCACGCGCCGCACTGGCACTACGAGAACATCCCCCGCCGAGTGCTGCCGATGCTGCGCGCCGGGGGCGCGGGTGAGGCCGACATCCGGCAGATGCTCGTGACCAACCCGGCCCGGCTGCTCGCGCCGAGCCGGCGAACCGGCCCTCACTCCTGATCCACCCGCACGTCGAGGGCGGCCCGGCGGCGCTGGGCGTACGCCCCGTAGCCCGCGCCCGCGGCGAGGAGCAGGGGGAGCACGTTGATCCACGGCGACGAGCTGCCGGTGACGTCGCCGTAGTTGGCGACGATCAGCAGGCCGCACGTCAGCAGCGCGGCGCCCGCGACGACCGGCGCGACGCGGGTGGCCCACGCGGAGCCGGTCACCCGGCCGCGCGCGGCGGCCCGCACGACGCTCGCGCAGCGAGGCGAGCGCGGTGATCGGGGCGGTGGCGCCGACGACCACGGCGACCATGCCGGGCACCCCGATCGCCCCGGCCCGGAGAGCGGGTTCCTGCGGTGTGCGGGGGTCGAGCGTCATTGCGGACCTCCGGGTGCGGGTCAGGGGGCCAGTACGTCGTCCAGCCAGTCGTGGATCACGCCGGCGGCCCGGCGCAGGACGTCGACCTGGTTGTGCAGGGCGCCGCCGAATCGGGCGTCGAACTCCAGCAGGGTGGCCGGGGCGGTGAGGTGGGCGAGCAGCTGCTCGGGCTGGCCGTGCAGCGTCTGGTCCTGTTCGCCCTTGACGACGAGCACCGGGCACGTGATCTCCTCGGCGACCCCGTCCGCGACGGTGAAGTCCGCCCAGCGCGCGTACAGCCCGCGGGTGGTCGGCTCGCCCATCACCCAGCGGCCGTGCTCGGTGAACCAGCGGATCGTGCCGTCCTCGGCGATGCGGCGCTCGATGAGCGCGTCGAGCTCCGGGTCGTGCGGGGCGCGCAGCCGCGCGAGCACCGCGTCCCGCTCGCCGGGCGGGGTGCGCAGGACGTAGTCCAGCGGCACCGTCCCCATGTCGTACACCCCGTCGAACGCGACGACCGCGGCGATCCGGTCGTCGAAGGCCGCCGCGCGCGGGGCGAGCACGCCGCCCATGCTGATCCCGACCAGCCCGATCCGATCGGCGCGCACGTCCGGGCGGGCCGCGGCCACGTCGAGCACCGGGCCGACGACGTGCTCCCAGTCCGGGCGGAACGGCAGCCCGAGCTCCCGGATCACCTGCCCCTGCCCCGGCCCCTCGAACGCGAGCACGTGGTAGCCGCGCTCGCGCCCGGCGTGCCCGATCATCGACCAGATCTCCTCCCCCGTGCCGTCGAAACCGTTGTGCACCACGATCAGCGGGCGCGGCTCGGCGCGCCGCAGGAGAAGAAGTAGCCGGGCAGCGTCACGCCCTCGTAGGGGATCTCGAGGAACTCGGCGGCCGGCGTGAACAGCTCGGCCGCCCTCCGGAACGTCGTGACACCCCGGCCCGACGCCGCGCGGATGCGGGGGTCGCCGGGATCGCCGTGGAGGAAGAACTCGGAGGTGCGGAAGTAGTTGGCCGCGCGCAGGAACGCGTCGCGGGCACTGGTCCGGTGACCGCCCGCGAGGGCTTCCTCGCCCCTGGCGAGCACCCACTCCGCGGTGGCCGACCACTCGCGGTACCAGCTGTCGTCGTCACCCTCGACCACGCGCCGCGCGGTGGCGAGGCACTCGCCGATCTCGGCGGCGCCGTAGGCGTCTGCCCCATGACGCGCAGCATTTCGAACTCGTACTGGGGGTTCTGCGCGAACACCAGGTTCACGACGCCACCCCCGCCCCGCGGTGGGCCTCCTCGACGACCTCGCGGAAGGACCGCGGCGGCGCCCCGTGACGTCCTGCACCGCGGAGGTCGTCCGGTCCTCGGTGCCGCGGGCGATGTCCGCGTCGAGGCCGGCGAGCTGCGCAGCGAAGTCCGGCGGGTAACCGGCCGCCGCGAGGCGCTCGGCCAGCTCCCCGACGCGACCGCCCGGTGGCGGACGGCGCGGCCGGTGGCTGCGCCCAGCACGGCGGCCGCGTCGGAGTAGCTCAACGCCTCCGGCCCGGTGAGCACGTACTCGCCGGTGTGCGGCTCCTCGTCGGACAGGGCGTGCACGGCCACCGCCGCGATGTCGCCCGCGTCGACGAACGCCACCCGCCCGGCCCCGGTGGCCGTGACGATCTCGCCGTCGGCACGCGCGGAGCGGGCGTGCGGGTGGTCGCCGAGGAAGTTCTGCATGAACCAGGACGGCCGCAACACCGTGGACTCCGCGACGCCGGTGCACACCATCCGGTGCAGCTCGCCCAGACCCGGCGCCCCCTCCGGCACCGCGGACGAGCTGAGCAGCACCACGCGCCGGATCCCGCGTTCCCGCGTCCGGTCGAGGAACGGCGCCACGAGCGGTGCGGGGTCGGCGACTCCGACCGGAGCGACGAGGTAGACGGCGCGCACGTCGTCCAGCGCCGGTGCGTGGGTGCCGGGGTCGGCCCACTCGAAGCGGACCTGCCCGGCCCCTGGGCGGCGGCTCGCGACGCGCACCGGCACACCGCGCTCGCGCAACCCGGCCGCGACACGACTGCCGGTGGTCCCGGTGCCGCCGGTGACGAGCACGGTCATCGCGCACCACCCAGGTCCGCCATGCCGTCCGCACCGCCGAGGGCCTCGGCGGCGGCGACCGGGCTCCAGTAGTCGCGGTAGCCGGCGATCTCGCCGCCGCGCACGGTGATCACGCTGATGTACTTCATCCGGTACGGCCGCCCGGTGCGCACCGCGATGCCGTCCACCTCGAACTCCACGACGACCACCTCCGGGTCGGCGGTGCGGTGCACCGTCCGGCTCGTGATCGCACGCAGGTCGACGTGGTCGGTGTAGTCGCGCAAGTACTCCGTGACGGCGGCGCGGCCCTCCACCCGCTGCGGGTAGCCGGCGGGCGCGAACGGGAACTCGATGGTCCCGTCGACCGCCCACAGGCCCGCGAACCCGGCCATGTCATGGGCGAGCAGCAGGTCCATGGCCCGGTCGACGACGTCGGTCGGTGTGGTCATCCCGAAACTCCTCAGAAACGGACGGTACGGCCCCGTCCCGACGAACCATAGCGGGACGGGACCGTCCCGTCCATGCCATACTCGGCGACCGTGGAAGCGAGCTCGAAGCGGACGCCGACCGGTGCCGCCGTCCTGCAGGCCGATGTCACCGACGCGATCACCGAGCCGTGCTCGACGAGCTGGCCGAAACCGGGTACGGCAGGCTCTCGATGGAGGCCGTCGCCCGGCGGGCGGGGGTCGGCAAGAGCGCGCTCTACCGGCGCTGGCCGTCGAAGCAGGAGATGGTCATGGCGGTGCTCGGGGAATTCAGCATCGAGCTGGCCACGGCACCCGACACCGGATCGCTGCGCGGTGACCTCATCGGCCTCCTGCAGGGGCTGCACGAATGGCTGACCCACCCCCGCTTCTCCCGGATCCTCCCCGATCTCACGGCCGAGGGCGTGCGCAACACCGAGGTCGCCGAGGCCGTGCGGGCGGCGATCGGCGACCCGCGGCGCGCGCTGGGCGCCACCGTCCTGCGACGCGCGATCGACCGCGGCGAGCTACCCGCCGACACCGACCTGGAGCTGGCCCTCGACCTGGTCGCAGCGCCCGTCTACTGGCGGCTCTCCGTCCGGCGGGCCCCGGCCGAGCCCGGCTACCTCGACAACGTCGCCGATGTCGTGCTGCGCGCGCTGGGAGCCCATCCGGCGTGACGCCGCCGCGCACTCACCGCGACTGCAGCGCGTCCAGCGCCACCGCCATGGACGCAGCCACCCGGAAGTCGACGCGCGGATCCGGCACGTCGATGACGTAGCGGTCGCGGATCGCCTTCTTCCGCTCGCTGATCAGCACCGGCTGCCCGGTCGCGGTGTCGACGAAGTCGAAGTGGAAGACGAACGGCACCCATATGTCCCCGAGGTACGGGATGAAGTCCCACACCCGGCGCAGGATCGCGATGACGGGCCTGCGTTCCTTGCCGATGGCCTCGTACCCCGGGCCGGCCATGCGCCACGTCGAACGCAGCAGGCTCGCTCCGAACTCCTTGCGGAAGTAGCCGAGCGCGTTGCCGTACTCGTCGAACACGTCGTGCTCGGCGTGCACGTCGAGCCGCTGGCGCGCCTTGAACGAGAACACCGCCCGGGAGCGGGACTCGTCGGCGTAGAAGATGATCTCCTCGCGCAGCTTCATGCGCTTCTGCTGGGCGAACGCGAGCAGCGGGCCCTCACTGCCGTCCGGCGCGGCGCCCCGGATCTCGTAGCGGTTGACCATCATCGTGATCTTCTGGCGGACGAAGAACCGCGGGACGTGCATGAGCCCGAGTCTGACACCTGGATCTTTCACCTCGCACCTCCCACTGACACTCTGTGACCATGGGTGTGCGCAGCGGGGCCCTCGTCCGCAGACGGCAACTCGCCCGCGTCCTGCGCGAGATGCGCCAGAAGGCCGGCTTCACGATCGAGGCCGCCGCACCCCGGCTGGACTTCTCCCCGAGCAAACTCAGCCGGATAGAGAACGCCCACCAGGGCGTCGACGTGCACGTCGTGCGCACGATGATGGACATCTTCGGCGTCGGCGGCGACCGGTGGAACGAGATCCTCGACCTCACCCGCGCCGCCGGCGCCAAGGGTTGGTGGCGCGCCTACGGCCTCGACGACCACGGCTACGTGCCACTCGAGGCCGAGGCGAGCGCGGTGCGCGAGTACGCGGTGAACTGCCTGCCCGGGCTACTGCAGACCGCCGAGTACGCGCGGTCCCTGTTCGAGAGCTCCGGGCACATCGGAAGCCCGGCCGTGCGGGAGAACGACGTCGCGATCCGCATGATCCGCCAAGACCGGCTGCGAGACCCGGAGAACCCACTGACCTTGGATGCGGTGATCGAGGAGTCGGCTCTGCGCCGCATGATCGGCGACGCCGACATCATGTGCGCGCAGCTCGCGCAGGTGGTGGAGGCCGCCGAACTCGACTCGGTCACGATCCAGGTGCTGCCGGCCGACGTCGGCGCTCATCAAGGCGTCACCGGCGCGTTCACGCTGCTCAGCTTCGAGGGATTGGGAGAGCCCGACATCGGCTACGTCGAGCACCCCATGGGGTCGGTCCACATCGAGAAGGCCGGGGACGTTGCCAGGGGTAGGCTCGTCTTCGACCACCTACGCAGGCTGGCGCTGGGCCAGGAGGAGTCGGCGGCCCTGATCGAGCGGGTGGCCATGCAGATGTGAGGCCGCGACGCGAAGAGGTGCCCGATGCCCGCCCGAAACCTCGACGACCTGGCCTGGCGGACGAGCACATTCAGCGGCAGCGGCGGCAACAGCACCGGCTGCGTCGAGGTGGCTTCCCTCCCCCACGGCGTCATCGCGGTCCGCGACACCAAGGACCGCACCCGAGCGCCCCACCGCTACTCGGCCCCGGCATGGCAGGCGTTCCTCGCAGGAATCCGAGCGGGCGAGTTCAGTCGGACGACATAACTTCACGATTCTGGCCGAGAACACACGACTTCACACATCCAGCATGGGCTTCACACAAGGCCGGCCTTCTGTGAAGCCCATGCGGAGTGTGTGAAGTCAGCGCACGGAGGCAGCGGAGCTGCTACGCGCGCGGCAGCACCAGCCTGCGGTGCACGGCGTGCAGGGCCAGCACGAGCAACGCCGGGAGCACCAGGCCGATCCCAGGCAGAAGCACCGCCAGCAGAGCGGCGACGGCCGTCACGACCAACGCCGCGAGGCCCGCGGCGGGGACGCGCAGCAGATCGGTCCACGCGGCAGCCAAGGCAGCGCGCCACGTGCCGCCTGCCAGCCGTGGCACGGCGAGCAGCACCACGGCCGACAGGACGGCCACCGCCACGCCGAAAGCCGCCAGCGCCACGCCTCCCCCGGGCACGACGCCGTCCCGCAACCAGGCGAGCTGCTGGGCCACCACCAGGCCCCCGAGCACCCCGACCACGCCCACCGGCACACCGGGCAGCAGCCGCCGCCCGAACTCCGCGGCAATCTCCCGGTAGGACGGCAGGTCGTCGTGGTCGGCCCAGTGCCCGACTGCCGTGGACAGGGTGGCCACCACCGCACCGACCGTGAGCACCGGCAGCTCGCCAGCACCGCGACGATGCCGAGCAGGGCCAGCTCGCCGACCCGGCGCAGCTGCTCCTTCCAGCCCCGCGCCACCGGCACCGCCGAACTCATCCCTTGATCCCGCTCGTGTTGATGCCGTCGACGATGAGCCGCTGGAACACCAGGAAGAACAGGAACACCGGCACCAGCGACAGCACCGACATCGCGAACATCGGCGCGATCGCGTTCTGCCCGCTCGAGTCGAGGAACAGCCGCAGCCCGATCGGCACGGTGTAGGCCTCGAGGTCGTTGAGATAGACGAGCTGGGTGAAGAAGTCGTTCCAGGTCCAGATGAACGAGAACACCGCGGTGGTGACGAGCGCGGGCTTGGTGAGCGGCAGCACCACGAAGAAGAACCGCCGGTAGGGCCCGCAACCGTCGATCTCGGCCGCCTCGTCGAGGCTGCGCGGGATACCCCGCATGAACTGCACCATGAGGAACACGAAGAACGCCTCGGTGGCGAGGAACTTCGGCACGATCAGCGGCAGCGGGGTGTTGATCCACTCGAGGTTGTTGAACAGCACGTACTGCGGGACGATCAGCACGTGGTGCGGCAGCAGCAGCGTGCCGATCATGAGCGCGAACCAGAAGCCGCGCAGCGGGAACTTGAGCCGGGCGAACGCGAAAGCGGCCAGCGAGCAGGCCACGACGTTACCGATGACGACACCGGCCGAGACCACGGCGCTGTTCAGGAAGAACGTGCCGAACGTGACGCCCGGGATGCCGGTCCAGCCCTCGACGTAGTTCTGCGGGCTGAACTCGCGGGGGAACACGTTGACGTTGTTGAGGATCTCCTGCGGTGCCTTGAACGAGGTGCCGATCATGTAGCGATCGGGTAGAGCGCCACGAGCAGGATCGCGATCAGCACGACGTGCGCGGTGGTGCCCTCGTACCAGCGGCCCTTCTGGCCGGCCGGACCGGGCGCAGCCGGAGAGACGCCGACCGGCGCGACTGCGGTGGTGGTGGCCATCAGCGGTCCCCCTCGTCGGCGTAGTGGACCCAGAGCGAGCCGCTGCGGAAGACGAACGCGGTGATGATGCCCAGCGCGATGAGGAACACCCACGCCATCGCCGACGCGTAGCCCATCTGGAAGTCGCCGAACCCGCGCAGGTACAGGTACACCGTGTAGAGCAGCGTGGAGTCGGCCGGGCCGCCGGTGCCACCGCTGATCACGAACGCCGCGGTGAAGCCCTGGAACCCGGCGATCGTCTCCAGCACGACGTTGAAGAACAGCACCGGCGACAGCAGCGGCAAAGTGACGTGCCAGAACTGCTTGATCCGGCCGGCCCCGTCGAGCGCGGCGGCCTCGAACATCTCCGTCGGGATCTGCTTGAGCCCGGCGAGGAAGATCACCATCGGGGCGCCGAACTGCCACGCGGCGAGTATCACGAGCGTGCCCAGGGCGAAGGCCGGGTCGCGATCCAGGCCCGTCCGGGAATGCCGAAGACCGCCAGCACCCCGTTGATCGCGCCCTGGCCGCCGAACAGCGTCTGCCAGACGATCGCGATGGCGACGCTGCCGCCCAGCAGCGAGGGCACGTAGTACAGCGAGCGGTACAGCCCGACGCCGCGCCGGTTGCGGTAGAGCAGCAGCGCGACGCCGAGGGCAACGGCGAGCTTGAGCGGCACCGAGGTGACCGCGAACAGCAAGGTGGCGCCCACCGCGTTCCAGAACTGGGGGTCGCCGGTGAACATCCGCTCGTAGTTCTCCAGGCCCACCCACTCCGGATCCTGCAACAGGTCGTAGTCGGTGAAGCTCAGGTAGAGCGAATAGAGCATCGGCAGCAACGTGATGCCGAAGAGCCCGAGCAACCACGGGCTGAGGAAGACGTAGCCCGCGATCGCCTCCTTGCGGCGGCCCGGCCGGCCCGGAGCACCGGGCGGCCGGCGGCCGGAGGCAGGCACCTGACGTACTGCCGTGTCCACCATCGACCCCGACCCGTCAGCTCGCCGCGCGCTCGAGCTCGCCGGTGACCTGGGCGACGTACTCCGCGGCCCCGTCGGCCGGGGACTGGCGACCGAACCCGACGTTCTCCGCAGACGCCTGGAGCAGTCGCGTGGTCTGCGAGTCGCCCTGCGCGGGCACCGGCGGAGTGGGACCGGCCTGGGCCGTGACCCGCTCGTCGAACGCGAGCACGCCCTTCAACTGGTCGTCGAACGAGGGCGAGATCGCGTCCCGCACCTGCTGGTTCGGCGGCAGGCCGCGCTCGGTGCCGAGGATCGCACCCGCCTCGGGGTCACTGACGAAGAAGTTGATCACATCGACGGCAGTGGCCACGTTGTCGCCACCCGAGTACGCGGTGAAGAACTGCGACGGCCGAGCGTAGGCACCGGTCTGCGCCCCCGGCATCGGGTACAGGGCCAGCTCGTGGTCGGTGCCCTTGCTGAGCTCGGTGAACTGGTTGTCGTAGCTGAACGTCCCCGCCGTCTGCTTGGTGAGCACCGTGTTCTTCGAGATGTCGCCCGCGTTGGCCGGCTGCGCGACCTCGGCCGGTGACGCGGCGCCGCTCTCGCGGAACCCGGCCCACATCTCGAACCACCGCGTGACGTCCTCCACCGTGTATCCCGGCTTCTGGCCGTCGTAGAGCTCCTTGCCCTGCTGGCGGAGCCAGAACTCGAACACCGACATGCTGGCGCTCTCGTCCCGGAACGCCCATGGCGCTCCACCGGTGGCCTGGTTGACCTGTACGGCCCAGCTGCCGAACTCCTCCCACGAAGCCCACCCGGTCTCCGGCGGGAGCAGGCCGAGGGGCTCCACGACCGTCTTGTCCACGACGAAGGCGCCCGTGTTGGCAGCGAGCGGGATCGCGTAGAGCTTGTCGTCGACCTTGCCGGTGCCCAGCAGCTTCTCGTCGATGCCGTCGACCTGCAGCGTGCTACCCACCCACGGGTCGAGCTCGACGAGCAGGCCCTTGCTGGAGTACTCGCGCAGCACCCGGTTGTCGATCTGGATGATGTCGGCCGCGTTGCGCCCGGCCGCGGTGGTGTTGACCTTGTCGTAGTAGCCCGAGTAGCCCTGCCACTGCGTCGTGAAGGTGACGTTCGGGTGCTTCTGCGTGTAGAGGTCGAGCACCTTCTGCGTGAGCTCGGCCCGCGCGGGCCCGCCCCACCAGGTGACCTCCAGCTGCACCGGCTGCTCGTGCTCGGGCGGGCCGCCCGCCTCCTGGTCACTCGCGCGCGACCCGCCACCACCACACGCGGCGGTGGCGAGGACGGTGAGAGCCGCCGCGCCCGCCAGCAGCGTGCGCATGGTTCGGGCGGACCCGAGGATGGCCATGGGAGCTCCTTCGATCACACTGACCCCGGCCGGCCACCTCTGTGTGGCGCCGCGCACAGGCCTGGCTCGTCGCGCAATTAGTTCAGAGCGGGCGCGCGACGTCAACAACGTCTTGCGGTTTTTTTCAGCCGTTTGCATCATGGGTTCACCGCCGCCTCGGTAGCGGTGCCCCACAACGCCGTGAGCTGCCCGCTCAGCCGAATCGCCGCCCTGCAAGCCTTTGCAGCCGGCACCAGCACAGGGAGTGTGCATGTCCCCCAGCGCCGCGAGCTCGCCGCGCCCCCCGCTACGCGATCGTCGGCCTCGGTGGCCGCGCCCAGATGTTCGTCGACGCGCTCACCGGCGCACACGTCGACACGGCGCAGCTCGTCGCCTTCTGCGACGTCAACCAGACCCGCATGGACGTGCACAACCGCACCGTCGTCGACGCCGGCCTGCCGGCCGTCCCGACCTACCGCGCCCAGGACTTCGGCCGGATGCTCGACGCCGAGCGCGTCGACACCGTGATCGTCACCTCGATCGACCGCACGCACGACGAGTACATCGTCGCGGCGCTGCGCGCAGGCCGGGACGTGATCACCGAGAAGCCGATGACCACCGACGCCGGGCGCTGCCGCCGCATCCTCGACGCCCAGGCCGAGACCGGCCGCCAGGTCACCGTCACCTTCAACTACCGCTACAACCCCTTGCACGCGCGGGTGCGCGAGGTGATCGCGTCGGGCGCGATCGGCGAGATCGGGTCGGTGCACTTCGAGTGGCTGCTCGACACCCGCCACGGCGCCGACTACTTCCGGCGCTGGCACCGCGACAAGGCCAACTCCGGTGGGCTCATGGTGCACAAGGCCACCCACCACTTCGACCTCGTCAACTGGTGGGTCGCCTCCTCCCCCGAAACCGTGTTCGGCTCGGGCGGCTGTTCTTCTACGGCGACGAGAACGGCACCCGCCGCGGCATCGCCCGCCCCTACACCCGCGCGCACGCGCCCCGGAGGCCGCCGACGACCCGTTCGCGCTGAAACTGGCCGACAACGAGAAGATGACGGCGCTGTACCTCGACGCCGAGCACGAGGACGGCTACCACCGCGACCAGAACGTGTTCGGCCCCGGCATCACCATCGAGGACGACATGACCGTCGCCGTCCGCTACCGCAGCGGCGCCACGATGAGCTACCACCTCACGGCGTACTCGCCGTGGGAGGGTTACCGGGTCGGGTTCAACGGCAGTGCCGGACGCCTCGAGCTCGACGTCATGGAGAACTCGTTCGTCGACCCGGGCACGGCGGGCACCGTGAAGGGCGAGGCCCTGCACGGCAGGCCGGGCACGGAGATGCGGCCCGAGCCGGAGCACGGCGCCCGGCTCACCCTGCGCAAGCACTGGGAGAAGCCGGAAGAGCTCGACCTTCCCGACACCAGCGGTGGCCACGGCGGCGGCGACGAGCGCATGCTCGCCGACATCTTCGGCGGGCAGCCCGCCCCGGACCCGCTCGGGCGCGCATCCACCCACCGCGACGGCGCGCTGTCGCTGCTCACCGGCCTCGCGGCCAACCGCTCGTTCGAGACCGGCCTGCCGGTCCGGGCCGACGACATCCTGGAGCTCTGACATGGCCGCTCGACCCCTGGAACTCGACGACGACCGCATTCTGCCCACCGACCCGGCGGTGCGAGCGGTCGCCCGCGAGATCTTCGCCGCCGTCCGCGACCTACCGCTGATCAGCATGCACGGCCACGTCGAGGCGTCCGTGCTCGCCGACGACCAGCCGTTCCCGGACCCGGCGCAGCTCCTCGTCGTGCCCGACCACTACGTCACCCGCATGCTCATCTCCCAGGCGTCCGGCCCGAGGAGCTCGGCGTGCCCCGCCGCGACGGCGGCCCCGTCGAGACCGACGGCCGCGCGATCTGGCGCACGTTCTGCGCCGGGTGGCACCTGTTCCGCGGAACGCCGTCGCGGTTCTGGCTGGAGCAGGAGCTGCACGACCTGTTCGGGGTGGAGGTGGCGCCGTCCGCCGAGACCGCCGACGAGATCTACGACCGGATCGCCTCCTGCATCGCGAGCCCGCAGTTCCGGCCGCGGGCACTCTTCGACAGCTTCAAGCTGGAGATCCTCGCCACCACCGATGCGCCCGCCAGCAGCCTCGACGCGCACGCCGCGATCGCCGCGTCCGACTGGGACGGGCGGGTCGTGCCGACGTTCCGCCCCGACGCGCTCGTGCACCTGAACCGGGCCACGTGGAAGCAGGACGTCGAGGAGCTCGGGGAGGCGGCGGGCACCGGCATCGACACCTACGCCGGCTATCTCGGGGCGCTGCAGCAGCGCCGCGAGCACTTCCGCAGGCTCGGTGCGCTCGCCACCGACCACGGCCACACCACCGCAGACACCACGCCACTCGACCGGTCCGACGCCGAGCGGATCTACGCCGCCGCACTCGCCGGATCCGTGGAGCCTGCCGCCGCCGACGCGTTCGCCGCGCACATGCTGTTCGAGATGGCCCGGATGAGCCGCGACGACGGCCTCGTCATGCAGATCCACCCGGGCGTCCTGCGCAACCACCACGCGGAAGTCCACGACCGGTTCGGCGCCGACAAGGGCTTCGACATCCCGCTGCCCGTCGACTTCGCGCGCGGCCTGCGCCCGATGCTGTCGGCGTTCGGCACCGACCCCGGCTTCCGGTGCGTGGTCTTCACGATCGACGAGACCACCTACTCCCGCGAGCTCGCGCCGCTGGCAGGCGTCTACCCGTCGATGCGCCTCGGCGTCCCGTGGTGGTTCCTCGACAGCCCGCACGCCATGCGCCGCTTCCGCGAGGCCGTCACCGAGACCGCGGGCTTCTACAACACGGCGGGCTTCGTCGACGACACGCGCGCCTTCGCCTCGATCCCGGCACGACACGACCTGGCGAGACGTGTGGACAGCGGCTACCTCGCCCAGCTGGTGGCGAACGGCCAGCTCGGGCTGGATGAGGCGCTGGAGACGGCGGTGGACCTGAGCACGACGATCCCAAGAGAGGCCTACGCCCCCCGCTGACGCTCTTCGCACACCCAACCCGGACTTCGCACAAGGCCCGCAGTGTGCGAAGTACGGGTTGGGTGTGCGGAGTGATCAGGTCGGGCGGAAGCGGGAGCGGAGGCGCCTCGCCGTCGCACCGAAGTTTGCCAGGTCCGACCAGATCCACCGGACCACGCCGAGGTCCTCGTCGCGCAGCGCGTCCTCCCGCACCTTCTCGGCGACGAGGACCTCCGCCACGTCCTGGCCGGGGTGGAGCGTGCGGCCGTACTTGACGAGGCCGTCGAACTCCCCCACGGTGCGCAACTCGGGCCAGCCGAAATCCACGCGCCCGACGAGCGCCCACGTGGCCGAGCCCCGCACCTCCCACTGCAATACCGGCATGGCCAGACCCGCGGCGGCGATCGCCAGCCGGCTGCGGGACTCCCCGACGCTCTCGCTGAGGCCGTTCGAGAAGTCGATCACGCGCCGTGCGGACCGGGTGCCGGGCCGGCGGGGGACGGCGTCCAGCACCTCGACGAGGTCGCCCCGCTCCACGCGATCCGGGCGCTGTAGAACAGCGCGGAGTCGACCACCACCACGGCCTGTTCGAAGGGCAGCATCCGCGCGAGGTCGGCGGCCGTGCGCGCGAGCGAGGTGACCGCCATCCCCGCGATCGTGGTGATCTCCGCAGGATCCAGCGAGGCCACGTGCACGTGGACCAGCGCCCCACGGCGCCACCGCCTGCCCGGCGCGGGTCACGTGCACCCGCCCGAGCGGGACGCCCCAGATCCGGAGCCCGTGCAGTACGGCGGCCGAGACGTGGCTGACCACCGCCTCGCCCGCCAGCTCTCCCATGGCGGCCGTGATCTGCAGGGCGTGCCGCCCGAGGACGTCACCCGGAAGTACGCCCCGGACATAGACGCCGCGGCGCACCGGAGTGAGCTGCCCGGTCCGCACGAGTCGGCGCATCTCGTCGTCGGAGAAGCCGGCCGCCAGGAGGTGGGGCCGCAGCGTGAGGTCGGGCAGATCCACGTCGGAAGAATGCCCCGCGCCGGGTTGCCGGCGGGCCCGAACGACGAACCTCGGCCACTTCGCGCACCCTGCCCGCACTTCGCACAAGGCGGGCCTTGTGCGAAGTCCGGATCGGGTGTGCGAAGTCATGCTCAGGACGGGTCGGGTTCGAACCTCGCTTCGCCCGGCGGCGTATCAGCGGCCACCGGTCGCGCGTCTCCAGTCGCGTGGCGGCCCGAGAACGCCGCCTGTCAAGGAGGTGCACCATGTCCGGTGCTCGGCACGTCCTCGTCGTCGGAGGTGGGCTCAACGCGCTCTTCGCGGCGGTTCTGCTGGGGAGGGACGGCCACCGGGTCACGGTGCTCGAGCGCGACCCGGCCGAGGCGCCGGAGCCGGAGGTGGCGTGGGAGGTCTGGCAGCGGCGCGGGTGTGGCCAGTTCCGGCTGCCGCACTACATGCAGGCGCGGTTCCGCCACCTGCTGGAGGCCGAGCTCCCCGACGTCGCCGACTCCCTCGTCGCGGCCGGGGCGCTGCGCTACGACGTGCTGGCGGCGCTGCCGGCGGCCGTGAGCGGCGGCACCCACGACGGCGACGACCGCTTCGCGACGCTCACGGCGCGCCGGCCCGTGCTGGAGGCGGTGGTGGCCCGCACGGCGGCCGCGCAGCCCGGGGTCCGGATCCGGCGCGGCTGCACGGTGCGGGCGTTGGTTCCCGGACAGCCCGCGCTGCCGGGCGTGCCGCACACGGCAGGCGTGGTGACCGCCGACGGGGACGAGGTGCGCGCCGATCTCGTCGTCGACGCGAGCGGGCGGCGCTCACCGCTGCCGGCGCTGCTCGCGGACCTGGGGGCCGCACCTCCCGCGGAGGAGCAGGAGGACGGCGGCTTCGTCTACTACGGCAGGCACTTCCGGGGCACCATGCCGGACCTGCGCGGATCGGTCCAGCAGTGGTACGACTCGGTCACCGTGCTCACGCTGCCCGCCGACAACGGCACCTGGTCGGTGACGATCGTCGGCAGCTCCCGCGACCAGCAGCTGCGCGCCCTGCGCGAGCCGGAGCGGTGGACGGCCGCGATGCGCTGCTTCCCGCTCGCCTCGCACTGGATCGACGCGGAGCCGATCACCGGAGTGGACGCCTTCGGCGGGCCGGGCGATCGCCTGCGCCGCCTCGTGGTCGACGGCAGGCCGATCGTCACCGGGCTGCTCCCGCTCGGCGACGCGGCGGCGTTCACCAACCCGTCGGTGGGGCGCGGGACGACGATCGGGCTGCTGCACGCGCTGCGGCTGCGGGAGCTGCTCCGCTCGTCCGACGGCGCGCATCCCGGCGAGGTGGCGCAGCTCTGGGCGCAGGACACCGCGGCCGCCATCGAGCCGTGGTACCGGGCCACGGTCAGCACCTCCTGCTCCCGGCTCGCCGAGATCGAGTGCGACCGGACCGGCGTCCCCGCCGCCCCCGACGACCGGTGGGCGATGGCCAAGGCGATGTCGGCCGGCACGCGGCGCGACCCGGCCGTGCTGCGGATGCAGCTGGAGATCGCCGGCATGCTGGCGCTCCCACCCGAGGTGCTCTCCCGGCCCGGCGCGGTCGAGCGCGTGCTGGCGGCCGGGGGCGGCGCGCCGCGGTACCCGCTCCCCGGCCCGGCCCGCCACGAGCTCCTCGCGGCCGCCGGCATCACGGTCCCTGCCTGACCAGCGCTGCCTGCTACCGCACAGCGAACCGGTCGAGCGCTCGCGGAGCCGCTCGGACATGGCGTCGCTGCCGCTGTGCCCCGCGTCGTCGACGACGACCAGTTCGGCGTCGGGCCAGGCCCGGGCGAGCGCCCATGCGGTGGCCAGTGGGCAGCTCAGGTCGAGCCGGCCGTGGATCAGCACGCCGGGGATGCCGGCCAGGCGCGGTGCGGCGCGCAGCAGCTCACCGTCGGACAGCCAGGCGCCATGGGCGAAGTAGTGCGCGCAGAGGCGGACGACGGCCAGCCGGTCGGCGAGGGTCCGACTCGCGAAAGCCCCCGGCGTCCCGTTGGGTTCGTGGGCCTGGATCGCGTCCTCCCAGGCGCACCAGCGTCCGCGGCGCGCTCCCGCACGAGCGGATCGGGATCCTCCATCAGGCGCGCGTAGGCGGCGACCAGGTCCCCGTCGCGGTCGGCCTCGGGGACGCCGGCGCGGAATGCCTCCCACTGCTCGGGCAGGAGCCGGCCGACGTCGCGGTAGAGCCAGTCGATCTCGGCCCGCCTGCAGGTCGTGACTCCGGTGATGACGATCTCCGAGACCCGCGCGGGGTGCCGCAGGGCGTATGCCAGCATCAGCGTGGAGCCCCAGGATCCGCCGTACAGCAGCCAGCGTTCGATCCCGAGGTGTTCGCGCAGCCGCTCCATGTCGGCGATCAGGTGGTCGGTCGTGTTGGACCGCAGGTCGGTGGACGGGTCGCTCGCGTGCGGGGTGCTGCGCCCACAGCCGCGCTGGTCGAACAGGACAGCCCGGTAGCGGTCGGGGTCGAAGCACCGGCGGCGCACGGGAAGACTCCCCCAGCCGGGTCCGCCGTGCACGAACAGGGCGGGTTTGCCGTGGGCGTCACCGCACGCCTCCCAGTAGACCCGGGCGCCGTCGCCGACGTCGAGCAGGCCGTGCTCGTAGGGCTCGATGGGCGGGTACAGCGGGTCCGTCTTCTCGGCGCTTCTCACGACCGCGAATATATGAGCACTTATACGATTCCGCGGCCGCGTTTCCCTAGAGCCGGGTCGCCGCGGCCACGCCGCCCTTCGCCAACGCCTCCAGCGAGTCGGTGACCAGGGCGCGGAACGTGTCGTTCGCCGGGAGCCGCGCGCCGAAGACCTCCTCGAGCGACAGGAGGGCGTCGACGGCCGCCTCCGGGGTCGCGGTGCCTGCCGTCAGCTCGCGCAGCCGGTCGGCCATCGGGTCGTCCACCGGCAGGGGGGCGCCGTTCTCGGCCTGCGCCGTCCAGACGTAGCGCATCCAGGCGGCGACGCCCAGGCAGGCGTAGCGGGGCTCCGCGCCTGCCGCGAGGCGGTCGGTGATCGTGCCGAGCAGGCGCTGCGGGAGCTTCTGGGTGCCGTCCATCGCGATCTGGGCGGTGCGGTGGCGCAGCGCCGGGTTGTGGAAGCGCTCGATGAGCTGCTGCTGGTAGGCGGCCACGTCGTACCCGTCGGGGACGGCCAGTGTGGGCACGACGTCGTCGGCCATGAGGTGTGCGACGACGTCGGCGATGCCCGGGTCGGCCATGGCGTCGGCGACGTGTGCGTGCCCGGCCAGCGCGCCGAGGTAGGCGAGGGTGGAGTGGCTGCCGTTGAGCAGCCGCAGCTTCATCGCCTCGTACGGTGCGACGTCCGCGGTGAGCACGGCGCCCGCACGCTCCCAGGCCGGGCGCCCGGCCGCGAACCGGTCCTCCACCACCCACTGCCGGAACGCTCGGTGACGACGACGCCGCTGTCGGAGAACCCGAGCAGGCGGGCGGCTTCGGCGCGGTCGTCGTCGGTGGTGGCGGGGACGATCCGGTCGACCATCGACGACGGGAACGACACCGACTCCGCGATCCACGTGGCGAGCGCCCCACCGTCGGGGAGGGCTGCGCAGAAGTCGGCGACGAGCCCGCGCAGCACCTCGCCGTTGGCAGGCAGGTTGTCGCACGACAGCAGGGTGATCGGGCCGGCGTCGGCGGCGCGGCGGGCCTGCAGGCCGCGCACGAGCTGCCCGACGACCGTGCGGGGCGGGCCGTCACCCGCGAGGTCGTCGGCCACGTCGGGGTCGGTGCGGCGCAGCTGCCGGTGGCCGGGTCGTGCCGGTAGCCCTTCTCGGTGACCGTGAGCGTGACGAGGCGGGTGGTGGGCGCTGCGAGCAACGCCTGCAGCCGCTGCCCCTCCTCGGCGGCGAAGAGCAGGTCACGGACGGCGCCCGCCACCCGCAGCGTGGTGCCCTCCCCGCGGACCAGCACGGAGTAGAGGCCGTCCTGGGGCTGCAGCTGGTCGAGCACGCCGCGGCTGCGCTGGGTGACGCCGCAGATCCCCCAGTCGCCCCCGGCGGCCGCCACGGCCTCCTCGGTGAACACCGCCTGGTGGGCGCGGTGGAAGGCGCCGATGCCCAGGTGCACGATGCCGGTGCGAGCGCGCGCGGGTCGACGAGCGGGCGCAGCTCGGCGGGCAGCTGTGCGAGCGCGGCGAAGCCGAGACGGGTCATGCGGGGGAGGTCCAATCGGGTCAGCGGTCGGCCTGCACGCGCGCGGCGGCGTCCGGGGAGGGCGGTGCGGTGGTGGACCGCACGATGAGCTGGGTGGTCAGCCACCGGTGGGTGGGGTTGGCGCCCGGCTCGACGGGTGTGTCGAGCCCGTCGAGCAGCAGGTCGACGGCGGCGCGGCCGCCGCCTCCATCGGCATCCGCACGGTGGTGAGCGGGGCGGTGGTCATCGACGACATCTCGATGTCGTCGAAGCCGACCACGCTGATGTCCGTGGGCACGGCGACGCCGCGGGCGGCGAGCCGGTTGAGCACGCCGACCGCCATCAGGTCGTTGAAGGCGAGGATCGCGGTGACGCCACGGGCGAGCGCGAGGTCTGCGGCCTGCACGCCGCCCTGGAACGTGGGCGGGAACGGGCCGAGCTCGATGGTCTCGACGTCGCACGCGGGTGCGGCGGCGCGCAGGCCGCGCAGCCGCTCCTCCCCCGCCCACGACGCGGGGGGGCCGGCCAGGTGGGCGATCCGGCGGTGGCCGAGCGCGGACAGGTGCTCCAGGGCCTGGCGGGCCCCGTCGGCCGAGTCCATGAGCACGGCGGGCAGGCCCGCCTCGTCACGGTTGATCAGCACGAGCGGGGTGGTGCCCACCAGCCGTTGCAGGTGGTCGGGGTCCATGCGGGGCGAGCAGAGGACGACACCGTCGACCTGTTTCGCCATCGCCCCGACCACCTCGGCCTCGACCCGCGGGTCCTCCGCGGCGTCGGCGAGGAAGACGACGTGGCGCACCTCGCGGGCCCGGGCCGTGCAGCCCTTGAGCATCGCGGAGAAGAACGGGTTGGCGACGTCGGGCACGACGACCCCGATGTTGCCGGTCTTGCCGGTGACGAGCCCGCGCGCCGCCCGGTTCGGCTGGTAGCCGAGCTCCTCGGCCACCTGCAGCACCTTTCGGCGCGTCGCGGCGTTCACCATGTCGGGCATCGTGAACGCCCGGGACACGGTGGACACCGAGACGTCGGCACCCTTCGCCACCTCGTGGATCGTGACCGCCATGCTGCTCCGTTCGCCCGGCTGAGCACAGCCTGCAAACCCTTGCAGCAAGTGTCAAGAACGCAAGCGCTTACGTCGTCTGCTTCGTTTCGGCGAACAGCGCCGCCCCCGACGGCAGCGCCGAGGCGGGCCGCTGCACGTCCGACACCACCACCGGCTTCTCGGGCGCCGGCACCAGCCGCGGGCGCTCCGGCCGGTTCGGCGGGAGCGGGGCGTTGCCGAGCATGATGTCGGCCGACTTCTCGGCGATCATCATCGTCGGGGCAAGGGTGTTGGCGTTGGTGAGCGACGGCATCACCGACGCATCGACCACGCGCAGCCCGTCCAGCCCGTGCACGCGCATCGTGTCGGGGTCGACCACCGCCATCTCACCGCGACCCATCGCCGCGGTGCAGGAGGGGTGGTAGCCCACCCGGCCGGTGCGCCGCACCCAGGCCATGATCTCCTCGCCGGTGCGCACGCCGGGGCCGGGCAGCGTCTCGCCGCCGTCGAGGTGCCGGAACGCCGGCTGCCCGAGCAGGTGCCTTCCCCGCTCGACCGCGTTGATCCACCGGTCCCGGTCCTTCGGGTCGGACAGGAAGTTCGCCACGATCTTCGGGTGCACGGCCGGGACCGGCGAGGCGATCTTCACGGAGCCGCGCGACTCGGACCGCATCACGCCGACGTGCATCTGGTAGCCGTGCGCGCTGACCTCGACCGACTCGTCGGAGCTGTTCATCGCCAGCGGCGCCAGCAGGTACATCAGGTCGGGCTCGCTGCCCTCGGCGACGTCGCTGCGGACGAACCCGCCTGCCTGCATCGGGTTGCGGGTGCCCGGGCCCTTTCCGAACACCAGCGCGTCCAGCACGACGCCCGGCCATTTGGCCTTGTTGCGGATGTCGGACATCGAGACCGGCTGGATGCAGCGGTGCTGGATGTGCACGGCGAGGTGCTCCTGCAGCCGCTCCCCCACCCCGGGCAGGTGGTGCACCACGGGGATCCCCAGCCCGCGCAGGTGCTCACCGTCGCCCACCCCGGACAGCTGCAGGATCTGCGGCGTCGCGATCGCGCCCGCGGACAGGATCGTCTCGGACGCGCGGACGTGTGCGTCTCCCCGTTCTTGTCCCGGTACCGGACCCCCACGCACGCGTGCCCTGGAACAGGACCTTGCTGACCGTGGCGTGGCAGCGGATCTCCAGGTTCGGCCGGTCCTCCACCGGGTGCAGGTACGAGACCGCGGCCGAGGCACGCTTGCCGCCCCGCACCGCCTGATCCAGCGCGGAGAAGCCCTCCTGCGCGTCGTCGTTGCGTCGGGCACGACCTTGTATCCGGCCTGCTGCGCGGCCTCGAAGAACGCGTCGAAGATCGGGCCGTCCGCGGGGCCACGCTGCAGCGCCTGCGGGCCGCTACGTCCCCTCCCGGTGCCGCGGGGCTCCCCCACGCAGCCCTCCAGCCTGCGGAAGTACGGCTCGCAGTGGGCGTAGTCCCACTCCGGCGACTCGGCCTCGTCGGCCCACCGGTCGTAGCTCGCCCGGTGGCCGCGCTCGTAGAGCATCCCGTTGATGCTGCTCGAGCCGCCGAGGACCTTGCCCCGCGGGTGGTGCAGCTTGCGCGAGCCCAGACCCGGCTCCGGCTCGGACTCGTAGCGCCAGTCGAAACTCCGGTGCCCGACGGGGAAGCCCATCGCGAGCGGCAGCTGGATGCGCAGGTCCCACCAGTGGTCGGGTCCCCCCGCCTCCAGCACCAGCACCCGCACCGAGGGATCGGCGCTCAGCCGGTTCGCCAGGATGCAGCCGGCCGGCCCCCCTCCAACGATCAAGACGTCACAACCGGTCGCAGACACTTCGCCCCTCACGTCCTCTTCCCCCTCGCCGGCGCACGGCCGGACGTCCTCACCCGCGCCGGTCCGCATGCGACACGAGCAGACGGTCGGCGCGCATCCGGCTATCGGGCGGATCGCGATCGACGTTAGCCGGATCGGGTCCGCGCCGGACGCGGCGGGGGCGCACGAGAAGGACGCAACAGGCGATGCACCCCCCTGGCGTTCGCCCCAGGGGTGCAGAATGGAAAGGTGCTGTTCACCTGTACGCCATCCGCGGGCGGGCACGCGCTCGGGAGCCGCACGTGAGCGGGCCATCCCTCGAGGTGACACGCCTGCTCCAGAACCCACTCGGCCACCCCGCTCCCGACGGCGAGCGCGGCGACATCGTGCGCATCAGCGACGGGCTGAGCACGATCTACCTCACGCCACACGAGTACGACGAGGCCACCGAGCAGCAGCTGCGCTACCGGCTCGCCGCCGAGGGCGGCCGCGCCCGCTACGGGACGTAGGCGCCCTCAGGGGTTGCTCAGCTACCCCTCTCGTGCGCCGAGTCGTAGCCGAGGTCGCCGTCCAGATCGACCCGGATCGCCGCCGTCGCGGTGGCAACGGGCACCGACTGCGCCCGCCGCGGCCGCGGGATCTCGGCGAGACCCGTGTTCACCTCGTGCGCGAGGTCGTACCCGTAGTCACCGGCATACTCCTGGTCACTCGACATGACGCCTCCCCTCCGCGGGCCGCCCCACGACCCACCAGGACCTGCTGACGCTGCGCGACCACCTGCATCCGGTCGGTGTCGCTGATCATCGCTCTCGTGGGTGGTCGCCGCAAGGGTCAGATGTTCCGGGTGACCGCGACCGGGTGACCGCCACCGCCCGGTCCACCGTGTGAGCGATGTCTCGCGCCACTGCCCCCGTATCGGCGCCCGGTGCGAGACTCGCCGCATGAAGATCGCCGTCTGCACGGTGAGCACGCCGGAGTGGACGCCCGAGGAGGCCGTCACCGAAGTGGCGGCGCTCGGGTTCGACGGGATCGAGTGGCGGGTGGCCGACGACCCTGCCACCGCCGAACCACCCGGGTTCTGGCGCGGCAACCGCTGCACGCTCCCGGCGTCGACGTTCGAGCAGGACGCCCCGAGGTTCGCCGAGCTCACCCGCTCCGCCGGCCTCGGCGTACCGGCCATCGGGCCCTACGCCCGCTGCGACGACCTCGACACCGTCGAGCGCCTCATGCGCGGCGCGGCGGCACTGGGCGCACCCCGGATGCGGGTGCAGGTCGGCGCGCCCGGACCGGAGGGCTACCGGGAGACCTTCGCCCGGCGCCGCGACGAGTACCGCGCCGTTGCCGATCTCGCGCTGCGCCACGGGGTGCAGGCGCTGCTGGAGCTGCACCACCAGTCGCTCGTGTCGAGCGCGTCGGCCGCCGCCCGCTTCCTCGACGGCGTCGACCCGCGCGCGTCGGCGTGATCCACGACATCGGGAACATGGTGCGCGAGGGCTACGAGTTCGACCCGTGGAGCCTGGAGATCCTCGGCGAGCACCTCGCCCACGTCCACGTGAAGAACGCGGTGCTGACGCCCGCACCCGGCGCGTCCCCGCCGTGGAGCTGGGAATGGGCACCGATGCGCACGGGGGCCGTCCCGATGCAGCGGCTCTTCGACGCCCTCGCGGGCGTCGGCTACGACGGATGGGTGTCGCTGGAGGACTTCTCCACCGCGCTGCCGCAGCGTGAACGCCTGGCAGACGGCCTGGCGTACGTGCGGCAGCTCACCGCATAGGGGATCGCCTTTCCGGGTGAAGTACCGTCGGCGCCTGGCCCAACGGGCAGGACAGGAGCACCGTCGCTCAGCGAGCGAGCCAGCCGCCGAGAGGGAGCCCTGGATGAGCCAGCGCACGTCCGCGCTCGCCCCGCCCACTGCCCCGCACCGACCCGCCGAGGCACTCGTCGTCATGGCGCACGAGCCCGACGTGCCGGTGTGGGTGGCGCGGGCGTGCAGACGGTCCGGACGCCAGGTGCGGCTCGAGCCCGCGCCCGGCAGTCCCGAGGACCGGCTGCTCACCGTTGCCGCACTCGCGGGGCGCAGCGTCCTGCTCGTGGGCCCGCCGGGCGGCGGGCGGGCCGGCACCGGCCGGGTGGTCGCCGCGGTCCGCGACCTGCCGAACGATGTCGCCGTGCTCACCGAGGCGGCACTGGCCGCCATGGCGCTCGACGCCACGGTCGTGCCCGTGCACTGCGTCCCGCTGTCGTTCGGCGAGCGCAGCGTCGGGCTCACCGACGCGCTCGCCCGCGGGCACGAGGTCCTCGACGCGGCCGTCGCACAGCTCGCTGCCGACGCACCCGACATCCCCGTGGCCCCGCGCCTGCTGCGCGTGCACCCGCACGAGCTCGTGGGCGAGGGCCTCGACGCCGACGTCCTCGTGCTCGGCGGCCCGCGCCAGCGGATCCCGGCCCGCGTCGGGCTGGTGGGCTGCAGCGCCGTGCAGCACGCCCCCTGCCCGGTGCTGCTGGCGGCCCGGCCCGGCTAGGTCGTCATCCGGTCCACGATCGCGGCATCCGGGCAACGCCGCCGAAGTGGTGCCCGCTCAGGGCTTGCGCCCGACGCCGCCGAACTGGTCGATGTCGTACACCGTCCCCACCTCGCTGAGCTCGGGCCGCCAGCGGGGACAGGTCACGACCCCCGGATCCAGCAGCTGGAGCCCGCTGAACAGTTGCGCGATCTCGTCGGGGCCGCGCAGGTTGTACTTGGGGTTCGCGGTCGCGTTGTAGATTCGCGCGGCGTCATTCATCGAGGCCGGGTCGATGACGTTCGTGCCGTCGGACTCGACCAGGTAGCTCCCCGCGGGCAGCGCGTCGACGTACGTGGCCACGATCCCGCGGGCCTGCTCCCAGTCCTCGATGTGACCGACGATGTTCATGAGTATCAGTGCGATCGGCTCGTCGAAGTCGAGGATGCCCGTGTCGCGGGCCGCCGCCAGCACGGCGCCCGGATCACGGAAGTCGGCGTCGAGGTAGCGCGTCGCGCCTTCCGGGCTACTGGTCAGCAACGCTCGGGCGTGCGCCAGCACGACGGGATCGTTGTCGACGTAGACGATCCGCGCCGCCGGGTTCCTGCGCTGCGCCACCTCGTGGGTGTTGTTCGCAGTCGGCAGGCCGGTGCCGATGTCGAGGAACTGGCGAACCCCGCATTCCCCGGCCAGATGCGTGATCGCGCGCACGAGAAAGGCTCGCGAGGACCGTGCGAGGTCGACGATCTGCGGGGTCGTCTGCCGGAAGTGGTCGCCGACCTCACGGTCGGGCGCGTAGTTGTCCTTCCCACCCAGCCAGTAGTTCCACACCCGCGGTGAATGGGGCGTGGTGGTGTCGATCTCTTCAGGCATTCCGCGTCCCCCTCGGACTCGTTCGATCGTCGATCACGGCTTCCGGGCGACCCTGCCGAAGTGGAAGGCGGGCACAGGCTGAACGACCTCGACCGGATCCACGGCGGGATGCTTACCATGCGTGATCGTTCAGATCCACCATCGGGCTGCCCCGGGCCGGATCACGACTCCCCGGCGATCCGGCGCGACCGCACTGCCTGGTACGTGCGGCTCAACGCGGTGGTCGTCCGGTCGTACGAGCGTTGGGCCACCCCCACGAACAGGCAGTCGATCACAGCCAGCTGGGCGATCCGGCTGGCCATCGCGCCCGACCTGAAGGTCGTCTCGCGGGCGGCGGTGGTGAGCACCAGGTCGGCGTGCGCGGTGAGCGGGGAGGGCACGAAGTTGGTGATCGCGATCGTGCGCGCGCCCGACTCCCGGGCGCACCGCAGCGCGTCGACCGTGTCGGCCGTCGAGCCGGTGTGCGAGATCGCGATCGCGACGCAGCCGTCGTCGAGCAGCGCGGCCGAGGTCAGCGCGGCGTGCGGGTCCGGCCACGCGAACGCGAGCAGCCCGATCCGGTGCAGCTTCTGGTGCAGGTCCTGCCCGACGAACCCGCTGGCCCCGATGCCGTAGACGTCGATCCGCCGCGCCGTGGCCACCGCCTCGACAGCACCGGCCAGTGCGTCCAGGTCGAGGTTGGCGGCGGTGTCCTGCACGGCGGCCGAGTCGCTGAAGGCGATCTTGGCGACGATGTCGGCGAGCGAGTCGTCCCGGTCGATGTCCGGCGACAGCACGGCGCCGTCGCCCGCGTCCTCCCGGCCCGTCTCCCGGGCGAGGGCGAGGCGCAGCTCGGGATAGCCCTGGAAGCCCGCCGACCGGCAGAACCGCATCACAGTGGCCGCAGACGTCGAGCACTGCTGGGCGAGCCGGCCGATCGGCAGCGCCGCGGTTCCGGCCGGGTCCCGCAGCACCGCATCGGCCACCCGGCGCTGCGCCGGGCGCAGGGACGGCGCCACGGCGCGGATCCGCACGAGAGCACTCACGGGAGATCAGTATCCAGGTTGCGGCAACTTGTTACATCCTGATCGCCGATCACGGAAACTCTTGACCTCGGGCCGGGCCTCGTGATCCGGTAGCCGCCATGCGTCGGCTGGGTGTGGTGGTCGTGGCGGGAGCGGTGCTGCTCACCGCGTGCTCCGGGGGCGGCGGCGGCGCGCCGTCCGGTGGCGGGCCGAGCGGGCTCGTCGTCGGGGCGACATCCGACCCGGACACCCTCTTCCCCTGGAAGGCCACCCAGTTCCAGGCCGTTCAGGTGCTCGAACAGCTCTACGGCACCCTCACCGAGCTCGACACCGACCTCGAGGTGACGCCGGGTCTCGCCGAGTCGTGGCAGGTGTCCGAGGACGGCACGGCGATCACGATGACGCTGCGCCAGGGCGTCACGTTCGCCGACGGGAGCGCCTTCGACTCCGCCGACGCGAAGGCCTCCCTCGACCGGATCCGCGACGAGGCGACCGGCGCCGTCGCCGCCGCGGGCCTCGCATCGGTCGCGTCCGTGGAGGCGCCCGACCCGGCGACCGTGGTGCTCAGGCTGTCGGGCCCGGACGCCGGCATCCTCGCCGCTCTGGCCTCCGTGAACCTCGCGATGCTGCCCAGCGACGCCACCGAGCAGGCCCTCGCGGAGACCCCGAACGGCACCGGACCGTTCACCCTCACCCAGCGCACCCCGAACCAGTCGATCTCGCTCGCGCCCAACCAGAACTTCTGGGGCGGGGCGCCGCGGCTCCCGTCGCTGGAGTTCCGGGTGATCCCGGACGAGACGTCGATCGTGTCGGCGATGCAGTCCGGCAACGTCGACTTCGCGGTGTTCGACGACCCGCTCGTGGCCCAGAGCGCCGAGGGGTCCGGCCTCACCGTGACCGAGACGCCGCAGCTCTCCTACCACGCGCTGCAGCTCAACGCCCGCCAGTCGCCGCTCGACAACCTCGACGTGCGGCTGGCGATCCAGTGCGCCATCGACCGCCGGCAGGTGCTCGACACGGCGGCGCTGGGCGAGGGGGAGGTGACCGGACCGATCACCTCCCCCGCCTACCGCTCCGACCCGGCGGCGCGCCCGTGCCCGCAGCGCGACGTCGAGGCGGCCGAGCGGCACCTCGCCGCCGCCGGGCACGCGGGCGGCCTGACGCTCTCGACGATCGTGTCGCAGGGCGAGTACGCCACCTCGGTGAACGAGGCGACGAACATCCAGGCCCAGCTCGCCGAGGCCGGCATCACGCTGAACCTGGAGGTGCTGGAGTCCGGCGCCTACGTCGACCGCTGGGTGGCCGCCGACTTCCAGACCGCCGTGGCGCTCAACGGCGGGCGGCCCGACCCGGACGGCATGTACGGGCGGTACTTCACCAGCACCGGCAACTTCAACGAGGTCGCCGGCTACTCCTCCCCGGCGCTCGACGAGCTCTTCGCGCGGGGCAAGGCCACCGCCGACCCCGAGGCCCGCAAGGAGATCTACCGGCAGGTGTCGGCGGAGCTGGAGAACAACGCGGCCTGGGTCTGGCTGTTCACCAGCTTCACCTACACCGTCACCGGCTCGGGAGTCAGCGGCTTCACCCCGATGGCCAACGGCTCGCTGAAGTACCTGCGCGAGACCACCGCCGGCGGGTCATGATCGCTCGCCACCCGCTCCTCCGGCGCTCCTGGAGGCACTCGCCACCCTGCTCGGCGTCGCGGTGCTCGTCTTCGTCATGCTCCGGGCGATCCCCGGCGACCAGGTCACCGCGAGCCTCGGCACCGAGGCGGCGGCGCTCACCCCGGCCCAGCGCGCCGCGCTGGAGGCGTACTACGGGCTGGACCAGCCGCTGCCCGTCCAGTTCCTGTCCTGGCTCGGCGCCGTCGCCACCGGCAACCTGGGGGCGTCGCAGCGCAGCGGCGAGTCGGTGCTGGCGATGACCGCCTCCGCATTGCCGATCACCCTCGAGCTCGCGGTGCTGTCGCTGGTGATCGGGCTGGTGCTCGGCGTCGCGGCGGCGATGCTGTCCGCCTCGCGCCCGAACTCCGCGCGGGACGCCGCCGGGCAGGCGGTGGGTCTCGCCGGGCTCTCGGTGCCCGCGTTCCTGCTGGGCTCGGCGCTGCTCGCCCTCTCGGCGCGGTTCCTCGGCTACAACCCCAACGCCGAGCAGTTCGCGGCGCTCACCGCCGACCCCGGGCTGCACCTGCAGCAACTGCTCATGCCGGCCATCGTCCTCGGCTTCGGCCTGGCCGCACCGATCATGCGGACGGCGCGGTCGGCGCTGCTGGAGGTGCGCTCCCAGGACTACGTGCGCACCGCCCGCGGCAAGGGCGTCGGGCCGCGGCGGCTCGCGGTGCGCCACGTCCTGCCCGGCGCGCTCGTCCCGATCCTCACGATGACCGGGCTGCAGTTCGGCTACCTGCTCGGCGGTGCCGTCGTGGTCGAGCAGATCTTCTCGGTGCCGGGGATCGGGCGGCAGGTGCTGCTCGGCATCCAGCAGAAGGAGTACGCGGTCGTGCAGAGCACCGTGCTGGTGATCGCGCTGACGTTCGTGCTGGTCAACCTGTGCACCGACCTGCTGTACCGGGTGATCGACCCCCGGGTGCGTGCCTCGTGACGGCCGTCGCGACGACCGCCGCCGGGCGCAGCGGGCTGCTGCGGCGGACGCTCGCGAGCCGCAGCGGCGCGGTCGGCGCGGCACTCGTCGGGGTCGTCGTGCTGGGCGCGCTCGCCGCTGTGCTCGGCCTGCTGCCCGACCCGCTGGCCCAGGCGCCCGCCGAGCGGCTCTCCGGACCGTCGGCGGCGCACTGGTTCGGCACCGACCAGTTCGGCCGCGACGTGTTCGCGCGCTCGGCGGCGGGCGCGGCGGCATCGCTGCAGATCGCGGTGGTGGCCGTGGCGATCGCCGCGGTGGCGGGCACGGCGGCGGGGGTGGCCGCCGGGTTCTTCCGCGGATGGTCGGACCGCTCCGTCCTCGGCGTGACCAACGTGCTCTTCGCGTTCCCGCCGCTCCTGCTCGCCCTCGCGCTCGCCTCGGCGTTCACCCGCACCTGGCTGACGGTGGCGATCGCCATCGCGATCGTCTACACCCCGATCTTCGTGCGCGTGGCGCGTGGCCCGGTGCTGTCGCTGCGGGAGGCCGACTTCGTGCGCGCCACCACCGTGCTCGGCTTCTCCCCGCTGCGGACACTCACCCGCCACGTGCTGCCGAACATCGCACCGATCGTGATCGTGCAGGTCACGCTGTCGCTGTCGTGGGCGGTGCTCACCGAGGCCTCGCTCTCCTTCCTCGGGCTGGGCACGCCCCCACCGGCCCCGTCGCTGGGCGCGATGGTGCTGGAAGCACGGGTGCTGGTGAACATCGCCTGGTGGACGATGGCCGCGCCGGGCGCCGTGATCGTCGCCCTCGTGGTGGGCCTGAACCTGCTGGGCGACGGTGTGCGCGACGCCATGGACCCACGGAACGGAAGTGGCCGGTGAAGGACGGAGACGGGCGTCAGCAAAGTGGCTTTACTGACGCCTCATGGCAGGAAAGTGGCTTTGCTGACATTCCCGACGGGCTGGGAGCGCTGGAGACCGAGCGCGTCGATCCGCGGTACGGCGCCATCGACCGGGCCGGTGTCGCCGAGCTCGCCGCGCTCATGAACGAGGCCGATGCGTCCGTGCCCGCCGCCGTGCGAGCCGCGTTGCCGCAGATCGTGCCCGCCATCGAGGCGGTGTCGCAGCGGATGCGCCGCGGAGGGGCCTGCTCTACGTCGGGGCGGGGACGCCCGGGCGGCTGGGGGTGCTGGACGCGGCGGAGTGCCCGCCGACGTTCAGCACGCCGCCGGGCCTGGTCCGCGGGGTGATCGCAGGCGGTGAGGCGGCGATGTTCGCCGCGCAGGAGGGCGTGGAGGACGACGCCGGCGCCGGGCGCGCCGCGATCGCCGCCGAGGAGGTCACCACCGCCGACTCGGTCGTCGGGCTCACCGCGAGCGGGCGGACGCCCTACGTGCTGGCGGCCGTCTCCGAGGCGCGCGGGCGGGGCGCGCTGACGGTGGGCCTGTCCTGCAACGCGGGCGCCGCCCTCTCGGCCGCCGCGGAGCACGCGATCGAGGTGGTTGTCGGGCCCGAGGTGGTGGCCGGATCCACCCGGCTCAAGGCGGGCACCGCCCAGAAGCTGGTGCTCAACATGTTCTCGACGATCGCGATGGTGCAGCTGGGCAAGACCTACGGCAACCTCATGGTCGACCTGGGCGCCACCAACGCGAAGCTGCGCGAACGCGCGATCCGGATGGTCCGCACCGTCACCGGTGCCTCGCGGGAGCGGGCCGAGGAGGCCCTCGAGGCGTCAGACATGCGGGTGAAGCTCGCGATCCTCCGCATCGAACGCGGGCTGGACGCGGGCGAGGCGGACGCGCGCCTGGCCGCAGCGGGTGGCAGGCTGCGCGACGTCCTGGAGGAGCGGTGAAGCTACTCGGGCTGATCTCCGGCACGTCCCACGACGGGATCGACGCGGCCGTCGTCGACTTCACGCAGGACGGGGACGTCCTGCACGGACGCGTGACCGCCACGGCAGGCACGCCCTACGACCCCGGGCTGCGGGCCCGGCTGCGCGCCGCGCTCCCACCGGCCGCGACGACGCTCGCCGAGGTGTGCGCGCTGGACACCCTGATCGGGCAGGCGTTCGCCGCTGCCGCCGCAGCCGCGCCCCGGGTCGAGGCCGTCTGCTCGCACGGCCAGACCGTCTACCACTGGGTGGAGGGGACCCGCGCCCTCGGAACTCTGCAGATCGGGCAGCCCGCCTGGATCGCCGAACGCCTCGGCGTGCCGGTCGTGGGCGACGTCCGGATCCGCGACATCACGGCGGGCGGGCAGGGCGCCCCGCTCGTCTCCTACCTGGACACGCTCCTGCTCGCCGGGCTGCCCGGCCGCTGCGCCGCCCTCAACCTGGGCGGCATCGCCAACGTGACGCTCCCTGGACGGCTCGCCTGGGACACCGGCCCGGCGAACGCCCTGATCGACGCCGCCGTTCTGCGCACCGGCGCCACCCGGCCGGCTACGACGTGGACGGTGCGCTCGCCGCCCGGGGCCGCGTCGACGAGCGGCTGCTCACCGACCTGCTCGCCGAGCCCTACTACCGGCTGCCACCGCCCAAGACCACCGGCAAGGAGCTGTTCCACGACGGCTACCTCGACCACCACCTCGACGCGTTCCCCGGGATCGAGCCTGCCGATCTCGTCGCGACGCTCACCGCGCTCACCGCCCGAACCGTGGCCGACGCGGTGCGCAGCGCTGAGCTCGACACGCTCGTCGTCTCCGGCGGCGGTGCCGCCAACCCGGCCCTGATGGCGATGCTCGGTGGCGAGCTGCCCGGCGTCCGGCTCGTGCCCTCGGCCGAGCTGGGCGCACCCGGGGGCGCGAAGGAGGCGATCGCGTTCGCGCTGATCGGCTGGCAGACGCTGCACGGCGTGCCGGCCACCCTGCCGAGCTGCACCGGCGCGGGCGGCGCACGCATCCTGGGCACGATCACCCCGGGCGCGGCCCGCTGCAGCTGCCACCCCCCGCGGACGCGCCACGGGCGCTGCACCTGACGGTGGCGGAGGGTGCGGCATGAGTGCCGGCAAGGTCGCTTTGCTGCCGTGTTGTGCCGGTAAGGCCACCTTGCTGGCGTACGGGCACGGGCGGGAGGGCCTCGCGTGAGCCCGCCGGTGCTGGAGGTACGGGATCTCTCCGTCGGCGCCGCGGGCTCGAGATCGTGCACGGTGTCGATCTCGTGCTGCGGCGCGGGGAGACCGTCGGGGTGGTGGGCGAGAGCGGGTCGGGCAAGTCCGTCACGATGCTCGCGCTGATGCGGCTGCTCGGCGAGCCGCTGCGGATCACCCGGGGAAGCGTCCGCTTCGCCGGGCGGGATCTCGCGACGCTCGCCGAGCCCGAGATGCGGGCGCTGCGCGGGCGCGAGATCGCGATGGTCTACCAGGACCCGATGACCTCGCTGCACCCGCTGATCCGGGTGGGCGACCAGGTCGCCGAGGTCCTGCGCGTGCACGGCGTGGACGCCGTCGCCGCCCGGCGGCGCACGCTCGAACTGTTCGAGCGCGTCGGCATCCCGGACCCCGCGCGGACCGTCCGGGCGTACCCGCACGAGTTCTCCGGCGGCATGCGCCAGCGCGTCGTGATCGCGATGGCGCTCGCGCTGCGCCCCATCCTGCTGATCGCCGACGAGCCGACGACGGCCCTGGACGTCACCATCCAGCAGCAGATCCTCGGGCTCGTCGCCGAACTGCAGCGCGAGCTGGGCATGACCACGATCTGGGTGACCCACGACCTGGGTGTGGTCGCGCGGCTCGTGGAGCGGGTGGTCGTGATGTACGGCGGGCACGTCGTCGAGGACGCGCCGGTGCGGGAGATCTTCGCCGCGCCGCAGCACCCGTACACGGCGCGGCTGCTCGCGTCGCTGCCCAACCCCGCCGACGACGCCCGTCCCCCGCTCGCGCAGATCCCCGGCCGGCCGCCGCCGCCCTCCGAGCGGGTCGGGGGTGCGCGTTCCGCCCGCGCTGCCTCCAGGCCCGCGACGTGTGCGCCGAGCACCCCCCGCTGCTGGACCGCGGCGTGGGCCGGGCGGCGTGCTGGGTGCCGGTCGAGGAGTGGGTCTGATGCTGGAGGCGGTGGACCTGGTCAAACGGTTCCCGGTGCGCGGGACCGACGCCGCCGTGCACGCGCTGAACGGGGTCTCGTTCACGCTCGGGCCGGGCGAGACGCTCGGCATCGTCGGCGAGTCCGGCTGCGGCAAGTCGACGCTGGCACGGGTGCTGGTACGGCTGGAGGACCCGACGCGGGGCCGGGTGCTGCTCGATGGCGTCGACCTCACCGCGCTGCGCGGACGGCGCTGCGGGCGCACCGCAGGCACATCCAGATGGTGTTCCAGGATCCGTTCTCCTCCCTCGACCCGCGCCAGCCGGTCGGCGCGGCACTCGACGAGGTGCTCGGTGTGCACGGGCTGCGCCGCCCGGGCCGGTCGAGGAGCTCCTGGACGTCGTCGGCCTCCCGGCCGGGTTCGCGCAGCGGCTGCCGCACGAGATGTCGGGCGGGCAGCGCCAGCGCGTCGGGATCGCCCGCGCCCTCGCCCCGGAGCCGCGGGTGCTGCTGCTCGACGAGCCGGTGTCGGCGCTCGATGTCTCGGTGCGGGCCGAGGTGATGAACCTGCTCGCGCACCTGCGCGCCGAGCTGGGTCTCGCCCAGGTGTTCATCAGCCACGACATGGGCATGGTGCGCCAGATCAGCGACCGCGTCGCCGTCATGTACTTCGGCCGGATCGTGGAGGAGGGTGGCTGGCGCGACGTCCTCGCCGATCCGCTGCACCCCTACACGGTGGGGCTGCGCGCCGCCGTGCCCGTGCCGGACCCCACGATCGACCAGCCGCTCACCCCCACCGTGGTCGGCGAGGTGCCCGACCCCGTCCGGCCACCCACCGGCTGCCCGTTCCACCCGCGCTGCCCACACGCGGAGGACGTCTGCCGGGCCGACCTGCCGCCACTCGACGAGGTCCGGCCGGGCCACCGGGCGGCCTGCCACGTCGCGGCCCGGACCGAGCGCAGCGAGGCCGTGCGGTGAGCCTGCAGGAGATCGTGGACGCGCTCGTCGCCGCGGACGGCTCGCCGCCGGGCGCCTGTCTCGCCGTGCGCGCACCGGACGTCGACGAGCTCGCGGTCGGCGGCCACCGCCAGGTGTTCGGGGTGGCCGAGCCGCTGCCGATGACCGCCGGGACGAGCCACGACCTCGCGTCGATCACGAAGGCGTTCACCACCACGGCGCTCGCAGCCCTGGACGTCTCCCCGGCCGACCCGGTGCGCCGCTACCTCCCGGACGCTCCCGAGGTCACGGTGGACGACCTGCTGCTGCACCGCGGCGGGCTGTGGGAGTGGTGGCCGACCTACTGCGACACCACAGGCCCCGAGGAGGGCGCCCGGCTCGCGCGGACGCTGCCGCTGCGCTACGCCCCCGGCACCGGGCGGCACTACTCGGACCTGGGGTTCATGCTCCTCGGGCAGGTCGTCGAGGTCGCGGCGGGCGCTGCTCTGCCGGTGGCGATGGCGGAGCTCGTGCTCGACCCGGCCGGGCTGACGCAGACCGCGTACGGCGCGCCTGCCGGGCCGGAGGTCGCCGCGAGCGGTGCAGGCGACGCGATCGAGCAACGCATGCTCGCCACCGGCGAGCCCTACCCGGTGCCCCGCTCCCCCGCCGACTTCACCGGCTGGCGCGATCACGTGATCGTCGGCGAGGTGGCCGACTGCAACGCCTTCCACACGTTCGGCGGGGTGTCCGGGCACGCGGGGCTCTTCTCGACGGTCGAGGACCTGCTGCGGCTCGGCACCACCCTGTGCGCGTCCGCGGCGGGCGACGGCCCGTGGCCCGCCCTCGACAGCTACCTCGCCCCGGGCCCGGACCCCGGCCAGTCGCGCGGCTTCCGCTCGTGGTCCACCACCGTGGGCGGCTGCACGACCACGGCGTACGGGCACCCCGCTTCACCGGCACCACGCTGGCCGTGCTGCCGGGCCACCGGGCGAGCGTCGTGCTCGCCACCAACCGGCTGCAGGTGCCCGGCGCCCCCGTCCCGAACGAGGAGATGTGGGTGCCCGCCCTGCAGGCCGCGCACCGCCTCCTGCAGGGGCACGGGGTCTCCCTACGATCACGCCCGTGACCTGGACCGACCACACCGATCGGTGGGTCCGGGCACACCCCGTCGTGCCCGACACCCTCCTCGCCCTGGCGGTGGCCGCGGTCGCCGGGCCACCATCGCTCGCCATCTTCCAGACGGCCCGGTCCCCGGCCTGGGCGCTGTGGGTGGCCGGGATCTGCGGATCGGTGCTGCTCGCCGCGGTCGCGCTGCGGCGGGTCGCCACCGGAGCCGCGTTCGCCCTGGCCAGCCTGGCGATGCTGGTGACCGTGGCGCTGCCGAACACGGTGGTCCGGCCCGAGCGGCTGGGCTTGGCGGGTGCGAGCGGCGACATGGAGATCCCGCTGTTCTTCCTCCCCACGTCGGCGGCCTACCTGCTGCTCGTGTACACGGTCGCCGCGCAGCGCCCCTGGCGCGAGAGCCTGCTCGCGCTCGGGATCGGGGTCACCGGAGGGTTGCTGTGCACGGCGCGAACGGCCACGGGGTACGGCGCGCTGCCCGCGGGCTGGCTCACGCTGCTGCTGGCTCTCCTCGCGCTGGTCGCGGCCGTTGCCGGTACCTGGGCGGTGGGTCGTTACCGCCACGACCGGCGGCGGCGCCTCGCCGAGGAGGCCGCTGACGCCGTCGAGCGCGCCACTGCCGACGAGCGCAGGCGCATCGCCCGCGACATGCACGACATCGTGGCTCACTCGTTGGCGGTCATCGTGCGTCAGGCCGAAGGCGGCTCCGCCATCGCCGCCAGGTCACCGGATCGCGCGGCTCAGGCCTTGGCCGTCATCGCCGACACCGCCCGGGAAGCCTTGACCGACATGCGGGGCACCCTGCAGGTGTTGCGGGAGGCCGCGCCCCGGGAGGAGGCCGTGCAACCCTCGCTCGCGGCGGTACCGGCGTTGGTGGAACGGGTACGTGCGACCGGGCTGGACGTGCGCCTGGTGGAGCGGGGTTCGGCCGATGCCGTGACGGCGGGCGCGGCCACGGCGGCCTACCGCCTGATCCAGGAGGCGCTGACCAACAGCGTCAAACACGCGGGAGCGGATCCCACGGTCACCGTCACGATCGCGCACGCGGCGCGCGCGTCGTGATCACCGTCGAGGACGACGGCGGCGAGCACAGTCGGCATCGGCCGACGGTCCCCGGGGCCGGTGTCGGCCTGCGCGGTGTCGAGGACCGGGTGCAGGCCGCGGGCGGTACGTTCGAGGCCGGTCCGGCCGGCAGCGGCTTCAGGGTGCGTGCGGAGTTCCGCCTCGCCGAAGGGGAGCGTTGAGATGACCATCAGAGTGGTGCTGGTCGACGACCAGGAGCTGGTCCGGGTCGGCCTGGCCATGGTGGTCGACGCCACCGACGACATCCGGATCGTCGGGCAGGCCGCCGACGGCGTGGAGGCGGTGGCGCTGCTCGCCGAGACGACGGCCGACGTCGTGCTGATGGACGCGCAGATGCCGCGGATGAACGGCGTCGAGGCCACCGCGGCGGTGACCGCGCGCGAGAACGCGCCCAAGGTGATCATGCTGACGACGTTCGACCTCGACGAGTACGCCATCGCCGGGCTGCGCGCGGGCGCGAGCGGGTTCCTGCTCAAGGACGCCTCGGCCGACGAGGTGCTCCACGCGATCCGCGCCGTCCACGCAGGCGACTCCGTGATCGCGCCCTCCACGACCCGCCGCATCCTGGACCACCTCGGGACCGCCCGGGTCCTCCCCGACGCGTCCCCGCTGCTGGAACGGCTCACCGCACGTGAACGGGACGTGCTGCTGGAGATCGCCCGGGGACACTCCAACGCCGAGACCGCGCGGCGGCTCTTCCTCTCGGAAGCCACGGTGAAGACGCACGTCGGCCACCTCCTGGCCAAGCTCGAGGTCCGCGACCGCGTACAGGCGGTGATCTTCGCCTACGAGAACGGGCTCGTTCGCCCGAGCTAGGAGGGTCCTGAACGACTCCGGCCGTAGCGAGCGGCGTCCAGGTGGTGCCCTCGCAAGGCGGAGGATCGGACCGGCACCCCGGTCGTCGGCGCGGGCTCGCAGCGGCGGGTCTCGAAGGTGCGGGGGCTCTTTCCACCGGGAGCTGCGTGATCAGCTGATCGGTGCATCCACGGCCGTATGTGGCCGCCCGTGCACCAGGCGGTCGATCATGGTCGTTGGGTCCGGGCTTGATCAGCCGGTGGGTGCAGCCACGGCCGTATGTGGCCTCTCCCGCACCGGAGTCGCGATCACAGCTGCCACACCGCCTCCAGTGGCGCCGCGCAGGCCCCTCATGGAACAAATGGGTGGATACCTGGGCGGACGGTCGCGCCGATACCGCTGTGTATCGGCGCGAGTTGTTCAGGGCGCTCCTCGGTCGATCTCATCATTTCTGCGGAGTGACCGACGACCTCAGGCCGAGGATTCGCGCGGGTCGGACGCGCAGGCTCGTGCACATGCCGATCATCGAAACGCACTCCGACCCGACGACGTCACGCACCTGGTGGCACAGCCCCGCCGCATGGGGCGGGCTCCTCGCGGTGTGCGGAGGCGTCTTCCACACCGTGGTCTCCGCTCTGATGCGCCGGGACGTCTGGTCGCAGATGATCGACGACGGGTTCTTCAACACGGTCACGCTGGAGCCCTCGGCCGACCGGCTCGCCGCGGCCGAGGCGTTCTGGTTCAGCGTGGGCAGCTTCGGCGTGCCGTTGCTCCTGCTCGGCTCGCTCGTGACCTGGCTGCTCCGGCGCGGCGTGCCCGTTCCCGGATGGCTGGGATCCGGCCTTGCCGCGTGGGCCGTCCTGATCGGGCTGGTGAGTGGTTTCGACGGCGGAACCCTCGTCCTGCTGACCATCGGCGTGCTGCTCGCGGCCGGCGCGTGGACGGCGGGTCGCCTGCCCCGGCGGCCCGCGGCGCCCTCGTCGATCGCGGATTCCCCCGCGCGGTGATCGCCGCCGGCAGGAAGGCGCGCGTGCAGCCTTCATCGGGCGCCGCCGCCGGGGTGACCGTCGTGGCCGCGAGCACGCCGAGACCCACGATCATCGGCCCGGGTCCTCCCGGCGCGCCTGCCGGCCAACCGGCGTGCCAGCGCGACGCCGACGGCGGCGAGCGCGGCCATGACCCACATCAGCCGTTCTCGAGCCGGGCCAGCGCCCAGGAGCGCGCCTGCGCGGGGTCGTCCGTGGCGAACGTGGGGCAACCCCACATCTTCGGCCCGGAGCCGATCGCTTTCGCGTTGTTCCGCTGCCCCTCCTCCGACATGACGAACGCGAGACCGCGGCAGTGCTCGACCAGCCCGGGCCGCAGCCGCTTGAGCATGCGCACCCGTTCCGCCACGCCCGCGATCCGGCGTCCCCTCGGTGGCGCCTCCGGCATCCGGAGCACGGCGGCGAACGTCTCCCGCCGCTCCACCGCGGACACGAGGGTGTCGAACACGACGGTCGGCGCCGCCTCCGGCGTCACCTCGGACACGTCCAGCTCCACGACGGGCCAGCCGACCAGCTCGGCCATGTGCTCACCTCCACAGATCAGGTGAGGCGACCCTAACATGATTTGTGACCAGCGGTCACTAATGGGTCCGACTACGATCGCCGCGGTGGTGAGGGCAACGGGTGGACCGGGTCGGCCTGCGCGGCTGTCCCGCGAACTGATCGTCGCCGCCGCGCTCCGGGGCGACCTGGCGAGCCTCACCATGCGCGACCTCGCGGCCCGGCTCGGCGTCTCGCACTCCGCGCTCTACCGCTGGGTGGCCGACCGCGACGAGCTCTTCGACCTGATCAGCGACGTGATGGTCGAGCGGATCCTGCCCGCGTCCGAGCCCTCCCCCGCCGACTGGCGGGACTGGCTCGCCCGGCTCGCGTGGGCGATGCACGACGAGTTCCTCGCGGTACCCGGCTACGCCGCGCACGTCGCCGCACCCCACCGGCACAACCCCCACGCCTTCGGCAGGTTGCGCGCCAGGTGATCAGGCGTTCGAGGTCGCGGGCGCCTCACCGGAGATGGCCACGCAGAGCTGGTACGTCTTCGGCCTCTCGGTCGTCCAGTGGCTCGGCGCCCAGCAGTCCGCTCACGACCTCGGCCCGGTGGCCCCCCGGTTCGACCTGTTCCTCGACACCCTGCTGCGCGGCCTCCCCGCACGGACGCCGGTCGAGCACCCGCGGTGACCTGACCGTCAGCTGTCGTAGTCGACCGTCACCTCGGGGGTGGTCGGGTGGGACTGGCACGTCAGCACGAACCCGGCCTCGACCTCGTCGTCCTCCAGCGCGAAGTTGCGCCGCATCGTCACCTCGCCCGCGGTGACCTTCGCCCGGCACGTGCCGCAGACCCCGCCCTTGCACGCGAACGGCAGGTCGGCACGGACCTTCTGCGCCGCGTCGAGCACGGTCTCGGCGCGGGGCAGCGTCATCGTGGTCGCACGGCCGTTCAGCACGACCGTGACCTCGCTGGTGGCGCCCTCGACCGCCGGGTCGGGACGGTGCAACTCGGGTGGCGGCTCGTCGACGTAGAACAGCTCGCGGTGCACCGTCTTCCTGTCGACGCCGAACCCGGCGAGCACGCCGACGGCCGCTTCGGTCATGCCGAGCGGGCCGCACAGCCACCACTGGTCCACATCGGCGACGTCGACGAGGGCACCCAGGAGCACGCGCAGCTTCTCCGCGTCGAGGCGGCCGGTGAAGATCTCGGCCTCCATCGGCTCGCGGGACAGCACGTGCAGCAGGTGCAGACGGGGTCCGTACGCGTCCTTCAGGTCGGCGATCTCCTCGGTGAACATCACGGTGTCGGTGCGCCGGTTGCCGTACAGCAGGGTGACGCGGGTGTCGGGGTGCGCGGCCAGCACCGACGCCGCGATCGAGAGCACCGGCGTGATTCCCGACCCGGCCGCGACCAGCCCGTGGTGGGTGCCCGGCGCGAGGTCCGGGGTGAACGAGCCCGCGGGCGGGGCCACCTCGATCGCCTCGCCCGGTGCCACCCGGTCGACCAGCCACTCGGAGAAGAGCCCACCGTCGACCCGCCGCACGCCGACCTTGGGCAGCGCACCCGCCGCCGCGCAGATCGAGTACGACCGGCGTTCCTCCGCGCCGTCGCGGTGCAGCCGCAGGGTGAGGTACTGCCCCGGCCGGAACGCGAAGACCTCTTCCAGGTCGGCGGGCACGTCGAACGTGACGGCCACGGCGTCGTCGCACAGCCGCTCGACGTCGGCCACCCGCAGGCGGTGGAAGCCGGAGGTGCGCGGGACCGGCACGTCGACCTGCGGTGCCGCCATCAGTGCTCCTTCATGTGCTCGAACGGCTCCCGGCACGCCCTGCAGCGCCGCAGCGCCGTGCACGACGTCGGGCCGAACCGGGAGAACTCCTCCGTGGCGGGCGACCCGCACCGCGGGCAGCGCACGACCGACGCCGGCGCCGTGAGCGTGAGCGGGACCGGCCCCGCCTCGCGGGGTCCCACCCGATCCGGCGGGGCGACGCCGTGCTCGGCCAGCTTGCGGCGACCCGCTGCCGAGATCCAGTCCGTGCTCCACGGCGGCGCGAGCACCGTGCGCACCTCGACGCGCGCGTACCCGGCCGCGGTGAGCCGCGCACGCAGGTCGTCGCGCATCACATCGAGGGCGGGGCAGCCGGAGTAGGTCGGCGTGATCGTCACGGTGACGGCGTCACCGTCGCTCTCGACGGCGCGGACCACGCCGAGGTCGTCGAGCGTGAGCATCGGCATCTCGGGGTCGACGACCTGGGAGACGACCTCGCGCGCATCCGGTCGTGAGTGGATACGGGTGCTGGAGCACTCGTATCCACTCACGGGACGGGGGGTCACCACGTCGCCCCCGGGTGCTGACGGGCCAGGCTCTGCAGTTCGGCGAGCACGTGACCCAGGTACTCGGTGTGCATCCCGTCCCGGCCGCCCTTGCCGCTGATCGGCCCCATGTGCGGGACGGCCGGGCGGGCGAGGGTGGCGCGGGCCAGCACCTCGTCGAGCACGGCGTCGACCTCCGCGCGGACCTGCGCCGGGTCCACGGCCACCCCCGCGTCGGCGAGCCTGCGCTCCACGTCGGAGGTGCGGTGAAGCTCCTCGGCGTAGGGCCAGACTGCGTCGAGCGCGGCCTGCATCCGCCGGTGCGACTCGGCGGTGCCGTCGCCGAGGCGCACGGTCCAGCGTGCGGCGTGGTCGCGGTGGTAGGCCAGCTCCTTGACCCCCTTCCCGGCGACGGCGCGACCACCGGGTCGCGGGAGCCGAGCAGCCGTTGCAGCAGCGCGAGCCGCCACGTCGAGAACAGCAGGAGGCGGGCGATCGCCCGGGCGAAGTCGCGGTCGTCGGGCAGCTCGGCGAGCGCGACGTTGCGGAACTCGGGCTCGGTGCGCAGGTAGGCGAGCGAATCCTCGTCCCGCTGCCGGCCCTCGACGTGCCCTGCGCGGGCGAGCAGCACCCGGGCCTGGCCGAGGAGGTCGAGCGCAATGTTGGCCAGCGCGACCTCCTCCTCCAGCTCCGGGGCATTGGTCACCCACTCCGTGAGCCGGTGGCTGCAGATCAGCGCGTCGTCGCCGAGCATGAGGCAGTAGGCGGCGAGATCGGCCGGGTCGACCCCGTCGGGCACCGGCGAGGTGATCTCCGCCTGGACGTCTTCGACGCCGGTGCCGAACGCCCAGCGCGGGTCGTCGTGCCCCAGCGTCTCGACCAGGGACTGGTAGGCGTTGGTGGCGTCGTGGTCGGTCACAGGTGCGGCACGTCCTCGGGGATCGCGTAGAACGTGGGGTGCCGGTAGACCTTGTCGCCCGACGGCGCGAAGAACGGGTCCTTCTCATCGGGGCTGGAGGCGGCGATGTCGCTGCCCTTCACCACCCAGATCGAGACGCCCTCGTTGCGGCGGGTGTAGAGGTCGCGGGCGTTGTGCAGCGCCATCTCGGCGTCCGGGGCGTGCAGCGAGCCGACGTGCACGTGGTTGAGGCCGCGCTTGCCGCGCACGAACACCTCGTAGAGCGGCCAACCCCCACGCGGCGAGCCCGCGCCGGTCCGGCCACCCTCTGCGGTGCGGTCGCCGTTCACGCGGCCACCTCCCGGCGGGCCTGCTTCTCGGCGTAGGCCTGCGCGGCCTCCCGGACCCAGGCCCCTTCCTCGTGCGCCCGGCGCCGCTGCGCCAGCCGCTGCGCGTTGGCCGGGCCGGACCCGGAGATCACGGCCTTGAGCTCGGCCCAGTCGGGCTCGGTGAAGTCGTGGTGGCCGCGTTCGGGGTTCCAGCGCAGACCCGGGTCGGCAGCGTGACGCCCAGCGCCTCGGCCTGCGGCACGGTCATGTCGACGAAGCGCTGGCGCAGCTCGTCGTTGGTGTGCCGCTTGATCCCCCACGCCATCGACTGCCGGGTGTTGGGCGAGTCGCCGTCGGGCGGGCCGAACATCATCAGCGACGGCCACCAGAACCGGTTGGTGGACTCCTGCACCATCTCCCGCTGCGCGTCGGTGCCGTTCACCATCGCCAGCAGCAGCTCGTAGCCCTGTCGCTGGTGGAACGACTCCTCCTTGCAGATCCGCACCATCGCGCGGGCGTACGGGCCGTAGGAGCAGCGGCACAGCGGCACCTGGTTGCAGATCGCGGCGCCGTCCACGAGCCAGCCGATCACGCGACGTCGGCGTAGGACAGCGTGGGGTAGTTGAAGATCGAGGAGTACTTCTGCTTCCCGGCGATCAGCTTCTCGGTGAGCTCCTCGCGGTCGACGCCCAGCGTCTCCGCCGCCGCGTAGAGGTACATGCCGTGCCCGGCCTCGTCCTGCACCTTGGCCAGCAGGATCGCCTTGCGCCGCAGGTGGGGGCGCGCCCGATCCAGTTGCCCTCCGGCTGCATCCCGATGATCTCCGAGTGCGCGTGCTGGGCGATCTGGCGAACCAAGGTCCTCCGGTACGCCTCGGGCATCCAGTCCCGCGGCTCGATCCGCTGGTCGCCGGCGATCGTCGCGTCGAAGTGCGCGGCCAGTGCCGTCTCGTCCATGCGCAGCCTCCGTACCGAATGTTCGTTCGGTTCATGGTGACGCAGGAGGCGCGCGGACGCAACCGCCGGACCGGCGCACCCCTTGTCTTGTCACGCGACCCGTCGACGACCCGCGTGGGCCAGGTACCGGTGCCTGAGCGCCCTGCTCGGCGTCGTCGACCGCGGGCCGGGCCCGAGCTCGACGCTCATCCGCGCGCCGGGAGGATGCCCTCGAACACCGCCCGCGCGACGGTGTCGGGGAGCGTCCGGGTCGCGATCGGGCCGCGCCCACTCGACGACGGAGTTCACGAGGCCGGACAACAGTCGCGCCGCGAGCGCGGGATCGACCTCCGTACGCAGCTCCCCCGCCTCGACGGCCTCGCGGACCAGCGTCGCGACGCGCGCGTCGAACTCGCGGCGGCGTTCGAGGGCCCACCGCTCCGACTCGGTGTTGCCGCGCACCCGCAGCAACACGGTGACGTAGGGCAGCTCCGCCACGAGGACGGCCACCTGCCCGCGGACGATGTGATGCAGCCGTTGCAGCGGAGTTCCGGCGCGCGCCTCGTCGGAGTCGAGGATCGCGAAGAGCCCGTCCAGTGCGCGTTCGAGGGCCGCGCGCAGCAGCGCTTCCTTCCCGCTGAAGTGGTGGTAGAACGACGACTTCGTGATCCCGGCCGCCCGGGAGAGGTCCTCCATGGACGTGCGTCGTAGCCGCGGGTCAGGAACTCGCCCACGGCCACCTCGAGCAGCGAGCCCGGCCCGTGGCTCGGCCGCCGCACCCGCCCCCCGGCCTGCGCGGTCACGGCCGTCACCGACCCTCGAACGTCGGGCGCCGCTTCTCCAGGAAGGCGGCCACCGCGTGCACGTGGTCGGACGTGGCGGCGAGCCGGGCCTGCGCGAGCGCCTCCGCGGCGAGCACGTCGTCCAGCGGCGCGGTCGCCCCGTACCGCACGGCCCGCCGGACCTCGGCGTACGCCCGCGTCGGGCCGGCCGCGAGGCGACGCGCCAGCTCGAGGGCGCTCGGCAGCACCTCGTCGGCCGGCACGACGGAGCGCACCAGGCCCCACGCGTGCCCGTCCTCCGCGGTGAAGCCCTCCCCGAGCAGCAGCAGTTCCAGCGCCCGCGAGACGCCGACCGCGTGCGCGAGGCTCGCCGAGAGCCCGGAGTCGGCGGTGAGCCCGATCCCGGTGAACGCGGTCGAGAATGACGCCCCGGCGGCCGCGACACGCAGGTCACAGGCCAGCGCGAAGCCCAGGCCCGCCCCGACGCAGGGCCCGTTGATCGCGGCGACCACCGGGAACGGCAGGTCGGCCAGCCCGCGGACGATCGGGTTGTAGTGCTCGGAGACGGTGTCGAGCGCGGTGGCCGGGTCGCGGCGCAGCGCCTCGGCGTGCTCGCCGAGGTCCTGCCCCACGCAGAACGCCTTCCCCGCGCCCGTCAGCACGAGGGCGCGCACGTCGTCGGCGGCGGCGAGCTCGCCGAGTGCGGCGAGCAGCGCGTTCTTGAGCTCGACGGTGAGGGCGTTGTAGCGCGCGGGCCGCTGCAGGGTGAGCACCGCGACGGCACCGTCCCGCGCGAGGCCGACGGCCGGATCATCGGTCATCGCGCCAGGGTAGCCGCCGACCGAACGATCGGTCGCCCTCGGCGCCGTGCCGCTACGCAGGCGCGTCGACGATCTTCCAGTAGGAGTCCTTGCGGACGACCTTGCCGGCGCGGAACTCCCAGTGGTCGCAACCCCGCACGCGCACCGGCCTGCCATCGGGTGCGGTGGCGGTGAGCAGCCACTCCGAGACACCGAGGTCGCCGCTGACCCAGTGGCGGGCATCGCCGTAGTGGACGTCGGGCAGGCCCGCGAAGCGGGAGGCAAGGCCATCCCGGACCGCCGCTCTTCCGGTGAGGCGCTGCCCACAGGGGTCGGGCCCCCTCGGCATGTCGAGGGAACAGTCCTCGGCGAAGAACTCCATGATCGCATCCAGATCGTGCGCGTTGAACGCGTCCGCGATCGCCTCCAGCGTCTCGACCGACGCCCCGCCGCGATCAGTCATGCCCACCGCCTCCTCTGTCCGCTCGGGTGCGGGTGATTGTCCACCTCCCGGTGGCCGCGTCCAGGACGAACAGGTCCGGGCCCGGGCACTGGGATGTGCGGCCCGTTGGTGCTAGCGTCGGCCCGAACGAACGGTCGGTTGAGTCGATCCGATGGAGGCCCGGCGATGGCGCCCGTCCTGCGCAGCTACGTGAGCGGCGGCTGGCACCGCCCGGTCGAGGAGGGCAGGCCGCTGCACGACGCCGTGACCGGCCAGGAGGTCGCCCGGATCTCCTCGGCGGGCGTCGACTTCGCCGCCGCGCTCGAGCACGGCAGGCGGGTCGGCGGGCCTGCTCTGCGGGAGTTGACCTTCCACCAGCGCGCCGCGCTGCTCAAGGCGCTCGGCCGGCACCTGCGCGAGCACCGCGAGGACCTCTACGCCGTCTCCGCGCAGACCGGCGCGACGCTCGGCGATTCGAAGTTCGCGTCGACGGCGGCATCGGCGTGCTGCTCGCGTACGCGTCGAGGCCGCCGGGAGCTGCCCAACGACACCGTCTACGTCGACGGCGCCGTCGAGCCGCTCGGGCGCGGCGGCACCTTCGTCGGCCAGCACGTCTGCACCCCGTTGCACGGCGTGGCGGTGCAGATCAACGCCTTCAACTTCCCGGTGTGGGGCCCGCTGGAGAAACTCGCCCCGGCGTTCCTCGCCGGCGTGCCGTCACTGATCAAGCCGGCCAGCCCCACCGCGTTCCTCACCGCAGCGCTGGTGGAGCTGATCGTCGGGTCCGGGTTGCTCCCCGAGGGCTCGCTGCAGTTCGTGGCCGGCAGCACCGGTGATCTCCTCGACCACCTCACCGAGCAGGACCTGGTCGCGTTCACCGGCTCGGCGTCCACCGCGGCGACGCTGCGCACCCACCCCACCGTGGTGCGGCGCGCGGTGCGGTTCACCGCCGAGGCCGACTCCCTCAACCTGTCCGTGCTCGGCCCGGACGCCGCCCCGGGCACACCGGAGTTCGACCTGTACGTCAAGGGCGTCGTCGCCGAGATGACGGTGAAGGCGGGGCAGAAGTGCACCGCGATCCGCCGCGCGTTCGTCCCGGAACAGCACGTCGACGCCGTCGTCGAGGCCGTATCGGCGCGCCTTCACCGCACGACGATCGGCAACCCGGCGAGCGAGGGCGTGCGGATGGGGGCGCTCGCGAGCCTGGAGCAGCGCGAGGAGGTGCGCCGCAGCGTCAAGGCGCTCGCCGACGCGGGGCGGATCGTGTTCGGCGACCCGGCGAAGGTCGACGTGGTCGACGCCGACCCGGAGCGGGGCGCCTTCATCTCGCCGATCCTCCTGGTGGGCGACCCGGAGCGGGCCGAGCCGCACGAGGTGGAGGCGTTCGGCCCGGTCTCCACGGTGCTCCCCTACGCGAGCACCGCGCAGCTGATCGACTACGCCGCGCGCGCCAGGGCAGCCTCGCGGGCTCGGTGGTCACGGCCGACCCGGCGTTCGCGCGCGAGGTGGTGCTCGGCGTCGCCCCGTGGCACGGGCGGCTGCTCGTGCTGAACGAGAAGGACGCGAAGGAGTCCACCGGGCACGGCTCCCCGCTGCCGGCGCTGGTGCACGGCGGCCCGGGACGCGCGGGCGGCGGCGAGGAGATGGGCGGCATCCGGGGCGTGCTGCACCACATGCAGCGCACGGCCGTGCAGGCCGACCCGGACACGCTCACCGCGATCACCGGCCGCTGGGTGACCGGTGCGCAGCGCACCGTCACCGACGTGCACCCGTTCCGCAAGCACCTGGAGGAGCTGCGGGTGGGCGACACGATCGTCGCGGGCCCGCGCCGGGTGACGCAGGAGGACGTGGAGCACTTCGCCGAGTTCACCGGCGACACCTTCTACGCCCACATGGACGCCGAAGCCGCCGCGGCCAACCCGCTGTTCGGCGAGCGGGTGGCCACGGCTACCTCGTGGTGTCGCTCGCCGCGGGCCTGTTCGTCGACCCCGACCCCGGCCCGGTGCTGGCCAACTTCGGCGTGGACGAGCTGCGGTTCCTCACGCCCGTCACGTTCGGCGACGAGCTGACGGTCACGCTCACCTGCAAGCAGCTGACGCCGCGGGACACGGCCGCGTACGGCGAGGTCCGCTGGGACGCCGACGTCACGCGCCAGGACGGCGAGTCGGTGGCACGCTACGACGTGCTGACGCTGGTGGCGAAGAAGGAGAGCTGACGATGACGACGATCGATCGGCGTCTCGGGGACGCGCCGCCCGCGGAGCTGCTCGACCCGGCCGAGCGCATGTCCGTGGACGAGCTGCGGGCCCTGCAGTGGGAACGGCTGCGGTGGACCCTGCGGCACGCCTACGAGAACGTGCCGTTCTACCGGCGCCACTTCGACGCCCACGGCGTGCACCCCGACGACTGCCGCGAGCTGTCCGACATCGCGAAGTTCCCGACCACCTCCAAGGCCGACCTGCGCGACAACTACCCGTTCGGCATGTTCGCCGTGCCACAGGACCAGGTGCGGCGCATCCACGCCTCCTCGGGCACCACCGGCAAGCCGACCGTGGTGGGCTACACCGAGCGCGACATCGACACCTGGGCCACGCTCATGGCCCGCTCGATCCGCGCGGCAGGCGGGCGCCCCGGCCACAAGGTGCACGTCGCGTACGGGTACGGCCTGTTCACCGGCGGGCTGGGCGCGCACTACGGGGTGGAGAAGCTGGGCGCCACGGCCATCCCGGTGTCGGGCGGGATGACCCCGCGGCAGGTCCAGCTGATCCAGGACTTCCGGCCCGAGATCATCATGGTCACCCCCTCGTACATGCTCACGATCATCGACGAGTTCGAGCGGCAGGGCATCGACCCGGCGTCCTCGTCGTTGCAGGTCGGGATCTTCGGTGCGGAGCCCTGGACCGAGCAGATGCGCGGCGAGATCGAGAACCGCACGGGCATGCACGCCGTCGACATCTACGGGCTGTCCGAGGTGATGGGCCCCGGCGTCTCGCAGGAGTGCGTGGAGACCAAGGACGGTCTGCACGTCTGGGAGGACGCCTTCCTCCCGGAGGTGGTCGACCCGCTCGACGCCTCCCCCGTGCCCGACGGCGAGGAGGGCGAGCTGCTGTTCACCTCGCTCACCAAGGAGGCGTTGCCGATCATCCGCTACCGCACGCGCGACCTCACCCGGCTGCTGCCGGGCACCGGGCGTCCGGCGATGCGCCGGATGCAGAAGATCACCGGCCGCAGCGATGACATGATCATCCTGCGCGGCGTGAACGTCTTCCCCACCCAGATCGAGGAGGTCGTGCTGCGCACCGCGGGCCTCGCGCCGCACTTCCAGCTCCTCCTGACCACCGAGGGCCGCCTCGACGCCCTCACGGTGCGCGTGGAGGCGCGTCCCGACTGCCCGCCCGAACGCCGCGCCGGGGCGGGCGCGAGCTGGTGGCGGCGGTGAAGGACCACGTCGGCGTCACGGTCGGCTGCGAGGTGGTGGACCCGGACACCCTCGAACGGTCGGTGGGCAAGCTGCAGCGCCTCAAGGACGAGCGCAGGCGCTGACGTCCGCAGCGGGTTGATCTCAGCCGGGCAGCAGCAGCGCGGTGAGAGCGCCGGGTGCGGTGACCATGGCGTCGTGGCCGGACTCCAGCTCCACGGCCGGGTAGCCCAGCCTGCGCGCCCACTCGCCGAACGGGAGCCGGGCGGGCACGCAGAGCACCGCGCGGCCCGGGATGGCGTCCACCGCGCCGGTGAGGTGCGTGGGATCGGCGAAGGTCCGGCGCGGGTGCGGGGTCAGCTGCGGCTCGAGCCAGGCGACCTGGTCCGGGTCGGTCACGCCCACCGCCGCCGCCCGCGGCACCGCGATGACCCCGTCGGTCGTTGCCGCATCGACCCACCTCCGGAACGACTCCGGCGCGAGGCCGTCCATCGACGCGCCGTCGGGGCCCACCCAGGCGTCCACCAGCACGAGCCGCGCGACGCGGCCGGGCTCGCGGTCGGCGGCCTCGCGCACGACGAGACCCGAGTAGCTGTGCCCGACCAGCACCACATCGCGCAGGTCGCCGCCGCGCAGCAGCTCCACGACGTCGTCGACGTGCGTACGCAGGCCGACGTCGGGCCGCAGCTCCGACGCCCGCTCACCGAGCCCGGTGAGGGTCGTGCCAGCACCTCGTGGCCGGCCGCGCGCAGCGGCCCGGCCACGTCGCGCCAGCACCACCCGCCGTGCCACGCGCCGTGCACGAGGACGTACGTCGCCATGGTCTCTCCCCTCGCCCCCGGGAGTATGTCCGGTGACTCCCGCGGGCCGACGACGGGAGTGTCCCCGCTGATCGAGCATCCCCCTGCCCACCCGGAACCGGCAGGACGGGAGATCTGCGATGTCACGAGGCCGAGGAGGATCGAGGTGGCGCGTCGTCGCCGCGGTCGTGGCGGCGAGCGCGCTCGTGAGCGCGTGCGGGGGGAGCCCACGGCCCCCGGCGCCGGTACCGGCGTGGGTCACGGCCACGGCGAACCCGCTGACGACCACCGACCCCGCCGGTCCACTGGACGACCTCGCGCCGCTGCGCGACGCGGTCGGCGGCGCCGAGATCGTCGGCCTCGGCGAGTCGGTGCACGGTGCGGCGCAGGAGCTCACGCTCAAGCACCGCGTACTGCGGGTGCTCGTCGAGCAGCTGGCTTCCGGAACGTCGCCTGGGAGGAGGACTGGACCACTGGCCGCCGGATCGACGAGTACCTCACGGGCGGCGCGGGGGATCCGGCGGAGCTGGTGGCCGGGATGAGCCCGCAGTGGCGGTCGCGGGAGGTGGCCGACGTCCTGCGCTGGCTGCGCGCGTTCAACGACGGCCGCCCCGACAAGGTCCGCTTCACCGGCGTCGAGTACTACCTGACCGGGCCCGACGCCTACGACGACGTGGCCGCCCACGTCGCCGCGGCCGCGCCGGAGCGGGCGGCTGAGCTGGGCGGGCACCTCGCGGCCGTGCGGCCCGCGACGGACGACGTGTTCGCCCACATCCAGGCCTACGCGAGCGCTCCGGACCAGGAGCCGTACCTGCGCCACGCCCGTGCGGTGCGCGACCTCGTCGCCGCCGTCCCGCACGCGCCCGGCGACCGCGACCACGCGACGGCCGTGCACACCGCCGACCAGATCGTGGCGTTCTACGAGCACTTCGCGCTGCCCGAGCCCGACAGCCACGCGTTCCGGGACGAGCACGCCGCCGCGAACCTGCGGTGGTGGCACGAGCAGACCGGCGGGAAGACCGCCTACTGGGCGGCGGCCCCGCACACCGCCGACGCTGCGCGGATGCGCATCACATCGCCGGACGGCGGCGAGCTCCGGTTCGCCGGCGCCGGGTCGCACCTGCGCGAGCGCTACGGCGCGCGCTACCTGTCGATCGGGTTCACCTTCGAACGGGGCAGCGTGAGCGGTGGCCCGCAGCCGATCGAGCTGCCGGCACCAGCGGCGGGCTGGTTCGAGCAGCCGTTCGCCCGGTCCGGGCTGGACGCGTTCGTGCTGGATCTGCGCTCGCCCGCCCCGCCGCCCGTCCGCGAATGGCTCGACGCCCCGCTGACGACGCGCGGCCCCATGGGCCCCGGGTCCACCACCGACGGCGGGCGGCGTCGGAGTGGTTCGACGTGATCGTGCACTGCCGGCAGGTGACACCCGCGGCACAGCCGTGAGCCCGTCCCCGGTCACGCACGCGGCGTGACGGCGGCGTCGTGCTCCGCGTGCGCCCTGCGCAACAGCGCCATCAGCTGCTCCTCCTGGCGGATCTTCGCCCGCTGCTTCTCCGGCAGCCTGCGCAGCTGGGCCTCCTCGGCGAGCAGCTTGCGGAAGACGTCCTCCCGGACCTCGGGATCGACCTCGCAGGTGAGGTACTCGGTGGCGTGGCGGCGCGCGGCGGACACGAGGTTGACCGCCCGGCCTTCGGGCTGGCCAGCGAGGCGATCACGGTGACGACCAGCACCCCGATGATGACGACGAGCGAGGCGCCGGTGCCGATCTCGACGACGTTCACGTGCTCCCCGTCGTTGATGAACGGGACGTTGTTCTCGTGCAGCGCGTGCAGGATCAGCTTCACACCGATGAAGGCGAGGATGGCCGCCAGGCCGTAGGAGAGGTAGACGAGCCGGTCGAGCAGGCCGTCGAGCAGGAAGTACAGCTGGCGCAGCCCGAGCAGGGAGAACGCGGTGGCCGTGAACACCACGAACACGTTCTGCGTCAGGCCGAAGATCGCGGGGATGGAGTCGAGCGCGAACATGATGTCGGTGCCGCCGATGGCCACCATGACCAGCAGCATCGGCGTCATGACCCGCTTGCCGTCGTGGATCGTGAAGAGCCTGTCGCCGTCGTACTCCTCGGATGTCCGGAAGAGCGCCCTGGCCAGCCGCACCATGATGTTGTCCGGTGACCGGCTCTCCGAGTCACTGGGCTTGAGGATGTTGCCTGCTGTGATCAGCAGCACGAGCCCGAACAGGTAGAACACCCACGCGAACGTGTTGATCAGCGCGGCGCCCAGGAGGATGAAGCCGGTGCGGGCGATCAGGGAGAACACGATGCCGAACAGCAGCACCTTCTGCTGGTCCGCCCGGGGCACCCGGAAGCTCGTCATGATCACGAGGAAGACGAACAGGTTGTCGACCGACAGCGCCTTCTCGGTCAGGTAGCCCGCGAAGTACTCCGCCCCCATGGCCGGGCCGCCGAGGATCAGCACGCCGACGCCGAACAGGACCGCGATCCCGACGTAGAGCGCCGACCACACCGCGGCTTCCGACATCGTCGGACGTGCGCCTTGCGCACGTGGAAGAAGTAGTCGAAGGCGAGCAGACCCACGATCCCGATGATCGTGAGCCACCACGTCAGGGCCGATACGTCCATCCAGACTCCCGGTTCGGGCCGACCAGAGCGCCCACCCTACGGCGACCCGGGAATCCCGCACCGCACCTGCGCTCAGCACGGCCGGATGGTGTGGCGAACGCCCGTGAGGAGCTCGGAACGTTCCCAGAGCTCGGCAGCGACCGCGGGGTCGCGCGACCTGCGGCTCGTGCGCACCGGCGTCGGATGGCCGCCCCGCTGCAGGAACCCGTCCGGCCCGACGCACTCACCACCCGCGACACCGGGCGCCGTCGCCGCGTGGAGCAGCGGCAGCACGCCCATCTCCGGGCTCTGCGCGGATCCGCCCGCGAGGATCCGGCCCTGCAGCGACGTGTCGCGGCGCTGCCCCTCGGTGGCGGCGACGCCGGGGTGGGCCGCCACCGAGATCGTCCGTCTGCCCGCCGCGGACATCCGCCGCTGCAGCTCGAAGGCGAACAGCAGGTTGGCGAGCTTGGACTGCGCGTAGGCGAGCCACCGCTGGTAGCGCCGGTGTTCCCAGTTCAGGTCGTCGTGGATCCGGCCCAGCACGTGCAGGCCGCTGGAGACGGTGACGACCCGGTCGCGCACGGGGTCGGCCAGCAGCCTGTCAGCGCGAACGGCCCGAGGTGGTTGGTGCCGATGTGCCGCTCGAACCCGTCGGCCGTCCGGCCGAGGGGCACGCCCATCACCCCGGCGTTGTTGACCAGCACGTCGAGCTCGCCCGGCAGATCGTCGGCGAACGCCCGCACCGACGACAGGTCCGCCAGATCGAGCCGGCGCACCTCGGTCTGGCCGGGGATCGTGGCCGCCGCCGCGTGCCCGGCGGCCGGGTCCCGGCACGCCATGATCACTCGCGCTCCGGCGCCGGCGAGCACCCGGGCCGCGTGCCGGCCGAGCCCGCTGTTCGCGCCCGTGACGACCACCGTGCGCCCGTGCTGGCGGGGGACGTCCGCCGCGGTCCACCTCGTCCCGGTGCGAGTCATGTTCCCAGTGAATCCGCGGCCGGCGAGACGTTCCATGTTCGGCGGGCGCGGCCGCATGTCCGAGCGTCTACGCTCCGGCGGCGTGGACGCTCTCGCCGACCTGCTCGACGGGGTACGGGCCCGCTCGGCGGCGTTCTGCCAGGTCGTCCTGGATCCGCCGTGGGCGATGCGCATCGCGGACGGGGCGCCGCTCGCCCTCGCCATCCCCCTGCGCGGGCACGCCTGGCTGGTGCCCGGGGACGTCGATCCCGTGCTGATCCGCACCGGCGACGTCGCCGTGATCAAGGGTCCACGGCACTACGTCGTGGCCGACGACCCCGGCACCCGCCCGACCACCGTCGTCCGCCCCGGCAACCGGCTCATGACGCTCGACGGCGTCGACATCACCGCCGACCAGCGCCTCAGCCCGTTCACCAGCGCGCTCGGTCCGCAGCCCGGCGACGTGCCGGACGGGGCGGCGATCATCGCCAGCGGCACCTACCAGGTCACCGGCGACGTCAGCGGCCGGCTGCTCGCGGCGCTGCCCCGCGTCGCCGCGCTGCCCCGCGAGCAGGCCCGCTCCCCGATCACGGATCTGCTCGCCGCCGAGGTCACCCGCAGCGAGCCGGGTCAGCAGGTGGTGCTCGACCGGCTGCTCGACCTCGCGCTCATCGCCACCCTGCGCGCCTGGTTCGCCCGGCCGGAGGCCGACGCGCCCGGGTGGTACCTCGCCCACGGCGACCCGCTCGTCGGCCCGGCCCTGCGCATGATCCACGACGACCCGGCGCGGCCATGGACCGTGGCGGCGCTCGCGGCCGCCGCCGGGGCGTCGCGGGCCGCGCTGGCCCGCCGGTTCACCGCGCTCGTCGGCAGCCGCCGATGACCTACCTCACCCACTGGCGCCTCGACCGCGCCGCCGACCTGCTCCGCGACACCGACGCCACCGTCGAGTCGATCGCCCACCAGGTCGCTACGCCAACGCCTTCGCCCTCACCGTGGCGTTCAAACGGGTGCGCGGCACGACGCCGCGCCGCCACCGCACCGGCTCCCCGGCTCGCGCTACCGGAGGAGCGCCGGGGACCATATAGTGCCGTCCTGTGCGAGCACAGATGCAAGCAGCGGTCGTGGCAGCCGTCCTGCTGGTGCTCACGGCGTGCGGGGCACCGGCCGCCGGGTCGTCGGCGGAACGGTCGCTGATCCTCGCCACGACGACGAGCACCCAGGACTCCGGCCTGCTCGACGAACTGCTCCCGGCGTTCACCGCCGCCACCGGGTGGGCCGTGAAGCCGGTCGCGGTGGGCAGCGGGCAGGCGATCGAGATGGGCCGCCGCGGCGAGGCCGACGTGGTGCTGGTGCACTCCCCCGCCGCTGAGGAGGAGTACGTCGCCGAGGGCACCGCGGGCAGGCGCCTGCTGGTCATGCACAACGACTTCGTGCTGCTCGGGCCGGAGGCCGACCCGGCAGGGGTCCGCGGAGCGCGCGTCGACGAGGCCATGCGGAGGATCGCGGGCACAGGCGCGGTGTTCGTGTCCCGCGGCGACGACTCCGGCACCCACGCCCGGGAGAAGTCGCTGTGGGAGCAGGCCGGCGTGACCCCGGGTGCGCCCTGGTACCAGGAGACCGGGCAAGGCATGGGGGCCACGCTGCGGGTGGCCGCGGAGAAGGCCGGGTACACGCTGTCGGACCGCGCGACCCACCTCGCCCAGCCCGACGGGCTCGCGCTGCTCGTCGAGGGTGACCCCGGTCTGCTGAACGTGTACCACGTGATCGAGGTGACCACGCGCGCGGGCGAGCGGGTGCAGCCCGAGGCGGCGGCCGCCTTCGCCGACTGGATCACGGGGCCGGACGCGCAGCGGCTCATCGGCGAGTTCGGCAGTGCGCGGTACGGGCAGCCGCTGTTCGTGCCGGATGCGGGCAAGCCGGACCCCACCGGCTGATGGACGTCCTGCTCGACGGCCTGACGCAGGCGCTGTCGCTGTTGTTCTCCGGCGACCGGGAGACCTGGGCGATCACCCTGCTCACGCTGCGCGTCTCACTCGCCGCCACGGCCGTCGCGGCGCTGGTCGGGGTGCCGCTCGGCGCGGCGATCGCGCTCGGCGCCTTCCCCGGGAGGCGGCTGCTGCTCGCCGCCGCGAACACCGGGATGGGGCTGCCGCCAGTGGTGGTCGGGCTCGTCGTCACGGTGCTGCTGTGGCGCAGCGGGCCGCTCGGGGGGTTCGGACTGCTGTACACGCCCACCGCGATGGTGGTGGCGCAGGCGGTGATCGCGACGCCGGTGGTCGTGGCGCTCGTGGCGGCGGCGCTCCAGCAGGTCGACCCGGAGTTCCTGGTGCAGATGCAGGGGCTCGGCGCCACCCGGGTGCGGGCGCTGCTCGCGCTCGGGGCCGAGGCGCGGCTGCCGCTGCTGGCCGCGGCGATGGCGGCGTTCGGGGCGGTGGTCAGCGAGGTCGGCGCGGCGCAGATGGTGGGCGGCAACATCGCGGGGCAGACGCGGGTGCTCACCACCGCGGCGGTGCTCGCCACCAGCCGCGGCGAGTTCGGGCTCGCGATCGCGTTCGGGCTGGTGCTGCTGCTGCTCGCGTTCGCGGTGAACCTGGTCGTGACGCTCGCCGGGCAGCGCCCTCGGTGACGTCGCGGTCGGTGACATCGCGGTCGGTGACATCGCGGTCGGTGACGTCCCGGATCGGCTGCCGGGACCTGCGGGTGAGCGCCCACGGCCGGGAGCTGCTGCAGGTGCCGGAGCTCGACGTCGCCGCGGGCGAGGTGCTCGCCGTGCTCGGACCGAACGGCGCCGGGAAGTCCACGTTGCTGCGCGCGCTCGGCCACCTCGGCGGCCTGCACCGCGGCGGCGACGTGCTGCTCGACGGGCGGCCCGCCGGATCGCGGGACCTGCGGTCCGCGGTCGCCGCGGTGCTGCAGCGGCCCATCCTGCGCCACGGCACGGTGGCGGCGAACGCGGCGACCGGCCTGCAGCTGCGCGGGGTCGGGCGCGGCGAGGCCCGGCGTCGATCGGCACCGTGGCTGGACGCGCTGGGTGTCGGGCACCTCGCGACCCGCCCCGCGCGCACGCTGTCGGGGGGCGAGGCGCAGCGGGTGGCGATCGCCCGTGCGCTCGCCGTCTCGCCGCGGGTGCTGCTGCTCGACGAGCCGTTCGCCGGCCTGGACGCCACCACCCGCGCCGACCTGCTCGCCGACCTGCGTGTCGTGCTCGACGGGCTGGACACCGCTACCGTGCTGGTCACGCACGACCGGGACGAGGCGGTCGCGCTCGCCGGGCGCACCGCGCTGCTCGTCGCGGGCCGGATCCGGCAGCTGGGGGCCACCGAGCGGGTCCTGGACCGGCCCGTCGACGTCGACTGCGCCCGGCTCGTCGGGTTCACCAACGTGCTGCCGCCCGCCGTCACCGGCCGCCCCGACGTGTGCGTGGCGCGCCCCGAACACTGCTCGGCGGTGAACGGGCGGCCCGCCGGGCTGCGGATCCCCGGCACCGTGCGGCGCGTCGTGCCGCTGGGCGGCGGCACCCGCGTGGACGTGGACACGGCCGCAGGCACGCTGGCCTGCCTGGCCCCCGGCTCCGACGCGCCGCCGCCGGGGCACGCCGCGGTGGTGACGGTGGCCGATCAGCACCTGCGCCGCGTGTGCGAGCCGGCCCGGTAGCCCATGGGGCGACCGCGCCCTGCGACTAGCATCGGGACGTGATCGGGCTCGCAGATGCCGCAGGTGTCGTCCTCGCAGGCGGCCGTTCCTCTCGGATGGGCCGACCCAAGGCGGCCCTCGAGTGGCACGGCTCCACGCTGCTGCACCGCACCAGCGCCCTGCTCGCCCGTACCGTCGGCGGGCCCGTGCTGGTCGTCGCCGCGCCGGGCCAGGAACTGCCGGAGCTGCCGGCCGCGGTCGAGGTGGTGGCCGACCCCGTCGAAGGGATGGGCCCGATGCGCGGGCTCGCCACGGGCCTGGCCGCGCTCGAGGGGCGCGCGGCCGCGGCCTTCGTGTGCTCCACCGACCTGCCGTTCCTGCACCCCGCGCTGGTCCGGCGGGTGCTGCGCGGGTTCGCCGACCCGGAGACGGACGTCGTGCTGCCGGTGGCGCGCGGCTACCGCCAACCCCTTGCCGCGGGCTACCGCACGGGGCTCGCCGGGCTGGTGGAGAAACTGCTCGCCGACGGCGACCTGCGGCCGGGGATGCTGCTGCGGCACTGCCGCGTCGCCCAGCTCGACGACGCCGCTCTGCTGGCCGACGCCGAGCTGGCGCGCCTCGACCCCGAGCTGGACTCGCTGGTCAACGTCAACGAGCCGGCCGACTACGCCCAGGCGCTGGCCCGCCCGGAGCCGGAGGTCGTGGTCGAACGGTTCGGGGCGCTCGCGAGCAGCGGACAGCGGGGCCCCCGCACCGTCCGGGCGGCATCGCTCGGCGCGGCGGCCGCCGCCGTCGGCATCGTGCTGGACCGGCACGTCGTCGCGGCCGTCAACGGGGACCAGATGACCCGCGACGCCCGCCTGCCACTGGTCCCGGGCGACATCGTCTCCTTCCTGTCGGCGGACGCGGGCGGCTAGAACAGGCCTACGCTCGGTGGTGTGACGGCAGGCGGATATTTCGGGCGAGCCCTGGTCGTGGACGTCGGGGAGCGCGGGGCGGAGAGCGCGCCCCTCCCCCTCGACGACGCGGTCCTGCGCGCCTACCTCGGCGGGGTCGGACTGGGCACCTGGCTGATGCACCGGTTGGCCCCCGCGGGGTCGATCCGCTCGCCCCGGACGCGCCGCTGGCGTTCGTGTTCTCCCCGCTGGTCGGCACGCCGTTGACGACGAGCGCGAAGTTCGCGGTGGTGGCGAAGTCGCCGCTCACCGGGCTGCTCACCGACGCGTTGGCGTCCAGCCGGTTCGCGATCGCCGGCAAGCTCACCGGGAACGACGCGATCGTCGTGCGGGGGAAGGCTGCGCAGCTGTCGGTGCTGCTGGTCGACGGCGACGGCGCCCGGCTCGAGCCGACGCCGGAGCTGGCCGGGCTGCCTGCGGCGGAGGCCGAGAAGGCCGTGCGGGAGCGGTTCGGGCGCGGCTGGCAGACCGCGGCGATCGGGCCGGCCGGGGAACGGCAGGTCCGCTACGCCACCGTCAGCCACGACGGGCGGCACGCCGGGCGGGGCGGGCTCGGCGCCGTCCTGGGGGCGAAGAACATCAAGGCCGTGCTGGTCCGGTCGGCCACCAGGGTGGACGTCGCCGACCAGACGGCGGTGCTCGCCGCCGCGAAGGACCTGCGTGCGCGCAGCTTCGGGCCGGCCACCGCGAAGTACCGCGAGCTGGGCACGCTCGCGAACCTGCTGGCCTTCAACGCCGTCTCCACGCTGCCCACCCGCAACTTCACCGCGGCCACCTTCGACGGCGCGCCCCGGCTCGCTGCGGAGGAGCTGCACGAGCTGCGCGGGGTGGCCCGCAACTCGTGCGCCTCGTGCTCGATCGGCTGCGAGCACATCTACTCCCGCAAGGGCGGCGGGCAGCAGCGCATGGAGTACGAGAACGTGTTCGCGCTCGGGCCGCTGTGCGGGGTGTCCGACCCGGACGACGTCTTCGCCGCGAGCGCCCGCTGCGACGAGCTGGGCCTGGACACGATCTCGGCGGGCGGCACGATCGCCTGGGCGATGGAGTGCGTGGAACGCGGCCTGATCGACGCGCCGTGGCTGCAGTTCGGCGACGGCGCCGCACTCCTGCGCGCGCTCGACCTGATCGGCGCCCGGGACGGCCTCGGCGAGCTGCTCGCGCAGGGCTCGCGCCGGGCGGCCGAGGTCGTCGGCCACGGCTCGATCGCATACGCGCCGCAGGTCAAGGGCCTGGAGCTGCCCGGGTACGAGCCGCGCACGCTGCAGGCGATGGCGCTGGGGCTCGCGGTCACGCCCGCGGGGCCGACCACAACCGCTCCGGCGCGTACGAGGCGGACCTGTCCGGGGACCACGACCGGCTCAGCGGCGGCCCGGCCCAGGTCACCGCGGCGGTCGGCACGGAGGACCGGGCGGCGGTGATGGACTCGATGATCCTCTGCAAGTTCTTGCGCGGGGTGTTCGAGGACCCGTTCACCGAGTGGGCGGCGCTGCTGCGCGCGGTCACCGGCTGGGACGTCGACGCCGCCGAGCTGCACGCCGTCGCGCGGCGGATCGTGCTGGCCAAGCGGGTGTTCAACCTGCGAGAAGGCGCCACCGCCGCCGACGACACGCTGCCGCCGCGGATGCTGGAGACCCCGCTGCAGCTGGGCTCGGGCCGGGTGGCCGCGCTGAGCGCCGAACGCCTGCACGCGATGGTGGCCGGCTACTACGCCGAGCGCGGCCTGGACGGGGAGGGGCGACCCACCCGGGAGGCGGAACAGGCATTGCTGCTCGGCAGATGACGACCGAGAATCGCCGCACCGAGAGCGGATCGTCTATGTTGTATGCGGTATGCACTACCGGTTGGGAGTCGAGATGACAGCCGTGCACGAGCCGGCCACCGCAGTACGGACGGTTACCGCCGATATCGACGGGCGGTCCGTCACCGTGCCCGAGGGCACCTCCATCTATGACGCCGCCAAACAGGTCGGCGTGGACATTCCCGTGCTGTGCCACGACGAGCGCTACGACCCGGTGGGCGTGTGCCGGATGTGCGTGGTCGACACCGGCGGTCGCGCGTTCGCCGCGGCGTGCGTGCGCCCGTGCGAGGACGGGATGCAGGTCAAGACGTCCACGCCCGAGCTGGAACGCAGCCGCGCCACCCTCACCGAGCTACTGGTCTCCGACCAGCCTCCGCGCGCGGAGGACCCGAAGGACACCAAGACCCGCGACAACCTGCTGCTCGAGCTGGCCGACGGCTTCGGGGTGGCCCGCGAGACCACCGAGCTGCCCTGTGGCTCCGGCCGGGGCACCGACTCGTCCAACCCGGTCATCGACGTCAACCACGACGCCTGCATCCTGTGCGACCGGTGCGTGCGGGCCTGCGACGACATCCAGGGCAACGACGTCATCGGCCGCTCCGGCAAGGGCTACGACACCCGGATCGCGTTCGACCTGAACGACCCGATGGGCGCCAGCTCGTGCGTCACCTGCGGCGAGTGCGTGCAGGCCTGCCCCACCGGGGCGCTGACCAACAAGCCGATCCGCGGCATCCCGATCCGGCCCCGGGAAGAGCTGGACGCCGTCGACAGCGTCTGCCCCTACTGCGGTGTCGGCTGCGCGCTCACCTACTACGTCGACCGCGAACGCGGCGCGATCTCCTTCGCCGAGGGGCGCGACCAGCCCGGATCCCAGAGCAGGCTGTGCGTGAAGGGCCGCTACGGCTGGGACTACTCGGCCTCCCCGCAGCGGTTGACCACTCCCCTGATCCGCATCGACTCCGCCTACCCGAAGGGCCCGCTGTCCGCCGACGTCCGCGGCGACCGCAACGGCGCGAACGACCGGGGCCGGGTCGAGGGCGGCGAGCGCAGCGGCGGGGGCCGCAAGCCCGGCGACAAGCGGGGCGGCAAGCACAAGCCCGGCGGCCTGGTCGACTACGACGAGATCACGCCGTACTTCCGGGAGGCCACCTGGGACGAGGCGCTCGACCTGATCGCCCGCCGGCTCCGCGAGATCCACACGGCCGGCGGGCCGGGCGCGATCGCCGGGTTCGGCTCGGCGAAGTGCTCCAACGAGGAGGCCTACCTCTTCCAGAAGCTCATCCGCACCGGCTTCGGCACCAACAACATCGACCACTGCACCCGGCTGTGCCACGCCTCCTCGGTGGCCGCGCTGTTCGAGGGCGTCGGCTCGGGCGCGGTCTCCACGACCTACGGCGACGTGTCCAACGCCGACGTCGTGATCATCACCGGCTCCAACCCCACCGCGAACCACCCGGTGGCCAGCTCCTTCTTCAAGCAGGCCCGCCGCCGCGGCACCAAGGTGATCTACGTGGACCCGCGGGCGTCCACGGTGGCCGAGCACGCCGACATCTTCGTTCAGCTCAAGCCGGGCACCGATGTGGCGTTCTACAACGCGCTGATGCACGAGATCATCCGGCTCGGGCTGATCGACCGCGAGTTCATCGCGGGCCGCACCTCCAACTACGACGAGCTGGCCCGCACGGTCGCCGACTACCCACCCGAGCGGGCCGCGCAGATCACCGGCGTGGACGCGACATGATCCGCGAGGTCGCGCGCACGTGGGGCGAAGCCGGGGCCGCGGTCGTCTACTGGGGGATGGGGATCTCCCAGCACACCACCGGCACCGACAACGCCCGCTGTCTGATCGCCCTGTGTTCGATCACCGGCAACGTCGGGCGCCCGGGCACCGGGCTGCACCCGCTGCGCGGGCAGAACAACGTGCAGGGCGCGTCGGACGCGGGCCTGATCCCGATGTTCTACCCCGACTACCAGGGCGTGGACGCCGAGCAGACCCGGCTGCGGTTCGAGGAGGCGTGGGGCACCAGCCTCGACCCCAACCGCGGGCTGACCGTCACCGAGATCATCAAGTCGGTGCTGCAGCCCGACGGCGTGCGCGGCATGTACATGCTCGGGGAGAACCCGTTCCTCTCCGACCCGAACATCAACAAGGTGCGCAAGGCGCTCTCCGCGCTGGACTTCCTCGTGGTGCAGGACATCTTCCTCACCGAGACCGCCGAGTTCGCCGACGTGATCCTCCCGGCCACGTCGTACCTGGAGAAGGACGGCACCTACACCAACACCGACCGGCGGGTGCAGCTCGGCCGCAAGGTGATGGACCCGCCCGGGCAGGCCCGCCCGGACTGGCAGATCGTCCAGGACATCGCCCGGCGGATCGGGCTGGACTGGGACTACGGCTCGCCGAGCGAGGTGTTCGACGAGATGGTCGCGCTGATGCCGTCGTACAAGAACCTGCGCTACGACAACCTCGGGCTCTCCGGGAAGCTCTACCCGAACGCCGACCCCGAGCACAGCGACGGCACGATCGTCATGTTCGACGAGCGGTTCAACACCGACGACGGGCTCGCCCACCTGGTACCGGCCCAGTGGCTGCCGGCCAAGGAACTTCCCGACGCGGAGTACCCGCTGGTGCTCAACACCGGCAGGCTGCTGGAGCACTGGCACACCGGCTCGATGACGAGGCGCTCGTTCGCCCTCGACGCGATCTCCCCGGTGGCCGAGGTCTACATGCACCCGAAGGACGCCGCCGACCGCGGGCTGTCCCACGGCGAGACCGTCCGGGTGCGGTCCCGCCGGGGCACGATCGAGCTGCTGGTGCGCATCTCGCACCGCGAGCAGCTGGGCAACTGCTTCATCCCGTTCCACTTCCGGGAGCCGCGGCCAACCTGCTGACCATCGACGAGATCGACCCGGTCGGCAAGATCCCGGAGTTCAAGTTCTGCGCCATTCAGGTCGAGCCGCTGGGAGTGCGGGCATGACAGAGGTGACCGACCGGGCCGCCGAGATCCGGGCCCGGCGCGTACCGGGGGTGGAGGCGCGGGCCGGCAAGTTCCCCGGGCCGTCGCTGATCCCCGCGCTCAACGCGATCCAGGCCCGGCTGGGCTGGCTGCCCCGCGAGGAGCTCGAGGAGCTCGCCCGCGACACCCGCCGCCCGCTCTACGAGATCGAGGGCCTGATCTCGTTCTACCCGCACTTCCGCACCGAGCCGCCCACCAAGGTCGCGCTGCACGTCTGCCACGACCTGCCGTGCTTCCTGCGCGACGGCGAGGCCCGGCTGGCGGAGCTGCGCGAGCGCTACGGCGAGGACGCCGAGGTGGAGCTCGTCGAGGTGTCCTGCCTCGGCCGCTGCGACACCGCGCCCGCGGTCGCGGTCAACGAGCGACCGGCGCCCGTCGAGGACACCGACGCGCTGGTGGCGGGTGCGCGCGCGGGCGACGTCGGCGCCACCCCGGCGAACCTGCGCACCGAGCCGTGGCCGAACGACCCCTACCCGGCCGGGTCGGGGGTCGCCGAGCGCTACACCACGCTGCGCGCGCTGCTGGCGGGCGAGCTGGACCCGGACACCGTCGTGCAGACCCTGAAGGACTCCGGGCTGCGCGGGATGGGCGGGGCCGGGTTCCCGACCGGGACGAAGTGGGGCCTGGTCCGCGGCGCGGGCGGCGACGTCAAGTACGCGATCTGCAACGCCGACGAGTCCGAGCCGGGCACGTTCAAGGACCGCCAGATCCTCGCCACCCAGCCGCACCTGGTGCTGGAAGGGCTGCTGCTGGGCATGGCGGTGGTCGGCGCCGAGGAAGGCTGGGTGTTCATCCGCCACGAGTACGGCCCCGAGGAGCACGTCCTGCGCGAGGAGCTGCAGGCCCTGCGCGCGGCCGGCGTCACCGGCCCGGACGCCTGCGGCAGCGGGCGGCGCCTCGACGTCGAGGTGTTCGTCTCCCCCGGCGGCTACATCCTCGGCGAGGAGACCGCGCTGCTGGAGTGCATGGAGGGCCACCGCGGCGAACCGCGCAACAAGCCGCCGTTCCCCGGCAACTACGGCCTGCACGGCAGGCCCACGCTGATGAACTCGGTGGAGACGTTCGCCGATGTCCCGGTGATCCTGCAGCGCGGCGCGCAGTGGTGGGCCGACCAGGGCGCGGGCGAGTCGGTGGGCTGGAAGTTCTTCGCCGTGTCCGGGCACGTCGAGCGGCCGGACGTGTACTGCGTGCCGATGGGCACCACCGTGCGCGAGCTGATCGAGCTGGCGGGCGGCGTCAGCGATGGCCGCGAGGTCGGTGCCGTGCAACCCGGCGGGGCGTCGTCGAACTTCATCGGCCCCGACGATCTGGACATGCCGCTGGACTTCGGCACCGCCGCGGAGCACGGCACGATGCTCGGCTCGGGCGCGATGGTCGTGCTGGCCGACGGCACCGACCTGCTCGCCGCGTCGACCAACGTGCTGCGGTTCTTCCGCAACGAGTCGTGCGGCAAGTGCGTGCCGTGCCGGGTGGGCTCCACGAAGGCACATGCGATCCTGCGCGACGTCGTCGAGACCGGCTCGGACCTGGCCGACGACCAGCGGGCGCACATCCTGCGGCTGGAGGAGGCCATGCGCAAGACCTCCATCTGCGGGCTGGGCCAGGTCGCGCTGGGTCCGGTGGTCAGCGTGCTGGGGCTGGACAAGGGCGGTGCGGCAGCCCGGCCCCAGCCCCGCCCGGAGGGCGCGGAGGACCAGCCGGACCGGTGACTCGGGAGTTCTTCACCGCGCGGACGGTGGGCGAGGCGCTGGCCGGGTTCCGCCCGGCGCGGCGCACCGCCGTGGAGGAGGTCGCGCTCGCCGCCGCGCTGCACCGGGTGCCCGCCTCCGACGTGCGCGCGCCCGCGGCGATGCCCGGCTTCGCCCGCTCCACCGTCGACGGCTACGCGGTCCACGCCGCCGACACGTACGGCGCGTCCGAGGGCCTGCCCTCCTACCTCGACCTGGCGGGTGCGGTGCGGATGGGCGCTGCGCCCACCGCCACCGTGGCGCCCGGGAAGTGCGTGGCGATCCCGACCGGAGCCGTGCTGCCGGACGGGGCAGACGCCGTCGTGATGGTCGAGTTCACGGCGGAGACCATGCCCGGCACGATCGAGGTGACCCGGCCGGTCGCTCCGGGGGCCGGCCTGGTCCGGGCCGACGAGGACGCGCGGCGGGTGACGTGCTGGTGAGCGCGGGCCGGCCGCTGCGCGCCCCGCAGCTCGGGTTCCTCGCCGCGGCGGGCGTCACGACCATGGCCGTGCACGCCCGCCCCCGCGTCGCGATCGTGTCCACCGGCGACGAGGTGGTGCCACCGGAGACGGCCGTGCTCGCCGCGGGCCAGGTCCGCGACGCCACCGCGTCGGCGCTCGCCGGGCTGGTGCGCAACGCGGGCGGGGAGCCGGTGGCGGCCGGGATCGTGCCGGACGACCGGGGCGCGCTGGAGTCCACGCTGCGCGCAGCACTCGCCGACGCCGACCTGGTGGTCGTCTCGGCCGGGTCGTCGGTCGGCGCCCGCGACGAGACGGCCGGGGCGGTGGCGGCACTGGGCGAGATCTGGTGCCACGGGCTGGCCGTGAAGCCGGGCAAGCCGACGCTGCTGGCCGAGTGCTCCGGCGTGCCGCTGATCGGGCTTCCTGGCAACCCCCTGTCCGCGCTGGTGGTGTTCCAGCTGGTCGGGGTGCCGCTGGTGTGGCGGCTGGCGGGCGCCGAACGCCCGCCGCCGGAGCCGACCGTGCGGGCCCGGCTCGGCCGCGATCTCGCCTCGGCCACCGGCCGGCTCGATGTCGTGCAGGTCGCCGTGCGCGACGGGGTCGCGGAGCCGCTGTTCGGTCCGTCGGCGCTGCTGTCGGTGCTGGCCGGGGCCGATGGCTACCTGGTCGTCCCGGAACCCGCCACCGGCCTCGACGGCGGTGCCGAGGTGGAGGTCATCCTGTACCGATGACGAGCCCGTTCGTGTCCGACATCCCCGCCGAGGACGCCCGGCGGGCGTGGCGCGAGGCGTGTGCGGCCGCAGGCTGCCCGCCCCGCGTCGATGCGGTGGTGCTGCCGGTCGGGGAGGCGGTCGGGCGGGTCACCGCGGAGTCGGTGTGGGCGCGGCGCTCCTCCCCCGCCTTCGACTCCGCGGCCATGGACGGCATCGCCGTGCGCGCCGCCGAGACGGTCGGGGCCGCCGAGACCACACCGGTGCTGCTGGCCGACTTCGCGGTGGTCGACACCGGCGACCCGCTGCCTGCGGGCTACGACGCCGTCGTCATGCGCGAGCACGTGCCCACCACACGCCGACGCGCCGAGCTGCGGGCCGCGGTGCCGCCCTACCAGCACGTCCGCTCCATCGGCGAGGACATCAGTGCCACGGAGCTGCTACTCCCGGAGGACACCGGCTGCGGCCGGTGGACGTGGCGCCTGCGCCGCGGCGGGCGTCGTGGAGCTGCGGGTGCGCCGCAGGCCCCGGGTGGTGGTGATCCCGACCGGCGACGAGATCCGCCCGGTGGGCACCGACCTCGCCCCCGGCGAGATCGCCGACACCAACTCGATGATGCTCGTCGCGCAGGCCGCCGAGGTGGGCTGCGAGGCTCGCGCCACCGGCATCGTGGCCGACGACCCCGACCTCATCGCGGCCGCGGTCCGGGAGGCGGCCGCCGCCGCGGACCTGGTGATCCTGATCGCCGGTTCGAGCGCGGGGCGCGACGACTACACCGCCCGGGTCGTCGCGACCGCGGGCTCCCTCGCCGTGCACGGCGTGGCCGTGCGCCCCGGGCACCCGGTCGTGCTGGGGACCGTGGCGGGCGATCCGGCCACCCCGATCCTCGGCGCCCCCGGCTACCCGGTGTCGGCCGCCCTGACCTTCGACATCTTCGCCGCGCCGATGCTGGCCGCGCTCGAGGGCGCGTCCCCACGGGAGCGCCCGGCGGCCACGGCCCGGCTGGCCCGCAAGCTGGCCTCCGCCATCGGCTCCGACGACTGGGTGCGGGTCCGGCTGGGCGGCGTCGGCGGCGACGTCGTGGCCACCCCCCTGCCCCGGGCGGCCGGCGTGCTGACCTCGCTGGTCCGCGCCGACGGGCTGCTGGTCGTGCCGGCCGGGGTGGAGGGCCACCACGCGGGCGAGCAGGTGCGCGTCGAGCTGCTGCGCGGGCTGGCCGACGTCGAGCGCACGATCGTCGCGATCGGCTCCCACGACCTCGTCCTCGACGTCGCCGCGTCCGCCCTGCGCGCGGCCGACCCGCTGATCACCCTGGCCTCGTCGAACGTCGGGTCGCTCGGCGGGCTGGTGGCGCTGCGCGACGGGCTGTGCCACGTGGCGGGCTCGCACCTGCTCGACCCGGCCACCGGCGAGTACACGCTGCCCTACCTGGACCGGATCTTCGGCCAGGACGCCGACCTGGCCGTCGTCCGGCTGGTGCACCGCGACCAGGGCCTGCTGGTCGCTCCGGCAACCCGCTGGGCCTCACCGGGATCGCCGACCTCACCCGGCCCGACCTGCGCTACGTCAACCGCCAGCGCGGTGCGGGCACCCGGGTGCTGCTCGACCACGAACTCGGCAAGCGGGGCATCGACCCGACCACCATCAGCGGCTACTCCCGCGAGGAGCACACCCACCTGGGCGTGGCCGCCGCCGTCGCCGCCGGTCGCGCCGACGCCGGCCTGGGCATCCTGGCCGCCGCCCGCGCGTTCGGGCTGGACTTCGTCCCGGTCGCCCGCGAGCCCTACGACCTGGTGCTGCGCACAGCCGGCCTGGACGACGAGGTGCTGGCCCCGCTGTGGGCGCTCCTGGAACAGCCCGACTTCCGCAACGGCGTGGAGAAACTGGGCGGCTACTCGTGCGCCGAGACCGGGCGGCGGATCCGCTAGCGCCCTCGCCACAGACCGGCTCACCGCTGGGAGCGGGGCGGATCCTCGACCGGCTCGATCGTCCCGGCGGACGCGAGGTCGTAGCCGCCGAGTTCCGTGATCGCCGAGCGGACCCAGTGCTCGTGCAGCGCGGCGACCAGGGGGCCGGCCGCGCCCAGCGCGATCTCCGGCAGGATCACGTCGTAGCTCTCCCAGACGAGGGGCACGAAGTCGAGGTCGAGGTCGGTGGCCGCCGCGCGCACGCCCAGGCCGGCGTCGGCGGCGTCCGCCGCGACGGCCAGCGCGATCTCCAGGTGGGACCCGTAGTCGGCCGACGCCGGACCGGGTGCGGCGCCCGCCTCGTGCAGGAGCTGGTCGAGCAGGACCCGGGTGCCCGCGCCCGGCTCGCGGCGGGCGACGCGGCGCCCGTGCAGGTCCGCGGGGGTGGTGATGGCCTGCGGGTTCCCCGGCGCGACGATCAACCCCTGCTCGCGCCGCCACAGGTGCAGCACGTGCGGGCCGCGGCCCCGCAGCAGCGCGCGGGCGAACGGTGTGTTGTAGGTGCCGCTGCGGTGCCGGAGGTGGACCGCCGCCCCATCGGCTTCGCCGCGTACCAGCGCACGCAGCGCGGGGAAGCTCCCGCGCGCGCCGACGACCACGACCGACGCGTCGAGGTGGGACAGCACGATCTGCATCGCGGGGTCGTCGCTGCCGGCCAGCCGGAACACCCGCCCCTCGTCGAGGAGCCCGCGGGCGGCCAGCTCGGCGCCGTGGGCGATGCGGGCCCGGCGCCGGTCGGCCCGGGTGACCACGCCCCGCTCGGCGAGGAAGTGTACGCGCGCGCGATCGTGGACGGCGTGGTGCCGGCGACCTCGGCGGCCACCCGCACCGCGGGGAGCTCCGCGCCGGGACCCAACTCCCCGTCCCGGACCCGCCCGGCGATCTCGGTGGCGATGGCGAGGTACTGGGTCACGACGGAGACGATAGCCCAGGCGCCACCCCCAGAAGTCGATCTTCACTGATCCGGTGGCTGGTAGGCTCGCCCGGTGCCCGCCAACGACGGCTCGGCCACTCCTGGGACATCACCCGCTCTCGTGCGCGACGCGGTGCTGCGCTGGATCGTGCAGGGCACACTGCGTCCCGGCACCACCCTCCCGGTCGAGTCGGTCGTCGCGCGCACCGGAGCATCCCCCGACACGGTGCGCGACGCGCTGGCCGAGCTCGCCGAGCTCGGCGTCGCCCACCGCGCAGCCGGTGGGCTGGTGATCGCCGACCCGACGGCGCACCACATGGCCGAGGCCGACGAGGTCCGCCACCTCCTGGAGGACGTCGCCGTGCGGCGTTTCGTCCAGCTGGCCACCGGCTCCCAGGTCGACGCGCTGCGCCGCTCGCTGGAAGCCGTCGAGGAGGTCGCGGCCCGGGAGGCGCCCTCGCTCGAGGAGCTCGTCCGCGCGCGGGACTGGTTCTTCGTCGTGATGCTGCGGGCGGCCGGGCTCGCCACCCGGGACCTGCTGCGCAACCTCCGCTCGCAGGCCGGCCTGGTGATGTCCCTCGCGGTGGCGGGCCCCGGCAGGCCCACGGAGGTCGTGGCGGAGCTGCGCGCCATCCACGACGCGCTCGCGGCCCGCGACGCCGAGGCCGCCATCGCCGCCTGCGACTGGCACCGGACCAACTCGACCGACGCCGGCCTCAAGCAGCTGGGCGACGCCCCCTGAACCGCTTCAGCGCTCCCCCGGCACGATCACCCCGATCACCGTGCGGTGCGCCCGCGCCGCCTCCTTCGCCTCGCCGATCTCGTCCAGCGTGAACTCGGTGATCCCGACGAGCGAGGCGTCCAGCCGCCCGTCCTCGAGCATCGCCGCGAAGCGGGGGATGTCGTGGTGCATCCGCACCCGCCCGTTCTGGCTGCTGACGACCGTGCGGCCGTGCAGGGCGATCGGCACCTGCGGCAGCGAGAGCTCCGCGCCCAGCGGTTCGCAGCCGGTGAGCACGGTGGTGCCACCGCGGTGGGTCATCAGCACGGCCTGCCGTTGGGCGAGCGCGGGCCCGGCCGCCTCCAGCGCGTAGGTCACGCCGTACCCGCCGGTCAGGGAGCGCACCTGCTCGACGGGGTCGGCCTCGGCCGGGTCGAGGGTGGCGGTGGCACCCACCGCGGCGGCGCGCTCGCGGCGGCCGGGGTCCGGGTCGAGCGCGATGATCTGCCCGGCCCCGGCGAGGCGGGCACCCTGGACCATCCAGAGCCCCAGCTGCCCACAGCCCACCACCGCCACGTCCGACCCGGGGACGACGGCGGCCACGTTGAACACCGAACCCAGGCCCGTGGTCACCCCGCACCCCAGCAGCCCGAGGACGGTGTCGGGCACCGTGGTGTCGACCGGGACCACCTGGCGGGCGTCCACCGACATCAGCTCGGCGTACCCCCCGACGTTCCCCGCCGCCGTCGCGACGGACCCGTCGGCGAGCCGGGCCACCGGCGGTGGGCCGTCCGGCCGGTCGAAGATCACCGAGCACTGGTCGGTGCGGCCGCGCACGCAGTAGAAGCACCGCCCGCACTCGGCCGTGCCGTGCACGACCACGCGGTCACCGACCCGCACGCCGGCGGCGTCCGGGCCCAGCTCCTCCACCACGCCCATCGAGGCGTGCCCGAGGATCGTGGGTGGTTCCTTGCCGAACACGCCGTCGGAGTTCATCACGTCGGTGACGCAGAACGGCGTGGCGCCGGTGCGCACCAGGATCCGCCCGGGTGCGGGCGGGAGCAGGTCGACGTCCTGCACCTCCAGCCGCCCCGGCCCGGTCATGACGGCCGCCCGCATCGGCCGGTGCCGCGCGAGGCACCCGCCCGTCATACCGAGATCGGCTCGAGCCGGTCGAGCAGCTCCGCCCTGCGGTCCTCGAACTGCTCGGGCAGCTGGAAGGCGCTACCGAGCTCCTTGGGCGACTCGTCGCAGGTCCAGCCGCCTTCGGCGTGGGTGACCGCGAGCTCGAACAGCGCCCCGCCCGGTGTGCGGACGTAGACCGACTTGAAGTACTTGCGGTCCTTGAGCTCGGAGATGTCGGTGTAGCCGACACCCTCGATCTCGAACTTCAGCGCGTCCTGGTTCTCGAGGGTCTCGGCGTTCCACGCGAAGTGGTGGATGGTGCCCTCGCCGTAGCGCCAGGTGCCGGGCTCGTCGGTGCGGTTGACCACCAGCTCGACGGAGCCGCCCTGGCCGGGCCTGCCGACCTGGTGCACCACCCGGTCGCCCTCCTCGACGAGACCCTTGCCGTAGAAGGAGTCGCTGAGGAACTCGACCATGTTCTCCGGGTTCGCCACGTGCACGCCGACGCCGTACACGCCGTGGATCGCGTGCTCGGCGGGGACGCCGGCGCCCGGGTGTCCCACGCGGGGGTCGTCCTCGACGCCGACGATGGCGTACTCGATCCCGCACGGGTGCCGGAACAACAGCCGGCGCTGGTCGAGCACCTCGGCGTTCTCGACCTCGACCCCACGGGCGGCGAGCCGCTGCTGCCAGAAATCCAGCGATCCGGACGGCACCGCCAGGTGCACCTCGCGGGCCTGGTTGGTGCCCCGCCTGCCGCGCAGCCCGGCCTGCCGGAACGGGAACGTGGTGACGACGGCGCTCGGGTCGCCGTTCGCGTTGCTGTAGTACAGGTGGTAGATCGGCAGCGAGCCGTCGAAGAGCACGGTCCGCTTGATGAACCGCATGCCGAGGGTGTCGACGTGGAAGTCCACGTCCTCCTGCGCGGGTCCCACCGACAGCGTGACGTGGTGGCTCCCGTTGAGGTGTGCCATGTCTCCTCCTCGAGACAGCAGGAACGTCTTCCCTCGTACGAAGGTCAGTCGTACGAAAGATCAGCGAGCGGTGGCGGGCGCGCGCATCGCCGCGATGCCCAGCCGTGCGGCCGCCCGGACGTGGGCGACCATCGCGGCCGACGCCGCCGACGCGTCGCGGGCCTCCACCGCCTCGACGAGCTCGCGCATCTCGGCGACGGACTGCGCGGGGCGGCCGGGGTCCGACGACAGCGACCCCACGCGCAGGAGGGTCACCCGAGCGTGCAGCTGGGAGAGGCTCGCGCGCAGTGCGGAGTTGCCCGCGCCGTCGAGCAGCACGTCGTAGACGAGGTCCTTGGCCTGCACGATGTCCAGCGTGGTGCCGCCCCGCTCCACGACGTCCTCGAGCCGGGTGAACGCGCGCCGCAGCGCGACGAGCGCGCTGTCGGGCGCCTGCGCGACGAAGCGCCGCGCGAGGTGGGCCTCCAGCACCTCGCGCAGCTCGTAGAGCTCCTCGGCCTCCTCGGCCGAGAGGGAGACGACGACGGCACCCTTCTGCGGGATCGTGCGCACGAGCCCTTCTGCCGCCAGCTCGCGCAGCACCTCGCGGATCGTGGTGCGGGAGACGCCGGTCATGTCGATGAGCTCCCGCTCCACCAGGCGCTGGCCGGGTGCGAAGCGCATCGTCAGGATGGCCTCGCGGAGCACGTCGAGCACCTGCGAACGCAGCGGCGCGGCGACCCGGCCGATCCGGGACGCGAGGTCGGTGACATCCGGCCTGCCTGGCTCGTCCACGGCGGAAGCCTACTGGACGATTGTCATACGTTCGGTCATGACGACCACCTCCTCGATCGGTCACAGCAGATTGGTCACGGCAGGTTCGGTCACAGCGGGGTGGGGAGTCCGAAGTGGACGCGGGCGTTGGCGGCGAAGTGCAGTTCGGCCTGCGCCCCGATGTGCGTGCGGTACATGGCGACGTCGCGGAAGCAGCGCTGCAGGCGGGAGCCGCGCTTGGCCGCGGACGTCCCGCCGGTGCTGAAGAGCCGGTCGACGGCGTCGGCGGCCAGGCGGGCGGCCTGCTGGGCCATCCCCCGCGGCCGCACGTCGGCGCCGACGGGGAACCGCCCGGTGCGCTCCCACTCGCGACCCGCCGCCATGTAGCCGGATCCTGCGGCGACGAGCACGGCCAGCGCGGAGTCGGCCAGGCTCTGCGCTTCCCCGAACCAGCGCTGGTAGTCCGGCGACTCGCAGCGCAGGATCTTCGGGGGCACCGTGGTCGGACGCGTGCGCAGGATCTGCTCGTACTCGTCCAGCGCCGCGTACGCCGCGCCCACCACGGGCGCGGCGAGGCCGCCGTAGTAGATCGTCAGCGAGCGCCCGAGGTAGAGCGGGTTGCGGTGCAGCCGGTAGCCCGGCGTGCCGTCGGGCGGCATCGCGAAGGCCTTCCAGTCGTAGTGCTCGGCGAGGTGCTCCGGCACGAAGACGTCGTCCACGCGCACCGAGTTCGAGCCGGTGCCCTGCAGGCCGAGGGTGGCGCCGCCGCCCCAGTCGTCGAGCACCGTGTAGTCGCCGCGCGGCAGCACGCACGCCAGCGGGACGGGCGGGCCGTCCGCGCCCGGTGCGGGCCCCATCGCGGTGGCGATGAAGTGGGTGGCGTGCGTGATCCCGGAGCAGTAGTCCCACGTGCCGCTCACCCGGTAGCCGCCCGGAACCCGCTCGGCCGTGCCGGTGGGTGCCGCGCGGTGGGGCGAGCAGAAGTGGCCAACGGGCGCGAAGAGCTCCTCCTGCGCCCGCTCGGAGAAGAACGAGGCGATGTGGAAGATGTGGTCCGACGCCAGGCACACCGACCACCCGGTCGCCGGTCGCCGTGCGAGATCTCGGTGATCAGCCGGAAGAAGGTGTCGAGGCCGAACTCGTAGCCGCCGTAGCGCCGTGGCTGCAGCACCCGGTAGAAGCCGGCCTCGGTGAAGCGCTCGTGCAGCCGTTCCGAGTATCCGCCGCGCTCCTCCCCCGCCGCGCCTCCGCCACGAGGTCGTCGCGCATCGCGACGGCCCGCGCGATCATCGCCTCGGGTGTCAGGTCGGGCTCCGGCGGCTCGATCGCGCGCCGCGTGGGATGCGTCCGGGTCATGCTCCCCTCCCGCTCGGGGTGGCAGGGACGGCGGCCGGGCGCGGCCGCCGCGTCAGGACGGCCAGACACCCCAACGAGATCACCAACATCGCGCCGACGTACGCCGCCACGGCGAAGGGCTGCCCCGTGGTCTGCAGGATGATCGCCGAGACACCCGGGCCCACCGCGCTGCCCAGCACCGTGGCGAGCTGGAAGCCCAGCGACATCCCCGTGTAGCGCACCCGGGCGCGAAGGCGCCCGCATACACCGAGGGCTGCGCGCCGTACCCGATGCAGTACAGGACGCCGAACCCGAGCACGTACCCGAGGGTGATCAGGCCGACGTCCCTGGTCTCCACGGCGGCGACCAGCACGAAGATCCCCACGATCGACGCGACCGCTCCGGTCAGCACCACCGGGCGCGGCCCGTACCGGTCGGCCAGCCATCCCGAGAGCGGCACGACGCCCACCTGCACGACGTTCGCCAGCAGGATCGCGGTGATCACCGCGAACCGGTCGACGCCGAGGGTGACGGTGGCGTGGCTCAGCAGGAACGTCGCGGCCACGATCGACAGCGCCCCGAATCCGAGGAAGCCGCCGCACACCAGCAGCACCTCGCGCAGGTGGTGGCGCAGCACGTCGAACAGCGGGACGCGCGCCTCGGCGCCCGCGTCCTGCACGGCCACGAACTCGGGCGACTCGGCGATCCGCAGCCGCACCACGATCCCGATCGCGATCAGCAGGATGCTGGCCAGGAACGGGATCCGCCAGCCCCACGAGTACAGGTCGTCGTCGGGCAGGGCGGCCACCGGCAGGAAGACGAGGTTGCCCAGCAGCACGCCCGCTGCCGGGCCCGTCTGCGGGAGGCTCGCGAAGAACCCGCGACGGTCCGGGGGTGCGTACTCGTAGGCGAGCAGCACCGCTCCGCCCCACTCCCCGCCGAGGCGATCCCCTGGGCCAGCCGCAGGACGACGAGCAGCGTCGGGGCCAGCGCGCCCACCGACGCGTAGCCCGGCAGCAGGCCGATCGCCGTGGTCGCGACGCCCATCAGCACGAGCGTGATGACGAGCATGCGCTTGCGGCCCACGCGGTCGCCGAAGTGCCCGAACAGCACCCCGCCGACGGGACGCGCGAGGAACCCGGCCGCGAACGTGCCGAACGAGGCGAGCGTGCCCACGAACGGGTCGGCCGTGGGGAAGAACAGCTGCGGGAAGACCAGCGCCGCGGCCGTCCCGTAGATCGCGAAGTCGTAGTACTCCACGGTGGTGCCCGCGAAGCTCGCGGACGCGACCCTCCAGGTGGACACCCTTCCCGGGGACGGCGCGGTCATCGGCCGGACTCCTCGGCGAGCCACCGGACGAGCACGGCGAGGGCCTCGACGTTGTTGCGTTCGAACTGCACGGCGTGCCCGTTGCCGCGCACACCCCGGTCGGCCAGCCGGACGTGCTCCGCCCGGCACCCCGCGTCGCGCAGGAACGCGGCGACGTCGCCCGCGAAGCCGTCGAACGGCGACGCCTCGCCCGAGAACACGCCGATCGGCACCTTCGCGAGCCCGGGCAGCCGGTGGGTCCCGGCAACGAGGTCGGCCGGGTCGGCGACGGGCGGGTCGAACGCCGGCGGGGCCGCCGTCAGGCCCCACGGCAGCAGCCGCGGACCGTCCGGGACCGTGAGGAACGGCGGGCCCATCGGCTCCAGCGCGAGCACAGCGACCACCAGGTCCGGCCGGGCGTCGGCCGCCAGCCAGCCGCCCGGGGCGCCCGCGGAGTGGGTGAGCAGCACCGCGGGCCCGGTGCGTTCCAGGAGCTGGACGAGCCGCTCGGCGTCGAGGCGCTGGCTCGCGGCGAGGTCGGCGAGCATCGGACCGGTCGGGGCGGCGACCTGGTCGAACAGCGGGTCGTCGAGGTCGTGGGAGCCGGGCCACTGCGTGTGCCGGCCGGCGGTGTCGTCCGGGTCGAAGAGGCCCTTGAGCCGCTCGTAGGAGAACGGCTCCCCCATCGGGCCGAGGACATCGGGGTGGTGGGGCGAGCGTCCGTGACCCGGCCGGTCGACCACGTACACCCGGTGCCCGCCGCGGACCAGCGCCTCCGCCCAGCCGGGACGGCCGTCCGGGGTGCCCATCCAGTCGGTGCCCTGGCCCCCGCCACCGTGCACCAGCACGACCGGGTGCGGCGCCGTGACCGCAACCGGTTCCTCCCACGCCACGAACATCGGGGCGCGGGGCACCGTGCCGGCCGCGTGCCGGACCCGCTCGGTGCCGACCCAGAAGAACCCACGCCGAGAGGTCAGCGGTTCCGAACTCATCGCGCTCCATCGCTGATCGGCAGGCCGAGGTGCAGCTGGGCGAGCTTGCGGAACGACGTCTCCCGGAAGCTCGTGTTGCGGTGGCTCGCGATCATGGTGAGGTCGCGCCACACGCGCTCGAAGGGCTGCCCCGCCTTGATCGCGCTGGAGCCGATGTTGCGGAAGAGGGCCTCGTCGACGGCCTCCCACACCTGCACGATGGCCTCCCGCGCGATGATCCCGATCCGCTGCTCCTCCTCCTCGCTGTAGGGCGCCCCACCCGCGGCGGTGCGCTCGCAGATCTCCATGTGCTCCTCGGCGCAGCGGATCGTCAGCGCCTCCGCCGTCGCGAGCTTCGCCAGGCCCGTGCCGTACCAGCGCTGGTAGTCGCCGTCGCCGAGCCGCGAGACCATCGGCGGGATGCTGGTCTTGCGGGTGCGCATTTGGCGTTCGAACTCGTCCAGCGCGCAGTAGCCGGCACCCGTGGTGAGCGCGGCCAGGGAGATCGTGAACGGTGCCAGCGCGCGGCCCACGTACATCGGGTTCCCGTGCAGCGCCAGGCCCGGGGTGCCCCCGCTGACGTCGACGTTGACCATGTTCGTGTCCTCGACCACGAACTCGGCCGGGATCCGCCCGTCCTCGAGCCGAATGCTGTGGGAGCCGCTGCCGCGCAGGCCCAGCATGTCGCCCCAGTCGTCCAGCATCGTCCACTCGCTGCGCGGGGCGACGTAGAGCATCAGGTGCTCCGCGGCCTCCTGCGGCGGCAGCCCGGCGATCATCGCCTGGCCCATGAAGTGCGTGGAGTACGGGATGCCGGAGCAGTAGCGCACGGTGCCGTCGAGCCGCCAGCCGTCCTCGACGCGCTGCGCCTTCGCGTCCGGGGACGCCACCGACGCGCAGCGGAAGTCGCCGTCGCCGAAGATCTGCTCCTGCGCCGCCTCCGGGAAGTAGGAGCCGATCTGCAGGGCGTGGCTCGACGCCAGCGCCCAGCACCACGCCGTCGACACGCACCCGCGTGCCATCTCCAGCTGCAGCCGCGCGAACGTCGGGAAGTCGAACTCGAGCCCGCCGTAGCGCTTCGGCTGCACCACCCGGTAGAGCCCGGCCGCCCGGAACGCCTCGTGCATCTCCGGGGAGTAGTAGGTGCGCTCCTCGGTCGCTGCCTGCGCCGCCACGAGCTCGGGTCGCAGGTCGACGACCGTCCGGATGAGGTCCGCGGGAGTGGGATCCGGCCGGGCGTCGGCGGGTCGTGTCGATGCGGTCGAAGCTGTGGTGGTCATGGCTCCCTCGAGGTCAGGTCTGGGGCAGCAGGACGGCGGTGATCAGCTCGCGGTCGGCGGCGGCACCGAGCGCCTTCCCGGCGTCGGCGAGCGGGAACGTGCGGTCGACCATGGCGGCGGGGTCCAGCAGGCCCGCTTCCAGCACACGGGCGAACCGCGGCAGGTCGCGGCGGATGTCGACGTTGCCGTACTGGCAGCTGCGGATCTCGCGTCCGCGCATGGCGAGGTCGTTGACGGGCAGGTCGACGGTGACGCCCCGGTCGACCATCCCGAGCGGGACGACGACCCCGCCCCTGCGGGTGGCGTCGAACGCCGCGCGCACCGCCGCCGCGGCGGCAGCGGCCTCGAACGCGACGTCGACGCCGCGTCCACCGGTGAGGTCGCGGATCTGCTCGACGACGTCCCCGTCGGCGGGGTCGAGCACGTCGGTGGCCCCGAGTGCCCGCACCCGCTCGCGCGCCCGGGCATCGGCTCGACGGCCACGATCCGCACGGCCCCGGCCAGGCGGGCGCTCTGCACGATCCAGCCGCCGATCCGGCCGGCGCCGAACACCGCCACTGTGTCGCCGAGGCCGACCCCGGCGATCCCGAAGACGGCCCCCATCGCGCTGGCGGCGCCGCAGCTGAGCAGGCACAGGTGCTCGTCGGGAAGGGTCGTGTCGACCCGCACCACGCCGAAGTCGCGCACCAGCAGCCGCTCGGCGTAGGTGCCGACTCCGCCCGCCGCGCTGACGGGTGCGCCGTCCGCCCGGCGTGCGACGTGCCGCACGCGGCCCTCGAAGATCTCGCGGCACTGGTGGGGCTCGCCGCGGTCGCACCAGAAGCACCCGCCGCAGGCCGGGGTGCCCGCCACGACCACGCGGTCGCCCGGGGCCACGGTGGTGACCCCGGTCCCGACCTCCTCGACGACGCCCGCCGCGGAGTGCCCCAGGATCGCGGGCGGATGGGAGAGGGGCCCGGGCCGCAGGGCGTACGAGTCGGTCACGCACACCTCGACGGCGCCGGCGCGTACGACGACGTCGCGGGGGCCGGCCGGCAGCAGTTCCACGTCCTCGACGGCCGGCAGGGCGCCGAACGCCCCCAGTACTGCTGCGCGCACGCCATCCGCCTCTCTGTCGGATGGTCATACAATCCAAGCTGCCCCACGCACTGTCAAGGCATACTGAGCTGCGAATACACGCGACACGCCGTCCCATCAGGGATGGGATTGTCATACATAATCGGCGAGCGAGCTCCCGCTACGAACGGCGGCCGGGAGGTGCCGACGCAGCCACCGGCTGGTCCTCGCCGATCGGGCCCGCCTCCGGCGACCGCCGGGGCGCCGGGATCGACACCTCCGCGGGCTCCGGCTCCGCGGCGGGCTCGTCGCGCCGCCCGGACGCGGCACCCACCTCGGAACGCAGCAGCAGCGCCCCGAGCACCCCGAGCACCGAGATGACGGCGGTGACCAGGAACAGCTGGTCGAGGGCCGACACGTACACCTGCCCGCCCAGCTGCTGGTACCAGGCGTAGAGCCCCAGGAGCGGCGGCGAGTCCGGCGTGCCGACGGCGGGCGCGACGCTGCCGTCGGGGATCAGCGCGGCCCGGTCGGCCATCGTCTGCGCCTGGTTCGCGGTCAGCATCGCCGTGAGCACGGCGACGCCGAGCGCCGCCGCGGTGCGCTGCACGACGTTGTTGAAGGCGCTCGCCTCGCTGACCCGGGACGGGGGAACCGCCGCGAGCCCTCCGGTCATGATCGGCATCATCGCGAGGCCCATCCCGAAGCCGCGCAGCACCAGCAGCCACATGACGTGATCGCGCGGCGTCTCGACGCGCAGCTCGGCCATCAGGTAGGTGCCCACCGCCACGAGGACCAGCCCGACCACGGCGGGCAGCCTCGGACCGAGCCGGTCGTAGAGCCTCCCGGAGATCGGCATCATCACCCCGGTGGCGATCGCCTGCGGGAGCATCACCAGCCCGGTCTCGAACGCACCGAGGCCTTGGGCCTGTTGCAGGTACAGCGAGACGTAGAACAGCCCCGAGAACAGCGCCACCGACATCAGGCTGATCAGCACCAGCGAGTTGGTGAACTGCCAGTACCGGAAGATCCGCACGTCCAGCAGCGGCTCGTCGACCTCCAGCTCGATCACCACGAACAACGCGAGGCACACCGCGCTGAGGATCAGCAGCATCACGATCTCGTAGCTCGTCCACCCCCAGGACTCGCCCTCGGACAGCGCGAGCAGCAGGGCGAACAGGCCGCCCGCCACCGCGAGGAAGCCCCAGACGTCGAAACGGCGGCGCGGCCCCGGCGCGAAACGGGGCAGTACGAGGACGGCGGCGACCGCACCGAGCACCCCGATCGGCACGTTGATGAAGAAGATCAGCCGCCAGTCGACGTACTCGACCAGGTAGCCGCCCAGCGTCGGGCCCACGGCGGGCGCGAACACGATGCCCAGCCCGTACATGCCCATCGCCGTGCCGATCTTCTCCTTCGGCACGATCCGGTACACCATGGTCAGCGTGATCACCGGGATGATGCCGCCCGGCACGGCCTGCAGGATCCGGAACACCACCAGGCTGTTGAGATCCCATGCCAGGCCGCACAGCGCCGAGCCGAACGCGAACCCGAGCACCGACAGGACGTAGACGCGGCCGTGGCCGAACCGGTCGCCCAGCCAGCCGCTCAGCGGCACCACCACGCCGAGCGCGAGGGTGTAGGCGTTGGCCACCCACTGCACGTCCTCGACGGTGGTCCCGAAGTCGTTCTGGATGGTCGGGATGGCGACGTTGACGATCGTGACGTCCAGGATCGACATGAACATGCCGGCGACCAGTACTGCCAGTGCGACGCCCCAGCGCACCTGACGGCCAGCATCAGCGCTGAGGCCCGATCGGACCTCCGTCATCGTTCGAGTGTAAGGCCGATCACACCTGATGCCGAGGATCGATCTCCCGGCGGGAGGCTCCGGACCAGCGGCACGCCTGGGCGGTACGCCAGGTGCCGGTAGGACGGCGCGTCCAGCACGGACAGGTCGGCGCGCGCACCGACCCGCAGCTGCCCGACGTCCTCGCGGTGCAGGGCGGCAGCACCTCCGGCGGTGGCCGCCCACACCGCCTCCGCGGGCGTCATCCGCATCTCCCGCACCGCGAGCGCGACGCACAGCGGCATCGACGAGGAGAAGCACGTGCCCGGGTTGCAGTCCGTGGCCAGCGCGACGGTGACCCCGGCGTCGAGCAGCCTGCGGGCGTCCGGGTACGGGCTGCGGGTCGAGAACTCGACCCCGGGCAGCAGGGTCGCCACGGTGGCACCGGCCGCCAGCGCGTCGACGTCGGCGTCCGCCAGGTACGTGCAGTGGTCGACGCTCGCCGCGCCCAGCTCGACCGCCAGCCGCACGCCCGGGCCCGGTCCGAGCTGGTTGCCGTGCACCCGCAACCCGAGTCCCGCGGCCCGGCCGGCCTCCAGCACCGCGCGGCTCGCCTCCCCGTCGAAGGCGTGCGGCGAGGCGGGCTCGCAGAACACGTCCACCCAGCGCGCGAACGGCGCGCACGCCGCCAGCATGGGGCCGGTGACCAGCGCGACGTACTCCTCGACACGGCCCGCGAACTCCGGCGGCACCACGTGCGCGCCGAGGAACGTGGTCTCCCCGGTCACCTCGCGGGCGATCCGCAGGGCCCGCGCCTCCTCGGCGACGCTCAGGCCGTAGCCGCTCTTGACCTCGACCGTGGTGGTGCCCTGGGCCCGCATCTCCGCCACCACCGCCCGCAGCCGCGAGCGCAGCAGGTCGTCGTCGGCGGCGCGCGTGGCCGCGACCGTGGACGTGATGCCGCCACCGTCGTAGGGCACGCCCGACATCCGGGCCTCGAACTCGGCCGAGCGGTCGCCCGCGAACACCAGGTGGGTGTGGCTGTCGACGAAACCGGGCAGCACCGCCCGGCCGTCGAGGTCGACCCGGTCGTCCGCCGCCGGCGCCGCGGCGGCGGGCCCCACCCAGACGACCCGGCCGCCGTCGACCACGAGCGCCGCCCCGGTCACGATCCCCAGCGGACCGGGACCGAGCGCGGGGTCGTTGGTGACCAGCTCGCCGATGCCGGTGACCAGCGTGCTCACGAACCTCCCAGAGCGGTGCGATGGCATCGGCCAGCAGCGTGCCGACGTCGCCCAGTGCGTGGCGACCCTCGCGCACGATCACCTTCCCGTCGACCACGACCGTGTGGACGTCCTCGGCGCAGGCCGCCATGACCACCTGCTCGGGTGCGGCGCCCGCGGTGCGGGGGCGGTCGAGTGCCACCGCGACCAGGTCGGCCCGGGCACCGGCGGCGATGCGCCCCGCGTCCGGCCAGCGAGGCAGGCGTGCCCGGCGACGGTGAGCGCGTCCACGAGCGCGGCGGGCGCGAGGCGGCCGCGCTCGCCGGAGGCCAGCCGCTCGTGGGACTCGACCAGACGCGCCTCGGCGAGCAGGTCGGCGCCGACGTGCTGGTCGCTGCCCACGGTCAGCGGCGACCCGGCCCGCAGCAGCGCCCGGAACGGGCCGATGCCGTCGGCCAGGTCGGCCTCCGTGCTCGGGCAGGCGCAGACGCTGGTGCCCGAACCGCCGAGCAGGGCGATGTCCTCGGGGCTCAGGTGCGTGGCGTGCACGGCGGTCGTGCCCGGTCCGAGGACGCCCTGTTCGGCCAGCAGCGCCGTGGGCGTGGCCCCGTAGAACGCCTGGCACGCGTCGTTCTCCTGCGGCTGCTCCGACAGGTGAACGTGCAGCGGACGCCGGCCTGCGGCGCGCACGACCGTCCGCAGCTGCGCGGCGGGCACCGCGCGGACCGAGTGCACCGCCGCGCCCACGCGTACGCCGTCGGTGTCCGCGAGCGAGCCGACCCGCTCCGCCCACGCGTGGGCGTCGCCGTCGCCGAACCGCGCCTGCACCGGGTCGAGGGGCGTGTGGCCGGACGCGCCGAGCCCGCCCGCGAGGTAGCAGGTGTCCAGCAGCGTGAGCCGCACCCCGGCGTCGGCGGCCGCGGCCACCAGCGCCTCCCCCATCGCGTTCGGCTCCGCGTACGGGGTGCCGTCCCGGTCGTGGTGCAGGTAGTGGAACTCGCCGACGCAGGTCACGCCGCCGAGCGCCATCTCCGCGTACGCGGCGCGGGCCAGCGCGAGGTAGCGGTCCGGGTCGAGCCGCGCCGCGACCGCGTACATCCGCTCCCGCCAGGTCCAGAACGTGCCGCCGCGGTCGTGCGTGCGCCCGCGCAGCGCGCGGTGGAACGCGTGGCTGTGGGCGTTCGCGAAGCCCGGCAACACCAGGCCCGCGAGCCGCTCGTCCGCCGGGCCTGCGTCCACACCGGTCGTCACGGAGGCGATCCGGCCGCCCTCGACCGCGACCCGGACCCGGTCGCACGGGCCACCGTCGAGCCAGGCCCGCTCACACCAGAAACCGGTCACCCCAGCTCCTCGACCACCCGGGCGAGCGCCTCCACGCCACGGTGGCAGTCGCCGGGGTCGGCGTGCTCCTGCGGCGAGTGGGAGACACCGGTCGGGTTGCGCACGAACAGCATCGCCGTCGGGATCCCGGCGGCGGAGAGGATCCCCGCGTCGTGACCGGCACCGGTCGGCAGCACCGGCGCCGCGAGCAGCCCGGCCAGCCGGTCGCGCAGGCCGCCGTCGAAGGCGGTGGGCCCGGTCCAGGACTCCTCCTCCGGCTCGCCCCCGGCCGCCTCCCCCACCGCGGCGACGACCGACCGCACGTCCCGCTCGACGGGGCCGCGCGCGTCCAGCCACGCGGTGACGCGGGACGGGATCGCGTTGACCCCGCCCGGCTCCACCGCCACCTTGCCGATCGTGGCGAGCGCATCGTGTTCCCCCGCCGCGCGCCGTGCCGCGGTGACCGCCTCGGCCAGGCGCAGCATCGGGTCGTCGCGGTCCTCGAGGCGGGTGGTGCCGGCGTGGTCGGCGCGGCCGCGCAGGTCCAGGCGCCAGCGGCCGTGCGGCCAGATCGCACTCGCCACGCCGACGGCCGCACCACCCGGGTCGAGGGCCCTCCCCTGCTCGACGTGCAGCTCGACGAACGTGCCCACCCGGCGCAGGGTCTCGGCGTCCGGGCCGACGTGCGCCGGGTCGTGGCCGGCCGCGGCCATCGCCTCGGCGACGGTGGTGCCGTCGGCGTCGGCGAGCGACCGGGCGCGGTCGGGGGCGAGCGCGCCGGTGATGATCCGGCTGCCCGCGCACGCCACCCCGAACCGCGCGCCCTCCTCGTCGGCGAAGACGGCGATCCCCAGCGGTCGGCGCGGCCCCACCCCCGTGCACGCAGATCGTCCACGGCCGCGAGTGCGGACACGACGCCGAGCGGGCCGTCGAACGCGCCGCCGTCGGGCACCGAGTCCAGGTGGCTGCCCAGGACGAGCCCCGGCCCGTCGCGTCGGGGTTCCCCCACCACGCCCACAGGTTGCCCGCCCGATCGGCGTGACGTCGAGCCCACGCGCGGACGCCTCGCCGGTGAACCACTCCCGCAGGGCGGCGTCCTCGGCCGTCCAGGCGAACCGCCGGTAGCCGCCGCTGCGCCCGTCCCGCCCGATCGGAAGGAGATCGCTCCACATGCCATCGAAGCCCATCACGCGGCCCCCAAGGTTTCGGCGGGTGTCAGCAAAGCCACTTTCACGACGCCTGGTGTCATGAAAGTGGCTTTGCTGACATCGGCTCGGCCATCGGGACCCGGATTTCGTGGGCATCCGCCGTCCGTTCCGCCAGGTCGTAGCCTGCGTCCACGTGGCGCAGGACGCCCGTTGCCGGGTCGTTCGTCAGCACCCGTTCGATCTTGGCCGCCGCCATGTCGGTGCCGTCGGCCACCGTGACCTGGCCGGCGTGGATCGAGCGGCCCATGCCGACGCCGCCGCCCTGGTGGATCGACACCCAGCTCGCCCCGGACGCGGTGCTGACCAGTGCGTTCAGCAGCGGCCAGTCGGCGATGGCGTCGGAGCCGTCGGCCATGCCCTCGGTCTCGCGGTACGGGGACGCGACGGAGCCGGTGTCGAGGTGGTCGCGGCCGATCACGATCGGTGCGCTGATCGCCCCCGACGCGACCAGCTCGTTGAACCGCAGCCCCGCGCGGTCGCGCTCGCCCTGCCCGAGCCAGCAGATCCGGGCCGGCAGCCCCTGGAACGCCACCCGTTCGCGGGCGGCGCGGATCCAGCGCTGCAGCCGGTCGTGCTCGGGGAACAGCTCCAGCACGGCGTCGTCGGTGACGGCGATGTCGGCCGGGTCGCCCGACAGCGCGGCCCACCGGAACGGGCCCTTGCCCTCGCAGAACAGCGGCCGGATGTAGGCGGGCACGAAACCGGGGAACGCGAACGCGCGCTCGTAGCCGCCCTTGCGGGCCTCGTCGCGCAGGGAGTTGCCGTAGTCGAAGACCTCGGCGCCCGCGTCGAGGAACCCGACCATCGCCTCGACGTGGTGGGCCATCGACTCCCGCGATCGGTCGGTGAACTCGTCGGGCTTCTTGGCGGCGTAGTCGTCCCAGTCGTCCAGGTCGACCCCGTCCGGGAGGTAGGACAGCGGGTCGTGCGCCGCGGTCTGGTCGGTGACGATGTCGGCCTCCACGCCGCGGCGCAGCAGCTCCGGCAGCACGCGCGCGCAGTTCCCGACCAGCCCCACCGACAGCGCCCGCCGCTCGGTACGGGCCGCGGCGCACCGGGCGACGGCGTCGTCCAGGTCGGTGGCGAGCTCGTCGAGGTAGCGGTGCTCGACCCGGCGCCGCAGCCGCGCCGGGTCGACGTCGACCACCAGGCACACACCGCCGTTGAGCGTCACCGCGAGCGGCTGCGCCCCGCCCATGCCGCCGCAGCCACCCGTGACGGTGAGCGTGCCGGAAAGGGTGCCCCCGAACCGCTTCTCCGCCACCGCGGCGAACGTCTCGTAGGTGCCCTGCAGGATCCCCTGCGTGCCGATGTAGATCCACGAGCCCGCGGTCATCTGGCCGTACATCGTGAGACCGAGCTTCTCCAGCCGCCGGAACTCCGGCCACATCGCCCAGTCGCCGACCAGGTTGGAGTTGGCGATCAGCACCCGCGGCGCCCACTCGTGGGTGCGCAGCACCCCGACCGGCCGCCCGGACTGCACGAGCATCGTCTCGTCGTCGGCCAGCGTGGTGAGCGTGGCGACCATCGCGTCGAACGAGCGCCAGTCGCGCGCCGCGCGCCGGTGCCGCCGTAGACGACCAGGTCGTCGGGACGCTCGGCCACCTCGGGATCGAGGTTGTTGCACAGCATCCGCAGCGGCGCCTCGGTCTGCCAGGACCGCGCCGTCAACGTCGCGCCGCGCGCGCGCGGACCGGACGAGCACCCTCCATGACGATCTCCTCTCAGTACAGGGGGCCGGCGACGCTCTCGGCCGCGGCGAGCGCCCCGCCGGACACGACGAGGTCGACGGCGGCCTCGATCTCGGGGGCGAGCCACCGGTCCGGGCCGGGGCCGGGCACCGCAACGCGCAGCCGGTCGCGGACGGCGGCCGTGGCCGCGGCGGGCACGAGCGGCGCCCGCAGGTCCAGCGCCCGTGCGGCGGTGAGCAGCTCGATCGCCACCACCCGGGTGAGCCCGTCGACGGCCCGGCGCAGCTTGCGGGCCGCCGCCCAGCCCATCGAGACGTGGTCCTCCTGCATCGCGCTGGACGGGATCGAGTCGACCGACGCCGGGACCGCCAGCCGCTTCAGCTCCGCCACGATCGCCGCCTGTGTGTACTGGGCGATCATGTGCCCGGAGTCCACGCCCGGGTCGTCGGCCAGGAACGGCGGCAGCCCGTGGCTGCGCGCCACGTCCAGGAACCGGTCGGTGCGCCGCTCGCTCATCGACGCGACGTCGCGACCGCGATCGCCAGGAAGTCCAGCACGTACGCGAGCGGGGCGCCGTGGAAGTTGCCGTTGCTCTCCACCCGCCCGTCCGCGGTGACCACCGGGTTGTCCACCGCGGAGGCCAGCTCCCGCCCGGCCACCGCCTCGGCGTGCGCGACGGTGTCGCGCGCGGCACCGTGCACCTGCGGGGCGCAGCGCAACGAGTACGCGTCCTGCACGCGCGTGCAGTCCGGTGTGCGGTGGCTCTCCATGATCCCGGAGCCGGCGAGCAACGCCCTGAGGTTGGCGGCACTGTCGGCCTGGCCCGGGTGCGGACGCAACGCCTGCAGGTCGGCGGCGAACGCCGCGTCCGTGCCGAGCTGCGCCTCCACGCTCATCGCCGCCACCACGTCCGCGGTGCGCAGCGCGGTACGCAGGTCGTGGCAGGCCAGCACCAGCATGCCGAGCATGCCGTCGGTGCCGTTGATCAGCGCGAGGCCTTCCTTCTCCACCAGCACGACGGGCGTGATGCCCGCGTCCGCGAGTGCCCCGGCGGCGGGGCGCAGCACACCGGAGCGGTCGCGGACCTCGCCCTCGCCCATCGCGGCGAGGGCGCAGTGCGCCAGCGGCGCGAGGTCCCCCGAGCAGCCCAGCGACCCGTACTCCCGCACGACCGGGGTGATCCCCGCGGTGAGCATCGCGGCGTACACCTGCGCGGTCTCCGCGCGGACCCCGGTGCGCCCGGTGGCCAGCGTCGACAGCCGCAGCAGCATGAGCGCCCGCACCACCTCGCGCTCGACCTCGGGGCCCGAGCCCGCCGCGTGCGAGCGCACCAGGCTGCGCTGCAGCTGGGCCCGGCGGTCCACCGGGATGTGCCGGACGGCGAGCGCCCCGAACCCGGTCGAGATCCCGTAGTGCGGCTCCACGTCGTCGGCGAGCGACTCCACCACCTTGCGTCCGGCCGCCATCTCGTGCTCGGCGGCCACGGACAGCCGGACGCCTGCTCCCCCCCGGGCAACGGCAAGGATCTCTGCAGGGGTCAGCGGGCCGGTCCCGACCTCGACGGTGTTGTCACGCATCAGTGCATCCGACACCCTCACAGCACCCCGGTGCCATGGCGAGACGCGCAAAACCGTCCGGGATCCCGGACACTTGTACTCTTCCGCCGTGCCCGGCGCACCGAAGGTCCCCGCGGCGCACCAGGTGCTGGCCGTCCTGAGCCATCTCGGGCGGCAGGCGGGCCCGGTGCCGGCCGCCGCCGTCGCCCGGGAGCTCGGCCTGCCCCGCTCCACGACCTACCAGCTGCTGGCCACGCTCGCCGAGGGCGGTTTCGTCGTGCACCTCGCCGACGAACGCCGCTACAGCCTGGGGCTCGCGGCCTACGAGCTCGCCACCGGCTACGCCCGCCAGGCGCCGCTGCAGCGCGTCGCCCGCGTTCCGCTGGCCCGACTCGTCGACCGCACCGGCCACACCGCACACCTGGCCGTCCTGCACGGGCGTGAGGTCATCTACCTCATCGAGGAGCGGGCACCGGGCCGCCCACCGCTGGTCACCGACGTGGGCGTCCGCCTGCCGTCCCAGCTCACCGCGAGCGGCCGCGCGATGCTCGCCGCACTGCCCGCGGCGCAGGTCCGCGCGCTGTTCCCACAGGCGGAGGCGTTCGTGACGCGGCACGAGCACGGACCCCGCTCACTCTCGGCGCTGCGCAGGCTCCTCGTCGAGACGCGCCGCCGCGGGCACGCCGTCGAGGTCGGCGAGGTGACACCCGGCTTCGCCTCCGTCGCCGTCGCCGTGCTCGACCACACCCGCTACCCGGTGGCCAGCGTCGCCGTCACCGTGCCGCGATCCGACCTCGGGCCCGACCTCCGCGACCTGGTCGTCACGGAGGTCGGCCGGACCGCGCGGACGATCGCCACGCGCATCAGCGGCCACGCCCGGCCGCCCGCCCCGCTGGCGTAGGAGCGCGGCCGCGCCCGTTCGGGTGCACGGTGCGCGCGGTCGTTCACGATCCCGAGGCTCCGGGCGAGATACAGCTGCCTGATCAGCCGCCACGCCGCCAGGGAGACCGCCATGACCACGAGCGAGCGGATCACGAGGCGCACGCGGGCCCCGATGACCCCGTCACGCAAGACCGCGATGGCCGCCGGGGTGTGCTACATCCTGACCTTCGTCTCGATCCCGACCCTCGCGCTCTCGCGCGGGTCCGGAACCCGATGTACGTGCTGGGCGCCGGCCCGGACACCCCGGTCGTCGTCGGCGGGATCCTGGAGATGATCGTCGCGCTGGCCTGCGTCGGCACGGCTGTGGTGCTGTTCCCGGTGGTCAAGAGGCAGAACGAGGGGATGGCGCTCGGCTTCGTCGGCACGCGGGTCCTGGAGGCCGCCACGATCGTCGTCGCGTCGTCAGCCTGTTGTCCGTGGTGAGCCTGCGGAGGGCAGGCGCCGGGGCCGACGCGCTCGTCACCGCACAGGCGCTGATCGCGTTCCACGACTGGATCTTCCTGCTGGGCCAGAGCACCCTCCCGGCGGTGAACGCCCTGCTCCTGGGCACCCTGCTGTACCGGTCCCGTCTCGTCCCGCGGGTGCTCCCGCTGATCGGGCTCGTCGGGGCGCCCCTGCTCCTCGCATCCGTCGTCGCCACCCTGTTCGGCCTCTGGAGCCAGGTGTCGACGACGGCGGCGCTCTGCGCGCTCCCGATCGCGGCGTGGGAGTTCTCCCTCGGTGTCTTCCTGCTGGTCAAGGGCTTCACGCACCCGTCAGGCCACCGGGACGGGACAGCGGGGCCCGCGGCCTGAGCCGCGGGCCCGGCCGGCGGGCCTCAGTGCCCGGCGACCACCCCGGTGAGCTCGTTCGGCGGCGCAGGCAGCGTGGTGGTGGCCGTCGCCTCACCGGTCGCGATGTCCACGGCGTGCACCGCGGAGGCCGCGGGCTCGCTCACGTAGGCCGTGCCGCCCCGCACGAAGATCGCGGGCCGGGGCTGCTGCCACTCCAGCGGCTCCTGCCACGGCGCGATGACCGGGATGGTCCTCGTGACCGCGCCCGCGACCGGGTCGATCACGTGGATGTGCCCGTCGGTGCCGAGCACCAACCCCTCCCCTGCGGCCGCGGGCCAGCGAGCGGAACGTGTAGCTGGTGCCGAGGTCGACCAGTCGCAGGCTCGCGTCTGTCGTGTCGATCAACGAGACGGAGGTGGGTCGCTCCAGCTCGGCCTCGGCGTCCTGCTTGTAGTCCCCGAGCGTGACCGGCGACGCGTCGGAGCCCGCCTGGTTGCCGATCCGGCCGTACGGCGTCGGGCTGGTGATCTTGGTGATCGTGCCGTCCCGGTAGACGAGTGCTCCGGTCTCGCACCCGATCACGACCGCCTCGCCCTGCGCCGTCGCCTCGCCGTGGACGCCGGGGCAGTCCTCGTTGCGGGCGATCTCGCGGCGCTGCGCGTCGAGCACGACGATGCCGGGGCGTTCCTCCTCGTCGCCGAGGGTCGTGACGAGCTCGCCGGTCGACAGCTCGACCGCCACACCGTGGTGCGGCTGCGGGGTCGTGTACTCCTGCACGCTGGGTGTCCCGCCGAACGTGGCCGGGTCGATGATCCGGACCTGCCCGGTGCCGTCGGTGAACAGCACCGTCTTGCCCGCGTGCCGCACGACGTGGCCCGGCTCGGCTCCCGGGAACTCCACGTCGGTGAGGACGGCGCCCGCCGCGTCCAGGAGCTGGAAGCCCGCGGACGTCGAGAGCACCACGTGCCGGTCGTCGCCCGCCGGGTTGACCCGGTTGAAGCCGGGCAGCGGGATGTCGGCCGCCACCTCCAGGGTGGTGCCGTCCAGGACGTGCAGCCCGCCGTCGTACGTCGTGACCAGCGGGTCGGTCACGACCGGTGCCGCGGCCGGCGACGGCGGGACGCCGGCGTCTCCTGCGGCGCGCTGCCGCAAGCGCCGAGCACGAGCGCACCGGCCGTCAGTGCGGCCAGCCGGGTGGGGGTCCTCATGCGATCGCCTTTCATCGTGGTGTCGGGACTGGTCGGTTCAGTGCGTGCGCGATCGCATCGGCGTTCGCGTGCATCATCTGCAGGTAGGTCTGCGCGCCACCGCCCTCGCGGCTGAGCGACTCGGAGTGCAGGGGCACGACCGCCACGTCCAGGCCCGCGCGGTCGGCGAGCACGTGCGCGAGGCGGTCGGGCTGCGACGAGTCGGCGAAGACGGCGGGCACCCCGGCGGCGCGCACGGCCGTGGCGAGCGACTCCAGGTCGGCCGCGCTCGGCGACGCGAGCGTCGTGCCGCTCGGGATCACGGCGCCGACCACCTCGAACCCGTAGCGGTGGGCGAGGTAGCCGAACACGTGGTGGTTGGTGACGAGCGTGCGCCGCTCGGGCGGGATGGCCGCGAACTGCGCGGTCATCGCCGCGTCGAGCGCGTCGACGTCGGCCCCGTACGCGGCCGCGTTGTTCCGGACGGCGGCCTCGTCCACACCGTCGACGTGCGCGACGACCTGCTCGGCGACGAGGTCGACGACCCGGCGCACCGCTGCGGGTCGGTCCAGAAGTGCGGGTCGGGCTCCCCCGCGCTGCCGTCGGTGGCGAACGGGATCGGGTCGGCGGCCTCGGCCGCCGCGAACGCCGGTACGCCCGCATCCCGGGCGGCGTCGACGTGGCGCTGCACGCCCTCCTCCAGGCCCAGCCCGTTGTGCACGACGAGCGAGGCGCGCTCCAGCGCCGCGGCCTGCTGGGCGGAGACGCCGAACGAGTGCGGGTCGGCGTCCGGGCCCATCAACACGGTCACCGTGGCCTGGTCGCCGACGACGTTGCGGACGACGTCGCCGAGGATGTTGGTGGTCACGACGACGGACGGCTCCCGCGGAGCGACCGCCCCGCACGCGGACAGCGCGAGCAGCACCAGCGCGGCCAGCAGCGCTGCGGAGCGGTTCATCGGCCCGTCTCCACCAGCCGCGCAGCGGGGATCTCGAACGTCCGCGCCACCCGCAGCGAGTCGCCGTAGTCGATCTCGTGGACGGCGCCCGCTGCCGCGTCGCCCACGTAGGCGCGGGAGGTGTCGACCTCGATCGTCGTGCCTTCCGCTACCGGGGCGGTGAGTAGCGGGGTCGCGGCCTGCTCGTCGCCCGAGGCCGGGTCGAGGGCATGCAGCACACCATCGGCGGTCAGGGTCAGCAGCGGGGTGCCTCGCCCGCCGTGTTGACCGCCACGACCGGGCCGGTCGCGTGCAGCGTCCAGGCCCGCTCGGTCACGTCGAGCACCCAGACCCCGGTGTCGCCTGCGCGGGCGGTCAGGGTCGTGCTGCCGGGGCGGTGGGTGAACGCGCGGGCGCGCTCGGCGTCGCCGACGGGCCGCGGGTAGGCGATCTTCTCGCCGCGGAACGCGCCGTCGGACCCCGTGACGAGCAGCGCCCCGTCGGCGCACCCGAACACGACGCCACGGCGCGTCACCGCCGCTCCGGCCGGCCGCGGGCACGGCTCGTCGACGGTGCCGACGAGCGCACCGGCCCGGTCGTGCACCGCGACCCGCTCGCCGGGGACGAGCACGTGCCCCTCGTACGGGACGGCCGGGCCGCGCGGCCCGGACGGCGGGATCGTGGCCAGCTCGGCCACCGCACCGTCGTCGAGGCGTTCGCGATCGAGCAGCCGCACGCCGCCGTCGGCGAGCGTGAGCGCGGTGACGGCCACGTCGCCGTGCACCGCCACCGGTGCCGCGCCGGGCAGCGAGCCGACCTCGCGCACGGCGGCGCGGTAGTAGTGGACGTGGTCGCCGTGATCGACCTTCCAGGCCCCGGTGTCGACGATCCGGACCGACCCGTCCGCGGCGGGGAGGTAGGCGTGGCGCCCGTCCGTGGCGGGCGGGCCCGCCGCCACCAGCGGGGCGAGCCCGTGCACCTCTTCGGTGACGAGGTCGAGCACGCGCACCCCACCGGCACCGTCGAGGGCCACCAGCCGGGGCTGGGCCTCGGCCGCCTCCTCTGCGCCCTCGACGTAGCCGTGCGGCGTCTCGTGAGCCGCGGGCTCCGCGGGGGGTGCGGCGCAGGCGGCCGGCGTCGCCAACAGGGCAGCTACCAGCACGGCCGAGCCCAGCGTGCGGCGCCTCATGCCCGGGCTCCCACCGGCAGGCCGCGCAGGTGCGACGCGAGCGCGGAGGCGAAGAAGAACCCGACCGCGACGGCCGCGATCGTCGCCCCCGCGGCGGTGCCGGCGTGCCAGGACACGACGAGCCCGACCGCCGTGGCCACGCTGCCGACGGCCGCGGCACCGAGCATGATCGTCCCGATGCGGCGGGCCCAGAGCACCACCGCCGCGGGCGGCGCGATGAGCAGCCCGAACACCAGCAGCGTGCCGACGACGCGGAACGAGGCGACGATCGCCAGCGTCACCAGCGCGAGGAGCACGGCGTGGGCTGCCGCCGGGTGCAGGCCGAGGGTGCGGGCCGTGCGCGGGTCGAACGCCAGCGCGACGAACGCCCGGTGCCCGAGCAGCGCGACGAGCCCCGCGATGCCGAGCGCCACCGCGAGCTGCGCCAGGTCGGCCGGGCCGACGGCGAGCACGTCGCCGAACAGGAACGCGGTGAGGTCGACGGCGAACGAGTCCGAGTGCGACACGACGATCACGCCGACCGACAGCATGCCGACGAACAGCAGGCCGATCGCGGTGTCGCGCGACAGCTGCCGCGAGCGTCCGATCAGGGCGACGCCCGCCACCACGACACCGGCGCTCAGGGCCGCACCGAGCAGCACGCTCTGACCGGTCATCGATGCCAGCGCCACTCCGGGGAGCACCCCGTGCGAGACCGCGTCCCCCAGGAACGCCATCCCCCGCAGCACCACCCAGGTACCGACGAGCGCACACACGAAGGAGACGAGGACACCGGCGAAGAGGGCCCTCCGGACGAAGGACACCTCGAAGGGGACGAGCAACCACTGCAGCACGAGCCGGTACATTAACGACAACGGTTATCATTTTGCGAGAGGCTGTGAGATGGACGACGCGCTACTGGTGCGAGACCTCGTGGCCGGCCACGGCGCGGCGCCCGCCCTGCACGGCATCACCGCCGCGGTCCCCCGCGGCCGGACCACCGCGATCGTCGGCCCCAACGGCGCAGGCAAGTCGACGCTGCTGGACGTACTGGCCGACGTGCTCGCCCCGCGCTCCGGCAGCGTGCTGCGGACGAGCCGCCGCAGGCCCGCCTACGTCGTGCAGCGCAGCGCCGCACCCGACACGCTGCCGATCACCGTCCGCGCGACCGTGACGATGGGCCGCTGGGCGCTGCGCGGGCCGTGGCGCCGGCTCACCGCGCACGACCGGGCCGCCGTCGAGGACTGCATGCGCAGGCTCGGCGTGCACGACCTCGCCGAGCGCCCGCTCGGCACGCTGTCGGGCGGGCAGCGCCAGCGCACGCTCGTCGCGCAGGGCCTCGCGCAGGAGTCCGATGTGCTGCTGCTCGACGAGCCCGCCGCGGGTCTCGACGCCGAGGCCCGCGAACGCATCGACACCGAACTCGCCAGGGCGGCGTCCGCAGGCACCACGGTGGTACGCGTGACCCACGACCCGGCGGTCGCCGGGCAGGCCGACCACCGCATAGCCCTACGGGCAGGCCACGTGACCGCCACCTGACGCCAGCGGTGCGTTCCTACCGCGGCGTGGCGCCGGCAAGGCCGCTGTCTCGGCCTGCGAAGGCGGCGGCGCCTCCCGCAGCTCAGCGCGCGCAGCGAGGACCGGCGGGGTGTGGGCCACCGCGTCACGGACCACCGCCAGGATCGACCGGACCGGCACCGGCTGGACGACGGGCACCGCGCGCGTCCCCACCGGCAGGTGGATGGTCCCGAGCTCGGGCAGCACGGTGATCCCGATGCCGGCGGCGACGAACGCCAGCGCCGTCGGGTAATCGTGCGCCTCGACGTGGAACGGCGGCCGGAACCCGGCCGCAGTGCAGGCCTCCACCAGGTTGCGCCGGCACCAGCCGCGGGCGAAGTCGTTGTCCACCCAGCGTTCGGTGGCGAGCTCCGCGAGCTCGATCTCGTCCCGGCCCGCCAGCGGGTGGTCCTCCGGCAGCACGACGACGTACGGGTCGTCGAGCAGGTGGTGCACGGTGAACCCGGGCCAGGCCGCGAAGTCGGGGCGTTCGACCGCGATCTGCACGTCGGACCGTTCGGCGGGGTCGTCGGGCAGCCACTCCCGCAGTGCGAGGTCCAACCGGACACCGGGGAACTCGTGGGTGAGCCGGTGCACGACGCGCGGCAGCCAGGCCGCGCCGACCGACGCGAAGTAGGACAGCGTCAACGCACCGGTGCGGCCGGCGCGCAGGTCGGCCACGATCGCCTCCGCCTCACCGAGCCGGTCGAGGATCGCGTCGGCCTGCTCGGCCAGCAGGGTGCCTGCGGCCGTGACCCGCAGCCCGCGCCCGACCCGTTCGAACAGGGCGAGCCCGGTCTCCCGCTGCAGGGCGGTGACGTGCTGGCTCACCGCGGACGGCGTGTAGCCCAGGTTGGCCGCGGCGGCCTGCACCGACCCGCTCGCCACGACGGAGCGGAAGATGCGCAGGCGATGGGTGTCGAGCACGCAGGCGATCGTACAGTCACACTGAATCCAGGAGTAGTAAAAGTCGCTGGTACTGAACGATCTGGGCGCGCAGGCTGGAGCCATGGCGCGTTCCCAGCAGGTGCTCCCCCTCGCGGCCGCGGCGACGACCGTCGTCCTGTGGGCCTCGGCGTTCGTCGGCATCCGGGCGGCGGGCCACGAGCTGTCGCCGGGCGCACTGGCGCTGGGCCGGATGCTCGTCGGCTCGCTCACGCTGACCGCGATCATGGTGGTGGCGCGCACCCGCCCCCGCACCACCGCCCGGGCGCTCCCGGGTGGGCGCCTGCTCGGCGCGATCGCGCTGTGGGGCGTCGCGTGGTTCGGGCTCTACAACGTGGCGCTCAACGCCGCCGAGCGGCACCTCGACGCCGGCACCGCCGCCCTGCTGGTGAACGTGGCGCCCGTCGTGGTGGCGGTGCTCGCCGGCCTGCTGCTCGGGGAGGGCTTCCCGGCCCGGCTGCTCGCGGGGATGGCCGTCGCGTTCGCCGGCGTCGTGCTCATCGCGACGACGACGTCCGCGGGCGGCGCGGACCTCGCCGGGGTGCTGCTGGGACTGCTCGCCGCACTCACCTACGCCTGCGCCGCCGTCGCGCAGAAGCGGCTGCTGGCCAGGGTGGACGCGCTGACCGTCACGTGGATCGGCGCGGTCGCCGGCACCGTGGCGCTCCTGCCGTACCTGCCGCAGCTGGTCACCGAACTGTCCGCGGCCTCCGCCGCCACGCTCACCAGCGTCGCCTACCTGGGCGTCTTCCCGACCGCCATCGCATTCCTGACCTGGGGGTACGCCCTGTCCCACACCACAGCGGGCCGGCTGGCCGCCGCCACCTACGCGGCCCCGCCGATCGTCGTCCTGCTGTCGTGGACCCTGCTCGGTGAGCTGCCCGCGCCGCTCGCGCTCGCCGGCGGGGCACTCTGCCTGGCCGGGGTGGCCGTGGCCACCGCCCGGGGCGCCCGGCCGGCGCACCCCGGCCGCGGGAGTCGGCGACCCGGGCCTGACGGGAGTCGAGCCTGCGCCTCCCCCCAAGGTGACAGCCCCTCCGCTCAGCCCCGCAGGATCGCCAGTATCCGGGAGAGCGACGCGCGATCGGCCTCGTCGAGGCGGGCGAAGAAGCTCTCGGCCTCGACCGCCCGGGCGGCGCGGATCGCCGCGGCGATCTCGGCTCCGCGGCCGGTGGCGGCGACGAGGGTGGCACGCCGGTCGCCGGGGTCGGGCCGGCGTTCGACGAGTCCGGCCTCCTCCAGCGCGTCGACCACGTCGGTGGTGGAACGCGCGGCGATGCGCAGCTCCTCGGAGAGGGTGCCGAGGCGAAGTGGGCCCTGCCGGACGAGGACGCCGAGGGCGCGGGACTGCGCCGGGGTGATGTCCCACGGGGCGAGCGCGCGCTGGGTCTGGTGCCGCAGCTGCCGCGCCACCCCGCGGAACTCCTCTGCGAGCGACTCCTCCGGCTCCTCGGGCACCGGAATACCTTAGCAACGCGTACCGTTACTCCCTCATATTGAGGTAACCTCAGCACATCCCCGACCGAGGACCCACCACTTGGCACCCGACAACCCGACCGGCGGGCCGAGCCGCCCGGGCCGCCGCACCCCCACCCCCACCGCCGCCGACAAGCGCGGGCCCGCGAGGTCTCGCTGCGCCGGATCGCCCGGCTGTTCCTCCCCCACCGCTGGTCCATCGCCACGGTCACCGCCATCATCGTGACGTCGTCCGTCGTCGCGATGGCCTCACCGTTCCTGCTGCGCGCCGTCATCGACGACGCCCTGCCGCGCCAGGACCTCACCCTCCTCTCCTGGCTGGTCGCCGGCATGATCGCCGTCGCCACCGCGACCGCGGCCCTGGGCGTGCTCCAGACCTGGATCTCCACCACCGTCGGCCAGCGGGTCATGCACCGGCTGCGCACCGACGTCTTCACCCACCTGCAGCGCCAGTCGATCGCGTTCTTCACCCGCACCCGCACCGGCGAGGTGCAGTCGCGGATCACCAACGACATCGGCGGCATGCAGACCGTCGTCACCTCGACGGCCACCTCGCTCGCCTCGAACCTCACCACCGTCGTCGCCACCCTGGTCGCGATGCTCGCCCTGAGCTGGCAGCTGACGCTCGTCTCGCTGCTGGTGCTGCCGCCCTCGATCTGGCTGACCCGGCGGGTGGCGCGGATCCGGCGCGCCGTCACCGCGGCCCAGCAACGCGAGCTGGCCGACATGAACGTCATCATCGACGAGGGGCTGTCGATCAGCGGCGTTCAGCTCACGAAGACGATGGGGTCCGGACCCGCGCTCGTGCAGCGGTTCACCGCGTCGTCGGAGCGGCTGGTCGACCTCGAGCTGCGCGCCCAGCTCGCGGGCCGCTGGCGGATGGCCGCCACCTCCGTCGTCTTCGCCGCGATCCCCGCCGTCATCTACCTCAGCGCCGGCCTCCCGGTCACCGCGGGAACGATGACGATCGGCACGCTCGTCGCGTTCACCGCGCTGCAGGCCGGCCTCTTCCGGCCGATCACCGGCCTGCTCGACATCGGGGTGTCGCTGGTCAGCTCGCTCGCGCTGTTCGCCCGGATCTTCGAGTACCTCGACCTGCCGGTGGAGGTCGACGACCCGGTCGCACCGGTGCACGTCGACGCGTCCCGGGTCGAGGGACACGTCCGGATCGAGGACGTCACCTTCTCCTACCCGGGCAGCGACGCCGCCGCGGTCGCCGGGATCACGCTCGACGTCCCCGCGCGCTCCACCCTCGCACTGGTGGGCGAGACCGGGTCGGGCAAGAGCACGCTCGCCGCACTGGTCGCCCGCCTCTACGACCCCGACGCCGGGCGGATCACCATCGACGGCATCGACCTGCGGGACATGCGTCTGACCGATCTCGCACGCATCGTCGCGTCGTCAGCCAGGAGACCTACCTGCTGCACACCACCGTCCGCGAGAACCTGCGCCACGCCCGCCCCGACGCCACCGACGCCGACATCGAGGCGGCGGCGCGGGCCGCGCAGATCCACGACCTCATCGCGGGCCTGGCCGACGGCTACGACACCGTCGTCGGTTCCCGGGGCCACCGCTTCTCCGGCGGCGAGAAGCAGCGCATCGCGATCGCCAGGACCCTGCTGCGCGACCCCCGCGTACTGGTGCTGGACGAGGCCACCAGCGCGCTCGACACCGAGACCGAGCGCGCCGTGCAGCGGGCCCTCGACGAGCTCAGCCACGGCCGCACGACGATCACCATCGCCCACCGGATGTCCACCGTGCGCGGCGCCGACCGGATCGCCGTGATCGACCACGGGCGCACCGTCGAGTCCGGCACCCACGACGACCTCCTCGCCCGGCGGGGCCGCTACGCCACCCTCGCCGCCTGACCGCTCACCCGGCGCGAGTCCGGTATGTGCGGGAACCGCGCCGCGTCCCTTCGCCCCACGTGCCACGCGGCGGGCTGCGTCCGGCGCGCGTGGAGGTGTCGGATGGCAGCTGGCGACCTGCCCCCGGAGCGGGATCCGCACGCTCCGGGCGAGCTGCTGCACGAGAGCGACCGCACGCGCGTCACCCGCGTGTTCCTCACCGACGACGCCGGCCGCACGGTCGTCCGCAAGCAGCCCATCGGCCCGGACGCGCACCCGCGGCTGCAGCACGAACTCGCGATGCTGGAGCGGCTGTGCGGGCGCCACCGGCGTGCACCTGCTGCAGTGAAGCGAGGAACGGCAGGACTGGCTGCTGCCGGCACCGGGCGACGTCGGCGCCGTCACCGGCCACGAGCACGCGGTCCCGATGTCGGTCCTGCGCTACGCCCAACGCGTACGGGAACCGCTGATCGTCGTCGATGCCACCCGCGACGACCGCTTCGCCCGCGACCCCTACTTCAGCGACCTCGACTGCTGCGCACTGCTCGCACTGCCCATCGTCGGCCGCGGCGCGCTGCGGGCGCTGCTGGTGCTGGGAGAACCGGTTCATCCGCGGTGCGTTCACCGCCGACCGGCTCGACGGGATCACCCTCATCGCAGGCCAGCTCTCCGTCTCCCTCGACAACGCCCAGCTCTACGCCGAGCTCACCGCGTCCGCGCACGGATCGTGGCCGCCGCCGACCAGGCGCGCCGCCGCATCGAACGCGACCTGCACGACGGGGGCCAGCAGCGGCTCGTGGCACTGGCCCTGCAGCTACGCGCGGCGCAGGCCTCGGTGCCGCCCGAGCTCAGCGACCTCGGCGTCCAGCTCGACGACGGCGTCTCCACCGCCACCGGCGCCTGGACGAGCTGCGGGAACTCGCCCGCGGCATCCACCCCGCGAACCTCGCCGAAGGCGGCCTCCGACCCGCCCTGCGCGCACTGGCCCGCCGCTCACCCATCCCGGTCGCCGTCGACGTCCACGCCGAGGGCCGGCTCCCCGAGCGGGTCGAGGTCAGCGCCTACTACCTCGTCGCCGAGCGCCGACCAACGCCGTCAAGCACGCCGACGCGTCGGCCGTCACGGTCACCGTCGACGCGCGGCCGTGCTCCGCATCGCCGTCCAGGACAACGGCACCGGCGGCGCCGACGCCACCCGCGGCACCGGCCTCGTCGGGCTCAAGGACCGCGTCGAAGCACTCGGCGGCCGACTCACCGTACGCAGCCTGCCGGGCACGGGCACCACCGTGCAGGCCGAGATCCCGGTCGACCGGCCCCTCCCGGGACTCCCGGAGCCGGGCTGACACCTCCGGGATCAGGTCGGGAGGCGCCCCCCTCGGCGAGCGCCGCGTACCCCAGGTCCAGGCTCTGCCGCAGCAGACCGTGCTGCCCGGCCGGGATCGCCGCGAGCATCTCCCCCTCGATCGCCTCGACCAGCGGGTCGCACTGCGCCAACAGCCCCTGGCCGCTGTCGGTCAGGGTGAGCAGCAGCACCCGCCGGTTGTCGGGGGCCTGCCGGCGGGCGATGAGCCCGCGCCGCTCCAGCGAGTGCACCATCTCGTTCATCGTCTGCGGCGTGACGAAAGAACGCCGCGCGAGCTGAGCCGACGACAGGCCGTCCCGGGCACGCAGCGCGGTGAGCGCCGTGAACTGCACCGTCGACAGACCGAACGGACGCAGCGCCACATCCATCCTCGCCCGGATCACCAGCTCGAGACGCTTGACCATGTACAGCGTCAGGGGTTCGTCCTGCACCCCTGAATCGTCCCCCACAGCCACCCGGTCACGTCGAGCCGACGCGCCCGGCGGTCCGGGTACCGTCGCGGCGCACCCGCCTGGGGCGGGTACGGGTGCTCGCCTCGGGCTCGGTTCCGCAGTGAGGAGCGTCCGCGGCGTTCGGCCGGGCTCGCTGCGCACTCGGCGAGCGCCTGCGACCGATCCCGGGTGCATGATCCGCGTGAGTCGTACTCCGTGGTCGTGGGGAGCGCGTGGTGTGCTGCCCAGCTGATCATCGGGGGTCAGCACATCCGGCTCGGCTGCGTTCCGCGGAACGCGCCAGCCCCTGGGAAGTGGCCGTGATCAGCGGAAACGTGACATGAACCGCGCTCGTGCGGTTCATGTCACGTTCCTGCCGATGACCGGCGAACCCGCCGCGTGACTTCCACAGGAGTGGCTGAACGCGGTGGCCTGTTCCGGCCCGGGTGGCGCTGCCTCGTAGCCCGTCTCCCGTGGGCGCGCCTTGGTCACCCTCGTAGCCCCGCCCCCGACCTCCGCGCCGGGGACTCAGGTGCAATCGCCTCCTCCGCATCCTCTCCTTGCGTGCCGGCG
>MKJV01000079.1 GCA_001942185.1 Pseudonocardia sp. CNS-004
TCGAAGGCATCACGCCAGTCAGGCGAAGAGCCACGCCCGCTGCTGTCATCACCAGCCCACCATCACCGAACCGGCTAAACCAGCCTCACAGTCAGGCGAGGCCCGGCGCGGGTAGACCGGCTGTGCCGACCAGCTCGTCGAGCGCCCCGGCGCGAGCGTCGTCGACGATCACCCGGAGCTGCGCGACGCTCATCTGGATCCGCTGACCGAAGTCGTCGGTGATGACGATCCGGCGCTCCTCCGGCGCGGCCGGGTCGACGTAGAGCTCGGGGCACCCGCAGTTGCACTGCCCACAGAAGGTCGCGACGTGCCGGAGCCCACTGGTCTCGCTCATCGTGACGAGGTCCTCTCGATCGGTGACGGATCAGTCGCACTCGACGGCAGGCAGCGGCGGCAACCACTCTGATCCGCCGTCCGGGTGGCGACCGACGCAGAGTTGGTCGCCACCCGGCCGAGGGCGGTTCCGGCGAACCATTCGCCGTCGTCGAACGGTCACGCCACCGGACACCGTGTGACGGTACGCACCTCACCGACCGTGACCGTCCGGTGAGCGCGCCCGCGCGGAACGATCGGAACCGGCGACGGCCCACGGGGCGACAGTCGCCGGTATGGACGCCCTGCACCTGCGATCCACCGATCTCCCCGAGGTCCAGCGAACCGGCCCGCTGCGCTTCCAGGGCCGGCCGGTGGGCTACTTCACCCACGTCGCGGGACGTGGTGGGCCCGCCCAGGTCTACCGGGAGACGGTCGAGCTCGCGGTCGCCGCGGAGGAGCTGGGGTTCGCCTCGTTCTGGGTGGCCCAGCACCACGCGGGCGCGCTGGAGGGCCTGCTGCCCTCCCCGCTGGTCCTGCTCGCCGCCGTCGCCGAGCGGACCGCGACGATCCGGCTGGGCACCGCGGTCGTCGCCGCATCGATGGAGGACCCGCGCCGGCTGGCGGAGGACGCCGCTGTGCTCGACCAGCTCTCGGGCGGGCGGCTCGAGCTCGGGGTCGGAGCGGGCGCCGACCCCGCGGCCTCCGCCGCCTTCGGGCGCGATCACGACCGGCGGAACGACGACTGCCGAGACGTCGTCGAGGAGCTGTGCCGGACCTGGCCGGGTCGTGGCTGGTGCCGGCGGCGCCCGGCCTGCGCGAACGGCTCTGGTGGGCGACGGGCTCGACCGAGGGGATCGCGGTCGCGGCCGAGCGGGGGATCGGAGTGCTGTCCGGGCGGCCCGCCCACCTACCGGGCGTGGTCGACGGCCTGACCCGCTACCGGGTGGCGGCGCAGCGGCCCCGGGTCACGCTGTGCCGGCTCGTCCCGGAGGGCGAGGGCGGGGAGCTCGTTCGACGGTGGCGGGAGGACCGCGCGCTGCCCGCGTCGACCGAGCTCGTCATCCAGACCAGCCCGGCCGCGGCCCCGTTCGGCGCGCACGTCCGCACGCTCCGCGCGGCCGCGGACGCGGTGCGCTCGGCGGCCGACGGCACCGGGTGAACCCCGGACCGTCTGACACACCTGTGTCTCGCTGCTACTCGCGCTCGGCACCCACCCGCGCATCGTCATGGAGATCGTCGGCCACAGCGCCATTGAGATGACCATGAACGTCTACGGACACGTCAACCTCGACACCCAGCGCGCAGCGCTCAACCACCTCGACGATGAGCTGTCGGGCTAGAGCTGTTGCTATCAGATGCTGCTGTCACCATGGACAGAACCAGGCCGCCCGATCTGGGATCGGCTAGTGAGAGTGGGTGGAGCTGAGGGGATTCGAACCCCTGACCCCTTGACTGCCAGTCAAGTGCGCTACCAGCTGCGCCACAGCCCCTTGCCTCGACAAAGTTACACGACGCCCGATGCAGTCCGTGAAGCGGGTCGCCGCCACCACATTGTTGACCTAGGTTCGACCGGTGCAGCCTGCTGACATCGGCCGTGTCATCACCGTCGCCGACCCGAGCGTCTCGCCGGACGGGAGGCGGGTCGCGTTCGTCGTGACGCGCGTGGACCTGGACGCCAACCGCTACCGGAGCTCGGTGTGGCTCGCGGAGGCGGACGGATCGGCGGCGCCGTTCCCGTTGACGGCGGGTGACCGGGACGGTCAGCCGGCCTGGTCACCGGACGGGCACAGGCTCGCCTTCACCCGGGGCGGCGAGGACGGCGGGGGCTCGCTGCACGTGTTGCCGGTGGACGGCCCCGGCGAGACGGTCACGGTGTGCGTGCGGCCGGAGGCGATCGGGCGGCCGGCGTGGTCGCCGGACGGTTCGCGGCTCGCGTTCGCCTCTCGGGAGCGGGCGCGCCGCTACACCGAGGGGGACGAGGACTCGGCGCGGCCGCCGCGGCGGATCGATCGGCTCTACTCCCGGCTCGACGACGTGGGCTGGATCGTCGACCGGCCGCGGAGCGTGTTCGTGGTGGCGGCCGACGGTTCGGGGGCGCCGCGGCTCGTCGCGGGCGGACCGTACGAGCACGGGGATCCGGCGTGGTCGCCGGACGGGCGGACGCTCGCCGTGACCGCCGCCCGGAGCAAGGACTGGGACCTGGAGCTGATCGACGACATCCACCTCGTCGACGTCGACGGCGGCCTGCGTCCGCTCACCCACCGCGGGTTGTCGCACCGCATGCCCTCGTTCAGCCCGGACGGCGCGATGGTCGCCGCGCTCGCCGAGGACAACCGGACCATCCACTCCCACGCACAGGTCGTGGTGCTCGACGTCCACACGGGTGAGGAGCGCGTCCTCACCGCAGCGCTGGACCGCCACTGCGCCCCGCATCCCGGGGCCCGCGCCCCGCTGTGGCACGGCGAGCACCTGCTGTTCTCCCTGGAGGACCGCGGTGACGTGGAGGTGTGGCGGGTCCGTGCCGACGGGGCGGGCGCCCGAACCGGTGCTCGACGGCACACGCGTCGTCACTGGGTTCGACGCCGCGGGGGGCACGCTCGCGTTCGTCGCGACGGCCCCGGCCGAGCACCCCGAGCTCCACGTCCGTGACGACCGGGGCGCCGAACGGCGGCTCACCTCGCTGGGGACGGCGTTCCACGACGCCGTGCCGTCCGCCCGGCCCGAGCACTTCACGGTGCCGTCGCCCGCGGGCGACGGGGAGATCGACGCCTGGTTGGTGCACCCGGCGGACGCGTCGGACGGTGAGCAGGTGCCGGTCCTGCTCTCGATCCACGGCGGCCCGATGTCGCAGTACGGCAACTCGTGGTTCGACGAGTTCCAGCTCTGGGCGGGCGCCGGGTACGCCGTCGTCTACTGCAACCCGCACGGCTCGACGGGCCGCACCGAGGCGTGGGCGCGCGCGATCCGGCCGCCGGAGGCGCCTGAGGCGCCGGGAACCGGATGGGGCGGCAGCGACACCGAGGACGTGCTGGCCGTCCTCGACGCCGCTCTGGACCGCGACCCGTCCCTGGACCGCGAGCGCGTCGGTGTACTGGGCGGTTCGTACGGCGGGTACCTCACGAGCTGGCTGGTCGGGCACACGGACCGGTTCGCGGCGGCGTGCAGCGAGCGGGCGTGCAACAACCTCGAGTCGGAGGAGTGGAGCTCGGACTCCGCGGGCTACTTCCACTACAAGTTCGGCGTCACGCACCTCGACCGGCCGGACGTCTACCGGCGGATGTCACCGATGAGCTACGTGCGCGACATCGACACCCCGATGCTGATCCTGCACGCCGAGGACGACCTGCGCTGCCACGTCGAGCAGGCCGACCAGCTGTTCGTCGCGCTGCGGATGCTCGGCAAGCCGGTGGAGTACTGGCGGTTCCCGGCCGAGGGACACGAGATGTCCCGCAGCGGGTCGCCGCGACACCGGGGTGGCAGCGCGCCGAGATCATCCTCGACTGGTTCGGCCGGCACCTCGGCGGACGCAGGCCCGTCATCACCTGGGACCACCCGTCGCGGCGGGAGTGACCTCAGCCGAGCGCGTTCTGCAGCCAGCTCGTGTCGTTGAGGTCGACCTTCTTGCCGTCGATCGCGACGGTCGGGGTGCCGAACTGGCCCTTGTCGTTCTGCAGGGCGGTGTCGGCGCGCGCTGTGTCGGTCTCCTTCGTGATCGCGTCGGCGTGGGTGTTGCCCTCCACGCACGCGGCGAAGTCGCCCTGCGCGCCCAGCTCGGCGCCGAGCGCGATGAGCTCCTCGTTGCTCAGACCGGCGCCGCCCTCGGCGGGCTGGTCGTCGAAGAGCTTCTTGTGGAACCGCGGGAAGATCCCGGCCGGCACGGCGCAGAGTGCCGCGTTCCCCGCCCGCGTGGAGTAGCCCTCGGGTGTGCTGCGCGCGTCGAGGATCGCGATCGTGTGGAAGCGGACGCTGATGCGGCCCTCGTTGACCGCGGTGGTGATCTCGTTGCCGTAGCTCGTCTCGAACCGCTCGCAGGCCGGGCAGATGTAGTCCTCGTAGACGTCGACCACCACGGGCCCGGTGCCCGCGGTGACGACCGCTCCTTCGGCGGTGGCGGTGTAGGTGGGCTCGACGTCTCCGCCCAGGAGACGGGCAGCCAGGAACCCGCCCCCGACGAACACCGCGACGGCGATCACCGCCGCCACGATCACTGGCGCCCGGTTGCGCTTCTGCGGCACGCGGATGCCCGCGGCGGCGAGGCGCTGATCCGCCGCCTCCTGCTTGCGCCGCTTCTCGGCACGCGAAGCTCCGCCCATATCAGCCCATCCTCCTGGTTCCGATCCGGTCGTCGAGGGCCAGCACGGTGCGCGGGCGGACGACGAGCCAGCCTGCCATCAGCAGGAATCCCGCGTCGCGCACCAGTTCCTGCACGTATGTCGTCTCGCCCGGCTCCACGGCGCCGCCGCCACCGAAGCAGCCGCAGTCGATCGACAGGCCGCGGGCCCACGCCTGCGCCACGCCCGCGATGAACACGAGCAGCAGCGCGGCCGACAGGGCGGCCACCAGGCGGGTGCCGACCCCGGCCAGCAGCAGGACGCCCAGCGCCAGCTCGAACCACGGCAGCAGCGCCGCCACGATCTCCACGCCGATGTCGGGCAGCACGTCGTAGGCGCGCACCGCGATGTACGTCTGGTCCGGGTCCATCGCCTTCAGCAGGCCGGACACCAGCCACACCGCGGCGAGACCGAGCCGGGCGAGCGTCCCGATGACGTCGGGGACGGGGGCGCGGCTCACGCGTCCAGACTATCGACGACGCCGAACGCACAGGGTGTCGGCCCACACACGGAGAGTTCGGATCCGCGGCTTCTAAGCTTGTCTGATGAGTGTCCCCGATCCGGCGGATCCCGCCGGGCACGACCACCACCACGCCGACGTCTCCGGTGGCTGGCTTCGGGCCGCCGTGTTCGGCGCGATGGACGGACTGGTCACGAACATCGCGCTGGTCGCTGGTGTCGGGGGCGGTGGGGCCGACCGGCACACGATCCTGCTGACCGGCACGGCAGGGCTCGTCGCGGGCGCGTTCTCGATGGCGCTCGGCGAGTTCGCGTCGGTCGACACGCAGAACGACGCGGTAGCCAACGAGGTGGAGGTGGAGCGGCAGGAGATCCGGATCCACCCGGGTGCCGAGCAGGCCGAGCTGGCCCAGATGTACGAGGAGATGGGGCTCACGCGCCCCACGGCGGAGGCGATGGCCCGGGAGGTGCACGCCAACCCGGAGCTGGCGCTCAAGGTGCACGTCGCGCAGGAGCTCGGCGTCGACGTCGACGACCAGCCCTCGCCGTGGGTCGCTGCCATCTCGTCGTTCCTGTGCTTCGCCGTCGGCGGCGTGATCCCGCTGATCTCGTTCCTGCTCGGCTCGTCGTCGCTGCCGCTCGCCCTGCTCGTAGGCGCCTCGGACTGTTCACGGTCGGTGCGCTCACCTCCCGGTTCACCACGCGCGGCTGGCTGTTCAGCGGGCTGCGGCAGCTCGGGTTCGGGGCGCTCGCCGCCGGCGCGACCTACGTCGTCGGCATGCTGATCGGGGTGGGGATCACGGGGTAGCGCGGCGCGCGGTCGGCAGGGTCTCGGGCGCCCGCAGCCAGAAGCCGAGAGCGACGAGCGTGACGACCCCGGAGAGCGCGAACGCGGCACCGTACCCGGCGAACTCGGCGAGCGCCCCGGCCATCACCGGGCCGACGATCGCGCCGAGGTCGGCCACCATCTGGAAGCCGGCGAGCACCGTGCCACCGCGGGCCCTGGAGCCGATCACGTCCGCCACGGCCGCGTGATCGGCGGGTTCACGAGCCCGCTGCCCATGCCGGCCAGCAGGCTCGCGGTCAGGAACAGGACGGGGTCGGTGAGGAAGCCGAGCACGGCGGTGCCGAGCGCGGTGAGGGCGAGGCCTGCGAGTGCGGGTGGGCGGCGACCGCGCCGGTCGGCCCACCGACCGGCGACCACGAGCGTCGCCGCGTTGCCGAGGGCGAACACGGCCAGGGCGATACCCGCCCACGACTCCGGCCGCCCCATCGCCTCGACCACGAACAGCGGCACCAGCGCGACCCGCACCCCGAACACGACCCAGCCGTTGGCGAAGCTCGCGACGAGCGCGGCGCGGTAGGCCGGGTGCGCCCACGCGGCGCGGAACCGCGCGGGTGGTTCGACGATCGCGTCCTGCCCGGCGTCCGATCCGTGCCGCCCGCGCAGCAGGAGCAGCGCGACGCACACGACGACCACCAGCACCGCCGCGTACACGAGGAACGGCGTGCGGAGGCTCACGGCCACGAGCCCGCCACCGACGAGTGGCCCGATCACGTTGCCGAGCAGGAACCCGGTGGCCCACATCCCGGAGGCCCGTCCCCGCATGTGCACGGGCGCGAGCCGGATGAGCAGCGACAGCGCCGACACCGTGAACATCGTGGAGCCGATCCCGCCCAGCCCGCGCAGGACCAGCAGCTGCCAGTAGTTCGCCGCGAACGCGCACGCCCCCGTGCTGAGGGCGACGATCGCGAGCCCGATCGTGACGTCGGCACCTCGCCGAGGCGGATCACGATGCGCCCGCTCATGGGCGCGAACAGCAACCGGACCAGCGCGAACACGCTGATGACCAGCGATGCCGCCGTGATGCCGACCTCGAACGACCTGACGAACACGGGCAACGCGGGCGCGACGATCCCGTACCCGATGGCGATCAGGAACGAGGTGCCGACGAGTACCCAGATCTCGCGGGGCATCCGTTCCCCCGCCTGCCGGTCGAGCCCCGACCGTCCGACCCCGACCACGTCCTCGAACCCTACGCGTGAACGAGCGCCGGGATCGGCTGATGGCACACATCACACAGGGCGGCGTCACAAGGACCGCGATGCGGGCGTCTGGTGTGCGACGGAAGGAGACACCATGACCTCGACCTCTCCGCGCATCGTGGTCCTCGGCGCCGGCTACACCGGCGTCACCACCGCGAAGCTGCTCGCCAGGCGCACCGGTACCACCGTGACGCTCGTCAACGAGCGGGACCGGTTCGTCGAGCGGATGCGCAACCACCAGCTGGCTGCGGGCCGGCGGCTGCGCCACACACCGCTGCAGGACCTGCTCACCGGCTCCGGGGTCCGGCTGCTCGTCGGCCGGGTCACCGGCATCGACCCCGACCAGCGACGGGTGGAGGTGGCCGGCCATCCCGAACCGCTCGGCTACGACCTGCTGGTGTACGCGCTGGGCAGCGGCGCCGACCTGGACGCCGTTCCCGGTGCGGCCGAGCACGCCACCCCCATCGCCGACGCCGAGCGGGCTGTGGAGCTGACCGGGCGGATGCGCACCGCATCGACGGTCGCCGTCGTCGGGGGCGGGCTCACCGGGATCGAGGCCGCCACCGAGCTCGCCGAGTCGTACCCGGACCGGACCGTCCAGCTGATCACCGGCGACGTGCTGGGCCCGGCGCTGACCGACCGCGGCCAGGCCCATCTGTACCGCACGTTCGACCGCCTCGGCATCGGTCTGAAGGAGCGCGCCGGCGTGGCGAAGGTCGGTGCGGACGGTGTGCTGCTCGACTCCGGGGAGCACGTCGCCGCCGACGTCGTCGTCTGGACCGCGGGATTCAAGGTGCCGGAGCTGGCGCGCGCGTCCGGGCTGGCCGTCGGTGACAACGGCCGCATGCTGGTGGACTCCACGATGCGGTCGGTGTCGCACCCGGACGTCTACGGCATCGGTGATGCCGCGGCGGCCCACAACCCGGACGGGCGGGTGCTCCGGATGGGCTGCGGGCCCGGCGGGCTGGCCGCCGCGTGCGCCGTCCGCGCCATCGGCGACCGCATGGCCGGCCGCACCCCGCGCCGGCTGCTGATGGGGTTCGAGGGGTACTGCATCAGCCTCGGCCGCAAGGACGGCCTCGTGGAGTACACCCGGCCCGACGGCAGCCTCCTGGCCCCGGTGCTCACGGGGCGTGCGGCCGCGGTGTTCAAGGAGGGCGTCGTCCGGGGAGCGGGTGGGTTCGGCCTGCGCCACCCCGCACTCGCGCTCGTCAGCGGCAGCCGAGCGCTGGCCTGAGGAACTCGAGAGCAGGCTCCGCATGATCGCGGGACCGTGACACGAGCCGCGCCAGAGCGGTTCACGTCACGGTCCCGCTGATCACAGCACCACACGCGTCGGCCCGCCGCAGAACCGTGCGGCCGCACGCCCATCGACCGCAACGCGGTCCCACCCCACCGCAGCGCCAGTCCGAAGGACCGCAGCGCCAGTCCGGGCGGGCGCCGGCCGGAACGACTGCAGCACCGGTCCGGGCGGGCACAACGCCGGCCCGAACTGACCGCGACGCCGAGTCCGAACGGGAGCCGAGGTGATGGGGGTCCGGGGGCGAGCCCCCGGCTGGGGGGTGTGGGGGGCTCGGCCCCCCACAGTGAACGCCGACACACGAAAAGACGAGCGCACTCCGCGAGTGCGCTCGCCCATCGAGTGGAGGTGCCGGGAATCGAACCCGGGTCCTCCGTCACTTCACAAGGGCTTCTCCGTGCGCAGTCCGCTCTGCCTCTACTCGGATCCACCGGTCATGCGGACGAGCCGGTGTGACGATCCCAGTCGCTGTTGGTTGTCCCCGTGCACCCCGCGACCGGGTGAACGGGTGAGTCCCCTAGCTGATGCCGGGCTCCGGGTCGGGAACACACCCGGGCCGACAGCCCCTTACTGGATCAGGCGGCGAGAGCGAAGTCGCTCTGAGCCTGAACCGAGGCAGTGCGCGTATTAGCGGCACTTGTTGTTTTGCGACGTATGGTTTTCGAGATCATCGTCGCCTTCCTCGGCACGCTTCCCCTTGGTCCGCATCCGGAGTCGAAACCGTTCACCCCCTTCTACGCCCGGTGGTCCGGGCGCTCGTGGAGTGTAACGCCCGGACACCCGTTGTTCATCCCGGTTCCGCCGGTCGACGGCGCCGCAGGTGGCGGCCGGTGCGGGGAGGGGCGGGTTCCTGCTGGTCGTGGTCGCCTGTGCGTTGCTCCGGTACCGCGGGGAACCCGCCGCTGCAGCTGGGGCCGTGCCATCGTCGACGGGGTGGTCGATTCCGAACTGCGGGTCGTCGGTGTGGGTGGGCCGGTCGGCCAGTGCCGACTCGAGGCGCCGTTGCTCTTGCCGGTACTGCCGTCCGTGCCTGACGAGGAGGGTGGCCGCGGCCACCATGGCCAGCACCACCAGCACGACGACGACCGTCAGCCCGGTGTCCATCCGGCGGTCTACCCACTTCACATCATCGATATGCGTGCTGGTCAGAGGTTCAGGATTCGGGTCGGTGCGGTGTGCAGGACGGAGCGGAGGAACGGGGCGCCGAGGCGGGGGTCGGCGCGCGCCCAGTCGGCGACGGCGCGTACCTGCTCCGCGTACGGGTAGGGGATGTTGGGGAAGTCCGAGCCGAAGACCACGCGGTCGGCGACGTCGGCGAGCCGGGCGGCCAGTCGGCGGGCAGTGGTGCGAGCCGGTTGCTGAACGCGGTGCCGACCATGGTGGTGTCGAGGTGCACACGGTCGTAGCGGTGTACGAGGTCGAGCGCGGCGAGGAAGTCGGGCATGCCGGCGTGGGCGAGCACGGCGCGCAGCCGGGGGTGCTCGGCGAGGACCTCGCCGAAGACGTCGAGCCCGGTGTGGGCGCCGGGAATGGGGCCGTGCCCGCAGTGGGCGACGACGGGCACTCCCGCGTCGGCGAGCAGGCCCCACGCGGGGCGGAGCAGCGGGTCGCGCGGGTCGAACGCGCCGACCTGGACGTGCACCTTCACGACGCGGGCGCGGCTTCGACGGCGGCGCCAGGTATTCCGCGACGTCCGGTTCGGGGTAGAGGGTGGCCGTGGGCACGGCGTCGGGGGTGGCGGCGGCGAACTCGGTGACCCACTCGGTGAGCCAGCGCGCCATGCCCGGTTTGTGTGGGTAGACGAGCGGCGCGAACGTGCGCACCCCGAGCTTCCGCAGGGTGGCGACCCGTTCCGGTTCGGGGGTGCGGTAGTGGATGGGCCATGCCGTGCCGTAGTGGGTCTGTGCCTGGTCGAAGTACGCCCAGACCTTCCTGAGCACCCGCTCGGGGAGGAAGTGCACGTGGACGTCGACGATCCCGGGCAGGCCGAGGTCGGCGAGGAACCGCGGGACGTCGTCGTCGGACTCCGGAGGCGCCGGAGCTGTCACCGCATCTCCCGGGCGCGCCCCTTGACGGCGCGCCCGTACGCGCGCTGGATCTCGCGGTCGGCATCGCGTTTGGCGAGGTCGGCCCGCTTGTCGTAGGCCCGCTTGCCGCGCGCGAGCGCCAGCTCCAGCTTGACCTTGCCGTCGTTGAAGTACAGGGCCATCGGCACGAGCGTGAGCCCGCCTTCGCGGATCTTGCCGATCAGCCGCTCGATCTCGCCGCGGTGCAGCAGGAGCTTGCGGGTGCGGCGCGGCTCGTGGTTGGTCCAGCTGCCCTGGGTGTACTCGGGGATGTGCAGGCCCCGCAGGAACACCTCGCCGTCGTCGATCGTGGCGAAGGAGTCGACGAGGGAGGCGCGGCCCAGCCGCAGGCTCTTCACCTCGGTGCCCATCAGCGCGACACCGGCCTCGTAGGTGTCGAGGATGGTGTAGTCGTGCCGCGCCCTGCGGTTCTGCGCGATCACCTTGCGGCCCTTCTCCTTCACCTGTCCAGCCTACGCGGCGAGACGGGGCGGGGCCCGCGGGTTACAGCCGGACGTACATCCGCAGCGTCGCGTAGCCGGTGACGGCCGCGATGCCCCCGCCGATCATGACGAGGATCGGGGCGACCCAGACGATGTCGGCGAGCTCCACCGGCGGCACCACGCCGTTGGCGACGATGCCGGACAGCAGCTGGTCGATGAACAGGTACTTCCCGGCGAGCAGCCCGGCCACGGCGATGAGGGCGCCGACCACGCCGGTGACCACCGCCTCGATGAGGAACGGCAGCTGGGTGTACCAGCGGGTGGCGCCGACGAGGCGCATGACGCCCACCTCGGTGCGGCGGGTGAACGCCGAGACCTGCACCGTGTTGGAGATCAGCAGCAGCGCCGCGATCGCCTGCACGACCGCGAGCGCGAACGTCACGTCGCGGAAGTTGCCGATCATGTCGAACAGCTTGGAGACGACCTCGCGCTGGTCGATCACGTTGCGCACACCCACCTGGCCGTCCATCGCCTGGCGCACGGCGTCGGCGCCGGCCTGCTGGTCGGCGAGCCGCACGCGCAGCGTGGCCGGCAGCGACTGGGGGCGGGCGACGTCGGCGAGAGCCTGACCGGCGAACAGCTCCTGGAAGTGCTCGTAGGCCTCCTGCTGGCTCTGGAACCGCACCGACTCGACGAGCGGCGAGCGCTCCAGGGTGTTGCGCAGATCGGTGCAGATCGGCTGGCTGCAGTCGAGGTCGGTCTCGGAGATGTCGGCGGTGAGGGTGACCTGCACCTCGAAGCGGTCGCTGTAGAGCTGCTCGGTGCGGTCGATCGTGCGCACGGCGAGCAGCCCGGTGCCGACGAGGCCGAGGGAGATCGCGGTGGTCAGCACCATCGCGATCGTCATCGTGACGTTGCGGCGCAGGCCGGTGAGAACCTCGCGGGTGACGAAGTCGGCGCGCATGCCCCTACCGCCCCACGCCGTACACGCCGCGCGCGTCGTCGCGGACGACGAGGCCGAGGTCGAGCTCGACGACGCGGCGGCGCATCGAGTCGACGATCGAGTGGTCGTGGGTGGCCATCAGGACGGTGGTGCCCGTGCGGTTGATCCGTTCCAGCAGCAGCATGATGTCCTGGCTCGTGTCCGGGTCGAGGTTCCCCGTCGGCTCGTCGGCGAGCAGCACCTGCGGCCGGTTGACGAACGCGCGCGCGATCGCGACGCGCTGCTGCTCACCACCGGACAGCTCGTGCGGCATGCGGTTGGCCTTGCCGGTGAGGCCCACGAGGTCGAGCACCTCGGGCACGACCTTGCTCACCGTGTTGCGCGACTTGCCGATCACCTCGAGCGCGAAGGCGACGTTCTCGCCGACCGTCTTGCTCGGCAGCAGCCGGAAGTCCTGGAACACGCACCCGATGCGCTGGCGCAGCTTGGGCACCCGGCGACGGGGCAGCTTCGTGACGTTCATGTCGGAGACGTAGATGCTGCCCTTGGTGGGCACGTCCTCGCGCAGCAGCAGCCGTAGGAACGTCGACTTGCCGGAGCCCGACGGGCCGATGAGGAAGACGAACTCGCCCTTCCCCACCTCCATCGACACCCGGTCGAGCGCCGGGCGCGTCGAGGTCTTGTACAGCTTGGTGACGCGTTCCAGCCGGATCACGACGCGGAAGGTTACTCGTGGGTCGCTATGACCCCGGGCACCGACCCGCCTATGCGTCGGCTGTTGCCTGGCTGCGGCGCCAGCGGATGCCGGCCTCGATGAAGCCGTCGATGTCGCCGTCGAGCACCGCGGAGGGGTTGCCGACCTCGTGCTCGGTGCGCAGGTCCTTGACCATCTGGTAGGGGTGCAGCACGTAGGAGCGCATCTGGTTGCCCCACGAGGAGCCGGCGTCCTTCAGCGCGTTCATCGCCGCCTTCTCCTCGCGGCGGCGCTGCTCCAGCAGGCGCGACTGCAGCACGCGCATCGCGGCCGCGCGGTTCTGGATCTGGGACTTCTCGTTCTGGCAGGACACCACGATGCCGGTGGGCAGGTGGGTGATCCGGACGGCGGAGTCGGTGGTGTTGACGCTCTGCCCGCCGGGACCGGAGGAGCGGAACACGTCGATGCGGATCTCGTTCTCCGGGATGTCGACGTGGTCGGTGGTCTCGGTGACCGGCAGGACCTCGACACCGGCGAACGACGTCTGCCTGCGGCCCTGGTTGTCGAACGGTGAGATGCGGACCAGCCGGTGGGTGCCCTGTTCGACCGACAGCGTGCCGTAGGCGAACGGGGCGTGCACCTGGAACGTGGCCGACTTGATGCCCGCCTCCTCCGCGTAGGAGTGTCCATGCGTCGACGCCGTACTCGTGGCGCTCGGCCCAGCGCAGGTACATCCGCATGAGCATCTCGGCGAAGTCGGCGGCGTCCACGCCGCCCGCCTCGGAGCGGATCGTCACCAGCGCCTCGCGCGGGTCGTACTCGCCCGACAGCAGCGTGCGCACCTCGAGCGAGCCGATCTCCTCGCGCAGCTTGGCCCGCTCGGCGTCGGCGTCGGCGATCGCGGACTGGTCGCCCTCGTCCTGGGCCAGCTCGTAGAGGATCGGCAGGTCCTCGAGCCTGCGCCGCAGATCGTCGAGGCGACGCAGGTCGCCCTGTGCGTGGGCGAGACGGCTGGTGACGCGCTGGGCCGCCTCCGTGTCGTCCCACAGGTCGGGCTGACCGGCCTGGTCGGAGAGGTCGGCGATCTCGGCGCGCAGCGCGGGCAGGTCAGTGACCGCCTCGATGTTCTCCAGGGTGGCGGAGAGGTCCTTGAGGTCCGCGGCGACGTCGGGGTTCACAACGCTCCAGGTTACGCCCCGGCCGCTCGCGCTATTCGGGTATGGCGTCGAGGAGTTCGAGGACCGCGCGGACGTGGGCCACCGCGAAGTCGGCCACCGCCTTGCGGTACGGGTCCTGCTCCCCGCGTGCTGCGGCGCGGGCGGCCGTGAGCCGTTCGGTGTAGGCCTCCCGGCTCGTGCGCACCAGCTCCGCCCGCTGCTTCGCGGTGAGCGTCCGGGCGTGCAACAGCCGCAGGACCAGCGGGCTGCGCAGGCCGTCGGCGCCTCCACCTGCGGCGAGCCACCCCCGGAACGCCCGCCTCCCCGCGGTCGTGAGCACGTACTTCTGGGACGCGCGCGGCCCCTGCTCGCCCTTCTCGAGCAGCCCGGCCGCGGCGAGGACCGGCAGCTCCCGGTAGACCTGGCTGCGCGTGACGGGGAAGAACGCGCCGAACCGCTCGGCCGCGGCCGAGACGAGCTCACCACCCGACATCGGACCCTCGTGCAGCAGACCGAGCAGCGCGGCGGCGGTGGGGTTCACGGAGGTGCTCGCGGAGCCGGCATGCGGGTCACCGTGCCATCCGGAGCCGCGGATCGCCACGACCGTGGGTCGCCGTGTTACGCCGCGTCACGACTCGTCCCTCCGTGCCGGGAACGCGAGGGGCACCGGTCCCCACCCGCCGGGTCGTCCGGTATTACGCTCCGGCGACCACCAGCCCGGTCCGACGCAGGGGAGAGAGCCCGGTCCACGTGTCGCGTTACGTCCTCAGGAAGCTGGTCGGCTGGCTGGCGATGATCGTCGTCGCCACGAACCTGACGTACTTCCTCGCGAACGCCTTCCTGGACCCGCGCGCGAACTACCTCCAGCAGCGACCACCACGCACACCCGAGCAGATCGACCGCTCGCTCTCGCAGTACAACCTGAGCCCCGAGACGCCGCTCCTGGAGCGGTGGTGGCACTGGCTCACCGGCATCGTCCTGCGCTGGGACTGGGGCGCCTCCCCCGTCGGCGAGAGCGTCAACGAGCAGATCGCGTTCCGCATCGGCGTCAGCGCGCAGCTCGTCCTGTGCTCGCTGGTCCTGTCCACCGTGATCGGCGTCTCGCTCGGCGTGTACACGGCCGCGCGCCAGTACCGGGCCGCCGACCGGTTCCTGCAGGCGCTGTCGGTGATCACGCTGAACATCCCGACGGTCGTGGCGTCGCTGGTGGTCGTGCTGCTCGCGATCTCGCTCAACCAGTCGCTCGGCACGACACTGCTCTACGTCGCGGGCGCGCAGACCCCGACCGTCACGGGCTTCTGGCCGCTCGTCGTCGACCGCATCCAGCACCTGGTGCTGCCGACGATCTCGCTGACCGTGATCAGCTATGCCGGCTACCACCTGCTGCAGCGCTCGCTGCTGCTCGACACGATCAACTCCGACTACGTGCGGATGGCGCGGGCGAAGGGGCTCACGCGCCGGGCGGCGATCCGCAGGCACGGGCTGCGGACGTCGCTGATCCCGGTCGCCACGTCCATCGCGTTCGCGGTGCCGGCCCTCTTCACCGGCGCCGTGATCACCGAGACGATCTTCGCCTGGCAGGGCATGGGCCAGTACTTCACGATGACGATCAGCAAGAACGACATCCACGGCGCGGTCGCCGTCGCCGCGTTCGGCGCGCTGATGACGGCGATCGGGGCCGTACTGGCCGACCTCACCGTGGTGACGCTCGACCCGAGGGTGCGGGTGACCGGATCATGACCGCCGACCTCCCGGGCCTGGAACCCACCGTCCCGGTCGGTGCCCCCGGGGAGGCACTGCCCGCGCGCCGTGGCAGGCGGCTGGGCAGGCGGCGGCTCTACCTGCGCCGCTTCCTGCGGAACAGGGGCGCGGTGGCCGGGCTGGTGATCCTCGCCCTGCTCGTGCTGTTCGCGCTGGTGGGCGGCGTGTTCACCACGTACTCCTACAGCGACGTCGACTTCACGAGCCTCGCGGAGGAACCGTCGCCCGAGCACATCTTCGGGACGAACAGCGCCGGCAACGACGCCTACGCGCAGGCGGTGCACGGGCTGCAGCGCTCGCTGGTCATCGCGATCACGGTGTCGCTGCTCACCACGGTGATCTCGGCGGTCGTCGGCTGCACCGCCGCGTACTTCGGCGGGCGGGTCGAGCAGGTGGTCCTCGGGATCGTGCACTTCCTGCTGGTCGTGCCCTCGTTCCTGGTCCTCGCCCTGGTCTCCCAGCGAGCCGGCGGCGACTGGCGGGCGCTGATCGTCGTGCTGACCGCCTTCGGATGGATGTACAACGCGCGGGTCGTCTGGTCGCTCGCGACGTCGCTGCGCGAGCGCGAGTACGTGCTGGCGGCGCGGTTCATGGGCGTCGGCCCGTTCCGCATCGTGTTCCGCCACCTGATCCCCAACATCGGGTCGCTGCTGATCATCACGTTCACGATCGGCGTCGTCGCCACCGTGCAGGGCGAGACCGCGCTGTCGTTCATCGGGTTCGGGGTGCAGCCACCCGACGTGTCGCTCGGCACCATGCTCAGCGACGGCGCGACCACCGTCACCAGCGCGCCGTGGCTGTTCTACGCGCCCGCGGCGCTCGTCACGCTCCTCACCGTCTCGATGGCGCTGATCGGGGACGGCCTGCGCGACGCGCTCGACCCGACGTCGCGCTCCGGGGGGCGGGCATGACCGATCCGGTGCTGTCGATCCGCGACCTGCGGGTGTCGTTCCCGTCGGAGGCGGGGCGGGTGGACGCCGTGCGCGGTGTCGACGTCGACCTGCCGCCCGGCCGGACGCTCGGCATCGTGGGCGAGTCCGGGTCCGGGAAGTCGGTCACCTCGCTGGCGGTGATGGGGCTGCTGCCGGAGTACGCCGCCGTCTCGGGCTCGGTCACGCTCGGCGGCCGCGAGCTGCTGGGCCTCGACGACGAGCAGATGTCGGCGATCCGCGGCCGGGAGATCGGCATGGTCTTCCAGGACCCGATGTCCTCGCTGACCCCGATCTTCACCGTGGGCAGCCAGATCGTCGAGGCGCTACAGATCCACCAGGACATCGGCCGCGACGCCGCGTGGAAGCGGGCCGTGGAGCTGCTCGACCTCGTCGGCATCCCCCGCGCCGCGGAACGGGCGCGGTCCTTCCCGCACGAATTCTCCGGCGGGATGCGGCAGCGGGTGGTGATCGCGGCCGCCATCGCCAACGACCCGCGCCTCATCATCGCGACGAGCCGACCACCGCACTCGACGTCACCGTGCAGGCCCAGATCCTCGACGTCCTCGCGCTCGCGCAGGCCGAGACCGGCGCCGCGCTGGTGCTCGTGACGCACGACCTGGGCGTGGTCGCGGGCACCGCCGACGACGTCATGGTGATGTACGCCGGTCGGCCGGTGGAGACCGCGCCCGCCGTCGACCTGTTCGCCGAGCCGCGGATGCCGTACACGATCGGCCTGCTCGGCGCCGTGCCGCGGGTCGACGTCGCCGGTGGCGGGCCGCTGGTGCCGATCGCCGGGAGCCCGCCCTCGATGGTCGACCTGCCGACGGGCTGCCCGTTCCGGCAGCGCTGCCCGGTGGCGGTCCCGGCGTGCGCGGAGGCCGAGCCGCCGCTCCTCGACACCGGGGGCGCACACCGCGCGGCGTGCATCCGTGCCGGCGAGATCCACGACCGGCGGATCGACGGGGCCGACGTCTACCCGGTGCGTGAGTTCGAGCACGCCCACGCGCTGGACGCCGTGCCGCGCGAGCGGCGTGCGAGCGTGCTCGAGCTCTCCGGCCTGAGCAAGACCTTCCCGCTCCGCAAGGGCACCGTCCTGAAGCGCCGGATCGGGTCCGTGCGGGCGGTGGCCGATGTCGACCTCGACATCCGCGAGGGCGAGACGCTCGGGCTGGTCGGCGAGTCGGGGTGCGGGAAGACCACCACCCTGCTCGAGATCATGAGGCTGCGCCCGCCGGAGAGCGGGAGCATCCGGGTCGGCGGCATCGACGTGGCGGGGATCAGGAACCGCAAGGCCGAGCGCGAGCTGCGCCGGACGCTGCAGATGGTGTTCCAGGACCCGATGGGCGCGCTGGACCCGCGCATGACCGTCGCCGACATCCTCGCCGAGCCGCTGACCGCCGCGAGCGGCTCGGACCGGGCGACGATCGACGCCCGCGTCGACGAGCTGATGACGCTCGTCGGGCTCGACCCCGAGCACAGCGACCGCTTCCCCGCGGCGTTCTCCGGCGGCCAGCGCCAGCGCATCGGCATCGCGCGCGCACTCGCCACCAACCCGGCGCTCGTCGTGCTCGACGAGCCCGTCTCGGCGCTGGACGTCTCCATCCAGGCCGGCGTGATCAACCTCCTGGACGAGCTGAAGGCCCGGCTCGGGCTCGCGTACCTGTTCGTGGCGCACGACCTCGCCGTCGTGCGCCACATCTCCGACCGCGTCGCCGTCATGTACCTGGGCCGGATCGTCGAGATCGGGTCCGTCGACGACCTGTTCGACGACCCGCGCCACCCGTACACGCAGGCGCTCCTGTCGGCCGTGCCGGTGCCCGACCCCGAGGTGGAACGCCGCCGCGAACGGGTCGTGCTGCGCGGCGACCTGCCGGGCCCCACCGACTCCGACGCCGGCTGTGCTTTCGTGTCGCGATGCCCGCTGCACGTCACGCTCGACGACGACCGGCGCGCCCGTTGCCTCGCCGAGCGGCCCGCGCTCACCGGCCACGACGGCTCCGACCACCGCAACGCCTGCCACTTCCGCTGATGCCAGATTCGCGAGGGAAGACCGTGATGATCTCGATGAAGAGGGCGACGGCCGCCGGGATCACCGTCGCGCTGTCAGCGGTGCTCGCCGCGTGCGGCGGCGCACCCGCGAACGACGGCCCGGCCGACACCGCGGAGTCGCTCGCCGACGTGTCGGCCTACAACCCGCAGCCGTACGAGAACCTCCGCGACGGCGGCACGGTCACGACCTCGCTCCCCGAGCTCTCGCCCCAGATGAACTACTGGCAGAACGACCAGACGGCGTACACGCGCAGCGTCTGGGTCTGGTACAACCCGGTGCTGATCACCTTCACCGCCGACGGCGACCCGGTCTTCAACCCGGACTACCTGACCGACGCGAAGCACGAGACCGTCGACGGGAACAGCCGGGTCACGTACACGATCAACCCGAAGGCCACCTACAACGACGGCACGCCCATCGACTGGACGTCCTTCGAGGCGGCCTGGAGGTCGAGCAACGGGAAGGATCCCGCCTACCTCCCGGCCAGCACCGACGGCTACGACCGGATCACCTCCGTGGCCCGCGGGCGGACGACCGGCAGGCCGTCGTGACGTTCGACGGGATCAACCTGTGGTGGCAGGGCCTGTTCAATTACCTGCTGCACCCGAAGGCGCTCGACCCCACCGTGTTCAACCAGGGCTACGTCAACACCCCGCACCCGGAGTGGGGCGCCGGGCCGTACACGATCCAGAACTACGACCCGCAGAACGGCGCGATCGTCTTCGAGCGGAACCCGAAGTGGTGGGGCAAGCCCGGCAAGCTCGACACCCGCACCTTCCTCCAGATGGACTCCGTGGCCGCCGTCAACGCGTTCCGCAACGGCCAGCTGGACGCGGTCGCCGCCAACGGAAAGGACCAACTGGCGCAGGTCACCGGCGTGCCGGGCACCGAGATCCGCAAGGGACCCACCCTGCAGGTCCTCTATTTCACCCTGAACGGCCAGAGCCCGATCCTGTCCGACCCGCGGGTCCGCAAGGCGGTCTTCCAGGCCATCGACCGCAGGCAGATCGCCGAGTTCCACTTCCAGGGCCTGAACTACACGGCCGACCCGATCGGCTCGATCACCAGGCTTCCGTTCCAGGACGGCTACGCCGACAACTTCAGCGCGGTGGTCCCGTACGACCCCGAACAGGCCGAGCGCGACCTCGACGCCGCGGGATGGACCGTGGGCGCCGACGGCATCCGGGAGAAGGACGGGCAGCGACTGCAGTTCAGCTACGTCAACACCGGCGACGACGCCACCGGCAAGGCCGTGGCGGGCGGCACCGCGGCGATGCTGAAGAACATCGGCGTCCAGATGGACATCCGCCAGGTGCCCACCTCGGACTTCTCGAAGATCGTCACCGGCCGGGAGTTCGACATGTTCTTACTCCGGGGCCTCGCAGTCCCGACCCGTACAGCATCGCCTACATCTGCCAGCTCTTCTGCTCCGACTCCCAGTTCATCCGGTCCGGTGTGAACGACCCGGCGAACGACGAGCTGATCCGCTCGGTGAACACCCTGCCCACGGCGGAGGAGCAGTACGCCAGGGCCAACGAGGCCGAGACCGCGGCGTTCGCCACCTACGGCGTCATGCCCACCGTGAACCTGGTCGGGATCTACGCGGTCAAGAACGGCCTGGCGAACTCCGGCGCGGGACGCTTCTTCAGCACGACACCGGAGAACGCGGGCTGGCAGAAGTAGGGGTGATCACGCCTCCTGCAACGCCCGGATCGGCGACACCCGCCCGGCCCGGATCGCGGGGACGGTCGCTGCGACCATCGCCACCACGACGACGGCGACCACGAGCCCGGCGAGCTGCAGCACCGGCAACGACGCCGACGCGGAGTCGAGCTCCAGCACCGTGACCCCCAGCCGGCCGTAGATCGCACCGACCACGACGCCGATCACGGCCGCACCGGAGCCGCTGAGCCCCGCCTCCAGGGCCACCATCGTCCGAACGCCGGGCCTGGACAGGCCGACTGCTCGCAGCAGGCCGGTCTCCCGCACCCGCTCGGTGATCGACAGCATGAGGGTGACGCCGACACCGACGACGGCCACCAGCAGCGTCATCCCGACCAGCCCCAGCCCGATCATGCTCGCGATGGCCAGCTGGTTCTGCAGCTCGGCACGCGCGTCGCCCGCGTACGCGGTCGACAGGCCCTCCTCGTCCGCCGCCTGCTCGACGGTGGTGCGGACGGCCTCGCCGTCGACACCGGGCGCCGGATCCACCAGCACGACGTCGTCCTGCACCCGCGCGACCAGCTGCGGGTCCTGCGAGATCGCCTCGGCGAACGCCTCCGCGCTGCTCGGGTCCGAGGCGCTGACCACGATCGCGGCGGGGAACTGCGCGTCGATCTGCGCCTCCGCGCCGGCCTGCACGGCCGACAGCGCCACCAGCAACGCCGACGTCAGGCCGACGCCGAGGGAGAGCACCGAGATCGTCGCGGCGGTCCGGCGCGGCACCTGGGCGGCGTTGGCCGTCGCGAGCCGGCCCGGCCCCCGGCCGACGACGGCGACCAGCCGCCCGACCGTGGCCCCGATCGCCCGCACGAGCACCGGGCCCGCGGCGATGACGGCACCGAACGCCGTCATCCCCGACACCGCGATCATGACCACGGCCTCGAACGGCGAGCCCCCGGAGCTGGTCCCGAGCGCGGCGAGACCTGCCGCGCCCGCCGCCAGCAGGCCGGCGAAGACGAGCCTGCCGGCCGTCCGTGGCGCGCCCGCCTCGCCCGAGCCCGCCGAACCGAGCGCGGCGACCGGTGGGATGCGGGCGGCGGCGAGCGCCGGGGCGAGGGCGGCCGCGACGGTGGTCAGCACGGCCATCGCCAGCACGCCGGCCAGCATCGGCCACGACACCACCAGGTCCGGGACGTCGGCCATCCCGTTCCCCCGCACGATCGCCAGCAGCCCGTACCCGGCCACCATCGCCACGGCCACCCCGAGCAGGCCCGCCACCAGCCCGGTGACCACCGCCTCCGCGAGCACGGCGCGGATCAGCTGACCACGCTCCGCGCCGACGCAGCGCAGCAGCGCGAGCTGGGTGCGGCGCTGGGTGAGCACGATCCGGAAGGTCGAGGCGACCACGACGGCGGCCGCGACCACGGCCAGCCCGGCGAACACCCCGACGACCACCAGCACGGCCGTCACCGACTCGGCAGCGCTCTCCCCTTCGACGGTGCGCTGCTCCTCACCGGTGACGACGGCGCCCGGGTTGCCGACGAGCTCGCCCACGCGCCCAGCCAGCTCCACCGCATCGGTGCCGGACGTGGCGGCGACGTCGATCTGCTCGAGCCAGCCGCCCAGCCCGACCGCGTCATCGGGTAGGGCGAACATCAGGTTCTCGCCGTCGGAGGCCGGCACCTCCACGACGCCGGTGATGGTGAGCGTGCGCTCCGGTTCCTCGTAGTCCTCGGGGATCGTGAGGGTGCCGCCGGGTCCGAGCCCGGTGCGCTCCGCGGTCTGCTCGCTGATCACGATCTCGCCCTGTTGGGTGGGCAGGCTGCCCTGCGCAGGCGTCTCCAGGCGGGCCAGCGGCCCGGTCATCGGGTCGGAGGCGACGGACCACTCCGTGCTCGCCCCGTTCACCTGCAGCGTCTCGCTCCCGGTCCAGACGCCGACGGCCTCCGCCACGCCGTCGAGACCGGCGACCCGGGCGACGGCCTCCGCGGCCGACTCCGGCTCGTCCTGTTCGATCTGCGACGCGTCCACCACGACCGCGGCGCCCTCGGGCGTGACGACGTCGCCCGCGGTGAGGTAGTCGCGCAAGGTCTCGCTGAACAACATCGTGCCGGCCGCGAACACGGTGGCGACGATGATCGCGAGCCCGGTCAGCAGGACCCGGCCCGGCTTGCGCCGGGTCTCGGCCAGGAGGACGGCTGATGCGGACGCCACCACGTCAGTACCCGCCCCGCATCGGCGGCCCCGCGTACTGGCCGTGCGGCGGCGGCCCGACCGGTCCCTGCGGCGGCCGTCCGGGCGGGCCGCCCGCGTGCCCGCCACCCGGACCACCGGGTCGCGACAACGAGGACAGCGCGGCGAGCACGGTGTCGGGCCGCGGGTTCGGCAGCACGCCGGCGAGCTGCCCGTCGCGGAGCAGGACGACCTCGTCGGCGTACGAGGCGGCGATCGCGTCGTGGGTGACCATCACGACCGTCTGGCCGATGTTGCGCACGGAGTCGCGCAGCAGGCCGAGCAGCTCGTGGCCGCTGGTCGAGTCGAGGTTCCCGGTCGGCTCGTCGGCGAAGATCACCTCGGGCCGCCCGAGCAACGCGCGGCCACCGCGACCCGCTGCTGCTGCCCACCCGACAGCTCGGTCGGGCGGTGGCGCAGCCGCTTCCCGATGCCGAGCAGATCGACCAGCATCGCCCGCCAGTTCGAGTCGACGGCCCGTCCGGCCAGCCGGGCCGGCAGCTCGATGTTCTGCTCCGCGGTCAGCTGCGGCAGCAGGTTGAAGCTCTGGAACACGTAGCCGATGCGGTCCCGTCGCAGCGCGGTGAGCTGGGCGTCGTTGCAGGCCGTCAGATCGGTCCCGCCGAGCACGACCTGCCCGGACGCGCCGTGTCGAGGCCGGCGAGCAGGTGCATCAGCGTGGACTTGCCGGATCCGGACGGGCCCATGATCGCGGTGAAACGCGCGGCCGGGATCTGCAGGCTGACGCCGTCGAGCGCCTGCACCGCGGCATCACCGCGGCCGTAGGTCTTGACGAGGTTCCAGGTCGAGGCGGCAACCGGTTGCGGAGGCCGGGGAGCGGCGGGCGCGGTCACGTCCCTCCTTCGGGGGTTCGATCAGTGTCGTCGCTGGGGAGCGAGATCGCGGACCGTAGCAAGCGGTGCCGCATGTGGCCGTCGCCACCGGGCCGTTCGGCCCAATCACGGCGACGACCGCTACGGAAAGTGACGAGCATGGTCGAGGCCCCGCTCAGGGGACGAGCCCGCACGCACGAACGGGACCGAACTGCGCCGGATCGCCCCGCCCGGGGCGCTGAACGCTATCTCGCAACGATCCTGCCCGGGCCGCGTCGGCCTGCGCGCACCACAGCTCCGACCGACCGACGCGAGGCGCACCCGAGAACCGCGCCATCCCCACCGACTCACTCCCTATTCGGGCAGGGTGAGTGCGGCGATCCTCTCGCGGTGGGAGTCGGCGTCGCCCCACTGCCCGGCGAGGCGCTTGGCGCGCTTGTAGAAGAAGTGCGCCTCGTGCTCCCACGTGTAGCCGATGCCGCCGTGGTACTGGATCATCGCGCCGGTGGCCTGCACCGCCACGTCGCTCGCCTTCGCCTTCGCCACGCTGACGGCCAGCGGCGCGTCCTCCAGGCGTGCGTCCACCGCGTGCGCGGCGTACAGCGCGGCGTGCTCGGCCATCGTGACGCCCACGTGCAGGTCGGCCAGCGCGTGCTTGATCGCCTGGAACGAGCCGACCGGCACGCCGAACTGCTCGCGATCCCGGTCGTAGGCGACGGTGCGCGTGATCGCCTCGCGCGCGACGCCGACGAGGTCGGCCGCCACCAGCACGGTGGCCCGGGCCGCCAGCTCCTCGACCACCTCCGCGGTGGCCCCCGGCAGCGCGGTGCCCGCACCGGCGTCGAGGTCGGCGAGCCGGGCCGTGCCGTCGTACGAGCCGCGCGGCGTGGCCGTCGCGCCCTCGACGAGCGCCAGCCCGTGGCCGGAGCGGGCGACGACGACGTCGGCCACCCCGCCGTACTCCACGGCCGGCAGCACACCCGGGGCGCTGCCACGCAGGGTGAAGGCCCCCACGGCCCCACCCGCGGCGAACCGGGGAAGCCAGGCCGCCTGCTGCTCGTCGGAGCCGGCCAGCCGCACGGCCTCGGCCGCCAGCACGGTGGCGCGCCACGGCCCCGGCGCCACGCCTGCGCCCAGTGCCCTGGCGATCACCTGGGCCTCGACGAGACCCAGGCCCAGCCCGTCGTGCTCCTCGGGCACGAGCGCGGCGAGCCAGCCCTGCTCACCCGCCGCCTTCCACAGCGAGGCCGGGTGCCCGTCGCTGCCGCTGTCCTCGACGACGCCGCGCACGGCGTCCAGGTCGAACCGCTCGGCGAGGTAGCCGCGGACGGCCGAGTCGAACTCGCGCTGGTCGTCGGTGAGTGCGAAGAACATGACGCTCCTACCGCGGCAGGCCGAGCACGCGCTCGGCGGTGACGTTGCGCTGCACCTGGGACGAGCCGCCCCAGATCGTGACCGAGCGGGACCACATGGACTGCGCGTGCCACGGCCGCAGGTCCAATCCGTCGACGGCGTCGAGCGTGGCGTCCTCGCCGAGGACGTCGTCGAAGACCTCCCAGAGGTCCTGGAACGTCTCCGACCACTGCAACTTCGTCATGGACGCCTCGAACCCGAGGTCGCGGCCCTGCTCCACCTCGGTGAGCACGTGCATGGCGTGCAACCGCAGGCACTCGAGCTCGGTGAGGACGCGGGCGAGCTTGCCGCGCACCACCGGGTCGCGGTGGCGGCCCAGCCGCTTCGCGACGGCGGCGATCTCGTCGTACTGGCGGCGGAACTCGGTGTACTGGCCGATCCCCGACGCCCCCCGCTCGAACGAGAGCAACAGCATCGCCGTGCGCCAGCCCTCGCCGATCTCACCGAGACACTCGGTGACCGGCACGTGCGCGTCGTCGAAGAACACCTCGCCGAACTCGCTCGCCCCGCTCATCTGCTTGAGCGGGCGGGCGTCGACGCCGGGCTGGTGCATGTCGATGAGCAGCATGGAGATGCCGCGATGGCGCTGCGAGCCAGGCTCGGTGCGGACCATCGCGAAGATCTTGTCTCCGTGGACGGCGTTGGTGGTCCACACCTTCTGCCCGCTGACGACGAAGTCGTCGCCGTCGCGCACGCCGCGGGTGGAGATCGCCGCGAGGTCGGAACCCGCGCCCGGCTCGGAGAACCCCTGGCACCAGATCACCTCGTTGCGCAGCAACGGGCCGATGATCTCCTTCTTCTGCGCGTCGGTGCCGATGGCCATGACGGTGGGTGCGAGGAACGTCAGCCCGAGCGCGTTGACGGTGCGCGGCGCGTTCGCCCGCACCATCTCCTCGTCGTAGATCGCCTTCATCCCCGGCGTGCCGCCGCGCCCGCCGTACTCGGTGGGCCACGCGATCCCGGCGAACCCGGCCTCGGCCTTGTCGCGCTCCCAGTCCCGCCGCACGCGGAAGCTCTCCTCGTCGCCGAGCGACTCCCAGAACTCCGGGCGCCCCCACTCCTCGGGGATGTTCGCCCGCAGCCATGCCCGCAGCTCGTCGCGGAACTCCTCCTCCGCTGCGGTGTACGTCAGGTCCATCGCGGCCTCCTCGCGCATGGCGGTGCCCCGTGCCCACCGTCACCCACCTTGGCATACTGACGGGTAACCGGCGCGTCGATCGACACAGCGGGTGAAGCGGCTCCGCGGTGGCGGGTACCCTCCCGACCATGCGCACTGAGCGGGTGACGGTGAGCCTGCCGGCCGATCTGGTGGCCGAGGCTCGAGACGCCGTGCGTCGCGGTACCGCGCGGAGCATGTCGTCCTACATCGCCGAGGCCGTGTCGGCCCGGCAGATGCGCGACCGGTCGCTGGCCGCGCTGGCCGACCTCTACGGTGGCCCGCCGCCTCCCGACGAGCTCGCGGAGGCGCGGAGAACTCTGCGCCTCGTGCGTCGGGCCGCCGCCGTCTGATGCGCGCATGATCGGCGGGCGAGTTCTCGACGCCAGCGCCCTCGCCGCGTTCGCCATCGGCCGCCCCGTCTACGTACGGGCCCTCGTCTGGGCGGCCGTCGAGGAGAACATCGTGCTGGCCGTGCCCAGCACCGCCCTCGGCCGTGCGTGGTCGATGCTGGATCCCGAGCACCACCCCGCCCTCCAGGTGCTCCTCGACCTGCCCAACACCGTGATCGACGAGCTCGGCTCGGCGTCGGCGCAGGAGTCCGGCCTGCTGCTGGCCGCGTCCGGGCAGGACGACATCGTGGCCGGCCAGGTCGCCGCCAGCGCGAAGCGCCGGGGCTGGCCCGCGGTCACCGGCGAACCGGGAGCCCTGCGCAAGCTGGACACGACGGTGGCGATCGAGGAGCTTCCCTAGCGTCACCGGCCCACCCGGGCGTGATCGCCGAAAGTGGTCCGAGAGCGCCGGATCTGACGGCCTGGCACCACTCCCGCCGATCATGCGCACACTGATCGTCGACAGTGGTGGCACGACGACAGATCGGTCGCCCCGGCACCATTTCCGGCGATCACGAGCCAGCGGCCGGCCCGTCACCCCGGCTCTGATCGGCTACGGCTACCGGCCGAGCTCGGCATTGCTCGGCTGAGCCAGTCGCTCGCGCAGCAGGGTGAGGGACTCCTCCTCCAGGCCGTGGGCGCGCAGCCAGCCCGCCGCGCCGCCGTACTCGGCGTCCAGGTGCGCCAGCACCGCGGCCATCGCCTCCGCGCGTGGCATGTGCGGGGTCAGGTCCTCGGGCATCGGCGTGCCCGACGCCGTCGTCCAGCGCCGGAACAGCGCCTCGATCCGCTCGCCGGAGAGCGCGTAGTCGGCCACCACGCGTCGCGCTCGACGCCCACGGCGTCCAGCACGAGCGCCACGAGCACGCCGGTGCGGTCCTTGCCCGCGGCGCAGTGCACGAGCGTCGGCCCGGCGGCGGCGAACCGCCGGACGGCCGTGACGACGTTGTCGGGACGGTCGCGCAGGTAGCCGAGGTAGATGTGGATCAGGGGGTCCACGTCCTCGTCGGTCTCCGGCAGCGCGCGCCCTCCTCGGGGATGAAGCTCAGCCGGACCGTCTCGACACCCGCATCGGCGAGGGCATGCGGGCTCGCGTCCTGGTCGATCTCGCTCTGCCTGCGCAGGTCGAGCACGAGGCGCAGGCCGAACTCGTGCACGAGGTGGGTGACGTCGGCGGCCGTGCAGTACTGCAGGGCGGCGCTGCGCAGCAGCACGCCGCTCCGGATGGTGCCGCCGGTCCGCAACTGCAGTCCACCGACGTCACGGACGTTGTCGAGACCTTCCAGGGCCAACCAGCGATCCAGGGGAGCAGCCACGACTTCACCCTCGCATGGCGGAACCGCATCAGACATGAACAAGTATCGTGTGTCAGGTGGAACGGGAACTGGTGGCTGCGGCGCTGGCGGCGGCCCGCGCGCGCGGGCGCGACGTCGCGGACGTACCGCTCGCGGCGATCGCCTCGGCGGCCGGGATGTCCCGCAGCACGCTGCTGCGGCGGCTCGGCGGCACGCGGACACCGCTGGACGACGCGGTGCGCCGGGCGGGCATCGACCCCGGAGGCCGCCCGCCCGCCCGGGAGCGCGCGATCGCGGCCGCCGCCTCGCTCATCGCCGAGCAGGGGCTCGGCGCCACCACCCTGGACGCCGTGGCCGCGTCCGCCGACTGCGCCCTCCCCACCCTGCACGGTCTGTTCGACGGCCGCGACGGCCTGCTCGCCACGGTGTTCGACCGCTACGGCCCGGTGCCCGACCTCGAGGCACTCGCCGCCGCACCGCCGGACGACCTCACCGACCTCGTGCGCGAGGTGCACCGGGCGATCATCACCGCGTTCGCGCGGGAGCCCCGCGTGCTGCCGGCGATCTTCGCCGACGCCTGTTCCCGCCCCGGCGGGCCGGGACAGGCGGTGCTGAAGGGCATGATCCCGCGTATCACGGCGAGCCTCGCGGCGATCCTCGAACCGCACATCGCGGCCGGCAGGCTGCGGCCACTGCCGTTCCCCCTGCTCGTCCAGCTGCTGCTCGGCCCGATCACCACGCACATGCTGCTGCGGCCCACGCTCGAGAGCACGGCGGGAGCGGAACTACCCTCCGTGGAGGACATCACCGAGTCGCTCGCCGCGGCGTACCTCCGCTCCGTCGCCAGCTGATCGGGGCGGCCGTCCGGCCGCACACGGCGCCGATCGCGACCCGCGCGCTGCCCGACCAGCCACGGATCGCGTGCCGCGCGGGGGTCCGCGCTGGTCCCGCCGGTTCCTGCTGATCATGGACGGTGGTGGGCTGAAGCGCGCGGCGCACGTGCTGAACGAGTGCCGCGGGCCACACCGTAGGCTGCGGCGAATGCGTGACCAACGACGGTCACACAGAGTCGCCGCCACGGACCCGAGGGAATCGATGACGGACCCCCGCGCCAACCTGATCCGCCAGCAGCTCGCCGACCTCGGCAGGCGGCACGCCGCCGAGGAGAACGCCAAGGCAGCCACCCCACGCCCCACCCGCGTGCTCATCATCGGGAACTTCGGCAACGGCAACACCGGTGACGAGGCCATGCTCGCCCGCACCTTGCAGGAGCTGCCCGCGGACACCGACGTCCGCGTGGTGTCGCGCAACCCGCGGATGGTGGAGGCGCTGCACCGCGTGACCGCCGTCGCGATGGAGGGCATCGCGTTCGTCAAGGCGCTGAAGTGGTGCGACGGGATCGCGGTCGTGGGCGGTGGCCTCTTCGGCACCGGCTCGTCCTCGTTGGTGAAGGTGCTGCCCGCGATCGTGTGGGCCGCCACGGCCCGTGGCCGCGACATCACCTACCTGGCGATCGGGGTCTACCCCGGTACGCCGGACCGCGTGCTCGACCTGCTGCGCCGGTCCGTGCGCAAGCCGGGCCGCATCAGCGTCCGCGACGAGGTGTCGGCCTCGGTGCTCGGCGACCGGATCGTCGCCCCCGTGGTGGGCGACCTCGCGATGGGCCTCAAGCCGGCCCCGGCCGCCGACGCACGGCGCACGCTCGCCGCCGCCGGCGTCGACCCCGCGGTGCCGCTGCTGCTCGTGGCCCCGAAGGCGCTGCCCAACCCGATCCTCGTCGATGCGTTGCAGGACGCCGCGGCGCTCCTCGGCCGCCGCTGGATCGAGCGCGGCGGCGCCGTCGCGGGCCTGGCGATCAGCACCCACGCCGACTACGGCCTCGGCCTCGCCCGCCGCGACGAGGTGCTCATCAAGGAGATCGGCGAGCGTCTCGGGCGGCCGGTGCCGGTGCTCGGCCCGCAGCTCGAGCCCACCCTCGCCAAGGCGGTCGTCGGGGAGGCCGACGCGCTCTTCGGGCTGCGCATCCACTCGCTGATCTTCGCCGTCTCCACCGGCGTCCCCTGCCTCGGAGTGGGCTGGGAGGAGCGCACCACGGCGTTCCTGGCCGAGCACGAGCAGTCGGCGATCAGCACCCGCCCGCCGGTGGAGGACCTGCACGCCTGGGTGGACCAGACGTTGCCGGCACGCTGGTCGGCCCGCCCGCGCCTGCTCTCGTCGTAGGGCCCCGACGTCAGCAAAGCCACTTTCACGACGCCTCACGTCAGGAAAGTGGCTTTGCTGACACCTGGCTAGACCCCCTCGGCGGGCGTGCGCCGGAGCATCGGGGGGAGCAGCCGCGCACCCGGGCCCAGCTCCGACACCCGGTCCTCCGGGTTGTAGAGGCGGCAGCGCTTCAGCGAGAGGCACCCGCAGCCGATGCACGAGTCGAGGCCGTCCCGTAGGGCGACGAGCGCCTGGATCTGTTCGTCGAGCCTGCCGCGCCACGACTTCGACAGCCGGGACCAGTCCGCCTTGGTCGGGGTGCGCCCGTCGGGCAGCTGGTCGAGCCCTTCCCGCACCTCCTCGAGCCCGACGCCGATGGTGCGGGCGGCGCGGATGAACGCGAGCCTGCGCAGCACCGAACGCTCGTAGCGGCGCTGCCCGCCGGACGTCCGGGTGGTCGTGAGCAGACCTTCACGCTCGTAGTACCGCAGCGCCGACTGCGGGAAGCCGCTGCGCTGCTCCACCTCCCCGATGGTGAGCAGGTCCTTCGGATCCACCTGGCCACCCCTCCTCGATCTCGGCACGCCTTGACTTGAACCTGACTTCAAGTCGCACCGTACAGGCATGACCACAGCCACCGCCATCGTCACCGGTGCGGGCCAGGGGTTCGGCCTCGCCCTGACCACCGCACTCAGCGCCCGCGGCACCACGGTGATCGCGTGCGCCCGCGACGCCGAGCGGCTGCGGGCCGCCACCGCGACCCTGCCCGGCGTCGTCGCCCTGCCCGGCGACGTCACCGACCCGGCGTTCCGCTCCGAGCTCGTCGCCGCAACCGGCGGCCGGCTGGACCTGCTCGTGCACAACGCCGGGGAGCTCGGCCCGTCCCCGCTGCCCGCACTGGAGCGCTACCCGCTCGACGCGCTGCGGGGCGTGCTGGAGACCACCGTGCTCGCCCCGCTCGCGCTCACCCAGCTCGCGCTGCCGCTGCTGCGCGGGTCCGGCACCGGCGCTGTCGTGACGCTCAGCTCGGACGCGGCCGTGGACGCGTACGCGGGCTGGGGCGGCTACGGCGCCGCCAAGGCCGCGCTCGACCACCTCGCGGCCGTGCTCGCCGTCGAGGAGCCCGGCCTGGGCGTGTACGCGTTCGACCCGGGCGACATGCGCACCGCGATGCACCAGCGCGCCTTCCCCGGGGAGGACATCTCCGACCGTCCCGAGCCGGAGACCGTCGTGCCGTCGCTGCTGCGCCTGCTCGACGAGCGCCGCCCCAGCGGCCGGTACCGCGCGGCCGACCTCGCGGTCGCGGCCGAGGGATCGCTGTGACCACGAGGTTCGCGGTACCGCCGGAACTGTCGGCAACGGAGCCGCCGGAGGCCAGGGGGATCGCCCGCGACGAGGTGCGGCTGATGGTCGCCCGAGCGCGTGGCGCGGTGCGGCACACGACCTTCGCGACACTCCCGGCCACGCTGCGCCGGGGCGACCTGGTGGTCGTGAACACCTCCGACACCGAGCCCGCGGCCGTCGACGGTCGGCGCGCGGACGGCACGCAGGTCACGGTGCACGTGTCGGGCCCGGCCCCCGACCACCTGCACGTCGTCGAACTGCGGACCCCGGACGGGCAACGGGTGACCGACGGGGCGGCGGGCGAGTGCATCTCGCTGCCGTGCGGCGTCGTGGCCACCCTGATCACCGGCCACCCCGACCCCCACGTCGCGAGCGGCGGCAGGCTGTGGCGGGCCCGGGTGCCCGTGGCGGGCGGGTTGCGGTCCTGGCTCGCCGAGGTGGGCAGGCCGATCCGGTACGCCTACGTGCGCAGGCCGTGGCCCATCGACCACTACCGCACGGTGTTCGCCCGCACCGAGGCGGAGTTCGGCAGCGCCGAGATGCCGAGCGCGGGCCGCCCGTTCACACCCGCGGTGCTGACTGCCCTGCACGCGCGCGGCATCGGCGTGGCGCGGATCGTGCTGCACACCGGGGTGTCGTCACTGGAGGCCGGGGAGGTCCCGCTCCCGGAGCGGTACCGGGTCCCGCAGGAGACGGCGGACGCGGTGAACGCGGCACGGGCGGCAGGCGGGCGTGTCGTGGCCGTCGGCACCACGACGACGCGGGCGCTCGAGACGGTCACCGCGCCGGACGGGCACGTCCGTGCGGGTGCGGGCTGGACGCACCTCGTGCTCGGCCCCGACCGGCCCGCCCGGGTCGTCGACGGCCTCGTCACGGGGTGGCACGAACCGGAGGCGTCGCATCTGCTCCTGCTGGAGGCGGTCGCCGGTCGGCACCTGGTGGCGAGGGCGTACGCCGCCGCACTGGAAGAGAGGTACCGCTGGCACGAGTTCGGCGACTCCTGCCTGCTCCTCCCGGCGCAATCCGTTCGACGTACCGGGTAACCGCTCGTCGCGAGTTCCGGATCTTCCCCGCCGGTTGCCTCGTGCCGCCGAACGGCAGGCGAGGTGCGCCGAGTTGCAGGGTCTCCCCTTGTCGAGAGAGTGATCACCTCATAGTCTTTCGCCCAGCGTTACGAACCGATCACGGGCATCACTTGGTCCAGGACTCCCCACCTGCCCCCGGACCCCCGACCGGCAGTCCGTGGACGGATCGCTCCCCAAGCGCTGAAAGGGCTGTTTCGTGGCAGGACACCGCTCCCCCCGTGGTGCTCGTGCGCCCCGCGCCGTCGGATCAAGATCCACCGGCACCGGTCGCCACCAGGCGGCACACCGGCCTGCGCCGGCAGGCCCGTCGCTCGGCACCACCGTGGTCGCCACCACCGCCGCCGTCGGCGCCGTGGCCACGGGCGCGTTCACCGCGATCGTCCCCGCCCTGGAGGACGGCACCGCCACCGCGGCGGCCGCCGACGCCCCGTACGACACGGCCCTCGCGTCCAACAGCACGGCCATCGACACCGCACCGGCGGTCTCGATGGTCCCGGTGGAGCTCGCCGCGGAGTCCGAGTCGGTCGAGAACCACCTCGCCCGGGTCGTGCAGGCGGCCGACCTCGCCGAGCTACACGCCCAGCAGGCCCGTGAGCAGGCCGAACGCGAGCGGATCGCCGACCTCATCGAGCGCGGCGGCCTCAACGGCTGGATCGCGGAGGCCCTGCAGATCCTCGAGCTGCCGCAGTCGCTCGCCCCGTCCGTGAAGAAGATCGTCCTGGCGGAGTCGGGCGGCAACCCGCGCGCGATCAACAACTGGGACGCCAACGCTCGTCGCGGCACCCCGTCCCAGGGCTTGATGCAGACGATCCCGACCACGTACAAGCACTACGTGCACCCCGAGGTCAAGAACCGCCCGATCACCGATCCCGTCGCGAACATCACCGCAGGCATCCGATACATGATCGACAACTATGGGATGGACACGCTCGAGGCCGGCGGCCGTTCCAACAGCAGCGGGAACTACGTCGGTTACTAGGGGTGCCCCGGGCACCGGGCGGCCCGACCTCTCCATCCCACCTGCCAGGTTCCGCCCGGAACTGCAGGGTCTTCGCGCGCTCGCCGTCACGCTCGTCGTGGCCCACCACGTCACCACCGGGCAGGCTCCGGCGGTGTCGACGTCTTCTTCCTGATCTCGGGCTTCCTGCTCACCGGGCAGCTCGCCCGCGCCGCGCGCGCGGCCGGATCGACCTGGTGACCCGCTGGAGCCGGATGGCCCGCAGGCTGCTGCCGTCCGCCGCGGTCGTGCTGCTCGCCACGATCGTCATGGGCGCGATCGTGCTGCCCGACAACCGGTGGCCCCAGACCGTGCGCGAGGTCGTCGCCAGTGCGCTGTTCCTGGAGAACTGGCAGCTCGCCGCCGACGCCGTGAACTACACCGCGCGCAGCAACACCACCAGCGTGGTGCAGCACTTCTGGTCGCTGTCGATCCAGGTCCAGTTCTTCATCGCGTGGCCGCTCGCCGTCGTGCTCATGGTGCTCGTGGCCCGCCGCGCCCCGCACCGGCTGCACACGCACCTCACGGCAACGCTGCTCGGGCTGTTCGCCGCATCGCTGATCTTCTCCGTCGCGCTCACGGCGTCCGACCAGCCGCTGGCGTATTTCCACTCCCTGACCCGTCTCTGGGAGTTCGCGCTGGGCGGGCTGCTCGCGCTGTGGATCGACCGGTTCCCGTGGACGCGCGGCGAGCGCGTCTCGTTCGGCTGGGTCGGCGTCCTGGGCCTGGTGGCGTGCGGGTTCGTGCTGGACGGCGGCGCCCTGTTCCCCGGGTTCGCCGCACTGTGGCCGACGCTCTGCGGAGCGCTGGTGCTGCTCGGTGGCGTCACGAGCTCCCGCTACGGCGTCCACCGCCTGCTCCTGCTGCGCCCGGTGCAGTTCGTCGGCGACGTGAGCTACCCGCTCTACCTGTGGCACTGGCCGCTGCTGGTGCTCCTCATGGTGGCGAGCGACCAGGACGACGTCGGGCCGTTCGGCGGGATCGCCGTGATCGTCGTGTCGTTCGCGCTCGCGGTGCTCACGTCCAGGTTCGTGGAGAACCCGGTGCAGGACCTGCGCATCGGGGTCGGCGCCACCTACCGGTACGCGGCGGCCGCCACGTCCGTGGTGCTGCTCGCCGCGGCCATCTGGCAGTTCGCCGCCACCCAGCGCGAGCTCCCCTCCGACGCGCTCGGGGGGTCGCAGTACCCCGGCGCGGCAGCGCTCGTCGACGGCGCCCCGCACAGGCCCCCCTGCTACCGGCGCCGGTCTCGGTCTACGACGACTGGGTCTGGGTGAACGACTGGCAGTGCACGCCGCTCGCCGAGGTCCGCTCCGACATCTGCTCGCAGCCCGTGGCGGAGCCACCGGAGCGCCGGATCTTCGTGGTCGGGGACTCACATCTCGAGCAGATCATCGGAGCCCTGATCCCGATCGCACGGCAGCACGACTGGCAGATCGTCACCGCGCTGCGGGGGGCGTGCCCGTTCTCGACCGCCTCCGAGGCCGACCCGAACGACGCCGCGTGCGTCGCCTGGAACGCCGCCGTCACCGACGAGATCGCCCGGCAACGCCCGGACGCCGTCGTCAGCATCGCCTCCCGGGAGGTGCGCGTAGGCCTCACGGAGTACACGCCGCCCGGGTTCGTCGAGCAGTGGAGGCGGATGGCCGAGCTCGACATCCCGGTGCTGGCCATCCGGGACAACCCCCGCTTCGACTTCGACGTGCCCGACTGCGTGCGCCGGCACGGCCGCGACGCGACCCGTGCGGCGTGGACCGCAGCTCCGTGTACGCCGCCGACCCGCCGTACGCACAGCTGGACGTGCCGCCGAACGTGACCTTCCTCGATCTGGCCGACTACGTCTGCGACGACACGCGTTGCCCGGCCGAGATCGGCAACGTGCTGGTCTACCTGGACGACAACCACCTCACGGCGTCGTACGCCACCACGATCGCGCCGCTGATCGAGGATCAGGTGCTGGGAGCCGTCGGGGGCTGAGCGACGCGCGCCCGCTGCCCGCCGACCGCCACCACGTCCCCGGCCTGCAGCTGAGCACCCCTTCGCGTCTCCAACCGCCCGTTGACCTGCACCTCCTCGGCCTCCAGGAGCTCCCTGCGTGCGCGCCGTGCTCGGCGAACCCGGCCAGCTTCAGGAACTGGCCGAGCCGGATCGGGTGGTCGGAGATCGGGATGTCCTCGATCGGTCGGCGGCTCACCGCGCCATCCTCCCTCAGCCCTCCAGCCCTGCCCCTTCAGCCGCCGACGCCACCGTGCGGGCGATGCGCCGCTCCCGGGTCTCGGGCCGCTTGGCCCGGGCGATCCACTCGAGCGCGGCCCGGCGGGCGGACCGCGAGAGCGCGGCGAAGCGGGCCTCCGCCCGCGAGTCGGCCGCGAGCCGCGCCCGCAGGTCGTCGGGGACGATCCCGTCCTGCGCCTCGGCGAGCACGCTCCACGTCCCGGTGCGCTTCGCGAGGTCGACGGCCGCCTGCCCGCGCGGCGTCATCAGGCCCTGCGCGGTCAGCCGCCCGACGCGCTCCCGGTTCACCCGGCTCCACGCGCTGCGCGGGTTGCGCGGGGTGAACCGCTGCCGCATCGACGTGGCGTCGTGCCCGCGCGCCAGGCCGTCGATCCAGCCGAAGCAGAGCGCCTCCTCGACGGCCTCGCCGTGCCGGACGCTCGGGACGTCGCTGCGCGCATGCCTGATCACGAGCCATACCTCGTCGGCGGTGTCGCCGTTCTCCCGCAGCCACTCCCGCCACTCGGCGCGATCGGCCACCTCGACGGTGGCGGAGCTGACGGTGGTGAACTCTCGGGACATCGGTACTCCCTCATCTCGGGTGGTGTGCCTCGCCGTCAAGGCCGCCTCACCGCCGCCCGGCGAGGATCTCCAGGTAGTGCGGGTTGCGCATGACGCCGAGGACGTTGCCGAACGGGTCGACCACCGACGCGGTGACGAAGCCGGACTCCCGCTCGGTGATCGGGTCGTACTCGGTGGCGCCCAGTTCGAGGAGCGCTGCACGGTGCCGGGGAGGTCGTCGACGTGCCAGTGCATGATCGCTCCGCCGGGGGTGCCACGCCCGCCGGCCGGGGCGTAGCGGCGGTCGATGATGCCCAGCTCGTCCTCGTCGTCGCCGACCCGGAACTCGACGTACGCGGGCGCCTCGGGCGGGTGCGGGTAGGCGTAGTAGGGCTCCACGCCCAGGAGCTGGGCATACCAGTCGCGGGCCGCTGCCAGGTCGTCGGCGTAGAAGCTGATCGTGGCGAATCCTCGGAACGTCATGGAGACATGGTGCTGGCCATAAGTGCTCATCGAGCGAGCACTTATCCGAGCCGATGTACGGCGATCTCGACGGCCACCGTCACCTCGACGCGCTCGGGGAGCACCGCGACCGCGGCGCCGAGCCGGTCCTCGGAGAGGTGCCGGGCGCTCGGCCCCATCGCCAGCACGGCGTGGACCTCCTCGTGACCCAGCCGGATGCGGGCGGTGACCGTGCGGCGCTCGAGGCACTCGAAGCGCCGCAACGATGCGGCCAGCCGTTCGGGGCGCCTGGGGTCGACACCGACCCCACCGACCAGCCTGCCCAGCTCCTCCAGGTGCTCCGGGCACGGCCCCGCCACCACCACGACACCGCCCGGCGCGAGGATGCGTTCGATCTCCGCGACCCCGCGCGGGCCGAACACGCTGAGCACCACGCCCGCCGTCGCGTCGCGCACCGGCAGCGACGCCCACACGTCCGCCCCGATCGCGGCCGCGCGCGGGTGCGCGCGGGCGGCCCGCCGCAGCGCGGCCGTCGACGCGTCGACGCACAGCCCGTACCGGCGCGGTCCGGCGTCGAGCACGGCGGAGAGGTGGTGCCCCGTTCCACCGGCGAGGTCGACCACGACACCGTCGGGCGCCGGGGCGTGCGCGGCGACCAACTCCGCCAGTGCGGAGCTCAGGGGCCGGTAGTGGCCGGCCGCGAGGAACCGCTCTCGGGCGGCGACCATCCGGACGTCGTCACCGTGGTGGCGGCGCCTCCCGCCGATCAGGTTGACGTAGCCGTGGCGGGCGATGTCGAAGGCATGCCCCGCAGGGCACGCGAGGCGGCGCACCTCGTGCCGCAGCGGCCGGCGCAGACCGGGCACCGGAGCCGGGGCACCAACACGTCGAGCGCAGCCGGGCCGGGGTGGGGGTCGGGGGGATGGAGGGCCATGTCCGCGTCGTCCCGTCGTGTCGCAGGGAGCGTACGGCGGCGTCACGTCTGCACGCGGCCTCGTTCCGGCGTGCGTGGAGAGGCCGCCCGGCAGGCGCCGGGCGGCGAGGTGCGCCGCCTCAGGCGAGGCGGGGACGCTTGATCATGGACCAGCCCATGGCGCCACGCTACCCCGGCGGATCAGTCCGATATCGATCGCGTGCCGTCGTCCGCACCGGCCACGCTGCACAGCGCGTCGATGTATTCCTCCCAGATCGCGTCCTCGTCGGCGGGACGCACACCGGCACGCAGCGCGGCCAGCCGTCCCGGCTCGTACAGCGAGCGCAGTGCGCGGGACAGGTCGACCACGTCGTCCGGGGAGCACAGCAGGCCGTCGACACCGTCGCGCACGGTCTCGGGGAAGTTCCCCACCCGCGTGGCGACCACCGGCAACCCGTGCCAGTGGGCGAGCGCCACCAGCTGCGACGCGGTCGCGCTCCGGTACGGCAGCACGAGCGCATCGACCTCGGCGAACAGCTCGGGGATCGCCTCGGCCGGCAGGTAGTCGGGGGTGATCCGCACGCGCTCGGCGAGCCCCAGCTCGTCGACGAGCGCGACCAGCCGCGCGCTGTCCTCGTAGAACTCACCGACGACCCGCAGCTCGACGTCCGGCACGAGCGCCAACGCCCTGAGCAGGACGTCCACCCCCTTGTAGTGGCGCACCTTGCCGAAGAACAGCAGCGTGCGCGCCGGCGCGCCCGGTCCGGCCTGCGAGCGGGCCGTGGCCGGGAGGTGCGGGGGGAGCGCGGCGACCGTCACCGGCCGGTCGGTGAGCCGCTCCAGCGCGGCCCGCTCGGCATCGGTGTGCGCGAGGATCGCGTCGGCCGACCGCATGAGCCACGACATCAGCACCTCGTCACCCGGCCGCGGCTCGTGGGGCACGGCGTTGGCGCAGATGACGACGACGCGCGCATCCCGGCGGGCGGCACGGGCGATGGCCGCCAGCGCGGGCGCCTGGAACGGGACGTAGTAGACCAGCACGACGACGTCCGACGCGGACCCGGCCGCTCGTCCGGTACGCCCCCAGTGCCGGGGGTCGCGCCACGACAGCGGCTCCTGGACGGTCGGGTAGACCTCGGCCTCGGGTGTGGCGAGGGGGTGCAGCTCCGCGGGGAGGAGCCTGGGCGGGCCCTGCCGCGTCCAGGTACGCACGTGGACGACGTGGCCTGAGGCGGCGAGGCGGTGGGCCAGCTCGTTGGTGAGCAGCGGGATACCTCCCCGCCACGGGAAGGCCGGTCCGATCAGCGTGATGCGCACGCAAGCCCGCCGGGGTGGTCGTAGCTGGGGATCGCAGGGCTCCTCGACATCGGACGACACGCCGGTGCCCAGGATAGCCGCTGGTCAGACCCCGACACGCAGCATAATCTTGATTGATTCCAGAAAATGGTCCAGACTCGCCGTGTGCCCACGACCGCCGACTTCGAGCGCATGCTGCGCGGGGCCTCCCTACGGGTGACCCGACCCCGGGTGGCGGTGCTGTCCGCGGTCCACGCCCACCCGCACGCCGACACGAGCTCGATCATCGCAGCAGTGCGCGACGATCTCGGCGAAGTGTCCCACCAGGCCGTCTACGACGTGCTCCGCGCACTGACCACGGCCGATCTGGTGCGGTGCATCGAGCCCCCGGGCTCGGTGGCACGCTACGAGGCGCGTGTCGGCGACAACCACCACCACATCGTGTGCCGGTCATGCGGCGCCATCGCCGATGTCGACTGCGCCATCGGACCAGCACCCTGCCTGACCCCGTCCGACGACCACGGCTTCATGATCGACGAGGCCGAGGTCGTCTACCGAGGGCTGTGCCCCACCTGCTCCACCACCGCCACCGATTCCCGGAAGGATTCCCGTGTCTGACAGTCATGAGTCCGTGCTCAGCCAGGTCAACGAGGACAGCGCGGGCGGGTGCCCCATCTCGGCCGGCCGCAACCACCCGACGGACGGCGCCGGCAACCGTGACTGGTGGCCCAACCAGCTCAACCTCAAGATCCTGCGCAAGCACCAGTCCGCCTCCGACCCCATGGGCGGGGACTTCGACTACGCCGCCGAGTTCCAGACCCTCGACCTCGACGCGCTCGCCCGGGACGTCGACGAGGTGCTGACCACCTCGCAGGACTGGTGGCCCGCCGACTTCGGCCACTACGGCCCCCTCATGATCCGGATGGCCTGGCACAGCGCCGGCACGTACCGGATCGACGACGGCCGCGGCGGGGCCGGCGCCGGCATGCAGCGCTTCGCGCCGCTGAACAGCTGGCCGGACAACGTCAACCTGGACAAGGCCCGCCGGCTGCTGTGGCCGGTGAAGAAGAAGTACGGGCGCAAGATCTCGTGGGCCGACCTGATGATCTTCACGGCAACCGCGCCTGGAGACCATGGGCTTCACGACCTTCGGCTTCGCGGGCGGTCGCGCCGACGTGTGGGAGCCCGACGAGGACGTCTACTGGGGCCCGGAGCGCACCTGGCTCGGCGACGAGCGCTACACCGGTGACCGGGAGCTCGAGAAGCCGCTCGGCGCCGTCCAGATGGGCCTCATCTACGTCAACCCGGAGGCCCGAACGGCAACCCGGACCCGCTGGCCTCGGCGAGGGACATCCGCGAGACGTTCCGCCGGATGGCGATGAACGACGAGGAGACCGTCGCGCTGATCGCCGGCGGCCACACCTTCGGCAAGACCCACGGCGCGGGCCCGGAATCGCACAAGGGCCCCGAGCCCGAGGCCGCCCCGCTCGAGGAGCAGGGGCTGGGCTGGAAGAGCAACTTCGGCTCCGGCAAGGGCCGTGACGCCATCGGTTCCGGGCTGGAGGTCACCTGGACCCCACCCCGGTCCAGTGGAGCAACTGGTTCTTCCACAACCTGTTCGAGTACGACTGGGAGCTGACCCAGAGCCCGGCCGGCGCGAACCAGTGGACGCCGAAGGACGGCAAGGCGCGCAACACCGTGCCGGACCCGGAGGACGGCAAGCTGAACCGCGCGCCGTCGATGCTCACCAGCGACCTCGCCCTGCGGTTCGACCCCGTCTACGGGCCGATCTCGCGCCGGTTCTACGAGAACCCGGCCGAGTTCGCCGACGCGTTCGCCCGCGCCTGGTACAAGCTGACCCACCGCGACATGGGGCCGATCCAGCGCTACCTCGGCCCGCTGGTGCCGCAGGAGACGCTGATCTGGCAGGACCCGGTGCCCGCCGTCGACCACGAGCTCGTCGACGCCGCCGACATCGCCGCCCTCAAGCAGCAGCTCCTCTCCTCGGGGCTCACGGTCGCCCAGCTCGTCTCCACCGCGTGGGCCGCCGCCTCGTCGTTCCGCATCAGCGACAAGCGGGGTGGCGCCAACGGCGGCCGCATCCGCCTGCAGCCGCAGCGCGACTGGGAGGTCAACGAGCCCGCCACCCTCACCCAGGTGCTGCGCACGCTCGAGGGGATCCAGGAGTCATTCAACAGCGCCCAGACCGGGGGCAAGAAGGTCTCCCTCGCCGACCTCGTCGTGCTCGGCGGTGTCGCGGCCGTCGAGCAGGCGGCCAAGGCCGCGGGCCACGACGTGCAGGTGCCCTTCACCCCGGGCCGCACCGACGCGACGCAGGAGCAGACGGACGTCGAGGCCTTCGCCGCGCTCGAGCCCACCGCCGACGGCTTCCGCAACTACCGCGGCAAGGGCAACCAGCTGCCGTCCGAGTTCCTCCTGGTCGACCGGGCCAACCTGCTCAACCTGAGCGCACCCGAGATGACCGTCCTCGTCGGCGGCCTGCGCGTCCTGGGCGCGAACTACCAGCAGTCCCCGCTGGGCGTCCTCACCTCGCAGCCCGGGTCCCTGACCAACGACTTCTTCGTGAACCTGACCGACATGGGCACCACGTGGAAGCCGACGGCCGAGGACGCGGAGACCTTCGAGGGCCGCGACGCCGCGGGCGAGGTCAAGTGGACGGCCAGCCGCGTCGACCTGGTCTTCGGCTCGAACTCCGAGCTGCGGGCCCTCGCCGAGGTCTACGCGAGCGACGACGCCAAGGAGAAGTTCGTCCGCGACTTCGTCGCCGCGTTCACCAAGGTCATGGACCTCGACCGGTACGACGTCGCCTGATCCTGCTCCACCACGGAACGGCCCCCAGGACCTGGTCCCGGGGGCCGTTCCCGTCTCGCTTCAGCCGTCGGCGAGATAAGCGGCGCGCAGCCCGGCCAGCGTCTCGCGCGCCGCACCGTCGAACTCGGCCGCCTCCGTGAGCGAGGCGAGCAGGTCGACGTGCAGGCGGACGTCCGCCGGATCGGTGATGATCGCGGTGGTGGCGAGGGTGCCGACGATGACGGCGCGCTCGTCGTAGAGGTCGAAGCCGTGCAGCGGGAAGACGGTGACCGGCCGGCGGGCCGGGATCACCCCGATCCGGACACCGTCGAGCCGGCTGACCTCGATGATGCGGTCGATCTGCTCGACCATCGTGGCGGGCGACCCGGCGCACCACATCAGGCACCGGCGGTGACGAGCTGCGTCCACCGGTGCCCCGGGCTACCGAGCAGGCGCTGCCGTTCGAGGCGGGCCGCGACGACCCCGTCTGCAAGCCCCTGTTCGGCCCCGCTGGTGAGCACCCGCATGTAGGCCTCGGTCTGCAGGATGCCGGGGACCACCGCCGGCTGGAACGTGGTCACGTGCTCCGAGGACGCCTCGATGTCCCGGATGCGCCGCTGGAACGCGGGCGCGTTCTTGCGGTGCACCACGACACGGCGGTTCTCGGCCCGAAGATCCTCGACCATCCCCCGCAGCCGATCACCAACTTCAGACTCGGCCCCGTAGGTGGTCAGCAGAGCGTCGAGTCGCGCACGCGTAGGCACGAACTTCCCGGTCTCGTACCGAGACAGCGCGGCCTGACCAATTCCGGCAGCCTCAGCTGCGGCGACGCTGGTCATGCCGGCCGCCACGCGGAGCGCGCGGAGGGTGCGGGACAGCTCGTCACCCGGCTCACTGGTGCTCGGCTCACTGGTGCTCACCGCGCCAGTGTCGCCCTTACGGCAGGACGGCCGAGCGGTGGTACTCGGGGTGTCGGGACCACCATCTGCCGAACGGTTCGGCAACCGCCCAGCCGGCTCGGGCAGCAGCCCGGTACACGTCGTTGAACGGGCCATTGATCGGCTCAGCCCCGGTGAACGCCCCGGAATCGTCGTAGCGCATGGCGACCACGTGGACGTCATCGAGCAGATAGAAATCCCCGAGATCGACAAGGACACCCGCGCCGGACTGGGCGTCGGTCAGGTCGAGCATGCGGACCTGTTCACCGGCGGCCGAGTTGTCGGTGTACCCCCACTCGCAGGAGTACCGCACGTAGTCGGTCGGCGGGTGCTCGACGATCCGGAGCCTCCGCCATGCCCGACCGGCGGCGGTGTCGGAGCGGATGCGATCCAGCCAGGCGGCCTTCGATGCGCGGTCTGGCTCCCGTTCGCCGGCCAGGTAGCGATCCAGTTCCGCACCATCGCTCGTCGAGACGTACCAGCCGAGAGACTCCACCCTGACCAGGTCATGCCGATGGTGATCGGCGATGAAGGCGGCGAGCCCGGGGAGATCGAGCACCGTCAGCCCGCCTCGTGCGAGGCGACCAGTTCCGGTGCCAGTCCCCGCGCGATGAGAACGATCGCCTCCCCAGGAGGTGGCACCGCCAGCCCGAGCGCTGCGAGCTCGGCGGGGTCGCTCACGATCCTGCCCTGAATCGCGAGGTCCGGGCCGCTGGTGTCGAAGATCCGGTCGCAGTCGATGCCCGACGGACAGTCGGAGCGAAGCACTCGAGTGATCTTCATCGGGCATCCATCCGTCGTAGAGGTCGGGACATCAGTCTCCGGCACCCGCGAGGTCCAGTCAATCTCATAGTGGATACATGCGGCGCCTGCCGCTACAGTGTCAATCCACTGTCGTAGTGGATTGCGAGGACCCCATGCACACGAAGCGAGTACGCAGCTGGACGCGCGTGATCACGACGGAGATCCGGCGTCGGCGACGACAACATCGAGACCGACGCCTTGCAGCTCGGATCGCTCGGGTCGACCTCGGCACGCATCTCGCCTACTGGCGAGCCCGAGCCGGTAGGCGCAGGTGAGCAGCAGTCATCCGGCGCAGGACTGCATCGAGGTCGCCGCGGAGTTCCTCGCCCACGAACCGGGCGCGGTCGCCCGTGCGCTCACCGTCCACGTCCCGCGACGGGATGGGCGATGCCGCGGATGCGGCCACCGGGGGATCAGGTGGCCATGCGCTGTGGCGATCAGCGCACAGCGAGCCGCTCAGCTGCTGTCCGGGCGCAAGGGAGCGCGATGACGAGAGCACCCCACCCTGGAACGCTCAACTCGTGGATCTCCGTGAGCTCACAGCACAGGTGGAACTCGTGTCTCAGCGCTACGCCGAGAGGTTCGGGATCGTGCGCAGCAGCGACTGGCACGTCCTGAAGCTCCAGGAGGAGGTCGGGGAACTGGCCCAAGCCCATCTCAGGCGCCAGGGCCAGGCCAGGACGGATGGCATGGACCGTTCCGAGCTCGACGCCCGCTTCGCCGCGGAGATCGCCGACGTCCTGTGCCACACGTTGCTGATCGCCGGCCACCACTCGATCGACGTCCAGGAGGCGATCGAGCGGAAGTGGCTGACCCACGGCCCGCAGTGAGAATGCCGGCGACAGCAAGACTGACCGAGTCTGAGGATCGATTCGGTGTTCGAGTCCAGGATGGCACCGGGGTCCGACAGTTTCGGGCGTTCCGGCGTTCCCTCCGGCGTTCCGCGGAACGCGAGTTCGTCAGACCTGTGGCGGTGATGTGCGTTCCGCGGAACGCGGAGGCAGCCGATTTTGTGGCGGAGGCGTTCCGCGGAACGCGGACACCGGACGCGGACGAGGCAGATCCCTCTTGGCGTGGCCGGGGCGTCGATTCGGGACCACCGGATAGTCGCGTGGCACCCGGCAGTGACCGTCTCGTCCTGGACGGGCGTGCCCCCGCGTCGGGGACGACAGTCGGCGCAACCACGGTGTCCGGTAGTGCACCCAACCGGGCCACGAGGTGAGGCCGCGCGGTGAACTCGACCGGAGCGGTTGCCTGCGGGACCCGAGCGCAGGGTGGAGACCCCGACCGTCGAGCCGACCCGGCGCGCCCACGAGAGACCGCGTCCACGATCAGATGCCCCTCGCAACTGACGGCCACGACGTTCAGCGGAACGCACTGCCGCGCCGAGGCGCAGCAGCCCGAGACGCACACGATCGTCGCCGCCACCACAGCAGCACACTGCTCGGGTCGATCACCGGCGGCTGACCGCCGCGAGCCGCACCCCACCGCTACCACCCCCACCGCGAGGTGCGATTGATCATGATCGCTAGCCATTCCTTGACACGAATATTCGCTGTAGCGAATACTATTGGCCATGGACGCCATCCTCGCGGCGCTGGCGACCCGGCCCGCTGGCGGCTCGTGGGCCTGCTGGCCGAACGGCCCCGCTCGGTCGGCGTCCTCGCCCAGCTCGCCGGGGCGCGCCAGCCGCAGACCACCAAGCACCTGCAGACCCTCGAGCGCGCGGGCGTCGTCACCTCCCACCGCACCGGGCAGCGCCGCATCTACGCGCTCCAGCCCGCTCCGCTGCGGGACCTCGCGGCGGTCCTCACCGGGCTCGCCGAGACCGCGGAGCGGGACGGGGGGCCGCGCGAGACCTACGACCGCTACGAGCGCGGCCTCCAGGTGGAGCGGCGCGCCGCCGAGGGGCCGGGGTGGGCCGACGGCCGTTCGTTCCGGTTCCACCGCTCGCTACCGGGGCCGCCCGAGCCGGTCTGGCGCCACCTCACCGAGGCGGACCTGATCGCCGACTGGTGGACTCCCGACGACCTCCGCGTGTCCGAGCTCGTGTTCGAGGCCCACCCGGGCGGCCGGATCGTCCAGGAGTACCGCGACGCCGAGGACGTCGACGACGCCGAACCGGTCGCAGGCCGCGCGGAGGGCGTCGTCGAGGACGTCCGGCCGGGAACGCACCTCACCTACCGGCTCTCCCCGCTGCTCCCCGACGGCGGCCCCGCCTTCACCGCCCACGTCGGTATCGACATCCGCGCCACCGGCACCGGCACGGACCTCGAGGTCCACTACCGGGTCACCGACAGCACGGTCGGCTCCGCCGACTTCATCGCAGGCATCGAGATCGGCTTCGGCCAGAGCCTCGACCGGCTCGCGGCGACCCTCGCCGCCGATCCCGACGACACCCACCCGAGGAGCACGACATGACCGAGCAGACCGACGGCCGCCGCGTCGTCGCCAACATCAGCCTGTCCCTCGACGGCCACTACGCCGCACCGGACAACCCGCACGACATGAGCTGGGTGCTGCCCTACGCCGTCACCGATGTCGGCCGCGACCACCTCACCCGCCTCTGGGAGACGGCGACGACCGCGCTGCTCGGGCGGGTCAACGCCGAGGGGTTCCTGGGCTTCTGGCCGACCGTCATCGGCATGGAGGGTGCCGACCCGCGCGACGAGGCGTTCGCGAAGTGGCTCGTCGACACCGAGAAGGTGGTCCTCTCGTCCACCCTCGACTCACCGCCGTGGGAGCGCACGACGATCGTCGACCGGCCGGCACCAGAGGTCGTCGCGGACCTCAGGGCGCGCGAGGGTGGCGACATCCTCGTGCCCTCCAGCGCGAGCGTCATCAAGGCGCTGCTGGCTGCCGACGCGGTCGACCGCCTGATGCTCATGATCTTCCCGGTCTTCCTCGGCGGCGGGCCTCGTCTCTTCGACGACGGCCTGCCCGCCGGGCGGTGGGCGCTGGCCCACCAGGCAGCGGGCGAGCACGGCGAGCTGAGCCTCACCTACGACCGGGCCCGCTGAGCCCCCGAGCAGGAGACTCGGGCACCGGTCAGCGCGTGCGGGCCCGCAGGTGCGCCCGCTCCCCCTGCCGCCCGAACAGGATGAGCAGCTCCACGGCACGGCCGTCGGCGCTGCCGAGCCAATGCGGCAGCGCGGTGTCGAACTCGGCCGCCTCGCCCGGCGGCAGCACCAGGTCCTGGTCGCCGAGCACCAGCCGCAGCCGGCCGTTCAGCACGTAGAGCCATTCGAAGCCCTCGTGCGTCTTCGGGTCCGGCTCGTCGCCACCCACACCGCTCGGGATGAGCATCTTGTAGGCCTGCACGCCGCCCGGCGCCGGGACAGCGGCACGAAGGTCATGCCGAACCGGTGGATCGGGGAGAGGTGGATCCGCGGGTCGCCGGTGCGCGGAGCGCCGACGAGATCGTCCAGCGGGACGTCGTAGGCCCGGGCGAGCGGCAGCAGCAACTCGAGGGTGGCCCGCCGCTTCCCGCTCTCGATCCGCGACAGCGTGCTCTCCGAGAACCCCGTCGTCACCGCGACATCGGCCAGCGTCATCCCGCGCTGCCTGCGCAGCGCGCGCAGCCGCGGGCCGACAGCGCGCAGCACGTCCTCGAGGTCGTCGCTCACCCCTCCAATCTTGCTGGAACCGCAAGAACCTGTGCCAGATCCTCGGGAGGCGAGCAACTCTGGTCGGACCACGGCACACCGGCAGGAGGAGCACCAGTGCCCATGTCCACCGACGAACCGGCCCGATTCTGGGACGACCACTACCGCAGTAGCACGCCCGCCGAACCTCGCGTGAACACCCGGCTCGCCGAGATCGCCGCCGACCTGGAGCCGGGCGCGGCGCTCGACCTCGGCTGCGGCCAAGGCGGTGACGCGTTGTGGCTCGCCCGCCGTGGCTGGCGGGTGACGGCGACCGACATCTCCGCCGTCGCACTGTCCGGGCTGGCCGATCGCGCACGCTCGTCAGGGCTCGTCGACCGGATCGCCACGGAGCGCCACGACCTGGCGCAGACCTTCCCCGCCGGCCGGTTCGACCTCGTCTCCGCCCACTACCTGCACACCCGGTTCGACCTGCCCCGCGCGCGAGTCCTGCGGACCGCCGCCGGTGCGCTGTCCCCCGGCGGGCGGCTGCTGGTCGTCGACCACGGCTCGACGGCGCCGTGGTCCTGGAACCAGGACCCGGACGTCCACTTCCCGTCCCCGACGGAGGTCACGGCGGGCCTCGCCCTCGACCCCGCGCGGTGGATCGTCGAACGCGCGGACTCGCCCCGCCGCACGGCGACCGGGCCCGGCGGGCGCACGGCCGATGTCGTCGACCACGTCCTGGTGATCCGGCGAATCGGCTGACCCGACCTTCCCGAAGGAGATCCCATGCCGACCCGCACCCGCCGCAGGCGAGACACCCCACCCCCGCGCACCGGCCCGGGCGAGAAGGACGTGCTACGCGGCTTCCTCGACCACCTGCGCGCCGCCGTGGTCGCCAAGGCCGAGGACGTCCCGGAGCCCGAGGTCCGCACCCCTGGCGTCCCGTCGGGCACGTCACTGCTCGGGCTGGTCCGCCACCTGGCGCACGTCGAACGATTCACGTTCCTCGGCGAGGAGGTGCCCGACTGGCCCGGCACGTTCCGGCCCCGGCCGGACGAGACCGTCGCCTCCGTGCTGGCCGACTACCGGGACGCCGTCGACCGGGCGAACGCGGTCATCGACTCCTGCACCGACCTGACGACCCCGGTGGCGCGCCCCGCCCGCGCCGGCCGTTCGCCCTCGATGCGCTGGGCGCTCGCTCACATGATCGAGGAGACGGGTCGCCACGCCGGGCACGCCGACATCCTCCGCGAGCTGATCGACGGTTCGACCGGCCGCTGAACCATGGAGCACAGACCCGTGATGACCCGATCCCGCTGGAACCGGCCGATCACCGCCGGGACCCGGCTCCGCCTCGCCGCCCTCGGCGTGGCCCTGCTCGCGGCCTGCAGCCCCGTGGCCGGCCCCGAGAACTCGACCACAGCGACGGGGCCGGTCGGCCACGACGTCGCCACCCGCGACGATCCCGGGTTCTCCGCGCGTTTCCGCCACGAGTTCACGGAGGTCGACGGCGTGCGGATGCACTACGTGACCGGCGGCTCCGGGCCGCCGCTGGTCCTGCTGCACGGCTGGCCGCAGACGTGGTTCGCGTGGCGGGACGTGATGCCCGCGCTGGCCGACCACTTCACCGTCTACGCCCTCGATCTGCCGGGACTCGGCGACAGCGAGGGTGCCCCACCGTCGTACGACAAGGCGACACTTGCCCGCTACGTGCACGGCATGGTGCACGGCGAGTTCGGGCTGCGCGACGTCCGGCTGGTCGGCCACGACCTCGGAGCGGCTGTCGCGTTCCAGTACGCCGTACAGTTCCCGGCCGGCGTCGCCGCGCTCGCCTACCTGGACCTGCCGCTGCCCGGCCCGGTCGTCGACGCGGCGACATACCGCACCTTGAGCTGGCACATCGCCTTCCACACGCAACCACGGGTCCCGGAAGCGGTGGTCGGCGACGACGTGCGGGAGTACCTGGCGCTGTTCTACCCGCAGGTCGCCTTCAACGGCACCGCGTTCGGCGGTGCGGGCGCACGCTCGCCGTTCGACGACGCCGAGGTCGACGAGTACGCCCGTACGTACAGCCGCCCGGAGGTGCTGCACGGCGGGTTCGAGCTCTACCGCACCCTCGGGCGTGACGCCGCGGACAACACGGCCGCGGCCCCGATCACGACGCCCACCCTGCTGCTGACCGCGCAAGGGCTGCTCGAGCCGACCCGGGCAGCGATCGCGCCGCGCGCGACCACCATCGTCCACGCCGCCGAGGTACCCGGCGCAGGCCACTGGCTCATGGAGGAGAACCCGGGGTTCGTCACCACCGAGCTGATCCGGTTCCTCACCGGCCGGAGCTGACTTCCGATCTCACGCGAAGGGCCCTCAGGAGGATCCTCGAACTGAAGCTTTGCTCAGGCGTTAGCCATGACTAAAGTATGCGTTCATGAAGCCTCACTACATCGTTAGGCGAGACTTTGACCCGTGCGGGGTCGAGCATTCGCCGGCGGTGGAGGACTACCTGCGGGCGGTGTTCATGTTGTCCGGGCGGGGAGAGGCGACCACGACCTCCGCGGTCGCTGTGCATCTCGCGGTGGCCGCGCCGTCGGTGTCGGCGATGGTGAAGCGGCTGGTTGCCCACGACCTGCTCGGTCGGATCCCGGGGCATCAGGTCACGCTGACCGAGCACGGCCGCCGGCACGCCCTTGACGTGGTGCGGCGGCACCGGCTCGTCGAGGAGTTGCTGGTGCGGGCGCTCGACGTGCCCCGGCATGAGGCGGACGTCGAGGCCGATGCGCTCGCGCACGCGGTCAGCCAACGCCTGGTCCGTCGCATCGACGCCTACCTGGGGTCGCCTACCGGCTGCGTCCGCGGACAACGGTCATGACCTCGCGGCGAGGCTTCCTCACCGGCACCGGCGCCGCCGCGGTCGCGCTGGCGGCGGTCCCCGCGCATGCCTTCGGCGCGCCGACCCAGGACGCGTCGCCTGAAGGCGGTGACCACGGGCCTCACGGCGGGCAGGGCGGCGGGCACGGGGGCGGGGTCGATGGGGCGACCTTCCGCCACGGCCAGGGAATCGACCACAAGGCCAACGGCTTCGATCCGAGCGAGGTCCTGCGCGACTTCGACCACGGCACGGTGTCGACGCTTCCCGACGGCCGCACGCTGCGCGAGTGGGAGGTCTACGCCAGCGACGAGGAGATCGAGATCGCGCCCGGCGTGCGGTTCGCGGCGTGGACGTTCGGCTCCCGCATCCCGGGGCCGACACTGCGCTGCACCGCGGGCGACCGGCTACGCGTGCGGTTCGTCAACGGGTCGGCGCACCCGCACACGATGCACTTCCACGGGATCCACCCGGCCGAGATGGACGGGGTCCCGCGGCTCGGGCCGGGGGTGATCGAGCCGGGTGGGAGCGTGGTGTACGAGTTCGACGCCGAGCCGTTCGGGTTGCACCTGTACCACTGCCACGTCGGACCGTTGGCCGAGCACATCGCCCGCGGCATGTACGGCACGTTCATCATCGACCCGCCGACCCCACGCCCGCCGGCCCACGAGCTGGTGATGATGATGCACGGCTACAACACGACCTTCGACGGGCAGGGCAACCAGCTCTACGCGGTCAACGGCATCCCGTTCCACTACGTCGACAACCCGGTCCGGGTGCGCCGTGGCGAGCTGGTCCGCATCTACCTGGTCAACATCACCGAGTACGACCCGATCAACAGCTTCCACCTGCACGGGAACTTCTTCGACTACTACCCCACCGGCACCCGCCTGGAGCCCAGCGAGTACACCGACACGATCGTGCAGGGCCAGGGTCAGCGCGGGATCTGCGAGGTCCGCTTCCCCCACCCGGGCAGATTCATGTTCCACGCCCACAAGACCGAGTTCGCCGACCTGGGCTGGATGGGCTTCTTCGAGGTGACCGAATGACCGCCCCGGCGACGCAACGCTCGGCATGGGCGATCGGCGTTGCCGCCGTACTGGCGATCGCCGCCGCGCTGGTCGCACTGGCGATGCTGGGCGGGCGCGCCCTTCCCGAGCGGCCCGGCCCACCCGTCGAGACACTGGCCGTGGAACGCACCTTGCTCAGCCCGGGCGAGATCACGCTGACGCTGCGCAACACCGGCCCGGACCCGGTGCAGGTCGCACAGGTGAACGTCAACGACTCCTTCGTCGACTTCGCCGGCCCCACCGAGCCGATCGAACGGCTGGGCACCGCGCAGCTGCACCTGAACTACCCCTGGGCCGACGGGCAGCCCTACCTGATCTCCCTGCTGACCTCCACCGGGGTCGTGATCGAGCACGAGATCCCCGCTGCTGTGCAGACCCCACCGGCCGGCGCTGGACTGCTCGGCCTGATGACGCTGCTGGGCACCTACGTCGGGGTCATCCCGGTCGTACTCGGCATGCTGTTCCTGCCCGTGCTGCGCCGCGCGAGCCGCACCCTGGTGCGGGCGGTGCTCGGCCTGACCGTCGGGCTACTCGCGTTCCTCGCCGTGGACGCCGCCATCGAGGGCTTCGAACTCGCCGACGGCTCGGGGGGCGCGTTCGGCGGCGGGACCCTGGTGGTGCTCGGCGCCGGGCTGGCGTTCCTCGCGCTCGCGGGCGTCGACCGCGCCGTGCACGCCCGCACGTCCGGGGCCGGCGAGGCCACGGGCGTCCGGCTGGCGGTACTGATCGCGATCGGGATCGGGCTGCACAACCTCGGCGAGGGCCTGGCCATCGGCTCGGCCTACGCGGTCGGCGAGCTGGCGCTGGGCGCTGCCCTGGTCGTCGGGTTCGCCCTGCACAACACCACCGAAGGCATCGCGATCGTCGCGCCGCTGGCCCGCGACCGCCCCCGGCTGCTCACGCTGCTGGGCATGGGGTTGTTGGCCGGGGCACCGGCAATCGTCGGCACGATCATCGGAGCGTCGGTCGACAACGCCGCGCTGGCGGCGTTCCTGTTCGGCGTCGGGGTGGGCGCCATCGGCCAGGTCATCCTCCAGATCACCCCCGGGCTGCGGGGCGCGGCCGGCCGGGCCCTCGACGCCCCGGCGATCGGCGGCGTCGCGGCCGGGATCGTCGTCATGTACCTGACCGGCCTGTTCGTCGTCGCTTGACCGACCCCACCTTCCACCGATCACGGACGAGTTCGACGATGATGAATGGTTGTGGGCGGGACCTGACCCCGGCGGCGGCGCTGTTCCGCTCACTGGGCGGCCCGGCACGGCTCGCGATCGTGCGGCGGCTGCCGAAGACGAGACCCGCGTGGTGGACCTACCACGGCAGCCGGGGTTGGCCCAGTCGACGGTGTCCAAGCACCTGGCATGCTTGCGGGACTGCCAGCTGATCTGCTTCTGACATCACTGTGACCACGGACGTGACCATCGGAGCGGTTACGCCCTTGGTTTGATACAGCTGGACGTGCGAGAAGGCCCCTGACCGTGCTGGTCAGGGGCCTTCTCGGCGGTGGTAGCGGGGGTAGGATTCGAACCTACGACCTCTGGGTTATGAGCCCAGCGAGCTACCGAGCTGCTCCACCCCGCGTTGCTGTGTTTCTGTTGTGATTACTACTGTACACCCGCCCGAAACGCCGCTGCAGCGGGGGGGTACCCGCTGCAGCGGCGAGGCGTCAGCCTCCGGGTGTCGGCGCCGGAGCCGGTGCCGGCGCCTGCCCGTTGGCCTCCTGGAACTGCTTCACGGCAGCGTCCAGAGCAGCGAGGGCCCGGCCCTGAGCGGCGAAGTCACCGCTCGCGTTGGCCGCACGCAGGTCGGTGATGGCCTGCTGGATCGCGGAGGCCGCCGTGCTGACCTGTGGGTTGGACGTTCCCGGCGGGCCGGTGGGCACGGCGGGCGTGCCCGCCTCCGCCGGTGTCGGTGCCTCCCCCGGGACGGTCGGCACGACCGCGCCCGCGCCGGGTAGCACCTGGTCGAGCGCTCCGGCCAACGTCGGAGCGAAGCCGACCCTGCCCTGGTAGGAGACGAGCACCCGGGCCAGCTGCGGATAGCTGACCTCCTGGTTCGCCCGCTCGATGTAGACCGGCTCCACGAACAGCAGACCGCCCGCCACGGGGAGGGTCAGCAGGTTGCCGTAGTCGACGGTGCTCTGCCCGTTCCTGGACAGCAGACCGATCTGCTCGCTCACCTCCGGCGAGCTCACGAGAGCGCTCTGCACCAGCTGTGGACCCTGTGTTGTCGTGTTGTCCGGCAATCGGAGCAACGTCATCTGCCCGTACGTATCCGGATCCGAGCTGACCGAGAGGTACGCCGACAGGAACTCGCGTTCCTGGAACACCAGTGCGCTGGTGAGCTGGAACGACGCAGGCGATCCGGGCTGATCGGGGGTGCCCGCCAGGATGTAGTACGGCGGCTGCGGCAACGCGCTACCGGTGCCCGCGCCTGCGGCGACGGGTCGGACGGCACGTTCCAGAACGACACGTTGTTGAAGAAGTCGCCCGGCGTGTCGACGTGGTAGCGGGTGAGCAGCTCGCGCTGCACCTTGAACTGGTCCTCCGGGTACCGGAAGTGCGAGCGCAGGCTCGGGCTGATCTCCGCGGCCGGCTTCACCGTGCCGGGGAACGTCTTCATCCACGTCTGGAGCACGGGGTCGCTCTCGTCGAACGCGTAGAGCGAGACCGTGCCGTCGAAGGCGTCGACGGTGGCCTTCACCGAGTTGCGCAGGTAGCTGACGTCGCGGTCCAGCTCGGGTCGCACCCGCCCTGGCCGGGCTGCAGTGCGTCGGTGGTGGACTCTCCGAGCGGCGTGCGCTGGGCGTACGGGTAGTTCTCGAGCGTGGTGTAGCCGTCGACGATCCACGTGATCCGGCCGTCGACCACCGCCGGGTACGGGTCGCCGTCCAACGTGAGCCACGGCGCGACGGCCTGGACCCGGTCGGCCGGGTCGCGCACGTACATGATCTTCGATTCCTCGTTGATCGAGCTGTTGAACAGGATGTTCCGCTCGCCGTAGAAGAGTGCGAAGACCATGCGGTTGACGATGTTGTCGAGCGGGACACCGCCGCGACCGGAGTAGGTGTACCGCTCGGTGTCGGTGTCGTACTCCGTGGGCGTGGCCCCGTCCGGGGCGCCCACGATCGAGTACGTGTCGATCAGCTCGCCGTAGTAGGTACGCGGCTCCTGGACGCGCAGGCTCTCCGGGACCTCGGGCTTGTCCGAGGTGAACACCGGAAGGCCACCCTGGCCGCCGCCGTCCTCGAGGGCCGCGTTGATCTCGTTGGCCTGCGCGGTGACGATCCCGTTGCCGTGCGTGTAGACGAGGTGCTGGTTGATCCACTCCGTCTGGTTGCCGGAGAGGCCGCTCGTGTCGAGCTCGCGCAGCGCCACGATGAAGTCCTGCAGCTGGCCGTTGACCTCGTAGCGGTCGACGTCCAGCTGCGGCGGGAAGCCGTAGAACGCGCGCAGCTGCTGCTGCTGGGTGAACGTCCGCTCGATCTTCGCCGGGTCGAGCAGCCGGATGTTGGACATCGTGGGCGTCTCGGCGCGGACCTGAGCGGGGGTGGCCTCGGAGACCCCGCTGTAGGGGACCTCGTTGATGTTGTTGAGGCCGAACGCGTCGCGGGTGGCGCGATGTTCCGCTCGATCGAGAGCGCCTCACGCTGCTGGGCGTTCGGTGCGACCGAGAACTGCTGCAGCACCTGCGGCCACGCCGCCCCGATCAGCACGCTCGACAGCACGAGCAGCACGGTGGCGATGGCCGGCAGCTGCAGGTTGCGCCGGAACACGGCCGCGAAGAAAGCCGCCGCACAGATGATCGAGATGAACAGCAGGATCAGCTTCGCCGGCATCACCGCGTTGAGATCGGTGTAGGTGGCACCGGTGAACAGCGGGCTGCGGTCGCTGAAGAGCAGCTCGTACCGGTCGAGGTAGTAGGCCACGGCCTTCAGCAGGACGAACACCCCGGCGAGAATCGCGAGCTGGGCGCGCGCCGCCGACGACACCTGGCCGGCACGGCCGGTGAGCCGGATGCCGCCGAAGATGTAGTGGGTGATCAGAGCCGCGATGAACGCGATGGCGACGGCGACGAACATCCAGTCCAGCACGTGGCGCAGGAACGGCAGCTGGAACGCGTAGAAGCTGACGTCGATGCCGAACTCGGGGTCGGCGACGCCGAACGGCGTGGAGTTCAGGAACTGCTGGACGATCTGCCAGTCGCCCTGCGCCGCGAGCCCCGCGATGACACCGACGATGACCGGGATGCCGATCCCGAACAGGCGCAGCCGCTGGATGATGACGGTGCGGTAGCGCGCGATCGGGTCCTCCGGCCCGCTGACCGGCACGAACACCGGGCGCGTGCGGTAGGCGACCCACAGCGACAGCGCGACGAGCCCACCGATCAGCAGCGCACCGATGAGGAACTGCACGATCTGGGTGAACAGCACCGTGGCGAACACGCCACGGAACCCGACCTCGCCGAACCACAGCCAGTCGACGTAGAAGTTGATGAGGCGCGAACCGCCGAGCAGCAGCAGCACCAGCAGCCCGGCTATGACGAGCAGGATCCGGGTGCGGCGGGTCAGCGTCGGGGCTCCCACCGGGGGCCGCATGGCCACGGGACACGCTCCAGCAGATCGGGGTTGGGCCGCGAGGCGCTCGCGCCGATCCAGTGGCGGCGACCTGCTCAGATCGCCTCCGGCCGGCCCGACCGCACGCCTTGTCGACCCAACTCTACGGACCGGGTGCAGAGTTCCCGTGGCGGCCCCGAATGTCCGAGTTTCCCGGTTTCGCGGCCGTCCTCGACGGTGGTCCGGATCAGGGTGCCGCGCATCCCACGGGCGCCCGCCCGGCGTTCAGGTCGTCGAGGGCGACGACGGCGTCGTGCAGCGTGCCCACCCGCACGAGTTGCAGCCCGTCGGGTGCCGTCGAGGATGCTTCCGCGCAGTTCTCGGCCGGGACGAGGAAGACGGTGGCGCCCGCGTCACGTGCAGCGCGCATCTTGAACGGAATGCCGTCGATCTTCGTGACGACCCCGTTCGGCGTGATCGCGCCGGTACCCGCGACGAACCTGCCCCCCGTCAGCTCCCCCGGCGTCAACTTGTCGACCAGGGCCAGCGAGAACATGAGCCCCGCCGACGGTCCGCCGATCCCGGCCAGGCTGATCCGGATGTCGCCGTCGCGGAGCTTCCCGCTCAACACGACGCCGAGCAGCCCCTGCCCGCCGTCCGGGTGGGTGGCGAGGGGAATGTCCCGCTCGTGCACGGCACCCTCCCGCCGGTACCGGACGGCCACCGTGTCGCCGGGCCTGGTCGCCATCAGCACGTCGGACACGGCGCGTACCGAGTTCATCGGCTGGTTCGCGACGTCGAGCAGCTCGTCGCCCGGCGCGAGGATGGACGCCGCCGGGGTGCCGGCGACCAGCGCGGACACGACGACGGTCGTGGGGATCTGCAGCTCGGCGAGCGCCGCAGCCTCGGCGTTGGCCTCCGACGAGCTGAACTGCGCGGAGTTCTGCTCCTGGATCTCGTCCAGCGACTTCGCCGACGGGTAGATCAGCTCGCGCGGGACGACCCGGTACTCGGGCGACGCCCAGAGACCCAGCGCGGTGAACATCGTGAGCCGGTCCGTCACCGACACGGTCGTCATGTTCAGGTGACCGGACGTCGGGTAGCTCATCTGGCCTTCGATCGTCACGACCTGGTCGCTCTCGACCGTCCCGAGCGTGTCGTACGTGGGGCCTGCTCCGAGGGCGACCATCGGCACCGGGAGCGTCCCGCCGAGTACCCCGAGCGCCAGCGCGAGCAGGCACGCTGCCGTCGTTGTCCATGCCCGACGTTCCACGGTTGGTCACCTTATGCCGACACCGGCCCGGCTCTCCCCATGGTGCGCATTGCGGCTGAGCGCGAACAGCTGAGCAGCCCGTACCCGCGTACCGTGGACACCATGAGTGACATCCCGTTCGGCTTCGGATCGGCCGACCGCGACCCCGACGACGAGCGGCGCCGCCGCGACCTGGAGGGCCGTGGCGAGGGGGCGGGCGACCCGTTCGGGTTCCCCGGCTTCCCCGGCATGCCCGGCGGCGGGATGCCCGGAGGCGCGGGCTTCGACGTCAACCAGCTCGGCCAGATGCTCACCCAGCTCGGCCAGATGCTCAGCCAGGCCCAGTCGAGCGGCGGCGGTCCGGTCAACTACGACCTGGCAGCGCAGCTGGCCCGGCAGCGGCTCGCGGCCACCACGTCTCGCTCACCGGCGCGCAGCGCGCGGCCGTGAGCGACGCGGTCAAGCTGGCTGAGCTGTGGCTCGACCCCGCCACCGACTTCCCCGCGGGCGCACCGAGGCGAAGGCGTGGTCGGCGAGCGAGTGGGTCGACGCCAGCCTCCCCACCTGGAAGCGCCTGTGCGACCCGGTGGCCCAGCGCGTGTCGAGCGCGTGGGTCGAGGCCATGCCGGAGGAGGTCCGCTCCGCAGCGGGCCCGATGATCGCGATGCTCGGCCAGATGGGTGGGCTCGCGTTCGGCAGCCAGCTCGGCAACGGCCTCGCGCAGCTCGCGGCCGAGGTCGTGTCGTCCACCGACATCGGGGTCCCGGTCGGGCCCGACCGCACAGCCGCGCTGCTGCCCGAGAACATCGAGAAGTTCACCAAGGACCTCGATCGCCCCGCCAGCGAGGTCATGATCTTCCTGGCCGCCCGGGAGGCCGCCCACCAGCGGCTCTTCGCCCACGTCCCGTGGCTCAAGGAGCGGCTGCTCGGCACCGTCGAGCAGTACGCACGCGGCATCCGCGTCGACACGTCGCGGATCGAGGAGCTGGCCCGCGGCATCGACCCGTCCAACCCGGGCGCCATCGAGGAGGCCATGCGTTCGGGCATGTTCGAGCCCGAGACCACCCCCGAACAGCAGGCCGCGCTCGCCCGTCTCGAAACCCTCCTCGCGCTGGTCGAGGGCTGGGTGGACGCCGTGGTCGCCGACGCGGTCGGCGAGCGGCTGCCCGGGGCCGACGCACTGCGCGAGACGCTGCGCCGTCGCCGCGGGGCGGGCGGTCCCGCCGAGCAGGCGTTCGCCACCGTGGTGGGGCTGGAGCTGCGCCCGCGCCGCCTGCGCGCCGCGGCCGAGCTCTGGAAGCTGCTCGGCGAGCAGCGCGGCATCGCGGGTCGCGACGCGCTGTGGGCCCACCCCGACCTCGTGCCGTCGGCCGACGACCTGGACGACCCGGCCGCGTTCGTCGGGCGCGCCGAGCTCGCCGACCCGATCGCCGAGCTGGAGAAGCTGGCCGGGCAGGAGGCTCCGGAGGAGAACCGGCCCGGCGGCAAGAGCACAGACGAATCCGCCACCGACGAATCCGCCACCGACGAATCCGCCACCGACGCCGACGGTGCCGACTCCGGCGGTGACGCGGACGGCCCGGAGAAGAACGGCTGAGCGCGAGCTACCCGGTGGCGGACGCCGGTTCGGGGGCGTCCGCCACGTCACCGTCCGCCACGTCACCGTCCGCCACGTGACCGTCCGCCACGTCGCCCTCCGGCACATCGCCGTCGGTGCCCACCAGCCCGAGGCCCGCCGCCGCGGACAGCCCCTCCAGGTAGCCCATCGCCCGCTCCGTGCGCGGGTAGCGCTGCACCCACGCCCAGAAGCGGGCGTCGTGGCCCGGCTCGAGGAGGTGCGTCAGCTCGTGCACCAGCACGTAGTCGACCACCCAGCCCGGCGCGTCCCGCAGCCGCTCGCTGATCCTGATGGTGCCGTCGGCCGGGGTGCAGGACGCCCAGCGGGTGCGCATCGGCGGTACCCACCGCACGCTGGTGGGCCGGGCGCGCCCCTCGAGGAAACGCCGGGACAGCTCCACGCATCGCAGGCGCAACGCCTCGTCGCCCTTGCGGCCGGGGGATCGTCTGCGCGCCTCGCTGCGCTCCAGCCTGCGCACCATCTCGTCCACCCAGCGCCGCTCCTCCGCATCGCTCATCCAGCCGGGGATGAACACGATGACGGTGTCGCCCTCACGGCGGGCACTGACCATGCGCCGACGGCGGTCACTGCGCCGGACCTCCACGACCGCGGGCTGCGCCATTGCTCCAGCCTAGTGCGGCGGCCCGAGTATCACGGGACGACCGCCACGCCGGTTGTCCACACCCCCTGTGGACAATCTGCCGCCCTGGCGGGTACGGGCGCGCAGGATCGGCCCATGACCGCACACGCACTGCCCTCGACGCTCCAGCTGCCGCCGCACCGCTCGCTGCTGGCGCTGGGAGCCGGATCCCGGATGTTCGGTCTCGATCCCGCCACCGCCGTGGCGGTCGAGGACCTCCCGGCGCCCCTCGCCGAGATGCTCGACGAGCTCGGCGCGTCCGTGCCCACGGCGGAGCTCGTCGACCGGGCCGTCGAACGGGGTGCCGATCGCCGCGCTGCGGAGCTGCTCCTCTCCGAGCTGGTGGCGAGCGGTCTGCTGGTCGACTCGGCCCACGTGCAGCGGCGGGAACGCAGGCGCGCCGCGAGCACGGTCGTGGTGGACGGCAGCGGCCCGCTGGCCGTCGGGGTCGTGCTGGGGCTCGCCACCGCGGGCGTCGGCACGGTTCACGTCACCGCATCCGGCCCGGTGCTCGCGGCCGACCTCGGCACCGGCTTCGTCGACGCCGATCGCGGGCAGGATCGCGCCACGGCCATCGCCGCGGCGCTCGCCCGCCTGCGCCCGTCGGCCAGGACGGGGCCGCCACCGCAGCGGACGGTCCCCGACCTCGTCGTGCTCGCCGACTCCGCCACACCCGATCCGGTACGGGTCGCCAGGCTGCACGCGGCGGGCACCCCGCACCTCGTGGTGCGCGTGCGCGACGGCGTCGGGGTCGTCGGCCCGCTCGTGCTGCCCGGCCGCAGCACCTGCCTCGGCTGCCTGGAGATCGAGCGGTGCGCCCGTGAACCCGCGTGGGCCACGGCGGCCGCCCAGCTCGTCGGGGTGCCGGGGCAGGCAGGGCCGGCCTGCATCGCGGCCACGGCCGGGCTGGCCACGGCACAGGCGCTGGTCGCACTCGACGGCCCGGGGAGCGCTGCCGGCCCCCCTGCGCTGGAAGCCACGCTCGAGATCGACCCGGACGCCGGCACGGTCACCAGGCGCATCTGGGCAGCTCACCCCCACTGCGGATGCGGCGCGGGGCGTGGTGGGCCGGGACACGGAGCAGATGACATGCGCGGACGGTCATGGTCAGGACACAATCGAAGTGTGGACGGACTCCCGACCCGCAGCACCCATGTCCCTGCCGAGGTTCCGACGTGACCGACATCCCACGTCGCACAGCAGCTCGCACCGCGAAACTCGCCAGCCTCCCGCTCGGCGTGGCCGGGCGCGCGGCCGCCGGGTGGGGGAAGAGGTTGGCGGGCGGCGACGGCGAGCAGATCTCCGCCCAGCTCATGGCCAAGAGCGCGGAGCAGCTGTTCGCGGTGCTCGGCGAGCTCAAGGGCGGGGCGATGAAGTTCGGCCAGGCCCTGAGCGTGTTCGAGGCGGCCATTCCCGACGAGTTCGCGGCGCCGTTCCGCGAGTCGCTCGTGAAGCTGCAGTCCGCAGCGCCGCCCATGCCTGCTTCCGACGTCCACCGCATGCTGGCGGAGCAGTTCGGCCGCGGATGGCGTGACCGCTTCCGGGACTTCGACGAGACCCCGGCCGCCGCGGCGAGCATCGGCCAGGTCCACCGCGCGGTCTGGCGAGACGGGCGCGACGTCGCCGTCAAGGTGCAGTACCCGGGGGCCGAGGAGGCGCTGCGGTCGGACCTGCGCCAGCTGTCCCGGATGAGCAGGCTCATCCAGCCGCTGGTGCCCGGCCTCGAGATCAAGCCGCTGATCGCCGAGTTGCGCGACCGCATGGAGGAGGAGCTCGACTACCGCGACGAGGCAGCCGGCCAGCGGGTGTTCGCCGCGGCGTACGACGGCGACGACAAGATCAAGGTGCCGCGCGTCGTGGCGTCGGCCCCGCGGGCGATGATCACCGAGTGGGTCACCGGCAGGCGGCTGTCGGATGTGATCCGCAGCGGCACGCAGGCCCAGCGCGACGGGGCCGCGGCGCTCCTCTCGGAGTTCCACTACTCGGCCCCGCGCGGGTCGGGTTGCTGCACGCCGACCCGCACCCCGGCAACTTCCAGATCCTCGACGACGGCCGGCTCATGGTGCTCGACTTCGGCGCGGTGGCCCGGCTCCCCGACGGGCTCCCCCGCCCGCTGTCGATCATGGTGCGCCTCGCGCTGGAGAACCGGCCCGCCGACCTGCTGGAACTCCTCCGCGACCACGGGTTCGTGCGCGCGGGCTCGTCGATGGCGGCGGAGGAGGCGATCGAGTACCTCGCCCCGTTCGCGGAGCCGCTGCGCACCGAGTCGTTCCGGTTCAACCGCCGCTGGCTGCAACGGCAGGCCGAACGCGTGGGCGACCTGCGCCGACCCGAGTTCCGCACCGGGCGCGAGCTCAACCTGCCACCGCAGTACCTGCTGGTGCACCGCGTCACGATGGGCACCCTCGGCGTGCTCTGCCAACTCGATGCCGAGGTTCCGTTGCGCGGCATCGTCCAGCACTGGCAGCCGTGGATCTTCGACGAGGAGGACGAGACCGCAGGCCGCCACGCCTGACGGTCGGCGGTCCCACGCCCCTCGGTCCGGGCGCACCCAGACCCCGACTCGGATGCACTGAACCCGCGACTCGCGCACACGAAGCCCGCGACTCGCGGGCTGGGAGGACATCCCCATTCCCGCGAGTCGCGGTCTGGGCGCACGCGAGTCGCGGGCTGAGGGCAGCGTCGCGAAGTGGACGCCGCGAAGTGGACGCCGCGAAGTGGACGCCGCGAAGTGGACGCCGCGAAGTGGACGCCGCCGGGGTGGACCGGCCGCGGGAAGGCCGGTCCACCCCGTGATCACGCCACCCGTGCCTCGGCGCGGACCGTGGCACGTGCGCGTGCGGCACGCCGGGCGGCGTACCCGGCGAGCGACGCCCACCGGCGTCCGGCGGTGAACTGCCGGACGAGGGCCTGGTGCCGGGCGGCATCGAGGGCCTCTTGGTGTCGACATCTCGCCAGTGCTTCGTGGAGCAACATCTCGGTTCCTTCGCGGTCACGCACGACGAGTCGTGTCGGGGCGGCGGGCAGCGGTGTCGTGAAGTCGGTCATCGGTATCGGTCTCCTGTGGGCTGGTCCTCGAGGGACCTACGGGTGGGGCAGTGCGATCAGGCGGACATGCGGTTCAGGCGGACATGGCCGCGGCGTACGCGCGGTCCCGGGCGAGGTCGGCCTTGCTCGGGCGGCCACGAGGCCTCTTGCGCGGAACCACCGTTCCGCGCTCGAAGATCTCGCCGCCCCAGACGCCCCACGGCTCGCCGCGCTGGAGTGCGCCGGCGAGGCACTCGGCCTTGATCGGGCAGGCCGTGCAGAGCGCCTTGGCCCGCTCCAGCTCCTTGGGAGCCTCGGCGAACCACAGGTCCGCGTCGCCGGAACGACACGGCAACTCCAGCCCGGCGCGGGGTGCCGCGTCGAGCAGGGTCCCCAGCGCGGTGGCGGAGTCGCCACCGAACTGCTCCGGAGTGATCGTTCCGCCGTCCAACGGAACTGATCGGACTAGCACTTCAACCTCCTGCGGTGAGTGGTCGTGCAGGACAAACAAAAAGGCCGCGGATCCCTGGTGGGGTCCGCGGCCTTGGTCTTCTGACCTGGGGCTGTGAAGTCGTCTATAGATGACGACGCTCCTCTGCGGACACACCTGTGCTGTTATCGGTTCCGAAGCCGCCGAGGATGACGCCGGACGGGCGCTGCTTCCACGCGCGCGCGTACGTCGGCACCACGGACTCCAGGCGCGGGAGGGTGCCGTGGACGGCGGCGACGGTGTTCGTCATCGCGATCATCGGGGGCACCCCCTTCACAGGTGAGGTCGTGGCAGATGACGGGCTGGTGAGGTCCGTCGAGAGAAGACCGTAGCGACCGCTGCCACGGCCGCACAACTTATTTACGGGAAGTTTCTCCGATCAACTACCCGGGCTCGCCGACCAGCCCGAGGACGGCCTCGCCGTACCGGTCGAGCTTGCGGGCCCCGATGCCCGGGATGCGCACGAGCGTGGCGTTGTCGGTGGGCCGGTGTTCGGCGATCGCGGTGAGGGTGGCGTCCGTGAAGATCACATAGGCCGGGACGTGCTGTTCCTTCGCCACGTCCGCCCTCCAGGTGCGCAGCCGGTCGAGCAGCTCGACGTCCACATCGGACGGGCAGTCGGCGCAGCGGCGCAGCTTCATCGAGTCGGCCCCGATCAACGGTGAACCGCACACGCGGCAGCGCGGCTTGGGCTCGCCTCGGCCGCCGCCGCTGTTCGCCACGCGCGAAGCGGGGTGCTCGTCGGGGATCAGCCCGTAGAGGAACCGGCTGCGCCGCCGCCTGCGCGGCCCGCCCGGCTGCCGCGACAGCGCCCAGGACAGGGTGAGCCGCCGCCGGGCCCGCGTGATGCCGACGTAGAGCAGCCGCCGCTCCTCCTCGATGGCCTCGTCGTCACCGTCGGCGTGCTGGATGGGCAGCGTGCCGTCGACCAGCCCGACGAGGAACACCACATCCCATTCGAGCCCCTTCGCCGCGTGCAGCGAGGCCAGCGTGACGCCCTGCACGGTGGGTGGGTGGGCGGCGTCGGCACGGGTCTCCAGCTCGACGGCGAACCGCGGCAGCCCGGCGTCGGGCTCGACCGCCACCAGCTCCTCCGCCAGCTCGACGATCGCGAGCAGCGACTCCCACTGGGCCCGCTGCTGCGCGCCTGCGGGCGGGTCGGGCGTGAGCCCCACGGGCGCGAGCACCGCGCGCACTGCGTCGACGAGCGGGGCGTCGAGGTCCCCCGCGGCCCGGACGGCCATCATCGCCCGCCGCACCTCGGGCCGGTTGAAGAACCGCTCCCCGCCACGCACCTGGTACGGCACACCGACCTCGGTGAGCGCCTGCTCGTACACCTCGGACTGCGCGTTGATCCGGAACAGCACGGCGATCTCGCTCGCCTGGGTGCCGTCGGCGATCAGCCGGGCGATCCGTTTCGCGACGGCGGCGGCCTCGGCGGGCTCGTCGTCGTGCTCGGCGAAATCGGGCTCCGGGCCCGGCGGTAGCTGGCCGACGAGCCGCAACCTGCTGCCGGCCACCCGCCCGCGCGCCGAGCCGATCAGCGTGTTGGCCGCCGCCACGACCTGCGGCGTGGACCGGTAGTCGCGCTGCAGCCGCACGACGACGGCCTCCGGGAACCGCCGCGCGAAGTCGAGCAGGTGACGCGGGCTGGCACCGGCGAACGTGTAGATCGTCTGGTTGGCGTCGCCGACGACCGTGAGGTCGTCGCGCTCACCGAGCCACGCGTCGAGCACACGCTGCTGCAGCGGCGTGACGTCCTGGTACTCGTCCACCACGAAGCAGCGGTAGCGGTCCCGGAACTCCTCCGCGACGCCGGCGTGCTCCTCCATCGCCGCGGCCGTGTGCAGCAGCAGGTCGTCGAAGTCGAGCATCTCGGCGCGGTTCTTGAGCGCCTCGTACCCGGCGTACACGGCCGCGACCTGCTCCGCCGTTCCAGGCGTCTCCCGGCGCAGCTTCGCGACGGTGGCCGGGTACTCGTCCGGTGTGACGAGGGTGGCCTTGGCCCACTCGATCTCCCCGGCGAAGTCGCGCAGCGACGCTGCGTCGGTGCCGGCCTTCAGCCGCGCGGCCGCCTGCCCGACCAGCCGCAGCTTGCCGTCGAGCAGCCGCCACTGGTCGCCCCCGACGACACGCGGCCAGAAGTAGCGCAGCTGGCGCAGTGCCGCCGCGTGGAACGTGCGCGCCTGCACCCCGGACACCCCGAGCGCGCGCAACCGGGTGCGCATCTCCCCCGCCGCCCGCGCCGTGAACGTGACGGCGAGGACCTGGCCCGGCGCGACGTGCCCGGTGCTGACGAGGTGGGCGATGCGCCGAGTGATCGTGCGGGTCTTGCCGGTGCCCGCCCCGGCCAGCACGCACACCGGCCCGCGGGGCGCGGTGACCGCTGCGAGCTGCTCGTCGTCCAGTCCGGCTTCGAGGGTGGGCGCAGTCACCGGCCCATCCTCGCAGCCGGGGAAGACAGGAGCAGCGGCGGAGGTTGATCGGTGCATGGCTCAGGTGACGATGTACTCGACCACGTGGTGCGGCTACTGCCGCCGGCTCAAGCTGCAGCTGGACCAGGCCGGCATCGCGTACGAGGAGATCGACATCGAGCGCGACCCCGAGGCCGCGGCGTACGTGGAGAACGTGAACGGCGGCAACCAGACGGTGCCGACGGTGAGGTTCGCAGACGGCACGGCCCTGACGAACCCGCCCTTCGCGGTGGTGGCGGAGAAGGTGGCGGACCTGGCGGCGTAGCACGGCACACACCCGGTCGGGGCGGCACACATGCTGGGCGTGATGTGCGGTTCCGACTCGATGTGTGCGGTCGCCCGGTTTTCCCGTTCGGGCCCGCTCGTCGGGCACCTTCGGTCACGATCGGCGCGTGGGATTGCTCAGCGTGCGGTCGCAGCTGCTGGCCGCCGGGTTCACCGACGACGAGGTGCGTCGGCTCGTACGTGAAGGGCGGCTCAGCCCGTTGCGCCGCGGCATCTACGTCGGGGGGCCGCTCCCGGAGGACGTCCTCGCGCGGCACGTGCTCCAGGTCGAGGCCGCACTCCACGGTCTCGCCACCGACGCCGTCGTGAGCCATGCGTCGGCGGCGGTGGTACACGGGCTGCGCATCTGGGCCGTGCCCCTGGATCGCGTCCACGTGACGCGGCCGCGGCGCAACGGCGGCCGATGCGGCGCATTCGTCCACGTGCACACCGCGCCACTCGACGCGGCGGAGATCGTCGTGGTCGGCGGGCTGCCCGTCACGTCGCTCGCTCGTACCGTGGCCGACCTCGCCCGATCGGTGCCGTTCGAGCAGGCCGTCGTCCTCGCCGATGCAGCGATGTCCTCCAAGCGGCGGGACCGCATCGCACAGGCCGACCTGGTGGAGGCCCTCGAGCGGGCGCCACGCTGGCCGGGCGTCCCCGCCGCCCGCCGCGCCATCGCGTTCGCGGACGGGTTGAGCCAGAGCGTCGGCGAGTCCCGCAGCCGGATCGCCATCGCCGCAGCAGGCCTCCCCCGCCCCGTGCTCCAGTGGGAAGTGCACGCCACCGACACGGCGCCTTGATCGGGCGGGTGGACTTCGGCTGGCCCGAGCTACGCACGGTGGGCGAGTTCGACGGCCTCGTCAAGTACGGCCGCACGCTGCGACCGGGCCAGGACCCGGTCGAGGTGCTGGTCGCCGAGAAGCGCCGGGAGGACGCGCTACGGGCCGAGGACCTGGGAGTGACCCGCTGGCTGTGGCCGGACCTCCCCCGCTTCGCCCCGGTAGCCGCCCGCCTCCGCTCCCGCTTCCGCAAGATCTGACCACCGCACACATCGGGTGCGGATCGCACACACGCCGGGGCGTCTGTGCGGTCCCGACTCGATGTGTGCGGTCCGGTCAGAGGGCTGCCCAGCTCTCCAGCATCGACCTCGCGATGCTCACCTTTCCCGGGAGCAGGAGTGGCCGGCGGTCGGCCTTGGGCCGTGCGCCCCAGTCGCCTTCGTCCAGTGCGGCGCGCAGTTCGGACCGCGTGACCCACATCGCCTCGGCGATCTCGCCGTCGGCCGGGACGAGGGTGACCTCCGGGTCGGCCACGGCGGAGAAGCCGACCATCAGGGAACGCGGGAACGGCCAGGCCTGGCTGCCCAGGTAGGACACGTCGTGGACGCGGACGCCGACCTCCTCGTGGATCTCCCGCAACACGCACGCCTCCAGGGACTCGCCGGCCTCGACGAACCCGGCGAGCACCGAGTAGCGCCCCTCCGGCCAGACCGGCTGGCGGGCGAGCAGGACCTGGTCGGCGCCATCGTGCACCAAGCAGATGACGGCCGGGTCGGTGCGCGGGTACTCCTCGTGCCCCTCCGCTTCGCACACCCGGTGCCAGCCGGCGCTGCGGGAGCGCATCGGGGAGCCGTCGCGCGTGCAGAACCGGGCGGCCGAGTGCCAGTTCAGCACCGCCACGGCCCCGGTGAGCAGGCCGGCGCCGAGCGCGTCGAGGGCGGCGCCGACGGTGCGCAGGTCGGCCCAGTCGGTGGGGTCCTCCCCGGCGACGAGGTCGACCTCGCCGCGGACCGCCCAGTAGGCGACGTCGTCGTGCTCCCCGAGCAGGACGGCGTCCTCCGGTGGCTCGTCGCCCGTGGTCGGCCGGGTGATCAGCCGGGCGCCGGAGCCGGCGATCATGTCCCAGCGGTCGCGGGGCCTGCGGACCTCCCCCCAGTCGACGGGTGTGCGCCCGCCCTCGTCGAGCACCACGAGCCGGGCCTTCGGCCACCCGGCGAGCTGGCGTTCGCGGTCGCTGCGGATGGGCTCGTCGCGCATCACGACGGAACGGGACAGGACGGGCGGGGCGAGCAGCGGGAACGTCACGGTCCGGTGATCCCACCCAGCGCCCGCACCCCGGCGCCGATGACGTCGGCGTCGCCCACGACGACCCCGGTGAACGCCGACGGCGCGAAGAACTCCAGCGCCGCCTCCGCCACCTGGTCCACCGTGACCGACTCCAGGCGGCCGGGATGGGCGCGCAACCACTCGATCCCGAGGCCGTCGGCGGCGAGCGCCGACAGGGTGGACGCGAGCCCGCCCTGGTTGTCCAGCGAGATCAGCAGCGACCCGACGGCGTAGGCGCGGGCCGCGTCGACCTCGGCCTCGGTGGGCGGCACTGCGGTGAGCCTGCCCAGCTCGTAGCGGGTCTCGAGCAGCGCGGCGGCGGTGACGTCGCTCGCCACGTCGGTCTCGACGCCGAGGACGGCGCCGCCGGGCACGAACTCGATGCCGGAGTGGGCACCGTAGGTGTAGCCCTTGTCCTCGCGGACGTTCTCCATCCACCGCGACGAGAAGTAGCCGCCGAAGACGAGGTTGGCCAGCTGGAGCGCGGCGTAGCGCGGGTCGTCACGGCGCAGCGCGGGAGCCGAGAGGCGCAGCTGCGACTGCACGGACCCGGCCCGGTGCACCAGCAACAGGTCCGACGGGTTGATCGCGGGCGGGACGGACAGCTCCCGGGCGGGCGCGCCTGCCGTCCAGCTTGCGAGTGCCTTCTCGACCTGGGCGAGCGCGTTGCCCGGGTCGATGTCGCCGACCAGGACCATGATGGAGCCGCCGGGTACGAGCGCGGCGGCGTGCAGCGCACGCACCTGCTCCGCGGTGACGGCCGCGACCTCGTCGCCCGTGGGCATCTCGCGGGTGATCGGGTGGTCGCCGAACCGCTTGCGCTGCAACGCCTCACGGGCGATCGTCGACGGCTGCGCGCGGGCCACGGAGATCCGCTCGACGAGCCGGGCGCGCTCGCGCGCCACCTCGTCGTCGGCGTGGGTGGCCGAGGTGAGCACGTCGGCGAGCACGCCGAGCAGGTCGGGCAGGCCCTCGGCCAGGCCGGAGCCGCCGATCTGCAGCCGCTCGGGGTCGACGAACACGCCGAGGTCGGCGCCGACCGCCGCCATCTCGTCGTCGATGGCGACCCGGTCGCGGGTGGCGGTACCGGTCAGCAACGTGGACGACAGCAGCTCCGCGACGGCCGCGTGCTCGGGGTCGTCGCCCGCGAACGGCACCCGCAGCCGCACCTCGACCATCGGGACCCCGGGCCTGCGGGCGGCGAGCACGCGCAGCCCGGTGGGCAGGATGCGCTCCTCGACGTCCGGCAGCGGTACGGCGCGGGTGGGTCCGAGCGGCGGCAGCGGACGCGGCCCCGGCTCGGTGCGGCCGATCGCTTCGGCGCTGCGGTGGCTGGAGACGGTCATTCGCCCTCCTTGGGCTCCACGAGCAGCACGCCACGGCCGCCGGAGTGCAGGGCCGCGGCAGCGGCGCGCACCTGCTCCGGGGTGACGGCGGCGAGCCGGTCGGGCAGCTCCGCACTGATCTCGGCACGGCCGTAGAGCAGCTCGCGGGCGCCAGGCCGAGCATCCGGTACATGACGCGGTCGTTCTCCTTGTGCAGGCCTGCGGACCAGCGCGCCACCTGGCGGGCCAGCTCGTCCTCGCTCGGGCCTTCCGCGGCGAGCTTGTCCAGCTCCTCGTCGACGGCGGCGAGCACGCGGTCGGGGTCGACCGCGGCCGGGTGCACGGCGGTGATCGTGAACGTGTCGGGGTCGCGGGCGTCGAGGGGGCCCATGAGCCCGGCGCTCGCGGAGATGTCGGTGACGATCCCGTCGGTGTGCACGAGCCGTCGCTGCAGCCGGGCCGCCTCCCCGTCGCCGAGGACCGAGCCGAGCAACGCGTGGCCGAGGTAGCCGTCGAGGTCGGCGCCGGGGTCGGCATCCGGTAGCCGACGGCGATGGCGGGGAGCGGGGCGTGCGCGTCGATCACGGACTGGCGCCGCTCACCCGTGGGCAGCGGCTCCCCGAACGAGGGGCGCTGCGGCTTCGGCCGGGCCGGGATGTCCCCGAAGTGCTTCTCGACCAGGCGCAGCGTCTCCTCGACGTCCAGGTAGCCGGCCACGGTGACCTGCGCGTTGGCCGGCGAGTAGTAGGTGTCGAAGAAGGCCGCGGCGTCGTCGAGGGACGCCTGCTCCAGCTCGGAGAAGTCGCCGTAGCCGTTGTGCGCGTTGGGGAAGGTGTCGTAGAGCACCGGCGGCAGCAGGATCCACGGGAACCCGCCGTAGGGCCGGTTGAGGACGTTGAGCCGGATCTCCTCCTTGACCACGTCCACCTGGTTGCGCAGGTTCTCCTCGGTGAGCTTCGGCGCGCGCAGGCGATCGGCCTCCAGGAACAACGCACGCTCCAGCGCCGCGGCCGGGAGCACCTGGAAGTAGTCGGTGTAGTCCTGGTGCGTCGAGCCGTTGAACACCCCGCCGGAGCCCTGGACGTGCCGGAAGTGCGCGAGCTTCTCGAGGCTCTCGCTGCCCTGGAACATCAGGTGCTCGAACAGGTGCGCGAAACCGGTGCGTCCCTCCGGTTCCGAGCGGAATCCCACGTCGACGTGCACGGCGACGCCGACGACGGGGGTGGCGGGGTCCGGGACCACGAGGACCCGCAGCCCGTTGGGCAGCGTCGTCCGATGGAGTTCTGGCGCAGGCACGGTGTCGAATGTATCCCGCCCCGGCGGCTCGGCGTCCACCCCGGCTGCTACCCCGGCACGGCGCCGAGCAGGCCGGTGCCCGGACGGCAGCCGACGTACTCGAAGAACGCTTCGCCGTCGGCGACCACCGACACCTCGTGGTAGAGCCGCAGCCGGGCCGCGGGGCCGAGCGTCGAGAGGTAGCGCATCGCGGCTCCGAAGATCGCGACGTGTGTCGGGTGCGACTCCGCCCAGCGCTCCAGGTCGGCCAGGCTGCGCCACCACCCCATGCCGAACGTGCGCTCGACCGGATTCCCGTCCTCCACGACCGTGAGGTAGCGGTTGGTGTAGCAGCCGATGCCGCTTCCCTCGGCGCGCAGGAAGTCCATCCCGGCCCGCAGCACGGGCTCGACGTCACGCAGGTACATCTCCCGCTCGGCGTCGTCGGTGTCGGTCCAGTCCTGGCCCGAGCGGATCAGGCACATGCCGCCGTGCGGCCGGATCCGCACGCGGTCCCCGTCGCGTTCGACCGACGGGCTGCCCGTCGCCACGAGCGGGTCGGTCTGCGACAGCGGGAGGCGGTCGCGCATCCCGCCCCAGTAGCCGTGCTCGGCGACCTCCCCGCTCCAGCCGTCCGCGAGCACGGCGACGCCCTCCGGCCTGCCGAGGGAGGAGAACAAGGTCTCGTGCGCCTCCGCGGTGGGCCGCAGGACCTCGGCCCAGCGTCCGCACCCGTCCCGGACGTCGAGCCAGGACTCGCGGTGCGCGGCCGACCAGCGGTCGAACGCCGCCGGATCGTCCCAGTACGCGGCCGTGACGACGTCGACGACTCCGTCCGGAGCCACGTGACGGGCCCGGCGGGGTGGCCCGGCCCGTCGGGCGCGGTCAGGGCGGCATCGAGTGCGTCGAGCGCGCCCGCGGGCGCGTCACCGCTGGACTGCAGCCCGAAGTAGGCCATCACGACCTGGCGCACGGCGGGTCGCATACGCGCGACGAAGGACGGGTACGGCGGCGCGTACCCCTGCGTCATCCGGCCGGGGTGGGTGCGGGGGACGGTGAGGTGTCCCGGGATCGCCGACTCCACGTCACACGTCCGCGGGGACGCGGGTGGCGGCGATCGGCGGGAGCTCCCCCTCGATCTCGACGCCGGGGGCGGCGAAGGGCACGACGCGGTCACCCGGGGTCTTGTTGAGGAGCAGCCGGGTGACGTCCGGTCGCGCGTAGTGCCCCGCCGGGTCGGCGGCGGCCTTCGCGAGGGAGATCATGCCGAGGTCGAGGTCGGCGTGGACGATGCCCTCCTGGTCGGGCGCGAGGGGCTCGTGCAGGAGGCTGCCGTCCGGGCCGAAGATCCGGGCGTGCCCGCCGCCGGGCTGCAGCAGGGCCCGCTTGGTCTCGTCGGTGCACAGGAGCTCGACCATCTCCGGCGAGACGGTGGCGCACGGGGCCACGACGAAGCAGCCGCCCTCGACGGCGTAGACGCGGCTCGCGGACGTGTTCACCTCGGGCCCGAGCGCGTACGCGGCGCCGGGGTAGAGCGAGAAGCTGGGCCACGCCGCGACGTGCACCTGCTCGTTCTGGGCGTACATCGCGTACTTCGACAGCGGCTGCAGGTGCTCCCAGCAGCACAGCCCGCCGAGCCTGCCGAGCGGGGTGTCGTACACCGACAGGTCGCTGCCGTCGCCCTCGCCGAACACGGTCCGCTCGACGTGGGTCGGCTTGAGCTTGCGCCGCCTCGCGATCGTCTCCCCGTCCGGGCCGATGATCCACTGAGCGATGTAGAGGCTGCCGGCCTGCCGTTCGGACAGGCCCATGACCACCGTGATCCCGTGCTCCCGCGCGGCCGCGGCGAGCCGGTCGGCCTGCGGGCTCCCGTAGACCAGCGAGTTGTCGTGGTAGCGCTGGAAGAACTGCAGCCCCACGCCGGGGCGTCGAGCCAGATGAACCACGGGTAGCCGGGCAGCCAGGTCTCCGGGAAGCCGATGAGCCGCGCGCCGTTCGCCGCCGCCTCGGCGATCAGCGAGACCGCCTTCTCGACACCCGCGTCGAGGTCGAGGAACTCCGGCGCGGCCTGCACGGCGGCGGCCCGGAAGCGGGGGTGCTCGATGGTCATACCGGGGAGGGTGGCCCGCGGGCACCTGCGGCGCTGGTCCCTGCGTGTCCGTTGCGTTGACTCTGCGACGCAGCACCTTGCCCGAGCGACCCGGCCTCCCTACCGTCGGTGCATGTCGCGCCTGCTCAGCACGGACGCGGTGGACGCGCGCGAGCGATTGGCGTTCTGGAACGAGGCCGTGTCCGACACCTACGTCCGGCTCGACACCACCGCCCCCGGCCGCGACGTCGTCGGCGAGATCCGGGCCGACTCACTCGCCACGCTGGAGCTCTCCCGCGTCACGGCCACGGCCCAGCACGTCCGGCGCACGCCGTCGCTCATCTCCGCGGCCGCCGAGGACTACTTCCTCGTCAGCATCCAGACCCGGGGCGCGGGCGCCGTGGCGCAGGACGGGCGCACCGCGGCGCTGGCACCGGGCGACTTCGCCGTCTACGACTCCACCCGGCCATACGAACTGCGCTTCGACGGCCCGTTCCAGCAGTACGTGCTCATGCTCCCGGGCCCCATGCTGCGCTCGCAGCTGCGTGCCGCCCCCGACCTGACGGCGCGGCGCGTGCGCGGGTCACGCGGAGCCGGGCACCTGATGATCGAGATGATCCGGACGCTCGCGGCGGACATCGCCGTGCTGGAGCCGGCCGCGGCGGCCGCCGTCGCGCAGAGCGTCGAGCACATCGTGGTGGCGGGGCTGAGCTCCCTGGTACCCGACGTCCCGCTGCCGGAGCCGGAGCGGACCGCGCGCCGCGAGCAGGTCAAGGCGTGCGCCCGGGCCCGGCTGCGGGATCCCGGGCTCACGGTGGCCGAGATCGCCGCGCAGCTGCACACGTCGGTGAGCACGCTGCACCGCGCGTTCGCCGGTGAACCGTGCTCGATCGCGGAGTGGATCTGGGCGCAGCGGCTCGACGCCGTGCGGGCCGACCTGTGTGATCCGGCCCTGCGCCACCGCACGATCAGCGACCTCGCCTTCTCGTGGGGTTTCGTCGACGCATCGCACTTCAGCCGGGCGTTCAAGGCCCGGTTCGGTTCCACCGCGCGCGACGTGCGTCAGGCGGGCGGGAGCACCACGAACTGCCGCAGCGACAGGTCGACGTAGGTCACCGGGCCGCGCGGGCCCGGCGTGTGGTCGACGTTGATGCCGGTCTCGGGAAGGCCGAGCAGCTTGTAGCCGTCGAGCAGGCGGGTGGTGGTGTTCCAGAACACGCCGGTGCCCGGGTAGGCGTCGATGAACGCCTCGGCCGCGGCCCGGTCGGCGGCGCAGACGGTGGCGGCGAGGCCGGACGTCTCGCGGGCGGCGGTGGCGGCGGCGTCCAGGGGGCCGTCCACCGGCGCGACGGTGACATGGGCCTCCGCGCCGCTGTCGAGGGCCCACTCGTGGCCGAGCGGGTGGGTGTGCGGGGCAGGCTCGGCGTGATCTCCCGCGCCCGCAGGGCCTGCTCGGCCACCGGCCACAACCGGTCGTAGGCCGGGCGGTCGATCAGCAGCAGGTTGAGCCGGTTGCAGACGCCGAGCCGGTCGGTGCTCTCCGTGACCAGCCGCGTGACGTCGGCCGGGTCGGCGCTGGCGTCCAGGTAGAGCACTCCACCGCCGTCGGCGTGGGCGAGGATCCGGGTGCCCGCGGTCGCCCCGAGCGCCGACAGCTTGCGGGTGACCTCGCCGCTGCCGCGCACCACGACGAGCGGCACGAGGTCGGGCAGCCCGACGAGCGCCTCGGCACCGGCGTGGCCGGGTGTGGGCACCAGCTGCACGGCTCCGGCAGGCAGGCCGTGGCGCTCCAGCGCGGGCCCGATCACGAGCTCGACCAACGCGCGGGCCGAGCCCAGCGCGGCCGATCCCGTGCGCAGCACCGCCGCGCTGCGCGCCTTCAGCACCTGCGACGCGACGTCCACCGTGACGTTCGGGCGGGCCTCGAACACCGCACCGATGACGCCGACGGGTACCCGCCGCTCGTAAACGCGTTCGCCGCCCGGCAGCGTGCGCACCTCGCGCTGCGCGGGCGGCTCCGGGGTGTCGGCGAGCACCACGAGCTGGGTGGCCATGTCCGCCAACCGTTCCGGGGTGAGTCGCAGCCGGTCGAGCAGGCCGGGCGCCATCCCCGCCTTCTCGGCCGCCGCCACATCGGAGTGGTTGGCGGCGAGCACCGCCAACGCCTGGGCGCGGAGCAGATCGGCCGCGGTGCGCAGGGCGGCGTCGACGGCGGCGCCACCTGCGGCCCGCACTCCCGGTGCGGCGGCCGCGGCACGCTCCGCGGCCGCGCGCACGGCGGTCGCTTCCGGGGTGTCGATGGCATCGGCGGTGCTGGTGCTCACGGGAGAAGGTTGCCACGCGGCCGGCCGGTTCCGCCCGCAGGTTCAGCAACCGAGTTGACCTCGACCGGGGTTCAGGTTGCACGATCGTCGTCGTGACCGCTGCTGCTCCCCCACCCGCCGTGCGCGACGAGCTCTTCGGACCGAGCCGCCGCGCGACGACCGTCGGGATCGTCCTCCTGGTCAGCCTGGTGGCGTTCGAGGCGATGGGGGTGAACACGGCGATGCCCGCGCTCGTCGCCGACCTCGGTGGCGTCGCCCTGTACGCATGGCCCTTCGTGACGTTCATGGCCGCGTCGGTGTTCGCGACCGTCCTCGGGGGCCGCTGGTGCGACCGGGCCGGGCCGCGGGTGCCGCTGGTGGTGTCGCCGCTGCTGTTCGGCGCGGGGCTGCTGGTCGCGGGGACGGCAACCGGCATGGCCCAGCTGCTCGTCGGGCGCGTGTTGCAGGCGCGGGGGCCGGCATGACGAGCGTGGCGATCTTCGTGCTGATCGCCGTGGTCTACCCGGAACGGGGCGGCCCGCCGTGTTCGGCTGATCTCCTCGGCCTGGGTGCTGCCGGCGCTGCTCGGCCCGCCGGTGTCCGGCGTGGTCACCGAGGCACTCTCCTGGCACTGGGTGTTCCTCGGGCTGATCCCGTTCGTGCTGGTCGCCACGACCCTCGTGGTGCCCGCCGTGCGCACGCTGTCGGCGCCGGAGCGCCCGTCAGGCGCGGGCCGCCGCGGTGTGGTCGCCGCCGCCCTCGCCGCGTCCGTCGGGGTCGCCGCGCTGAGCTGGGCGTCGCAGCACGTGTCGGCGCTCGCCGCGGTCGTGGCGGCGGCGTCCGTCGCGGTGCTCGTCCCGGCGCTCCTGCGGCTGTTCCCGCGGGGCGTGTTCCGGCTGCAACGCGGGATCCCCACGCTCGTCGCCGCCCGCGGGCTGCTCGCCGGCGTGTTCTTCACGATCAACTCGTACCTGCCGCTCATGCTGGAGGCGACGCACGGCTGGTCGCTCGCCGCTGCCGGGATCCCGCTGATCGTCGGCGCGCTGGCGTGGTCGGGCGCGTCCGCGTGGCAGGGCAGGCACCCCGATCTACCACGCGAGAAGCTGCTGCGCGCCGGCTTCGGCGCGGTGACGGTCGGCGCCGCCGGCATGCTGCTGGTCGCCCGTCGTGGGGTCTGCCGTGGCTGGCCCTGCCGTTCTGGGGGATCGCCGGGCTGGGGATGGGGCTGGGGTTCTCGTCGATCGCGTTCCTGCTGCTGAGGCAGTCCGAGCAGCACGAGACCGGTTTCCACACCTCCGCCGCCCAGATCGCCGACCAGCTCGGCACCGCCGCCCTCATCGGTGCGGGCGGCGCCGCGCTCGCGCTGCTCGGCGCGCCCGCGGTCGCGCTGCCGGTGCTGATCGCGGTGCTGGTGGTGCTGGGGCTGACCGGGGTGCTCGCCGCTCCGCGCACGGTCGGCCGGACCACGTCGGTCTGACGAGAATCCTGCCTACTGGGGCGGCGCGCCCGGGCCGGGCGGCGGCGGATATCCCGGCTGCGCCCACTGCTGCGGGGGCCCGGCCCACTGCTGGGGCGGCATCCACTGCTGCTGCGGCTGCGGCCACGGCTGCTGCCCCGGCCCGAACGGCGGGACGGGCCATGCCGCCGGGCCACGCCGGGGCACGAGCAGCAGCACCGCGGCGGCCAGCGCGGCGAGCCCGCTGACGAGGACGAGGTATCCGCCCACCCCGATCTCGAAGGTGCTCCGGAACTCGCTGTCGGGGGCGGCGTTGGCGGCGTTCGAGGCGACGTTGCCGGTGAACGTGATCAGCTCCAGCCAGATCACGGCGATGACCCCCACCAGCAGCCCGGCAGCGCCGGTGCCGAGCAGCCGGCCGGGCGCCGGGTCACCGGGGCGCCGGGCGGACAGCACCAGCAGGACCGCGGCGACGAGCGCGAGCAGAGCGGCGACGACGAGCGGGATGCCGTGCAGTATCGCCGCCGCGGCGGGTTCTCCCGCCTCCGGTGGCGGCTCCTGGATGTCCCCCCAGCCGGTGGTCGTGGTCGTCGACGACTCGACGTACTCCGACCGCGACTCGAAGCGGTACACGCTGAACGCGCCGAAGCTCCCGCCCACCGCCAGTGCCCCCGAGAGGACCAGCAGACCGGCTGCGACCACCCGCGGGACCGCCACCGCCGACCGTGGCTGTGGATACCCGTACACCCCCGACATGGGTGCCACCCTCTCAGGCCGCGCCCGCCCGCGGCCACCCGTGACGGTCAGGAGCGGTGGGGCAGCTTCTTCGGCGTCGAGGGCGGCGGCACCACCGGGCCTGCGTCCCCGTCGGGCGCCGCGTCGAGGTCGACGACCACGGGGGCGTGGTCGCTCGGTCCGCTGCCCTTGCGGGCCTTGCGGTCCACCCACGCGGCCTGCACGCGCCCCGCCGGGTCGGCGCCCGCGAGGACGAGGTCGATGCGCATGCCCAGGTCCTGGTGGAAGCGCCCGGCCCGGTAGTCCCAGTACGTGAAGATCCGTTCGGACGGCCAGCGGTCGCGCACCACGTCGTGCAGTCCGAGGCCCTTGATCTCGGCGAGCGCCTTGCGCTCGGCAGGCGTGACGTGCGTGGAGTCGACGAACACGGCCGGGTCCCACAGGTCGTCGTCGGTGGGGGCGATGTTCATGTCGCCCGCCACCACGGCCGTGGCGGGGTCCGTGACCGACTCCCGCAGTGCGGCGAGCCACTCCAGCTTGTAGGGGTAGTGCGGGTCGTGGGGGGTGCGCCCGTTCGGCACGTAGACGGACGTGACGCGCAGCCCGCCGCACGTCGCCGTGATCGCGCGCGCTCGGCGGGGGACTCGGGCGTCGGGAACCGCGGTTCGCCGGGCAGTCCGCGCACGACGTCGTCGAGCCCGGCGCGCGACAGCAGCGCCACGCCGTTCCAGCGACCCTCACCGAAGTGGGCGACCGCGTAGCCCCGTTCGGCCAGCGGCGCGTCGAAGGCCTCGGCGAACGCCTCGTCGGACAGCTTGGTCTCCTGCAGGCACACGACGTCCGGTGCACGCTCGTCGAGCCATGGCAGCAGCCGGGGCAGGCGGACTAGGGCCGAGTTCACGTTCCATGTAGCCAGACGCACTCGGAGCACGCTACCGTGGCCGAGTTTGTACGATGCCCGAACAAAGGGGTTTCTCATGCCGCAGCCCACCCGCGAGGACCGCTTCAGCTTTGGTCTCTGGACGGTCGGCTGGCAAGCCGTCGACCCGTTCGGCACGGCCACCCGCCCGGCCCTCGACCCCGTCGAGTCGGTGCACAAGCTCTCCGAGCTCGGTGCGTGGGGCGTCACGTTCCACGACGACGACCTGATCCCGTTCGGCACCGAGGCCGCGGAACGCGACCGGATCATCGCGCGGTTCAAGGGTGCGCTGGACGAGACCGGGATGGTCGTCCCGATGATGACCACCAACCTGTTCACCCACCCCGTGTTCAAGGACGGCGGGTTCACCAGCAACGACCGCGGCGTGCGCCGGTTCGCCCTGCGCAAGATCATCCGCAACATCGACCTGGCCGCCGAGCTGGGCGCCGAGACGTACGTCTTCTGGGGCGGGCGCGAAGGCGCCGAGGTCGACTCCGCGAAGGACATCGCGGCTGCGCTCGACGCTACCGCGAGGGCATCGACCTGCTCGCCGCGTACGTCAAGGAGCAGGGCTACGGCATCCACTTCGCGATCGAGCCGAAGCCCAACGAGCCCCGCGGCGACATCCTGCTGCCCACCGCCGGGCATGCGCTCGCCTTCATCGCCGAGCTCGAGCACGGCGACATCGTCGGCATCAACCCCGAGGTCGGCCACGAGCAGATGGCCGGGCTCAACTACACCGCGGGCATCGCGCAGGCGCTGTGGGCCGGGAAGCTGTTCCACATCGACCTCAACGGCCAGCGCGGCATCAAGTACGACCAGGACCTCATCTTCGGTCACGGCGACCTGCTCAACGCGTTCTCCACGGTCGACCTGCTGGAGAACGGCGCCCCCGGCGGTGGCGCCACGTACGACGGTCCGCGCCACTTCGACTACAAGCCGCTGCGCACCGAGGACTTCGACGGCGTGTGGGCGTCGGCGGCGGCCAACATGAACGCCTACCTCATCCTCAAGGAGCGCGCGGCGGCGTTCCGCGCCGACCCGGAGGTGGCCGAGGCCATGGCCGTCTCCGGCGTGGCGGAGCTGGCGAAGCCCACGCTGAACCCGGGCGAGACCGTCGCCGACCTCAAGGCCGATCGCTCCGCGTTCGAGGACTTCGACGCGGTGAAGGCAGGCGAGCGCGGCTACGGCTTCGTGCGCCTGGCGCAGCTCGCGTTCGAACACGTCACGGCGCCCGGTGAGCGCGCGATGACGCTGGTGGCGGGGGTCGACTCGTCGACCCAGTCGTGCACCGTCGTGATCCGGGACGCGGCCACCGGCACCCTCGTGCGCACGGGCAGCGCCAAGCACCCGGACGGCACCGAGGTGGCCCCCGCCGCCTGGTGGGAAGCCCTGCAGGCCGCGATCGCCGACGCGGGCGGGCTCGACGGCGTCGAGGCGATGGCCGTGGCCGGCCAGCAGCACGGGATGGTCTGCCTCGACGCGGCGGGCGAGGTGGTGCGGCCCGCGCTGCTGTGGAACGACACGCGGTCGGCCGGTGCCGCCGCCGACCTCGTCGCCGAACTGGGCGCGAAGGAGTGGGCGGAGGCGACGGGGCTCGTCCCGGTCGCCTCGTTCACCGCCACGAAGCTGCGCTGGCTCGCCGAGCACGAACCCGAGCACGCCGCCGCCACCGCCGCGGTGTGCCTCCCGCACGACTGGCTCACCTGGAAGCTGCGGGGCACGGGCTCGCTCGACGACCTCGTCACCGACCGTTCCGACGCCAGCGGCACCGGCTACTGGTCCGGCCGTACCGGGGAGTACCGGCTCGACCTGCTCGAACGCGCTCTCGGACGGTCCGACGTGCGGCTGCCCCGGGTCCTCGGCCCCGCCGAGCCGCCGGGCGGACACCGGACGGTGTGCTGCTCGGCCCCGGCGCGGGCGACAACGCGGGCGCTGCGCTGGGGCTCGGCGCCGCCGCGGGCGACGTCGTGGTCTCGGTCGGGACGTCCGGCGTGGTCTCGGCCGTCAGCGCGACCCCCACGGCCGACGAGACCGGCACCATCGCCGGGTTCGCGTCCGCATCCGGCGAGTACCTGCCGATCGTGGTCACGCTGAACGCGGCGCGGGTGCTCGACGCCACCGCACGGATCCTCGGCGTCGACCACGAGGAGCTGGCCCGGCTGGCGCTCTCGGCGCCCGCAGGCTCGGACGGGCTGGTGCTCGTGCCGTACCTGGAAGGCGAACGCACCCCGAACCGGCCGGACGCCACCGGCGCCGTGCACGGGCTCACCCTGGCCGGCTCCACGCCTGCACACCTGGCGCGCGCGGCCGTCGAAGGTGTGCTCTGCGGGCTCGCCGACGCCCTCGACGCGCTGGTCGCGGCGGGGGTGCCGGTGGAGCGAGCGTTCCTCGTGGGCGGCGGCGCCCGCTCCGAGGCGCTCGCCCGCATCGCCCCCGCGGTGCTCGGGCGGCCCGTGCTGCGGCCCACACCGGGCGAGTACGTGGCCGACGGCGCGGCCCGGCAGGCGGCATGGGTGCTCGCCGGTGGGGACAGCCCGCCGGTGTGGGAGGCGGCCGACACGGAGACGTTCGAGGCCGACCCCACCCCGGCCGTCCGCGAGCGGTACGCGCAGGTCCGCGATCTCACGGCGCCGCGTCCGGGCTCGTGACGACCAGGACCGCGACTCGGGTGCACCGACACCGCGACTCGCGGGCATCCACACCGCGACTCGCGGAAGTGGGGTCGCACCCCCTTCCGCGAGTCGGGGTCTCCGTGCGCGCGAGTCGCGGCGTGCGTGCGGGTGTGTCGCGGCGCGCGCGGACCGGAGCCGCGGCGTGAGTGTTCCCGCCGGCCAACACACCGTGCGGCGGCACAACCTCGCGCTCGTGCTGGGCGTGGTCGCCGGGCCGGAACCGCTCTCGCGCGCCGGGGTCGCGGCACGCACCGGGCTCACCCGCGGCACCGTGTCGTCGCTGGTGGAGGAGCTGATCGAGGCCCGGCTCGTCACGGAGCTCGCTGCAGCCCGTGGCGGACCGGGCCGCCCGGCGAGCCCGCTGCGGCTGGATCCGCGCGGGCCCGCCGGCCTCGGCCTGGAGGTCGGCGTGGACACCGTCGGCGCGTGCGTCGTCGACCTCGGCGGCACGCTGCGGGTCCGGCGCACCGTGGCGTCGGACCACCGCGACGACGTACCGGACGCCGCGCTCGCCCGCCTCGCCGCGCTCGCCGCGGACGTCGTGACCGAGACGGGGCTCCCGATCGCGGGAGCGACGGTGGCCCTGCCCGGCGTCGTCGGGCCCGACGGGGTGCTGGAGCGGGCGCCCAACCTCCCCCGCTGGGTCGACGTGGCCGTCGGACCCGCGCTGAGCACCCGGCTGGGCGGCCTGCCCGTCCGCGCCGGCAACGAGGCCGACCTCGCCGCGCTGGCGGAGCGGTGGGCAGGCGGCCCGCCGGACGCGGTGGTCGTGTCCGGCGGGATCGGCGTCGGCGCGGGGATCCTGTTGGACGGCACGCTTTTCGCCGGAGCGGGTGGGCGGGCCGGCGAGATCGGCCACGTCGTCGTCGATCCGGACGGGGCGACCTGCCACTGCGGCGGGCGCGGCTGCCTGGAGACCGTGGCCGGGTGGGAGTCGCTCACCGCCGACCGCCCGGACGCCGTGCGCGCCGCGGGCCGGGCGCTCGGCATCGCGCTCTCCGGGGCCGTGCACCTGCTCGACGTGCCTGCGGTGGTGCTCGGCGGCGGCTACCCCCGCTGCGGCCCGCTGCTCCTCGACGCGGTGCGCGCCGAGCTCGAGGCCCGGGTCCTCACCCGGGCCGGCGTGGAGGTGCGCTTCTCCGCGCTCGGACCCGAAGCGGCCCTGCAGGGTGCCGCCACGGCGGTCGTGCAGGAGGTGCTCGCCGACCCCGGTGCGCTGATCGCGCGCCCCTGACCCGGATCACGAGGCCTTCGGCAGGACCCGGATCCCGTCGGCGCGGATCGTGCCGGCGTCGGCGGTGCCGGTGAGCACCACGACATCGCCGACGGCGGGCTTCTGGGACAGCCCCGTCGTGTCCACCGGGACGGACAGCCCGTCGACCGAGACCACGGTGGCCGTCTCACCGCTGAGCGCGGTGACCGTGCCGGTGACGCTCGCCTGCGGCACCCAGATCGCCTCCGCCGTCGCGGCGTCACCGGTGCCCTCGACCGACACCACCACGCGCTCGCCGACCTGCAGGTCACCGAGCCCGCTGTTGCCCGCACCGCGCACGCGCGTGTCGCCGTCGGTGCGATGGTGCGCTGCCCTGCGCCGTCGACGTTCACGACGACCGAACCGTCGGCCACCGACGCGACGGTGCCGGCGACCACGGGCTCGTCCCCGAACCCGCCCCGGCCACCGAACCGCTCACCCATACCGCCACCCATGGGCCCGCCTTCCATCGGACCGCCGTGCCCGTGCCGGCCCTCGGCCCACGGCGGGGCACCCGACCACCCGGCGCGGTCGACGCCGGGACCGAAGCGGCCACGGTCGTGGTCGGGCAGCAGGAGTGCCGCGGTGACGCCGCCGACCACGACCAGCGCCACGATCGCCGCGGTGACCACGGCACCCCGGCTGCGGAGCCGGGACCTCCAGGAACGGCGCGGCGGGACCTCGCTCGTCGGTGGTTCGGTGCTGCTCATCTCACTGCTCCCCTCGGGACGGATCCAACTTCCCCACCGACGGTTCCGCCCGTTCCTGAAGGCCGCCTGAAGCCCGCGTACACCTGGGGCACACCTTCAGCCGATCTTCAGGACGGTGCGGGCGCGCGCCGGGACAATGGGGGTCGTGACCGCGCGCGTGCTGGTGGTGGAGGACGCCGAGGCGATCCGCACCGCCGTGGTCGCCGGGCTCGGCGAGGCCGGGTTCGGCGCAGCGGGTCGGCCCGACGGGCGCGGGCTGGAGGACGACCTCGTGACGTTCCGGCCCGACCTCGTGGTGCTCGACATCATGCTGCCCGGCCGGGACGGGTTCGCGCTGCTCGACGTGGTCCGCCGGCACAGCGACGCGGGCGTGGTCATGCTGACCGCGCGCGACGCGGTCGACGACCGGCTGCGCGGCCTGCACGGCGGCGCGGACGACTACGTGGTGAAGCCGTTCGCGCTCGCCGAGCTGGTCGCGCGCGTCACGGCGGTGCTGCGCCGCATGGGCCGCACGCCGTCCACGGTGGAGGTGGGCGACCTCGTGATCGACGCCGCGGCGGGCACCGTGCTGCGCCGCGGCGTCCCGGTGGAGCTCACCGCCACCGAGCTGCGCCTCCTCGACTACCTCGCCGCGCAGCGCGGCCGCGTCGTCAGCAAGGGCCAGATCCTCACCCGGGTGTGGGGGTACACCGACTACGACCCGAACCTGGTCGAGGTGCACGTGTCCGCGCTGCGCCGCAAGCTCGGCGAGCCGCGGCTGGTGCACACCGTGCGCGGGCTCGGGTACGTCCTGCGTGCCGATGACGAGGCCGAGGCCTGATGGGCCCGCTGCGCACGGTCTCCCTGCGGCGCCGCGTCACGGCGCTCAGCCTCACCGTGCTCGCGGCCGTGCTGCTGGTGGTCGGCGTGCTGACCGATGTCGTGTTCAGCGCCCAGCTCCGCTCCGAGCTGCGCCAGCAGCTGGACGTGCGCGCCACGCTCGCCGGGCAGCTCATCTCGCAGGGCGTGCCCGCCGACGAGGTGGCGCGGCGGGTGGAGCGCCCGGGATCCGGGCCGAGCTCGTCGCGGCCGACGGCCGCGTGTACGCCGGGGATCACGCCGACGACGAACGCTGGATGCCTCCCCCGTGGCGGAGCGGGCCACCGGGTCCCGATCACCGCGGGTGGTGGGACGACGACGGTGACGGCGACCGGGCCAACCGCCAGGTACTGGAACAGCCGCTGGCCGACGGCTCGCGGCTCACCCTCGTCGCGAGCGGCGGGCCGGTGAGCGGCGCGCAGGCGCTGGTGCGACGCACGCTGATCGTGCTGAGCGTCGCCGCGCTGGCCGTGGCGGGCATCGTCATGCTGCTCACGACGCGCGTCGCGCTGGCGCCGCTCGACGCGATGACGGCGTTGGCACGCTCGATCACCAGCGGCGACCGCGGACGTCGCCTCGCGCCTGCGCGCACCGACACCGAGCTCGGACGCACGGCCGCCGCGTTCGACGCGATGCTCGACGAGCTGGAGGGTGCGGAGGCGACGGCGCGGGCGTCCGAGGCCAGGACCCGCAGGTTCGTCGCAGACGCCGCACACGAGCTGCGCACCCCGATCGCCGGTGTGCAGGCGGTCGCGGAGGCCGCGATCGCCCCCGGCATGGCGTCGGAGGACCGCGAGCGGCTCCACCTGCTGCTGCTGCGCGAGGCCAGGCGCGCGGGCCGGCTCGTCGACGACCTGCTGGTGCTCGCCCGGCTCGACGCAGGCCTCGAGCTGCGGCGGGAGCCGGTCGACCTGCTGGAGCTCGCCCGCTCGGAGGCGGAACGCGCGCAGCTGGTGGCGCCCGACCAGCGGGTCGAGGTGCGCGGCGAGCCCGTCACGGTGCGCGGTGACGCCAGCCGGCTCGCCCAGGTGCTGGGCAACCTGCTCGACAACGCCCGCCGCCACGGCGGGCCGGGCGAGGTCACCGTCACGGTGTCGGGCGCGGATCCGGCGACCGTCCTCGTCACCGACGCCGGGCCGGGCATCCGGGCCGCCGACCGGGAGCGGATCTTCGACCGGCTCGTCCGGCTGGACGAGGCCCGCGGCGAGGACGGCGGCGCCGGGCTCGGCCTGGCGATCGCCCGCGGCATCGCGCGGGCCCACGGCGGCGACCTGCGCTGCGTCGACCCACCGTCGGGCCACGGCGCGGCGTTCGAGCTGGGACTGCCCCGCTGACGCGACTCGCCCGCGCACAGACCCCGACTCGCGCGGGGGTGGGCCCCTACTCCCGCGAGTCGCGGGCTGAGTGCACCCGAGTCGCGGGCCGGGCGCGGGTGTGTCGGGCAGTCAGTCCTCGTCGGGCAGCGTGACCTTGCGGATGTAGAGCAGCCGGTCGCCGCGCTCCAGGGCGTCGACGGCGGAGGCGTCCACGCGGTACAGGTCCTCGCCCCGCACCACGCCCAGCACGATGTCGGCCAGGTGTCGCGGTGAGCCGCCCACCTCGGACTCCTCGACCACCCGCTCGCTGATCGCGAAGCCCGCCTCCGGCGTGAGCAGGTCCTCGACCACCTCGACCACGCTCGGCGTGGTGGTGGCCATGCCGAGCAGCCTGCCCGCCGTCTCCGCCGAGACGATCACCGAGTTGGCGCCTGACTGGCGCAGCAGGTGCACGTTCTCCGACTCCCGCACCGCTGCCACGATCCGCACCTCCGGGGCGAGCTCGCGCGCGGTGAGCGTCACCAGCACGGCGCTGTCGTCCCGGTTCGTGGCGACGATGATCGCGGCGGCCTGCTGGAGGCCCGCGATCCGCAGCACGCTGGAGCGGGTGGCGTTGCCGGTGACCGTGACCAGGCCGAGCGCGGACGCCGCGTCCAGCTGGGTGCGGTCGGTGTCGACCACGACGATGTCGGACGGGTCGGCGCCGTCGCCGAGCAGCGTCTCGACGGCGGCACGCCCCTTCGTGCCGTAGCCGACGACCACGGTGTGGTTGCGCACGCGGGACCTCCAACGATCGATGCGGACCGCCTGCCGGGAGCGTTCGGTGAGCAGCTCCACCGTGGTGCCGACCAGCACGATGAGGAACAGCAGCCGCAGCGGCGTGATGACGATCGTGGTGAGCAGCCGGGCCTCCGGGGTGACGGGCACGATGTCGCCGTACCCGGTGGTCGAGAGCGAGACCGTGGCGTAGTAGAAGGCGTCGCCCAGCGAGATCGGCGTGTCGCTGTTGTTGTCGACGTAGCGTCGCCACCGAAGTAGACGACGAGCGCCGCGGTCACCAGCGAGCCGAACGCGACCAGCAGGCGCCGCAGCAGCGCGACCGCGGGGCTCGCCCGCGTCGCGGGCATGCGGATGAGGCCGACCAGCGACGGGTCGGCGAGCGGCCGGCGGTGGTTCCTCCGACGCTGATCCGTCACCACGCGCGGAGAGTAACCGCCCGCCCCGGGACGCGCGCGACGACCTGCCCGTGTCCGGCGGAGATCACCGGGTTTCCTCGACGATCCCCGCCTCGGCGGCTCCCGCCACCAGCTCGTCGAGGCCGAACGCCGCCACCGCGTCGAGTGCCCCGCTGCCCGCCACACCGTGCTCGGCGGCTCGCCCCGCAGCCCAGGCGAGCAGGTCGGCGGTGATCGCGTACGGCTCGGCGGCGGTGAGCCGGGTGCGGGCGAGCAGGGTGCCGGTGCGGTCGAACACCTCGGCCACGAAGTGCGAGCGGGCCCCGGCGAGCGCAGGCGCGGCCGGATCGGCGGGGACGGGGCGGGTGAGGACGTCGGCCGCGACCGCCACGGCACGGGCCGGCAGGCGCGACAGCAGCGGCGCGAGACGGGCTCCCGCGTGCACCGCACCGCTGGCCCGCCCGAACCAGCCGAGGTAGACGTCGACGGTCCGCAGACCGGGCGCGATGCGAGGCAGCGCGAACTGCTCGCCGGCGCCGATCGTGACGCCGGGCCGTGGGCGACCCGCCACGTCGAACGTGCGCATCCGGGCGCCTGCCGGCTCGGTGCGCAGTGCGCCGTCGCGCCAGGCGTAGAGCGGCTGGGTGGCGGTCGCGGCGAGTGAGCGCAGGGTGCCGCGGGAGAAGGGCAGCCCGGAGCCCAGACCGCTGATGAAGTAGCCGACGTCCACGCGGTCGGCGCCCTCCCCCGCCGCGCGCAGGGCGAGCGCGCCGGCGAGCACCCCCGGCACGTAGTCGTTGCCGAACGCGGTGAGCAGCGCCGCGCCGGACCGCTCCGCCGCGGGGCCCCAGCGCTCGTGGACGGAGCGGATGAACGGTGGCTCGCCCGTGGAGTCGAGGTACACCGCCCCCGCCTCGACCGCGGCCGCCACCGCGGGCGTCCCGAGCTCCGCGAACGGACCGACGGTGCTGACCAGCACGTCGCCACGTCCGACGAGCGCCGCCACCGACGCCGTGTCCGTGACCTGCGCGACCGCGGTCTCCAGCCCGCCCAGCCGCTGCGCGAGCGCGGCCAGCCGGTCCGGGTCCCGCCCCGCGAGCACCGGCCGCAGCCCCCGGCCCACCATGGCCTCGGCCGTGCGGGCGCCGGTGTACCCGGTGGCCCCGAACAGCACGATGCGTGCGCTCATGGCGGCTGACCCTAGGCCGCGGGGAAGCGCCGCGTTCCGAAGGCCGAGTCGGGCGTACGCGCACGGCGAGTCGTGCGAACGGACACGGTGTTCGGCGTCCGGGCCCGCGTAGGCTCCCGTCGTGCCTCGCTACGCCGTGCTCCTGCGCGGGATCAACGTCGGTCGGGCGAAGCGCGTCGCCATGGCCGACCTGCGCTCCCTGCTCGAGGCCACCGGCTACACGGACGTGCGTACGCACCTCAACAGCGGCAACGTGGTGCTGACCGGCGAGGACGCCGACACCGCTGCACACGCCGAACGGATCGAGGACGCGATCCGCGCCCGGCTCGGCATGGAGGTGCGTTGCGCCGTCCTCACCGCCGAGGAGCTGCGGGCGATCGTCGCGGGCCACCCGTTCGACGGCGTCGCCGACAACGGCTCACGGATGATGGCGTTCGTCTACGTCCAGCCGGTCGACCCCGCCCTGGTGGCGGGCACCCGCCGGTGCCGCAGGACCCGGACCGCGCCCGCGTGGGTGACCACGCGGTCTACCAGTGGTGCCCCGACGGCCTGATGGCCGCGCCGGACCTCGGGCCGTACCTCAAGACCGAGCTGCGCACCGACGTCACCGCGCGGAACTGGAACACGATCACGAAGCTGGCCGAGCTGATCTAGTACCCCGAACTGCTCTGAGGCCGCAGCTGCCGTTGTGTGCGGCTCGGGTCGATCACGCGCAGGTGATCACCACGAGCAGCACGGCGGTGCGGGTGCGGCAACAACGAGGTACTGCTCGCCCCCGTCCCGGCCGCCTTGATCGGTGAGATCGTGACCTGAACCGCACGGATGCGGCCGATGTCACGATCCGGCCGATCTTGCCCCCGATCCGGGCGACCGAGGCCGGGTGATCGACGCATCCGGGACACCAGCTGCACCGGTGCAGCTCCTGTCCCGATCCTGACGATCAAGCACCGTCTAGCCGAGCGGCACTCCCGCGAGCAGCCCGCGCAGGCCGTCTGCGTCGAGCAGGTCGGCCGGTCGGAGGGTCACGTCCTGGCGGACGTAGTGGAACGCCGCGCGCACCCGTTCCGGTTCGCACCCGGCGAGCGCCGCCCAGGCCAGCCGGTACGCCGCGAGCTGGACGGCGAGCGCGGGTACCCGCTCGTCGTCGGGCAGGGCGCCGGTCTTCCAGTCGACGACGGTCCAGCCGCCGTCCGGGTCGGCGAAGACGGCGTCCATCCGGCCGCGGACGCCGACGCCCGCGATGACGGTCTCGAACGGCACCTCGACCTCGACCGGCCGCCGGTCGGCCCACACGCTGGCGAGGAACGCCTCCTGCAGCTCCTCGAGCGCGTCGTCGGATGCGGCGCCCTCGTCGGCGGCGCCGGGCAGTTCGTCGATGTCGAGGAGCTGGGCAGCGCCGAAGCGCTGCTCCAGCCAGGCGTGGAAGGCCGTGCCGCGGCGGGCGTGCGGGTTCGGGGGCAGCGGCAGCGGGCGGCGCAGCCGGGTGGCCAGCGCCGCGGGGTCGGCCGCCAGCTCCACGAGCTGGCTGACCGACAGCTGGACGGGCAGCGCCACCGCAGGCCGGGCGCGCGCGGCGGCTCGTTCGGCGAGCAGTACGTCGACGTCGGCGGCCCATCCCTCCGGGTCGCCCGCCTCGGGGTCGTCGAGCTCCGGGTCGTCGAACTCGGGGCCGTCGAACTCGGGGTCATCGGGCCCGGGGTCATCGGGCCCGGAGCCGTCGGGCTCGCGGCCGTCGAGCTCGGGTTCGGGCGGTGGTTCCGGCACGAGCAGCTCGATCTGCGCTCCCGGCGCGGCTGCGGCCTCGGCCTGCGCGGCCCGCCGCTCGGTGAGGTCCCGCAGCGACTCACGTACCAGATCTGCGCCGGCATGAACGTGCTCCGACCGAGCGCCGAGCGGATCAGCGGGCCAGAGCGCTGTGGGCTGGTCCAGGGTGGCCGGGTTTTCGTCGTCCGGGCCGGGCTCCTCCGCCCACTGCTCGGCCCCGTGCACGGCCGCGATCTCGACGAGGAAGTCCGAGGGCTGCTTCGGGCGCTCCCCCGCCGGACCCCAGCGGTGCCCGGACGCGAGCAGCACGTGCTCGGCCCGCGTGAGCGCGACGTACAGCAGCCTGCGTTCCTCGGCGAGCCGCCGCTCGTCGAGCGCCTCGGAATGGGCCTTGATCGCGTCCTCGAGCTGTTTGCGGTCGGGGGAGCCGGTCGCAGGTCCAGCGCGGGGAGGTCGTCGGCGTCACCGCGGAGCGCCACCGGCAGCTCGGCGGGGTTGGTCAGCCAGGTGCCGGACAGCTTGCGGCCGGGGAACACCTGGGCCACCAGGTGCGGCACGGCCACGACCTCCCATTCGAGGCCCTTGGCGGCGTGCACGGTGAGCACCTGCACCCGGTCCGGAGCCACCTCGACCTCGCCCGGGGTGAGACCGTCCTCCGCGCGCTCGGCCGTCTCGAGGAAGTCCAGCAGCGCCGGGAGCGTCGCCACCTCGGCGCCGGCCGCGAAGTCGGCCACCACGTCGGCGAACGCATCCAGGTGGGCCCGCCCGACCGGGCCGGGGCGTGCCGCGCTCTCGGCATCCAGCAGCAGCACGCGTTCGGCGTCGGCCACCAGATCGGTGAGCGGCGCCGACGCGCGGGAGCGCAGCCACCCCAGCTCCCTGGCCAGCCGCGTGATCCGGGCGTAGCCCGCTGCCGAGTAGAGCGAGGGTTCGCCGGGGTCGTCGAGGGCGTCGACGAGGCCGGCCTGCTCGGCCTGCTCGCCGGGCAGCGCCCCGTGCGCCAGCTCGGCGGGCGAGAGCGGGCCCGGCCGCGGCGGCATCGCCGGCACGATCTCGCGGGCGCGCTGCCACAGCGCGGCGAGGTCGGCGACGCCCAGACGCCAGCGCGCGCCGGTGAGCAGCCGGACCGCGGCCGGGCCGGCGAGCGGGTCTGCGACCAGCCGCAGCGCGCAGACGAGGTCGCGCACCTCGGGGGTGTCGAGCAGGCCGCCGAGCCCGACGACCTCGACGGGCAGGCCGCGCTCGCGCAGTGCGGTGGCGATCGGGTCCATGTCGGCGCGGCGGCGCACCAGCACGGCCGACGTGGGCGGCTCGTTCGCGGCGTGCCACCGCTGCGCGATCGCGTCGGCCATCCACGCGATCTCGGACGCGACGTCGGGCAGCAGCGCGACGCGCACGTCCCCGGTGCGGGCCCCCGGTCCGGCCGTCAGCTCACCGACGCGACGGCGCCGGGCGCGGCGCGCAACGGGGCCGATGCCGCGTTGGCGAGCGCCAGCACCTCCGGCGGGTTGCGGAAGCTCGTGAGCAGCCCGTACTCGGGTGCCGGGCCGCCCTCCGGGCCGGGGAAGTCGGTGCGGAAGCGGGCCAGGTTGCCCGCGCTGGCGCCGCGCCACCCGTAGATCGACTGGTTGGGGTCGCCCACCGCGGTGACGGTGGGGTCGCCGGGCCGCACGGGCTCACCGGGCGGGGTGCCGAAGAGCGACCTGAGCAGCACCCGCTGCGCGTGCCCGGTGTCCTGGTACTCGTCGAGCAGCACGGCGCGGTAGGTCGCGCGCTCGGTGGTGCCCACCTCGGGGTGGTCGGCGGCGACCTGCGCGGCGATCGCCAGCTGGTCACCGAAGTCGACGGCCCGTTCGGCCCGCTTGCGCGCCGCGAACGCCTCGACGAGCGGCAGGAACGCCTGCCGCTGGCGCTGCGCGTCCATCCACCGCTTGTAGGTCTGCGACGGCTCGGCCCGCTGCCGCTTCCCGGGTGGTGCCGCGGCGAGCACCGCGACGAGGGCGTCGCCGTGGCGGTGCACCGCCTCGGGGTCGACGAGGTGCTCGCCGAGCTCGCCCGCCAGCGCGAGCAGCCGCTCGGTGACCGTGGCCGGCACGAGGTCGACGTCCAGATCGGCCGCCCAGGTCGTGACGACGCGGTGGGCGAGCTGCCACGACGCTGTCTGCCCCAGCAGGCGCGCGGCGGGCTCGGCGGGGAGCCGCAGCGCGTGCTCGCCGACCAGCCGCCCCGCGTAGGCGTGGTAGGTGGCGATCGTGGGCTCGCCCGCGAGTACCTCGACGCGGCGCCTGCCGCTGGGGTCCAGCTCGTCGAGCAGCCGGGTGCCTGCGAGGCGCCGCAGCCGCGCCCGCACCCGGGCGCCGAGCTGCTGGGCGGCCTTGCGCGTGAACGTCAGGCCCAGCACCTGCTCGGGCAGCACCTGGCCGGTGGCGACGAGCCACACGACGCGGGCGGCCATCGTCTCGGTCTTGCCGGCCCCGGCCCCGGCGACGACGAGCGCCGGGCCCGGCGGCGCGGAGATCACCGCAGCCTGCTCGTCGGTGGGCGGCGGCAGGCCGAGTGCGGTGGCCAGTGCCGCGGGGGTGAGCTCCACCTCGCTGTTCTACCCGTCCCGGTCGGGCGCGGGCGTCAGCGCCGCACGTCCCGCGGAGCGGCGAAGATCTTCACCCAGTCGACCTCGAGGCTGAGCTCGGCGGGGGTGGTGGCGTCCGGCGCCGGGATCCACTCCTCGAACGGCCCCATGTCGAGCTGGATCGTCATGTGCATGGGCACCTTCGGGATCACGTTCTTGTCGAAGGTCTCGAACTGCTTCACCCCGTCGACGAACCAGGTGATCCGGTCGGGCAGCCACTCCATGGCGAACGTGTGCCACTGGCTGAAGTCGCCGCTCACCTTGTTGCCGGCCTGCTTGTTCTGCGCCGAGAAGTGGATGACGAAGTGGGCCTGGCTGCGGTCCTCCTTCGGCACCTCCATCATGTCCAGCTCGCCGTCGTCCTTGTTCTCGGTCTGCGGCCAGAGCAGGATCGCCGCGCCGCGGCCGCGCCCCTTCTCCGTGCGGGCCCGGAACTCCCAGCGCCCGTACTTCTGGTCGCGCTCGTGCTGCAACCCGCCGGACACGTCGCCCCGGGCGGTGATTCGCAACAGGCCGTCCTCGACGGTGATCGCCGACGGGCGACGGAAGCCGTTGCCGAACCCACCGACGCTGTTGTACTTGTTCCAGGTCTTCGGGTCGAGCGAGGCCTCTTCGAAGTCGAAGGTGTTGACCTCCCGCCACTCCACGCCGGTGACGTCGCGGCCGGTGCCCGCGCCGACGCCCCCGCTGGGGGGTTCGGGCACCGATGTGGGTGGGGGCGCGGGTGCGGGCAGCGCCTGCAGGAGGTCCGGCTCAGCCGAACCGGTCACTCCGGCGCAGCCCGCAGCGAGCAACATCGCGGCGCAGACCATCAACGATCGCAGCCGCCCGGGGCACCGGGACATCTCGGCCTCCTCGACCCGTACACCGGTGGGGGGAGCAGCGTGGGGAGCGCCCGGCGTACCCGATGACCGTACCGCGTACCCAGATCCGCCCAGAGACGGTGTGTGGCACCTGCTACGGGTCGGGGACCGGTCGGCCGGACGCGCTCAACGGGCAGCTGGTGCGTACCGGGCAGCGGTCGCAGTCGGGCCCCACGCGGGCGATGAAATGCGAGTCGGAGGTGTCCTCGGCGCACTGCCGCACGACCTTCTCCCAGCCGGCGAGCTCCTCGTCGTCGAGCGGGGGCTGCACCGGTTCCTTCGCCTGGCCGCCCGCCTTCTGGTCGGCGACGTAGACCAGCCGGGCGCCGCCGGGCTTCACGCCGGGTTCGAGGAGCCTGCCGAACGCCCCGAGCGCCGCGGCGAGCTGGTAGACGGCCAGCTGCGGGTGCTCGGCCGCCGCCCGGGCGCTGATCGCGGTCTTGCCGGTCTTCACGTCGATCACGACCGGACGGCCCTCCGCATCGACCTCCAGCCGGTCGACGCGCCCGCGCACGCGCAGCCACGGCCCGCTCGGGCGGCCTGCGCGCTCCCCCGGCTCCCCGGGCTCGTCGCCCTCGAGATCGAGCTGGACGGCCTGTTCGACGGCCACCAGCCGCAGCCCTTCGGCCCGGCTGGTGCGCACCCACCCCTCGAACGCGGCGAGCATGCCGCGCACCCGCTCGAGCTCCCGGCGGCCGAACCACGGTGCGCCCGCATCGAGCCGGGCCCACGCCGAGCGCAGCGCCCCCTCCAGCTCGTCCCCGTCGGCACCGGCGGCGCCGGCCTGCACCAGCGCGTGCACCAGCGACCCGGTGACGGCCGCCAGCGCGCCCACCTCGGAGCCGCCGTGGCGCTCCAGCACCCAGCGCAACGGGCAGCGGACGATCTTCTCCACGTCGGAGGGGAGACCGGGACGACCTCGCCCGGCGCGCGCAGCGGGGTGTCGACGGACACCGGCGCGAGCCCGTACCAGTCGTCGGGGTGTGCACCCGGGACGCCTGCGTCGGCCAACCGGGCCAGCTGCACAGCGGCGCGGCGCCTGCGCTCCTCACCCGCTGCACCGTCCGCGGGCGCGCACACGGCGCGGCGCAGCTCGCCGACCAGCTCGGCCAGCACGAGCGAGCGGGACGGGCGGTGGACCGGGCGGTCGGCGCTGGTGGCCGGCACCGGGTCGAGCTCGTCGAGGAACCGGGACGGCTGCTCGTCCTCGCCCTGCACGGCGCTCACCAGCAGCGTCTTCCGGGCCCGCGAGCAGGCCACGTAGAACAGGCGCCGTTCCTCCGCGAGCAGCGGCGCCATCCGCGACACGGTGGCTCCCACCGGCTCGGCCACCCCGGCCACGAGGTCGACCAGCCGCTCGTTGCCCAGCAGGCTGCCCCGCAGCCGCAGGTCCGGCCAGCTGCCCTCCTGCACGGCGGGCACCGCCACGACGTCCCACTCGCGGCCCCGCGCTGCGTGGGCCGTGAGCAGCGAGACGGCGTCGCCCTGCGGCGCGCGGGGCGAGCGAGTTGCCGGGGAGCTGCTGGTCGGCGAGGTACTCGACGAAACTCCCGACGGACGCGCCGGGCAGCCGGTCGGCGTAGCGCGCCGCCGAGTCGAAGAGCGCGAGCACGGCGTCGAGGTCCCGGTCGGCGGCCGCACCGACCGGGCCGCCGCGGCCGCTCGCGTCGCGCAGCCGCGGGCCGAGGCCACTCGCCTGCCACACCCGCCAGAGCACCTCCTCGGCGCTCTCGCCGTCGCGGACGGCGTCACCCGCGATCGCGAGCAGTGTGCTCACCCGCCGCAGCGGCGCGGTCTCGTGCGGAGGCAGCGCGACGAGCGGGTCGGGCCGGCCCAGCGCCGCGGCGCGCAACACCTGCACCAGCAGCGGATCGCTGCCCGCCCGCTCGGTCTCCTCCGGCTCGGAGACCCCGGGGTGGTTGCCGGCGTGCAGCCGCAGCAGCCCGCGGCGCAGCCGCCGCATGCGCATCGGGTCGGCGGACCCGAGCGGCGACGTGAGCAGGGCGCTCGCGGCGTCGGCGTCGATCGCGTCTGGGCGGGTGGCGCAGCGCAGCACCATGAGCAGCGGGACGACCGCGGGCTGGCGGGCGAGCGGGAGCTCGTCGGGCGGCGCCGCGATGGGCACGCCCGCGGCCAGCAGGGCCCGTCGCAACGTGGGCAGCGTGCGGCGCGTGGAGCGGGCCAGCACCGCCATCCGCGACCACGGCACGCCGCCCATCAGGTGGGCGCGCCGCAGCTGGTCGGCGATCCACCCGGCCTCCTGCGCCGCCGAACCGAACACCTTCACCTGCACGTCGCCGGGCACCCCCGGTTCACCGGGCGGCGCCGCCCGCTCCCGGCCCGGGCCGCTGCCCGGCAGCCGCGCGGCGAGGCGCGCGACGGCCTCCCGGATCCCGGGGGCGCCCCGGTGGTCGACCGGCAGCACCACCGTGGGCGCCTCGACGGCGCGCAGGCCATCGGGATCGGCGCCCCGGAAGTTGAGGACGGCCTGGTCGGGGTCGCCCGCGAGCAGCACCGTCTGCGCGGTGGCGCCGAGCACCCGCACCAGCTCCATCTGCTGCGGGTCGAGGTCCTGTGCGTCGTCGACGACCAGGTGGCGCACCCGATCCCGCTCGGCAGCCAGCAGCTCCCGGTCGGCGGCCAGCGCGTCGAGCGCCGCCGCCACGAGCTCGGCGGCGTCCAGAGCGGGCGCGGTGGCCTGCGGCGCCCCGCGGCCGACCGCCCCGCGCAACAGGATCACGTGCTCGTAGCTGCGGAAGAACCGGCCCGCGGCCACCCAGGCGGGCACGTCGTGGCGGCTCCCCAGCTCGGCCAGCTCGTCGGGGCCCAGGCCGCGCTCGGCCGCGCGCAACAGCAGCTCCCTCAGCTCGGCGGCGAACCCGGGCAGCCCGAGCGCCGGGCGCAGCCGCTCCCCCCACCCCGAGTCGGGCACCCCGCCGTGCTCCGGCCCCGCCAGCTCCCCGCCGAGCAGGTCGCGCACCACGGCGTCCTGCTCGCGCTCGCGAGCAGCCGGGGCGGGGGATCGCCGTGGCGCGCGGCGTGCAGCCGCAGCACGCCGAACGCATAGGAGTGCACCGTGCGCACCAACGGCTCTCGGGTGGTGCGCGCCTCTTCCGGGTCGTGGGCGAGATCGACGATCCGCTCCCGCAGCTCGCCCGCCGCCCGCCTGCTGCCGACCAGCACGAGGGTGCGCTCCGGGTCGTCCCCGGCCCTGATCCGGCGGGCCACGGCCGTCAGCAGGGCGGTGGTCTTGCCCGTGCCCGGCCCGCCGACCACCCGCAGCGGGCCGCTGCGGTGCTCCAGCACCTGGCGCGCCGCGGCGTCCCACTCCGGCTCGCCGGGCACGACACGCTGCCTGCGCACGAGCCCCGGCGCGAGCGCGGAGCTGTCGGGACGGGCGTCGGACCGGAGCACGGGCCGATGCAACCACGCCGCCCCGACAGGGCCACCACGACCCGCCCCACGCACCCTCTGTCGGCCCCCGCAGCCCGCCGACGGGTGGCGCCGCCGGAGGAGGAGTGCGTGGCCGGAGATCGGGTGCGTGACGACCGCCGCCCAGCATGCCCCGCACGACGCTGTCCCTGCTGCACTTCGGCCGCGCACCCCGCGCCCGCTCACGCACCCGGTCTCGGCCCACGCCCGCCCCCTCTGCTCACGCAGCCCGTCGACGGGAAGCACCAGCGGTACGGGGTGCGTCGGCGGGGAGCCGGTGCGTCGGCGGGCGAGGCGGGGCAGCGGGCGGCCGGGGTGGCAGGCTGGCGGTGTGGACGAGGAGACCGTGGAGCGGGTGCGAGATGCGGTGCGGGCGATCCCGCCCGGCGAGACGGCGAGCTACGGCGAGATCGCCGAGCGCACCGGCCTGCGCTCCGCCCGCCTGGTGGGCCGCATCCTCGCCGAGGACGGCCACGACCTGCCCTGGCACCGGGTCCTGCGGTCCAACGGAACGTGCGCCCCGCACCTGGCCCAGGAGCAGAGCGCGCGCCTGCGGGCGGAGGGGATCCTGATGGTCGACGGCCGCCTGCCCCGCCGATCCCCCCGGAAGTCGTGAGTGGATACGAGTGCTCCGGCACTCGTATCCACTCACGGGGTTTCAGGCGGGGCGGGCCCGCGCGACCATCGCGTGGGCATACCGGTCGCGAAGAACCTCGAGCACCGCAGGGTGGTCGGCCAGCGGGGTGCCTACGGCGTCGGCCCCGCAGCATTCGAGGTTGCGCTGGAACAGGCCGGGCGCGAGCAGCCACGACGCCACCGCGACCCTCCCCGCGCCCTCGGCGCGCAGCCGCGCCACCACGTCCCCCACGCCCGGCCGATCACCCAGTACGATCGGGGCGAGCGTGACGGGGCGGCCGAGCAGCCGTCCGAGCCGCCGGGCGGCCCGGGCACCGTCGGCCTGTGCGTGCGGGTCGCTCGACGCGGCGACGGCGAGCACCACAGCATCGTCCGGGCGGGCGCCGGCCTCCACCAGCCGCTGCGCGGCCGCGGCGACCAGGGCGGGGTCGGGGCCGAACGCGTCGGTGAGCAGGACGTCGCGACGGCCGGTGGCGCGCAGCTGCTCGGGCACGTCCGCGCGGACGTGGTAGCCGGCGGCGAGGAACGCCGGCACCGCGACGGTCGGGCCGTCGACCTCGGCGAGCACGTCGGCGAGCGTGGGGCCGCGCACGTCGGCGAAGCAGGCGCGCACCGGCACCCCCAGCTGCAGCGCGGCCAGTTCGGCCACCCGCTCGGTGACGACGGCCCCCGCCGGGTCCCGCGTGCCGTGCGCGACGAGCAGGAGGTTCACCGCACCGCCCCGTGAACGCAGTGGCCGCCCGCCGACGACGGGCCGGCGGCCGGGTCGAGGGCGAGGCGGTACCCACGCTTCACGACCGTCTGCACGAGCTTGGGCCGCCCGAGCGAGCTGCGCAGCCGGGCCATCGCGGTCTCGACGGCGTGCTCGTCGCCGCTGCCGCCGGGCAGGGCCTGCAGCAGCTCCGCGCGGGAGACGACCCGGCCGGGCCTGCGAGCGAGCGCCCGGAGCAACGCCATCCCCGCGGGCGGCACGGTGCGCAGCTCACCGTCGACGAGCACGGCATGCCCGCGCAGCTCCAGCACCGACCCGGCGACCGGCAGCCTGCGCACCCGTGCCGGTAGCTCCGCCTCCAGCTGCCGCACCATCGCACCCAGCCGGGACCGCTGCGGCTGCGCGGTGGGGACGTCCACGGACTCCAGCGGGGCGGCGGTGACCGCCCCGACGCACAGCGCGAGCACCGGCCCGCGCAGCGCCTCCACAAGCCGTGCGCGCACACCGCGTTCGTCGGCGCGGGCCAGCACGCTCGCCGCGGCCGGGGCGCTGGTGAACGCGAGCACGTCGATCCCGCCGCAGAGCACGGTGTCGATCAGCCGGTCGAGCGGCCCGAGGTCGACGGGCGGCAGCCAGCGGTACACCGGCACCTCGACCACCTCGGCCCCGGCCATCTCCAACGCGTCGACGACGTCGGGAAGCGGCTCCCCGTGCAGCTGCACGGCGATGCGCAGGCCCTCGACCCCCATCTCCAGCAGGTGGTCGAGCACCTCGGCGGAGGACTCCGACGGCGGCGACCACGCGTCCACCAGCCCGGACGCCCTGATCGCGCCGCGGGCCTTCGGACCGCGGGCGAGCAGCTTGCCGGAGCCGAGCGCGGCGAGCAGGTCCTCGGCGATCCCCCAGCCGTCGGCGGCCTCGACCCACCCGCGGAAGCCGATCCCGGTGGTGGCGACCGTGACGTCCGGGGGGCGGGCGATGAGCGCGCGGGTGGCATCGGCGAGCTCGGTGTCGTCGGCGACCGGGACGATCCGCAGCGCGGCGCCCTGCTGCACGACGGCACCGCGGCGCTCCAGCATCGTGGCGAGCTCCTCCGCCCGCCGCGCGGCGGTGACCCCGATCGTGAACCCGGCCAGCGGCGGCACCGGTGCCGCGGAGACGGCGGAGGGGGACACGGCGGCGGTCACGGCAGCCCGACCTGCAGCCACCCGTCGGCGACCCGCACCGGGTAGACCGGCACGCGGACGGCAGGATCGTCGAGGCACTCGCCGGTGAGGAGGCTGAAGACCTGCTTGTACACCGGCGATGCGACGGTGGGTACGCCGCCGCGGTCGCCCACGATCCCGCGGGAGAGCACCGCCGCCCCGGAGAACGGGTCGACGTTGCCGATCGCCATGACTGTGACTCTCCCGCCCTCCTGCCCTTCGGGCCCGCCCCCCTTGACTTCCCCGCCCCCCGTGCCGTCGGCCATCCGGAACAGGGCCACCTGCACCGGCTCTCCGCCCGCCGAGAGCAGCGCGGCGGCCCCGCGCTCGGGCAGCAGGCGGTCGAGCAGGCAGACGGTCTCCCAGCGGCGGTCGACCAGCGCCGGGTTGATCGTTTCACCACGCATGTCCGGTGGCTGAACGCCGTCGCGAAGCAGACGGACGGTCACCGGTGATTCAGCGGTCATGAGGCGCGCACCCCCGGAAGGCCCAGCGCGACCGGCACCGGCTGCCCGCGCTCCGTGACGAACGAGATCGTCGGATCCGGTGCATCCGGCGCGTTGACGAACGACACGAACCGCTCCAGCTTCGCGGGGTCCTCGAGCACGCCGCGCCACTCGTCGGCGTACCCGGCCACGTGCGTCTCCATCGCCGCCTCGAGATCGGCGCAGATCCTCAAGCGATCGTCGACGATCACGGCCCGCAGGTGGTCGAGCCCGCCGTCCATGGCCTCGATCCAGGCCGCGGTGCGCTGCAGCCGGTCGGCGGTGCGGATGTAGAACATGAGGAACCGGTCGATCAGTGCGATCAAGGTGTCGGTGTCGACATCGGAGGCGAGCAGCTCGGCGTGCCGCGGGGTGAAGCCGCCGTTGCCGCCCACGTAGAGGTTCCAGCCGGTCTCGGTGGCGATCACCCCGAAGTCCTTGGAGCGGGCCTCCGCGCACTCGCGGGCGCAGCCCGAGACGCCAGACTTGATCTTGTGCGGGGCGCGGAGCCCGCGGTAACGCAGCTCCAGCGCGACGGCGAGGCCGACCGAGTCCTGCTGGCCGTAGCGGCACCACGTCGTGCCCACGCACGACTTCACGGTGCGCAGCGCCTTGCCGTAGGCGTGGCCGGACTCGAACCCGGCGTCGACGAGCCGCCGCCAGATCGCGGGCAGCTGCTCGACGCGGGCGCCGAACAGGTCGATCCGCTGACCACCGGTGATCTTCGTGTAGAGCCCGAAGTCGCGGGCCACCTCGCCGATCACGATCAGCCCCTCCGGGGTGATCTCCCCGCCGGGGATGCGCGGCACCACCGAGTAGGTGCCGTTGCGCTGCATGTTGGCCAGGAAGTGGTCGTTGGTGTCCTGCAACGTCGCCTGCTCGCCGGAGAGCACGTGCCCCGAGCCGAGCGACGCCAATATGGACGCGACGGCCGGCTTGCAGATGTCGCAGCCGCGACCGGTGCCGTGCTGGGCGATGAGCTCGGAGAACGTCCGTATCCCGGTGCCCGCCACGATTTCGAACAGCTCGGCGCGCGACACCGCGAAGTGCTCGCAGAGCGCCTTCGAGACCTCGACGCCCTCCTGGGTCAGCAACGTCTTGAGCATCGGGATGCAGGACCCGCAGCTCGTCCCGGCCCTGGTGCAGGCCTTCAACGCGGGCACGTCGTGCGCCCCACCGCAGATCGCGTCGCGCAGCGCGCCCTTCGTCACGGCGTTGCAGGAGCAGATCTGCGCCGAGTCCGGGAGGCGTCGGCGCCCAGCTCCACCCCGCCCGGCGCGATCATCGCCACCGGGTCGGCCGGCAACGGCGACCGACGAGCGGGCGCAGCGTGGCGTACTTCGACGCGTCGCCGACGAGCACGCCACCGAGCAGCGTCTGCGCGTCGTCGCTCACGACGAGCTTGGCGTAGGTGCCGGCCACCGGGTCGTTGACGACGACCTCGAGCGCGCCCGGCGTGCGGGCCAGCGCGTCGCCGAAGCTCGCGACGTCGACGCCGAGCATCTTCAGCTGCGTGGACATGTCCAGCTCGGCGGGCGTCATCGTGGCCTCGCCGCCGAGCAGCCGGTCGGCCACCACCTCGGCCATCGCGTACCCGGGCGCGACCAGCCCGTACGTGCGGCCCTCCAGGGCGGCCACCTCGCCGACGGCCCAGACGTGCGGGTCGGGAGTGCGGCACGCGGTGTTGACGAGCACGCCGCCGCGCTCACCGACCGGCAGGCCGGCACCGCGGGCCAGTCCGTCGGCGGGGCGGATACCCGCGGAGAAGACGACAACGTCCGCGTCCAGCTCGATGCCGTCGGACAGCGCCGCGATGAGGCGGCCCCGGTCCTCGCCGATCCCGGTGACGGACACGCCGCAGCGCACCTGCAGGTCCTCGGTCTCGACGAGCCGCCGCAGCACCGCGCCGCCGCCCTCGTCGACCTGCACCGGCATGAGCCTCGGCGCGATCTCGACGACCTGCGGCGACAGGCCGAGCAACCGCAGCGCCCGCGCGGCCTCCAGGCCGAGCAGCCCACCGCCCACGACCACGGCCGAGCGCCTGCCGGCCCGGGGCGCAGCGACGGCGCGCTCCGCCGCCGCCATGATCGCGTCCAGGTCGTCGAGCGTGCGGTAGACGAAGCAGCCCGGCAGGTCCCGGCCCGGTACGGGCGGCACGAACGGCACGGATCCGGTGGCGAGCACGAGCGCGTCGTAGGGCAGCTCGCGGCCTGCCGCCGTGCGCACCACGCGGGTGTCGCGGTCCACCGCCACCGCGGCGTCGCCCAGGTGCAGCTGTACGAGCGGGTCGGCACCGGCGGGCAGCGTCAGCTCCTCCGCGCTCTTCCCGTCGACGTAGGACGAGAGCGCGACGCGGTCGTACGCCGGGCGGGACTCCTCCCCCAGCACGGTGATCCGCCACGTTCCCGCGGTATCGCGGTCGCGGACGGCCTGCACCAACCGGTGCCCGACCATGCCGTTCCCGACAACAACGAGCTCCTTCACGCGGCTCCCTCCTCGGGGACGGGGGTCAGCGTCGGGGGGTCGCTCTCGGCGAGCCATGCGCAGATCCCGCGCACGGTGTCGCCGCAGCTGCCGCAGCCGGTGCCGGCGCGGGTGGCGCGCGACAGTGCCGGGACGTCCGTGTGCCCGTCTCGCCATGCGGCGACCAACGCGCCCTTCGTGACGGTGTTGCAGCGGCAGACCACCGCGGACGCGGGCAGCCTTCCGGGGTCGGACGTCACCGCGGCGCCGGGCAGCGCGCGACCGAACAGCAGACCGAGCCGGTCGGTCGGCGCGGGCTGCCCCGTGTCGTAGTACTGGATCATCGAGGCGGCCGCCTCCGGCAGGCCGATCATGGCGCCGCCGACCACGCGGTCGCCCCGCAGCGCGAGCGTGGCGTAGCGGCCGCCCGACGGGTCGGCGAAGCGCAGCACCTCCGCGCCGGCATCGCCGAGCACGGCCGGGTCGCCCACCGTCGCGAGGTCGACGTCGCGCGCCTTCAGCCGCGTGACGGCCCGGGTGCCGCCGTAGCGAGCGGCCGGGTCCTCGCCGGTGACGAGGTCGGCGAGCACCGCCGCCTGCTCCCACCCCGGCTGCACGAGACCGGCCGGGGTGCCCGGGTGCTGAGCACAGTCGCCGATCGCGTGCACCCGCTCGTCGGAGGTGGCGAGGCGGTCGTCGACCAGCACACCGCGGTCCACCGCGATGCCCGCGGCGGCGGCGAGACCGGTCTCGGCACGGACCCCGGCCGACACCACCAGCGCGTCGGCCGCCACGACATCGCCGCCCGCGCCCCGCAGCCCGGTCTCCGGCTCCCAGGCGAGCGCCTGGAACCCGAGCCGGACATCGACACCGAGTCGCGTCATCGCGGCGGCGAGCACCGCGCCCGCACCCGCGTCCAGCTGACGTTCCATCAGGTGCGTCGCGGGGTGCACCACCGTCACACGCACGCCCCTGCCGACCAGCCCGCGCGCCGCCTCGCAGCCCAGCAGCCCACCGCCGAGCACGGCGAAGCGCGCGCCGGGGCGGGCCATGGCGATGATCCGCTCGCAGTCGTCGAGGTCGCGGAAGGTGACGACCCGCTCGTCGTCGAGACCGTCCAGCGGCGGCAGCCAGGCCCGGCTGCCGGTGGCGAGCACCAGCTCGTCGTAACGCTCGACCGCCCCGTCGGAGCACCGCACGACCCGCGCCTCGCGGTCGATCGACGTCGCGGCGACGCCGGTGCGCAGGTCGACCCGGTGCCGCGCCGCCCATCCCGGCGGTGCAGCTGCACCGAGGAGGCCTGCAGGCCGCCGCCCAGCACGGTGGACAACAGCACCCGGTTGTAGGCCGGGTACGGCTCGGCCCCGAGCACGGTGAGACGCACCCGCCTGCCGTCGGGGTCCCGGCGCCGCACCTCCTCGGCGAACCGGGCACCGACCATCCCGTGCCCCACGACCACGACCCGTCTGCTCACGTCGACCGACGGTAGGTAGCCGGAGTTACACACGTGGGGCGGTTCGTGACGGAGAGGTAACGCCGCTCGCACATCGCCCGGCCGCACCCGTGAGCGCGGGACGTGCGTCACACCGGCTCCAGCCGCACCGCGCTCACCTTGAACTCGGGCATCCGGCTGACCGGGTCGAGAGCCGGGTTCGTCAACCGGTTGGCCGCCTGCTCGCCACCGAAGTGGAACGGCAGGAACACCGTGTCCGGGCGCAGGCTCGGCACGCACCGCACCCGCGCCAGCGCCGCACCGCGCCGGGAGACCACGCGTGCCATGTCGCCGTCGGCGAGGCCGGCACGGGCGGCGGTGTCGGGATGCACCTCCACGAACGACTCCGGCACCACGCGGGCGAGCTCCGCCACCCGGCGGGTCTGCGCTCCCGACTGGTAGTGCACCAGCACCCGGCCGGTGGTCGCCCGCAGCGGGTGGTCCTCGTCGGGCAGCTCCGCGGACGGGGTGTGGTCGACGGGCACCAGCCGCGCGCGGCCGTCGGCGTGACCGAACCGCTCGGTGAACAACCGCGGCGTGCCCGGGTGGCCGGGCTCCGGGCACGGCCAGTGCAGCGCCTCCCCGGCGTCGAGACGCTCGTAGCTGATGCCGGAGTAGTCGGCGATCCCGCCCGCCGAGGCCGCCCGCAGCTCGTCGAACACGGCCCGGGGCTCTGTGGGGAAGCCGGCGACGCCGAGCCGTCCGGCGAGCCCGGAGACCACCTCCAGGTCGGTCCGCACCCCGTCCGGCGGCGACATCGCCCGACGCCTGCGCAACACCCGGCCCTCGAGGTTGGTCATCGTGCCCTCCTCCTCCGCCCACTGGGCCACGGGGAGCACGACGTCGGCGGCCATCGCCGTCTCGCCGGGCAGTACGTCGGCCACGACGAGGAGGTCGAGGGCAGCGAGCCGCTCGGCCACGGCGTTCGCGTCCGGAGCGGACACGAGCACGTTGGAGCCGAAGACGAGCAGCGCCTTCGGGCCGTCGGGCCTGCCGAGCGCGGCGAGCAGCTCGGTGGCGCTGCGGCCGGGTCCGGGCAGGCTGTCCGCTCCACCCCCCACACCCCTGCTACGTGCGCACGGGCGGCCGGGTCGCTGATCGAGCGGTAGCCCGGCAGCTGGTCGGACTTCTGCCCGTGCTCGCGCCCGCCCTGCCCGTTGCCCTGCCCCGTGACGGTGCCGAAACCCGACCCCGGCCGGCCCGGCAGGCCGAGCGCGAGCGCGAGGTTGATCCACGCCGAGACCGTGTCCACGCCGTGGGCGTGCTGCTCGGCACCCCGCGCCGTGAGCACGTAGCGCCGCGACGCTCCGGCGAGCAGGCCCGCGGCGGTACGCATGTCGGCGGCCGCCACCCCGCACACCCGCTCCGCGCGCTCGGGCCACCACTGCGCGGCCACCCGCCACGCGTCCTCGAAGCCGGTGGTCCGTTCGGCCAGGTAGTCGGCATCGATGTGCCCGTCGACCGCGGCGGCGTGCAGCATCCCCAGCGCGAGCACGAGGTCGGTGCCCGGCACCGGCTGCAGGTGCACACCGCCCGACGCCACCGCGCGCTCCGCCGTCGGTGTGCGTCGCGGGTCCACCACCACCAGCCGGGCACCGGTGAGGTGCCCCATCAGCGGGGGCATCGTCTCCGCGACGTTCGCGCCCGCGAGCAGCACGACCTCGGCGTCGTCGAGATCGGTCACCGGGAACGGCAACCCGCGGTCGATGCCGAACGCCCGGTTGCCCGCCGCGGCCGCCGATGACATGCAGAACCGGCCGTTGTAGTCGATCTGCGACGTGCCGAGCGCGACCCGCGCGAACTTGCCGAGCAGATAGGCCTTCTCGTTGGTGAGCCCGCCCGCGCCGAACACCGCCACCGCGTCCGGCCCGTGCTCGGCCTGCAGATCCCGGAGGCGACCCGCGACCTGCCCGAGGGCGGCGTCCCAGGTCACGGATTCGAACGGGGTCGAGCGCGACGTGCGCATCAGCGGCGTGGTCAGCCGTTCGGGGTGGGCCAGCAGGCTGCCCGACGTCCATCCCTTCTGGCACAACCCACCCCGGTTGGTGGGGAACTCCCGACCGTCGACGTCCCCTCGGCCGTCGACCCACTGCCCGCATTGCAGGGCGCAGTACGGACAGTGGGTCGCGACGCGAGTCACCGGCGGGGCGGCCGGCACAGTCACACCCGGGCCTGGGCGAGCCGCACGTCATCCGCCGGCGCAGCGGTGGGCGCGGTCCGCACGTAGACCGCATACGTCGCCACGGTGCACACGACGTAGAAGACGAGGAATCCCCAGAACGCCGGGGTCCCCGACCCGGCCGTCGCGAACGACTGCCGGAACGCGAGGTTGATGAGCAGTCCGCCCAGCGCACCGACCGCGGAGATGAGCCCGATGGCCGCACCCGAGATCCGGCGGGCGTCGTGGAGGGCCTGCTGCGCGTCGGCACCATCGGCGATGGTCGCCATGGCCTTCCTGCGGAAGATCGCCGGGATCATCTTGTACGTCGATCCGTTGCCGATGCCGGAGAACACGAAGAGCCCGATGAAACCGGTGATGAACAATGCGAGCGAGTTCGACCCGGAAGCCTGGATGCAGATCATCGTACTCATCGCCATGGCGATGAAGTTCACGAACGTCACGCGGGCACCGCCGAGCCGGTCCGAGAGCCACCCGCCCACAGGACGGATGAGCGAGCCGACCAGCGGGCCGATGAATGTCACCGATGCGGCCTGGAGCGGCGTACGACCGAACTGCGTCTGCAGGACGAGCCCGAACGCGAAGCTGTAGCCGATGAACGAGCCGAACGTCCCGATGTAGAGGAACGACATGATCGACGTGTGCCGGTCACCGAGAGCCAGCTTCGCGGCGCCGGTGTCATTGCGGACGCTGGTGATGTTGTCCATCGCCAGCGCGGCCACCACCGACACGATGACGACCAGCGGGATGTAGATCGCCAGCAGGATCTTGGGGTTCGACGTTCCGGACGCCGCGATCACAGCCAACCCGATCAGCTGGATGACCGCCACACCGATGTTGCCGCCGCCGGCGTTCAGCCCGAGCGCGAGTCCCTTGCGTCCTTCCGGGAAGAAGGTGTTGATGTTGGTCATCGACGAGGCGAAGTTGCCACCGCCGAAGCCCGCGAGCGCCGCCATCAGCAGGAACACGCCGAAGGACGTGCCGGGTTGGAGGACGAACACCGCCGCGACCGTCGGGATCAGCAGCAGCAGACCGCTGATCACGGTCCAGTTCCGCCCCCCGAACCGGGCCACGGCGAACGTGTAGGGAACCCGGAGCACCGCGCCGACGAGCGAGCCGGTGGAGACGATGAGGAACTTCCCGGCCGCGTCCACCCCGTATTCCGGGCCCATGAACAGGACGAATACCGACCAGAGGGTCCACACCGAGAAACCGACGTGCTCGACCGCGATCGATGCCCAGAGGTTGCGGGTGGCGATCCTCGCGCCGGTGCGCTGCCAGAAACCCGGATCCTCCGGTTCCCAGTGGTCGATCCAGTTCGCCTTGAGCAGGGAGCGGGCTGGTGCCGTCGTCGTCACGCCGATCCTCCTGGGTTCGTCGATCCGGGGCGCGACGCTATGCAGGGCCCGTTACCGGCCCGTCGGTTCGATGTGACGGGGACGCAACGCTGCTCTCACCACCGCAACCCACCCGAGGTGAGGCCCCAGTTGTGCGCGGCGGAGGAGCGAGAATCTCGGAACGCAGGAGGGCGTTCACGATCAGTTGATGACGACCGAAGCCGATCAGTGGTCGCAGGCGCTCGGATCGACGAAGACCCCCAGATCGGTCCGTCTCGCACGGGATCGCCCTCGGCACGGCATCCCACGTCGGCTCGGACCGACCACAACCACTTGATCAGTCCGACCGGCGCGAGATCGCCCTCGGCAGGGCACCGACCACCCCCTCGGACCGATCACGCGGCATGATCGGTCCGGCTGCCGCCACAGCGCCCTCGCCGCGGCGGGAATCGTGATCTCGCAACGATCACGACGTTGCCGTGCACGCCGGCCAGAAACCGCGGCGCTTCTCCGCCCGCTGGGTGCCACCAACCGGCGACGTGATCACCGGAAGTGGTCCGACAGCGCCCGATGTGACGTGCTGGCACCCCTTCCGCCGATCACGAGCTTCCGGCGGTTCATCACCCGGCCCGATCGCCCACCCGCCGGCCGAGTTCGGAACTGCTCGCTCAGAGAAGCGGGCCGATGGCGCCGGCCGCACGCTGCAGACCGACCAACGTCCGGGAGGAGGCATCGGGGTGCTGCGCGTGCAGCGCGACCCGGTGCAGCAGGGCACGCAGCAACATCTGCGGCCATTCCTCCAGGTGCGACCACCGGTGCGGCAGGTCCTCGTCACCACCGCCCCACGCCAACGCGTCGATGACGACGACAGCGGACGCCCATGACGCAGGCCGCCAGCACGGCACGAGGTCGATCAAGGCAGGCGCGCCGCGCTCGTCGAACAGGACGGCCCCGAACAACTCCGGGTGCACCAGCTGCGGCGTGAGCTGCACCGGCTTGCGGAACTCGACGAGCTGCGTGTACAGCTCCCCGCCGTTCGCCGCGTCGAGCGTCAACCGCCGCTCCCCGAACGCCCCCGCCGCCGACCGCGTCACCAGGTCGTCACGGTCGTCGAGCAGCCGAGGGCGGGAGACTTTCGTGGTGGCCGCGTGCAACCGGACCGACGCCTCGACCACCTCGTCGTAGCGCGGCTCGACGTAACCCGGGATGAAGCGGCAGGCAGCCCAGCCACCCACCACCCACCGCCCGTCGGACGAACGCAGCGGGCGCGCCACCCGCACACCGTCGACCTCGAGCCCGTCGAGCACGGCCGCGGACCACGCTGCCACGACGTTGTCCGGCACCGGGCGGACCAGCACATCGCCGCAATGCCATGCTCGCCTGCCGGCCCACACCACCGGACGTGGCTCGACATCGCTCACGCCGAACGCGGTGCGGACGTGCGCGGGCAGGGTGGTCCCGGCGGGCGGCAGGACGGGCGCAGCGCTCACGGCACCGAACGTACCTGCGCGGAGCCGCCGTCCCGGGGTGCCACGCGGGGCGCGTCGCCGTGCCCCGCTATCGGGCGGCGGCGAGCTCCTTGATCACTCGCCGTCGTCACCCCCGTCGTCACCGCCGCTGTCCCCACCTCCGTCATCGCCCCCGTCGTCGTCGCTGTCGTCCTTGTCGTCGTCGTCCTTGTCGCTGTCGTCCTTGTCGTCGTCGTCCTTGTCGCTGTCGCGCTTGTCGTCGTCGTCCTTGTCGCTGTCGCGCTTGTCGTCGTCGTCCTTGTCGGCGTCGCGCTTGTCGCTGTCGCGCTTGTCGGCGTCGTCCTTGTCGGCGTCGTCCTTGGACGTGTCGGAGTCCTTGCCGGAGCTGCGGTCCGACTCGCTCTCCTCAGCCGAGTCCCGGTCCGACCTGCGGTCGGACTCCGAGTCCCCGTCCTCGTTCGCCTTCTCACCCGGCCGGTCGTCGGAGTCGCGGCCGGAACGGCTCTCGGGGTCGTCCGCGTCGTCGGAATCCTTGTCCGAGTCCTTGTCAGAGTCCTTGTCAGATTCCTTGTCCGAGTCCTCGTCCGAGCGGGACTCGGATCCTTCGCCGTCGGAGTCGCGGTCGTCGGACTCGTTATCCGCTGCCGCATCGGAGAGCGCCTCCCAGACGGCCTCCTCGAGATCGCCCTCGTCCCACCCGCCCTCGCCGTCGGACCCGGACTCGCCGTCAGAAGATTCACCCGACGAGTTGTCGTCGTCGGAGTCCCGTTCCGGAGAGTCACCATCCGATTCGCGGTCCGAACCCTCCCCGTCGGATTCGCGGTCCGAGTCGTCGTCCGAGTCGTCGGCCTCCGAGGCAGCGGCCAGCACGGAACCGAGGCCGGAGGCCCCCAGCGCCTCGAGCACCCTGCCGACTCGCTCGGCGTTGTCCGACCGGGACGAATCGGAGGAGTCGTCGGGGTCGGAGTCCCGGCGCTCCTCGCCCTTCCCGGTGCGGTCGTCGTCGGTGCGGTCGTCGTCTGTGCGGTCGCCGCGCTCGCGGGAGGAACCCTCGTCGGATCGCTCACGCGCATCACCGGATCCTCGCCCGGTGTCGCCGCGATCGGTGTCGCCGCGCTCCCGGTCGGCCCGGCCGCCGCGGTCGTCGTCCCGGTCGTCGCTCCCGCTCACCGCCCCGCTGACGGCCTCGACGACGCCGGTGACCTTGCGCTCCGACCCGGAACCCGAGTCGTCGCCGCCGTCGTCATCGTCGCGGTCATCGCCGCCGCGGTCGGACCCACTGCTGCTCGGCTTGCTGGCCGAACCGCTTCCCCGGTCGCTGCCGCTGTCGCTCTCGTCGTCACCGTCCTGGTCGCCGCCGCCCCGATCGTCGCTGTCCCGGTCGCCCCCGAGGAGACCACGCAGCGGACCAGGCGACCGTCCACCGCCGTCGTCGTCGTTCGTTCCCCCGCCGTCCCCGTCGTCGTCTCCGTCGTTCCGGCCGCCGTCGTTCCGGCCGCCGTCGTTCCGGCCGCCGTCGTTCCGGCCGCCGTTGCCCCGGCCGCCGTTGCCCCGGCCGCCGTTGCCCGGTCGCCGTCGTCGCCGGAGGATCCGCCGTCCGAGCCGCTGCCGCCGAGGAGGCTGCCGACGGAGCCGGCGATCCCGCCACTCCCGGAACCACCCCGGTCCGGGGACTCGCGGTCGGGGGACTCGCGGTCAGGGCCGCCTGCCCGCTCTCGCCCTGCGCCGTTGCCGCCCGGATCACCGCCGCCGAGGGCGTCGCCCACGGAGCCGAGGGCATCGCCGACGGGACCCCGCTCGGCCTCGCCCGGACCCTCCTCGCCCGGTCCGCGCCCACCCCGGTCGTCTCCGCGGGAGTTCTGCTCCTCACCGCCCGGCGCGCCACGGTCGCGCTCGCGAGGCCCCTCCCGCTCGCCGCCATCCCCACCACCGAGAGCGTCGCCCACCGAGCCGAGAGCATCGCCGACGGGACCCCGCTCCCCCGGGCCCTCGTCCTTCTCATCGCCTTGTCCGCGCCCACCCCCCTCGCCACCCGGGGCGTTCTGCTCCTCACCGCCCGGCGCGCCACGGTCGCGCTCGCGAGGCCCCTGCCGCTCACCGCCATCCCCACCACCGAGAGCGTCGCCCACCGAGCCGAGAGCGTCCCCGAGCGGCCCGCCGGGCCGCTCCTGCCCTTCGTCGTCGCCTGCGCCCGGCGCATCGCCCGCCCGAGCACGCTCGCCGCCCTGGCCGGTGTCCTCGCCACCGGCACCCCCACCCGGACCGGCACCACGATCTGGCCCGTCACCACGACCGGCGGCAGGCGCCTCGTTGTCAGGCCTCTCGTTCCCAGGCGTCTCCTTCTCGGAGTCGCCGCCGTCCTCGCGGCCGAGCACCTCACCGAGGGAGCCGGGCGCATTCCCACCAGGCCGCTCCTGGTCCTCGCCGCCGCCCTCGCGGCGATCTGCCTCCGGGCCGTCACCGGATCCACCGCGGTCCTCCGAGTCACCGAGAGATTCGCCCAGCGAACCGAGCGCCTCCCCGAGCGGTCCACGATCGGGTCCGTCGGCGCGGACGTCGGGCCCGTCCTCGTCGTCGGCCGACTCGGGGTCGTCGTCGTGTTCCGCGGACTCGTCGCCCGGGCCCCGCGGGTCCGGCGGCGCACCGTTGGTGGTGTCCTGCCGCTCCTGGCCCTCCTGCTCGTCGCGGGCGATGACGTCGGGGAGGTCGGGCAGTACCTTGCCCTCCTCGTCGCGTTCGTCGTCGCGGCCGGACTCGTCCCCTTCGTCGCCGTCGGAGTCGTCCCCGTCCGCCTCGTCGGACTCGTCGCCGTCGGAGTCGTTTCCATCGGAGTCGTCCCTGTCGGCATCCTCCCCGTCCGCCTCGTCGTCGGAGTCGCCGTGCTCGACCACGTCGAGGACGCGGTCGCTGACCTCGGTGGTCTCGTCCTCGTCGTCGGGCACCGGCGCACGGACGGCGTTGTCGACGCCGCGTTCGAGCTCTTCCAGTTCCTCGCGCTTGGCCTCGCGCTGGCGCAGCCGCAGGTCGCGTTGTTCGTCGAGGGCGGCGAGCTCGGCCGCCGCCTCCGGGCTGCGTCGATCGGTCGGGACGTCCGCGAGCGCCTCCTCGACCGCCTGCAGGTGCCGTTCGGTGCTCTGGAGATCGGAGCGGGCGCGGTCGAGGGAGCGGTAGGTGTCGATCTGCGACCGGAGGGTGGCCTTGCGTCGTTCGAGAACGGCCCTCCGCTCCTTCAGATCCTCCACGGCGGGCGGGGCGACCGTGCGCCGCTCCGGGGGCAGGCCGGACCACACCTGCTCGGCCCGCGTGAGCGTGTCGAGCTGGGTGTCGAGCGAGGTGAGGGCGAGCTGGGCGTGCGCGATCCACTCGGCTCGCGGGTCGACGCCCGGCGGCACCTGGACGGCGGGCGGGCGGGCGACGGGTTCGGAGGCGGTGAACACGTAGGTGGCCGCGATGACGCCCGCTGCGCCGAACACGGCGATGGCGCGCCGCCTGCGGGAGGACGTGCCGGCGGCCGCCCTGGCGGACCGGGAGGCGATGGCCTCGACCATGCGCTCGGCGCGACGCGCCTCGACGATGGCCCGCTGCTCCCGGACCCCGTGCGGGACGGGAGGGGGCTGCGGCTCGTCCGAGGGTTCGAGCAGCCACGGGAGTGCGGCGGCGAGGCGGGCCTCCTGGCCGCCTTGCGCGGCGGCCCTGCGCGCCTGCCGGGCTGCGGCCCGGTGGGCTGCCGTGCAGTATCGACGAGGCGGGCGACCGGGGATGTCCTCGATCACCTCGTTGCAGCCCGGAAGGGCACAACGTCTCGCGTTGTCGTCCACCTGTGCGACCCCCATCGCCGGTGGCGGAAGGCATGCCGGAACTCGGGACGGTCCGCCAGGCCACCGTGCTGTGTGCTGCGGCGCAACCCCGACACCGCGGCACCGCTGATCGTTCTTGATCTTCCGGCTACGGAACGCTACCGGGCACTCGACCGGGTGTCACTGCTCCGTTCGACCAACACGGGATCACAAATGAGATCACGATGAGTGATCACAACTAGGCCGATTGCGCCATTCGTGTGCGTCCGACCGCGCCGCCGTCATTCGACTTTGCATCAGCAAAGACGGACGGTGTCGAAAACGCGACGGCGCCCCCTCCGACCACGGGTCGGACCGGGGGCGCGTCGCGCGGGCGTTGTTGCGCTCAGTACACGGGTTGCGAGGGATCGACCTGCTTCACCCACGCCAGCACGCCGCCACCGACGTGCACGGCGTCCTTGAGACCGGCGCGGTGCAGCACCGCGAGCGCCTCCGCCGAGCGCGCTCCGGACTTGCAGTGCAGCACGACGGGCTTGTCCTGCGGGATCTCCGAGAGGGCCTCACCGGACAGGATGCGGTCCTTCGGGATGAGCTTCGCCCCGGGGATGCTGACGATCTCGTACTCGTTCTGTTCGCGGACGTCGATCAGCTCGAAGTCCTTGCCCGCGTCGATCATCTCCTTGAGCTCGAGCGCGGTGATGGTGCTGCCCGCCGCCGCCTGCTGGGCGTCGTCGGAAACCACGCCGCAGAACGCCTCGTAGTCGATCAGCTCGGTGATCTTCGGGGTGCTCGGGTCCTTGCGGATCTTGATCGTGCGGTAGCTCATCTCCAGGGCGTCGTAGACCATCAGCCTGCCCAGCAGCGGCTCACCGATACCCGTGATCAGCTTGATGGCCTCGTTCACCATGATCGAACCGATCGACGCGCACAGGACGCCCAGGACGCCGCCCTCGGCGCAGGACGGCACCATCCCGGGCGGCGGCGGCTCGGGGTAGAGGTCGCGGTAGTTGAGCCCGAGCCCGTTCGGCGCGTCCTCCCAGAACACCGACGCCTGGCCCTCGAACCGGAAGATCGAGCCCCACACGTACGGCTTGCCGAGCAGGACGGCCGCGTCGTTCACCAGGTAGCGCGTGGCGAAGTTGTCGGTGCCGTCGAGGATGAGGTCGTAGTCGCGGAAGACGTCGAGCACGTTCGAGGAGTCGAGCCGCAGCTGGTGCAGCCGGACCTCGACGAACGGGTTGATCTCCTGGATGGAGTCGCGGGCGGACTCGGCCTTCGAGCGGCCGACGTCGGACTGCCCGTGGATGACCTGCCGCTGCAGGTTGGACTCGTCGACCACGTCGAACTCGACGATGCCGAGCGTGCCGACGCCCGCGGCGGCGAGGTAGAGCAACGCCGGGCTTCCCAGCCCGCCCGCGCCGACCACCAGCACCTTCGCGTTCTTCAGCCGCTTCTGCCCCGCCATGCCCACGTCCGGGATGATGAGGTGACGGCTGTAGCGCTCGACCTCTTCCTTGGACAGGGTGGCGGCCGGCTCCACGAGCGGCGGTAGCGCCATGATCAAGCTCCTCGCATCGACGTACGGACTGATTGCGGCAACGCCGCGGTCATCCGGGTTCTTCCCAGGTCCCCGTGTCAACCGCATCCCACATCCCCGCGACGCGCGCGCCACCGCCTCGGGGGCCTCGATCTGGGCGACGTGCCCCACACCGGGCAGCACCAGCAGCGTGGAGTTCCGCACCGCCGCCGCGGTGCGGCCGGCCAGCCGCGGCGCGACGAGCCGGTCCCGGTCGCCCCACACGACCAGCGTGGGAGCCTGCACGCGGGCCGCCACGGACCACAGCGACTCCCCGCGCAGCCAGCCGGCCACCATCGCCTTCCCGGTGCGTTCCGACGCCTCCTGCGCCCACGCCAACCGGGAGCGTGCGGCGAACTCGGCGGCGGCCTCGGCCATGCGGCGCGCCGACGCGACGGTCGGGTCCCCGAAGCAGAGCCGCACGACCTGCTCGGCGCGCGTCTGCGGGTCCACAGCGGCCAGTTCGGCGCGGGCCCGCCTGCCGACGAGCGGGAGCAGGGCGAGCAGGAGCCTCGGGTCGGACACCCGGCGCGGGTCGGGCCGCAGATCAGGCATCGCGGGCGACACGAGCGTGAGCGTGCGCACCAGCTCCGGCCTGCGGGCGGCCACGGCGAGCGCCACGGCCCCGCCGAAGGAGTTGCCCAGCAGGTGGACCGGCCTGCCGCGACCCGCGAGGAAGCAGAGCAGTGCGTCGGCGTGCCCCGTGGGTGAGTAGTCCCGCGACGCGAGCGGCCGGGAGAGGCCGAACCCGGGCAGGTCGACCGCGGTGCCCGCGGCGCGGGTGGCGAGCAGCGCGGCGAGGTCGGTCCAGTTCGTGGCCGAGCCGGACAGACCGTGGACGTAGACCGCCGGGGTGTCCTGCGGTCCCGGTGTCTCCCGCACGTGCAGCGTGACGCCGCCGGATGTCACCTCGCCGCCCGGCCAGCCGGTCTGGTGGGGGTCGAGGGGAGGCATGGTGGCCGGGTCTGCCAGCGGCGGTGGGCCTGCAGGCACCGCCTGCGGCCGCCGTGCCCGCTCCAGTAGGGGGCGGACCAGCGTCAGCGTCGCGGCACTCATCCTTCCGAGGATGACCTGACGCGGGCGGTTCGGCCACCCGCCGTGACGGGACTCGCGAATGTGGGGGACGTCATCCCGGGCGTCCGCGGCCGTTGTACCGATCATGGGCACGGCAGCGCACGGCCGCGGCGTTGCGGACCGGCTGGAGTGCGCCGCCGCGGTGCTGGCTGCCGTGGTGGCGCTGGTGGTGCTCGGCTTCCGGCTCGTCCGTGGTGAACCACCGGCCACCGCGGTCGGCGCCGCGCTCGCCGTGCTCCTCGTGGGGGTGCCCTGCGCCCTGCGACTGGCCACCGGGCTCCCCCGGCTGGTCGGCACGGAGCGGGCCGCCCGCCGCGGGGTCCTGCTCTCCGGCGCCGGGGCGTTCGCCACGGCGCGCCGCGTCGACACGGTCGTCCTCGCCGGCAGCGGCACGCTCACCGGCGGCGGGTTGGCGGTGCACGCCGTGCACGCGCGGGTTGGCGGTGCACGCCGTGCACGCGTCGACGGGCCGCGCCGCCGAGGTGCTGCGCCTCGCGGGCGCGTGGCCATGGCGTCCGGGCACCCCGTCGACCGCGCGGTGGCGGCCGCCGCCCACGAGCCGCCGGACGTCGCCGAGTTCGACGCGTCGACGGTCTGGGCGTACGCGGGCTGGTGGCCGAGGTCGTGGCGCTCCCGGCGAGGACCAGCGGGTGATCGCGCACGCCGTGCTCGTGGGCGATGCCGGGCTGTTGACCGCCCACGACATCGAGCCGCCCGCCCGGAGCCCCGAGGTGGGCTGTGTGCCGGTCGCGGTGGCATGGGACGGGGTGGCGCGCGGCATGCTCGAGGTCGGGCCCGCCGTCGACCCGACCACCGCGGCGGCCGTGCGCCGGCTGGCCGCGCTCGGGGCGCGGCCGGTCCTGGTGGCCGCTGAGCCGGGCCCGGTGGCCCGGGCCGTGGGCGCCCGCGCCGGGCTCGCACCCGATGCCGTGCTGGCCGGGGTCGCGGCCGAGGACGCGGCTTCGGTCGTCCGCGGGCTCGGGCCCCACGTCGGGGTGATCGGCGACTCCGAGCGTTACGCGGAGGCGCTCGACGCCGCCGACCTGGCCGTCCGCCTCCCGCCGCACACCGGGCACGCATCGCACGAGTGCCGGCCCTCGCTGACCGCCCTCCACGACGACCTCGCCCACGCCGTCGACGCACTCCGGCTCGCGCGCCACACCTCCGCCGTCGCCAGGGCGAACCTCACGGTCGCGCTCATGTGCGTCACGGTGCTGCTCCCGGTGACCGCGACCGGTCTGGTCGGCCCGCTGCTCTCGGCCGCGGCGACGGCCGCGGGCGGGGCCGTGATCGCGGCCAACAGCCTGCGAGCCTCTGCTACCGACGGGTAAGGTGTTCTTTCCGCACCCCGATCGGGTGGATGGACGGAGGGCAACCGCATGACCGAGGCGCCGGCACCGGTGCACCGCGGCACCCGCCTGTCCCGCGACGCACGCCGGGCACAGCTGCTGTTGGCCGCGCGCGACGTCTTCGCGGCCCACGGCTACCACGCGGCCGCGATGGACGACATCGCCGAGCGGGCCGGGGTGAGCAAGCCGGTGCTCTACCAGCACTTCCCCGGCAAGCTGGAGCTGTACCGGGCACTGCTCACCACGTACGCCGACGAGCTGGTCGAACGGGTCACCGCCGCGATCGAGGGCACCACCGACAACGAGCAGCGCGTGCACGCCGCCGTGTCGGCCTACTTCGACTTCGTGGCCGGCGAGGGACAGGCCTACCGGCTCGTGTTCGAGTCGGACCTGCGCGGCGAGCCGGAGGCCGCCGCCGTGGTCGACGGCGCCCTCACCCGTTGCATCGACGCGGTCGCCACGGCCGTCACCACCGACGCGGGCCTCGACACGCCGCGCGCCCGGATGCTCGCGGTCGGGCTGGTCGGTCTCAGCCAGGTGGCGGCGCAGTACTGGCTCGACTCCGACCAGTCGGTACCCCGCGACGAGGCCGTCGCCCTCATGTCCGGCTTCGCGTGGCGCGGCCTCGCCGGCTTCCCGCTGATCCACGACTGAAGGACCAGCCACACGAGCTGGCGGGTCGGTCCAGGTCGTGTTTTGAAAGCCGCTTCGTGGGAGCACGCCGCCGGCACCGCTGCGGGTTCTCAGGCGTCTTCTCGCGAGGACAGCGCCGACGTGGTGAACTGGCGTTCATGAGGAGGCGATCCCGGAGCGAGAAGGCGTCTGAGGTTCCGCTACCGGCACCGCTACTCAAACCAGCCACGTCATGAACACTCTCTAGCGGGGTCGTCTGCGGAGCACCTCGTCGACCAGGCCGTAGTCGGCGGCCTCCTGTGCGGAGAACCAGCGGTCGCGGTCGAAGTCGGCCTCGATCCGTTCCTGCGGCTGCCCGGAGTGCTGGGCGGTGAGCTCCGCGATCCGCTTCTTGAGCTTCGACAGCATCTGGGCGCGGATCACGATGTCGGACTCCGACCCGCCCGCACCGCCCGACGGCTGGTGCATCATCACCTGGGCGTGCGGCAGGGCGAACCGCTTGCCCGGGGCGCCCGCGGTGAGCAGGAACTGCCCCATCGACGCGGCCATCCCGGTGGCGATCGTGGAGACGTCCGGCTCGATCGCGTGCATCGTGTCGTAGATCGCCATCCCGGCGGTGACGGAGCCGCCCGGCGAGTTGATGTGGAGCGTGATGTCGGCGGCCGGGTCCTCACCCGCGAGCAGCAGCAGCTGCGCGACGAGCCTCGTGGCGACGTCGTCGTCCACCTCCTGGCCGAGCACGATGATGCGTTCGCGCAGCAGCCGGTCGTTGACGCTGTCGTCGAGCGTGGATGCACTCATCGCACGGCCTCGCTGCGCTCGGCCGGCGCTTCGCGCAGGCGCTGTGACACTGATTCGCTCGCAAGCTCGCTCATCGCTCGTCCTCGCTCACGCTCGGCCGGCGCTTCGCGCAGGCGCTGTGTTGATGATTCGCTCGCTGGCGCTCGCTCATTGCAGATCTCCTTCAGCGGGGGAGCTTGCGGCTGGCGACGATCTGGTCGGCGATGCCGTAGGCCACCGCCTCGTCGGCGGTGAGGACCAGGTCGCGGTCGATGTCGGTGTGGATGCGCTCCACGGGCTGTCCGGTGCCCTCGGCGAGAGCCTCTTCGAGCCGGCGGCGCAGCCGGGAGACCTCGGCCGCGTAGATCTCCAGGTCGGAGGTCTGTCCGCGGACGACGTCGATGCTCGGTTGGTGGATGAGCACCCGTGAGTTGGGCACCACGGAGCGGTGGCCGCGCGCGCCCGCAGCCAGCAGCACCGCCGCCGCGGACGCGGCCTGCCCGAGGCAGTACGTGTGCACCGGCGGACGGATGTAGCGCATGGTGTCGTAGATCGCCGTCATGGCGGTGAGCGATCCGCCCGGCGAGTTGATGTACATCGAGATCGGCCGGTCCGGCTCGGTCGACTCGAGGCAGATCAGCTGCGCCATGACGTCGTTGGCGGCGGCGTCGTCGATCTGGGTGCCGAGGAAGACGATGCGGCCCTCGAACAGCTTGCTGTACGGGTTGGTCTCCTGGTGGCCGTAGCTCGTCCGTTCGACGAACGACGGCAACACGTAGCGGGTCTGCGCGGGCTGCATCCGATGACCTCCGAGTGCGTGGATCTCCCGGACGCTAACGGCGCCGCACCTGCGCAAACCCCGACATTCGCGGGAGGCGAACCCCTTTCGCCGAGAGCGGACGCCCAGCCACACCGCGACACGCACGCACTCCGCCCGCGACTCGCGTACACGGACAGCGCGACTCGCGGACGGTGGGCGCCCGCTTCCGCGAGTCGCGCGCCGGGTGCGCACGAGTCGGGGTTTCCGGGCGAGCGATGAGTTCCGGATGTGGCCGCGGTCTCATCTACAACCGCGCCGCACGGAGCGCGCCGGCCCGGAAGGGAGCGAACGATGATCGCCACGACCGACCTCAGCTACCGGGACCGCGCCGTCCTGCGTGCGGTCGCCGCCGGACGCTGCACCGTCTCCGCGATCGGCGTCCTCGCCGTCGACGGTCTGGGTTGCTGCGACCAGTTCGTCGGCCGTCGGCTGGCGAACGCGGGCCTGATCGCCTCGGGTCCCGGCCCGGCCCACCTGACGGCCACCGGCCGCGCCCTGCTCGAGGCGGCGTGACGTGAACACCATCGGCCGCAACTGCGTCGCCTACTGCGATCGCTGCCCTGCTCGAGCTCGCGTCCGCGCCGCACTCCCGGCAGGCGAGCTGCACTTCTGCAACCACCACATCCGCGAGCACCGCGACCGCCTGCAGGAGGCCGGGGCGAAGCTGGTCACCCTGCCCGGCAGCCCGGCCCCGATCGCGGCACGACCGGTTCCGCGCGATCTGGCTGCGTGAAAGCGGCTCCGCCGCCGGCGGTGGTCACGCCGTCGAGCGGAGTTCCCCGGTCCGCACGGCACCCGTCGCCAGCGCCGCGATCCGGCTCGCCACCCCGGACACCCGCTCGACGGGCAGCATGTGCCCCGCCTCGGGGAAGATCGTCAGCTCGGCCGACGGCACCGCGTCGGCGATGCGCCGGGCCGCGCGCACGGGTGTGAGGCGGTCCCGGGACCCGACGAGCACGGCGGTCGGGATGTCCGCGAACGCCGCGAGCGCGGCGTCGCGTTCATGGGCTTCGAGGGTGGGATGGAACCCGGACAGGGTGAGCGGGCGGCAGCCACCCACCGTCTCGCACGTGATCCGGATGGCCTCCGGGGTCGGCCGCGCGCCGAGCAGCAGCCACCGCATCGCGGGCGCGATGAGTCGCGGGTCGCCGAGGTTCTCCCGCCGCGACCACCCTCTCGTGGCGGCGATCCGCCGCTGCGCCCCGCGGTACACCGCGGCCGCGGGCGGGGACAGTCCGAACGGCCGCTCGGCGAGCCCACCGCTCGCGGTGGCCACCAGCGCGACCCCGACCGCTCGCGCCAGCACGTCCGGATGGCGCTCGGCCAGTGCCATCAGTGTCATGCCACCCATCGAGTGCCCGGCGAGCACGAGCGGCCCTGCGGGTGCCGTCGCGGCGAGGACCTCGGCGAGGTCGTCGGCGAGCTGGTCGATCGTCATCGTCGCCGGGTCGACGGGCGCCGAGCGCCCGTGGCCGCGGTGGTCGGGCCGGACCACGCGTACCCGTGCGGGCCCGGTCGCGAGCGACGTCGCGACCGACCTCCAGACGCGCCGGTCGAGCGTCCAGCCGTGGGCAAGGACGACCGTGACGGGCGCATGCTGCGGGCCGTCCAGCTCGACGTGCAGCGGCACGCCGTCGGCCGCGGGGACGGATCGTGCGGTGGTCATGTGACGAGGCGTGCCTTCCGGTGGGGAGCACCAGCTATCTCGGGTCGGTCAGGAAGATGTCCGCCAGCGCGGGGTTGTAGGCGTGCACGAGGATGCCGAAGATGATGGCGTCGAAGGTCAGGTGCACGGTCACCACGTACGGCAAGGACCGGGTGCGCTGGAAGATGTAGCCCTGCAGCAGGGCGAAGGGCACGGTGAGCAGCGGACCCCAGCCGCGATAGCCCAGCTCCCACAGGAACGAGACGAACACCACGGACTGCAGGAGGTTCGCCTGCCAGACCGGGAAGTGGTGGCGGAGCAGGGCGAAGACGATGCAGATGAAGAACAGCTCGTCCCACAGGCCGACGCCGTTCACGCCGATGAACAGCCGGATGATCTCGCCGGAGCCGGAGACGTCCGGCCAGTTCCGGTAGGCACCCGACCCCAGGAAGTACACGGGGAGGATCAGGTAGCCCGCGACGACCACCAGCGCCAGGTAGCCGAACTCGAACCGGCTCCACCGGTTCCCCGTTCCGACCGGGAACTTGATGATGTCCTCCCGGTACCACCACCGGGAGAGGGCGTAGGGCAGGACGACCGCCATCGACAGGGTGATCGCGAAACGGGTCATGCCGGCGTTGCTCAGGTCCGCTTCCAGCGACATCGTGCTGATGACGACGAGGCCGGTGGCGATGAGGACCAGGTGTCGCAGCAGCAGGCGGTCCACCAGCGCCGCGACGACCAGGCCCGCGAGGATCAGCGCGTACCCGATCAGTCGCTCCTGCAGGCCGAACAGCGCGACCGCGGAGACCATCACCAGCGCCGCGGCGAGCAGGCGGTTCCAGGCCTGCCGGGGGGCGTACCGCCCCTCGGAACTGTCGGGGGCGGTCGCGCCTGCACTCACCGCGCCAGCATGGCCGGACCAGCGCAGGCGCGACAACTCCTCCCACGATGACGGCGGTCGTCATCAGAGGAGGTGCGCCTTGCGCCACAGCACCTCGCTGGGCCCGCCGATGAGCTTCTGCTCCCGCAGGAACGGCACCAGCTTGCGCGCCGTCCAGCGCAGCATCTCCTGGTGGTGCGGGTTGGCCAGCGCCGCCTTGCGGCCGACGGCCGGATCGATGCCGACGGCCTTGTAGACGTCGCGGTGGATCAGGTTGCGCGCCACCACGAACGCCACCCGGGCCGAGAGGTAACGGGCCAGCGTGCGCTGCGCGGCGTTCGTCTTCGGCATGATCCGCATCAGCTCCTCGCGGGCGTAGCGGACGTGCCTGGCCTCCTCGGTCACGTGGATCTTGTTGACCATGCGGGTGAGCGGCTGGACGGTGTCGTCGCGCATGGCCTCGCGCTGCAACTGGTCGAGGATCTCCTCCACGAACAGCGTGCCGGCGAACATCGCCGGACCCTCCGCGACGGTCTTGAAGAAGCGCCCCAGCTCGTGCGTGAGCCGCCGCGGCGCGTAGTCGGGCACGCCGTAGCGCTCGGTCATCTTCGCGAACATGATCGAGTGCCGGCACTCGTCGGCGATCTCGGTGAGCGCGTACTGGATGTGCTGGCGGCGCGGGTCGCGGTCGTAGGCGTAGCGCAGCAGCATCTGCATGAGGATGATCTCGAACCACAGGCCGATGCGGGCGATGCTGCACACCTCGTGCACCGACAGCGTGCGCCGCTGCTCCTCGGTGAGGCCCTCCCACAGCTCGGTGCCGTACAGCGAGACGCGATGCGGCGGCATCCCCCACGTGTCCTCGGCGAGCGGGGCGTCCCAGTCGATGTCGATGCTCGGCTCGTAGGAGTGGTCCAGCGACGAGCGGAGCAGCCGCTCCGCGGTCGCCTCGCGGTCGTTCACCATCTTGACGTTCATCGCGGGCTCCTCTCAGTGGTACGACCGGTCAACCGTGCGACGAGGCCGGCCGCGAGCGGCGAACCGTCGAACCGCCCCGCGGCGGCCTGCCTGCGGATCTGCCGGGCGGCGAGAGCACCGACCGTGGCGGGGAGGTGCCGCCCGGCCCACAGCTCGAGGTTCCCGGCGCGGGTGCACGCGGTGTCGCGCGGTGGCCGCGGCGCCGAGAGGGTGCGCAGCACGGTGCCGACGACGTCCTCGACCTCCTCGCGCCGCACCTGGCCCTCCAACGTCAGCCCGACCTCGCGCCCGGCGGTGTGGATCCCCGTGCGCACGTAGCCGGGGTAGACGGTGCTCACGGACAGCTCCGTGCCGTACTCCAGGCGCAGCGCGTCGGCGTAGGCGGTCATCCCCCGCTTCGCCACGCTGTACGCGGAGACGAACGGCAGGGTCACGTACGCCAGCTCGCTGGCGACGAAGACGGCGCGCCCGCGCTGCCCGCCGCGCTGGGCCCGGCAGGCCAGCAGCGTGGGGAGCGCGGCCGCCGTGACGCGCCACGCGCCGAGCAGGTTCACGTCGATGACCCGCAGCGCGTCGGGTTCGAGCGGGCCGCCCACGTCGTTCGGGGTGCCGATGCCGGCGTAGTGCACGACGGCGTCGAGGCCGCCCAGCCGTTGCACGGCCTCGGCGACGGCCGCCTCGACGGCAGCGGTGTCGGTGATGTCGCAGGCGAGCACGCCGCCGCTCTCGTCTCCGGCGGCTGCGACGTCGAGCCCGACCACCTGCGCGCCCTGCTCCCGCAGCCGCGTGAGGGTCGGGGCCCCGAAGCCCCCGGCCGCACCGGTGACCAGCACCCGGCCGGGCGTCCCGGTGGACACCGCTGTCCGTGCCATCGAACCAGCCTCCAGTCGACACTTGCGTGTTACCGCCAGTAACTGTTACCACAAGTACCGTGCATCGTGACGAAGCCCGTGTCAAGCCGGGCACCACCGCGGAGCGGCAGCAACGGCGAGCCGAGCGCCGCGCCGAGATGGTGCAGGCGGCGATGGAGGCGGTACGCACCCACGGGCCGGGCGTGTCGGTCGCGGAGCTCGCGGCGGCGGCAGGCATCACCAAACCGGTGCTCTACCGGCACTTCACCGACCGCGCGGACTTGCAGCGGGCGGTCGGGGAGAAGGCCGCCGAGATGCTGCTGAACCGGATGGCCCCCGCGATGGACCCCAGCCGGGAGCCCGCTCAGCTCATCCGCGGCGTGATCGACGCATTCCTCGCGGGCATCGAGGCCGAGCCGCAGCTGTGGCGCTTCGTCGTGCACCACCCGATCGAGCGGGAGGCGGGTGCCGAGATCGTCGAGGACGCACGCCAGCAGATCGCCCGGCTGCTCTCCATGATCATCGGGGAGCGGTTGCGCGCGCTCGGGCTCGACTCCGGCGGCGCGGAGGCGTGGGCTCAGGGCCTCGTCGGCATGGTGCAGAGCGCGGGCGACTGGTGGCTCGAACGCCGCACGATGAGCCGCGACGCCCTCACCGACTACCTGACCACCCTCATCTGGGGCGGCATCTCCGGCGTCATCGCGATGGCCGACCAGCCCGCCCCGATGCCCACGTCGGAGGTGGACCGTGGCTGACCACGACGAGCACGAGGAGGGCTACACCGGCCCCGCCGTGCTGACCGTCGACGGCCGCGACCTGCCCGTCCACGCCCAGCTGGACAGCAGGCACGAGCCGCACGACGGGCGGCTGCACTGGTTCGGCCGGATCCGGGTCACCGGCGGGCAGCCGGACATCCCCAGCGGCACCGTGCAGCTGCGCACCGACACCGGCCACGCAGAGGCCCGCATCGGCGACGTGGACCCGTGGGGCCGCTACCGCCTGACGGGCGTGGGCGCGCCACCGTTCCACGTGGACGAGCCCGACCTGGACGACTGACGCCCGCGGAACGCGGGACTCACCGCGCGAAACGGCAAGACTCGCCGTGCTGGTTCTCGGACTCGCGCCTGACGGCGAGTCCGACGAACAGACGCGGCAGATCAGCCGATGGCGAAGCCCACGCGGCCGGCCTGAGCGGGTGCGATCTCCACGTAGGCGATCTGGGCGGCGCGCACGAGGTAGCGCCTCCCCTTGTCGTCGACGAGGCGCAGCAGCCCGTCGGCGTCCTTGAGCGCGTCGTCGACCAGTGCCTGGACCTCGTCCGGCGTCTGGTCGCTGGACACCACGAGCTCGCGCGCGCTCTCCGCGATGCCGATCTTGACCTCCACCGGTGGACCTCCTGGTCACGTCGTCCGAGCTGAATGCGCGGCCCAGGCTAGCCGAGCGCGGGGGCGGTAGCGGCCGTGGGCGCTCTGCCGTGGGCGAACGTGCTCACGTGAGGCCGAGTTTGGCCATCCGCTTGCCGTGGTTGGACTGCAGGCGCTTGAGCAGCGCGGCGATGCCGGACAGGTCGCCGGACCCGGAGACGATGAACTCGGCCAGCTCGTCGCGCTCGGCGACGATCTGCTGGGCCTGGGTGACGGCCTCGCCGAGGAGGCGGCGACCCCAGAGCGCGAGCCGGTCGTGCACCTGCCTGCCGCTCGCACACGCCGCCTTGACCTCGCGCTCCGCGAACGCGCTGTGGCCGGTGTCGGCCAGCACCCGCTGCACGAGATCACCGGTGGGCCCGGGCAGCCAGCCGGCGATCTCGCGGTAGAAGTCGGCGGCGAGCCCGTCGCCGAGGTAGGCCTTGACCAGGGACTCGAGCCAGCTGCGCGGTGCGGTGGACGCGTGGTAGGCGTCCCACTGCGCCACGAACGGGCGCATCGCGTCCTCGACGGCCATCCCGAGCCCGTCGAGGTGGTTCTCGAGGAGCCGGAAATGCCCGATCTCGGCGGCGGCCATCGCCGAGAGCGCGGCGCGCCCGCCGAGGGTGGGCGCGTGCCGCGCGTCCTCGGCCAGGCGGTCGAAAGCCGACAGCTCCCCGTAGGCCAGCACGCCGAGCAGGTCGACGGTGGCCCGATCCGCCACGGCCTCGTCCACCGCCCGCGCAGTCACCATGTTCACGAGCCTAGTGCCCGCTCGATCCTCGTGACCGACGTCACGATGATCGGTTCGATACCGCTCCGGCCACGGGACGGCAGCACCGGACGGCGCCGATGCGCGACCCACCGCGCCCCGCGGTGCCCCGGAGAGGCCCGTGAAGCGGTAAGATGTGTCTCAGCGCAGCGCCCGACTGGGGCGCACGCTCACCCGCGTCGCCGGTGCGGGAGCGTATCCGGCTCGCAACGACATGGTGCGTGCAGCGCTCGTCAGCTCTCCCACCCGAGCGCTTCTCGCGCCGGTGGTCGATGAGCCGGCCTCGGGCTCCTGTGCGCGGAGAGAGGCGATCAACCTGTCCGTCGACAACGACACTTCAATAAGCCCCGGCGCTGTGAACAGCGACGCCATCGAGAGCCCCACCGCGGCCGACCCGACCGACGAGGTCGTGGAGGCGCACCCGCTCCAGGCGGGCGCACCGGTCCGGCCCGACTCCCCCACATTCGCCGAGCTCGGCGTCCGGCCCGAGATCGTCAAGGCGCTGGCCGAGCCGGCATCGAACGCACGTTCGCGATCCAGGAGCTCACGCTGCCGCTGGCCCTCGCCGGCGAGGACGTGATCGGCCAGGCCCGCACCGGCATGGGTAAGACCCTCGGCTTCGGCGTCCCGCTACTCCAGCGCGTCGTTCCGCCGTCCGAGCAGCCCGCCGCCGGTGTCGACGGCGAGGCCGCCGACCGCACGAAGGACGTCCCGCAGGCGCTGGTCGTGGTGCCAACGCGCGAGCTGTGCGTGCAGGTCGCCAAGGACATCGCCGACGCGGGCAAGCACCTCGGCGTCCGCGTCACCGCGATCTACGGCGGCCGTGCCTACGAGCCGCAGCTCGCCGCCCTCCGCAAGGGCGTCGACGTCGTGGTCGGCACCCCCGGCCGGCTGCTCGACCTCGCCGAGCAGCGCCACCTGGTGCTGGGCCGCGTCAAGGCACTCGTGCTCGACGAGGCCGACGAGATGCTGGACCTGGGCTTCCTGCCCGACGTCGAGCGCATCATGCGGATGCTGCCGGACCAGCGGCACACGATGCTCTTCTCGGCCACCATGCCGGGCCCGATCATCCAGCTGTCCCGCACGTTCCTGCACCGCCCCACGCACATCCGGGCGGAGGAGTCCGACCAGGGCTCGATCCACGAGCGCACCAAGCAGCTGGTCTACCGCGCCCACGCGATGGACAAGGTCGAGCTGCTCACCCGGGTGCTGCAGGCCGAGGACCGCGGCCTCACCATGATCTTCGCGCGGACGAAGCGCACGGTGCAGCGGGTGGCCGACGACCTCGCCGACCGCGGGTTCGCGGCCGCCGCCGTGCACGGCGACCTGGGGCAGGGCGCTCGCGAGCAGGCGCTGCGCGCGTTCCGCTCCGGCAAGGTCGACGTACTGGTGGCCACCGACGTGGCGGCGCGCGGCATCGACGTCAGCGACGTCACCCACGTCGTCAACTACCAGTGCCCCGAGGACTCCAAGACCTACGTCCACCGGATCGGCCGCACCGGCCGCGCCGGCAAGGAGGGCGTGGCGGTCACGCTCGTCGACTGGGACGAGATCCCGCGCTGGAAGCTCGTCAGCGACGATCTCAGCCTCGGCATCGACGAGCCGGTCGAGACGTACTCCACCTCGGATCACCTGTACGCCGAGCTCGGCATCCCCACCAGCGCCACCGGCAGGCTCCCGCGCTCGAAGCGCACCCGGCCGGGCCTGGAGGCCGAGTACCTCGACTCCGAGGGCGACAACGGTTCGAAGCGCCGGTCCGGCCGTTCGAAGCCGGGCGTCCGGCGCGCCGAGGACGAGGTCGTGGCGCCGCGGCGGCCGCGGCGTTCGCGGGTGCGCACCGCAGCCGCGGCGGTGTGATGCTCGACGGCGCCGAGGCCGGCACGGCTGACGACACGAACGGCGCCGACGCACCGGCTGCCGAGGTGTCCGCTCCGCAGACCGGCCCGGACGCGGGCCCGCGTGACGAGGGTGCTCGCCGCAGGCGCAGGCGCCGTGGTGGCACCCGCCGCCGCGAGGCCGCCGACGCCGGGGGCGAGACACAGGCGCCGGACGCGGCCGCCAGCTGAGCACCGCACGCGGGGCGACCGGGTTGGCGCCCGTCATCCCTGATCGGCCGCGCCCACCGCGGGTGCGGCCGGAGCGCCGACGCCGCAGCGACCTGGTGGTCGCTGCGGCGCTCGTCGTGTTGCTGTTCGGCGTCACCGTCGTCCTCTGGGCCACGAGTGACGCCGCGGGCACGTCCTCCCGGCCCGCCGACGAGCCGATCGTGGCTCCGCCGGCCGCGACCGGCGTACCCGAGGGCGTCACCGAGGCGTGGCGGGCGCCAGCGGGGCCACCGCCCTGCCGGTGGTGGCGGGCCCTGCCGTCGTCACGGGCGACGGCGGCCGCGTCGTCGGCCGCGATGCGGTCACCGGTGAGGAACGCTGGAGCTATGAGCGGGACCGGCCGCTGTGCACGGTCGCGGCCGGGTTCCCCCGCGCCGACGACGGCCGGGGCCGGGTCCTCGCGCTGTACGCGGAGGGCTCCGACTGGTGCACCGAGCTCACCGCCCTGCGCCCGGACACCGGCGCGCGGGCGGCCGCCAGCAACCCGGACGTGCGTCCGGGCACGCGGCTGGTGGCCTCCGAGTCGTCGGTGCTCGCCACCGGCGAGCGCTACCTCGAGGTCATGCGCAGCGACCTCGTCAAGACGCTCGAGTACGGCGACGTGCCCGTCCCGGTGCAGGTTGGCGAGCAGCCGCGGCCCGACTGCACGCACGCGTCCCACGCGCTCGGGTCCGGCAGGCTCGGCATCGTCGAGCGCTGCCCCGGCGAGGGGAGCGACCGGCTCACGTTGGCCGCCGCCGACGGGGACAACGGCGCGGAGGAACCGCAGGTCGACTTCTCGGTGCCGCTTCCCGGCACGGGCGCTGTGGTCGTCGCGGTGTCGGCGGAGCGGGTGGCCGTCGCGCTTCCCGGACCGTCGCGCCTGCTGGTGTACGACCACTCGGGCCGGCAGGTGGCCGAGTACCCGCTCGACGCGCCGGAGTCCGACCTGGCCGACCCGCCGGGCGGGGTGGTGGCCACCACCACCCGCGACCACCGGGTCACCTGGTGGACGGGATCGCACACGGTCGCGCTGGACGGCGGCGAGCTCTCGCCGCTGTGGAACGCCCCCGACACGCTCGGCCCGGCCGTCGGCTACGCCGACGCCGTCCTGGTGCCGGTCGCAGGCGGGCTGCGGGTGCTCGATCCCGCGACCGGCGCCGAGCTGCGCACGATCGCGGTGGAACGCCCGCCGGGCCCGGTGCGGCTGGAGGCGCTGGGCGAGATGCTGCTGGAGCAGCGGGGCGGCGAACTGGTGGCGCTACGCCCCACGTGATGCTCGCCCCGTCGGCCCGTTCGGGCGATCCTGGTGGGGTGAGCACCGCACCGCCCTTTCCCGCCACGGATGCCGGCCTGTTCCCGCCGGGCAGCGCCACCCGCCGCGTCATCGGCGACCCCGCTGCGCTCATCGGTGGTATCAGCGCGCTGTTCCTGCAGGCGCTGCACCCGCGGGCGATGGCGGGGGTGGAGGAGCACTCGTCGTTCCCCGCGGACTTCTGGCCCCGGCTGCAGCGCACCGCGGGCTACGTCACCACGCTCGCGTTCGCCGACCTCGCCACCGCGGAGGCGGCGGCCGCCAGGGTGCGGGCCATCCACAGCCGGGTGCGCGGGACCGACCCGGTCACGGGTCTGCCCTACGCGGCCGACGATCCCGACCTGCTGCGGTGGGTGCACGTGAGCGAGGTCAGCTCGTTCGCCTCCGCCGTGCGCCGGCTGGGGCTGATCGACGCCGCCGAGGAGGACCGGTTCCTGGCCGAGCAGGTGCGGGCCGGTGAGCTGCTCGGCGCCACCGGTCTGCCGGCCGACCGGGCCGCTGTGGAGGCCTACTTCACGCAGGTCCGGCCGGAGCTGGTGGCCAGCCCGGTGGCGCGGCGGGCCGCCGCCCGGTTGCTGCTCGCCCCGTTGCCGTGGCGGCTCGCGCTGCTGACGCCCGCGCGTCCCACGTGGACGTTCGTGGCCTCGGTCGCGGTCGGGCTCCTGCCCGGCTGGGCGAAGGAGCTCTACGGGTTCCCGCGGTCCCCGGCTCGGACGCCGCGACCACCGCGGGCCTCGCGACGCTGCGTGCGGCGCTCCTGACCTTCAGACGAGCCACTGGACGGCCAACACCCCCACGGTGAGCGCCACGACGGCGAGCGCCGCCCGGGCCGCCGCCGGCCCACGGGTGTGGTCGGCCCGGCGCTGGAGGAGCACCGCGGCCACCGCGGCGGCGCCGTGCCCGGCGATCGACACCACGCCCGGGCCGGGCATGTCGCGCTGCCCCGCCACGATCCCCGCGACGAGCAGCACCACTCCCAGTGCCACGAGGCGCCCGCGAGCACCCCGGAGAACTCGCACAGCAGCCGCAGCACCCGTGGCCGGCGGCTCAGGGCGCGAGGCCGGCCCACGGGACCTCCTCCGGTGCCGCTGCCCGGCCCTCCGGACAGTGCCGGCGCACGTCGCAGCTCCCGCAGCGCGGGCCGGGCCGCGGCGGGAACAGCGCGTCGGCAGGCCCGCCCGCCGCGAGCTCGTCGGACGCCGTGTCGAGCTCGGCCGCGCTGCTCTCCGCCCGCGTGACGTGCTCGCGGCGCGATGCCTCGTCGTGCCGCCAGGCCGCCACCGTGCCGCTCGGCAGGTGGTGCAGCTCCACCTGCGTGCAGCGGCGGCGCAGCGTGCGCTCGACGGCCACGGCGTACAGCGCGAGAGCCTGCGACGATGCGGTGTCGGCGGGCGTCGGGGTGCGGCGTCCGGTCTTGTAGTCCACGACCACCAGCTCGGTGCCCCGCCGGTCGATCCGGTCCACCCGGCCTTCGGCGACGATCCGGTCGGTGGCCACCGACACCCACCGCTCCACCGCGACGGGCTCGGCGTCCGGATCGAGCTCGGCGACATAGTCGGCCATCCAGCCCCTGGCCCGCTCGCGGTACTCGGCGGCCTGGTCGGCGTCGCGGAAGCCCTCGCTGTTCCAGTACCGGTCGACGAGCCGGGCAGCGGCGCGCGGAGTGCGTTCGGCCTGCGGGAGGTCGAAGAAGGCCCGCAGCGCGAGGTGCACCACGGCACCGAGGGTGCTCCCCGCACGGGCGCCACCGCGGGCGGCCGCGGCCGGTCGAGGTAGGTCATGCGGAACCGGCGCGGGCAGTCGTCCCACGTGCCGAGCTTCGACGGCGTGACCCGCACCAGCCGGGTGGTGGCGAAGTCGAACCCGAGCTGCGCGCCGTCCACGCGAGCACGGTAGCCGCCGTCCACCGGGGGCCGTCAGCCGGTGAGGACCTCGACACCCGTCGTCACGTCGAGCAGCTCCTCGAGCGCTTCGGGGTGGGTGGTCTCGGCCGCGATCGGGGTGGTCTTGTTGGTGCCGTGGTAGTCGCTCGACCCGGTGGCGACGAGCGTGGTGCCGGCGACCAGCTTCCGCAGCAGGGCACGGTCCTCCGGGGCGTGGTCCGGGTGGTCGACCTCCACGCCCGCGAGCCCGGCCTCGGCCAGCTCGGCGATCATCGACGGCTCCACCACCCGCCCGCGCCTGCGCGCCAGCGGGTGCGCGAACACGGCGAACCCGCCTGCGGACCGCACCATGTCGATGGCCGTGCGCACCGGGGTGTCGGTCTTCGGCACGAAGTAGGGGCTGCCGTTGTAGAGGAGCGTGGCGAAGGCCTCGCTGACCGAGCCGACGACGCCGGCGGCGACCAGCGCCCGCGCCAGGTGGGGGCGGCCGGCGCTGGCCCCCTCGGGCAGTAACGAGAACACCGCGTCGGGGTCGACCGGGTACCCGTCGGCGGCCATCTTCTCGGTCATCCGGCGCAGCCGCTCGACGCGCTCGGCGCGCAGGCGCGCCTGCTCGGCCACGATCGCGGGGTGCTCCGGGTCGAACTGGTATCCGAGCAGGTGCACCGCGACGTCGCGGTCCCCCCGCCCGGTGGGGCTCACGCAGGAGAACTCCGCGCCACGCAGCAGTCGCATGCCCGCCGGGAGTGCGGCCGCGGCCTCCGCCCAGCCTGCGGTGGTGTCGTGGTCGGTGATCGCCAGCACGTCGACACCGGCCTCCGCGGCGACGGCGACGAGCTCGGCCGGGCGGTCGGTGCCGTCGGAGGCGGTGGAGTGGGTGTGCAGGTCGATGCGGGGGTGGGGCACGCTTGAGGCTAACCCGGGGTGCTCGTCAGCGGCGCCAGCGCGGCCGGGCGAGCATCCCGGTGGCGCGCGTCTTGCCCTTCTCGCCGAACACGAGCTCGGACAGCGCTCGTAGATCTCCTCGGGACGAGGCAGGTAGTCGATGCGGTTGAGCGCCTGGATCTGGCCCGCCGACTCCACGACGATGGTGCCGTAGCCGAACATGCGGCCGCCGAGCGTGCGCTGGAAGGTGAGGTCGGTGACCTTGCCGAGCGGCATCATCCCGACGTTGTGGGTGATGATGCCCTGGGCCAGCATCACCCGCTTGTCGGTGATGACGATGCGCTCGATCCACCACAGGATCGTGAGGATGGTGAACCGCAGCACCGCCACCAGCGCCAGGTACCAGGCGAGGTTGTCGATCAGCACGCTGTCGGGCAACAGCCGCTCGCCGATCACGAGGGCCAGCAGGAAGAGGGCGGTGGAGCTGACGTGGTTCATCATCACCGCCCAGTGCTGCCGCACCCGGATGACCCTGCGCTCCGTGGGGAGGAGGTACTCGTCGATCTCGCGAGGGGCGAGCACCGGACTAGACGAGCTGGGTGACGAAGCGGATGACGGACTCCGCGCCGTCCCGGAGCGTGGTGCCGATGTTCGACACTGACCCGGCCGCGTTGTCCGGCTGAGTGAAGACGAAGAACAGGAGAAGCGCGATCGCGAGCAACCCGACGATCTTCTTGACGTTCACCACAACCACCGTTCTGGACTGGACGGAGACCACTGCTCATGATTTGTACCGCACCGATCGTGTCCAGGGTATCCGGCGCGCGGGCCTCTATGCATGCGGTTGATGACATTGGGTGAGGGGAGTGTCCCCTGTGTGGGGGGACTCGCGTTCGACGAAGAGGGGCGGCTCCTGCTGGTCCAGCGGGCCAACGAGCCTGGTCGCGGCCTGTGGTCGGTGCCGGGCGGCCGCGTCGAGCCCGGCGAGGACGACGCGGCGGCGCTCGTCCGCGAGATGGCGGAGGAGACCGGCCTCGTCGTCCTACCGGGTGATCTTGTCGGCCGGGTCCACCGGGGCGACTACGTCATCTCCGACTACCGCTGCCACGTGGTGGGCGGCGCGCTCCGCGCAGGCGACGACGCCCTCGACGCGCGCTGGTGCGACGCGGCCACGGTGCGCGCACTCCCGCTGGTGCCGTTGCTGCTGGACACGCTGCGGGAATGGGACGCCATGCCCCGCCGGTGAGCACCGTCAGCAGTCGACGTCCGGGAACGCGACGAACCGCACGAGGAGCCTGCGGGCGTCATCGGGCGGTGGGTCGGGGACAGCGGCGGCGTAGCGGTTGAAGAGCTCCATGTAGTCCGACCAGAACCCCAGGAGCTGGTCGCGCGTGAGGTGTAGCGCGCCGCGCGCGAACAGCAGCCCGTCGCCCCACTCGGCCAGCCCGTCGCGCTCCCGCTGGAACCGCGCGAACGCCTCGAAGTCCTCGGCCACGCCCTGCCGCGCGAACTCGTCGAAGGTCGCGCGCATGTCGGCGCTCATCGCGCTGCGCGGGGGGAACCGGACGTCCTGGCGCCGGGCCCGCCACCAGCGCTCGCGGCCCTGTCCCCGCTCCGGCACGTCCTCGACGAAGCCGTGCTCGGCGAGCCGGCGCAGGTGGTAGCTGGTGGCTCCGGTGTTCTCGCCGAGCACGCGGGCGAGCGTGGTGGAGGTGGCCGGTCCGTCCCGGTCGAGCGTGCGCAGTATCCGGCGCCGCAGCGGGTGGGCGAGAGCCTTCAACGCGGCGGGATCGGTGAGCTCTCGGGGTTCTCGCTCGGGTGCCATCCGGGCGCAGCCTAGCAGGCTTCCCTTTGCAGAGTCTTCTGTGCAAAACTTTCTCTGCAGAAGGAGCTGATGACCATGCTCGGAACCGCACTGGCCGCCGCAACCGTCGCCGTGGCCGCCGCCCTACCGGGTCCCCCGCCGCCGGAACCGCCGGACACCGCCGGGATCGTCCGCACCCAGCTCGCCGTCCCGACCCACGACGGGCTGGTCCTGCCCGCCACGCTGCACCTCCCGTCGGGCGCCGACCCCGCCTGCCCGGAATGGTGCTGGTGCACGGCTCCGGACCGGCCCCGCGGGAGCGGCTCCAGGCCGAGGCCGAGGCCTTCGCCCGGGCCGGTATCGCCACGCTCACCTACGACAAGCGCACCGTGGGCTACTCGCTGACCGAGCGCTCGTACCCGCGTCTTGCCGACGACGCGATCGCGGCAGCGGCGGTACTGCGGGGCCGTGCCGAGGTCGACCCGGACGAGGTCGGGCTCTGGGGCCTCAGCGAGGGCGGCTGGGTCGCACCGCTCGCCGCGTCCCGGGACCCGCGCACGGCGTTCCTCGTGGTCGTCGGCGCCAACGGCGTGCCGCCCCTGCGCCAGCAGTCCTGGGCGGACGCGAGCGCGTTCGAGCACGCCGGCGTGCGCGGGTCGCTGATCGACGCGGCGTCGCGCACGCTGTACCGCCTGCTCGCCGGAGCCGGCGTCTTCCCGGAGCCGTACCACGACCCCGGCCCTCCACTGCGCACGCTCACGCTGCCGGTGCTCGCGATCTGGGGCGCGGTGGACCGTGCGACGCCGCCCGTCGAGAGCGCCGCCGCCTACCAGCGGTTCCTCGACGAGGCCGACAACCCGCACTACACGCTGCACACCGTGCACGGCGCCCAGCACGCCCTGCGCACCAGCGCCACCGGCTACGACCAGGGGCCCGGGTTCGCGCCCGGCTACGTCGAGCTCGTCGGCTCGTGGGTCGCGGACGTGGCGGCGGGCCGCGCCCCTGCGACGTCGGTGACCGGACGCGGCGAGCAGCCGCGCCCGACGGCCGAGGTCCCCCCGCTCGCCTGGTACGAGTCGGTACCGGTGCAGGCCGGTGCTCTCGCCGTGATGCTGGTGGGCTTCGGCGGGCTCGGGCTCAGCGCTCTCGGGCGCCGGCTCCGCGGACGTCCGGCCCGGCCGGCGTCGGGGCCGGCCCGCGTGCTCGCGGGTGCGGGGCTCGTCGCCGTACCCGGCACCCTGCTCTACCTCCTGTGGATGTTGATGGCGAGGAGGGCGGCGCCGGAGCCGGGCCTCGTGATCGCGGGCCGGCCGCTGCCCTGGCTCGCCCTCCAGCTACTCGCGCTCGTCGCCGCCTGCGCAGCGGTGGCGCTCGCCGTGCGGATGGTGCGCCGGAGCGGCGACGGCCCGCGGGGCGCGCTGCTCGCCACTGCCGGGGCCGTGTTCGTCCCGTGGGCGGTCTACTGGGGTCTGCTCCTGCCCTGAGCGCTCACGCCGATCCCGGCGCAGCAGGTAGAGCGCGAGCGCCAGGCCCAGGACCGTGAGGAGCGCGCCTGCCAGTGGGATCGCCGCCGTCCCCTGCCCGGCGACGACCCGGCCTCCCAGCCAGCCTGCGAACGCGGCGGCCAGCTGGTAGCCGGAGGCGTTGACGGCGACGGCGAGCGTCGGGGCCGCGGTGGCGGTGGCCACCACCCGGGTCTGCATGCCCGGGATCACCGCGAAGGCCAGCACACCGATCGCGAACGTCAGCACTGCCGCGGCGGCGGCAGGCCGCCGACCAGCCAGAACAGCGCGAGCACTACGGCCAGCGCCGTGAGCAGTCCCGCGACCGACGCCAGCAGCGCGCGGTCGGCCAGCCGCCCGCCGATCACGTTCCCGACGACGCGCCGGCGCCGTACACCAGCAGCAGGACGGGCACCGCGCCCGCCGCGAACCCGCTGACCTCGGTGAGCAGCGGCGCGATGTAGGTGAACACGGTGGCGACACCGACATTGCCCAGCGCGGACAGCGCGATCGCGAGCTGCACGTCGCGGTCGGAGAGGACGCGCAGCTCTGCGAGGACCGAGCCGTTGGTCCCGGGTGCCGCCGGGACGTGGCGCAGCACGAGCGGCACCGCGGCGAGCGTGACCGCGGCGACCGCCACGAACGTCGCCCGCCATCCCAGCTGCTGACCGATGACGGTGCCGATCGGGGTGCCGACCACGAGCCCGAGGTTCAGGCCGAGCGTCACGCGTGCCACGGACGACGCCTGTGCGCCCGGGGCGGCGACCGCGGCCGCGGTGGCGACGGCGACGGCGACGGCGAAGAACGTGGCCACCACCAGCCCGGAGACGAACCGCGTCGCCAGGAGCACCGCGTGGTTCGGCGCCGCGGCCGAGCCGAGGTTGCCGAGAACCGACACCACCACGAGCGCCATCACGAGCGGACGGCGCGGCACACGCGCCGTCACCACGGTGATCACCGGGCCCCCGACGATCATCCCGAGGGCGTAGGCCGTGGTGAGCAGGCCCACCGCGGGGATCGACACGCCGAGCCTGCGGCGACGTCCGGCAGGATGCCTGCCACGACGAACTCCCCCGTGGCGAGCCCGAACACCACGAGGAAGAGGGCGAAGACGGGCGATGACACGACGGTCCCTTCCTTCCGGAGAATTCCATCGGTCCGGAATCGCGCACGTGACCCGGCACTACCCGGTGGAATACGAACGAATGGATCGTCGTTCTCTAATACGAGAAGAACAAGTACACACATTCGAGTAACCACTTACCGAAAGGTGCGCGCATGCCCGAGGGGTGCAACGTGTTCGTGTCCGGGCTCGACGCGGGCATCGACGTGGTCGGTGGCAAGTGGAAGGTGCTCATCCTCTGGGCCCTCGGTGGCGGGCCGCGGCGGTTCGGCGAGCTGCGCCGCGCGGTCGACGGCGTCAGCGAGAAGGTGCTCGCCCAGCACCTGCGGGAGCTCGAACGCGACGAGGTGGTGCGCCGCGAAGCGCACGACACCGTGCCACCCCGTGTCGAGTACTCGCTGACCCCGTCGGGAACCGCCCTGGTCGAGGCCCTGCGCCCGCTCGGCGCGTGGGGCTGCGAGCACAGGACCAGGCTGGAGGAGATCCGGGGCAGCGCGGTGTGCGCTGACGCCGGCTAGAGCTTCGGCTCCGGACGGGCCGGCTGCTCGCCGCCGCGGGCGACGCCGTAGGAACGCTTGGGCACCATCACCTTGCGCCGGAACGTGCACACCACGGTGCCGTCCTGCTTGTAACCGCGGGTCTCCACGTACACGACGCCTCGGTCGTCCTTGGAACGCGACTCGGTCTTGTCGAGCACCTCGGTCTCGCCGTAGATGGTGTCGCCGTGGAACGTCGGCTTGACGTGCTTGAGCGACTCGACCTCGAGGTTCGCGATCGCCTTGCCCGACACGTCGGGCACGGACATGCCGAGCAGGAGCGAGTAGACGTAGTTGCCCACCACGACGTTGCGCCCGAAGTCGGTGGTCTCGCCCGCGTAGTGCGCATCCAGGTGCAGCGGGTGGTGGTTCATCGTGAGGAGGCAGAAGAGGTGGTCGTCGTACTCGGTGACCGTTTTGCCCGGCCAGTGCTTGTACACCGCGCCGACCTCGAACTCCTCGTAATACCGGCCGAACTGCAACGCCGCCGCCTCCATCGCCGATGAGCAGGACAGGTAGGGGTAATCTAGCCCGTGGACCGGTCGTGCCCGCCGTGCGCGGACATGGCCCTGCACACACCCGTGAGGAGGTGAGCGCGGTGCCGACGGCACCCGGATGCAGTAGTTGCCGCGTTCCCGACACGGTGACTGGCTGACGGTCTCCCCGGTTGGGACGCGATCCGCACGCGTGCGCCCCGAGCCCTGCTCGGCGCGTCCCGATCGATCAGTAGGAGGTACGCCGTGCCGCCCCTGTCTGCCCTTCGCCCCACCATGCGCGCCCACCGCCAGTTGACGCGCGACACCGTCCTGTCGAACAAGCTGCGCGTCCCGATCTCCGCCTACGTGGTCGACTGCGCGGTGTACGCCGACGGCAAGCGGCTGCCCGGCCGCTGGACGCACGAGCGCGCCTTCGCCGAGGTCCGCGAGCGCGACGACGACTCGTTCGTCTGGATCGGCCTGCACGAGCCGGACGAGGAGCAGATCACCGGCATCGCCGACGTGTTCGGGCTGCACGAGCTGGCCGTCGAGGACGCCGTGCACGCCCACCAGCGCCCCAAGCTGGAGCGCTACGACGACATGCTGTTCATGGTGCTCAAGACCGTCTGCTACCGCGGGCGCCCCGCCGACGGTGCCGAGCACGAGATCGTCGAGACCGGCGAGGTCATGGTGTTCCTCGGCCCCGACTTCGTCATCACCGTCCGCCACGGTGACCACTCCTCGCTGCGCGACGTGCGCCGCGCCCTCGAGGACGACCCCGAGCAGCTCGCGCTGGGCCCCGCCGCCGTGCTGCACGCCATCTCCGACCACGTGGTCGACAGCTACCTCGACGTCACCGCCGCCATCGAGGACGACATCGAGGAGATGGAGACCCGGATCTTCGCGCCGCGCTCCACCGTCGACTCCGAGCAGATCTACGTCCTCAAGCGCGAGGTGCTGGAGCTGCGGCGGGCGGTGGTCCCGCTGGCCGCTCCGGTGCGCAAGCTCACGGAGGGCTACAGCTCGCTCGTGCCGCACGACGTGCGCTCGTACTTCCGGGACGTCGACGACCACCTCGTCACGGTCACGGAGCGGATCTCGGGCTCAACGAACTGCTGACCACGCTGATCGACGCCGCGCTCGCGAAGATCACCCTGCGGCAGAACACCGACATGCGCAAGATCACCGCGTACGTCGCGATCATCTCGGTGCCCACCATGATCGCCGGGATATACGGGATGAACTTCGACCACATCCCCGAGCTGCACTGGACGTTCGGGTACCCGATGGTATGGCTCGTGATCATCACCAGCTGTCTGACGCTGTTCCGGGTGTTCCGCCGCAACCAGTGGCTCTGAAACCCGCGAGTCGCGGGCTGGATGCACGCGAGTCGCGGTCCGAGCCCACCCAGTCGCGGGACACGCCACCAGGACCTGTCCTAGCCTCGCGCCGTGAACGCTCGCCGTTCGGCCATCCCGTTGCGGCTGCTGAACCGGCCGCACTGGCCCGACCAGCAGCGACGTGGCGTGATGTGAAACCCGGTCTCATCCGGCCGCCGTGCAGCGCGCGCTGGAGCGGCCGACCGGCGGGTGGTACGTGATCGCCGGGAGTCGTGAGGTGCGCCCCGGCCGGGCGTTCGGGCGGGTCGTCGCGGGTCGCGAACTGGTGGCGTGGCGGGACGACGCCGGAGCGCTGCACGTCGGTCCCGGCGCCTGCCCGCACCTGGGCGCCGCGCTCTGCGACGCTCCCGTGCACGGTGGCCGGCTCGTGTGCCGGTGGCACGGCCTCGCGCTCGGCCCGGACGGCCGGCCCGGATGGCGCCCGCTGCCTGCCCACGACGACGGTGTGCTGGCCTGGGTACGACTCGACGAGGACACCCCGACCGACGTCCCGGTGCTCGGGCCGCGCCCACCTGATGGCCGGAGCGTCGCGGCCGTCGCCACCGTGATCGGCCGGTGCGAGCCGCAGGACGTGATCGCCAACCGGCTCGACCCCTGGCACGGCGCCTGGTTCCACCCCTACTCGTTCACCGCCCTTCGCGTGCTGGACGCCCCCGCCGACCACGATCGCCTTCTCGTCGAAGTGACGTTCACCGTCGGGCGCGCCTGGGTGTCCCGGTGCGCGCCGAGTTCACCTGCCCCGACGCGCGCACGGTCACGATGCGGATCATCGACGGCGAGGGCGCGAGCTCCGTCGTCGAGACCCACGCCACGCCGTTGCGCCCCGGCCCGGACGGCTACCCGCGCACCGCCGTCATCGAAGCAGTGGTGGCCCACTCGGACCGTCCGGGCTTCCGCCGGGCGCGACGCATCGCGCCGGCGTTGCGGCCGCTGATGAGCGCGGCCGCGCGCCGGCTGTGGCGCGACGACATCGCCTACGCCGAGCGCCGCTACGCGCTCCGCTCCCGCCCCTGACCCTGGGCCCTCCGGCCCTGCGCCGTCAGCACGAGCGCGGTGCACAGGAGCACCCCGCCCGCGATCCCGGACGCCCCGAGCCGCTCCCCGAGCAGCACGGCCGACAGCACCGCCGCCGTGAGCGGTTCGAGCAGGGCCATCACGACGCCCACCCCCGCCGTGGCTCGGCGCAGCCCGGCGAAGTAGCAGCTGTACGCGACCGCGGTGGGCACGAGCCCGAACGCGAGCAGCAGCCCGGTCGACGCGGCCGTCGGCACGAACGCGAGCCCGGACGTCGCCATCGCGAGCGGGGCGAGCAGCACGCCGCCGAGTGTGAACCCGGCGCCGGTGGTCGTCATGGCGTCCAGGCCGGGCACGGGGCGGGCACCCAGGAGCGACATCGTCGTGAACCCGGCCGCGGCGACCAGGGCGCACCCCGCGCCGGCGAGCACCGCGGCCGTCGACGGGCCGCCGTCGGCCGGGACCCCGACGAGCAGCACGAGCCCGGCGAGGGCCGGCCCCACCGCGGCCAGGCTGCGCCGGTCGGCGCTGCGCGGCCGGAGCAGCAGGACGAGCACGGGCGACGAGCCGATCGTCACGAGCGTCGCGACGGTCACCGACGTCAGCGACACGGCCGTGAAGTACGCCGCCTGGAACAGCGCCGACAGCGCACCGACCGCGGAGATGCGCGCCCACGCGGCCCGGGATCGCGGCGGCTGCGACCCGGTGACCAGCAGGTATCCGACGATGAGCAGGCCGCCGACGGCGAGCCGGTACGCCGCAACGGCGAGCGAGGTCAGGCCGGTGGCATCACCGAGCATTCGACCGAACAGGCCGCCGGTTCCCCAGAGGATCCCGGCGACGACGAGGAAGGAGACCCCGGAGGACGGGGCGGTACGAACTGTGGACACGGGTGCACGCGCTCCTGCGACGAGGGGAAGAAGGGTCGCTGAAGCGGGGCCGATCAGGCCCGGAACGATCCGCCCGGCAGGCGGGCGACGGTGAGACGGCCCCGCTATCCGCGGGGCGGCGGGGTGATCGGGTACATCCGGTGCACGAAGCCGACCCTACCTTCCTCGGGTCGCGGTGTCGGTAAAGGCGGGTCGGGGGCCGGGCGCGGGCGTGGTGGTCGGTCGGTCGAGGGGTCCGTGAGGTCGATGCCCTCGGCCGGAGTGGGTGCCTCCGGGTCGGCCGCCTCCTCCGCGGCGCCGGGCTCGGCGGCCATCGGGTCGGCCGGGCGTCTACCGAGGAACGTGTGCACGATGTGCTGCTGCCAGCCCGGGACGGTCTGCACCCGGATGTCCTCGAAGCCCGCGGAGGTGAGCCGCTTGCCGAGGGCCGTGATCCCGTCGAACTGGAGGGCGCTGCGCCACAGGTAGCGGTAGAGGTCGGTCGAGCCCGCACGGACGCGGGCCATGGGGATGATCACGCCCCAGCAGACGGTGGTCCAGACGAGGCGGCTGCGCAGCGAGTCGCGCACGGAGTACTCGTGGATCGCGAGCGGGGCGCCGGGACGCAAGAGGCGGTGGAACTGGCGCAACGCGGCGTCCCGGTGCACGAGGTTGCGCAGGAGGTAAGCGGCGAGGATGCCGTCGAACGGGCCGACGATGCCGCTCATGGCGAGGTTCTCGGCATTGCCGTGCACGAACCGCACGGTGCGCGGCCACGTCTTGCGCGTGGCCTGGGCGAGCATCTCGTGGGATGCGTCGACCGCGGTGATCTCCGCATCGGGGGCCGCGTCGAGCAGCGCGGCGGTGGAGGCGCCGGTGCCGCAGCCGACGTCGAGCAGTCGCAGGCCCGCACCCCGGTCGGGCAGGCCCATCCGTTTCGTCGTCAGTCTGAGGTGCTCGTGGTAGCCGGGATTGGCCCCGACGAGCTTGTCGTAGGTGCGTGCGTGCATGTCGAACGAGCGCGCCACCCCGCCCCGCTCGATCGGGCCCGGCTTCGGAGTCACACCTCGCATCCTGTCTCATCCGGAGCCGCTGTCGGTTCCCCCGGCGCGCACCGATGACCCGAATGGCGGACCCTCCCCCGATGTCGGGCTAGCCCGCCGCCACCGGCGCGGGTTCGGCCGTCGTCAGGTTCTTCCCGCTCGCCGGTCGAAGACCTGGATCTTGCTCGTGTCGAGCCAGACGTCGACCGGCCTCCCCTCGGCCGCGCCCGACGTCGCCGACAGGCGGGTGACCAGGGTGCCGGTGTCGCCGCCGGGCACGTCGGCGGTGCCGGCGTCGGCGGCGAGGTCGGCGAGGTCGTCGGACATCGCCTGCTCGCCCTCCACCGCGAAGTAGGCGAACTTGTCCGAACCCATCGACTCCAGCACGTCCACCTCGGCGGTGAACACGCTGCCACGGGCCCGCTGGTGCTCCTCCAGCAGCGCGGCGTCCTCGAAGTGCTCGGGTCGGATGCCCACGATGAGCTGGCGCGGCGCATCGGCCGCCTCGAGCGACCGGCGCAGCTCGTCACCGAGCGCGAGGTCGCCGAGCCCGGTGCGGAACCGGCCGTCCTCCAGCGTGGCCGGCAGGAAGTTCATCGCGGGTGAGCCGATGAACCCGGCCACGAACAGGTTGGCGGGCTCGTCGTAGAGGTGCTGGGGCGAGCCGATCTGCTGGATCCTGCCGCCGCGCATGACGACGATCCGGTCGCCGAGGGTCATCGCCTCGGTCTGGTCGTGCGTGACGTAGACGGTGGTGGTCTGCAGCCGCTGCTGCAGCTTCGACACCATCGTGCGCATCTGGACCCGCAGCTTGGCGTCGAGGTTGGACAGCGGCTCGTCCATGAGGAACGCCTTCGGGCTGCGGACGATCGCGCGCCCCATCGCCACCCGCTGCCGCTGGCCGCCGGACATGTTGGCGGGCCTGCGGTCCAGGTGGTTGGTGAGGTCGAGGATCTGGGCAGCCTCCTCGACCTTGCGGTTGATCTCCGCCTTGTCGACCTTGGCGAGCTTGAGCGGGAAGCCCATGTTCTCCCGCACCGTCATGTGCGGGTAGAGCGCGTAGGACTGGAACACCATCGCGATGTCGCGGTCCTTCGGCGCCTTCTCGTTGACGCGCTCGCCGCCGATGCGCAGTTCGCCCTCGGTGATGTCCTCGAGCCCGGCGATCATGTTCAGTGCCGTGGACTTCCCGCAGCCGGAAGGGCCGACCAGGATGATGAACTCGCCGTCGGCGATCTCGATGTTCGCCTCGGCGACGCCGACCGTTCCGTCGGGGTAGCGCTTGGTGATGTGGTCCAGGACGATGTCAGCCACTTTCTCAGCCCTTCACTGCACCGGAGGTCAGGCCGGCGACGATGCGCCGCTGGAAGAAGAACACGAAGATGATGATCGGGATCGTGAGCAGCACGGCGGCCGCCGCGATCGACCCGGTCGGTTCGGCGAACTCGCTCGCTCCCGTGAAGTTCGCGATGGCGACGGTGGCCGTCTGCGAACGCTCGGTGGAGGTGAGCGAGAGCGCGAACAGGAAGTCGTTCCAGCAGAAGATGAACACCAGGATGGCGGTGGTGAACACGCCCGGGGCGGCGAGCGGCACGATCACCGATCGGAACGCCTGCAGCGGGGTGGCGCCGTCCATCTTCGCGGCCTTCTCCAGCTCCCACGGGATCTCGCGGAAGAACGCCGAGAGCGTGTAGATCGCCAGCGGCAGCGAGAACGTGATGTAGGGCAGGATCAGGCCGGGCCACGTGTCGAACAGCCCGATGGCCCGCTCGATGTCGAACAGCGGACTGACCAGCGAGATCGGCGGGAACATCGCGATCAGCAGTGAGATGCCCACGAGCAGCCCCTTGCCGGGGAACCGCAGGCGGGCGATCGCGTACGCCGCCATCGTGCCGATCACCACGGACAACACGGTGGCGATGATCGCGATACCGATCGAGTTGATCAGCGCGCTGGTGAACAGCGAGACCCCGAAGACCTGGGCGTAGTTCTCGAGCGTCCATTCCCGCGGATGAAGTTCCCGTCGGTGATGGTGCTCGCCGGCTTGAACGACAGGCTGAGGATCCACAGCACCGGGACGAGGGCGTAGATCAACACCAGAGTGTTGGCCACGGCCCACTTGCTCTTCGCGGCTCCGGTCGTCGCGACAGCCATGTCAGCCGCCTCCCCTCGGTATCGGAGCCCGGCGCGGCCGCGCCGAAGAGTCTGATGAAGATGAACGCGATCAGCGCGACGGAGATGAAGATGAGCACGCTGATCGCCGAACCGATGCCGAGGTTGAACGCCCGGAACAGGTTGTTGTAACCCAGCATCGACACCGATCCGGTGCCGTTCGAACCGCCGGTGAGGATGTAGATGTTGTCGAAGATGCGGAATGCGTCGAGCGTGCGGAACAGCAGCGCCACGAGGATCGCGGGCTTCATCATCGGCAGGATGATCTGTGTGAGCCGTTCCCACGGCCCCGCGCCGTCCACCTGGGCCGCCTTGAGCAGGTCGTCCGGCACGAGCGCAAGGCCCGCCAGCAACAGCAACGCCATGAACGGCGTGGTCTTCCAGACCTCGGCGATGATGATCAGCACGATCGACGCGGCCTGGTCGGTGAGCGGTGCGCTACCCGCGGGCAGCATGTTGGCGAGATAACCGGTCTCCGGCGTCCAGGCGAACTGCCAGCTGAACGCGGCGACGACGGTGACGATGCCGTACGGGATCAGCACGACGGTGCGGGTCAGCCCACGGCCGACGATCGTGCGGTGCATGACCAGCGCGAGCGCGAGGCCGAGCACGAACTCGATCGCCACCGAGACCACGGTGATCAGCAACGTGATGCCGAACGCCGACCACCAGTAGCCCGACGAGAGCACCGCCACGTAGTTCGAGAGGCCCGCGAACGCCGGTCGGCCGGGAACCGCAGGTCGTAGCGCTGCAGGGACAACCAGAGGGCGTACCCGATGGGGTAGGCCGTGACCGCGACCATGATGATCACGGCCGGGGCGCAGAGCAGGAACGCCAGCTTCCGCTCCGCTCTGGCCCCCTCCGACAGCGGAGGCTTCCCCCGGTGCTTGGGCGCGCGGGCCGAGGTCTCGCCCTCGGCGGCCGGGGCCGTGCTCGAGACGGTCATCAGGGCACCAGTCCTTCCGAGTTCACGGCCCGTTCGACCTCGGACGCCATGCGTGGGACGACGGTGTCCGGGTCGATCTGCGCGGGCGGGTTGAGGAGATCGGCGAGCACGATCGAGATGCTCGTGTACGCCGGGGTCTTCGGCCGCACGCTCGCGTTCTCCAGGGAGTCGCGGATGGCCTCCCACGCCGGGTACTCGGCCTGGAACGACGTGTCCTCGTACAGCTCGGACAGCGTCGGAGGCACGCCGCCCTGGGTGGCGTTGGTGAGTTGGTTCTCGCGGTTGCGCAGGCACTGAGCCGCTTCGAAGGCCAGGTCCTGGTTGCCGCCGGTGGTGCTCACACCGATGTTGAGGCCACCGATCGTGACCGTGGCGGGCTTGTCCGCGTCCACCCGCGGGTACGGCGCCCACGCGAAGACGTCCACGACGCGACGACCGGTGTCCTCGCCGGTCGGGAGGCCCTGCTCGTCGATGAACGTGCCGCCGCCACCGCCGTCCGGTGGCGGGGTGTTGATCGAGGCGCTCACGAACGGGTAGTTGACCTGGAACGCGGCGACACCCGCCTCCATCTGCAGGCGCCCGTCGTTCTCCTGGGCCACCGAGAGCGACGGGTCGCTCGCGGGCGAGCTCGCGACCCGCTGCATGATCGACGTGGCCTTGCGCGCGGCGTCACCGTCGTCGACGAGCACGTCACCGTCCTCGGAGACGAGCTGTCCGCCCGCGCTGGTGAGCAGCGTGTTGAACCAGACCGAGATGCCCTCGTACTGCGCGGCCTGCACCTCGATGTAGGAGGGCAGGCCCTGGTCGTGCAGCGCCTCGGACACCTGGATCATCTCGTCCCACGTCTGCGGGGGCTGCGGCGCCAGGTCCTTGCGGTACCAGAGCAGCTGGGTGTTCGTGTTGAGCGGCGCCGCCCAGAGCCGGCCCTGGTAGCGGGCGGTCTCGAGCGGGCCCTCCAGGGTGCCCTGCTCGACCGCCGCCGCCTCGGCGTCCGGCCACGGCTCGATCCAGCCCGCCTCGGCGAACTCGGCGGTCCAGGTGACGTCCAGCGCCACCAGGTCGACCTCCGGGTCGCCCGCGACGAGCCGCCGGGCGAGCTGCAACCGCTGGTCGTCGGCGGCTTTCGGCAGGGTCTGCTGGGTGACGACGTAGCGGCCGTTCGCCGCCTGCGTGCACGCCTCGGCGCCGGCCGCGTAGCCGCTGGCGTTGTCGGCGGGGGTGTAGAAGTTGAGCACCGGTGGCCCGACCGGGCCCGAGCTGCATCCGGCCGCCGCGGCGGCGACCAGGAGCCCGCAGGTCGCCGCGGCCAGCGCGCGTGCGCGGCGCCGCCGGAGTGTCGAATGGACCGGCTCCCCCATGCGATCTCTCCGTCCCCGATGCGCGGACGACGAGGCGCCGTCGCCCACGGGTGTGATACCGATCACGAAGTGTGTCGGTGATCAGAACCTATGCGCGCGGCGAAGTGGTCGCAATCGCTGAGAGGAGGGTTAGGGGAAGGACAAGGTGAATTTAGTGTCCGGCGGGGCCCCACTCATGGCGAGCTTCGCCAGGAGCTCCCGGGCCTTCTCGGCGTTGCGGGGCTGGCAGAGGACGTCGTAGCGGCCTGCGACGAGCTGGCTCACGGACTGGAAGTCGCGACGTCCGCGGGAGAAGCCGTAGGTGACCGCGGCGAAGATCAGCCCGAACACGAGACCGAAGCCGAGGCCCAGCAGGATCGGCCCGAACGAGGTGCCGCCCTGGCTCACCAGGCTCAGCAGCAGACCGACGAACAGACCGAACCAGGCGCCGGACGCGGCGCCGGAGGCGAGGACCCGGCCCCAGGTGAGCCGGCCGATCACTCGCTCGACGAGCATCAGGTCGACGCCGACGATCGTGACGTCACGGACCGGGAAGTCCGAGTCGGCGAGGTGGTCGACGGCCCGCTGCGCCTCCTCGTAGGTGGCGTAGGAACCGACCGGCCACCCGGTGGGCGGGGTCGGCAGGTTGGGCAGTCCGGGCGCGGTGCGCGCGGGGCCACCGAACGGAGTGGTCACGGGGCCTCCTGTTCCTCGAAGTCTGGGCTCGCTGGTGCTCTCGAGCCACATCATGTCAACGCGAGGACCAGGGACGAAGTGCCCATACCGACGATCATCACATGGAGGACGGACCGCCGCCGGAGCAGCCGCGCGCCTAACGGTGCTTGTACTCCCGCAGCAGGCCGCGGCTGATGATGGTCTTCTGGATCTCCGAGGTGCCCTCGCCGATGAGCAGGAACGGCGCCTCGCGCATGAGCCGCTCGATCTCGTACTCCTTGGAGTAGCCGTAGCCGCCGTGGATGCGGAACGACTCCTGCGTGACCTCGGCCGCGAACTCGCTCGCCATGAGCTTGGCCATCCCCGCCTCGACGTCGTTGCGCGTGCCGGCGTCCTTGAGCCGGGCGGCGTTGACCATCATCAGGTGGGCGGCCTCGACCTTGGTGGCCATCTCCGCCAGCTTGAACGCGATCGCCTGGTGCTCGGCGATCGGCTTGCCGAACGTCGAGCGTTGCTGGGCGTACTCGACCGCGAGCTCGAAGGCGCGGATCGCGATGCCGCAGCCGCGCGCCGCGACGTTGACCCGGCCGACCTCGACGCCGTCCATCATCTGGGCGAAGCCGGCGCCCCGCTTGCCGCCGAGGATCTGCTCGCCCGGGACGCGGTGGCCCTTGAACACCATCTCGGTGGTGTCGACGCCCTTGTAGCCCATCTTGTCGATCTTGCCGGGCACGATCAGCCCCGGCGCGACCTCGCCGTAACCCGTGGGCTTCTCCACGAGGAACGTCGTGAGGTTCTGGTGTGGCTTCGGTGCGCCCTCGTCGGTGCGCACGAGCACGGCGGTGAGGTTCGACGTGCCGCCGTTGGTGAGCCACATCTTGGCGCCGTCGACGACGAACTCGTCCCCGTCCTGCACCGCCCTGGTCTTGATGGCGGCGACGTCGGAGCCCAGGTCGGGCTCGGACATCGAGAACGAGCCGCGGACGTCACCGGTGGCCATCCGCGGCAGGTACCGCTGCTTCTGCTCGTCCGAGCCGTGCTGGTTGATCATGTACGCCACGATGAAGTGGGTGTTGATCACGCCCGAGACGCTCATCCAGCCGCGGGCGATCTGCTCCACGACCAGCGCGTACGTCAGCAGCGACTCGCCGATCCCGCCGAACTCCTCCGGGATGGTGAGCCCGAACAGGCCCATCTCCTTCATCCCGTCGACGATGTCCTGCGGGTAGGTGTCGGCGTGCTCCAGCGCGTTGGCGTGCGGGATGATCTCCTTGTCCACGAAGGTGCGGACCGTCGCAAGGATCTCCTGCTGGATCTCGGTGAGACCGGCGGTCTGGGCGAGCTTGGCCATGGATCCTCCCGACACTGGGTGAGTTACCGGTGAGTATTACCCGAGCCCCCGGGCACGCGCTGTGAACGTCCGCACACCGCACCAGCGACGTCCGCCACACGGCGGCCCGGGGCACCGGCCCTACTGCTCGGGCGGGGTCCAGCGGTCCGTGCGCTGCATGCCCGCCGCCCGGCCCTTGCCCGAGATGACCAGCGCCATCTTGCGGCTGGCCTCGTCGATCATCTCGTCGCCGATCATCGCGGCGCCCCGCTTGCCGCCCGCCTCGGAGGTGTACCAGTCGTACGCGTCGAGGATGTTCTCCGCGGTGGTCGTAGTCCTCCTGGCGGGGGGAGAAGGTCTCGTTCGCCGCGTCGATCTGGCCGGGGTGCAGCAACCCACTTGCCGTCGAGCCGAGCGCGGCCGAGCGGCCGGCCACCCTGCGGAAGCCGTCGACGTCCTTGATCTGCAGGTACGGCCCGTCGATGGCCTGCTTGTCGTGGGCGCGCGCCGCCATGAGGATGCTCATGAGGATGTGGTGGTAGGCGTCGCCCACGTCGTAGCCGGGCGGCTGCTCGCCCACCACCAGCGACTTCATGTTGATCGACGCCATGAAGTCGGCCGGGCCGAAGATGATCGTCTCGACGCGCGGCGACGCGGTGGCGATCGCGTTGACGTTCGTGAGGCCGAGCGCGTTCTCGATCTGCGCCTCGATGCCGATGCGGCCGACCTCGTAGCCCATGGCCTTCTCGATCTGCGTCAGCAGCAGGTCCAGCGCCACGACCTGCTCGGCCGTCTGCACCTTCGGGAGCATGATCGCGTCAAGGTTGGCGCCGGCACCCTCGACCACCTCGGTGACGTCGCGGTAGGTCCACTCGGTGGTCCAGTCGTTCACCCGGACCACCCGGATCCGCTCGCCCCAGCCGCCCTCGTTCAGCGCCTCGACGATCGTCTTGCGAGCACCCGGCTTGGCCAGCGGTGCGCAGGCATCCTCCAGGTCGAGGAAGACCTGGTCGGCGTTCAGGGTGCGAGCCTTGTCGATGAACTTCTGGCTCGACCCCGGCACCGCGAGGCAGGACCGGCGGGCGCGGAGTTGGGTCGTGGTCACGGGGACGACTCCTCGTCGAGTGCGGGCACGGATGCCGATGCTGGCACGCGGTGCCGCATCAGCAAGTGCGAGGTGACTGGTCTCTCAGACCGGACCCCCCATCCGGCGAACGCGCCGATCGGCGGACGCGGCGCGGATGCGCTCTAGGCTCCGGGAATGGGCACCGACCGGGTCTTCGCCGCACGCCTGGTCGGTCTCGCCGTGTTCGGGCCCGACGGGGAACGCATCGGCAAGGTGCGCGACCTCGTCGCCACGCTGCGCGTCGACGCGAACCCGCCGCGGGTGCTCGGCGTGGTGGTCGAGCTCGCCACGCGGCGGCGCATCTTCGTGCCGATGCTGCGGGTCACCGCGATCGACCCCGGCGCCGTCACCCTCGCCACCGGCTCGGTGAGCCTGCGCGGCTTCGCGCAGCGCCCCAACGAGGCCCTCCTGGTGGGCCAGATGCTCGACGCGCGGGTCCGGCTCGTCGAGAGCGGCGAGGAGGCCGTGGTCGTCGACGCCGCGATCGAGCCGACCCGCTCCCGGGACTGGGTGGTCGGGCGCCTCGCCGTGCGCGGCCGCCGCCACCGGCTCGGCAGGCGGGAACCGGTGCAGGTGGTGCCGTGGCGCGCCGTCACGGGGCTCTCGCTGACCGACCGGCAGGGCACCGAGGGCCTGCTCTCGGTGTTCGAGTCGATGCGCCCCGCCGACGTCGCGGCCGCACTGTCGGAGCTGCCGGAGAAGCGCCAGCACGAGGTGGTCGACGGCCTCGACGACGAGCGGCTCGCCGACGTGTTCGAGGAGATGTCCGAGTCCGACCAGCGCTCGTTGCTCGCGCACCTGTCGCCCGAGCGCGCGGCCGACGTCCTCGAGGCCATGTCCCCCGACGACGCCGCGGACCTGCTGCACGAGCTCCCGGACGCGGAGTCCGAGGCGCTGCTCGCGCTCATGGAGCCCGAGGAGTCGGAGCCGGTGAAGCGGCTGATGAGCTACTCGTCAGACACCGCCGGCGGCCTCATGACCCCGGAGCCGATCATCCTGCGCCCGGACGCCACCGTGGCGGAGGCGCTCGCCCACATCCGCAACCCGGACATCCCGCCCGCGCTGGCCAGCATGGTGTTCGTCTGCCGGCCGCCATCGGACACCCCGACCGGGCGCTACCTGGGGTGCGCACACGCCCAGCGGCTGCTGCGGGCGGCGCCGTTCGAGCTGGTGGCGGGCGTCGTGGACAACGAGCTGGCCCGACTGTCACCGGACGCCACGCTCGGCGAGGTCACCCGCTACTTCGCGGCGTACAACCTGGTGGCCGGTCCGGTCGTGGACGCGGAGGAGCACCTGCTCGGCGCCGTCACGGTCGACGACGTGCTCGACCACCTGCTCCCCCCGGACTGGCGCGACCGCCTGACCGAGCCAGAGGAGACCACCGAGGTGTCGGATGCCTGAGATCACCACCCACCGCCGGCTCGACCAACCGCTGCTCGGGCGTACCCGGTTCGAGGTCGACCCCGAGTGGTTCTCCCGGCTCTCCGAGCGGATCGCCCGGTTCCTGGGCACCGGCCGGTTCCTCGCCGTGCAGACCGTCCTGGTCGCGGTGTGGATCGCGCTGAACCTCGTGGCGTGGTCGGGCCAGTGGGACCCCTACCCGTTCATCCTGCTCAACCTGGCGTTCTCCACGCAGGCGGCCTACGCCGCGCCACTCATCCTGCTGGCCCAGAACCGCCAGGACGACCGGGACCGGGTGTCGCTCGAGGAGGACCGCGCCCGCGCGGAACGGACGAAGGCCGACACCGAGTACCTCGCACGCGAGCTCGCGTCCCTGCGGATCGCGGTCGGCGAGGTGGCCACCCGCGACTACCTGCGCGGCGAGCTCGAGAAGCTCTGCGACCGGCTCGGCGCGCCGCCCGCCCCCGAGCGCGTCAAGGGTGGTCGGCGAGGCGGCGGGTGATCTGTTCGAGGACGTGCAGGTCGGTGTCGTCGAGCCGGTCGACGAAGTGCTGCCCGACGCCGCGCAGGTGGGTGCGCGATGCCGTGCGGAGGCGGTCGAGCCCGGCGTCGGTGAGCCGGGCCGCCACCCCGCGGCCATCGGTCTCCACGGGGCAGCGAGCCACGAGCCCGGCCTTCTCCAGCCGGTCGACGAGGCGCGTGACGCCGGAGCGGGACAGCAGCACGGCGTCGGCGAGCTCGGTCATCCGCAGCCGCCTCCCCGGAGCCTCGGCCAGCTGTACGAGCACGTCGTAGGAGGCGAGCGGGAGGTCCTGCTCGGCGAGCAATTCCGCTTCCAGCGTGCGCATGACCGACGCGTGGGCCCTCAGGAACGCCCGCCAGGCGTCGAGCTGCGCCCGTGTCGGTGCGGTACGGGCCCGCCGCGGTGGAGCGTCGCCCTGAGCTGCGATGGCCGCGGAGTCCGTCACGAACCATGATGCTACGTTCATCGGCCTCCGCTGCGCTCCGGCGTGCGCGCGGGCCCCGACGGGTGCCGCTCGCCGGGGGCATACCCGACGAAGCCGGACGTACAGTGGACCCCGGGTGCGGGTAGCCGTACCCGGCAGCGTCGCGCCGTCGATGGAAGGTCCACCGGAACCTGATGTCCACCACCGAGAGCACCAGCACCGTCGAGCAGGCCGTGCGGGCCGCGCTCGCCACCGTCGACGACCCCGAGATCCACAAGCCGATCACCGACCTGGGCATGGTCAAGGGCGTCGAGATCACGCCGGACGGCCGTGCGCTCGTCGGCGTCTACCTCACGGTCGCCGGCTGCCCGATGCGCTCGACGATCACGGCGAGGGTCACCGAGGCCGTGTCGAAGGTCGCGGGCGTCACCGCGGTCGACGTCGAGCTCGACGTGATGAGCGACGAGCAGCGCCACGAGCTGCGCCGCCACCTCCGCGGCGACACGACCGACCCGGTGATCCCGTTCGCCCAGCCCGGCTCGCTCACCCGCGTCTACTGCGTGGCGTCGGGCAAGGGCGGCGTGGGCAAGTCGTCGGTCACCGTCAACCTGGCCGCGGCGATGGCCGCCAAGGGTCTGAAGGTCGGAGTCGTGGACGCCGACATCTACGGGCACTCGGTGCCGCGGATGCTCGGCACCGCCGACCGGCCCACCAAGGTCGACGACATGATCATGCCGCCGCAGGCGCACGGTGTGAAGGTCATCTCGATCGGCATGTTCACCCCGGGCAACGACGCCGTGGTCTGGCGCGGCCCGATGCTGCACCGCGCGCTGCAGCAGTTCCTCGCCGACGTCTTCTGGGGCGACCTCGACGTCCTGCTGCTCGACCTGCCCCCCGGCACGGGCGACATCGCGATCTCCACCGCGCAGCTCGTGCCCAACGCCGAGCTGCTGGTCGTCACCACCCCGCAGATGGCCGCCGCCGAGGTGGCCGAGCGCGCCGGCTCGATCGCGCTGCAGACCCGCCAGCGGCTCGCGGGCGTGGTCGAGAACATGTCCTGGATGGAGCTTCCCGACGGCACCCGCATGGAGGTGTTCGGCGCGGGCGGCGGCCAGACGGTCTCCGACTCCCTCACCCGCGCCGTCGGCGCCCCCGTGCCGCTGCTCGGTCAGGTGCCGCTCGAGCCGCAACTGCGCGAGTGCGGCGACTCCGGCACGCCCATCGTGCTCGCGGAGCCGGAGAGCCCCGCGGCCAAGGCCCTGCGCGCGGTGGCCGAGAAGCTCACGGTGCGCTCGCGCGGCCTCGCCGGGATGAGCCTGAACATCTCCCCGGTGCGCAAGTAGGTCTCAGGCCACCAGCGTCTGTTTGTGAAGCGGCGCAGCCGCTTGTGGGAGCACGCAACCGGCACCGCTACCGGCACCGCTACGCGACGGATTTCAAACACTCTCTATGCGGTAGGTGCTGCCGCTGCTGCCGGGCAGCCACGCGTCCGGCAGCGCGGCGGCGAGCGCGTGCTGCGCGCGCCAGCCGGTGCAGTGGGCGGGCACCACCATCTCCGGTGCCAGCTCGGTGAGCGCCGCGACGGTCGGCGGGATCACGGGCTCGAACGCCGGACCGGCCAGGTGCAGCCCGCCCAGCAGCGCGCAGAGCCGGTCGACGCCGGTCAGGCGCCGGGCGTGGCGGACGATGTTGATCGCGCCGGCGTGACCGCAGCCGGTGAGCACGACCAGCCCACGGCCACGGACGTGCACGACGAGTGCCTGGTCGTCCTGCACGAGGGGGTCGTGCTCCCAGCCCGAACCGGTCCAGGCCTGGTGCGGCGGCGGCATCCCGCGCTCGAACTCGGTGGTGCGGTCGACCTCGCCGGTGATCAGCACACACCCGTCGACGAGCAGTGACGGCTCGCGCCGCTCGATCACCTCGAAGCCCTCGCCCTCCAGGGCGCGCTTGGAGAGCGTCGGGAGCTCGAACACGTCGCGGTTCGGCGGGGCGAGCCGCCTGCGTGTCCAGGCCGCGGGGTGCAGCACCATCGGCATGGCCCGGCGACGCCGGTCGGCGAGCCCGGCAAGGCCCCCCGCGTGGTCGAAGTGCCCGTGGCTGAGGACGACCCCCTGCACCTCGGACAGGTCGACGCCCAGCCGGTCTGCGTTGACGACCATGCCGTCGGGCGTGAGGCCGGTGTCGAACAGCAGCGTGGTGTTGCTCGCGCCCCGGCGCACGGTGACCAACGTGGCGAAACCGTGCTCGGCGCGCAGCCCGGCATCGGTGCTCCCGCCCTCGAACTGGGCCGCGGTGATCCGCGCGTTCCCGAGCTCGGCCCGGGTGACGCGGTCGTCGCCGACGAGCAGCCCGTCGAAGACGTTGTCGACGAGCGTGGTGACCCGCACCTCGTCGACGGGTTCCAGCGCGATCGGGTCGACCGCGGCCCCCTCCGCGTTCCGCGGAACGCTCGCGAACGCCTCCGCCCCACCGCCACCGTCGCACATGCCCGGTGACGCTACTGCCCGCTCGTGAGTGGATACGAGTGCTCCCACACCCGTATCCACTCACGGTTCGCCCTCGGGTCAGGAGCGGACGGCGTCGGCCCAGATCGCGGCGGCCTCGTCGACCTGCTCGGCCGTGACGATCAGCGGTGGGATCATCCGCACGACGTTGCCGTGCGGCCCGCAGGTCAGCAGGAGCAGGCCCTTGTCCGCGGCGGCCGCGTGAGCGCGGGTGGCGGCCGCGGCGTCAGGGGCACCGTCGGGCGTGCAGAACTCGTTGCCGACCATCAGGCCGAGCCCGCGGACGTCGGCGATGCCGGGGTGGTCGGCGGCCACCTTCTGCAGGCCGTCGCGCAGGCGCAGGCCCTGTTCGGCGGCGTTCGCGACGAGCCCCTCGGCCTCGATGACGTCCAGGGTGGCGAGCGCCGCGGCGCAGGCCACGGCGTTGCCGCCGTAGGTGCCGCCCTGCGAACCCGGCCACGCCTTGGCCATCAGCTCCTCGCTCGCCGCGATGCCGGAGAGCGGGAAGCCGCTGGCCAGGCCCTTCGCGGTGATCAGGATGTCCGGAGTGGCGCCGTCGGCGTGCTGGTGGCCCCAGAACTTCCCGGTGCGCCCGAACCCGGTCTGCACCTCGTCGGCGATCAGCAGGATGCCGTGGGCGTCGGCGCGCTCGCGCAGCCCGGCGAGGAACGCGGGAGGCGTCGGCACGTAGCCGCCCTCACCGAGCACCGGCTCGATGACGAACGCCGCGACGTCGGCCGCCGGCGCTGCGGTGACGAGCAGCCGGTCCAGTTCGCGCAGGCAGAACTCGACCGTCTCGTCCTCGCTCCAGCCGTACCGGAACGCGTACGGGAACGGCGCGAACGCGACGCCGCCCATGAGCGGCCCGATGCCGGCGCGGATCTTCGAACCCGAGGTGGTGAGCGCGGCGGCGCCATCGTGCGGCCGTGGAAGCCGCCGTCGAACGCGACGACGAGCGGGCGGCCGGTGGCCTGGCGGGCGAGGCGCACCGACGCCTCGACGGCCTCGCTGCCGGAGTTCAGGAAGAACACGCTGTCGAGGCCTTCCGGCAGCACGTCGCCCAGCCGCTCGGCGAGCCGCAGCAGGGGCTGGTGCATCACGGTCGTGTACTGTCCGTGGATGAGCGTGGCCACCTGCTCCTGTGCGGCCGCGACGACCCTCGGGTGGCAATGTCCGGTGCTCGTGACGCCGATGCCTGCGGTGAAGTCGAGGTAGCGGCGGCCGTCGAGGTCGAACACGTGCACGCCCTCGCCGCGTGCGACCTGCACGGGCGTCGCCTGCTTGAGCGCCGGGGACAAACGGGCCATGCCCACTCCTTAGCCTTGTCTGATTGTCGACAATCTGGCTCGATGGAAGCACGCGGGACGGCCCGGGGGCAAGCCTCAGGCGTCGTCGTACCGCCGCCGGGCCACGGGATCCGGCGTTCAGGCCGGCACGGCGGGCACCTGCGGGCCGGGCGCCAGGATCCGCCCGACGGCGTCGGCCATGTGCGCCTCGAGCACGGCCGTCATCCGCTCGGCGTCCCCGTCGCGCACCGCGTCCCGCAGCTCGCGGTGCTCGGCGATCAGCGCGGCGGCCGGTGGCAGGGTCTCCTGCAGGGCCGCGAGGCACATCCGGGTCTCGACGAGCAACGTCTCGGCCATCCGGCGCAGCCGCGGGCTGCCCGACGCGGCCACGAACTCGGCGTGGAAGGCGTGGTCGGCATCGGCGAGCGCGACCGGGTCGGCCGCCGCGGCCTCCATGCGCGACAGCGCGGCCGTCAGCCGGTCGGCCGCGGCGGCGCGATCGCCCGCGAGCAGCAGCAGGCCCGCGGCCCGCTCGATCGCGGTGCGTGCGGTGTAGACGTCCCGCACGTCGGCCGCGCCCAACTCGCGCACGAAGAGCCCGCGGTGGCGCTCACTGCGCAGCAGCCCCTCCGCCACGAGCCGCTGCATCGCCTCCCGCAGCGGCCCGCGGCTCACCCCGAGCGCGGCGGCGAGCTCGACCTCACCGAGCTGGGTGCCCGGCGGGAACGTGCCACGCATGATGGCGGTCCGGATCCGGTCGGCGACGATCGCGGCCGTGGAACGTCTCTCGACCGGCTCCAACGCGCTGAGATCTGCTGTGTTCAACTGCCTTCGCCCCGCTTCGGCGGACTCGTCCACATCCAAGCTCCTTCATCCGGCGAAGAGCGCGCCGAGGCCGGGGCGCGGCGCGTCCGCTCCGGCGAGGCGCAGCCCCTGCCAGACGCTCACCTGGTTGGCGGTGAGCACCGGCTTGCCGACCCGGGCGTCCAGGGCGTCGAGCAGGCCGATCGTGTGCAGTGCCGTGTCGGGGAGCAGCACCGCCTGGGCCTCCGGGTGATCGGCCGCGGCCGCGAAGTCCAGCACGGTCTCCTGCGGGAGCGTACCGACCTCGGCCGCAGTGATGATCCCCTTGGCCGAGAGCGAGAGCACCTCGATCCCCGCGGCGCCGAGGAACGCGACGAACCGCTCCGCGACGTCGTCGGGGTAGGTGGCGCCCACCGCGACCCTGCTGACACCGAGCCGCGCGCACGCGTCGACGAACGCGAACGACGTGCTCGACGCCGGGACGCCCGCCGCCGCACCCAACGCTTCGACCTGCGCCGTCGCGCCGTCCCAGCCGAAGACGAAGCTCCCGCTCGTGCACGCCCACACCACGGCGTCCAGCGGCTCTCCGAGGGCGCGGACGCCGTCAGCCAGCACGTCGTCGCCGCCGATGTCGAGCAGCGCGTCGACGCGGTGGGCGTCCTCGCGCATGAGGGTGTGCACGAGTCGGAGCCGCGGGCCGCCGAGCCCTGGGGGATGGTCGCCGGCGGAGCCGGCGGGGCGGGCAAGCAGAGCCTCGGCGAGCGGGTAGTCGTCCTCGGCCGAGAAGCCGGGGTAGAGGATTCCGACGGTGGGGGTGGTCATGCGACTCCAGGTGTGAGGTGGTCGTGGGTGGTGAGCAGGCTCCCGCCGCCCACCGCCTCGCGGCCCATGGCGCGCAGCGCGGCCCACATGGTGACCTGGTTGGCGGTGAGCACCGGCTTGCCGAGCGCCTGCTCGAGCGGCTCGATGAGGTCGTAGGTGGGCACGTTCGTGCAGCTGATGAACAGGGCGTCGGCCGCGGGGTTGTCGGCGGCGCGCACGATCTCCACGACCTCCGAGTAGCTGACCCGCCAGATGTTGCCGAGCAGGCCGAGCCCTTCGCTCGACACGGTGCTGACACCGTGTTCGGCGAGGTAGGCGACGAGCCTGCGCGTGACCGGTTCGACGTAGGGGGTGGCGATCGCCAGCCGGGACACGCCGAGCGCGCGCAACGCGGAGACGAGCGCACCGGACGTGGTGCGCGCGACCGGCGCACCGGCGTCCTCCATCGTGCGGCGCAGCACCTCCTCGCCCGCGGCGCCCTCCACGAAGCTCCCCGAGGTGCACGCGTAGATCACGACGCCGGGTTCGGGGGTGAGGACGTCGCGGGTGGCCCGGCGCACGGCACGGCGGTCGCCGCAGGCCACCGCCATCTCGACGGTGACCGGGGTGGTGAAGAAGGGCAGGCGGGTGAGGTAGAGCGACACGTCCTCGGGCGCCCAGCGCCACAGCTCGCGGTCGAGGGCGAAGTCGAACGGGGCGACCACTCCGATTCCCTGCTGGTGGTCCGGCTCGGTGAGGCCGACCGAGAGCTCGGTGGGCATGGCCGGGCTAGCCGATCCGCTCGTACACCAGGCGTTCGCCCACGCTGCCCGAACGCCAGACGTCGTGGCAGGCCTCTGCCATCACGTCGAGACCCTCGGTGATCGAAGCGTAGACGTTGCCCGGCACCCAACCGACATCCCCGTTGATCAGCAGGTTGTTCCGGCCGTAGAAGATCGCGAGGTCGATCGCGCCCGCGTCCTGGTCGATCCCCTGGTCGGCCTTGAAGGCGGAGTCGAGCGTGCCGCCCCCGAAGTCGAACAGCACGACATCGCCCGGGATCGGCGTGACCGTGGGGTTCTCCCGGCCGATCTCCGCGAACCGCGGAACCATGGTGTAGACCTCGTTGCGCGCGTACTTCGCGTGCTGCGCGGCGCCTTCGAGGGGCCCGGACTCGAGAGCGCGCCATACCGCGGCGGTGGTGCGCGGCGCCTCCTTCTCCAGCAGCTCGGCCACGCAGGAGACCCCACGGCGGGCGAGGCTGATGCGGAGGAACTTCGACATAGGGCCGCTCCCGGCGTCAACAGAGGGGGTACCGCGGCGCCGCGGATTGTTGACAATAGTACGAGCGCTTCCTAGCGTGTCAATCCTCGCCCCCTGTTCGGGAAGGTCCCGCCGAATTGCCCGTTCCCGCTGGTCAGCGGCCCGGTCCGACGATCGCCGTGCTGCACGGCGACGACCGACCGCCCGGCCCCGAGATCGACGGCATGCGCCTCGCAGCCGACGCCTCGTCGCTCGCCGAGGTGCTTCCCGGCGCCGACGTGCTGCTCGTCTGGGATTTCCTCTCCGACGCGGTCCGCGAGGCGTGGCCTGCCGCCGACTCGCTGCGCTGGGTGCACACCGCGAGCGCGGGCGTCGACCGGCTGACCTTCCCGGGCCTCGTCGAGTCCGACGTCACACTGACCAACTCCCGCGGCGTCTTCGACCGGCCGATGGCCGAGTACGTGCTCGGGCTCGTGCTCGCGATGGCCAAGGACCTGCCCGGCACGTTCGCCGCGCAGGCCCGCCACGAGTGGCACCACCGCGAGTCGGAGCCGATCGCCGGGCGCTGCGCCGTCGTGGTCGGGGGCGGCCCGATCGGGCGCGCGATCGCCGGGCTGCTCGGCGCCGTCGGGATGGACGTCGAGCTGGTCGGGCGCCGCGACTTCGACGACCTGCCCGCCCTCCTGCCCCGCGCCGACTGGCTCGTGCTCGCCGCGCCGCTCACCGACACCACCCGCGGCATGCTGGACGCTGCGGCGCTCGCCCTGCTCCGCCCGTCCGCCCGCGTGATCAACGTGGGCCGCGGCGGGCTCGTCGTCGAGCCGGATCTCGTCGACGCGCTGCGGGAGGGCCGGCTCGCCGGCGCCGCGCTCGACGTCTTCGCCCGCGAACCGCTCCCCGCCGACTCGCCGCTGTGGACGCATCCCGGCGTGATCGTCTCGCCGCACATGTCCGGCGATCTGATCGGCTGGCGGCAAGAGCTCATCGAGGTGTTCCGCGACAACCTCGCCCGCTACCGGGCGGGCGAACCCCTGCACAACGTCGTCGACAAGACGTTGGGCTACGTGACGACCGGAGGTGGGTCGTGACCGTCGACCTGACCGCGACCGAACTCCTCGCCGCCTACCGCAGCGGGGAGCTCTCGCCCGTCGAGGCCACCGAGGCGGCCCTGGACCGGATCCGCAGGCTCGACCCCCAGGTCAACGCGTTCTGCCTGGTGGACGCGGACGCAGCGCTGGCGGCCGCCAAGGAGTCGGAGGATCGCTGGCGCCAAGGCGAGCCCGCCGGGGCGCTGGACGGGGTGCCGACCTCCGTCAAGGACATCCTGCTCACCCGCGGCTGGCCCACGATGCGCGGCTCACGCACCGTCGACCCGACCGGGCCGTGGGACGTCGACGGGCCGCACGTCGCGCGCGTGCGCGAGCAGGGCGCCGTGCTGCTGGGCAAGACCACCACCCCGGAGCTGGGGTGGAAGGGGGTCACCGACAACCCGCTGACCGGCGTCACGCGCAACCCGTGGGACATCACCCGCACGGCAGGTGGCTCGTCCGGCGGCAGCGCGGCGGCCGTGCTGCTCGGGATGGGGCCGCTGAGCCTCGGCACCGACGGCGGCGGCTCCGTGCGCATCCCGGCGGCGTTCACCGGCACCACCGCGCTCAAGCGACCTTCGGCCGCGTGCCGCACTACCCGCCCAGCCCGTTCGGCCCCCTCGCCCACGTCGGGCCGATGACCCGCACCGCGGCCGACGCCGCGCTGCTGCTCGACGTCGTGTCCGGTGCCGACTCCCGCGACCCGTGGGCGCTCGCCGCCACCGGCCCCGCGGTGGCCGCGCTCGACGCGGGCGTCGCCGGGCTGCGGATCGCCGTCAGCCCCACGCTCGGGTACGTCGACGTGCACCCCGAGATCGCCGAAGCGTTCGCCGCCGCGGCGCAGGTGTTCGCCGACCTCGGCGCCCACGTCGAAGAGGCCGACCCCGGCTTCACCGACCCGATCGAGGCGTTCGAGACGCTGTGGTTCAGCGGGGTGGCGAAGTCGATCGAGCACCTCGGACCCGAGCAGCGCGCACTGATGGACCCGGGGCTGATCGCCGTCGGCGAGCAGGGGGCGCGGGCGTCCGCGCTGGACTACCTCACCGCGATGGCCGTGCGCAACGACCTCGGGACGCGCATGGGCGAGTTCCACGGCAGGTTCGACCTGCTGCTCACCCCGGCACTCCCGATCCCGGCGTTCGAGGCGGGGGTCGAGGTCCCCGCCGGCTGGCCGCAGGAGCGGTGGACGACGTGGACGCCGTTCAGCTACCCGTTCAACATGACCCAGCAGCCGGCCGCGAGCGTGCCCTGCGGCTTCGCCGACGGACTCCCCGTGGCCTGCAGATCGTCGGCGCCCGCCACGCCGACAACACGGTGCTGGCCGCGGCCCACGCCTTCCAGCAGGCGACGACCTGGCACACCCGCAGGCCCTAGAACGAGGCGCGACCCGCCAGGAGCATGATCACCGGCAGTGGTGGCAGGACGACAGATCAGTCGTCCCGGCACCATTCCCCGCGATCACGAGCCACGGCCGACCCCATCACCCCGCCCTGGTCGTCCACCGCCACCGGGGCCGACTTCGGGACACTAGGTGGCGTCCGGGTCGACCGGGGGCACCTCGTTCCGCTCCAGCCGGGCGGGCGGCGGAGTCGGCTTCGGCGGTGTGTAGCCGTTCGGCTTGGCCGGCTCGTCGTCGAAGAGGCTGCGGGCGACCGCGGTGCGCGGGTTGAAGTTCCGCAGGCCGCGCAGCTCCTCCAACGGCTTTCGCAGCTCGTCGAACTCCGGGCCGAGCTCCCCGCGCAGCTGTTCCCTGGCCCCGGTGGCGTACTCGCGGACCTGCCGGATGGCCTTGCCCGCCCACGCCGCGGCCGACGGCAGCCGCTCCGGCCCGAGGATGAACAGGCCGGCCACGATCAACACGAGGATCTCGCCCCAGCCGACACTGTCGAACACGCGACCAGCTTACGGCTAATCCATGTGGAGAAGGTGGCGGAGCCGCTCGTACGTGCGTGCACGCAGCCGGCACCGCTACCGGCACCGCAACGCAAGCCAGCTCCACGCACTCGCTAATCCGAGGCCAGGACGACGGACACCGTGAGGGGGCGGCCCTCCCGGATCAGCTCGACCTCGACGGTGTCGCCGGGGTTGTGCTCCCGGTACGCCACGACGAGCTCGTCGGCACCGGCGATCTGCCTGCCCGCGAGACGGACGATCACATCGCCCTCGATGACGCCCGCCGCCTCCGCGGCCCCACCCTGCTGCACGTTCTGCACCTGGCGCCGTCGGTGGTGCCGTCGGTCATCGAACGCGCGTTGACGCCCAGTTCGGCGTGGTGGACCGACCCGGCGCGGATCAGCTCCTCGGCGATGCCGCGGGCATCGTCGATCGGGATGGCGAAGCGAGGCCGATCGACCCGCCCTCCCCCATCCCGATGCTGCGGATGGCGGTGTTGATCCCGACCACGGCGCCCGTGGAGTCCACGAGCGGGCCGCCCGAGTTGCCCGGGTTGATCGCGGCGTCGGTCTGGATCGCGTCGATGACCGCGTTGGTGTCGGTGCCGGACCCGTCCAGGCGCACCGGGCGGTCGACCGCGCTCACGATGCCCTCGGTGACGGTGCCGACCAGGCCCAGCGGTGAGCCGATCGCGATCACACCGTCGCCGACGACCAGCCCGGACGACGAGCCGAACGTGGCCACCACCGGGTTGGCGACCTCCACCTTGACGACGGCGAGGTCGGTCTTCGGGTCGCGCCCCACGATCTGGGCGGGAGCGCGCGTGCCGTCGTGGAAGATCGCCTCGATCTGGGCTCCGGTGACCTCGGCCGCGGGCGCAACCACGTGGTTGTTCGTGAGGACGTAGCCGGACGGGTCGATGACCACACCGGAGCCGGTGCCGCCTTCCTCACCCACCCGGATCTCGAACGAGACGACAGCCGGCACCGTGCGTGCCGCGATGTCGGCGACCGAACCGGGCGGCGCTCGCGGCCGGGGGAGATCTGGGTGATCGTGGGGTCCGGGTCGGTGAGACCTGCGGCGCCCTCCGCGGTGAACCGGCCGACCAGGCCGCCCGCCGCGCCGATGAGCAGCGCGACCACCGCGAGGACCGCGAGGGCCCGCGGCTCGACCCGGCGGCCGAACAGCACCTCGCGCAGGCTCAGCCGGGCCCCTTCACCCCGAGCCGGGTCGCCCGCGCCGCCCTCGGCGACCGCGGGCGGGCCGAGGGCAGCGGCGCTCTCCGGGTCGCGCCACGGGTCACGGTCGGCGCCGTCGGTCCAGAAGGAGTCGATGTGGGCCGTGCCGTTGCCGGACCCGTTCTCCGCGGGGCGCTGCAGCGCCGGGGCGGACGGGTCGGGACGGCCGAACGCGCTGGCCAGCGCGGCGGGCGGGGGTGCGACGAGCGTGGTGTGCTGCGCGGTGCCGTTGCGTCGGGCGGCGAAGCCGCCGTCCACACCGCCGGGACGGCCGAACGCGGCGGCCGAGTCGGCGTCGACATCGGGCCGCTCGAGCGGGCGCGGACCCAGGCGCGGCGGCTCGGCGTCGGCCTGCAGCGGGACCTCGACGGTGGGTTCCCCTGCGGTGCTGTCCTCGCCGGTGCCCTCGGCGTCGTCGGCAGCGCTCCGCTCGGCGGGGGTGTTGGGATCGCTCATCCCTCGGCGGACTCCTGGACTGGGCGGACCGGACCCCACCAGCCTGCCTCAGCGGTGGTGAAGTCCGCGTAGCTCAGCGGTTCGCGCCCGCGGCGGGAGTGGCGGGCGCCGACGCGGGCGTGGCGGGCGCGCTGGTGGGCGCCGGCGCCGGGGCGAGCTGCAGGCGCGCGTCGACAGGACTGACCGCGGCACCGCCGATGACCGGACGGTCGAAGGTGCCGGGCGGCGGCGGGCCGGAGCGGCGGACCCGGTGACCGCGACGGGCGCGGCGAACGCGATGGCGCCGACGGCGAGGCCGGACACCGCGACCCCCGCGCCGAGCCGCAGCCTGCGGTGGGAGGTGCGATCGTTGCGGGGCTCGGCCGTGTCGGCCTCGGCCCGGGTGGCGCGACGCTCGGGGCGCTCGGGGCGCAGCACCGAGACGAACTGGCCGTCGGGTGTGACCGCGAGCCCGCCGGCGGGGCGGGGAGGTCGGTGTCCTGCGGGATGGAGCGCAGGCTCGTCAGCAGGGAGGACGGCAGGCTGGGGCAGTCGGCGGTGCGCAGCGCGGCGCGTGCCTGGCCCTGGGCGACGACCTGGGAGGCGCACTCGGGGCACTGGGAGAGGTGCTGGGTGGCCCGCAGCTGCGGGCCCGGAGCGAGTTCTTCGTCGACGTAGGCGACGATGGCGTCGGACGACAGGTGATCGTGACCCCAGTCCGGGGTGGTCACCGATATGCGCCAACGCCCTGAACTCACCCGTGTACCTCCTCGAGCTCAGCCGCGCGAACCTCGGCAGCCCGCCGGCGCTCGAGAGCGCTGCGCAGGGCGGCCCGGCCGCGGTGGATCCTGCTCCTCACCGTACCCAGCTTCACGCCGAGAGTGGCACCGATCTCCTCGTAGGACAGCCCCTCGACGTCGCACAGCACGACGGCGGCACGGAACTCCGGAGGCAGCTCGTCGAGCGCAGCCTGCAGCTGCGGGTCGAGGTGCGTGTCGGAGAACACCTGCTCGGGCTGCGGCCCGGTGCCGGGCAGCCGGTCGGTGTCCTCCGGGAGCGCCTCCATGCGGATGCGGGAGCGGCGGCGCACCATGTCCAGGAACAGGTTCGTGGTGATGCGGTGCAGCCAGCCCTCGAACGTGCCCGGCTTGTAGGAGGCGAGCGACCGGAACACCCGGACGAACGTCTCCTGGGTGAGGTCCTCCGCGTCGTGCGGGTTGCCGGTGAGGCGGTACGCGAGGCGGTAGACGCGGTCGGCGTGCTCGCGCACCACGTCGTCCCAGCTCGGCGGAGTCCAGCCTGCCTCCTCACCGGGCAGCAACGTGCTGCTCGGCAGTGTGGCGGAGCCTTCGCTCATCGTCGGGTCGCACCTCCTGCGGCGGGTCGTGCCTCTGGCCAACGGAACACCGGATCTCGAAGTTCCCGGCCCTCCCACGGCCGACGACCCCGACCGATGGCCCCTACGGTGCCCGACGCCGGTGAAACGGTGGTGAGAACCGGCTGAGAGGAGCCTGATAGAACGGGCCCAGTAGCCTTCTGCCTCATGTGGGTGCCGGACGCCGCCGCGGATCTGTGGGCGCTGCGCGACCACGTCGAATCCTACCTCGCCGAGGACGACGTGCTCGTCGCCGCCCGCGCCGGCGCCGAGCGCTCCGGCTGCGTGCCCGTCGGGCCCGATGCGGGCGCGGGCCTGCGGTTCCTCGCGGCCACGATCGGGGCGCGCGCCGTGGTGGAGATCGGCACCGGCACCGGGGTCAGCGGGCTGTGGCTGCTGCGCGGGATGGTGACCGGCGGCACCCTCACGTCGATCGACATCGACCCGGAGCACCAGCGGGCGGCGCGCGGTGTGTTTCTCGCCGCAGGCTACGGGCCCGCGAACCTCCGGCTCATCAACGGGATGGCCCTCGAGGTGCTGCCCCGGCTCACCGACGCCGGCTACGACCTGGTGTTCGTCGACGCCGGGCCGGCCGACTACCCGCGCTACCTCGACGAGGCCGTGCGTCTGCTGCGCGACGGCGGGATCGTGGTGTTCGCGGGCGTGCTCGGCGCGGGCGTGGTCGACCCCGACGCGGCCGACGCCGGCACCACCGGCCTGCGCGAGGTGGGGCGCCAGGTCCGCGAGGACGAGCGCCTCGTCCCCGTGCTCCTGCCGCTGGGCGACGGGATGCTGGCCGCCGTCAAGACGGGCTAGGAGGGCCCGGAAGGTCGCCGTGCGGCCCCGGCGCCCGAGACCAGCCCGAGCAGCACACCACCGTCGCTGCGACAGCAGTAGCGCGCTGCTCGGACCGATCGATCACCGCGAGCAGCACACCACCGCGAACACAGCAGCAGTGACGTGCTGCTCGAGCCGATCACGACGGCGATACAGCGTCGGCACTTCCCGACCCGGCCCCGTCGGTACCGCAGCGCGCGCAGCGCCGTACGCCCAGGCGCGATCCCGAGGACGGGTCCGTGACAGCGTGCGAGGCCTCCCGCAGCGACATGTCCGACCGACCGACGTGAGGCGCACCCGAGAACCGCGCCAACCCCACCAACTCGCGAGCCACAGGCGACAACCGAGCGAGAGTGCCGTCCGCCCCATCCGCGCAGCGCGCGGACGGCCCGCTCAGAGGGCCGTGGCGCCCTTCCCCAGCACCACGACGCCGCCCTGGCTCACCGTGTAGCGGGCGCGGTCGAGGCCCAGGTCGACGCCGACCAGCGCGCCGTCGGGGATCTCCACGTTCTTGTCGAGGATCGCGCCGCGGACGATCGCGCCGCGACCGACCCGGGTGCCGGGCAGCACGACCGAGTCGGACACCTCTGCCCCGGCCTCGACGCGCACGTTCGGGCTGATCACCGAGCGGCGCACGATGGCACCCGAGATGATCGTGCCGGCACCGACGATCGAGTCCTGCGCGATCCCGCCCTCCACGAACTTGGCGGGCGGCAGCGGGGCCATCGCGGTGCGGATCGGCCAGCGCTGGTTGTACAGGTTGAAGATCGGGTGCACCGACACCAGGTCGGTGTGGGCCTCGTAGTAGGCGTCGATGGTGCCGACGTCGCGCCAGTAGCCCGTGTCGCGGTCGGTGGCGCCGGGCACGACATTGTCGGCGAAGTCGTACACCGCGGCGTCGCCCTGCGCGACCAGCCGCGGGATGATGTCGCCGCCCATGTCGTGGTCGGAGTCGCCGTCCTCCGCGTCGGCCCGCAGCGCGTCGAGCAGCACCTCGGTGGTGAAGACGTAGTTGCCCATCGACGCGAACGTGACGTCCGGGTCGTCGGGCACCGACGGCGGGTCGGAGGGCTTCTCCAGGAAGTCGATGATCCGGCCGCCGGGATCGGAGTTGATCACACCGAACGCTTGGCCTCGGCGCGCGGCACCCGGATGCCGGCCACTGTGACGCCTGCCCCGCTCTCGATGTGCCGGGCGAGCATCTGGCCGGGGTCCATGCGGTAGACGTGGTCGGCGCCGAACACCGCGATGTAGTCGGGCCGCTCGTCGTAGACGAGGTTGAGGCTCTGGAAGATCGCGTCGCGCTGCCGGTGTACCAGCGCCTGCCGAGCCGCTGCTGGGCGGGGACGGTGGTGATGTACTGCCCGAGCACGCTCGAGAGCCGCCACGTCGTGGAGATGTGGCGGTCCAGCGAGTGGGACTTGTACTGCGTGAGCACGCAGATGCGGTGCATCCCGGAGTTGACCAGGTTGGACAGCACGAAGTCGATGAGGCGGTAGTTGCCGCCGAACGGGACCGCGGGTTTGGCGCGGTCGGCGGTGAGCGGCCACAGCCGCTTGCCCTCACCGCCTGCCAGTACCACTCCGAGGACGTTGGCCCCCAGCGCGAGGGGCGACGCCGCGGACATCCGCGCCCCCGTCATGGCGTCGCCCCGATCCGGGCCGGACCTACCGGCAGCGTCGTCACGACGCCGACCCTAGTGCCCCAAAACCGTGCCGGGCCAGCGGAACGTCGGGTTGCCCGTGTGATCCGCGTGTTCAGGGTGACTCGGATGCCTACCGTTCGCGCGTGCGCATCGGTCTGCTCACCCGTGAGTACCCCCCGGCCGTCTACGGCGGAGCGGGGTGCACGTCGAGCACCTGGCTCCCGCGCTGCGGGAACTCGTGGACGTCGACGTGCACTGCTTCGGCGAACCGCGGGATGCGCCGGGCACCTACGCGCACCAGCCGCCCGCATCGCTCGCCGAGGCGAACCCGGCGTTGCGGACCATCGGCGCGGACCTGTCGATGGCGGCGGCGCTCGACGGGGTCGACCTCGCCCACTCGCACACCTGGTACGCCAACATGGCGGGCCACCTGGCGAAGGTGCTGCACGGGGTACCGCACGTCGTCACGGCGCACTCGCTCGAACCGCGCAGGCCGTGGAAGGCCGAGCAGCTCGGCGGGGGCTACCGGCTCTCGTCGTGGGTGGAGCGCACGGCGTACGAGGCGGCCGACGCGGTGATCGCGGTGAGCGCCGGCATGCGCCGCGACGTCCTCGACTGCTACCCCGCACTGGACGCCGACCGCGTCCACGTCGTGCACAACGGCATCGACACCGTCTTCTACCACCCCGATCCCGCCCGGGACGCGGTGCGGGCAGCGGGCATCGACCCGGGCCGGCCCGCGGTGGTCTTCGTCGGGCGGATCACCCGCCAGAAAGGGCTCTCGCACCTGGTCGCGGCGGCCCACCACATCGACCACGACGCCCAGATCGTGCTCTGCGCGGGGGCGCCGGACACCCCGGAGATCGCGGCCGAGACCGAGGCGGCGGTCGCCGAGCTGCGCGCCGCCCGGCCCGGCGTGGTGTGGGTGCGCGGCATGCTCCCCACCACGGACGTCCGCCAGATCCTGTCCGCCGCCACCGTGTTCGTCTGCCCGTCGGTCTACGAGCCGCTCGGCATCGTCAACCTGGAGGCGATGGCCTGCGGCACCGCGGTGGTGGCCTCCGACGTCGGCGGGATCCCCGAGGTCGTCGCCGATGGCGAGACCGGCCTGCTGGCCCACTACGACGAGCACGAGGTGGACGCGTTCCGCTCGGACCTCGCCGAGGCCGTGAACGCGCTGCTCGCGGATCCGGCCCGGGCCGCCGCCATGGGAGCGGCGGGCCGCGCGCGTGCGGAGCGGGAGTTCACCTGGCGGCAGGCGGCCGCCAGGACCGTGGAGATCTACGAAGCCTTGGTCTGAGCCCGCGCCCTGACCCGCGCCCGGTGCGCCGCCACGGCGGAGCGGTTGGCGCACGCCGATGAGCAGTAGCGGCGCGCGGCGTTGCGGGTGGTGTCGGCGAACACCTTCGCGCAGCCGTCGGCGGCGCAGCGGCCGTGGCGGGTGACGCCGTACTCGGAGACGAGCATCGCGAGCGCGAACGCGGTGGTGGCCCGGACGCGGTCGACGAGGCCCGCCTCCGGCGGGCCGTAGTGCAGGTGCCAGCCCTCGCCGTCGTGGTCGGTGAGGTGGGGCTCGACCCGCACGTCGACGAGGAGCGCGTTGATCGCTGCCGCGGCGTCGTCGTCGCTGCTGGCGTCGAACACCGTGCGCAGCCTGCGGGCCCATGCACGCAGCTTGGGCTCGACGTGGTCCGGGGCGTCGAGCGCGCGGTAGGAGTGGGCGACGAGCACCCCGCGCAGCTGGTCGGGCACCGCGCCGTCGGGGTCTTCGATGACGGCGTTCACCAGGTCGACGGCAGCGCCGATGGCGTCGCTGCGGTAACCGATGAAGTCCATTGGGCTATTACTACCACAGGGTTCCGGTGTAAGGTGCCAACCAACGACGGCTATTACTCGGGGGAGGTGCGGGCCATGCGGTGCGCACGGTGCGGATGGCCGAGCGACGAGGCAGAAGTGCTGTCCACGCACCACACCTCGCAGGGGTGGGTGCGGTACCGCCGGTGCGTGTGCGGGGCCGTCACGATCCAGCTCGTGACGCTCGGCGCGGCCACCGGCACGCAGGTCGAACCCCTGCGCACGCCGGACGGGACCGCACTCGGGGCCGCCGTCCGGAAATGACGAACGGCACCGCGGACGGCACTCGCCGTCCGCCGGTGCCGTTGGTCGGTACCGACTGCCCCGGACCACGGGGCGGGTCTGCTCAGCCGGAGGCGGCCTTCAGCGCGTCACCGAGGTTGCTGGCTTCCTCCGCCGACATCTCGACGACCAGGCGGCCGCCCCCTCGAGGGGGACGCGCATCACGATCCCCGACCCTCCTTGGTCACCTCCAGGGGACCATCACCGGTCCGGGGCTTCATCGCCGCCATCTCCTGCCTCCTCCGTCGTCGTTCGTGGCCGCCGTACTTGGTTGGAGCCGTTGGCATCGCGGGGTTCGTTGCCGCTGCGCGGGCGTAGCGCGCGGCGAGGATGCTGGGAACATCTTTCCTCATCCGGCGGACGGAGGTGCAACCGGAGCGATCAACCAGCAGGGTCGTTCACCGTACGCAGTCGATTTGTCGCAGCCCGCCAGCAGTCGGCGACGTGGTCGTCGACCAGCCCGGCCGCCTGCATGAGCGCGTAACACGTCGTCGGGCCGACGAACCGCAACCCTCGCTTCTTGAGCGCCTTCGCCATCGCCACCGACTCCCCGGTGGTGGCCGGGACGTCGGCGAGCGTGGCGGGCCGCGGGCGCGCACCCGGGGCAGGCGCGAACGACCAGAGCAGCTCGTCGAGCGGCTCGTCCATGGCCAGGACGCGGCGCGCGTTCTCGATCGTGGCCTCGATCTTCGCCCGGTTGCGCACGATCCCGGCGTCGCCGAGCAACCGCTGCACGTCGCATCGCCGAAGCCGGCCACCACGGCCGGGTCGAACCCGGCGAACGCGGCGCGGAACCGCGGGCGTTTGCGCAGGATGACCAGCCAGGACAGCCCGGACTGGAATCCCTCCAGGCTCAGCCGCTCGAACATCGCGGTGACGCCACGCAGGGGGCGCCCCCACTCCTCGTCGTGGTACGCGACGTACTCGGGCGCGGAGCCCGCCCAACCACAGCGGACCCGCCCGTCGCCCGGGTCGGTGCCGGTCATCGTTCCCCGTCCGCGCTGATCCCCGGCGCCGACGCCAGCGCCGACTCCAGCTCGGCCACCCTGGCGAGCAGGCCGTCGCGTTGCGTACCGGCGCGGTCCAGCTCGTCGGCCAGCCGCTCGAGCGCCCAGTCGACCTCGTCCATCCGGTAGCCGCGCAGCGCCTGCTGGAATCGCAGCCCCCGCACGTCGTCACCGTCGACCTCGCCGGCGGCAGCCGGGTCGGCGTCGCACCCGGCGGCAGCGGTGCCAGCTCCTCGCCACGCCCGAACACGAGCGTGGCCAACCCGAACAGGGCGGCGCCCACAGCCGCGACGACCAGAAGGTAGATCAGCGCGGTCCCCACCCCGCTGATCCCATCACGCACCCCCGACAGTCGCACGGGTCGGGGGTCGATCAGAGCGGCGCCACCGGTTTGGCGCAGGCGTCCAACGCGGCGGACACGTCCGTGGCGACCACGAGCCGCTCGATCGCCTCCGGGCGGACGAACCCCCGCCCACCCAGCCCGCGCACCCACTCCAGCAGCCCGTCGTAGTGGCCGTCCGGGTCGAGCAGCACCACCGGCTTGCTGTGCATCCGCAGGTAACCCGCCGTCCACACCTCGAACAGCTCCTCGCACGTGCCCACACCGCCGGGCAGCGCGAGGAACGCGTCGGCATGGGCCTCCATGAGAGCCTTGCGCTCACGCATCGTGTCGACGATCAGCAGCTCGTCGGAGTCGTGGTCGGCCCACTCCAGGTCCACGAGCGCCTGTGGGATCACGCCGGTGGTGCGCGCACCACCGGCCCGCGCCGACTCGCCGAGCGCCCCCATCATCGCGGCGCGACCGCCACCCGACACGAGCTGCCACCCCCGCGCCGCGATCCCGCTGCCGACGTCGGCGGCGAGCCGCAGGTAGCGCTCGGGAAGGCCCTCGATCGAACCGCAGTACACGCAGACGGCCAGCGAGCCGGTCAATGCGCGTCCTCCCACGCCTGCCACGCCTCCTGCACGATCTTGACCGCGTCGTCCACGTCGTCGGTGAGGTGCAGGAGGGCGAGGTCCTTCTCCCCGACCTTGCCGGCACCGAGCACCGTGTTCGCGATCCAGTCGTAGAGGCCGCCCCAGTACTCGCTGCCCAGGAGCACCACCGGGAACTTGGTGACCTTCTTCGTCTGCACCAGCGTGAGCGCCTCGAACAGCTCGTCGAGGGTGCCGAAGCCGCCGGGCAGGCAGACGAACGCCTGCGAGTACTTCACGAACATGGTCTTGCGGGCGAAGAAGTAGCGGAAGTTGATGCCCAGGTCGACCCAGTCGTTGAGGCCCTGCTCGAACGGGAGCTCGATACCCAGGCCCACCGAGAGCCCGCCCGCGTCCGAACAGCCCTTGTTGGCCGCCTCCATCGCGCCCGGACCACCACCGGTGATCACCGCGAACCCGGCCTCGGCCAGCGCGGTGCCCAGCGCCCGGCCCTGCGCGTACTCGATGTGGTCCCGCGGGGTGCGCGCCGACCCGAACACGGTGACCGCGCGGGGCAGCTCCGCGAGCATCCCGAAGCCCTCGACGAACTCGGCCTGGATGCGCATCACGCGCCACGGGTCGGTGTGCACCCAGTCGCTGGGACCGCGCGAGTCGAGCAGCCGCTGGTCGGTGGTGGTGGGTTCGTTGCGTCGCTCGCGGCGGAGCACCACCGGGCCGCGTTGCTTCTCCTCGGGGCGTCGAACCCCGTCCGTGCTCATGCCGGCCAGGGTAGTGAGCGTTCGTGTCAGGCGAGGAAACGGCGGAGGACGTCAACCGCCTCGGTGATCCTGCGCAGGTCGACGTGCTCGTCGCGGGTGTGGGCGAGGTTCGGGTCGCCCGGTCCGTAGTTCAGGGCGGGGATGCCGAGCGCGGCGAAGCGCGACACGTCGGTCCAGCCGTACTTGGCGGTGGGCTCGGTACCCGTGGCCGCGAGGAACTCCTGCGCGGCCGGTGCGCCCAGGCCGGGGAGCGCCCCGGGCGAGAGGTCGGTGACGGCCAGTTCGAAGCCCTCGAACACCTCGCGGACGTGCTGCTCGGCCGCTGCCGCGTCCCGGTCGGGGGCGAACCGGAAGTTCACCGTGACGACGCACTCGTCCGGCACGACGTTGCCGGCCACCCCGCCGGCGATCCGCACGGCCTGCAGGCCCTCGCGGTAGCGGCAGCCGTCGATCTCGACCTCGCGGGCCGGTAGGCGGCCAGCCGGTGCAGCACGGGGCCCGCTGCGTGCACGGCGTTGGCGCCCAGCCAGGAGCGGGCCGAGTGCGCCCGGCGACCGCTGAGGGTGATCTCCGCGCGGAGCGTGCCCTGGCAACCGGCCTCGACGGCCCCGTTCGTCGGCTCCCCGAGGATCGCGAGGTCGGCGGCCAGCCAGTCGCGGTGCTCGCGCTCGATGCGCCCGAGCCCGTTGCGCGTCGCCTCGATCTCCTCGCAGTCGTAGAAGACGAACGTGAGGTCGTGGCGCGGGTCCGGCAGCGTGGCCGCGAGGTGGGCGAACACGGCGTCGCCCGCCTTCATGTCGGACGTGCCGCAGCCGTAGAGCCGGTCGCCGTCGCGGCGGCCGGGGACGTTGTCGGCGATGGGCACCGTGTCGATGTGCCCGGCCAGCAGCACCCGCCGCTCCCGCCCGATGCCCGTGCGGGCCAGCACCGCGTCGCCGGAGCGCAGCACCTCCAGGTGCGGCGCCTGCGCGCGCAGGCGTCCTCGAGCGCGGAAGCGAGCGTGCCCTCGTCCCCGGAGACGCTGGGGACGTCGACGAGCGCGGCGCAGAGTTCGACGGGGTCGGCGGTGAGATCGAGGTGCGGCACGGCCCGCACGCTACTGGCGCGGCGCACAACACGAGTGGGGACGGCACACGGCGCGGGCGGTGTGTGCCGTCCCCGGTCGGTGTGTGCGGGGGCCGGGCCGTTAGCGTTGACGGCGTGAGCACCGCACTTCGCATCGACGGGCCTCCGGCACCGGGCTGGCCACCATCGCCGCCGACGGCACCGTCCTGGACACCTGGTACCCGGCCCCCGCCCTCGGGTCGGACGCCCCGGATGTCACCGCCGACCTCGAACCGCTCGCCGGCACCGACTCCGACCGCGGCGTGCGCACCGTCGTCGTGCGCACCGCGATCGCCTCGCTCGCCGACCCGCCCACCGACGCCGCCGACGCCTACCTGCGGCTGCACCTGCTCAGCCACCGGCTGATCGCCCCGCACGAGGCGAGCCTCGACGGCCTGTTCGGGGTGCTCGCGAACGTCGTGTGGACCAACCACGGCCCGTGCCCGGTGCCCGGCTTCGACCTGGTCAGGGCCCGGCTGCGGGCCCGTGGCCCGGTCACCGTCCTCGGCGTGGACAAGTTCCCGCGGATGGTCGACTACGTCACACCGGCAGCGTCCGCATCGCCGACGCGACCGCGTCCGACTCGGGGCCCACCTCGCCTCCGGCACCACCGTGATGCACGAGGGTTTCGTGAACTACAACGCCGGCACGCTCGGCGCCTCCATGGTCGAGGGGCGCATCTCGGCGGGCGTCGTCGTCGGCAACGGGTCGGACGTCGGCGGCGGCGCGTCGCTCATGGGGACGCTCTCCGGCGGCGGCAAGGAGGTGATCTCGGTGGGCGAGCGGTGCCTGATCGGCGCCAACGCCGGCGTCGGCATCTCCCTCGGCGACGACTGCGTGGTGGAGGCGGGCCTGTACGTCACCGCGGGCACCAAGGTCACCCTGCCCGACGGGAACACGGCCGCCGCCCGCACCCTGTCCGGCCAGAACGGCATCCTGCTGCGCCGCAACTCCCTCACCGGCGCGGTGGAGGCCCTGCCCCGCACGGGAGAGGGCATCACCCTGAACGAGGCGCTGCACGCGAACTGAGCGTCTCCCGGGGTGTCGGCAAAGCCACCTTCATGACGCCAGACGTCAGCAAAGCCACTTTGCCGGCACTCGGGGCGGGGCGCGGCGGTCAGCCCTTCAGGCGGTCCGCCGCTGCCTCGATCCGCTCGTCCGTGGCCGTCAGGCCCACTCGGACGTGCTGCGCCCCTGCCGGGCCGTAGAAGTCACCGGGGGCCACCAGTACCCCGGCCTCGGCCAGGCGCCGCACCGTCGCGCGGCAGGGCTCCTCCGCGGTGGCCCACAGGTAGAGCCCCGCCTCGGAGTGGTCGATCCGGTAGCCGGCCGACTCCAGCGCGGCGCGCAGGCGGTGGCGGCGCCGGGCGTAAGCCTGTGCCTGCCCGGCGACGTGGGTGTCGTCGGAGGCCGCCGCCTCCATCGCCGCCTGCACCGGCCGCGGCACGATCATCCCGGCGTGCTTGCGCACCTCGAGGAGGTCGGCCACGAGCCGCGGGTCGCCCGTGACGAACCCGGCCCGGTAGCCGGCGAGGTTGGACGACTTCGACATCGAGTGGACCGCGAGCAGGCCCTCGTGCGAGCCGCCGCAGACGTCGGGGTGGAGCACCGAGTGGGCGCCGTCCGACAGCGACAGGTAGCACTCGTCCGACGCGACGACGGCGCCGCGCTCACGCGCCCAGTCGACGACCTTGCGCAGGTGCTCCGGCGGCAGCACCTGCCCCGTCGGGTTCGACGGCGAGTTCAGCCACACCAGCGCCACCCGCTGCGGGCCGAGCGCGGCGGTGGAGTCGGACCGCACGAACCGGGCCCCGGCGAGCCGCACGCCACCTCGTAGGTGGGGTAGGCCAGCTCCGGGATCACCACCGTGTGCTCGGCGCCGAGGCCGAGCAGGGTGGGCAGCCAGGCAACGAGCTCCTTGGAGCCGATGGTCGGCAGCACCGGGACCGGGTCGACGGTGACCCCGAACCGCCGGGCGAGCGACCCGGCGATCGCCTCCCGCAACGACGCGGGTCCGTGGGTGGTGGGGTAACCCGGCACGTCGGCCGCCGGGCCCGCGAGTGCCGTCCGCACGGCGGCGGGTACGGGGTCGACGGGCGTGCCGACGGACAGGTCGACGATCCCGCCGGGATGCGCGGCGGCGAGCGCCTTGTCCTCGGCGAGGCTGTCCCAGGGGAAGTCCGGAAGCGCCGTTCTCACTCGTCGTGCTGCTGCGGGGGCAGGCTCAGGGCGGGCTCGACGTCCCGGTTGACCTTGCCGACCTTGGAGGCACCGCCGGGCGAGCCCAGCTCGTCGAAGAAGTCGACGTTGGCCTTGGTGTAGGCGCTCCACTGCTCGGGGACGTCGTCCTCGTAGTAGATGGCCTCGACGGGGCAGACCGGCTCGCAGGCGCCGCAGTCGACGCACTCGTCGGGGTGGATGTAGAGCATCCGGCCACCCTCGTAGATGCAGTCCACCGGACATTCCTCGATGCACGCCTTGTCGAGCAGGTCGACGCAGGGCTCGGCGATCACGTAGGTCACGGGTGGTCCTCCACGCGGGCGAACTAGGGCTTCCCACAGTATGTATCGGGCTGCGCGCGAAGTGGGACCCGGGGCGGGTGTGAATCGCGTCGTCTCCTCGGCGCACGATGGTGGGATGGAGATCCCGGAGGAGCTGGTGGGCGTCCGGGTGGCGCTGCGGCACCGCGTCGGCGAGCGCGACGGCCGGCCGCTCCTCACCGACGCCGTGGGCGAGCTCACGGCCGACGGCCCGGCGGCCGTGGTGGTGTCGACGCGGCGCGGGCCCGTCCGCGTCGAACGCTCGGCGGTGGTCGCGGTGCGCGCCGTACCGCCCGCCGTGCCCCGCCGCGCCCCGCTCGCGGCGGTCGTCCGGCTGGAAGGGCTGTGCGCCGACGCATGGCCCGCGCTGACCGAGCGGCCGCTCGGGGCGTGGCGGCTGCGCGCGGCCGACGGCTACACCGGGCGGGCCAACGCGGCCCTCGCGCTCGGCGACCCGGGCATGCCGGTCGAGGCTGCGCTGCAGGAGGTGCGCCGCTTCGCCGGGGAGCACGCGGTACCCCCGCGCGTGCAGGTGCCCGTCGGCTCGCCGTGGGACCACGCCGTCGCGGCGGCGGGCTGGGTGCTGAACGTCGGCCACGAGCGGGGCGCCGAGGTGTCCGTGCTGGTGGCGCCGGCGGCCGACGGTGCGACGCTCTCCGATCGGTCCGTCGAACTGGCGCCCACCCCGTCGGACGAGTGGTGGCGCCTCGCCGTCGGCGGCCCGCCGAGCCCGGCGCAGGAACGGGTGCTCGCGGGCGCCCCCGACACCGCCTTCGGCCTGCTGCGCGCCGGCGACGGCACGGTGCTCGGGCAGGTGCGCGCCACCCTCGTCGACGACCACGTGCACATCTCGACGCTCGAGGTCGTGCCCGCCGCCCGCCGCCGCGGCCACGCCGGCACCCTGCTCGCCGCCGCCGGGGCGTGGGGCCGGGAGCGGGGCGCCGGGTGGGCGGTGCTGCAGGTGGCGTTGCAGAACGACGGCGCCCGCGCCCTCTACGACCGCCTCGGCTACGTCGAGCACCACCGCTACCGCTACCTGGTGCCCCCCACTCACGGCCGCCGGAGGCGGGTCTCTGCTTGACTGGCGGCCTTCTTCAGGCCCGACCACTCCCCGAGGTACTTCCCCACCACACCGACGACCGGGATCATCCCGAGACCCTCGTGGAGGATGTTGCCGTGGGGGCGCTTGTCGAGCTCGTCCTCCACGGCGAAGAGGGCGCGGCCCAGCCGCCACACGGCCCCTGCCACCCGGCCGAGGGTGAGCGGTGAGGACGGCTTCGCCAGATCTCCGGTGAGCTCGGCGGCGCGCGCCTCGGCGGCGGCGTCCTCGGTGCTGGTGGCGTTCGCCACGGCGAGCTCGCGTCGGAAGAGCACCGCGCCGAGCAGGTTGACCAGCTCGTTCTCGTCACGGATGCCGTGCTCGCCCGCGATCGCGACCAGCAGCATGCCCTGCCCGGCGGCGCCGACGGCCTTCGAGACGGGCAGCCGGTTGGCCAGCGCCCCGCCCAGCCCGGGCACCGCGGCGATCAGCGTGGTGAACCGGCCGACGCGGCGCACCCACCAGTGGACGCGGGCCTGCACGTCCATCGCCGCCCATGCGGCCGTGCCGGGGACCTCGACGGCGGCGAGCGTGTCGAGCACCTTCTCGCGCAGCCCGCGCTCCTCGCCGGGTGCGGCGCCGTTGCCGACGGCCCGGGCCCGGAGGCCGAACGGGTCGGACTCGCGCAGCCCGTCGAGCACGGGCCGGGTGGCCCTGACGAACGGGCGGAGGATCGCGACGATCGCGCGGTCCGGGATGGCGTCACCCACCGTGGCCCCCGGGGTCGGCGCGTTCGCGGTACTCCCGTTCCATGACCGCGCGCAGACCCCACAGGCCTGCGCCGATCCCCCCGACGGCCAGGGCGAGCGACTGCCAGTCGGCCAGCAGGAGCGAGTCGCCACCGGGGCCGAGGAGCCCCAGGGCGGCGACGGCGACCACCCAGGCCGTGAGCGGTGCACCCGCCACGGCGGGCCGCGGGTCGATCTCGCCCGCCTGCCGTACGAGCCACGGCAGCAGCAGGACCGACAGGACGACGCCCATCGGCACGGGGATCCCGTTCGTGTGGAGCGGGGTGAACATCAGCCCGAACGCCCCGAGCAGGAGCCCGTCGAGGACCAGGAGCGCGAGCAGTGCGCCGTCGGGCACGAGCGGCTGGTCCTGCTCGACGGCGAGGATGTTGTCGACGGTCTCGTCCATGGTCCTCTCAGCCATCCTCGGCCTCTCCGAACAGGTCGTCCCCCACCGGGAGACCGTCCGCCGGGAGACCGTCGTCGGCCGGCACGTACTCCTCGACGTCGAGGAGCGGCTGCGCGACGAGGTTGCTGACGGCGAAGGACGTGACCTCGCCGTCCGACCACACCGCCACCTGCGTGGCGTGGGCACGCATCGCGGCGACGCGGGCGGCACGGTGCGCGGAGACGTCGACCCGCACGCGGATCGCGTCGTCCGGCACGGTGGGCAGGCGTCCGGCTCGGGCATCCGGAACGGCAGGCCTGCGCGGCCCGCCAGGTTCGCCAGCCCGCCGTCGAGGCGGCCGCGCCCCACGACCGTGCAGAACATGCGGGCGGGCACGCTGCGTAGCGCGGCGGCCGTGATGTCGTGGGCGCGGACGTGGTCGGGGTGCCCGTACCCGCCGTCGGCGCCGTAGGTGACGACGACCTGCGGGCGCACCTCCTCCAGCACCGCGGCGAGCTGGTCGACCTGCTCGTCGAACGCCTCCGGCCGGGCCAGTGCCCGCGGGTGCAGCCGTTCCGGCATCGCCGCACGCACCCCGTGGCCGGCCAGGGCCATGCCCGAGTCGCGCCAGCGGCCGATCCCGCCGAGGTAGCGGTGGTCGCGCACGCCGAGCGCGGCGCAGGCCGCCGCGAGCTCGCCCGCGCGGTAGCCGCCGAGCTGGTCGCCGCGTTCGGGCGCGAGCTCCGCGAGCCCGGCGGGGATCACCTCACCCTGCTCGCCGAGCGTGCAGGTGACGAGCGTGACGGAGGTGTCGGGGGCCGCTGCGTAGCGCGCGATCGTGCCGCCCGTGGAGAGCGTCTCGTCGTCGGGGTGGGCGTGCACGAGGAGCAGCCGCCGCCGGGCCGGGGGTGGCATCACGGTCGCACTCTACGTGTCGCGGATCGGGCGCCGCCGCACCGCGCACGCAACCCATTTGTGACCTCAGGGGGGTCACCAGAGACGATCCGGCCGGATACTGTCCGGCTCCAACATCACCCGGAAATGCGGAGAAGGCACCAGTCGGCCCCTCCGTTCGGACGATATGGGGGCCCATGCGAGCGCGACGAGCAGCCGCCTGGACGGCCGTACCCGTGGCCGTCGCCCTGGTCACCACCGCATGCGGTGGAGGCGGGGGAGGGGAGACCGGCGGAGACGGCACGGCGCAGAGCGGCGTGACGATCAGTGTGAACGGCACCGAGCCGGAGAACCCGCTCGTGCCCGGCAACACGAACGAGACGGGCGGCGGGAAGATCCTCGACGCGCTGTTCAGCCCGCTCGTCGAGTACGACCCCCAGACCGCGGAGCCGGCCAACATGGTGGCCGAGTCGATCGAGACCACCGACTCGAAGGTCTACACGATCACGCTGAAGGACGGCTGGACGTTCCACGACGGCTCGCAGGTCACGGCACAGAGCTTCGTGCGGTCCTGGAACTACACCGCGTACTCCCCCAACGGCCAGCAGAACAGCTCGTTCTTCTCCCAGATCCAGCTTCGCCGACGTCCACACCGAGGACCCGGACGGCACCGCGGGCCCGCAGACCGCACCGCAGCCGACCGCGCAGGAGATGTCGGGTCTGCGCGTCGTGGACGACCTGACCTTCGAGGTCACGCTGTCCTCGCCGTTCGCGGTGTTCCCGACGATGCTGGGCTACCGGGCGTTCGCGCCGCTGCCCGACCTGTTCTTCACCGACAAGGCCGCGTTCGAGGCGAACCCGATCGGCAACGGTCCGTTCCGGTTCGTGTCCCGCCAGCCGGGTGTGAACGTCGTCGTCGAGCGCTACGAACCGTGGCCGGGCGCGCCGAAGCCCAGCGTTGCGGGGGTCGAGTTCCGCTTCTACGAGTCGGCCGAGGCGGCGTACGCGGACGTGGTGGCGAACAACCTGGACTTCATCGAGGTCATCCCGCCGTCCGGACTCGCAGGCAACCTGTACCAGACCGACCTCGCCGACCGCAGCGTGTCGCGGACCTACCTCGGCGTGCAGCGCCTGGGCTTCCCGCTCTACGACCCGCGCTACCAGAACCCGGACCTGCGGAAGGCCATCTCGATGGCCATCGACCGGGAGGCGGTCAACCAGCAGATCTTCGGCGGCACCCGGCCGCGGCCGACGGGCTCGTCGCGCCGACGTGCCGGGGCGGGTGGCGGGCCAGTGCGGTGACCTGTGCACGTACCAGCGGAGCGCGCCCGGCAGATGTTCGAGGCCAGCGGGTTCCAGGGCCCGATCGAGCTCACCTCGAACGCCGACTCCGGCAACGCCGAGTGGATGCAGGCCACCTGCGTGACCATCAGCAACGCGCTCGGGGTGCAGTGCAACTTCGTGCCGGTGCCCACGTTCGGCGAGATCCGCACGGCGATCAACGCCCGGCAGATGGACGACCTCTACCGCAGCGGCTGGGTGGCGGACTACCCGTCGATCGAGAACTTCCTGAACCCGATGTACCGCACGGGCGGGTCGACCAACGACGGTGAGTACTCCAACCCGGCCGTGGACGCGAAGCTGGCGGAGGCCGACGCAGCCCCGTCGATCGAGCAGGGCAACGTCCTCTACCAGGAGGCGGAGCGCATGATCATCCAGGACATGCCCGCGATCCCGGTGTACTTCCAGTCGTTCCAGGCCGGCTGGTCGGAGCGGCTGCAGACCGTCACGGTGACGCCGTTCCGCGAGCTCGACCTCGAGAGCGTCACGGTCTCGGCGGAGTAGTACCGCAACACGTAGTAGCGCGGCACGTGCGGGCGACGGCCGGCCACCCCGGCCGCCGCCCGCGCTCGCGATCGGAAGGCGGCATTTCTTGGGGCGCTACATCCTCCGACGGCTCCTCCAGCTCGTCCCGGTGTTCATCGGGACGACGTTCCTCATCTACCTGCTCGTCTGGGCGCTGCCCGGCGACCCGTTCGCCGGCAAGTGCGGTGAACGGGCCTGCCCGGACGCCTACATCACGCGCATGCGCGAGGAGTTCCACCTCGACGAGAACGTGGTCGTCCAGTACCTGCGCTACCTCGGGAACCTGCTGCAGGGCGACTTCGGGCAGACGTTCTCCGGCACGTCGGTCGGGGAGCTGATCGCGGCGGCGTACCCGGTCACGCTGCGGCTGGCGATCGTCGCGCTGCTGATCGAGGCCCTCATCGGGGTGCTCGCCGGTGTGCTCACCGGCCTCCGCTCCGGCGGCTTCCTCGACAACCTCGTGCTCGTCTCCACGCTCTTCCTGATCTCGATCCCGGTGTTCGTCACGGGTTACGTGCTGCAGACCGTGCTCGGGCTGCGGCTCGGGCTCATCTCGCCGACGGTCTCGGCCGACGCCGGGTTCGGGGAGCTGATCGTGCCCGGGTTCGTGCTCGCCAGCCTGTCGATGGCCTACGTCGCCCGGCTCACGCGCACATCCATCGCGGAGAACCGGCGCTCGGACTACGTCCGCACCGCCGTCGCGAAGGGCCTGGAGCCACGCCGCGTGGTCGGCGTGCACCTGCTGCGCAACTCCCTGATCCCGGTCGTCACCTTCCTCGGTGTCGACCTGGGCTCGCTGATGAGCGGCGCGATCGTCACCGAGGGCATCTTCAACATCCGCGGCATCGGCGGGCTGGTCTTCCGCTCCATCGCGCTGCGCGAGGGCGCCACCGTCACCGGGGTGGTCGTCCTGCTCGTGATCGTCTACCTGCTGATGAACCTGCTGGTGGACGTGGTCTACGCCGTTCTCGACCCGAGGATCCGCTATGTCTGACCCGAGCGTGCTGGGCACCGCGGTCGCGGAGCCCGACCCGCCGCCCGCGGGCGGCGCCGACGCCCAGGAGCGGGCGCGCAGCCTCGCCTCGGACGCCTGGCACGACCTGCGCAGGCGGCCGCTCTTCCTGATCTCGGTGGCGCTGATCGCGATCCTGCTGGTGCTCGCGGCGTTCCCGCAGCTGTTCACGTCGGCCGACCCGAACGCGGGTGACCTCGCCCGCAGCCGGCAGGCGCCGTCGGGGCAGGCGTGGTTCGGCTACGACCTGCTCGGCAGGGACGTGTACGCCCGCACGATCTACGGCACCCGGGTGTCGATCGTCGTGGGGGTGCTCGCCACCACGTTCACCGTGCTGCTGGGCGGCACGCTCGGCATGCTCGCCGGGTACCACGGCGGTTGGGTCGACACCCTGGTGTCCCGCCTCACCGACGTCGTCTTCGGCCTGCCGTTCGTGCTCGGCGCGATCGTGATCCTCTCGAGCTTCCGGGAGGCCATCGGCGAGGGCGCCGTCGGGATCACGGCGCTCGTGGTGCTGACCATGGCCGCCCTGTCGTGGCCGGTGTCGATGCGGATCACGCGCTCGGCCGCGATCACCGCGCGCAACCAGGACTACGTGCGCGCCGCCCGCGCGCTCGGGGCCGGCCCGGCCCGGGTGATCTGGCGGCACATGCTGCCCAATTGCCTCGCCCCCGTACTGGTGTACGCCACGATCGCGCTCGGGGCCTTCATCGGCGTCGAGGCGACGCTGTCGTTCCTCGGGATCGGCCTGCGCGACCCGGTCGTCTCGTGGGGCGTAATGATCAGCGAGGCGCGCGACTACATCCGCGTGGCCCCGCACCTGCTCCTGTTCCCGGCCGCGTTCCTCGCCGTCACGGTGCTCGCCTTCGTGATGCTGGGTGACGCGGTGCGCGACGCGTTCGACCCGAAGGGCCGCTGATGGCGACTCCGTTGTTGGAGGTGGAGGGCCTGCGCGTGGAGTTCCGCACGCGCGACGGCGTGGCGCACGTCCTGAACGGCGTCGACTACCACGTCGACGCCGGGGAGACGCTCGCCGTGCTCGGCGAGTCCGGGTCGGGCAAGAGCGTCACGGCCAACACGGTCATGGGAATCCTCGAGAGCCCACCCGGCGTGGTCACCGGCGGGTCGGTGCGCTACCGCGGCGAGGAGCTGCTCACCGCAGCTCCGGCCCGCCGCAGGGAGCTGCGCGGCGAGCACATCGCGATGATCTTCCAGGACGCGCTCTCAGCGCTGAACCCGGTGTTCACAGTGGGCTTCCAGATCGGCGAGCAGCTCCGCACGCGGCGCGGGATGTCACGGCGCGACGCCGAGAAGCGCGCCGTCGAACTGCTGGACCTGGTGGGCATCCCGGGTGCGAAGCAGCGGGTGCGCGACCACCCGCACCAGTTCTCCGGGGGCATGCGGCAGCGCGTCATGATCGCGATGTCGCTCGCGCTCGACCCCGACGTCCTCATCGCCGACGAGCCGACCACGGCGCTGGACGTCACCGTGCAGGCCCAGATCATGGACCTCCTCGCCGACATCCAGGCCGAACGGCACATGGGCCTGATCCTCATCACCCACGACCTGGGCGTGGTCGCGGAAGTGGCCGACCGGATCGCCGTGATGTACGCGGGCCGCATCGTCGAGCACGCCGACGTCCACTCCCTCTACGCCAACCCGTGCCACCCCTACACCCGCGCGCTGCTGGAGTCGATCCCGCGGGTCGACACGAAGGGCACCAGCCTGTCGGCCATCAGCGGGCTGCCACCCAGCCTCACCCGGATCCCGCCGGGTTGCCCGTTCCACCCGCGCTGCCCGATGGCCGCGGAACGCTGCACGGAGGAGCTGCCCCCGCTCGCCGTGCTGCCGTCCGGCCGGTCGTCGGCGTGCCTGTTCGCCGAGGAGCTGGTCGCCGGATGAGCGCGCCGAACCTCTCGGTCCCGATCCTCGAGGTCGACGACCTCGTCAAGCACTTCCCCGTGCAGACCGGGATCGTCCTCAAACGCACCGTGGGCCACGTGCGGGCCGTCGACGGCGTGTCGTTCGCGCTGCACAAGGGCGAGACGCTCGGCGTCGTCGGTGAGTCCGGCTGCGGGAAGTCGACGCTGGCGCAGGTGCTGATGCGGCTGGAGCCGCCGACGTCGGGTCGGGTCCGGTTCCACGGCGAGGACGTCTTCGCCAAGCGGGGCAGGGAGCTACAGGCACTGCGCCGGTCGATCCAGATCGTGCTGCAGGACCCGTACACGTCGCTCAACCCGCGCATGACCGTGGGCGACATCGTCGGGGAGCCCTTCGACATCCACCCCGACGTCGCCCCGAAGGGCGAGCGGCGCAAGAAGGTGCAGGACCTGCTCGACGTCGTCGGGCTCAACCCCGAGCACATCAACCGCTACCCCCACCAGTTCTCCGGCGGCCAGCGCCAGCGCATCGGGATCGCCCGCGCGCTCGCGCTGAAACCGGAAGTGATCATCTGCGACGAGCCGGTGTCGGCGCTGGACGTGTCGATCCAGGCGCAGGTGATGAACCTGCTCGACGAACTGCAGCGCGAGTTCGGGCTGTCCTACCTCTTCATCGCCCACGACCTGTCCGTGGTGCGCCACCTGTCGGACCGGGTGGCCGTCATGTACCTGGGCAAGATCGTGGAGATCGGCACGGAGGAGGAGATCTACGGTCGCCCGTCCCACCCGTACACGCAGGCGCTGCTCTCGGCCGTGCCGGTGCCCGACCCCGCTGTGCGCGCCGCCCGTGCCCGCATCCGGCTCACCGGCGACGTCCCGAGCCCGGTGAACCCGCCCAGCGGCTGCCGCTTCCGCACGAGGTGCTGGAAGGCCACCGAGATCTGCGAGGTCGAGGAACCGGAGCTGGTCACGCGCGGAGCCGGCCACCACCCGAGCGCCTGCCACCACGCCGAGGAGCAGACGCTCCTGCCCTCGACCTGAACACCCCGGGCGGGTGCACGCAGACCGCGACACCCCCGCATCGAGACCGCGACTCGCGTGCACCGAGACCGCGACTCGCGGGGGGGGTAGGGCCCCTCCCCGCGAGTCGGGGTGTGGGTGCGCGCGAGTCGGGGTGTGGGTGCGCGCGAGTCGGGGTCAGAGCAGGGTTTTGCGCTCCGCGTAGTGGCATGCCGCGGGGTGGCCGTGGCCCCGGTCGATCAGCTCCGGGGGCTGCTCCACGCATTTCGTGCGTTCCGAGTCGCTGAGCTCGCCCGCGAACTTCGGGCAGCGGGTGCGGAAGCGGCAGCCGCTGGGCGGGTCGGCCGGGCTGGGCACGTCACCGACCACCGTGATCCGCTCGCGGGCGCGCTCCTTGCGGGGGTCCGGCAGCGGGATCGCGGAGATCAGGGCCTGGGTGTACGGGTGCGCGGGGCCGGAGAACAGCTGCTCCGACGTGCCCGTCTCGACGATCGTGCCCAGGTACATCACGGCGATGCGGTCGGCGATGTGGCGCACGACGGACAGGTCGTGGGAGACGAACAGGTAGGACAGGCCCAGCTCGGACTGCAGCTCGTCGAGCAGGTTGAGCACGCCGGCCTGGATGGAGACGTCCAGGGCGGACACCGGCTCGTCGAGCACCAGCACCTTCGGGCGCAGCGCGAGCGCCCGCGCCACCCCGATGCGCTGGCGCTGGCCGCCGGAGAACTCGTGCGGGAACCGGTTGCCGTGCTCGGGCTTGAGCCCGACGGTGCGCAGCAGGTCGCGCACGACGGCGCGGCCCTCGTCGCCGTAGCGGCCGTGGATGCGCAGCGGCTCGGCGATGATCTCGTTGACCGGCATCCGCGGGTCGAGCGAGGCGTACGGGTCCTGGAACACGATCTGCAGGTCGCGGCGGAGCGAGCGCATCTCGGATCGCGAGAGCGACGTGAGCTCGCGGCCCTGGTAGTGCACCTCCCCCGAGGTGGCCGGCTGGAGGTTCAGCAGCACGCGCGCCGTGGTGCTCTTGCCGCACCCGGACTCGCCGACGAGGCCGAGGGTCTCGCGCTCGGCGAGCTCGAAGGAGACCCCGCAGACCGCGTGCACCTCCCCGACCTGGCGGCGCAGCAGGCCGCGGGAGCGCACCGGGAAGTGCTTCACGAGGTTGCGCACGCTCAGCACGGGCGGCGCGGCGGTGGGAGCGGTCATGAGGCGTCGCCCTGGATGTCGAGGTCGGAGGTCTCGCGGACGAACTCCGCGAGGGCCTCACGGTCGGTGACGGTGGTCCCGAACAGCTGCCCCGGCTCGACGCCCACCAGCTCGGACGAGAAGTGGCAGGCGGCCGAGTGGTCCGGGCCGGTGGTGGGGGCGAGCGCGGGCTCCTCCGCGTCGCAGGCCTCCCGGGCGAGCGGGCAGCGCGGCGTGAACGGGCACCCGGGCGGCATGTTCACCAGCGACGGCGGGGCGCCGGGGATCGGGGTGAGCCGCTCGGACGGCCGGTCGAGCCGGGGCAGGCTGCCCAGCAGGCCGAGCGAGTACGGCATGCGCGGGGTGTAGAAGACGTCCTCGGCACTGCCGCTCTCGACGAGCTTGCCCGCGTACATCACGAGGACCCGGTCGGCGCGTCCGGCGATCACGCCGAGGTCGTGGGTGATCAGCACCATGGCGGCGCCGGTCTCCTCGCGGGCGGTGTCGAGCGCGTCCAGGATCTGCGCCTGCACGGTGACGTCCAGCGCCGTGGTCGGCTCGTCCGCGATGATCACGTCCGGGTCGTTGGCCATCGCGATCGCGATGACGACGCGCTGACGCATGCCGCCCGACAGCTCGTGCGGGTAGCTGGCCAGCCGCGCCTTCGCGTTGGGGATCCGCACGATCTCCAGCAGCTCGGCGGCCCGCGCCATGGCGGCGTCCTTGCCGACGTCGTGGTGGGCCCGCACCGCCTCGGCGATCTGGTAGCCGACGGTGTAGACGGGGTTCAGCGACGTCATCGGGTCCTGGAAGATCATCGCGATGCGCCTGCCGCGGATCTTCGACAGCTCCGCGTCCGGGGCTCCGACGAGCTCCTTCCCGCCGAACCGCACGGAGCCCGTGATGCGGGCCGAGCCGGGGAGGAGCCCCATGACGGCCATCGACGTGACCGACTTCCCCGACCCCGACTCGCCGACGATGCCCAGCACCTCGCCCCGGCGCAGCTGGTAGCTCACGCCGCGGACGGCCTGCACGAGGCCGTCGTCGGTGGGGAAGCCGACGGTCAGACCGTCGACCTCCAGCACCGCGTCGTGGGAGACGCGGGCCGCCTCGCCCTTGGTCTGGGCCACCGCCAGCACGTCTTCCGGCCCCGTCATGCCCGAACCTTCGTCTGCTGCGGGTCGAGCGCGTCGCGCAGGCCGTCGCCGATGAAGTTGATCGTCAACGCGATCAGGATGATGAACAGGCCGGGGAAGTAGAACAGCCACGGCCGCGTGGTGAGCGCCGTCTGGGCCTCGCTGACGAGCGTGCCGAGCGAGGTGTCCGGCGGGCGGGCCCCGAACCCGAGGTAGGACAGCGCGGTCTCCAGCAGGATCGCGATCGCCACGAGGACCGTGGCGTTGACGATGATCGAGCCGAGCGCGTTGGGCACGAGGTGCCGGAAGATGATCCGCGCATCGCTGGCACCCAGCGCCCGCGCCGCCTCGATGTACTCCTTCTCCCGCAGCGACAGCACCACGCCGCGGGCGACGCGCGACACGTACGCCCAGTACAGGCCGCGATCACCAGGGAGATCAGCCACCAGGTGCCGCCGAAGTTGTGGGCGAGCATCGCGGCGACGGCCAGCAACGGCAGCGTCAGCACGAGGTCGGAGACCCGCATCATGATCGTGTCGGCGAGCCCGCCGAAGTAGCCCGCGATCGCGCCCCACACCGTGCCGACGAGCGTGGAGAAGAGGGCGACGAGCACCGCGATCTGCAGCGAGATCTGGGTGCCGCGCAGCACCTGCGCGAACTGGTCCTTGCCCGCGGCGTCCGTGCCGAAGGGGTGGTCGAGCGATGGCGCGTCGGACTTGTCCGGCGTGAACTCGCCGACGTCGTACTGCCACAGCGCGCCGCCGACGTAGGCCAGCAGGACCAGCAGCACGAGCACGACGAGGCTGCCGATCGCGAGGCGGTGCTGCAGGAACCGGCGCAGCACGAGCTGGAACTGGCTGCGCTCGGCGACGGTGAACTCGCGGTCCGGCGTCCCGGTGCGGGGTTCGGCCGACGGGGCCGTCACGGGAGTCTCAGGCATAGCGGATCCTGGGGTCGAGGACGGCGTAGAGCAGGTCGGCGAGCAGGTTGAACACGATCACCACGGTGGCAGTGACCAGCAGCCACGCCATCACGACGTACACGTCGTCGCCGCGGATCGCGTTGAGCAAGAGGTCGCCCATCCCGCGCCACTGGAACACGGTCTCGGTGACGACCGCGCCGCTGATGATCGACGCGAGGTCGAGCGCGGTGACCGTGGTGAGCGGGATCAGCGCATTGCGCAGCGCGTGCTTGATCATGACCCGCCGCCGGGAGAGGCCCTTGGCCCGCGCCAGCCGCACGTAGTCGCTGTTCATCACCTCGAGCATCGACGCGCGCTGGTACCGGCTCCACGCGGCGTACGAGATCAGCGCCAACGAGATCGTCGGCAGGATCATGTGCCCCGCGATGTCGGCCAGCCGCGCCCCGAACCCCTCCGGGGCGGGCACCGACGAGTCGCCGATCGTGTAGATCAACTGCTCGTCGACCGCGTTGTTGAAGTCGATCCCGGCCTGCTTGAGCAGGATCGCGAGCCAGAACGCCGGCATCGCGAGGAACAGGAAGCCCAGGAACGTGGCCACGTAGTCGGTCTTGGAGTACTGCTTCACCGCGCTGATCACGCCGATCACCACGGCGAGCACCAACGCGAGGATCATCGCGACCGCGATCAGCCGCATCGTCACCACGAAGCGGGCCGCGACCTCGGCCCCGATGTCGAGGTTCGACTGGACCGACGGGCCGAAGTCACCGCGGAAGAGGCCGGTGAGCCACATCCAGTACCGCTCGAGGATCGGGTGGTCCAGCCGCAGCCGCTCGGCCTCGAGGGCGATCGTCGCGGCGGGCGGCGGCGGGTTGCGGTTCAGCAGCGGCGACAGCGGGTTGCCCGACAGCGACGCGAGCATGAAGACGATGAACGACGAGATCAGCAGGATCGGGAGCGACACCGCGATCCGCCGCACGGCGAAGGCGAGCATGCAGGATCTTCCGGGTGGTGGGTACGGCGGGTCGTCGGCAGCTACGCCGCCGCCGGGCCGGCCGCGCCGAAGCGTGACCGACCCGGCGGTGGGGGAGCTCAGCCTGCCGCGCGCAGGCCCCACTCCTCGACGTTGTACGTGGGCCCGTCGAGCGAGGAGTTGTTGCGGGCGTTCGCCACGTCGTCCTGGGCCGCGATGATCGTCGGCTTCTGGTAGAGCGGCAGCACGTAGGAGTCCTCGGCGAGCAGCGCACCGGCCTCGTTGAGCTTGTCCCGGGCCGGGCCGAGGTCGGTGGACGTGGCGGCCTCGTGCATCAGCCGGTCGACCTCGGGGTTGCTGTACTTGCCGTAGTTGCTCTCCGACCCGCTGTTCCAGGTCTGCTCGGCGTTGCTGAACGACGCGGGCGTCTGCACCCAGGCGAAGACGATCAGGTCGTAGTCACCGCTGCTGGTGGTGCCGCCGAGGTCGTCGGTGGGCACGATCTCCATGCTGATGCCCAGCGGGCGGACCTGTGCCTGGATGAGCTCGACCGTCGTCTGCCGGATCGCGTTGCCGACCGTGTAGCGGATCCGCAGCGGTGGCACCGCCCGGCCGTCGGGCCTGGTCAGCTGCTGGCCCTCGGCGACGTTGGTGTAGCCGGCCTCGGTGAGGATCTGGCGGGCGCGCTCGACGTCACCGCTGCCCTGCTCGGCCGGCAGGTAGTCCTGGTAGCCCTCGATGCCCGGCACGAACATGTGGCTCTTGAGCGGCGTGACCTCTCGTTGAACTGGCCGACGGTCGAGTCGATGATCGACTGGACGTCCGTGGCCGCGAAGATCGCGTCCCGCAGCGGCTCGTCCGCCAGGTACTCGTTCTGCAGGTTCAGGTCGAGGTGCTCCCAGGTGAGCCCGAGGCCCTGGTACTGGGACACCCCGGGGATGTTCTGCACCTGCTGCACGAGGTCGACCTGCGGCTGCGGGTAGATGACCTGCACCTCGTCGTTCTGCAGGGCGATCGGCTCCTGCGACGCCTCGGTGATGACCCGCATGACCAACTGCTGGAGCGAGGGCTTCGTGGCGCCGTACCACTGCGGGTTCGGCGTCAGCGTGAGCGCGACGTTGTCCTGCCAGTTGTCCACCTGGTACGGACCGCCGCTGTAGGTCGGCGTCGTGGCACCGAACCAGTCCCATGCCGCCTTGAGCCCCTCGGGCGTGTTCAGATCACCCTGCTGGGCGCCGACGTGCGCCGGGTAGAGCGGGGTGCCCGAGGCGAAGAGGTTCTTCCAGTCGGCGTAGGGCGTGCCGAACACCAGGGTGACGGTCTTGCCGTCTTCCGAGCCGGTGAGCGACTCGATCTGGTTGTAGCCGGCGTTCTGCGCCGCGGCGCAGTCCGGGCAGTCCGTGCCGTTCATCGTCTTCCACTGGAAGTCGAAGTCTGCGGCGGTGATCGGGGTGCCGTCGTTCCAGACGGCCTCCGGCTTGATCTGGTAGACGATCGTCTGCGGGCTCGTGCTGGTCTGCTCGGCCGAGGCGAACACGTTCTCGTTCAGAACCTGCTTGAGGTCCGGCGTCGTGGTGAAGGTCCACGGCAGGAGCGTCTTGATCGCCATCGCGGGCTCGAAGACGTTGCCCTCTGAGGAGTTGATGTTCCAGTTCGCGATGTTCTTCTCGATCGCGAACGTCAGCGTGCCACCCTGCTGCAGCTGCGCGGCAGGCACGGCGTTGCAGGTGTTGGGGCTGGCGGCGCAGTCCTGGTAGATCCCGCCCTCCGAGGCGTCGCCGTCGTCACCGCCGCCGCCACCCCCACAGGCTGCGAGCACCAGTGTTGCCACCGTCGCGATGGCGGCAAGCGATGCAGCCCTCGATCTCCTCATCGGACTTCCTGACCTCTCTCTGCTGGACCACCCGGGTCGGGCACCCTCGGCACCGGTTCGGCGGACCCGGCCCATGTGACGAACCGGCGCACCGACCCAGGGCACGGTAGGAAGCGCTTTCGCGCCCGTCATCCGGCGCCACTCGATCGTGACCAAAGGGTGACCGGAACCGAACAAGGGCATACAGACTCATTACCTGCCGGTAACCTACTCCCGAGTCACCCCGCAGGCGCACGCCACCTCTGGGCTCCGGTGATCGGCCCGGACGTGAGCGGCCCCGGCCCGATTCCGGTCACGGCATCGGCAGCGGGCGTGCTCACCACCAGGTCGACGGGCTGGAAGAGCGGCAGAAACGGCAGCTGGGCCCAGAGCACCTGCTCGACCGCACCGGCCGTCTCCGGGCGGGGCGCTGCCGACAGGAGCTCGTCCAGCGCCGGGCGCAGCGCCGGGAAGCAGAACCCGGCCGGCGGGCGCGGCGGATCCGGCACCAACGTGGTGGGCGCCGGGCAGCCGTAGTCGGACGCCAGCTCGGAACCGAGGTCACCGCCGACGGTGCGCGGCAGGACCATCAGGTCGACCTCCACACCGCCGGGCCCGGCGGGCACACCGGGTGTGGTGGTGGTCGGGGCCGTCGTCCCGGCCGGGGTCGGGCTCGGGGCGGGCGCGGCCGGAGTGACCGGGGTGGCGGGCGGACCCCCGGGCTGAGGCGTCGGCGACGGGCTCGGGCTCGGGCTCGGCGGGATCGCCGGCACCGCGGCCTGGCCGAACAACTCGGCAGCGGCCGGCGCCACCACCGTGACGTCGATCCCGGCCGCGTCGAGCTGCTCGGCCACCGCGCGGGCCACGTCGACATCCTCGGCCCGCTCGTTCGCCGCCCCGATCACGAGCGACACCGGACCGCCCGCGACCGCCCACCGGCCCGTCGTGAGGTCCCGGCTCCACCCCGCGCTCGCGAGCAGCTGGGCCGCGCCTGCCGGGTCGTTGCGCAGCGGCGCGTCCGGCGGCGCCGTCGACGCGTACCCCGGCTGCGACGGCGCGACCGCGAACGCGTCGGCGGGCAGCGACTCGGGAGCGACCGCGGTCCGGATCGCCTCCCGGTCGAGCAGCATCGCGATCCCGCGACGCACCCTGGCGTCGGCGAGCGGTCCGCCGTCGGCCCGCATCCCCAGCTGGGTCACGACCGGCTCGGGCGACAGCTGCAGCTGCGGAGCCGGCTGCAGCCCACCGAGCTCCGTGCGGATCGCGGGACCGGCCTCCGGGAGGGCCACGTCGACGTCGCCTGCCGCCAGCGCGGGAGCCAGCTCCTGCGGGCCCAACCTCCGGAGCAGGAGCTCGTCGAGCACGGTCGGGGTGTCCCAGTAGAGGTCGTTGCGGGCGAGCAGCACCTCACCGCGGGCCCGGTCGACCTGGATCACGCGGAACGGCCCGCCGGACGCCGGGATGCCGTCGGTGAGCGCGCCCGTCCACGAGCCGGGTGCGTCCTTGAGGATGTGAGCCGGCAGCAGATCGGAGAACAGGTGCTGCCACGCCGGGTAGGCGTGGGAGAAGACGACGTCGACGGCCTTGCCGCCCGCGCGCGAACGCACCTCGGTGATCAGCCGGTAGCCCGCGGCGTCGGCGACACCCGGCTGGCTGCGCATCTGCTCCCACAGGTAGACGAAGTCCTCGGCCGCGATCGGCGCGTTCGACGACCAGGAGGCCTCCAGGTTGAGCTCGTAGCTCACCGTGAACGGTTCCGTGGCGGTGACCTCGGCGCTCGTCGCGATCGTCGGGTCGAGGCGCATCGTGCCGTCGACGTCGGCCCGGAACACCGACGGGAGCACGAGCGTGGCGAGCGCCGAGGTCACCGGCGACTGGTGCGCGAGCAGGTGCGGGTTGAACCCCGCACCCATGTCGTCCACGCCGACGACGAGCCGCGTGGGCTCCGCCTGCGGCGTCGGGATCGGCGCCGGGGGCGGCGGAGCCACCGGCTCGTTGGAGCAGGCGGCCAGCGCCACCACGAGCGCCAGGACCGACGCAGCCCAGCCCGACACCCGCATCCTCATGCGGTCCACCGTATGGGGGGGCGTCACCCGCGATCAGCGGGGGTTGCGTGCCCGGGCCCGCGCACGGGCCCTGGTGTGGGAGTCCAGCTCGACCTTGCGGATCCGCACCGACTCGGGTGTGACCTCGACGCACTCGTCGTTGGCGCAGAACTCCAGCGCCTGCTCGAGGTTGAGCACGGTGGGCGGGGTCAGCTTCACCAGCTCGTCCCCGGTGGAGGAGCGCATGTTGGTGAGCTTCTTCTCCCGCGTGATGTTGACGTCGAGGTCCTCGGCGCGGGTGTACTCGCCGATCACCATGCCCGCGTACACCGGGGTGCCGGGACCGATGAAGAGAACGCCGCGGTCCGAGAGCTGGTCGACCGCGTACGCCGTGACCGGGCCGGTGCGGTCGGACACCAGGGAGCCGCGCAGCCGGGTGCGCAGCTCACCCACCCACGGGCCGTAGCCGTCGAAGACGTGACTCGCGATACCCGCGCCCCGCGTGATCGTCAGGAACTCGGTGCGGAAGCCGATCAGGCCGCGCGCCGGGACGCGGTAGTCCATCCGCACCCGGGTGTCACCGTGCACCATCTGCCCCAGCTCGCCCTTGCGCGCCGCGACCAGCTGGGTGACGGCGCCGAGGTGCTCGCTCGGCACGTCCACCGACAGCTGCTCGAACGGCTCGTGCACCTTGCCGTCGATGACGCGGGTGACGACCTCCGGCTTGCCGACGGTGAGCTCGAAGCCCTCCCGGCGCATGGTCTCGACGAGCACCGCGAGTGCCAGCTCGCCGCGGCCCTGCACCTCCCACGCGTCCGGGCGCTCCGTGGGCAGCACGCGCAGCGACACGTTGCCGACGAGCTCGGCGTCGAGGCGGCCCTTCACCTGGCGGGCGGTGAGCTTGGTGCCCGGGTGCTCGTCGCGCCCGACGAGCGGCGAGGTGTTGATCCCGATCGTGACCGCGATCGCCGGCTCGTCGACGTGGATGCGCGGCAGCGGCACCGGGCTGTCCGGGTCGGCGAGGGTGTCGCCGATCATGACGTCGGCGATTCCGGCTACGGCGACGAGGTCGCCCGCGCTCGCCGACTCGGCGGACACCCGCTCGAGCGCCTCGGTGCGCAACAGCTCGGTGATCTTGACGCGGGTGACCGTGCCATCGGCCTGGCACCACCCGACCTGCTGGCCACGGCGGATCACCCCGGCCCGCACCCGGCACAGCGCGATGCGGCCGAGGAAGCTCGTGGCGTCGAGGTTGGTGACGTGGGCCTGCAGCGGCGCGTTCGGGTCGTCGGCGGGCGGCGGCACCGTCTCGGCGATGACGTCGAACAGCGCCTCGAGGCCCGGGTCGGCCGGCAGGTCGCCGTCGGCGGGCCGCGTGCGGGACGCGCGCCCGGCGCGGCCGCTCGCGTAGACGACCGGGAGGTCGAGCAGCTGGCCGGTGGTGTCCTCGTCGAGCTCCAGCTCGTCGGCCAGCTCCAGCAACAGCTCGAGGCTCTCGTCGACCACCTCGGCGCAGCGGGCGTCGGGACGGTCGGTCTTGTTGACCACCAGCACGACCGGGAGGCCCGCGGCGAGCGTCTTGCGCAGCACGAACCGCGTCTGCGGCAGCGGCCCCTCGCTCGCGTCGACGAGCAGGACGACGCCGTCGACCATCGACAGACCGCGCTCGACCTCCCCGCCGAAGTCGGCGTGGCCCGGCGTGTCGACGACGTTCAGCGTCATGCCGCGCCAGTCGATCGCCGTGTGCTTGGCGAGGATCGTGATGCCCTTCTCGCGCTCCAGGTCTCCCGAGTCCATGATCCGGTCGACGACGGCGGCGCGTTCCCCGAACGCGCCGGAGGCGCGGAGCATGGCGTCGACGAGGGTGGTCTTGCCGTGGTCGACGTGGGCGACGATGGCGACGTTGCGCAGCCCGCCTGAGTCGCGGGCCGCGCCGGACCGCTGGGCGGGTGCCGCGAGGGTGGATGCTGCTGTGCTCACACTTCACGGTAGCCCGCCCCGGGCCCGCACCTGCCACCGGCGTGAGGACAGCCTCACCTCCGATTCCCGGTGGAGGGCCCGATCCGGCCGTCGAGGTGGCGGAGATCACGCCCTGCGGGGCCGCCGACCGCCGCCAACAGCCCGTCGCCTGCGAGTGTCGGGTTGCGCCGGTGCGCAGCGACGACACCGGCCCAGCCGATCCGCGTGGCGACGTGCCCGAGCAGCGGGACACCACCCCCGGGCCTGCCGAGCTCGGCGCCCGCCTCCAGCGCCGTGAGCCCCAGCGAGGTGACCTCGAGGTCCCGGTGCACCACCCGGTCGGCGGCGGCGAGCAGCCTGCACCGCACCGCGACGCCCGGCCGCGCGGGACGACGCACCGGCGCCGCGACCGTGAGAGTGCGCGGCGCGACGGCCAGCAGCCCGTGCCACCACGCGCGCCCGCACCGCAGAGCACCGCACCCTCACCCGCCCACAGCACCGCCCCCCTGACCCGCACCTCGTCACCGGATCCGTACCCGGGCACCAGGTAGACCCGCGGGTGCAGCGGCCGCCACCGCCGCGTCCGCACCAGGCGATCCACCGCTGCCGCGCCGAGCCCGGCCCGCAACGCCTGCGCACGGGAGATCACGCCCGCCTGGCGGGCGAGGAGGTGGTCGAGAACCATGCCGGCACGGACGACGCCCACCGGCCCGCGGTTCCACCTCGTTCACGAAAGCGAACGGGAGCGCGCCGAGCAGACCACTGCTGGTGGTGCCCGGCCGCTGGCTGTGTCGCGCGCATGATCACGGAGTCGGCGCGAAAACGGGCGAAATCGACACGGGAACGCGCCCAACCGTCGATCAAGGCTCGCACGGTCCCGCACGTACGCATTGCCGCAGGTCGGGCTCAGCTGCCCTCGGGGAGCGCAGCGGTGGCCCGCTCCCGGAGCAGCTCCACCAGATCGGCGGCCACCGCGCGGTCGGCGGCCACCCAGTCGAGCGCCGGGATCTCGGCGGCATCGACCCATCGCAGGGCCGCGTGCTCCAGCGGCCGCGGCCCGGGGCTGCCGGGGGCGAGCTCGGCGGTGTGCACCCGCAGCACCACGTCGGGGAGTGGCAGGTCGGTGCCGAGCCTGCCGGTCACCCGGACGTCCACGCCGAGCTCCTCGCGCAGCTCACGCACGACGGCGTCGGGCTCGGTCTCGCCCGGCTCCACCCGCCGCCGGGCAGCTCCCACCGGCCGGCGAGCTCGGGTGGCCGGGTGCGCTGGGCGGCCAGGACCGCACCGTCGCGCAGCAGGGCGGTGGCGACGACGACCGGCCGGCCCTCGACGTCCGCCGCCGCCCTGACCAGCGCGTCCGCCCGCGCGGCCAGCAACCGCAGCACCAGCCTGCGCCCGAGCAGCACGTCCCCGACACGTCCGAGCCCACCCCACGGCGCGGTCCAGGCGACCTCGTCGAGCACGAGGGTGCCGGCCGCGGTCGGCGTCAGCGTGGTCCGGTGCGTCAGCGCCCGCAGCGGCCCGCCCACCAGCACCGACTCCAGCCCGTCCGCCGACACCGCGGTGATCCGGGTGCGCAGCGGCACCCGCACGCCCGCCGCCACGCGCACCCCGGAGCGGACGGTCTCACCCAGGCACACCAGTGGGCCGGCCGCCGAGAAGCGGTGGCCGCAGCGGCGCATCGCCCCGGCCGAGACACCGGTGTCGCGCAGGAGACCCGCGACGGTGCGCTGTGGGGCGTCGATCAGCACGGTCGACCGCAGAACGGGCACGTCCCGATCGTGGCAGCGCTCCCCCGCAGGTGCTGCTCCGAGGTACCACAACGCCCACGACCAGGTGAAATAGCCGCCGCACACGCGCCGGTGGGGCCCCGCCGCTCGTACCGTGATCTCCATGGCTCCAGCCGAGCAGGCGCCGATCGTCGCCCCCGCGTTCGCCGTGGTGCGTCGCGGTTACGACCCGGACCAGGTCGCGTACCACCTCAACCGGGTCGACGCCGAGACCACCATCCTCGCCGCCGACCGCGCGGCCGCCGCCGAACAGGCCAACCAGCTGGGGCAGCAGCTCACGACGTGCCGCAGGGAACTCGAGGCCGCACAGACCGAGATCGAGCGGCTGCGCGGAGAACTGCGGGTACTGGCAGGTCCGCCGGACACGGTCGACAGCATGAACGAGCGCCTGCAGGTGATGCTCCGGCTCGCCAAGGAGGAGTTCACCGGGCTGCGGGCCGACGCATCCGCACACGCCGCCTCGCACGCCTCGCAGATCATCGCCGCCGTCGGGGCCGAGGCGGGCGACGCGGGCGGCTTCGGCTTCACGGAGGACGACCTGCGCGGCCCCCGCGACGAGGACGAGCTCGAACGGCTGCGCCGGGAGGCGGCCGAGGAGCGCACCCGGCTCGACGACGAGGCCGCCACGCGCCGCGCCGCCGCCGACGAGGAGTTCCGCCAGGTCCTCGCGCTGCGCTGCCGCGAGGCGATGTCGCAGCTGGCGAAGATGCAGACCGAGGCGATGCGCAGCGCCCGTCGCATGATGGACGAGGCCGAGGAGCAGGCCCGCGCCGTCCTCGGCGACACCAAGGAGGCGGTGCGCCGCACCGTCGAGGACGCCCAGCGCGAGGTCGACGACCTGCAGGAGCTGCGGCAACACCTCGCCGCCCGGCTCGACACGAGCCGTCAGCTGCTGGACCGGGCCATCCCGGACGCGCGGTCCGCCGCCGGCGGCGCCGCGACCGAGCCGCGCCCCGCCCCGTCCGTCCGGCAGCCCGCCGCCGTCCAGGACGCGCCGACGCCCGCGGCCACCGCCATCCCGGACGCTGCCACCGCTGCCGCAGCCACTCCGGCTTCGCGCCGACGCCCGGCGATGCGCCGGAAACGACCGTCACAACGCCTGCGACCGTGCCCGCCCCACGCCCGCTCCAACACCCGCCACGACGCCCGAAGCAACGCCCGAAGCAACGCCCGCCGCGTCGAACGGCGCGTCGAACGGCGCGTCGCCCGCAGCCACGGCACCCGCCGCCGCCACGGGGTCCCCGGCCACCCCCACGCCGGACCCCGGCCCATACCGAGCCGACAGCCGCGGACACCCCGCCCCAGGAACACACCGAGCAGGAACCCCTCTCCCCGCCGGCGCTGCCCGCCGTCACCGCGCCGCCCGGGTGGCCGGTCCAGCCGGGCTCGCAGCCGGCGGCCGCCGAGCCTGGCTCCGTGCTCGAACAGACCGCGACCGGCCTGGCCGATCTCGGACTCGTCGGCACCGACGCAACCCGCGCCCAGCCGATGCGCATCCCGCCCCGGGACACCGAGGGGCGGAGGTGCCGGGCCCGGTCCCGAGTCCCGGTGGAGGAGCAGGACCCCGAGGTGGCACCTCCGCGCCGCTACCCCTGACGAGGGTGTTGCCGAATCGGGCTGTGGCGGCCTGGAGCGCCTGCCTTCATCCCGACCGCCCGACCAGTACGCCAGAGCTGGCCGGACCGCGCTGGCGTGCTGCTGACCATGGTTCAGAGCGCGGTGATCGATTCGAGCAGCACACCCCGACGAGCGACACGACAGCCCTGTGCGACTCGGGCAGATCATGGCGTCGCCGCGGACGTTCCGCAGACCCCTGCGATCACCACACCCTCTGACGGCAGCCAAGGGGAGCGAGGTTCAGGTCGTGGGGCTGCTCACCGCGGGCCAGCGCACCTCGATGCGCCCGCCGCCGGTCGGGGTGGCCCCGGCCGACACGATGCCGCCGCGGCCGTGGACGAGTGCCGCGACCAGTGCCAGCCCGAGCCCGGCGCCGCCGCCCGCCTCCGGGTTGATCCGCACGAACCGGTCGAAGACCCGCTCCCGGTCGGCGGAGGGAATGCCCGGGCCGTCGTCCTCGACCAGCAGCCTGACGACGCGACCGGCCGGCAGGATGCTGATCCGCACGAACGAGCCCGCATACCGGCGGGCGTTGGTGACGAGGTTGTCGAGCACCAACGCCACCTCGGACGGGCTCGCGGCGACCTCGGCGGGCGCGGGCGCGACGAGCTGCAGCACCGGGTCGTCGATCGGGCCGCAGCCCGGGCCGCCCCCGGCACGGACGATGGCGGCCCGGGCGGCGGTGACGAGGTCGACCGGCTGGGCGGGCGGACGCTGCCCGGCGTCGGCGCGGGCGAGCGCGAGGAGGTCCGACAGCAGGGTGGTGAGCCGGGTGGCCTCCGCGACGACGGCGTTGAGGGTCTCCTCGGTGAACTCGGGGTCCGGGTGGGCGACCGCGACCTCGGCCTGGGCGCGGATCGCGGCCACCGGGGAGCGCAGCTCGTGGGCGGCGTCGCCGGTGAACCGTTCGAGCCGGGCCACGGCCTCGTCCCGCCGGGCGAGCAGGGCGTTGAACTCCTCGGCGAGGGCACGCAGCTCGTCACGGGCCAACGGCACCGGAAGCCGCTCGCCCGGCGGCAGGGCGGAGGCGGCCACGCGCATCCGGTCGACGGGACGCAGCGCGGCCCGGGTGGCCGCCCACCCCGCGAGCGCCACGACCGCGGCGACGATCAGCGCGCCGACGACGAACCCGACGGCGGCGTTGGCCAGCAGGATTGCCCCGCCCACGAGGTCGGAGGTGACGACCACGAGCCGCGGCGCCCCGTCCGGCATCACGACGGGCACGGCGAGCCAGCGGCGAAGCTCCCTGAAGTCGCCGACGACGAACGCGTCACCCGCGGCGAGGAGGCGGGTCTGGTCGGGCCGCAGCGGCAGCGCGGGGCCGCCGTCGACGGGCACCCGGTCATGTCGACGACGCGGAGCTCGAACCGGCGGACCTGCTCCGGGGGTGTGCCGCTCGCCAACTGTTCGGCGACGGCGCGGGCGCGGTGCGCAGCTCGGCGTCGGCGGCGCCGAGCATCGTGTCGTAGAGCAGGCTGACGCCGAGGCGGCTCAGCGCGAGCAGGCCGCACAGCGCGACGCACCCGACGACGAGCGTGATGCGCAGGCGCAGCGGCCGGGCCGACCACCACTGCCGGATCCCAGCAGGACGGCTCACGGCGACTCGACGATGTACCCGAAGCCGCGGACTGTCTTGAGCACGTGCCCGGCACCCACGCCGTCGAGCTTGCGCCGCACGTACCCGACGTAGACCTCCACGACGTTGCGGCTGGCGGCCTGCTCGTCGCCCCACACGAGGCGCAGGAGCTCGTCCTTGGCGACCGCGGTGTCCGGGCGGCTGGCGAGCGCGTGCAGCAGGGCGAACTCGCGTGGCGAGAGTTCCACGACGTCGCCGTGCCAGCTCACGGAACGTGCGACGGGGTCGACGAGCAGCGGCCCGAGCCGGACGCGCTGGCCGGTGCGCCCGAGCGCCGCGTCACGCCTGCGCAGCATGGCCCGCAGCTGGGCCACCAGCACCACGAACGCGAACGGTTTGACGAGGTAGCCGTCGGCGCCGAGGTCGAGCCCGTCGGCCTGGTCGAACTCGCCGTCCTTCGCCGAGAGCAGCAGCACCGGCGTGTCCACCCCGGCCGTGCGCAGCTGTTCGAGCACCCGGTACCCGGACAGGCCCGGCAGGATGATGTCGAGGACGACGGCGTCGAAGCTGCCGGTGAGGGCGGCCTGCAGCCCGGAGTGCCCGTCGCCGACGGCCACGACCTCCATGCCCTCGGCCGTCAGGCCGCGCGCGACCGCCGTCCGGATGCCCGGCTCGTCGTCGACCACAAGCACGCGCGCCACTTCTCGCTTGCCTCCGCTTCGCTCCGGCGGGCTCGCGAGCTCCGAGGCACCGTCCCGCTCGCGGCGGACGCTACCCCGTAGCCCCATCCGCACACCTCAGAACACTCTCAGCGCACATCCGTCACGCTATGCCCCATGGCCACCGCGCGCAGCAACAAGATCGGACGCACGGCCGCCGCCGGGATGGTGGTGGCGGGCGCCGTCGGGCTGGGCCTGCTGGCGATCCCCGCGGGGGCAGGAGCGCAGCCTGCGCTGCCTCCCGTCGACCCGGAGGAGCTGGTCCGGTCGGTGCTCGCCGCCGATGACCAGCCGCTCGCGGGCGCCGTGGAACTGGAGAACGGGCTCGGGTTGCCGGCACTGCCCGGCATTCCGCAGGCTGCCGACGGCACGAGCACGGCGCGCATCTGGACCGACGGCGACCACCGCGGGCGCGTCCAGCTTCCGACCGAGTCGGGTGAACGCACGCTGGTGTCCGACGGCGAGACGTTCTGGGCGTGGAACTCGGAGGACCGCACGGTGCGGCGGATGCCGGAGGGCCGGCACGAACGCGACCCGGCGAACGCCGACCCCGGCGCGGCCGCGGCGGCGATGCTGGCGGCTCTGCGGCCCACGAGCGAGATCACCGTCGAAGGCACCTCGCAGGTCGCGGGGCGGGCCGCATACGATCTGGTCCTCGCGCCCGCCTCGTCGGAGCGCACGCTTCTGCGGGAGGTACGGGTCGCGGTGGACGCCGAGCACCGGATGCCGTTGCGACTCACCGTGCTCGGCTCGGGCTCGCCCGACCCGGCGGTGGAGATCGGGTTCACGGACCTCTCGTTCGGTCCGCAGGACCCGGAGCTGTTCCGGTTCACCCCGCCGCCCGGGGCGAGGATCGAGGACTCGCAGGGCCACGACGAGCACCCGCGGGACGCTTCGGCCACCACGGTGGGCGACGGCTGGGACACGGTCTTCCTGACCCCGGCTCCCGGGCCGGGCGAACGGCCGGAGGCGCCCCCGACCTCGCGCAGCTGGGCCGCCCGATCAGCGGGCCGTGGGGCAGCGGGCGGCTGATCACCACAACGGTGGCGAGCGTGATCGTCACCGACGACGGGCGGGTCGCCGCCGGGGCCGTGCCCGAGCAGGTCCTCACCGAGGCACTGGCCCGGTGACGACGATGCCATCGGTGGACGCGGCGCCCGCTCCGGCGGGCGCCGCTCCCGTAGCGGGGTTCGCCGCACGGGCGATCGGGCTGCGGAAGGTGTTCGGCCACACCGTCGCGGTGGACGGGATCGATCTGGACGTGCCTGCGGGCGCCGTGCTCGGGATGCTCGGCCCCAACGGTTCGGGCAAGACCACGCTCATCCGCATGCTGCTGGGCCTCACCCGGCCCACCGCGGGCGCGGCCGAGCTGCTCGGGCAGCCCGTGCCCGACGGCACCGACCGCGCGCTCCCGCACGTCGGCGCGCTCGTCGAGGGCCCCGGCTTCCACCCCTTCCTGTCCGGGAGGGAGAACCTGCGCCGGGCCGCCACGATGGAGCCGCTGCTCGGCCGCCGCGAGATCCCGGACGCCGTGGACGTGGCGCTGGAGCGGGTCGGGCTGTCCGCGGCGGCCGACCGCCGGTTCCGGGGCTACTCGCTCGGCATGAAGCAGCGCCTCGGGCTCGCCGCGGTCCTGCTGCTGCCCCGCAGGCTGGTGGTGCTCGACGAGCCGACCAACGGGCTCGACCCCGCAGGCACGCGCGACGTCCGCCGGATCATCGCCGAGCTGCACGCCGCCGGCACCACGGTCATCGTCTCCTCGCACCTGCTCGCCGAGGTCGAGGCCACGTGCACGCACGTCGTCGTCCTCCAGGCGGGCTCGCTCGTCGCGGCGGGTGAGCTGCACACCCTGCTCGCGGCGGGAACCACCGGCCTCGTGATCACCACGCCCGACGTCGACCTGGCGCTGCGCGCGCTCCGCGGCGCCGGCGCCACCGCGTACCGGGCCGAACGCACCAGCTCGGAGGAACAGGCCGTGGTGGTGGCCGACGACGGCCCGCCTGCGCCCGAGCTGATCGCGTTGCTGGTCGGCGAGGGTGTGGCCGTGCACGAGGCACGCCGCAGCCGCACCAACCTGGAAGAGCTGTTCGCCCGCCTCACCGAGGACCCGTCGTGACCGCCGCCGTACTCCCGCTCCCCGCCGTCGACGACGCCCCGCGCGCGGTACCGCTGTACCGCCTGCTGGGCGCCGAGCTGCGCTGGGTGCTGCGCCGCCCGCGCACCCTCGTGATGCTCGGGCTGTTCGCGCTCGTCCCCGTGCTGATCTCGGTCGGGGTGGCGCTCGCGGAGGCCGGGCCCGGCGAGGGCCTGATCGGCGCCGTCGCGGGCAACGGCCTCATGCTGCCGGTCGTCGCGATCACGCTCTCCCTCGCGCTGCTGCTGCCACTGGCCGTCGCGATGGCTGCGGCCGACGCGATCGCGGGCGAGGCCGCCCACGGCACCCTGCGCGGGCTGCTGCTCGCCCCGGTCGGGCGGCTGCGGCTGGTGGGGATGAAGGCGTTCGGCGTGCTCGTCGTCGCCACCCTCGCCGTGCTCGCGCTCGCCGTGATGGGCGTGCTGTCCGGGCTGATCGTCGTGGGCCGCGCCGAGGGGCAGCTCGTCACGCTGTCCGGCACCGCTGTCGGGCCGGGGGATGCGCTCGGGCGGATCTCGCTGGTGGTGCTCTGGACGATCGGGCAGCTCGCCGCGGTCGGGGCGGTGGCCCTCGCCGTCTCCGCGCTCACCGAGCACCCCTCCGTGGTGATCGCGTCCGTGCTGGGCGGGCTGATCGTGTTCGGGGTGCTGTCGGCCATCCCCGCGCTGGGCTGGCTGGAGCCCTACCTCCTCACGACGGGGTGGACGGCGGGCGTCGACGTGGTGCGCGACCCGATGCCGGCGGCCGGCCTGGTGGAGAGCAGCCTGCGCGCGCTCTGCTACGTGACGGTGGGCACCGGCCTCACGGTGTACCGGATGCTGCGCCGGGACGCGTAGCGCCGTCGCCGTCCCGATCGACGGCGGTCGACGAGGAACACCTCCGGTAGCGGCCGTCCTCAGGTGAGACGTTCGGCGATCGCGCCCGCGAACGCGTCCGGCGCCTCCACCGGTGTGAAGTGACCGACGCCGTCCAGCGGGCGCAGCTCGACGTCGGAGAAGAACTCCCCGAGCCGGTCGGACCACGCCCGCGGGAAGAGGGGGTCGTGCTCGGGCCACAGCACGGTGGTGGGCACGGCGACCCGGTCGGCCGGTGCCGGCGCCCGTTCCGCGAGGGACCGCGCGATCGCGCCGGACCCGGCCCGGTACCAGTTGACCGACGCGAGGAACGCGCCCGGCGCCCGTAGGCCGCGGCCAGCCGGTCGAGCTCGGCCGGGTCCGACTCAAAGCCGGGTCCGGACCAGTGCGACCAGAAATGGGCGAGGTACGCCCGCACCGCGGACGGGGAGCCGTCGAGCAACTGCTCGGCGAGGTCGAGGCCGTGGAAGGCTGGTACCAGAACTCCCGGTGCGTCCGGCGTCAGCACCCGCTCCCCGACGCCGGGCAGCGGCGGCGCGACGACGAGCGCCCGCACCAGATCGGGTCTCGCCGTGGCGGCGGCCTGTGCGATGCGGGACCCGATGTCGTACCCGGCGAGGACCACCGGGCCGAGCGCCAACTCCTCGACGAGTGCGAGGACGCTGCGGGCCTGTGCCTCGGCGGCGAAGTCGGCAGGAGCTGCGCCGGGCGGGAGCTGCGAGTCACCGAACGAGTCACCGAACCCGCGCAGGTCCGGCACGACGACCCGGCAGCGGCCGGACAGCCGCGCCACCACCTCGCGGTGGTCCTTGCGGTCGCCGGGCCAGCCGTGCAGCAGGACGGCGGCGGATCCGGGGCCCGCGTGGTCGTTGTGGTGATCGTCGTAGGCGAGGCGGAATCCCCCGACAGGGGAGCTGGTCGGCACGATGGCACCGTAAGCGGGAGGATGGGGTCATGCCCAGGCTGTTGAACGACGACGAGATCGCTGCCGCTCTCGGGGGCCTCACCGGCTGGGAGCGCGACGGCGACGTGCTGGTGCGCATCGCGGAGTTGCCGTCGTTCCCCGCCGCGATCGCGGTGGTGGACCGGGTGGCCGCGATCGCCGAGGAGCGCGACCACCACCCCGACATCGACATCCGCTGGCGCACGCTGACGTTCCGCTGTTCCACCCACTCGGTGGGCGGCATCACGGAGCTGGACACGGCGCTGGCCGCGACCATCTCCCAGGAGATCGACGCGGCCAGCGGGTAGCGGTCAGTCGGCGAGCACCGGTGTGCGGCGGACGCCGCCCGCAGCGTGACGATCAGGCCGATGACCACCAGGCCGAGCACCGCGCCGACCGCCGGCAGCACGAGCACGCCCACCGCTGCCGACTCACCACGCCCCCGAGCACCCCGGCGAGCCCCATGCCGAAGTAGATCGCGGACGCGTTGAGGGACAGCACCAGGCCACCGGACGGGGCCAGCTCCAGCAGCAGGTTCTGCACCGGCGGGTTGAACGACCAGGTGAACACGCTCCAGACGAACAGGGCCACCGCCGCGCCGGGGACGGTCGTCGCCGTCAGCGGCAGCGTCGCGATCATGATGACGAAGCCGACGTTCGTGGCCAGCAGCGTCGGGATGCTGCCGAACCGGTCGGTGGCCCGGCCGCCCCACGTGTTGCCGACGATCGCGCCCACCCCGTAGGCGAGCAGCAGCGGGCCGATGGCGGAGCCGGTGAGCCCGGTGGTGACCGTGAGCAGCGGGACGACGTAGATGTAGACGGACATCGTCGCGACCACGCCGAGCACGGTGATCGCCAGCATCGTCAGCACCCGCGGGTCTGCCGCCACGGCGAACCGTTCGCGCAGCGGCACCGTGGGCGAACCCGCCAGGTACGGCAGCTGCCACCGCACGGCCAGCGCCGTGGCGACGCTGACGATCGCGACGATCGCGAACACCCAGCGGTAGCCGATGCTGCCGGCGAGCAGCGAGCTCACCGGGACGCCGAGCGCGAGCGCGAGCGTCAGCCCTCCGAACACGATGGCGACGGCCCGGCCCCGCTCGGCGGGCGGGCGCAGCGCGGTGGCGAAGAGGGTGGCGGCGGGTGTGTAGACGGCGGCGCCGAGCGCCGCGATGATCCGGCCCCCGAGGAGCAGCGGGTAGGTCGTGGCGACCGCGGAGATCGCGTTGCCCAGCGCGGCCACCAGCAGGGCTGCCAGGAGCAGCCTGCGCCGCTCCCACCGTGCGGTGACGGTGGCGAGCACCGGGGCACTCACCGCGTAGGCGAGTGCGAACGCGGTGGTCAGCTGGCCGGCCGCGGTGACGGAGACGTCGAGCTCGGCGCTGACGGCGGGCAGCACGCCTGAGACCACGTAGGCGCTCGTACCGACGGCGAACGCCCCGGCGGCGAGCAGGTAGGTGCGTGCGGACATCGTTGGGCCTTCCCCCGGGCAAACAAGTACGACGGTGACCGTACTACGACAGTGGTCGAACTTCGATACCTGTCGTACTATCCGAACATGTCGCCCGTCACGCAGCAGGCAGAGTTGCCGCAGCCGGCCCGCGAGGAGATCCGGATCGAGCAGGTGCTCGCCGCTCTCGGCGACCCGGTCCGCCTGCTGTACGTGCGCGAGCTCGCGAACGCACCCGCGGAGGGCATCGCGTGCGGGGTGATCCCCCTCCCGGTCACCAAGTCCACGCGCACCCACCACCTGCGGATCCTGCGGAACGCCGGCGTGATCACCATGCGGGCCGAGGGCACCCGCCGGATCGCCTGCCTGCGCCGGGACGACCTGAACGCCTCTACCCCGGCCTGCTCGACGGAATACTGGCCGCACCCCACTGACCCCCCGTGAGTGGATACGAGTGCTGGAGCACTCGTATCCACTCACGACCCCTGGGCGGCGTCAGAAGCGGCGGTTGGCGAGCACCGGCACCGCGGCGCGCGCCTGCTCCACCAGGTCGAGGTCGAGGTCGGCCACCAACAGATCGGGCTCGGCGCCCAGCTGGGCCTGGATGCTCCCCAGCGGACCCGCAACGGCGCTCGCGCCGATCCCGGTGGGCGCCTTGCCCGCCTCCCGGCCCACGGTGGTGGGGTCGGCCTGGTCGCACGCGACCACGAAGGCCGTGCTGTCGAGCGCCCTGGCCCGCACGAGCAGGTCCCACTGCTCGCGCTTGCCCGGCCCGGCACCCCACGACGCCGGCACGACGACCACCGTGGCACCGCCTCCGGCGAGCTCCTGGAAGAGACCGGGGAAGCGCAGGTCGTAGCAGGTGGCCAGCCCCACGGTGACGTCGCCGACCACGATGCTCACCGGCTTGCCGCCCGGCGCGACCGTGCGCGACTCGGCGAACCCGAACGCGTCGAACAGGTGGATCTTGTCGTAGCCGGCCTCGACCCCGCCGCCCGTGGCGAGCAGCGTGTTGTGGACGCGGCCGTCGGCGGCGGGCGTGAACATCCCGGCGACGATCGTGAGGCCGGCGTCGGCCGCGATCGCGCGCACGCGCTGCGCCCACGGGCCGTCGAGCGGCTCGGCGACCGGGCCGAGCGGGTGACCGAAGGCGCACATCGTGGCCTCCGGGAAGACGACCACCGCGGCACCGGCGTCGGCGGCGCGCCGGGCGGAATCCGCGACGAGGCCGAGGTTCTCGGCCGGGTCGGCCGTTGCGGCGATCTGAGCGAGGGCGATCCGCACGAAACCTCCAGTTAATGTATACCTACTGCATGCAGAAGGCGCGGCTCTCCGGACGTGAGCGCGCCTACCGTCACCTCCGGGAGACGGTGCTGGTCGATCCTTCGGTGCAGGGAACCTTCCTCAACGAGGTCGACCTCGCCCAGGACATCGGCGTGTCCCGCACCCCCGTGCGGGAGGCCCTGCTCCTGCTGGTGTCCGAGGGCCTGATCGAGATGGTGCCCAAGCGAGGAGCGTACGTCCCTCCGCTGTCCGGGCGGCAGATCCGCGAGCTGATGGAGCTGCGCGACGTGCTGGAGCGCCACGCCGCATCCGTCACGCTCGCGCAGCACACGGTCCCGGTCGAGGCGATGCGCGCCGCCCTCGCCGAGCAGGAGCGCCTGCTCGCGAACGAGCCGTGCGACGCGCAGGAGTTCATCGAGTGGGACCGCCGGTTCCACCAGTCCCTCGTCGACGCCGCCGGGAACGAGCTGATCGCCCGCACCTACGCAGGCCTGCGCACGCGCCAGGTGCGCGTCGGCGTCGCCGCGCTGTTCCGGGCGATCGACCGGCAGCGGGCCGTCTGCGCGGAGCACGGCCGCATCGTCGACGCGCTGGGCTCCGGCGACGAGGCCGCCGCGCACGCGGCGATCTCCGACCACCTGCGGATCACGCAGCAGTTGTTCCTCCAGGCGTGACGAGCGCCAGGTACTCCTCGTCCTCCGCAGGGTCGGGATTGCGGCCCAGCGCGAGGCCGGCCAGCGTGAACAGCGAGGCCACGAGCACGTAGACGGCCACCGGCACCCAGGTGCCCCAGGCGCCGAGCAGCGCCGTGAAGGCCAGCGGGGCGATGGCACCACCGAACACGCCGGCGATCGTGTAGGCGAGCGAGCTGCCCGTGTAGCGCAGCCGCGTGCTGAACTGCTCGGTGACGAACGCGGCCTGCGGGCCGTACATGAACGAGTGCAGCGCCAGCCCGACGACGACGCCGATGACGAGCAGCACCGTCGAGCCGCTCTCGATCGCCGGGAAGAACAGGAACGGCCAGATCGCGGCGCCCCCGGCGGCGGCCCCGTACACCACGCGCCGGTTGACCCGGTCGGAGATGGCGCCTGCCAGCGGGATCAGGCCGAGCTGGCAGGTCGAGCCGATGAGGATCGCGGTGAGCACCTGGCCGCGGCTCATGCCGACCACGGTGGTCGCGTACGTGATGACGAAGACCGTGAACAGCGCGTAGCTGACGTCCGGGCCGATCCGGCTGAGCACCCCGGCGAGCAGCCCGCGCCCCTGCGTTCGGAAGACGTCGCCGATCGGCGCCGCCGGCTGCTCGCCGCGCTCCTGGATGGCGCGGAACACCGGGGTGTCCTCGAGTCGCAGCCGGATCCACAGCCCGAACGCGACGAGCACCGCCGACAGCAGGAACGCGACCCGCCAGCCCCATCCGAGGAACGCCTCGTCGGACAGGACGGCGGACAGCAGGGCCAACACGCCGTTCGACAGCAGGTTGCCCGCAGGCGGACCGATCTGCGCGGCCGAGGACCAGAAGCCCCGTTTGCGCGGGTCGCCGAACTCGCTCGACAGCAGGACCGCCCCGCCCCACTCACCGCCGACGCCGACGCCCTGCGCGAACCGCAACAGCACCAGGATGATCGGGGCGGCCACGCCGATCGTCCCGTAGGTCGGGAGCAGGCCGATCAGGAAGGTCGCGGCGCCGATCAGCAGGAGCGTCAGCACGAGCACCTGCTTGCGCCCGATGACGTCGCCCAGCCGCCCGAACACGAAGCCGCCGAGCGGGCGGGAGACGTAGCCGACGGCGTAGGTCGAGAAGGCGAGCAGCGTGCCGGTCAGCGGGTCCGCTTCGGGGAAGAACAGCTGCGGGAAGACCAGCGCGGCGGCGGCCGAGTAGACCGCGAAGTCGTACCACTCCAGCGACGTGCCGGTGAGGCTCGCCGTGAAGGCCTTGACCAGCGAGCGCCGGTCGATCTCCGGGGGCATGCACTCCTCCTGTTCAGGTGGCGGGTGGCGTCATACTTCATGTATACAAGCCGCATGCGCAAGTCCTGGATGCCCGAGCTCGCCTTCGACCTGCCCGACGGGACGTCCGTTCCCGTCACCGTCACGCGCCTGTTGAACGCCGGCTACGCGGGGCGGGAGCAGGACGAGGTCGCCGCCCACGTCGCCGAGCTCGCCGAGCTGGGCGTCCCCGCCCCCACCGTGACCCCCGCGCTGTACCCGGTGGCGCCCTACCTCGCCGCCCAGGCCGACACCGTCCCGGCGCAGCACGGCCGCACCTCCGGCGAGGCCGAGTGGGCGCTCGTCGTCGCAGGCCCCGGGGACCTGCTGCTCACGGTCGCGTGCGACCACACCGACCGCGCGCTCGAGGTGCACGGCGTCGCGTGGAGCAAGAACGCGGGCCTCGACGTGCTGGGGCGCGGCGCTGGCGCCTCGCCGACGTCGAGGACCACCTCGACCAGCTCCGGCTGCGCGCGTGGGTGAGCCACGACGACGGCACCGAACAGCTGATCCAGGACTCGTCCCTCGCCGCGCTGTTGCCCCCGCGCCACTGGCTCGACGAGATCCCCCACCTGCTGGAACCCGGCACGGTGCTGCTGTCGGGGACGGTCGCGATGCTGCCGGGCGTCGACCAGTTCGCCGACCACTGGCGCGTCGCGCTCACCGACCCGGTGACCGAGCGCACCCTCGAACTGGCCTACGCCGTGGCGCGCATGCCCGATCCGATCGGGTAAGGTCGCCGCCGTGCAGCGGTACTACTACTGGTTTATCCGACCGGCCCGGGAGGGGTCGGCGGGCGAACCGCTGCGCTGACCCTCCACCCCGAGCCGGATCCCGAGCCGGCTCGGCGGGTATTTCGACGGGCGCGGCTCGCCTGAAGCAGAGAGCGCCGTCATGACCCTCACCGCCGTCCCCGCCCTGGACGAGCACCGCACCACCCGGATCAGCCCGTTGCTGTCCCCGTCGCTGCTGCGCCACGAGCTTCCCGTCGACGCGGCCGTCGGCGACACGGTCACACGATCGAGAGCCGAGGCCGTCGACATCCTCGACGGCCGCGACGATCGGCTGATCGTGGTCGTGGGGCCGTGCTCGATCCACGACCCCGACGCCGCGATGGACTACGCACACCGGCTGGCCGCGCAGGCCGAGCGGGTATCGGGTGAGCTGCGCGTCGTCATGCGCACCTACTTCGAGAAGCCGCGTTCCACCGTGGGTTGGAAGGGCCTGATCAACGATCCCGGCCTGGACGGCACCTACGACGTCAACCGGGGTCTGCGCACCGCGCGCAGGCTGCTGCTGGACGTCACGGCGCTCGGCCTCCCCGTCGGCTGCGAGTTCCTCGACCCGATCACCCCGCAGTTCCTCGCCGACATCGTCAGCTGGGGCGCGATCGCGCCCGCACGGCCGCGAGCCAGGTCCACCGCCAGCTGTGCAGCGCCCTCTCGATGCCGGTCGGGATCAAGAACCCGACCGACGGTGACGTGCAGGTCGCGATCGACGGCGTGCGCGCCGCCGGGGCCAGCCACGTGTTCATGGGCATCAACCCCGACGGCCTGGCCGCCCTGATCACGACCACCGGCAACCCCGACTGCCACGTCATCCTCCGCGGCAGCACCGGCGGCCCCAACCACGACGCCGCCTCGGTGGCCGCCACGCTCGACCGACTCCGCGGCAACGACCTGCCCGCGCGGGTGATCGTGGACGCCAGCCACGGCAACAGCGGCAAGGACCACGTCCGGCAGGCGGGTGTGGTCCACGAGCTCGCCGAGCGCATCGGCGCAGGTGAGACGGGCATCGCCGGCGTGATGATGGAGAGCTTCCTCGTCGCCGGGCGCAGGACCTCGGCCCGTCGATGACCCGCGGCCAGAGCGTCACCGACGCGTGCCTGGACTGGGACACGACGGCCGGGCTGCTGGACGAGCTGGCGGCCGCCGTGGCGGCGCGGCGGGCGTGAACGGGCTCGAGATGGCACTCAGGGCTGTGGCGGGATGATCGAACAGCTCTGAGTGCCATCTCGGTGCCGAAACGCCGATAGGACGCACAACGCCGTCCTTGGTGATGAACCTCGGCACTCGCCCGCCCTTCTTGATCGCGATGAGAGCGGGCGGAGCTTAGGGCGCATTCACTCGGTCGTGGAGCGAATCGGGAGCTTCACTCGATCAGCCGCAACCGATCTTTCGGCGCACTTCGAGCAGCAAGTACGGACTTCGCACAAGGCCCGCCCTGCGCGAAGTCCACACCGGATGTGCGAAGTGGCCTTCTCAGGCCTCCATCTCGGCGAGGCGGCGGGTGAGGAACCGGCGTTCGGCTTCCGACTCCGTCATCGCCAGGGCCTCTCGGTACGCCTCCCCGGCCTCCTGCAGGCGGCCCAGGCGGCGGAGCAGGTCGGCCCGGGTTGCGGGGAGCATCCGGTAGCCGGACAGCTCGTCGCCCAGCTCGTCCACGAGGCGAGTCCAGCGTCCGGGCCCTCGGCCATCGCGACGGCGACGGCGCGGTTGAGCCGCACCACCGGTGAGGCTGTGAGCCGGGCGAGGGTGCCGTAGAGCGCGGCGATCTGCGGCCAGTCCGTGTCGGACGCGTCGGCGGCGCGGGCATGGCACGCGGCGATGGCCGCCTGCACCTGGTAGGTGCCGGGCTCCCGCCTGCGCAGGGCCGCGTCGAGGAGCGCGAGGCCCTCACTGATCTCGTCGCGGTCCCACGTGCCGCGGTCCTGGTCCTCCAGCGGGACGGGGTTGCCCTCGGCGTCCAGCCGCGCGGCCCGCCGCGAGTGTTGCAGGAGCAGCAGGGCCGTCAGGCCGAGCACCTCGGGTCGTCGGGCATGAGGGCCGCGAGCACCCGGGCCAGGCGGATCGCCTCGGCGCACAGGTCGTGCCGCACGAGGTCGGGCCCGGCGGCCGCCGAGTAGCCCTCGTTGAACAGCAGGTACACGACCCCGAGCACGCCCACGAGCCGATCGGGCAGGAGGTGGTCGGGCGGCACCCGGTACGGGATCCCGGCCTGGCGGATCTTGCGTTTGGCCCGGACCAGCCGCTGGGCCATCGTCGGCTCCGGCACGAGGAACGCACGCGCGATCTCCGCCGTGGTGAGGCCGGTGAGCGTGCGCAGCGTCAGCGCCACCCGGCCCTCCAGGGGGAGCGCCGGGTGGCAGCAGGTGAAGATCAGCCGCAGCCGGTCGTCCGGAACAGCGCTCTCCTCACCCTGACCCTGGGACCCGAGTGGCATCGCCGCCACCTCCCTCAGCTTCGCCGCCTCGATCTTGCTGCGCTTGAGCCGGTTCAGCGCCGTGTTGCGGGCGGTGGTGGTGAGCCACGCGCCCGGGTTGCGCGGGACGCCTCGCGCGGCCGACCGGGCCAGCGCCTGCGCGACGGCGTCCTGCGCGCACTCCTCGGCGAGGTCCCAGTCCCCCGTCGTCCGGATGAGGGTGGCGACGACGCGGCCCCACTCGTCCCGGAACGCAGCGGCGACGGCGGCCTCGACGTCCGTCATTACTGGTCGAGCGGCCAGACCGGCCGGATCTCCAGCACCCCTTGCCGGGCGAACGGATGCTTGGACGCCACCTCGATGGCCTCGTCGAGGTCGGCGCACTCCAGCAGGTCGTAGCCGTACATCTGTTCCTTGGTCTCGGCGAACGGGCCGTCGGAGATCAGCACCTCGCCGCCCCGGAAGCGCACGGTGGTGCTGTCGGACTGGGGCCGCAGCCGGTCGCCCTGCAGCCTGACCCCGCGGGCGTCCATCTCGGCCACCCACTGCTCGATCGTGTATCCGCCCCGGTCCTCCGGGGCCACCTCGTCGCCCTCGTAGCCGCAGATCAACAGCATGTACTGCATCTCGGTTCCTCCTCGTCTCGGTCGGTCACCACTACGACAACCGGGACCGCCCGGAATCGACACCAGCTTGACAGGCAAGTCGTCGCTTGCCTATAAATGCGCCATGTCCGAGGTGCTCTTCAAGGCTCTCGCCGACCCGACGAGGCGGGTGCTCCTCGACGAGCTCACCGAGAAGGACGGCCAGACGCTGTTCGAGATCTGCGGGCGGCTGGCGATGAAGCACGGACTGAGCTCGTCGCGCCAGGCGATCTCCCAGCACCTCGCCGTGCTCGAGGAGGCCGGGCTGGTCACCACCCGCCGCGAGGGCCGCTACAAGTTCCACCACGTCGACACCACTCCCCTGCGCTCGATCGTCGAGCGTTGGCCGATCCCCTGAGGAGCAGCAGTGCTCACGATCAACATCACGAGCGTCTACGTGGACGACCAGGCGAAGGCGCTGGAGTTCTACACCGACGTGCTCGGCTTCGTGAAGAAGACCGACGTCCCGGCGGGCGGTGCCCGCTGGCTCACGGTCGTCTCCCCCGCCCACCCCGAGGGGGTCGAACTCCTCCTCGAGCCCACCGGGCACCCGGCGGCCAAGACGTACAAGGAGGCGCTCGTCGCGGACGGCATCCCGTTCACCTCGTTCGCGGTCGAGGACGCGCAGGCCGAGTACGAGCGCCTGAGCGCGGCGGGCGTCCGGTTCGTGCAGGAGCCCACGGACCTGGGGCCGGTCGTCACGGCCGTTTTCGACGACACCTGCGGCAACCTCATCCAGATCGCCGCCCAGAAGGGCTGAAGGCCTCGTGGCGGGTATCGCGGGCGTCGCAAGCGCCTGGGCGGCACCTGGATCGCCCGCCGCCGCACCCGCTCCCGCCGGGCCTCGGAAACGGCGCCGGACGAGGCGGAACAGGACGCGGCCCCGGACCGGGACCGCGACCCGTCCGGATACCTGTGATCATCGGGGTCGTGTCGATGGCGTGACCGCAGCACGCGCGACGGGTTCGCGCCAGGCGGCGGGAAGGCGCGTCGCCGTCGCGAACTGGTAGTAGGAGGCGAGGTCGCGCTCACGCGGCAGCCGGGCGGTGTCGGTCGCGCCCGCAGCGTTCCACGTCGGAGCGCGACCGATCCCCCAATCCCTCATCCCCCAACGACCCGGAAACCCCACAATCCCGCCGGTCGTGCGCTCGCCCGATCCCTGATGACCGGGGCGTGGCCCGCTCATAGCTTTTCCTCACATCGCCGGAGAGCGAATCAGGAACCGAGCTAGGAGTCGATCACGATGACCGCTGGAATCACGAACATGGGTGAGCTGCTCGAGGCACTGCGCACGTGGCTGCTGGCCAACCCGAACGGGGACATCCAGGACTTCGCCGCGGAGCACGACACCACGCCGCAGGAGCTGACCGAGGGCTGGAACACCTACTTCGCCCAGGCCGACTTCAGCCGGAACTACGACCTGGACACGACGCAGTCCGGTTCTCAGGGCGCCACCCAGGCCGCGACGCAGGCCGCCGCGAGTTCGGCACCCGCCTACGTCCCGTCGGAGCCTCCGCCCTACGACGCGAGCCCGCAGGAGTACGTGCAGTACCTCACGCAGGAAGTGAACAACTTCCAGGAGTTCACGACGATCAACAACATCGAGGACAAGTCGATCAACCAGGTGATCGACACCGGTGGTGGCGACTTCAACCAGGACATCGACCAGAGCGAGCAGACCGTCGGTGAGGGCGGCGTCCTCATCGACGACAGCAACCTCGACGACGTGGACGTCAACACCGGTGACGTCGGCGCGGGCGGCGTGCTGCAGCAGGGCGACGACAACCAGGCGGCCACGGGCAACGAGAACGTGCTGCAGGACGGCGACAACAACGTCGGCAACACCGGCGACATCACCGCCACCGACGGCAGCGCGGCGAGCGTCGGCGGCAACGCCTCCACGATCGGCAGCGGAAACGACAACTTCGGCAGCGGCCAGAACGCCACGAACGTCGCGGTCGGTGACGGCAACAAGCAGGCCAACCAGCAGCAGGACAACGACACCGACATCGACGTCGACGACGTGCGCGGCGGGGACGCCAGCGCCGACGGCGGCGACGGCGGCACGGGTGGCGCGGGTACCGGCGGCTCCGGTGGCGACGGCGGGTCCGGCGGTGACGTCGACGTCGACGACTCCCGCTTCCCGGACATCGACGGCGGTGACGGCGGCGACGGCGGGTCCGGCGGGTCCGGGACCGGTGGCAGCGCGGACGGCGGTTCCGGTGGCAGCGCCGACGGCGGCGACGCGGACGTCGACATCGACGTGACCAACGACCAGAACATCGACTTCTGATCCGGTCGGGGATGTCGGGCCGGCTCGGCACCACGGGGGGGTGCCGGGTCGGCCGTCGGTCGTGGTGCGTGCCGATCAGGGGGAGACATGGCGGTGTCCGATGCGATCGAGCTCGTCGACGTCGCCCGGAAGGCGACGGAGGCCTACGGGCGGCCGGACCTCACGGCGAAGCTGGGGCGCACACGGGAGCGGTTGGCCGACCCGAGCGTGCGGGTGCTCGTCGTCGGGGAGTTCAAGCAGGGCAAGAGCCTGCTCGTGAACTCGCTCGTGTCGGCGTCGGTGTGCCCGGTGGACGACGACGTCGCCACCGCGGTGCCGACGATGGTGCGGCACGCCGCGGCACCGACGGCGGCGCTGGTGCGGGAGCCTGCGTCCGGGGGTGAGCCGCAGCGGACCGAGATCCCGATCGGGGAGCTGGCCCAGCACGTCTCGGAGGCCGGCAACCCGGACAACCGGCAGCGGATCTCCTACGCCGACGTCGGCCTGCCGCGCTCGCTGCTCGCCGGTGGGCTGGTGCTCGTCGACACGCCAGGCGTGGGCGGTCTGGGCTCGGCCCACGGCGCGGCGACGATGGCGGCGATGGCCGGGGCGGACGCGGTGGTGCTGGTGTCGGATGCGGCGCAGGAGTACACCAAGCCGGAGCTCGACTTCCTGGCCACCGCGATGCACGTGTGCCCGAACGTCGTCGCGGTGCTCACCAAGACCGATCTGTACCCGGCGTGGCGGCGGATCGCCGACCTCGACCGCGGGCACCTCGCCGCCGCCGGGATCAGCACCGAGCTGATCCCGATCTCCTCGGCGGTGCGCCAGCTGGCCTTGCGCACGAAGAGCAAGCCGCTCAACGAGGAGTCCGGGTACCCGGTGCTGGTCACGTACCTGCGGGAGAAGGTGATCGGCCAGGCCGAGCGGCTGGCGCGCCGTTCCACCGCGCAGGACATCGTCTCCGTCTGCGAGCAGCTCACCACGACGATGGGCGCGGAGCTCGCCGCCCAGGAGAACCCGGAGAAGGCCCACGAGCTGGTGGCGGAGCTGGAGCAGGCGCGGCGTGGCGCCACCCGGCTCAAGGAGCGCACGGCGCGCTGGCAGGTCACCCTGAACGACGCCGTCGCCGACCTGTCCGCCGACGTCGACCACGACCTGCGCGACCGGCTCCGGACGGTGCTGCGGGAGGCCGAGACGCTCGCCGAGGACGCCGACCCCGCAGACGTGTGGGACCAGCTCGCGAAGTGGGTGCAGCACCAGGTGACGTGCGCGGCGTCGGCCAACTTCGTCTGGGCGAGCGAGCGGGCCGACGCGCTCGCCCGCCGGGTGGCTGCGCTGTTCGCCGAGGACGGGCGGATCGCGCTACCCGAGCTGCCCGTGGCCTCGGTGGGGCCGGCCCCTCGCGTGGCGGCGCTCGAACGGCCCGACCTCAAACGGCCCGGGCTCGGGGAGAAGGCGCTGAGCGGGCTGCGCGGTGGCTACGGGGGCGGGCTGATGTTCTTCATGCCGCTGAGCCTCATCCCGGGCCTCGCCATCGCCGCGCCGTTCGCCGCGATCGGCGGCGCGTTGCTCCTCGGGGGCAAGCAGGTGCGCGACGAGAAGCAGCGGGCCCTTCAACGCCGGCAGTCCGAGGCCAAGATGCTGGTCCGCAAGCACATCGACGAGGTGCAGTTCCAGGTGGGCAAGGACTCCCGGGACCTGCTGCGCCGCACCCACCGGACGCTGCGCGACCACTTCACGACCCTCGCCGAGGAGATGCAGCAGTCGATGGCGGGGTCCGTGGCCGCCGCGCAGAGCGCCGTGAAGGCGACGCAGGCCGAACGCGGCACCCGGATCGGCGATCTCAAGGCGGAGCTGGAACGCGTCGCCCACCTCGCCGCCCGGGCCCGCGCACTGGCGGAGGCGTCGTGACGGCCGCGGCAGGCGGCGCCCCCGCGCTGCGCGACGCGGTCCGCACGGTGCTGCGGCAGGCCGTCGACACCTACCGCGACAGCCCGAACGCGCTGCGCTGGCTGCGTCACCACCTCGACCGCTACGACGAGCCGCTGCGCCTCGCCATCGCCGGAAAGGTGAAAGCGGGCAAGTCGACGCTGCTCAACGCGCTGGTCGGGGAGGAGATCGCGCCGACCGACGCCGGCGAGTGCACCCGCGTGGTGACCTGGTACCAGGACGGGCACGCGCCTGCCGTCACGCTGTTCCCGCGGGCCGGCGCCCCGCACCCGTTGCGGATCGCCCGTGACGACGGCGCCCTGCGGATCGACATGGGCGTGGACGCGGAGACGGTGGACCGGCTGGAGGTCACGTGGCCGTCGGCCAGCCTGCGGGCCACCACGCTCATCGACACCCCCGGCATCGCGTCGCTGTCGCTGGACGTCTCGGCCCGCAGTGAACGCTTCCTCGCCCCGGAGGACGCACCGTCGGCAGCCGACGCGGTGCTGTACCTGATGCGCCACCTGCACTCGGCGGACGTGCGGTTCCTCGAGTCGTTCCACGACCAGGGCGTGGCCCGCGCCGCGCCGGTCAACACGGTGGCGGTGCTGTCGCGCGCGGACGAGGTCGCGTCGGCCGCGTCGACGCCCTGCGCTCGGCCCGCGTGATCGCGGCGCGCTACCGGTCCGACGAGACGCTGCGGGCGTTCTGCCAGACCGTCGTGCCCGTCGCGGGCCTGCTCGCCGTGACCGGACGCACGATGCGCCAGAACGAGTACGCCGCGCTGGCGAAGCTCGCCGCACTGGCACCCGAGCGGCTGGACGCGCTGCTGCTCACCGTCGACCGCTTCGTCGACACCGACGCCGTCGCCGACCCGCCCGCCGCCGTCCGTGCGGCGTTGCTCGACCGGTTCGGCCTGTTCGGGCTCCGGCTGTCCACCACCCTCATCCGGCAGGGGGTCGGCGATGCCTCGACGCTCGCGGCGGAACTGGTGCAGCGCAGCGGGCTCGTGGAGCTGCGCGAGGTGCTGGCCAGCCAGTTCACCCAGCGTCGTGACGTGCTCAAGGCGCGCTCGGCGCTGATCGCGCTGGACCTGGTGCTCCGCCGCGAGCCACGGCCCGCCGCGGCGAGGCTCGCCGTCGAGGTCGAGCGGATCCTCGCGGGTGCGCACGAGTTCGCCGAGCTGCGGCTGCTGTCCGACCTGCGTGGGCGGGTCCTGAAACCGCCGAAGGAACAGGCGAGGGAGGCGGAACGGCTGATCGGCGGCGAGGGCGGCGCCGCCCACCAGCGGCTCGGGCTGCCTCCGGAGGCCGGCCCGGGCGAGCTGCGGGCGGCGGCGCTGGACCGGCTCACCGCGTGGCGACGACGCGCGGAGAGCCCGCTCACGAACCGGACGATGGCCAACGCCGCCCGGGTGGTCGTGCGGAGCTGCGAAGGGATCCTCGCCGGCCTCCCGACGAGCCCCGTGGGCGACCGCAGCAACAACAGGTCGTGAGTGGATACGGGTGCTGGAGCACTCGTATCCACTCACGACCTGGCGTTGGAGGGCTACTTGGCGTCGCCGACCAGCATGCGGAGGTGGGCGAAGAGCTCGCCGCGGCTGCCCGAGCCGAGGCGCTGACGCATCCGGGCGACGTGGTTCTCGACGGTCTTCGCGGAGATGAACAGCTGCTCACCGATCTGCTTGTAGGTGAGGCCGGACAGCACCAGTTCGGCGACCTCCCGCTCCCGGCCACTGATCGCGCCCGCCGCGCTCTCCGTGGCCTGTTCCGGCACGTTCACCCGGCGCACCGGCTGGGCCGCGGTGGCAACGGTGGCCGGTGGCTCGGGGCCGCCCTGCACGCCCTGGCGCAGCCGAGCAGCGCGTTCATGCTCCTGCGGTCCCGGCAGCGGATCGCCGCCTGGCTGGCCAGCCGCCCACCCTCCCAGCTGAGGCCTGCGGCGTGCAGCCCGCGCGCGGCGGCCTCCACGGCGTCCGCGTCGACGTCGCCGCCGAGGCTGCGCAGCCATTCCCGGCCCGCGGCGGCGACGGCGGTGGCGTAGCGGCTGGTGGGGGCCATTCCGTCCAGCACGGCGGCGTGCCGCTGGGCCAGTGCGCCCGCGTCGGAGCCGATCGCGGCCTGGAGCCCGGACCAGTGCAGCGCCACCGCCCAGAGGGGCGGGTTCCCCAGGCGATCGAGCAGGGCCTCGGCCTCGTCCAGGTACGGCCGCACCCAGCCCTGCTCGTTCAACCGGGCCGCCCCGACCACGAGCTCACCGATCGGCTGCAGCGAGAACAGGTCGACCGGGTGGCGGACGACCGCCTCCCGGGCCCGGTGCCAGCCGGCGAGCAGCCCCGCGAGATCGCCTGCCCGGCGCGCCAGCCCGACCTCCAACGCCGCGGCGAACAGCTCGTCCCGCGGCTCGAGCCGCCCCGCGCCCGACGCCGACTGCAGCAGTGCCCTTGCCTGGGCACCCGCCCCGCGGTGCATCGCGACGAGCCCCTGCACGAGCAGGTGCCGGGCCGCCGCGGCACGCCCGCCCAGCCCCGCCGCGACAGCCCGCCCCAGCACCGACTGGGCGACGTCGAGCTCACCGCAGTGGATCGCGACCAGCGCGGCCAGCGCGGCGGGCGTGTCCGGGAGCAACGCCGCCCGCCCGGACGACTCCAGCAGCACCGCGGCCCGCGTGAGCTGTGACAACGCGGCGGTCGGGGTGCCGGCGACCGTGTCGTGGACCCCCCTGGCGAGCAACGCCTCCGCACCGGCCATCAGCGTCGGCGCCGCCGTGCCGCCCGGCGCGGCGGCGAGGACCTCACGCGCCTCGTCGAGCGCGCCGGTGCCGACGAGCGCGGGCACCGCGAGCAGCGAACGCTCACCGCGGGAGACCAACCAGCGGTGCAGCTCGGCGCTGCGGCTCAGCAGCCCCCGGTGGGCGAGCACCGCCGCCGCCACCGCCACCGCCCGCGCCACGGCGACGCCCTCCACCGCGTCCGGTTCGGCGAGCACCTGGTCGGCCCGCCGCAGCGCCGCGTCCAGGTCGCCTGCGAGGAGCGCGGTCTCGGCCCGCCGCGCGGACAGCGCCAGCGGCGACGCCCCCGCGGCGACCGCGGCGTCGAACAGGTCCCCCGCGACGGGCAGGCACTCGCGCAACGCCTCGTCACCGGCACGTTCGAAGGCGGCGGCCACCCGCGCGCCGGTGGCCCCGCTGCCGATCAGGCCCCGCGCGGCCGACAGCACGCTGCCACCCGCGTCGAGCTGGATCTCGGCCAGCCTGCGCTGCAGCACCTGCCGGTGCGCCGCAGGCACCGCCCGCACGACCGCGTGCCGGACCAGCGGCACGACCCCGCCGTCGGGCGCCATCAAGCCGGTGGCCGCCGTCCGGTCCAGCAGGTCGCCCACCGCACCGGGCGCCATGTCGAGCAGCGCCCCGAGGATCTCCGGATCGACGGGGGCCCCCACCGTGCGGCCGAGCAGCAGCTCGCGCACGCCGGCGGGCTGGGCCTCGATCTCGTACCCCAGCTGCCGCACGACGGCGGCAGGCGGCTCGCCACCGGCACCGAGCCGGTCGAGCGCCCGTTCGTCGCGCAGGCTCACCAGAAGCCGATCGACCAGGTCAGGCGAACCCGCGGTCTGCTCGAACACCAGATCCACCAGCTCGGCGGTGGGCCGCTCCCCCACCAGCAGGTTCGCGCGCGCCGCGACACCCGACCGGTCCAGCGGCCCGAGCACGACCGGCCCACCGCCCGCCCCGAACTCGGCCGCGATCGACGCGAGCACCCCGCCCCGCGGCCACGGCCGGTGGGCGAGCACGACCCGCGACCGCGGCGCCGCCGCCCACGTCCGTACGCGTTCGCACGCCGCGTCGTCGAGCAGCTGGGCGTCATCGACGAGCAGGACGCCGTTCTCGTCGGGCGAGGCGGCCGGCTCCGGGACAGTTCTGCGGACCGTCGCCCCCGCGGCGCCGTAGACCGCGCCCAGCACGTCGAGCAGCACGCTCTTGCCGCTGCCGCCCGGCCCGACCACCACGGTGCGCCGCGGGGCGGCGGGCGCTGCGGCAACCTCCCGGTACAGCCTGCGCGCGGCGGGCGCACCGGCGAGGGCGCTGTCGGACGCTGCGCTCTCGGCCTTCACCGCGGTCATCGCGGCCCGGCCCCTCGTCTGCACCGCGGCATACCCCTCCCGTGTCGTCCGTCCTGTTCGCCGTGACTGACCTCGAACGTTCCGAGCCCGGGGGAGCTCGGTCAGGGTAGCGATCCGCCCGGTCACAGGAGGCGTCCGAACGGCCGCTGATACACGTGCGCGTGCTGGTACCAGCTCGGTCGCCGGGCTCCGGTCGTTAGCCGACGGCGTGCGGTCCGCCCGAGTCACCCATGTCGCCCACGGGGTCGTCCAGGCTGTCGTCCACGGGTACGCCGACATCCGGGCCGGGATCGTCGGCACCGGGGAGCACCGGGATCGGCGCGGCGAACGGATCGTCCGCGGTGAGGTCGTCGCCGGTCGGTTCGTCCGCAGCGAGGTCGCCGTCGGTGAGGTCGCCGGCAGGGTCGGTGCCGAGCTCGACGGCCTCGGCGGACGGGGTCTCCTCCGGCGCTCGTCGAGGAACGAGGGGTCGGCATCGAGGTCGGCGTCCAGATCGTCGAGGTCGCCCTCGGCGGGGCCGAGCGTGTGGTACCCGACGACGTCGAGGTGCTCGTTCTGAGCGAGTTCGCGCAGGTAGCGGTCGGCGTGCTCCTCCGCGGTCTCGCCGGGCCGCTGGGTGGGCGGGACGAGCGCGGGCGCGGGCCTGCTGCGGCGGCGAAGTCGGTGCGGAGGTTGTCGAGGAAGATCGGGAGCAGCTCGGCGACCTCGACCGCGCTGAACCCGTGCGCGTGCGCGATCACCGATGGGCTGGTCCCGGGGCTGTCCAGGATCATCCGCGTGACCTCCCAGACGGAGGCGCTCGGATCGGCAGACACGTAGCAACCCTACGAAGTCGGGAGCTGCTCGCAATCGGGGATGCGACGGAGACGGCACCGGCCCCGGAACGGCCCCCGGTGCGGCGCGCCTTGGGGGGTTTAGGGGATCGGACCGCGACTTGCCGTCCGGGGGATGACCGCGGGCACACCGGCCGTGGAGGCTCCGGACGGGCCGGGCGTAGGGGGACCGCATGAGCTACCAACTCGGGATCGATCTCGGGACGACCTACACGGCGGCCGCGGTGTCCCGGGCCACGGAACGCCAGCACGCCGATCCCGAGATGGTGTCGCTCGGCGACCGCGCCGTTCAGGTCCCGTCCGTGTTGTACCTCGCTCCGGACGGCTCGATCGTGGTCGGCGAGGCGGCCGAGCGGCGGGCGGCGACCGACCCCGACCGCGTCGTGCGCGAGTTCAAACGGCAGGTGGGCGATGAGATCCCGCTGGTCGTCGGCGGGACGCCGTACCCGGCCCACGAGCTGTCCGCGATCCTGGTGGCGTGGGTCGTGCAGCGGGTGGCCGAGCGCGAGGGCGGGCCGGCGGGGCGGATCGCGCTGACGCACCCGGCATCGTGGGGCCCGCACAAGAAGGAGTTGCTGCAGGGCGCACTGGCCGCTCGCGGGCTGAACGTCACGTTCCTGGCCGAACCGCAGGCCGCGGCGCTCAGCTACGCGGCGGCGGAACGCGTCGGGCGCGGGTCCACGATCGCGGTCTACGACCTCGGCGGCGGCACGTTCGACTCCGCGGTCGTGCGCAAGAACGGCACGTTCGAGCTGCTGGGCAGGCCGGAGGGCGTCGACCGGCTCGGGGGTGTCGACTTCGACGACGCCGTGTTCACGCACGTCCGCGAGGCCGTCGGCGAGGCGTTCGACCGGCTCGACCCGGCCGACGATTCCGTGGTGGCGGCGGTGTCACGGCTGCGCCGCGAGTGCAAGGAGGCGAAGGAGGCGCTCTCGGCCGACACCGAGGTGCGGATCGCCGTCCTGCTGCCGGGCCTGCAGACCGCGGTCCGCCTCACCCGCGGCGAGTTCGAGGCGATGATCCGACCGCAGCTCGAGGAGAGCGTGGACGCGCTGCGTCGGGCGGTGACATCGGCCGGGTTGGCGCCCGCGGACCTGAGCGCCGTGCTGCTCGTGGGCGGGTCGTCGCGGATCCCGCTGGTCGCCCAGTCGGTCTCGGCGGCGTTCGGCCGCCCGGTGGCGGTGGACGCCGACCCGAAGAACGCGATCGCGCTCGGCGCCGCGCTGGCGGTCTCGCCCCGTCCGGAGTCGTGGCCCGCCGCGGCCATCCCGCCGGTGCCGGACGAGACCCCGGAGGAGCGGACGGGCCCGCTGCCGAGGGTCACCGACCCGCCGCGCCCCCCGGTCCCGGCCCTTCCACCGATCGACCCGGCACCCGTGCCCCCGACCGGCGCGCGCCGCCCGGCCGTGGTGCTGGGAGCGGGCGGCCTGCTGGTGGCGGCCGCGATCGCCGCCGCCCTGCTGTACGCCCCGGACCCCCCGTCTCCGACGCCCACCGGTGGGACGGCGACCTCCGTGGTGGTGGTCCCCCAGCTCACCGAGGTCCCGGTGACCCAACCGGCCGACGACCAGGTTCCGGCCCAGGACCAGGGCGGCGCACGGCCCGGTCAGCAGCAGCCGCGGAACCAGGGCGGCGACGCCCCCCGCCCGCAGCCCGACGAGGAGCCGGAGGAACAGCCGACCACCACCACGACGACGCCTCCGACGACACCGCCGACCACCACGACGCCGACGACCACCGACCCCGATCCCCTGCCCCCCGAACCGGTCGACCCCACAACCCCGCCGGAGGGTGGCACCGAGCCGGAAGGCGGCCCGGAGAACACCGGCGAGGAAGTCGGCGGCTCGGGCAACGCCCCCTCATCGGACACCCCTGCCACCTGACGGGGGCCGCCGCCCCGGACAAGTTGATCAAGCTCGGCGTCGAGACCCCAGGCCTACGGGAGCGGGAACGTGTCACGAACGCCGTGATCGGTCCCACCGGCGCGGAATCGCCCTCGGCCGGGCGTTCAACCTCGACTCGGACCGGTGCTGGGCGCCGCCACCCCAGCATGATCGCCGGAGGTGGTCCGAGAGCGTCGGATCTGACGCCTTGGCACCACTTCCGGCGATCATGCACACGTCGATCGTCGGAAGTGGTGGCACGACGCCAGCTCAGTCGTCCTGGCACCATTCTCGGCGATCACGAGCCACTGGCACCGTCGCCCCGGCCCTGGCCGCCGACGGCCATCGGCCGAGCTCGGCATCACGCGCCCGGGAAGGCGCCACGCGTTCACATGAGGCGGGCCTTCTGCGAAGCCGGTGCCGGGTGTGTGAAGTGGTGCCTGCGGAGCAGGAGCGGGGTGGCCAGGAGGAGGACGCCTGCTGCCGCGAGCGCCGTGCGCGGGTCCGTCGCCGCCGCGAGCACGCCCCAGAGCGCCGTGGTCGCCGCAATCGAGATCTTGGTGGATATCGACCACGCCGACAGCGTCCGTGCCACCCGGTCCGTCGGGACCTGCTCAAGCCGGAACGCGGCGAGCACCGTGTTGTAGACGCTCGCGCACGTGATCAGCCCGAGCTCGACGACGATCACCAGCACGAGCCCGCCGACCCCCGGCTGGACGAACGCCAGCCCGACCGGCCAGCACGCGCGCAGCACCCCGGCGACGCGCAGGACCACGAGCCTGCCGAACCGGGCGACGAGCCGCTGCGCGAGCCGCGACCCGACGAGGCCACCGAGACACGCCAGCGCGATCGCGAGCCCGTACTGCCACGGCGTGAACCCGAGGTCGCCGAGCATCAGCACCGCGAGCACCGGTGAACCCGCCATGATCAGGCCGTTCACCAGCACCGTGTTGACCAGCAGCGCCCGCAACATCCGGTGGGACAGCAGGAACCGCCACCCGTCGACGAGATCCGCCACGCGCAGCCCGGCCTGCTCCCGCCGCTCCGGGCGCGGTTCCGTCCCCCCGATCGCCCGGACGCCCACCGCCGAGAGCAGGTAGCTGACCGCGTCGACCAGCACCGTCGTGACGGGACCGAAGAGCCCCATCACGAACCCGCCGACCGGCGGCCCGATCGCGGTGGCCGTCCACATCGTGGACTCGAACCGCCCGTTCGCGACGACCAGCTCCTCCGGGCGGACCAGCGACTTCAGGTATGCGCCCGCCGCGGCCTGGAACGTGATGTCGGCCGCCGCGACCACGACCGCCACCACCACGAGCTGCACGTACGTGAGCGCCTCCACCGCGAACGCGGCCGGGATGCTCACCAGCGCCGCGAACCGCGTCAGATCCATCCCGATCATCACGCGGCGCTTGCGGCGGAACTCCACCCACGGGCCGAGCGGCAACGCCACGACCGCACCCACCGCGAGCCCCGCCGCCGCCAGCCCCGACACCGCGGCGGGTCCGGCGTGCAGGACGGAGATCGCGATCAGCGTGAACGCGTTGAACCCGAGCCACGTCCCGAACGTGCTGACCGCGTACGCCGCCCACAACCACCCGAACCGCCGCCCCAGCCTCACCGGGAGATCAAACACCCCGGGGGGCGACAACCTGGCCGACCGGCTACTCCGGCCGGGTCGTTCCGAGCGCTTCCGGAGCTGCCGCAGCTGTTCCCGGACATCCTCCAGCTCCCAGCGGGGATCTCAGCGCCCCTCCCGCCGCTCAGCCGCAATCCGGCGCAGCTCCTCGCGGACGCGCTCGATGTTCCAGCGGGCGTGGCCGCCGATGGATTCGAGGTCCGGCGTCAGGAGCCCGTCCTTCCGGTACTTCTGAATCGTCCGTGGCGCCAGGCCCAGAGCACGGGCCAACTCCGCCGTGGTCACCAGTCGGGGCTCGGGCACGTTCCGACCGTAAATGCAGGTAGATGCGGGAGCTGCTGTCTGTGCGGCATAGCGCAGCTATTGCGGTTGATGCGGACTTTGCGGCATCGTGTGACCGTGGCGTTCTGGATGACGGAGCTACCGGGAGGCGGGTTCGCGATGGGTGAGTCGCCGGACGAGGCGGAGGCACGGTTGCAGATCGCTCGCCAGCAGGGCCGGGCGTCGGTGACGTTCCGCGAGCGTTCCGGCCGGTACCGGTGGACGGTCGTCCTGGACGAGGGCAAGACGTCGCACGGGTGGGCCGAGACCGAGGACGAGGGGTGGTGGTTCGTGAAGGAGGCCGTGAACCGGCCGTTCCGCGGAACCCACTACCGCAGCCCTCGCGGGCTCTGGTCGCTGCCGCCCGAGTAGTGCCTCCGCGGAGGAACGCCACCCGCCCGTGATCGATCCGACATGCCGAGGATCGCCCTCGCGGCGGCACCCAGCGCGACCTCGGAACGATCAACGCCCCGGGATCCGCCCGAGACGAGCGGAATCGCCCTACCCAGGGCACTGACCGTCATCTCGCGGGGCGTGGAATGCCACCCGCCGCCGCCGAGTTGGTTGCGGCGTGAAGAAGATTGGGTTCCTGTCCTTCGGGCACTGGTCGCAGGCGCGGCACTCGATGGTGCGGTCGGGGGCCGACGCGCTGCTGCAGTCGATCGAGCTCGCGGTGGCCGCGGAGGAGGCGGGCGCCGACGGCGCGTACTACCGGGTGCACCACTTCGCCCAGCAGCTCGCCTCGCCGTTCCCGCTGCTGGCCGCCGCCGGGGCGCGGACCAGCCGGATCGAGCTGGGCACGGCCGTGATCGACATGCGGTACGAGAACCCGCTCTACATGGCCGAGGACGCGGGCGCCGCCGACCTCATCTCCGGCGGCAGGCTGCAGCTGGGCATCAGCCGGGGGTCACCGGAGCAGGTGATCGACGGCTTCCGCTACTTCGGGCACGTGCCGCCCGAGGGCACGAGCGACGCCGACATGGCCCGCGAGCACACGAAGGTCTTCCTCGACGTGCTGAAGGGCGAGGGCTTCGCCCGGCCCAACCCGCGCCCGATGTTCCCCAACCCGCCGGGCCTGCTGCGGGTGGAGCCGCACTCGCCGGGCCTGCGGGACCGCATCTGGTGGGGCGCCGGATCCCGCGCCACTGCGGAGTGGACGGCCGAGCAGGGCATGAACCTGATGAGCTCGACGCTCCTCACCGAGGACACCGGCGTGCCCTTCCACCAGCTCCAGGCCGAGCAGATCCAGCGGTTCCGGGATGCGTGGAAGGCCGCCGGGCACAGCCGCGAGCCGCGCGTCTCGGTGAGCCGCAGCATCTTCCCGATCGTCAGCGACATCGACCGGCAGCTGTTCTGGCAGGAGCGGGCGAGCACCGACCAGGTCGGGTTCCTGGACGGCGGCAACGCCCGGTTCGGCCGGACGTACGCGGGTGAGCCCGACAAGCTGGTCGCCGAGCTCGCCGAGGACGAGGCCATCGCCGCCGCCGACACGCTGCTGCTCACCGTGCCCAACCAGCTGGGCGTCGACTACAACGCCCACGTCATCGAGAGCGTGCTCACCCACCTCGCCCCCGACCTCGGCTGGCGCTGATCCAGTAGCACACCGAGCCCTGTTCCGACGAGCGGCGCGTTCGTCGGAACCTATCCGACCAGCGCGCCGTTCGTCGGAACGCGCGTGGCTCGGCGCCGGGATCTCCCTTCATGTCGGGAGCACGCAGAACTCGTTGCCGGACGGATCGGCCATCACCGTCCAGGGGAACTCCCCGCTCCGGCTCGCCCGGCTCGCGCCCATCTCCACGGCGCGCTCGGCCAGGTGGCCGTCCTCGGGTGCGGGGCGGACGTCCAGGTGCAGCCGGTTCTTCCCGCGTTTCGGCTCCGGCTCCGGGCAGAGCGCGAGCAGCGGCCCGATCTCGGAGGGATGGCGCAGGGTCACCGCGCCGCCGACGCCTTCCCACGGGATCCAGCCGGTGATCGCGGCCCAGAACGCGGCGTCCCGCTCCGGGTCGGCGCTGTCGAGCGGCAGCGCCGCGATCGGCCCGGTCCCGCGGTAGGCGGCACGGTCCTCCATCACGCAGAAGGTGTTGTCCTCGGGGTCGGCGAGCACCACCCACGGCACCTCGCCCTGGCCGACGTCGCGCGGGTGGCTCCCAGTCCCAGCAGACGCTCGACCACTTCCCGCTGCCGCGCACCGCCTGCAAGGTCCAGGTGTAGCGCGCGGGCGAGGAGGACGGCACCTCGACCCGCTGGAAGCACAGGTCGAGGAACGCCTCACCGGACAGCACGACCCGGGCCTCGAAGGAATCCGGTTCATCGGTCATCGGCTCGGCATCGAGTGCTGCCGCCCAGAACCGGCCGAGCCGGCGCGGGTCGCGGGCATCCCAGACGATGTTCTCGAGGCGCATCGCCGCAGCGTCCCAGATCCGTCGATCGCGGAGACTGTGCGCATGGGGCTTCGGTTCACCACACGCGGGTCGGACTCGCCGTGGGTCGACGTGGTGTGGACGTGCACCAGCGACCACGTCAGCCGGATGACCTCGGTGGCGGCAACCCGGTGCGGGCTGGTCCTCTGGGAGCACGACGGGCGGCCGCACGCGGCCGCGACCGGCCCCGAGACCGCGACCGGCACCGCACCGGTCCCGGAGGGGACGAGCTTCGTGGGCATCGAGCTCGCGATCGGCACCTCCCTGCGGGGCATGCCGCCCTACTCGCTCGTGAACGGTGGCGTGGAACTGCCGGACACGACGCGCCGCTCGTTCCGGCTCGCCGGATCGCGCTGGGAACGACCCCGCCCGGACGACGCAGAAGCCCTCGTCGAGCGTCTCGTCGGGGACGGCGCGGTCGTGCGCGACCCGCTCGTCGGCGAGGTGCTGGCGGGCGGCCGCCCGGAGGTGTCGGACCGCACCCTCGAGCGGAGGTTCCGGGCGGCGACCGGCCTCACCAGGGGCGCCGTGCGTCAGATCGAACGGGCCCGCGAGTCCGCTCACCTGCTGGCCGCCGGGAAGGCGGCCGCCGACGTCGTCACCGCGCTCGGGTACTTCGACCAGGCTCACCTGCGCGAGCGCTCCGACGCTACGTCGGGCGTACGGCCACGCAGCTGCAGGACGGGAGCCGCGGCGCCATCGCGCTGGACATCCCTCAGCGGACGACGTCGTAGAGCAACTTCACGACACCGTTCGGGTAGCCCTGCGACTCGCGCAGCCGCAGCTTCTGCCGCTCGCGGTCGCGTCGCTGAACAGGCTCTTGCCCGCACCGAGCAGCAGCGGGAAGACCAGCAGGTTGTAGCGGTCGACCAGGTCCGCGTCCGACAGCCTGCGGGCCAGGTCGGCGCTGCCGTGGATGAAGATCGCCCCGCCCTCTCCCTCCTTGACCTTCGCGACGTCGTCGCCGGAGCGCAGGATCGTGGTCTCGCCCCAGCCGTCGACGAGGGCGTCCTCGGAGATCGTCGAGGAGACCACGAACTTCGGCAGGTCCTTGTACGCCGCGTGGTCCTCCGAGCCGCGCCACACCGGGGCGAAGGCCTCGTAGCTGCGCCTGCCGAACATCAACGCCGTGGTCTCGGCGAGCTCCTCGCCCTTGAGCGCGAACGCCTCCGGCAGGAACTCGACGTCCTTGAACACCCAACCGGCGCTGCGGTGCTCCTCGCCCGGCCCGCCGCCGGGGGAATCCACGACGCCGTCGAGCGACATGAAGGCGGTGTAGACGATGTCGCGCATGCTGCGGTTCTCCTTCCGGCCCGACGCGCGCGGCCGTCGACGTCCTCGATCCGCGTACGTTATGCGGCAGCTGTCCCGAGTCTTGGACAGAACCGACGACATTCACCCGGCAGACCGATGAGTCCGGGCCGCTCGCCTGGTCTGATCACGCATGGCCACCGCGACAACCGCCCGCCGCATGTTCGAGCTCCTCGAGCCGATCTGCCTGGTCACCTACTTCGCCGATGAGCCCAACGAGGAGCTGACCGCGCTCGGCCACCGCACCTACTGGGACGGATACTTCGCCAGCCGCGCCGCGCCGCTGGGCCGCGTGCCGGCACAGGTCGTGCACGCGGCCTTCTACAGCTTCGCCGAGGGGGAAGCGGCCCGGCACATCCCGAGCGCGTGGGAGACGATCCCACCGGAGGCCTCCTTCGCCGCGTGGCAGCGGGGTAGCGCGGCGTCCGTACGGCGGATCATCGGCGACGAGCTGGCCGGCTCCCCCGGCCTGGTGCGCGCCGCCGATCTGACCACCAAGGCCGCGACGAGCGCACCCACGGAGGGCCGGGTGATGTACGCGGGATGGCGCACCCTCCCGGTGCCGAGCGACCCGGTCACCCGGCTGTGGCACGCCGCGACCATGCTGCGCGAGCACCGCGGCGACGGGCACGTCGCCGCCCTCGTCACCGAGCGCATCGGCGGCACGGAGGCCCACGTGCTGTCCGCGCTGGACATGGGCATCCACCCGCCGGAGTCGTTCGGACGCATCCACCACCTGCCGAAACAGCGGCTGGCCGCGGTCATGGACGGGCTGCGCGAGCGCGGGCTCGTCGACCCCGCCGGCCGGTTCACCGACGCCGGCCGCGAGACCAAGCATCGCATCGAGGCCCTCACCGACGAGCTCGCCGCCCCGCCGTACGACGCACTCTCCCCCGCCGAGCTGGTCGAGCTGGTCGCGGCGCTCGAGCCCATCACCGCGCGAATGGTGGCCGCGGGATCGCGATGACGGACACCTGCGACGCGGACGCCAGCAGGCGTCGACATCAGCGTCGGCTCGTGAGCTCGGCATGCCGCCGCACGAGGAACCGCTGTTCCACCGGGTTGACGGTGAGGTCCAGCGCCTCGTCGTAGGCCGCTGCGGCGTCCTCCGACCGTCCGAGCCGGGCCAGGACGTCCGCCCGAGCCGCCGGCAGGTACGGATAGCCGGCGAGGGCGGGCGCCAGATCGTCGATCTCGCGCAGCACCGCTGCCAGGTCGGCGCCCGGCAGCCGGCTCCGCGCGGCCGCCCGGTTGAGCGCGACGACCGGCGACGGCCAGACCTGCATCAGGCGTCGTACGTGGTGACGATCTGCGCCCAGTCGGTCTCGGCCCATGACGGGGCCATGGCGTGCAGCCCGGCGACACCGGCCTGCAGCGCGAACCGCCCACGCGGCCCGCGCCGCAGCGCGGCCGTGGTGAGGGCGAGCCCCCTTCCGATCAGCGCGCGGTCCCAGCGGGACCGGTCCTGGTCGGCGAGCAGCACCAGGTCACCGGCGGAGTCCGTCCGGGCCGGGCCGCGGGCCTCCGTCAGCAGGATGAGCCCGAGGAGCGCCTGCGGCTCGGGCTCGGCGGGCAGCAACCGGACGAGCATTCGCGCCAGCGCGGCGGCCCGCCCGGTCAGCTCGGTGTTCCGCAGCCCGGTTCGCGACCCGCGATGGCCGGCCGTGTGGACGAGGTGCACCACGGTGAGGACGGCGTCCAGCCGGGCCGGCAGCTCGTCGTCGGGCGGGACGCGGAACGGGATCCGCGCCGTCGCGATCTTCTGCTTGGCGCGGGTGATCCGCCGGGCGACGCCCGCCTCTCCCGTCAGGAGTACGGCGGCGATCGCGGCGACGTCCACCCCGCACACCAGCCGGAGGGTGAGCGCGACCTGCGATTCGACCGCCAGCGCGGGGTGGCAGCAGGTGAACACGAGCCGGAGCGGATCCGTCGGCCCGGGCTCGTCATCGTCGCCCGCGGGCTCCACGAGCAGCGGGAGCTTCCGCCGCAGCGTCGCCTCGCGCCGGAGCCGGTCGAGAGCGACCCGGCGGGCCACCGTCGTGAGCCAGCCGACGGGGTTGTCCGGCGCACCGTCCGCCCAGCTCCGCAACGCCCGCTCGACCGCCTCCTGCGCGCAGTCCTCGGCCAGGTCGAGGTCCCCGGTCAGCCGGGCCGTCGACGCGACCACGACCGGCCACGCCTCCCGGAAGACCTCGTCCATCTCCGCCATCAGACGTCGTCGGGCGTCTCCAGGACCGGGCGAACCTCGACGTTCCCCGCCGGGCAGATCTTCGCGAGGCGCAGCGCCACGTCGAGATCGGGGGCATCGATGACGTAGAAGCCGCCGAGGGCCTCCTTGGTGTCGGCGAACGGGCCGTCGGTCACCAGCGCCCCGTCCGCGCCGCGGCGGACGGTGCTGGCCGTCGACGATCGCTCCAACGCCTCACCGCCCACGACGCTCGCTCCCGCATCGCGGACGGCGGCCTCGAACTCCTCGTGCAGCCGCATCTCGTCGACCACTCCCTGCTCGTCGGCGGTGTCCCACCAGTCCTCGGCGTCGTAGAGGAGGAACATGTAGCGCGCCATGGCGGCAACCCTTCCGGTGTCGGGCGGTGCTGTCACCACCCTGACGAACGGACCCCGCCGGATCGGACACCGCGGGCGTCGGCTTCGGCGTGAAGCGGGACTCGACCGAGTCGCGTGCCGAACAACCCGGTCCACCGCTCGGCTGTGATGGCGCCGCCCTCAGCGATCGAGCGCCGCGATGAGGAGATCCCCGACCAGACGCAGATCGTCGACTTCCAGGCTCGCCCCTTCGGGAACAGCCCGAACCCTCTTCAGGGAAAGATCCGCGGCTTGATCGAACCAGTGCCGTGCGTGCAGCAGAGCGTCGGCGCGGAGCAATCGGTCAGCTGCCGCGAGCTGCTCCCTCGACGTCGGGCCGCAACGGCGATCGAGCGTCAGCCGCACGATGTCGAGCAGGTCCGTTCCTTCCTTGGCCGCACCCCGATTCATGATCGATTGCAGCTTCATCGCGATGATCGGCCCCGGCTCGGCGACCGCGACCTTCAGCGGCGGCAACTCGTCCGCAGCGAGCACCAACGGTGGCCGTGGACGCCGCCCAAGCCGTGGGACAGGACGGTGAAGGCGATCAGTCGGGTCCTCTGGGAGGTCCCGGGTCGTCCGCCGTCCGTGACCTGCAGAACGTCGACCTGCACAGCACCGAACGGGGTACTGACGAGCGCACCCGACGGTCCGCTCCGCGCCGCGCCCGCCGACAGGAGCAGCTCGAGCTGCGGCGGTTCGCCGTCAACCCGCCGGTCCACCGTGTCGAGGTCGGTCGTTGCCCGGTACGGGGCATCCAACCGGCACATGACAGCGAGGCCTCCGACCAGCACGACCGCGCGTCCAGTGTGCTCGGCGACCACGGGGATAGCGCTCACGAGCCGCGTCATCGACGTTCCGGCGAGGATGACGGCCTTCGGCTCACCACACACGGTGCCACGGCCTCATCGGCGTCCAGCGTCGAGGATCTCGCGGCCACGGCCCGGATCCTGGGCGAGATCGAGCGCCACGAACAACGGGTTCGCCAGCGGCCATCGCTCGTTCGCCCACGCCGTGGCGTCAATCCGACGGGCGCACACCATGGGCGTTGGAGCCAGACGCACGCGGCCGACCCGTGACGACGGCGCGATGGCCGGACCGAGTACCTGAACGGCACGTCGCAGCGTGCGCTGATCCGGAACGTAGAAGTCACGCGGGTGGTCGGCCCGCATCCCGACAGGCGCGCCGAACACCGCAGCTGCGACCGTGTCGGTGAGCGCCCAACCCGTCGTGGTTCCCACGTCATCGATGCCCAGGCGAAGCGCCTCGTTCTCGGGGCTTCGGCCGAGGTCGGGAAGGCTCGCCAGGTCGCGGCTCACCGGGTTCCAGCGGCTGCTCAGTTCCCAGAAGAGCTCGGGCACCACGGGCCTGCGTTTCACGTCGACAAGACCCGCGGCGCGCAAGGCCCGGAAGGCCTCCGAGATCGAACTGGGCGCTCGGGACAGCGCGGTCGCAGCTGCACGGACACCAACCGGCTCGCCTGGATCGAGCAGCAGCTGCGCCGCGAGTTCGACGCCGACGTCACCGACGATCCCTGAACGCTCCGCAACCGGCGCCGATGACGCAGGTACGTCGGCGTCGACGAGCAGCCCCGGCCCTACCAGTCGCAGATGGCCGCGCCGGTCGAGCCAGCTCAATCCGGCCTGGCGCAAGCGTTGCCGAGCCTCGGCTGTGATCCGATCCGCGACGACCACCCTGCTGGCATCCGCGCTCGACAACGTCCACCCTCGTCGAGTCTGCTCGTCCACGTGAGCAGCGCTGATCAGTGATGCAGCCTTCACCTGCAGGTGAACTGTCGGACCGTTTGGCAGCTCGACCACGAGGTCGGGTCCGTCAGTGGTCGACGCGTGACGCACCTCGAAGCCGAGGGCTGCCGCGGCGGCCACGACCGCCTCGGCCGCGTCCTGGCTATCCGCACGACTCGACACGACGACATCGTGTCCATTGTTCGGTGTTCGGTCAATACCGAACACCGAACACCCACCCGGTCATATCGCGCCAGGATCGGCTCAGACGTTGAAGCGGAACTCCACCAAGATCCGGAGTAGAACAACCTCACGCGTTCGACCGGTTAGTTGACTGAACTCCGGCTCTCGGCGACCGAGAACGATGACGATGACGGTGGTCTGGAGGTCGGGGGCGGATGTGGACGAACCGCACCTCGTGGCGCCGGCGGTGCCGTTCGAAGGCCGTGTCGACGTCGAGCTCCACGACCATGTCGGGCACAACGGGCCGGTAGCCGATCGGCTTGCTCGGGAGCTGACCGAACCAGCTGGATGGGATGGCCGTCGGCCAGGGGCGGCCTGCCCCTGCTGGTGTCAGCAGGGCAGCGATCTCCGTGCGCACCGTGGGCGACAGGTGTCCGGTCCGGCCGGCGGCTCGGAGACGGCCATGCCGGTCGGGACGGCCGACGACGAGTGCCTCGGGGTGCTCGAGCGAGCCGAGCACCCGCCCACATCGCTTCAGCTGTCAGCCTCGTACGGATCTTCAACCAGGGCCGACCGCCGCCCGGGCGGTAGGTGTGCGCGAGGTGCTCGACGACCACGGACCCCAGAGCTCCTGTCGTCGCACATCCAGGCGCTGGCGACGCCGAAATCGGTGGTCATGGCCATCAGCACGAGGCTGTGCGGGAGCTGCTCGCGTCACTGGGGAACGGGTCGTGGAGGGGGACTTTGCAGTAGCTGGTGCGCCGCACCGCGCCGGTACTGCAAGGGCGTAGTGCCGAAGGTCCGTTTGAAGGCCGCGATGAAGGCGCTCTCCGAGGTGTAGCCCATCCGCGACGACAGTTCACCCACGGTCGCGTCGTGGTGGGTGAGTTCGTAGGCGGCGATCCGCATGCGCCACTCGGTGAGGTACGTGAGTGGCGGGACCCCGGCGACCGCGCGGAACCGCGCGGCGAAACCGGTGCGGGACATGGCGGCGATGCGGGCGAGCTCGTCGAGCCGCCACGTGCGGGCCGGGTCGTCGTGCAGGGCCTGCGCGGCCGGTGCCAGGCGCGGGTCGGCGAGCACACGCATGCGTCCTGCGGGCAGAGCGTTCGGCTGCGTGAGGTAGGCACGCAGGATCTGGACGAGGAGCAGCTGCGCCAGCTGGTCCCGCGCGAAGCTGTGGCCGGGCCGGTCGCGGCCCATTTCCATGTCCAGCTCCCGCAGCAGCCAGCCGAGGGCAGGCGCCTGCGGGTTCGCCGCCGAAACGTGCAGCAGCGGCGGCATTGCCTGCATCAGCAGCGCCTCACCACCCGGTTCGACCGTCACCTCGCCGCCCACTCCCGAGAACTCGTCGGCCGTCCCGATGCGATGGTCGGGCACCGTCATCGTGCCGGCGTCGACCGGCAGCACCTCGGCATCGGTGCGCAGGACGAAGGGCGTGGTCCCGCTCACCGCGATCGCCTCGCCCGGCCGCAGTTCGCCGGACTGCCCGCCGGACACGAAGGTGCACCTCCCGGACCGCACTGCGATGATCTTGAGCCGGCCCCGGGCCGGGAAGCGCAGTGCCCACCGGCCGCTCGCGGCCAGCTTCCCGGTGAGGTGGCAGCGGGCCCCCGCGATGGCGAGCACCTGGGACAGCGGGTCGGGATGGTGATCGACCAGCACCTCTGTACTTTCGCGTGAAAAATCTGGACGGAGTGCTGTTCAACGTACACTTTCCCGGACGCATGCTGAGGCCGTGGACCTCGCTTCGTATCGCACGCTCGGCCGGACCGGGCTCCGGATCAGCCCGCTGATCCTCGGCACGCTGACCTTCGACGATCCCGGCTGGGGAGCCGATCAGGACACCGCGTTGCGCCTGCTGCACCGCTACGTCGACGCCGGGGGGAACACGCTCGACACGGCCAACGGCTACGCCGGCGGCCGCGCGGAACAGACCATCGCGACGTTCCTCCGGAAGAACCCGTCCCTGCGCGACGGGCTGGTGCTCGCCACGAAGTTCGCCGGCAACATGCACCCAGGCGACCCCAACGGCGGCGGCACCGGCCGCAAAGCGGTCCTGCGGCAGCTCGACGCGTCACTCGCCCGGCTGGGCACGGAGCACGTGGACCTGTACTGGCAGCACTACTTCGACCAGCACACCCCCATCGAGGAGACGATCGGCACCTTGCAGGACCTGGTCACCGCGGGCAAGATCCGGCATTACGGGCTGTCCGACACCCCCGCGTGGGCCGTCACGCGCGCGGCGAGCCTCGCCGAGTCCCGCGGCTTGGCGCCGGTCGCGGCGATCCAGGTGGAGTACTCGCTGCTGGAGCGGACCGTCGAGGGCGAGCTGTTCGGCGCGGCCCGGGCCATGGGAATCGGCGTGACACCCTGGGGCCCGCTCGCCGGCGGGGTGCTGTCGGGGAAGTACACCCGCACCGGCGCCGCCGAGGCGGGCCGCGCAGGTTGGGCGAGCACGCGCGCCCGGCTGACCGAGAACACCTTCACCCTGCTCGACGCGCTGCACGAGATCGCCGCCGAGCAACGGGTCCCGGTCCCCGCCGTCGCTCTCGCCTGGGTCACCCATCGCCCGGAGGTGACCGCGACGATCATCGGCTGCCGCACGATCGAGCAGCTGGAGAACAACCTGGCGTCCCTGGCGGTCACCCTTTCCGCGGAACAGCTCGCCACACTCGACACGTTGACCGCGCCGCTGTTGCCCTTCCCCTTCGGCTTCCTCGAGAGCAGCGCGGTCGACCTCGCCCAGGGCGGCGCGACGATCAACGGGGTTCCGTCCCGGCTCTGGCAGCCGTCTCGCTGACCGGCGCAGGACGCCGCGCTGCTCCTTCTGCACCCGCGTGTGGACCTGCAGGTGCCGGGCGTAGTCGGGGAAGTCCGCAGCGAGCTGTTCAGCGGTCCATCCGCCCTCGCGGTGGGCACGAAGGCCTCGGTGGGACGGACCCAGAGCGCGAACCGGTCCCCACCGAAGCTGAAGAACTCGCTCGTCACACCGGCCAACTCCTCCGAGCTCAGGTAAACCACGATCAGAGCGACATCCTCGACCGCCCCGGTCCCCTGACGGCGCAGCTCGGCCGCACCGGCTCACTGGCCTCGACGGGGCCGGTGATGACGCTGGTCCGGCGGACTGGGCTGAGCATCTATCCACCGCAGGCCTGCTCACGGAGGTTCCCGGCAGCCGAGGGCGGAGAAGCGCCACCCGCCGCCGCAGCTCAAACCCCGCCGGCTCGTCAGTCATCGGGGTCGCCGCTCATGAATTGGAGCGTCCAGCATGCGATGGGGGCCTACGAGGACAGAGATCCCGTACGTCGGCATCCTGGTGACCGGCCCCGACGGCGTCAGACGTTGAACAGCAGCGGAACTACACGTTGAACCGGAACTCCACCACGTCCCCGTCGGCCATGACGTAGTCCTTGCCCTCCATCCGCACCTTCCCCGCGGCCTTGGCCGACGCCATCGACCCGGCCTCGACGAGGTCGTCGAACGACACGATCTCGGCCTTGATGAAGCCGCGCTCGAAGTCGGTGTGGATCACGCCGGCGGCCTGCGGGGCGGTGGCGCCCTTCTTGATCGTCCAGGCGCGCGACTCCTTGGGCCCCGCCGTGAGGTAGGTCTGCAGCCCGAGGGTGTGGAAGCCGGCGCGGGCGAGCGAGTAGAGCCCCGGCTCTTCCTGGCCGATCGACTCCAGCAGCTCCCGGGACGACTCCTCGTCCAGCTCCAGCAGCTCGGCCTCGACCTTGGCGTCGAGGAAGACCGCGTCGGCCGGTGCGACGAGCGCCTCGAGCTCCTTGCGGCGGCCCTCGTCGGAGAGCACGGACTCGTCGGCGTTGAAGACGTAGAGGAACGGCTTCGTGGTGAGCAGCGACAGCTCGCGCAGCGGCTCGCGGTCGACACCGGCCGCGAACAGGGTGGTGCCACCGTTCAGCACCTCGACGGCCCGCTCCGCGGCCTCCAGCGCCGGGCGGCGGTCCTTCTGGGTGCGCGCCTCCTTCTGCAGGCGCGGCACGGCCTTCTCCAGCGTCTGGAGGTCGGCGAGGATCAGCTCGGTGGAGATCGTCTCGATGTCGCCAGCCGCGTCGATGCGCCCGTCGACGTGCACGACATCCGGGTCGTCGAACACGCGCACGACCTGGCAGATCGCGTCCGACTCCCGGATGTTCGCGAGGAACTTGTTGCCCAGCCCCGCGCCCTCGGACGCGCCCTTGACGATGCCCGCGATGTCGACGAACGACACGGTGGCGGGCACGGTGCGCGCCGACGAGAACATGCGGGCGAGCACGTCGAGGCGCTGGTCGGGCAGCGGCACCACCCCCACGTTCGGCTCGATGGTGGCGAACGGGTAGTTCGCGGCGAGCACGTCGTTGCGGGTGAGGGCGTTGAACAGCGTCGACTTGCCGACGTTGGGCAGCCCGACGATGCCGAGGGTGAGTGACACGAGGCTCCAGGGTAGTCGGGGTCAGCCCACGGCCTGCAGGTACGCGAGCACCGCCCGGACCCGGCGGTTGTCGTCGTCGGACTGCGCGAGGCCGAGCTTGCCGAAGATGCTGCTGATGTGCTTGCCCACCGCCTTCTCGGTGACGAACAGCGCCGTCGCGACTGCGGCGTTGGAGCGCCCCTCGGCGACGAGCTCCAGCACCTCCCGCTCGCGCGGCGTGAGCGCCGCGAGCGGGGTGGACCTGCGCCCGACCAGCTGGCCGACCACCTCCGCGTCCATGGCAGTGCCGCCCGCGGCGACCCGTCGCACGGCCGCCACGAACTCGTCCACGTTGCCGACGCGGTCCTTGAGGAGGTACCCGACCCCACCGGCGTGGTCTGCCAGCAGCTCGCGCGCGTAGAGCTGCTCGACGTACTGCGAGAGCACGAGCACCGGGAGCCCCGGTACCTCCCGGCGTGCCGCGAGCGCCGCGACCAGCCCCTCGTCGGTGAACGTGGGCGGCAGCCGGACGTCGACGACCGCGACGTCCGGCCGGTGGCGCAGCAGCGCCTCCCGCAGCACCGGGCCGTTGTCGACCGCGTCGACGATGTCGAAGCCGTTGGCGGCCAGCAGCCGGATCAGCCCGTCGCGGAGGAGGACGTGGTCCTCGGCGATGACGGTTCGCAGAGGTCGCACGGCAGCTCCATCGTGATCTCGGTGGGCCCGCCCTGTGGGCTCCGGACGGACACGGTGCCGTCGAAGGCGGCGAGCCTGCGCTCGATACCGCGCAACCCGGTGCCCCGGCGGGGGTCGGCACCTCCGCGACCATCGTCGCCGACGACGAGCGTGATCTTGCCGTCGGCGTAGCCGGCCCTCAGCCAGACCCGCGTGGCGCCGGCGTGCGACCCGCGTTCGCGAGCGCCTCCGCCGCGGCGAAGTACAGGGCCGACTCGACCGGGGCCTGGGGTCGGGACGGGAGGTCGATGGCGACCGCCACGGGCACGGGGCACAGCAGCGCGGCGGCCTCGAGCCCGCCGGGCAACCCGCGGTCGGCCAGCACCGGCGGGTGGATGCCCCGGACGAGGTCGCGCAGCTCCGCGAGAGCCCGCCCGGCGTCGCCCCTGGCCTCCTCCAGCAGCGCCGCGGCGCCGTCGGGATCGCTGGGCAGCAGCTGCGACGCCAGGCCGAGCGTCATCCCGACGGCCGCGAGCCTCGCCTGGGCGCCGTCGTGCAGGTCGCGCTCGATCCGGCGCAGCTCCGCGGCCTGCGCGTCGACGGTGGCCGCGCGCGACTCCGTGAGCTGCTCGACGCGGGCGGCGAGCGCACTCCCGGCCGGGGACAGCAGGACACGCACCAGCAGCGCCAGCACACGCACCACCCACGGCACCGCCCACCACACGATCGCGAGCACGACTAGCGCGGGCAGCGTGAAGATCGCGAACGGGCCCGCACCCCCGGCGAACACCGCGGAGAGGACCTGCACCGCGAGGTAGGTGAGCATCGCGACGAGCGTGCCGGCGACCGCGTGCAGGGCGAGCCAGATCGTGTCGCGGCCCGTCTGCGGATCGCGCAGGCACGCGGCCAGCTCGCGCCAGGTGGGCCCGGGGGCCGCCCGGTAGGCGACCGCGAGGTCGGCACCGAGGACCTGGCCCGCCACCGCGCGGTGCACGTCGGCGAGGGCACGCGTGGCGCCGAGGGCACCCGCGATGACCGGCAGGCCGACGCCGAACAGCGGCACCAGTCATCGCGGGACCGGCCCTGATCGCGTCCGGCAGCGCCTGGGCGGCCACGATCGTGCTGCTCGGCAACCGGGTCGGGGCGCTCGTCCTCACCTCGGCGGCGTGGATCCCGATCGTGCTGGTCGCGTTGCTGATCGTGGTCCTGGTCCTGCGCTCGCGCCGCCGGCTCCGCCGTCACTCGACCACGCCGTCTCCCGCCGCGGAGGATGAGGGGCCTCTCATCCGCACCTCATCCCACGGTCCACTCCCGCCATCAGCCTGGGTCGGTGCCCCCCGCCCCGAGCCACCCGTCCTTACCCGCGACGCTGTCCCTCCTGCTCGGTGCCGAAGCCCGTGAGCTGCTCGCCACGGCGGTCGGGGGCTACCGCAGCCGGCTCCGAGCGGTCCGCGCGGTCACGGTCGGGGTGCAGCCGAACGGGTCCGTCGTCGTGCAGTACGCCGCCGACGTCGAGCGTGCCGATGGCACCCGCAGCCGGGAGACGCTCGCCGCCACCACCGGCGACCGCATCCCGGACGGCGCGGCGGTGCTCGCCGGACACGGCGTCCAGGTCGGCGTGTGGCGGTGGCCGCAGGATCCAGTGCTGCCCGCGCTCGCCACGGCAGCCGACCCGGTCCGGCTCTCGGAGGCGCTGCAGGCCGCCGGGCTGCCGCGGGACGACGTCCTGCGCGTCCGGATGCGGGCCTACCGGCCCGGGCGCCGGGCGGTGCTGGAGGTCGAAGGCTGCGGGTCGCGGCTCTTCGTCAAGGTAGTCCGTCCGAAGGCCGTCGCAGCGCTGCGGGAACGGCACCACCTGATGTCCCCGCACCTGCCGGTGCCCCACCCGCTGGCCTCGACCGCCGACGGGCTGCTCGTCCTCAGCGAGTGCCCCGGCGCATCGCTGCGGTCGCGGCTCTCCCGCGGCCTGCCGGTGCCGCCCCCCGTCGACCTCGACGGGCTGCTCGACGCCCTCCCACCCGCGATCGTCCGTCAGCCGCGCCGCCGCTCCCACCTGGAGCGGGTGCCGCACTTCACCGCGGTGCTCGCCGCCACCGCGGTCACCGACGAGACCGAACGCGCCCGCCTCGACGGCCTCGCCGACACGCTGGCTCGCACCGACCCGGGATCGCACCCCGACGTCCCCGTGCACGGCGACTTCTACGACGCACAGCTGCTCTGCGACGCGCAGCGCGTCACGGGGCTGGTCGACATCGACACCGCGGGCCCGGGACACCGCGTCGACGAGTGGGCCACCCTGCTGGCCCACCTGTCCGTCCTCGCGCATCACGGCTCGCCCGCCGCCCGGCGGTACGGCGGCCGGGTGCTCGTCCACGCCGAGGAGCGGTTCACCCGCCACGCACTGCGGCCGCGGGTGGCGGCGGCCGTGCTGGGGCTCGCCACCGGGCCGTTCCGGGTGCAGCAGGCCGGGTGGGCACGGCACACGCAGGCCCGGCTGCGGCTGGCCGAGCGGTGGGCGGCCGGATGAGTCGGCCGGATGAGAGCGCCCTCATCCGCTTCTCCCACCGCCCTCACCAGCGACGACCACTGTTGATCAGGTCAGCACGAGCACTCCTGAAGGAGCGTCACATGTCCACCTGGAAGATCCTCACCCTCGGCGCCGCCCTCACCGGCCTCGGCGTCGCGGGAGCCGGCGTGGCGGCCGCGGCCGACGTGGCCCCGGCCGCCGCTCCCACCGCCGCGCCTCAGCCGATCACGGTCGCCGCCGCGGACACCGTCGGGGCACCGCTCGCCGCCGATCTCTCACCCGAGTCCGCCGACTCCCCCTTCGAGAGCCCGTACGAGTCCGCCGACTCGCCGTTCGACAGCCCCGACGACGTGACCCCGGACGACACCCCCGACGACGACACCCCCGACGACGACACCCCCGACGACGACACCCCCGACGACGACGTGGCGGACGACGACACCCCTGACGACGACTGACGGATCTCCGACCCGGGGGAGGGCGCAGCACCCGCGCCCCTCCCCCGGCGTTGCCGTTCGTCGACGGGGCGCGAGATCCACCCGGGGTACGGATCGACCGGCCGCCGCTCATCGCGCCCGCTCGCCCGTTCGCGGAACCCGCATAACGCGGGCGGAGCTGGGTCGATGGTCTGGGTGGAGCTGCTGCCGAAATCGAAGGGGGTCGTCGTGCGCTTCCCGCCTCGACTCGTGCTCGCGGCCTCGGCCGTCGTCATGGTCGCCGCGAGCCTCGGTGCCGTGCTGCTGATGCCCGGAAGCACCGAGGACGTCGTCCCGGTCCCCGAGATCACCGCGGCCGCCGAGCAGCAACAGGCTCCCGAGCCCGCCGTGGAACCGGTGGCAACCGCGGCACCGGCGATCACCGGCGCGCAGATCGCCGAGCTCGCGCTCACCCCGGCCCGTGACCGGGCGGCCGCGCTGATCAAGGAGCAGGCCCGGGCCAAGGCCGCGGAGCAGGACGATGACGACGAGGACGGGTCGGACTCCCGCGACAACGACCGGTGGAGCGAGCTGCGCGACGAGATCCGCGAGGCCTGTGAGGACGGGCGGATCCGCGGCCAGATCTGCCGCTCCAGCTAACGCTCCCCGCGTGGCGACAGGCCCATGATCAGCGCAGATGGTGCCGGGGCAACAAATCTGTCGTTCTGACACCACTTCCGGCGATCTCGGGTCGGCCGCGGAACGATCAGCGCCGGTCGTCCAGCCGGTACCCCATCCCCCGCATCGTGACGATCCGCTCGGCGCCGAGCTTGCGACGCAGGTAGCGGACGTAGACGTCGACGACGTTGGAGCCGGGGTCGAAGTCGTAGCCCCACACGTGGCTGAGCAGCTGCTCCCTGGTGAGCACCTGGCCGGGGTGGCGCAGGAACGTCTCGACGAGTGCGAACTCGCGGGCCGAGAGGTCCACGGTGCGGCCGTCGACGTGGGCCCGGCGGGTGCGCAGGTCCAGCTGCAGCCCGCCGTGGGTGAGCACCGTGAGCTCCGGGGTCCGGTGCGAGGCCAGCCGCAGCCGGACGCGCGCGAGCAGCTCCTCGAACCGGAACGGTTTGGGCATGTAGTCGTCGGCGCCGCCTTCGAGGCCCGCGACGGTGTCCTGCACGCTGTCGCGCGCGGTCAGCACGATCACCGGGATCGGGCAGCCGTCCTCGCGCAGCGAGCGCAGCACCGCGAACCCGTCGAGCCCCGGGAGCCCGATGTCGAGCACCACCAGGTCGAACCCGCCGGTCATCGCGTAGTCGCGCGCCGAGAGCCCGTCGCCCACCACCGTGACGGCGAACCCGTTCGCCGCGAGGCCCTTCTCGACGAACGCGGCGATCCGCGGCTCGTCCTCCGCCACGAGGATGCGGCTCACGTGGGTCCCCCGCCGGTTGCGGGGATCTCGAGCGTGAACGTCGCCCCCCGGCCGGGCACGCTGTCGAGCAGCACCGTACCCCCGTGCGCCACCGCGATGGCCCGCACGATCGACAGGCCCAGGCCGGCACCCTCCGACCGCGGGACGGCCGTCGAGCCGCGCGCGAACCGCTCGAAGATCCGCGCCCGCTCCTCGGCCACGACGCCGGGGCCGGTGTCGGACACCCAGAACCGCAGCCTGCCGCCGGTGAGCTGCGAGCCGAGGCCGATGCGCTCGCCGGGACGGGTGTGGCGGCACGCGTTGTCGGCGAGCGCCACCACGGCCTGGGTGACGCGCTGCGGGTCGAGCCGGGCGTCGACGCGGGCCGCCGTCTCGAGCACCCAGTCCCGGTCGCCGAGCCGCTCGACCTTCTCCACGACGTCCGCGGTGAGCGCGGCGACGTCCACCGGTTCGACGTGCAGGAACGACGGCTGCTCCGAACGCGCGAGCAGCAGCAGGTCCGACACCATGCGGTTCATCCGGTCCAGCTCGTCGTCGACGAGGGCGACCGTGGCCCGCACGTCGTCGGGGTCGGTGGGGTCGAGCACCTCGAGGTGCCCGCGCACGATCGTGATCGGGGTGCGCAGCTCGTGGCCCGCGTCGTCGACGAACCGCCGTTGGGCCGCGACGCCCGACTCGACGCGGTCGAGCATGGCGTTGACGGTGCGGGCGAGGTCGCCGAGCTCGTCGCGCTCGCCCGCGTCCGGGATCCGGCGGGACAGGTCGGTGTCGGTGATCGTGCGCGCCGTGGCGGCGACGTCGCGCAGCGGTCGCAGGATCCGGCCGGCGACGAGCCATGCGGCCGCGGCGGCGCCCAGCACCGTGACGCCACCGACCACGAGCATCAGGCGGGCCGCCGTGTCCGCGGAGGCGCGCTCGGCGTCGGCGAGGTACGCCGCCACGATGACGCCACGCGCCGGGTCGCCCTGCAGGGTCACCGGGATCGCCAGGTAGCGCACGTCGCCCGCGGCGGGGCTCTCGTAGTGCCCGGTGCGGGGCGCGTCGACGGTGGCGACGAGCGAGGCGAACGCGGCGTCACCTGCGAGCACCTCGGGTGCGCCGGGCTCCTGCCTGCTCTGCGTGCGGTAGCCGCCGTCGACGTAGCCGAGGAACTTCTCGTTCGGGCGGACCACGTTGTACGCGATCGCCTCCCCGATCACCTCGTCGACGGTCCGGAACGGCAGCCCCGTGCGCGGGCTGATGCCGGTGGCGGTGAGCTCGGCGAACTCGTCGACCTCGATGCGCAGCGCCTCGCCGATCCGCTGGTCGGTCTCCTGGATCAGCAGCCGCCACGTCACCAGCGTGACGGCCGCGAGCGCCATGAGCACCAGCAGCAGGACCCAGCCGATGATGCGGGTACGCGCCGCGCTCGGCAGGAGGCGGCGCCACCCGATGGGCGGCGTCGGACCGGGCGTCGCGGTGGGTGGCATCGCGGTCCCTGCGGGGAGGTGGGCACCGGCCGGGGTCGATCGGTGCTGGTCACCGCCATCCTCGCCGACGCTCCGGCGGGCGCGCAGCGGGACCGGATCAGTCGTCGTCATCCGGGCCGTCATCGAGGTCGTCGGGACCGTCGTCGTCGGGACCGTCGTCATCGTCGTCGTCATCGACCGGTGGCGGCGGGGCGACGTAGCCGGCCTTGTCGCGGGGGGCGGGCGCGGGCGCTGCTGCGCGGGAGCCGGGGGCGGCGCGGCGGGCGCTGGACGGTGATCGGCTCGACGGGTGGGGGGTCGGCCTCCGCGGCCGAGCCGAGCACGACGACACCGGCGAGCACGCCGACGACGAGCAGCACGACGGTCGCGATGAGGAGCGGGAGACGCACGCCCGGATCCTGGTCGGGCCGGGCGGTCCGGGGATGAGAACCGGATGAGAGGTCTCTCATCCGGGGCCGCGGGCGGCGTCCGATTTCCGCCAGTCGAGCCGGGCCCGGGGTGGCAGAGTCATGGACGTGCTGCTCGATCAGGAACGTTGCTACCGCGCCGTCGCCTCGCGTGATGCCCGCTTCGACGGGCACTTCATCACGGCGGTGCGCACCACCGGGATCTACTGCAGGCCCTCGTGCCCCGCGGTCACGCCGAAGCGGCACAACGTCGAGTTCCTCCCGACGGCGGGCGCCGCGCAGCAGCGTGGCTACCGCGCGTGCGGCGGTGCCAGCCCGATGCCGTGCCGGGTTCGCCGGACTGGAACCTGCGCGCCGATCTCGCCGCGCGGGCGATGCGCCTCATCGCCGACGGCGTCGTGGAGCGCCAGGGTGTGCCGGGGCTCGCCGCGCGGCTGGGCTACTCGGAACGGCACCTGAACCGGGTGCTCACCGCGGAGCTCGGGGCCGGCCCGCTCGCGCTCGCGCGGGCACACCGGGCGCACACGGCCCGGCTGCTCATCGAGACCACGCCACTGGGCATGGCCGACATCGCGTTCGCGGCCGGTTTCGCGAGCGTGCGGCAGTTCAACGACACGGTCCGCGAGGTCTACGGGGTGGCGCCGACCACGCTGCGGTCGGAGGCCGGCCGCCGTGGCGGCGCCGTGCCCGCCGTGGCGGGCACGCTGGTGCTGCGGCTGCCCTACCGCAGGCCGTTCGACGCCGACGGGCTGGTCGCGTTCTTCGCCGCCCGCGCGGTCGCCGGCATCGAGTCGGTGGAGGACGGCACGTACCGGCGCACGCTGCGGCTCCCGCACGGCGCGGCCACGGTGGCGCTCGATCTCACGCCTGCGCCGCAGGCCGGGCACGTCGTCGCCACGCTGCGGCTGGCCGACCCGCGCGACCTCGGCCCGGCGGTCGCGCGGCTGCGCAGGCTGCTCGACCTGGACGCCGACCCGGTCGCGTCGACGACGCGCTCGGTGCCGACCCGGGTCTGGCGCCCGCCGTCGCGGCCGTGCCGGGGATCCGGCTCCCGGGCACCGTCGACGGGGTCGAGACGGCGCTGCGGGCCGTGTTGAACCAGCAGGTCTCGGTCGCGGCGGCACGCACGGCGGCGAAGCGGCTGGCCGCGGCGCTCGGCGAGCGCCTCCCGCCGGGCCTGGCGGGCGACGGCCCGGACCTGCTCTTCCCCACCCCGGAGGCGATCGCCGAGCGGGGCGCGGAGGTGCTCACCGGACCGCAGCGGCGGATCTCGACCGTCCTCGGCCTGGCCGGAGCGGTCGCCGACGCTCGCTCGTGCTCGACCCGGGCTGCGATCCGGCCGACCTGCGGGCCACGCTGTGCGCGCTGCCCGGCGTCGGCCCGTGGACCGCGGGCTACCTCGCCATGCGACTGCTCGGAGACCCCGACGAGCTGCTCGCCACCGACCTCGGCGTGCGCCGCGGCGCCGCCGCGCTCGGGCTCCCGTCCGACCTCGCCGGTCTGACGGCCCGGGCCACCGGCTGGGCGCCGTGGCGCTCCTACGCCGCCACCCACCTCTGGCGGGCGCTGCCCGCCACCACCTCGAACGGAAGGACGTCATGAGCACCGCCACCTGGGCCACGATCGGCACCGAGATCGGCCCCTTCACCGCCGTCGTCGACTCCGGCGGGGCCGTGCTGGCCTCCGGCTGGACGGCCGACCTCGACGAGCTCCTGCCGCAGATCCACCCGACCCTGCGGCCCGCGGAGCTCGTCGAGGGCGACCTCGGCCCCGTGGCCGCGCGATCGTCCGCTACCACGACGGCGACCTCTCCGCGATCGACGACGTGCCCGTCCGGCAGCGGTCGGGCGAGTTCCTCGAACACGCGTGGGACGTGCTGCGCACGGTGCCGGCAGGCGCACCGGTCACGTACACGGAGTACGCGGCCAAGTCCGGCCGCCCCGCTGCGGTACGCGCGGCGGCGTCGGCGTGCGCCCGCAACGCGGTGGCCCTGTTCGTCCCGTGCCACCGGGTGCTCCGCACCGACGGCACCCTGGGCGGATTCCGCTGGGGGGTGGAGGTCAAGCGCAAGCTGCTGGCCCACGAGGCCCCGACGGGCTGACTCACGCCCCGACTCGGACGCGCTCAGACCGCGACTCGCGTGCACTCACACCGCGACTCGCGGAGGTTGGGGCACACCCTCCCCCGCGAGTCGCGGTCTGGGTGTGCGCGAGTCGCGGTCTGGGTGCGCTCGACCGTTCGTTCGACCGCTCGGCGATCAACTCGCGCCGGCCCCGCGTGCCTTCCACGGATCGGGGGCGCCGTCGGTGACGCTGGTGGGATGGACACCGCAACCGTATCTGTGCTGCTCATCGGCCTGATCCTGGGCGCAGTGCTGGGCGCGGGCGCCGTGTGGTTCCTCCTGACGACCCGGGCGCGGCTGTCCGCGTCCGAGGCGGCGCGGGCCACCGCCGACGCGACGGCGATGCTGCGGGCCGACGCCGCCGGGCTGCGTGCCGAGCGGGCCGGGCTCGTGCGGCGGCTCGACGAGCTGACCGCTACGCACGACGACACGGTCGAGCGGCTCCGGCAGGCAGAGGCCGCGGCCGCGGGTGCGACGGCGGCGCTGCGCGGCGAGCGGGAGGCGGGCGCCCAGCGGGAGGCCATGCTCACGCGACGCGACGCCGAGCTGAAGCAGGCGTTCCAGGCGCTGTCGGCCGACGCGCTGGCCCGCAACAACGAGCAGTTCGTGGCGCTGGCCGAGGGCCGGATCAAGGAGGCCACGGCGGCGCTCACGGCGAAGGCCGACGGTGACGCCACCGCGCGGCGCAGGCGATCGGCAAGCTGCTCGACCCGGTGGCCGCCACGCTGCAGCGCGTGGAGGGGCAGCTGCGCACCGTCGAGAAGGAGCGGGAGTCGGCGTACGCGGGGCTGCGCGAGCAGGTCACCGCGATGCGCGCCAGCTCGGAGCGGCTGCAGGACGAGACGAAGCAGCTGGTCAACGCGTTGCGGGCGCCGCAGGTGCGGGGTCGTTGGGGCGAGCTGCAGCTGGAGCGGATCGTGCAGCTGGCCGGGATGGTCGAGCACTGCGACTTCTCCACCCAGGTCGTCGCGCAGGGCGAGGACGGCGGTGTCCGGCCGGACCTCGTCGTGCACCTCGCGGGCGGCAAGCAGGTGGTGGTGGACGCGAAGGTGCCGTTCGCCGCGTACCTGGAGGCGGTCGAGTCCCGCGACCCCGAGGTCCACCGGGAGCGTCTCGCCGCCCACGCCCGCCAGCTGCGCCAGCACGTCGACGCGCTCAGCGCGAAGAGCTACTGGGCGGCGTTCCAGCCGTCGCCGGAGTTCGTGGTGCTGTTCGTGCCGGGCGACCCGTTCCTGGAGGCGGCGCTGCAGTCCGATCCCGCGCTGCTGGAGCACTCCTTCTCGAACAACGTCGTCATCGCCACCCCCACCACGCTGATCGCGCTGCTGCGCACCGTCGCCTACACGTGGCGGCAGGAGGCCCTCGCCCGCAACGCCGCGCAGGTGCACCAGCTGGGCAAGGAGCTGCACAGCAGGCTGGCGACAATGGGCACGCACGTCGCCAAGCTGGGCCGCAGCCTCGACACGGCGGTGGCGAGCTACAACCAGACCGTGTCGTCGCTGGAGGCCCGCGTGCTGGTCACGGCGCGCAAGCTCACCGACCTGGGCGCCGCCGACGGCGAGATCGACGAGCCCGCGCAGGTCGAGCGCGCGCCCCGCACGGTCGCGGCGCCGGAGCTGGTGGCATCGGCCGCGGAGTCCCTGGTCGCGCTGCACGAACTGAACCGGGTCGACCGTCCGGGTGAACGCCCCGGCGGCGACGGACGCGGTGAGTCGCGGGCTACCGTGACGGGATGACCGAACCGGCAGGTGAGCGCAGACCCCGACGTCGCCCGCCCGCCGATTCTGCTCGCGGCGCGCCGCGCGCCCTCGTTCCGGGGAGCGCACCGGCTCCCCCGCCGCCCGCAGTGCCGACCGCCCCGCGAAGGGAGCGCGCGTCGACCCCGCGAGGGGCACGGCGGCGCGCCGGTCGACGGCCACGGCGGAGAAGGCCGGCGCGGCGAAGGCCACGCTGAAGAAGGACGCGGCGAAGAAGGAGAAGCCGCCTGCGCGCGAGCGGCCGCAGCCGGAGCGGGGCACGAGCGGCCAGTGGCCGATGCCCGTCCGCTCGGTGCTGCCGTCGGTGCTCGGGATCCCGCCGGTCGCCGCGGTCGGGCTGGCCGCCGCGCTCACCGCGATCGGCGTGATCGTCGACCTCACCTGGGTGGGCAACCTCAGCACCGTGTTCACGGCGTGCCACATCGCGGGCTGCGTGGTCGCGGTGTGCTGGGTGCGACGCAACGGCCTGTTCGGGCCGATGGTCCAGCCCCCGCTGCTCGTGGCCGCCACGGTGCCGGTGTTCGTGCTGGCCTCCGGGCCGCCGCGGCCGGGTCAGGGGGTGGCGGAACAGCTGCTGGTGATCGGGGCGCCGCTGGTCAACGCGTTCCCGGTGATGGCGTGGACCACCGGGATCGTGCTGGTGCTCGGCCTGGCGCGGGTGGCGTTCCAGCGCCTGCCCGGGACTAGTGGTCCAATGCCGAACTCGGCCGGTGGCCGTAGCGGTCAGGGCCGGGACGACGGGACGGCCGGCGGCTCGTGATCGCCGGAAATGGTGCGGCGACGACCGATCTGTCGCCCCGCCACCACTGCCGACGATCGACGTACACATGATCAACTGAAGTGGTGCCAGAGCGCCACATCCGGCGCCCTCCCACCACTTCCGGTGATCACGCCCCTGGTCAACCGTCTGGTCAGCCGGCGCCCAGCGGGGCCCGAAACGCTGCTGTCCCGGCCGACGCAACCTTTTGATCGTGACGAGATCAAGCCGCCCTCCGCCGCACGGGCGCTGCGGCCGAAGCCGAACCCGACCATGCGGTCCTGATCAGTCCGAGACCGCGTTGGGCGCCCCGCCGAGGGCGATCGGGCACCGGCCGGAACGATCACGGTGTTCCGCGACCCGCCGAGCTCGACGACGAACCGGCCGAACGCGGCTGGATCACCTACGACCACGGATCAATTCCGACCCACTCGTCCAGGCCGCGTCACCGCGCCGAGCGGGCCGGGCGCAGTTCGCGGGGCAGCGAGAACCTCAGCGTCTCCTCGGCGGTGGTGACCTCCTCGACCGACTCCCAGCCGCGCTCGGCGAGGTGGGCGAGCACGCCGCGCACCAGCACCTCCGGCACCGACGCGCCGCTCGTGAGACCGATCGTGCCGACGCCCTCCAGCCAGGCGTCGTCGATCTCACGGGCGTAGTCGATGAGGTGCCCGGCGCCTGCACCCGCGGTGAGCGCCACCTCGACGAGCCGCACCGAGTTGGAGGAGTTCTTGGAGCCGACGACGAGCACGAGGTCGCACTGCGACGCCATCGCCTTCACCGCCACCTGCCGGTTCTGCGTGGCGTAGCAGATGTCGTCGCTCGGCGGGTTCTGCAGCGCGGGGAACCGCTCGCGCAGCGCCCGCACCGTCTCCATGGTCTCGTCGACCGACAGCGTGGTCTGCGAGAGCCACACGACCTTCTCGGGGTCGCGGACGGTGACGTTCGCGACGTCGGCGGCGGTCTCCACGAGCTGGATGTGTTCGGGGGCCTCGCCTGCGGTGCCCTCGACCTCCTCGTGCCCGTGGTGGCCCACCAGGAGGATGTCGTAGTCCTCGCGGGCGAAGCGCTTGGCCTCCCCGTGCACCTTGGTGACGAGCGGGCAGGTGGCGTCGATGGTGCGCAGCCCCCGGTCCTTCGCCTGGTCGCGCACCGCGGGCGAGACGCCGTGGGCGGAGAACACGACGAGCGCGCCCTCCGGCACCTCGTCGGCCTCGTCCACGAAGATCGCACCGCGCTCGGTGAGGGTCTCGACGACGTGCACGTTGTGCACGATCTGCTTGCGGACGTAGACCGGCGGGCCGTGCTGATCGAGCGCCTGCTCGACGGCCTCGACGGCCCGGTCGACGCCTGCGCAGTACCCGCGCGGCGCGGCCAGCAGGACGCGCTTCGTGGCAACGGACATGTCCCCAGCCTACGGACGCGCGGGACGCGGCCGGCGCCCCGGCGACGAAGCGCACTCCCCGGGGCTTGTACGGGTGGCGGTCCGGGGGAGACTGTGGGCATGAGTCCGCTGCCGCTGCCGGTCCGCGTCGCCGCCGGCCTCGTCGCGTCCGCCGTGGAACAGGCCCGCGACCTGCCGCGTCTGGTCGTCGAGCTGCCCGTCACCGCCGTCAGCCAGGCACTGCAGGCGTCCATGCGCGTGCAGCAGAAGGTCACCGAGCTGGCGATCAAGGGCGACCAGGCCCTCGGCGCCCTGCGGCCCGTCGAGGAGCGGCCCGGCTGGGCCACGTTCGACGACGAGGACGAGGTGGTCTCCCCGAACGGCGCGGTCACCGAGCTGCGGCCGCAGGCCGAGCCACCCGCAGAACCGGCCGCAGAGCCGGTCACCGAGCCGGCCACCGAGCCCGTCGGTCCGAGCGCGCTGCCCGGCTACGAGGAGCTGACGATCCCGCAGCTGCGGGGGCGGTTGCGCCACCTGTCCGCCGACGACCTGCGCGCGTTGCTGGAGTGGGAGATCGCGCACGAGAACCGGGCGCCGTTCGTCACGATGCTCTCCAACCGGATCACCACGGTCACCGAAGGGTGAGTGCCCCTACCTCCCCGGAGCAGCCGTGGCCCGTCCGCACGGTGGCCCGCAAGATCGCCGAGTGGGTCGACCGGCTCGGCGCGGTGTGGGTGGAGGGCCAGCTCGCGCAGGTCACGGCCCGGGCCGGCACCGGCACCGCGTTCCTGGTGCTGCGCGACCCCGCTGCCGACGTGTCGCTGCAGCTCACGGCGCCGATCGGGCTGGTGCGCGACGGCGGCCCCGCGGTGGCGGAGGGCAACCGGGTGGTGGTGCACGGCAAGCCGTCGTTCTTCCTGGGCCGTGGCACGCTCTCGCTACGGGTCGACGACATCCGCGCCGTCGGCATCGGGGAGCTGCTCGCCCGCATCGAGCGGTTGCGCCGCCTCCTGGCCGCGGAGGGTCTGTTCGACGCAGCCCGCAAGCGCCGCCCACCGTTCCTGCCGCAGTGCATCGGGCTGGTCACGGGCCGCGCCTCGGCCGCCGAGCACGACGTCGTCACGAATGCGCAGGCCCGCTGGCCCGCGGTGCGGTTCCGGATCGAGTCGGTGGCCGTGCAGGGCGCGCTGGCCGTGCCGCAGATCGTCGACGCGCTCGGCGCGCTCGACCGCGACCCCGACGTGGACGTCATCGTCCTCGCCCGCGGCGGCGGCAGCGTCGAGGACCTCCTGCCGTTCTCCGACGAGACGCTGTGCCGCGCCGTCGCCGACTGCCGCACGCCGGTGGTCTCGGCGATCGGGCACGAGCCCGACACCCCGCTCGTCGACCACGTCGCCGACGTGCGCTGCTCCACCCCCACCGAAGCCGGTCGCCGGCTCGTACCCGACATCTCCGAGGAGACCGCCCGGATCGCCGGGCTACGCGACCGGGCACGGCGGGCGCTGGCCGGCTGGGTGGACCGGGAGGAACGGCTGCTGTCGGCGCTGCGCGGGCGGCCCGTGCTGGCCGAGCCGCTGCGCGCCCTCGACGCCCGCACGGTGGAGGTGGAGCGCCTGCGTGACGCCGCCCGCGGCTGTGTGGAGCGCGGGCTGGAGCGGCGCGCCCACGACCTCGAGCACGTCCGCGCCCGGCTGGCGACCCTCGGCCCGGCGGCGACCCTCGCCCGCGGCTACGCGGTCGTCCAACGCGTGCCCGACGACGCCACCGATCCACTGCCGGTGCTGCGTTCCGTCGACGAGGTCGGCCCGGGTGACCGCCTGCGGATCCGGGTGCCGACGGCGCGGTGGCCGCCACCGTCGGCGAACCCGCGGCGAACCGGAACGGCACCCGCAAGAGGAAGAAGGCGAGTACCCCATGAGTGAACGCCCTGCCGTCGACGGGCTGGGCTACGAGCAGGCCCGCGACGAGCTCACCGAGGTGGTGCGCGCGCTGGAGGCGGGCGGCCTCGGCCTCGACGAGTCGGTCGCGCTGTGGGAGCGCGGCGAGGCGCTGGCGCGGCGCTGCGAGGAGCAGCTGGCCGGCGCGCGGGAACGCGTTCAGAAGGTGCTGGACGAGGCCTCCGACTGAGGCTCGTACCCGGGTAGCTCGATCGCGTCCGCCTTGGCGAACTGCCGTGCCAGCACGTTGCGCATCGGCCACCTGTTCATCCACCGCAGCAGGCCCGTGAACATCGCGATCGCGAACCGCGACGACGGGACGAACCCGTGGACACCGCCGGGCGGGAGCTCCTGGGCCTGGTCGGTGTAGGGCCGCATCACACGCTCGTACGCCGCGAAGGCCGCCCGGTGGTCTGCGGCGGCCCGGGCCAGCTCGCCCGCCAGCACGTACGCGCCCACCAGCGCAGTGCTCGTGCCGAGCCCGGTGAGCGGTGACGGGCACCACGCGGCGTCGCCGAGCAGCACGACCCGCCCCGACGACCACGAGCCCATGCGGGTCTGGCCGAGCTCGTCGACGACCAGGTCGGTGCTGTCCTGCAGGTCGGCGACCACCTGGTCGGCCACCCACCCGGTGCCGGTGAACGTCCGCGTGAGCAGCTCGCGCTGCGCGGCCGGGTCGCGCCGGTGGATGCCCGCCTGCGGCGTGCGGAACGCCATCAGCGCCTTGACCTGGCCGGGCACCCGGTCCGGGCGCAACGCGAGCATGGCGCCCGGCGCGTTGTACATCTGCATCCACCCGTCGAGCCCGTACCGGTCCGGCACGGTGAAGAACGCGATGACGCACCCGAGCGACGAGACGTTCCGCTCCTCCGGCCCGAAGACGAGCGCCCGGACCCCGGAGTGCAGCCCGTCGGCGCCCACCACCAGCCCGAAGCGACGCGCGGGCCCCCTGCGGAAGCGCACCGTGACGCCGTCGGCGTCCTGCTCGACCGCGGTGACGGCGTCGTCGTAGCGGTACTCGACGCCTCCGGTGGTCGCATCGAGGAGGACCTGGGCGAGGTCGCCGCGCATCACCTCGATCTCCGCGACCATCCCCTCGCCGCCGAACGCGTCCGCGGACATCCGGGCCCGCGGCCGGCCCGTCGTGTCGACGTAGGCGACACCGCGCTCCTCCACGGTGACCTCGCGGACGGCCGGCATCAGCCCCATCCGCTCGACGACCGTGCGCCCGGCGCCGCGCAGGTCGACGGTCTGGCCGCCGGGGCGTGGCGCCGGGGCCCGCTCCACGATCGTCGGCCGGTACCCGGCACGGACCAGCCAGTGGGCGAGGGCCGGTCCGGCGACCCCGGCGCCGGAGATCAGCACATCCTTGTCGTGCACCGCGGGACTCCTTCGGTCGATGTCGACGTGACCGTACGGCGTACATACACCGCCTGCAACAACGTACGATCGCTTGACCAGCAGCGTTCTTACCAGAGCACTAGTGCACTAGGCTCGCGACGAGCCCCGGGGCCACACCCACTGCACTAGTACACCCACGAGGGAGGTCCAGGCCGTGACCGACACCACATCGGCGCGCATCGCCGCCGACCTCCGCGCGCGCGTCGCCGCGGGCGAGTTCGGCCCCGGCGACCGCGTCCCGTCCACCCGGGAGCTCACCCGGCAATGGGGCGTCGCGATGGCCACCGCCACCCGGGCCTGTCGCTCCTGCAGGACGAGGGCGTGGTGCGGTCGGTGCGCGGCGTCGGCACGGTCGTCGCCGCCCGCCCGGGCAACGCGCGCCCGGCCCGCCGCCGCACGGCGTCGAGCGCGGCCCGCGACGACATCGTCCGCGCCGCCGTCGCGATCGCCGACGCCGAAGGGCTCGCGACGCTGTCGATGCGGCGGGTTGCCGCGGAGCTCGGCATCCCCACGATGTCGCTGTACCAGCACGTGTCCGGTAAGGACGAGCTGGTCACGCTCATGATGGACCTGGCGTTCGGCGAACAGCCGCTGCCCACGGCTGCCCCCGCGGACTGGCGGGCCGCCCTGGAGACCGTCGCACGGCAGGAGTGGGCCGTCTTCCGCCGCCACGCCTGGCTGGCGCCAGCGATGTCCCTCACCCGGCCCGACCTCATCCCGAGCGCGCTCCACTACACCGAATGGGTGCTCGCCGCCCTCGACGGCCGTGGGCTGGACACGGCGACGGCCTTCAACGTCCACATCATGCTGTTCAGCTACGTCCGCGGCATGGCGGTCAACCTCGAATCGGAGGCGCAGGCCGAGGCGGAGAGCGGCCTCACGGCGGACGAGTGGATGGACGCACGCTCCGGCACCCTCATCTCCCTCACGGCCGGTGGGGGCTTCCCGCACTTCCGGCGGATATCGGAGCTCGACTTCGACCTCGACCTGGACGCCCTGTTCGAGCTCGGTCTGCGCTGCGTGCTCGACGGCCTGCGCGGAATGCTCCGCTGAACCCGGAGAACGGGGCGCGATCGGGTCCACACGGTGGCCCGGATCGGCGAGACTCGTCGGGTGGCCACCGGTCCGCAACGAGTGAGGTGAACGTCGTGAGTCTGACGAACGTATGGGTGCAGACCCACGCCGACGGGCTGGTGCGCGCCGACCAGGTCATCGGCATCGAGGCGCACACGACCGCGGGCCTGCGCGACACGCAGTCGCACTGGCTGCTCGACGTCGTGCTCGCCACCTCGGTCGGAAGCGGGTTCCGCGAGGGCTGGAACGTCACGGCGCTGCACCGCACGCTCGCCCAGACCGCGGTCGCCCCGCAGGGCGCGGCCGCAGCACTCGCCGAGCTGCTCGCCCGGCTCGACGTGATGAGCGCCGCCGGGGTGATCGACGTCGTGCGGGACGCCCCGGGAAGAACAGCTCCGGCCCGGACCCGGACGGGCTCGGCGCGCGCTCGGGTGGCATCCGGTTCCGGTTCCAGCCGTTCCGCACACCTGCAGCCGACGGTCGCACCGACGCCGAGTACCTCTGAGGTGGCGGCGATGCGGGTCGCGGTGGTCGGGGCCGGGGTGGTGGGCCTGTCGGCAACGGCCGCGCTGCTCGAGCTCGGCGCGGAGGTGGTCTGCTTCGAGCAGGCCGGCGCACCGATGGCGGCACGCTCCGTGGGGTCGTCGCGGATCTTCCGCCTCGCCCACCGCGAGCCGGCGCTCGTACGGCGGGCGGCCGAGGCGCGCGCGGGTTCGACCGGTGGGCCGAGCGGGCGGGCCGGCCGATGATCGTCCCGTCCGGGTGCGTGATCAGCGGCGTGGACGTCCCGGTGTGGGCGCGGGCCATGGCCGAAGCGGGCGCACCGTTCGAGCTGACCACCGACCCCGACCGGCTCCGCCTGCCCACCCGGCAGGCCCCGGAGCAGGCGCTGCTCGACCCGTCCGGAGGGGTCGTCGACGTCGACGCCGTCCGCGCCCACCTCACCGGGCTCACCCGGGAGGCCCTGCGCCTCGAGCCGGTCGAGGCGATCGACCACGAGGCGCACGTCAGCACCCGCAGCGGCGGGTCCCGGTTCGACGCCGTCCTCGTCGCGGCCGGGGCCGGCACGGCGGCGCTCGCCGCGCAGGTCGGCATCGCGGTGCCGGGCGAGCTGGAGCACCACGCCCGATTCACGTTCCCGGTCGACCCCGGGACCGGCTGGCGGAGCTGGATCGACCTCCCCGCGGCCGGGCCAGGAGGGTCCCGAATAACTCCGGCCGTAGCGAGCGGCGGCCAGGTGGTGTCCTCGCAAGGCGGACGGTCGGGCCGATACCGGGGTTGTATCGGCCCGACCGTCCAACGCGGCGAGGGCGCCGCCTGGGCGTCGCGCAGTAGGCCGGAGTTGTTCGGGGCGCTCCTAAGCACCTACCAGCACGCGAGCGGCCCCGGGCGGTGGGCGGTCGGTGGACACCTCGACCCGGCCACCACGGCGTGGGAGGTCGGGCGGGACGCGGCCACCGGGACCGCGCGCGAGGCGGTGCTGGAGTACGCACGCGAGCGGCTCGCCGTGGAACCGCGCATCGTCGAGACCGTCCACTGCACGCCGACGCCCGGCCTCGGCGACGGGTTCCACGTCCAGCGCGCCGGGCGGGTGGTCACCGTGCACGGGGAGAACCTGTTCAAGTTCGCCCCGGTGCTCGGCACGACGCTCGCGGCGGCGTGCCTGTGATCAGCGCTCGGTGCGCAGCGCGGACTCGAACGCCGCGTGGGCCGCGCGGTCGAACAGGACGAACCGCACGACGTCGAACCCGGAGGTGTCACAGCCCCGGACGGTGGCGACGGCGATCCGGGCGGCGTCGGGCAGCGGCCAGCGGTAGACGCCGGTGGAGATCGCGGGGAAGGCGATGCTGCGGGCGCCCAGCTCCGCGGCCACGGCGAGCGCGTTGCGGTGGCAGTCGGCGAGCAGCTCCGAACGGTCCTCGGAACCCGACCAGACCGGGCCGACGGTGTGCACGACCCAGCGCGCGGGCAGCCGCCCGGCCGTGGTGGCGACGGCCTGCCCGGTCGGCAGGCCACTCCCGTAGCGGCCTGCCCGCAGCTCCTGGCACTCGCCGAGGACGTCCGGCCCGCCCTTGCGGTGGATGGCACCGTCCACGCCGCCCCCGCCGAGGAGCGACGAGTTCGCCGCGTTGACGACGACGTCCACCTCCTGCTCGGTGATGTCCCCGATGGCCAGCTCGATGTCCGCCACGGCCACCATTCAACCGCCCGCGGGGACGACCTCGCCGCGCACCGCCGCCACGGCCAACGTGCGGAAGTCCGCCTCGCTGCCGCTGCCCGTCACCAGCAGCCGCACCCCGTCGACATCGGTGATCCAGATCTGCTCGTCGCGCTCACCGGTGTAGGCGACCCACTGCCGCCCCTCGACGTCGACGGCGCCCTGTGCCGTCGCCACGGCCCCACCGGACTCGGCACGCAACATCGCCTCCTCGGTGGCATCGCCCTGCTGCAGACGCAGGTACCTCCCCTCTTCGGTGAGGTAGCCGACGCGCACCTCGCGACCGCCCTCCGGCAGGGAGGTCCGGTCCACCGCATTGGCGCGCCAGCCTGCGGCACCGCGGGCACGCGCAGCGGGAACGTCGAGTCCGTCGCGAGCCGCCGCAGCTCCGCCGCGACGTCCGGCGACGGGAGCCGGGCCGCGTCGACCGTCGGGCCGGTGGGCGCGAACGTGCAGGAACGTGACAGGCCACCGGCGGCGAGCACCACCAGCGCGAGCACGACGAGCGCGCCGATCATGTCGCGCATCGTCAGTGCGGAACGCGGCGGCTTCGCCGGCGGGCCGGGTTCGGAGCTCACCCACCCATCGTGCAGCACGGGTGGGTAACCCCGTCGTGCTGCTGGTCTCACTGCAGATCGACATGGCGTCCGACCCCGCCCACATCTGCGAGGATCGGATTCCACACGGCCCGCGCCGCCGTCGCCGCGGGAGTAAGGAGGGCGAGATGATCACACCCGAGAGCGTGGCGACCCCCCGCGAGAGCCGGCGCGAGGCACCGGACCGCAACCTGGCGATGGAGCTCGTCCGCGTCACCGAGGCGGCGGCGATGGCGGCAGGCCGCTGGGTGGGGCGCGGCGACAAGAACGGCGGCGACGGCGCGGCGGTCGACGCGATGCGCCAGCTGATCGGCACCGTGTCGATGCGCGGCGTCGTCGTGATCGGCGAGGGCGAGAAGGACGAAGCGCCCATGCTGTACAACGGCGAGCAGGTCGGCGACGGCACGGGCCCCTACTGCGACGTGGCCGTCGACCCGATCGACGGCACCACCCTGATGGCCAAGGGCATGCCCGGGTCGGTCGCCGTGCTCGCGGTCGCCGAACGCGGCGCGATGTTCGACCCGTCCGCGGTGTTCTACATGGAGAAGCTCGCCGTCGGCCCCGAGGCGGCCGACGTCATCGACATCACCGCCCCGGTCAGCGAGAACATCCGCCGCGTCGCCCGCGCCAAGCACCTCAACGTCAGCGACGTCACGGTCTGCGTGCTGGACCGGCCGCGCCACGACTCGCTCGTGAAGGAGATCCGCGACACCGGGGCGCGCATCCAGTTCATCTCCGACGGCGACGTCGCGGGCTCGATCTCCGCCGCCCGCCCCAACACCGGCATCGACCTGCTCATCGGCGTCGGCGGCACCCCGGAGGGGATCATCAGCGCCGCCGCGCTGAAGTGCATGGGCGGTGCCATCCAGGGGCGCCTGTGGCCGCGCGACGACGCGGAGCGGGAGAGGGCCCTCGCCGCGGGGCACGACCTCGACCGGGTGCTCACCACCGACGAGCTCGTCCGCGGCGACAACGTCTTCTTCTGCGCCACCGGCGTCACCGACGGCGACCTGCTCCAGGGCGTGCGGTACTGGGCCGGCGGGTGCACCACGCAGTCGATCGTCATGCGCTCGAAGTCCGGAACGGTCCGCATGATCGAGGGGTACCACCGGCTCACGAAGCTGCGTGAGTACTCGATGGTGAACTTCGACCTGTCCGCGGAGCAGGTCGCAGCCGAGGGGCACACACCGCCGCCGCTGCCGTGAGCGGTCGGGCCGTGCGCGGCCGCACCGGCCTGTACGCAGACCTGCGTATCAGGGCGCAGGCTCGAGCAGGCCCAACCGCTCGGCCCGGAGCACGGCCGCCAGCCGGTCGCCGACGCCGAGCTTCGCGTAGATGCGCTCGAGGTGCTTCTGCACGGTGCGTTCGGTGATCAGCAGCCGGCGGCCGATCGCCGCAGCGGTGTGGCCGTCGGCGAGCTGACCGAGCACGGCGAGCTCGCGCGGGGTCAGCCGGAGGCTCGACGCGACGTCGGTGCACTCCTCGAACCGCCTGCCGAGCGCGGTGACGTGCCGGTCGAGCCCGCGCAACAGTCGCTGCAGGCAGCCTGCCATGCGCACCTCGTCGGGCGTGAACGGCTCCGCGCGCCCCATCACGACGCCCGGTGGCTCTGCGCGGTGACGTGCACGGGCATCGCGAGCTGCTCCGCGGCGCCCCACGGCCCCGCCACCTCCCGCCAGCTCCCCTGCACCGCAGCGTCCGCGAACCGCTCCGGCACATCGGCGACCTGCAACGCCCGGCAGTCACCGGTGGCGAGGTAGTAGCGCAGGACGGGATGGCCGGTGGGCGCGCAGTGCACGCTCCAGTGGTCGACCTCGGCGCGATGCCCGGAGAACTGCTCGTCGGACGGCCACAGCCGCTGCACGGCGAGCTGTCCCGGCTCGCGGAACTGGTACGCCGTGGCCAGCAGGCCGAACGTCTCCTGCAGCTGCGTGCAGATCCGTTCCTCGGGCAGCGCGGAGAGCGGCGCCGACAGCAGGTCGGCAACCAGGTCGAGCCAGTCCCGCTCCCAGGCCGCGCGGTCCACAGGGGAGCTTTCGCCCCGCGGGACACGCTGTTAGCCCTCCTCCGCCTGCCTCACCCGCCCGTACCACGGCGGTTCACCGCATCGGGGCACCAGCACCGCGGGGCCACCCGTCCACAGCACGCCGTCGCCGGGCCGGAGGAGGGCCCGGCACCACTCCCCTCCCCGGAGCCACCCGCCGGCCCGGCGACCGTGGTCGTGCCGGCCTCGCTCCCGGTCTTCCACCTCGGCCCCTCACCGACGCGGGAGAAGAAGCGGGACATCGGCACCCGCAGATCGTGGCCCGTCCGGCGACCCGGCGGGATACGCAGTTCTGCGTACGGCGTGGCCGCCGCCACCTCTGGGTGCGCGGCGGGCGCGGCCGGAGAAGACTGGCGGCATGGCCTCCGACGACGGGTTCCGGATCGAGCACGACACGATGGGCGAGGTCAAGGTGCCCGTCGACGCACTGTGGCGCGCGCAGACCCAGCGCGCCGTCGAGAACTTCCCGATCTCCGGGCGCGGGCTGGAGCGTGCCCAGATCCGGGCGCTCGGGCTCGTCAAGGCCGCCGCCGCGCGGGTCAACGAGCAGATCGGGGTGCTGCCTGCCGAGCTCGCGGGCGCGATCGCCGCGGCGGCCGACGAGGTGGCCGCCGGCGAGCACGACGAGCACTTCCCCGTCGACGTGTTCCAGACCGGCTCGGGCACCAGCTCCAACATGAACGCCAACGAGGTGATCGCCTCGATCGCCGCCCGCTCCGGCGTCGACGTGCACCCGAACGACCACGTCAACGCGTCGCAGTCGTCGAACGACGTCTTCCCCACCACGATCCACGTGGCCGCCACCGAGGCCCTGCAGAACGACGTCGTCCCCGCGCTCGAGCACCTGGCCGCCGCGCTGCGCCGCCGCGCCGAGGACTGGGCCGACGTCGTCAAGGCCGGCCGCACGCACCTCATGGACGCCGTGCCGATCACGCTCGGGCAGGAGGCGGGCGGCTGGGCCACGCAGATGGAGTACGGCGCCGCCCGGGTCCGCGACGTCCTGCCCCGGCTGGCCCAGCTCCCCATCGGCGGCACCGCCGTCGGCACCGGGCTGAACGCGCCCGCCGGGTTCGCCGAAGGGGTTGTCGAGGAGCTGCGCGCCGCCACGGGGCTCGACGTCCTCACGGAGGCGGGCGACCACATCGAGGCCCAGGGCTCCCGCGACGGGCTGGTGGAGGCCTCCGGCGCGCTGCGGAACGTCGCGGTGTCGGTGTTCAAGGTGGCCAACGACATCCGCTGGCTGGGCTCCGGCCCCCGCACCGGCCTCGCCGAGCTGCGCCTCCCCGACCTGCAGCCGGGCAGCTCGATCATGCCGGGGAAGGTCAACCCGGTGATCTGCGAGGCCACGATGATGGTGGCCGCCCAGGTCATCGGCAACGACGCCACCGTCGCGTTCTCGGGATCGCAGGGCAACCTCGAGCTGAACGTGATGATGCCGGTGATGGCCCGCAACCTGCTCGAATCGGCCCGGCTGCTCGCCGCGGCCGCACGGGTGCTCGCCGACAAGGTCGTCGACGGCGCCGAGGCCGACGTGGAACGCACCCGCGAGCTCGCCGAGTCCTCCCCGTCGATCGTCACCCCGCTCAACCGATACCTCGGCTACGAGGAGGCGGCCTCGATCGCCAAGCAGTCGCTGAAGGAACGCAAGACGATCCGCGAGGTCGTCATCGAGCGCGGGCACGTCGACGGCGGCAAGCTCACCGTCGAGCAGCTCGACGCCGCCCTCGACGTCCTCGCCATGGCCCGCGGTGGCCGGTCAGCGGGGTAGCTCCGGCGCGATGTGCGCCGACGGGGGCCGGCTCCTGGTGGCGAGCCGGCCGGCCGAGCACGGTCGCCGCGAGTGGCGTGGGAGCGACAGATCCGTCGCGGCCGCACCTCTGTGGGCGATCTCGCGGCGACAGCCGCTGCACGGCGTGCGGGGTGACGAAGAGCGCAGGCCCACTGCTCCGAACAGGGGAAACACCGGTTGCACGCTGTGAAGGTTCACTCATCGTTCACCGCTGGACCCATCCACTCGTGATTGCATCGCGCACGCGGGGGAACGGAGGGAGTGCACAGTGAGTGATTACGGCCGCTTCGCCTTCGAGCCGTTGCTGAACCTGGCGAACGGGCGGCCGGTCGGGCTGGAGGTGCTGCGCTGCCAGGCGCGGGACCAGGTCGAGTACGTCGCGCGCAACTCCGTGTGGGGTCCCCGCCAGATCGCCGAGTTCGACTCGGGGATCGCCATCGCGTCCGTGCTGCACGGCGCCGAATACGACGCCACCCTGCCGCTGCACGTCGACGTGCTCGCCGACACCGTGGTGGCCGCGCGGCGCCGCATCGGGCAGCTGCGCGCATCCCTGGCCTCCCGGGACGGCCGCAACCACGCGCCCCCGATGCTGCTGGAGATCAACCCGGCGTTGTCGGCGGCGCCCGCCGACGCGCTGGCCGAAGGGGTCACCGAGCTGCGTGCCGCCGGCTTCGGGATCGGGCTGGACGGTCCCGCCCGCGGCTTCGGCCTCGAACTGGTCGCCGACCTGGCGCCCGACCTCGTCAAACTCGACCGCGACCTGGTGGCGCGCCTCCCGTACCAGCCGCTCGCCCGCACGGTCGCGCAGGCGCTGGTCGAGGTGTGCCGCGCGGTCGGCGTGCGGGTGGCCGCCACCGGCGTCGCCACCGCCGAACAACTCTCCGCGGTACGTGACCTGGGGATCTCCTGGGCCCAGGGTCCGCTGCTCGCCGAGCCGCGCAGGCGCCCCTCCACCGAGGGCATCCTGCTGCCGGCCGCCCTGATGCCCCGCCACGGCCCGGCCGTCCCGGCCCAGCGGGTCCCCTCCCCCACCCCGCCCGCGCCGGTGGCCGGGCTCGGCCAGGCCGCCGTCAGCCTCTGGGACGACGTGCCTGCCGAGAGCGTGCGCCAGGCGCTCGCCGATCACCCGCAGGCCGGCAGCGTGGTCCTGCTCGACGGCTCCGGCCGTCCGACCGGCTTCCTCGACCGCAACCGGTTCATGCTCGCGATCTCCGGCCCGTTCGGCCGCGCGCTCTACGCCAACCGGCCCGCGAAGGCGCTCGCCGAGGCCCCGCGCACCCTCCCGGCCCGCACGGACGTCCGCACCGCGCTGCAGTTCTGCCTCTCCGCGACCGCGAACGCAGCTACGACGACATCGTCCTGCTCGACGACGCGGGAGCGTGCACCGGCATCGTCCGGGTCACCGACCTCCTGCAGGAGGCGACGGGCGCCACCAGCGCGGCGTAGCACCGCGCGCCGACCCGGGCTGCTCACGGGACGAGGACCGCGGCGCCCGTGATCCGGTCGCTCGCCAGGTCGGCGAGGACCCGGTCGGCCTCGGCGAGCGCACGCGGCGACACCGATGGCCGCACCCCCAGCGCCGACGCCAGCCGCAGGAACTCCTCACCGTCCGCGCGGGTGTTCGCGGTGACGCTGCGCACCTGCTTCTCCCGGAACAGCTCGTCGGCGTACACCAGGCGCGGGACGTCCGTGAGGTGGATCCCGGCGACGGCGAGCGTGCCGCCCTGGTCGAGCGCGCGCAACGCGACCGGGACGAGGTCACCCACCGGCGCGAAGAGGATCGCCGAGTCCAGCCGCTCCGGCGGCCCGCCCGCCCCGGCGGACGCGGCACCCAGCGCCACGGCGAGTGCACGGGCCTCCTCGGAGCGCGTGACCACGTGCACCGCTGCACCCTGCGCGACCGCCACCTGCGCGACGACGTGCGCCGACGCCCCGAACCCGTAGATCCCCAGCCGCCCGCCGGGCGGCAGCTCGGCGCGCACCAGCGCCCGGTACCCGACGATCCCCGCACACAGCAGCGGGGCGGCCGTCACGTCGTCGAGCGCGTCGGGCAGGCGGTAGGCGAACGCCTCCGGCACCACGGCCAGCTCGGCGTACCCGCCGTCGGCGTCCCAGCCGGTGAACACGGCGGAGGGGCACAGGTTCTCCCGGCCGTCCGGCACCACCGGCACCGCCCGCACGTGCCCCGCAGCACGCGATCCCGATCCGGTCCCCCACCTCGAACCGCTCCGCGCCGGGTCCGACCGCATCCACCACCCCGACGACCTCGTGCCCGGGCACGGTCCGCGCCCGCCGCGGCACCAGGTCACCTTCGGCGAGGTGCAGGTCCGTACGGCAGACCCCGCACGCCGCCACCCGGACCCGCACCTCCCCCACCCCCGGCACGGGTCGGGCAACATCACCGACCGCAACGGCCCCTCCGCGACCGGCCCCGGCCGCTCCACCACCCACGCACGCACCCCGCCATCCTCGCGCGCCACCCCGCCCGAGAGCCCGACTCATCCGCACCCACACCGCAACTCGCGCGCACCCAGAGCCCGACTCGCGGACGTGGGGGGCATCCCCACCCGCGAGTCGCGGTCTCCGAGCACGCGAGTCGCGGTCTCCGAGCACGCGAGTCGCGGTCTCCGAGCACGCGAGTCGGGGTTCGCGTGAGTCGGGATTCCGTGCGTGTGGAGTCGCGTGCTCTGTCGGGGGCCGCTGCCAGGATGGATGCGTGCTCCTCGCCGACGTCGTCGCCACCTCCGCCGCGGTGGGGGCCACGCGCGCCCGCACGGCGAAGACGGCAGCGCTCGCCGCCCTGCTGCGCCGCGCCGAGGTCGGCGAGGTCGAACCCGCCACCGCGTGGCTCGCGGGCGAGCCGCGCCAGAGCCGGCTGGGCACCGGTTGGCGCACGCTCGCCGGCATCGATGCCGGCCCCGCGGCGGAGCCCACGCTCGAGGTCGCCGCGGTGGAGCAGACCCTCGAGGAGCTGGCGGCCACCACCGGCGCCGGGTCGACCGCCCGCCGGGCCGCACTGCTCGAGGGGTTGTTCGGCGCCGCCACGGCCGACGAGCAGGCGTTCCTGCGCAGGCTGCTCACCGGCGAGCTGCGCCAGGGCGCCCTGGAGGGCGTCATGCTGGAGGCGATCGCCGCTGCTGCCGAGGTGCCGTCGGCGGTCGCACGCCGCGCGTTCATGCTGTCCGGGCAGCTCCCGGCCACGGCCCGGCTGGCGCTCACCGAGGGCGTCACCGGCCTCGAAGCCGTCACGCTGCGGGTCGGCAGGCCGGTCCGGCCGATGCTCGCCTCCCCCGCCGAGACGCTCCACACCGCGCTGGCGGAGCTCTCACCGGAGGCGAGCGTCGAGTTCAAGCTCGACGGCGCCCGCATCCAGGTCCACCGCGACGGCCACGACGTGCGGGTGTGGACGCGCACGCTGCGGGAGATCACGCCGAGCGTGCCGGAGCTGGTCGAGCTGGTGCGCGGCCTGCCGTGCCGCTCGGTGGTGCTCGACGGGGAGACGCTCGCGCTGCGCGACGACGGCAGGCCGCGCCCGTTCCAGGAGACGATGAGCCGGTTCGGCGCCGCCGCGGGCGAGCTGCTGCTGCAGCCGTTCTTCTTCGACTGCCTGCACCTCGACGGGGCCGACCTGCTCGACGAACCGCTGGAGGTCCGGCTCGATGCGCTGGCACGGGTGGCCGCGGCCCATCGGATGCCCGGTGCGCTGCGGCCGTCGCCGGAGGAGGCTGCCGAGCTGCTCGAACGTGCGCTGGAGGCGGGCCACGAGGGCGTCATGGTCAAGTCGCTCACGGCCCCGTACGCGGCGGGCCGGCGGGGTCGGGCGTGGCAGAAGGTCAAGCCGGTGCACACGCTCGAGCTGGTCGTGCTGGGCGCCGAGTGGGGCTACGGGCGCCGCACCGGTTCGCTGTCGAACATCCACCTCGGCGCACGCGACCCCGACGGTGGCGAGCCGATCATGGTGGGCAAGACCTTCAAGGGGATGACCGACGAGCTGCTCGCCTGGCAGACGGCGACCTTCCCCGGGTTGGCCAGGGAAGAACGCGGCCACGAGGTGCTGCTGCGTCCCGAACTGGTCGTCGAGATCGAGCTCGACGGCGTGCAGCGCAGCCCGCGCTACCCGGGCGGCGTCGCGCTGCGGTTCGCCAGGGTGCTGCGCTACCGCCCCGACAAGACGCCCGCGGACGCCGACACGATCGACGCCGTCCGCGCGCTCCTGCGCGAATGATCCTCTGGTCGTTCCAGCCGCTGGCCCGGGTGGCCGAGCTGCGGGAACGCGGCGAGCTGGTGGGATCGTGGGAGCACGTGCCGCACAGCCCCGGCGAGGTGATTCGCGGGGCGTACGAGGAGATGGTCGCGGCGATGGCGCGGGCGGGGGTGTCCACGCGGGGGCGGCCGCCGGTGTGGGCGTGGGGTGGCCGGTGCGGCGTCACCGTCGAGGACGCGCACATGCTGGTCGGCGAGCCGCTGTGGCAGGGCTGTGCCACCGTCGAGTTCGACGCACCCGCCGAGCTGGTGCTCGCCACCGACTACGGGGCCTGGAACGACCACCTGGCCGCGCTGTTCGAGGGTGGCGGGCCGGTCGCGCCCGGATGGGATGTGCCGACACCCGTCGCAGACGGGTTGGTGCAGGTGTGCCTGCCGGCGCTGCGTGCCGAGTGGGTGCGGGAGGTTCGGCCGCTCCCGCGGTCGCCGGACGAGGTCACGGACTGGTGGGCGGGCGCGTAGAGTTCTCTTACCGTGCGCTTCCTCGACGGGCAAGAGCCGAACCACGACCTCACCTACGACGACGTCTTCCTCGTCCCGGGCCGGTCGTCGGTGGCCTCCAGGTACGACGTCGACCTCACCACGGCCGACGGTTCCGGCGCCACGGTGCCGGTGGTCGCCGCGAACATGACGTCGGTCGCCGGGCGCCGGATGGCCGAGACGCTGGCCCGCCGTGGCGGGCTGACGGTGCTCCCGCAGGACGTGGCACCCGATGCGGTGGCCGGGATCGTCGCGTGGATCAAGTCGCGGCACCCGGTGTGGGACACCCCGCTCGTGCTGACGGCCGGCGACGCCGTGGCCGACGCGCTCAACCTGCTGCCGAAGCGGGCACACGGCGCGGTCGTCGTCGTGGACGACGCCGGGCGCCCGGTCGGCACCGTCGACGAAGCCGCCTGCACCGGTGTCGACCGCTTCACGCGGCTGGGCGACGTGCTCGACCCCGACCCGCTCACGCGTCCGCTGAACACACCCCCCGGCGAGGTGTTCGAGGCGCTCGGCACCCGCCGCGTGGCGCTCGGGCTGGACGCGACGGTCGGCTCGCCGGCCTGCTCACCGCGCTCGGCGCGCTGCGTGCCGAGCTGTACCGGCCCACCCTCGACGGCGCAGGCAGCCTGCGCACCGCGGCGGCGGTCGGCATCAACGGCGACGTCGGCGTCAAGGCGAAGGCCCTGCTGGACGCCGGCGTGGACGTGCTGGTGGTCGACACGGCACACGGCCACCAGGACAAGATGCGCGACGCGCTGCGCGCCGTCCGCAAGGTCGTCTCCGACGCCGGCTCGAGCGTTCCGGTGGCCGCGGGCAACGTCGTCACCGCCGAGGGGGTCCGCGACCTCGCGGCCGCGGGCGCGACATCGTCAAGGTCGGTGTGGGGCCGGGTGCGATGTGCACGACGCGGATGATGACCGGCGTCGGACGGCCCCAGTTCTCCGCGGTGCTGGAGTGCGCGGCGGCCGGCCGGGACCTCGGTGTGCGGATCTGGGCGGACGGCGGGGTGCGCCACCCGCGCGACGTCGCGCTGGCCCTGGCCGCCGGCGCGTCCGCCGTGATGATCGGCTCGTGGCTCGCAGGCACCTACGAGTCGCCCGGCGACCTGCTGCGCGACGAGGGTGGGCGGCCGTACAAGGAGTCGTTCGGGATGGCGTCGAAGCGGGCGGTGAGCGCCCGCACCCGCGACGAGAGCGCGTTCGACCGGGCCCGCAAGGCGCTGTTCGAGGAGGGCATCTCCAGCTCGAAGCAGCTGCTGGATCCGACCCGGCCCGGGGTGGAGGACGTGCTCGACGAGATCTGCTCGGGCGTCCGTTCGGCGTGCACCTACACCGGCGCGCGGTCCCTCGACGAGCTGCACGAACGCGCCGTGGTGGGGGTCCAGACCACCGCGGGCTTCACCGAGGGCACCCCGCACGGCCTCTGACCGTCGTGAGTGGATACGAGTGCCCCAGCACTCGTATCCACTCACGACTCGTTGTCAGGCGGCGGGGCCCTCCAGCATCTCCGTCACCAGCGCCGCGATCGGGCTGCGCTCGCTGCGGGTGAGGGTGACGTGGGCGAAGAGCGGGTGGCCCTTCAGCTTCTCGATCACCGCGGCGATGCCGTCGTGGCGGCCGACGCGCAGGTTGTCGCGCTGCGCCACGTCGTGGGTGAGCACCACCCGGGACGCGGTGCCCAGCCGCGAGAGCACGGTGAGGAGCACGTTGCGCTCCAGCGACTGCGCCTCGTCGACGATCACGAACGCGTCGTGCAGGGACCGGCCGCGGATGTGGGTGAGCGGGAGCACCTCGAGCATGCCGCGGGCGATGACCTCTTCGAGGACGTTCTGGCTGACCAGCGCGCCGAGGGTGTCGAAGACGGCCTGGGCCCAGGGGGCCATCTTCTCGCTCTCGCTGCCCGGCAGGTAGCCGAGGTCCTGCCCGCCGACGGCGTACAACGGCCGGAACACGACGACCTTGCGGTGCTGCTGGCGCTCCATCACCGCTTCCAGGCCCGCGCACAGCGCGAGAGCCGACTTGCCGGTGCCCGCGCGGCCACCGAGGGAGACGATGCCGACCTCGGGGTCGAGGAGCAGGTCGAGCGCCACCCGCTGCTCGGCGGACCGCCCGTGCAGACCGAACGCCTCCCGGTCTCCGCGCACGAGCCGCACGCGCTTGTCCGCGGTGACGCGGCCCAGTGCCGCCGACGCACCGCCCAGCAGCCGCAGGCCGGTGTTGGCGGGCAGGTCGCGGGCCGCGTCGTGGTCGATCGTCCCCTCGCGGAAGAGCTCGTCCACGTCCTCGGCCGTGACCTCCAGGTCCGCCATCCCCGTCCAGCCCGATGGCACCACGTCGAGGGCGTGGTACTCGTCGGCCGGCAACCCGACGGCAGCCGCCTTCACCCGCAGCGGGATGTCCTTCGTGACCAGCACCACCTCACCGAGGCCTGCGAGGTTGCGCTCGGCGGCCAGGTTCAGGGCACAGGCCAGGATCCGGCTGTCGTTGGAGTCGGTGCGGAAGCCGCGGGGAGCACCTCCGGGTCGCTGTGGTTGAGCTCGACGTGCAGGGTTCCGCCTGCGGTGCCGATCGGCACCGGCGCGTCCAGGCGGCCGTGTTCGATGCGCAGCTCGTCGAGCATGCGCAACGCCGTGCGGGCGAACCATCCCAGTTCCGGGTGGTGTCGCTTGCCCTCGAGCTCGGAGATCACCACGAGCGGCAGGACGACCTCGTGCTCGTCGAACCGGGTCAACGACCACGGGTCCGACAGCAGCACCGAGGTGTCGAGCACGTAGCAGCGGGTGGTGGGCGAAGCGGGGGCAGTACGACGGTCGGTCACGGAGGCTCCTCGCTAGCGCTCGCCGCGACCGCCACCCGGGCCGGTTGCAGGCCCGGACGAGCGGCCGACGAGTGCTCCCTGGTGGACGCGGCACCGCGTCCACGTCACCGGTGGGCCGGTCGGCCCTGGCTCGGGCGCCGCCGGCGGCGTGGAGCTCGCCGCCGAACACGCCCATGAGGGCCGGGTGCCGGCCCCCTCTGGTGCAAGTGCCACCACGACCAGGGCCTCCCCAGCGGTCCGCATCGGGTACGGGCCGCCACCTAGAACGCTACCGGCGGTCACCCGGGTGCGGTCAACAGCAACTGTGAGTTGTCCTGCGTCAGCGACCCGAGATTTAACAGAACGGACTACCGTTCATCGCTCTACGGACACCGTCCGTCGTGCCGACTGTGGGCGTGTGACCTGTTCGGCCACGCGGGGCCGACACACACGGCGCACACGACCCCGCGCCGGGACCGGGCCCGTCGACGCGGGAGCCGACGGCGGCCCGCACCTCGTACCGCGAGTAACGCCGGTGTCGCCGGAATAGCACCTCGAGTGGCGCGAACACGGACTGTCTCCGACCAAAAGGATACGCGCGCATCCGGGTGATATTGCTTCACGGGGAGTGGCGATCAAGCCTGTCGGCCGCGTTCGGGCCGTCGGGCGGCACCCCCGAAAGAGGGCGTAACCAAACTGTGAGTGTCCGACTCACACGATAGTGGTAGGCGGTTTGTTCCCACCCACCTCAGCCCGCTAACTTTTTCCGCAGTCAGCGAGGGCTCCCCGGTCATAAACGCTGACTCTGAATGGGATCGGCTCCGGTCGACTCCGGACACTCAACAGGAGATGAACTGTGCTGAAGAAGGCTGGAATTGTCGTGGCTGCGGCCGCTGCCGGTCTGCTCGCGGTGAGCCCGCTCGCCTTCGCTGGCGACAAGGACGACCACGACGGTCACGGGCACGGCCACGGTCACCACGGCAAGACCGAGGTTGAGGACGTCAACAGCATCGACGGGTCGAACTCGGGCCTGATCAACGTGGCCGGCAACAACATCGCCGTCCCGGTCAACGCCTGCGACAACCAGATTCCGGTGAACGTCCTGGGTGTCCAGGTGCCGCTGAACGACACCAACGTGCTCGCCGACCTGACCGGCGCGCTCGGCCTGGGCCTGCTCGGTGCGAACGACACCGAGGCCGAGTCCGAGGGCGACAACACGATCGACGACTCCTGCACCGCTGCAGCCGAGTCGGGCGACAGCGCCGAGATCGACGACTGATCCTCGGATCTATCGCGAAACGGCGCCGGACCTTCGGGTCCGGCGCCGTTTTCGGTTGCGTACGTCCGCGAGCGGAGAGTTTCAGGAGCCGAACCGGCGGTGCCGGGCGGCGTAGTCGCGCAGCGCACGCAGGAAGTCGACCCGCCGGAACTCCGGCCAGTAGGCCTCGCAGAACCAGAACTCCGAGTGTGCGGACTGCCAGAGCAGGAAACCGGACAGCCGTTGCTCGCCCGACGTGCGGATGACCAGATCGGGATCGGGCTGGCCGGAGGTGTACAGGTTGGCTGCGATGTGGTCGACGTCCAGCACCTCGGCGAGCTCCTCGATGGTGGTGCCGGACTCCGCGTGCTGCAACAGCAGCTTGCGCACCGCGTCGGCGATCTCCTGCCGGCCGCCGTACCCGATCGCGACGTTGAGTTCGAGCCCCGGCCGTCCCTGCGTGCGCGCCGCGGCGGCCGAGAGCTTGTCGGCCATGTCACCCGGCAACAGCTCGAGGGCGCCCACCACGCGCAGCCGCCAGCGGGCAGAAGCGTCGGACAGCTCGTCGACGACGTCGGTGATGATTTTCAGGAGCGGTTCGAGCTCCTCGGCCGGGCGGTCGAGGTTGTCGGTGGACAGGAGCCACAGCGTCACGACCTCGACACCGGCTTCCTCACACCATTCGAGGAGATCGGCGATCCTCGCGGCACCCGCCCGGTGGCCGTCGTTGACGTCGACGAACCCCGCATCCCGCGCCCACCGGCGGTTGCGTCGAGCATCACCGCCACGTGCCGGGGCCGGGCGGCCGCACCGGCCAGCTCTCGGCTCAGCTTTCGCTCGTACACCGAGTACAGCAGGTCGCGTACGCCCACGGCCGAACAGCGTACGCCGCGGAGATCCCCCACCTGATACGAGCGGGTGCGTTCACGCACAGGACACCTCGGGAACGCCGCCGCTGCCGTAACCTCGTCCGGGTGACCACCGGGACTCTCGCCTCGCCTCCCCCCGGCGGGCAGCTGCTCAAGCCGCGGATGCGCGGCTGGTTGCACTTCTGGTCGTTCGCCGTCTCGATCGCCGCGGGCGCCACCCTGATCTCCGTGTCGGCGGCGCTGGTCGGTGCGACCGCGGCGCTCGCCACATCGGTGTACGCAGCCACCACGCTCGGCCTGTTCGGGGTGAGTGCGCTCTACCACCGGCGCACGTGGCGCACACCGCGCAGCCGCGCCGTGATGCGGCGCCTCGACCACTCGATGATCTTCCTGTTCATCGCGGGCACCTACACGCCGGTGGCCGCGCTCGCGATGGACCCGGCCACGGCCCGCACGGTGCTGACGATCGTCTGGGTGGGCGCGGCGGCGGGCGTCGTCCTGAAGATGGCCTGGCCGCACGCGCCGGCCTGGGTCGGGGTCCCGGTCTACCTGGCCCTCGGCTACGTGGCCGTCTTCGTCATCCCGTCGATCCTCGTCGGCGGCGGAGTGGCAGCTCTCGTGCTGATACTGGTCGGCGGCCTGCTCTACACGGTCGGCGCGATCTTCTACGCCACGCGCAGGCCCAACCCGTGGCCCGCCACGTTCGGGTTCCACGAGTTCTTCCACGCCGCCACCGTGGTGGCCGCGATCTGCCACCACGTCGCGATCTGGCTCATCCTGTTCTGACGGGTCCGCTCCACCCGCGGCGGAATGTCGGTCGTCGCGGTGTGGTTGGCCGGGGCATGACCACCGCTTTCGACCCGCACACGCTGCTCGCCGAGAGCCGGATCGGCGTGCTCGCCACCCTCCGCGCCGACGGCCGCCCCCAGCTCTCCCCGGTCACCCCGTACTACGACCGCGAGGCCGGGATCCTCTACGTCTCGATCGTCGAGGGCCGGGCGAAGACCGTGAACCTGCGCCGCGACCCGCGCGTCGCGCTCGAGGTGACCGCTCCCGACGGCTGGGCGTGGGCCACCGCCGACGGCACCGCCGAGCTGATCGGCCCCGGGACCGACCCGAACGGCCCCGAGGTGGAGGCGCTCGTCGGCTACTACCGGGCGGCCGCGGGCGAGCACCCGGACTGGGACGAGTACCGCGCCGTGATGGTGGCCGACAAGCGCGTGCTCCTCGCCCTGCACGTCGACCGCGTGTACGGCCAGAAGATCCGCTGACTCAGTCGCTCGACCCGCTGCCGCTGGTGGGACCCTTGGCGCGCAGCTCGTCGCGCGCGCCATCGCCTCCCGCAGCTCGCCCAACCACTCGTCGGCGTGCTGGCCGACCAGCTTGACCGCCCAGGCCAGCGCGTCCGACCGCGACCGCGCGACACCGGAGTCGACGAGCGTGTCGAGCACGATGCGCTCCGGCTGACGCAGCCGCGTCATCACCGGCACCGACGCCACGGTGAACAGCTCCACCGTGTCGCCGATCCGCGCGCCCCACGCCACCTTCCGCTGGTAGCGGTGCTCGGCCTGGCGCGCGATCTCGATGCGCTCCTCGCGCGTGGTCTCGCGGAACCGCGAGATCCGGCCCGCGATCGCCGCCGCCCGGTCGGCCCGGCCTGCCTCGGTGTCGGCGAACTCGCCCTCCACCGGCGGCAGCTCCCCGACGATGAGGATTTCCTCCCGGTCGACCGTGACGTCCGGTGCACCGGTGAACCACTCGTCGGCAGCCGGCCCTGCAACCAGGCCGCCGCGTCGTCGGCGCCGGGCAGGTCGGCCTGCTGCCAGCCGCCACGTCCCGGCCCGCGCCCCCGCCCGCCGGGCCACCCTCGATGCATCCGTCCGCTCATCATCTCAACCTCCCAGGACTGATGCTTACGAGATTACACCGCAACACGGGGCGTGCAGGACTGTTCTCCGCCCGCGAACGACGTGCATCAGAGCGCGACTCACTTGCACCCACACCCCGACTCGCGGAGGTGGGGGCCACTCCCCCGCGAGTCGCGCTCTGGGTGCAGTTGAGTCGCGGTCCGGGAGCAGGTGAGGTGCGCCGGGAACGGGTCAGGGGCGCAGGAGGAGGCTCGTGGTGAGCTCCTCCACCGTGGTCGCCGGGCGGTCGCAGACGAAGCCGCGGCACACGTACGCGGCCGCTGCACCGTCGACGAGCGGGCGGTCGGCGAGGAGGGGGACGCCCGGGGCGTCGGGGTTGCCGGGGACGACGACCGTGCCTCCCGCGGCGAGCCTGCGGGCGTGGGCGAGCAGCGTGGCCCGGCCCGGATCACCGTCGGCGCCGACCACGGCGACCTGCAGCGGTCCGCGCACCATCGCCTCGGCCGCGGTGAGCCAGTGGCCTGCGAAGCGGGGGTGCTTCTCGGCGAGGTAGCCCGCGGAGCGCAGCGCGGCCTCGGCGGCGGTGCGGTACCGGCCGGGCTCCGCCACCAGCACGGACGCCGTGAGCAAGGCCGACGCGAGCGACGACGCCCCGCACGGGGAGGCGTTGTCCGTGACGTCCCGAGGCCGGTGCAGCAGCGCCTCGGCGTCGTCGGCGGTGTCGAAGAACGAGCCCGGCCGGTCCGGGTCGGCGAAGTGGGCGAGCGCCGTGTCGAGGATGTCGGTGGCGGCGGCCAGCCAGCGGGACTCGCCGGTGGCCTGGTGCAGTGCCAGCAGCCCGTCCGCCAGGCAGCCGTGGTCCTCCAGCACGCCGGCCGCCGCGCCGGCCCTTCCCTCGCGCGACGAGCGCCGCAGCCGGCCGTCCACGACGTGCAGCCGCAGCAGCAGGTCGGCGGCCTCCGCCGCGGCCGTGACCCATTCCGGATGGCCGAGGGCCGCCCCGGCCTCGGCGAGCGCGAGGATCGCCATGCCGTTCCAGGACGTGACGACCTTGTCGTCGCGGGCGGGCTGCGGGCGCGTGTCCCGGGCGGCGAGCAGGGCGGCACGCAGCCGCTCCCAGCGGGCCGGGTCGTCGGGGTCGGCGAGCAGTTGCAGGGTGGACGAGCCGTGCTCGAACGTCCCGGCATCCGTGACGGTGAGGAGCGCGGCCGCCCACGCCCCGTCCTCGGCGCCGAGCACGTCACGCAACTGCTGGGGGGTCCAGGCGTAGGTGAGGCCCTCGACGCCCTCGGTGTCGGCGTCGAGGGCCGAGGCGAAACCGCCCTCTGCGGTGCGCAGGTCGCGCAGCAGGAATGCCGCGGTCTCCTCGGCGATCCGCCGCGGCAGCGGATCCGGCGACACCCGCGCCAGGTGCGCGTAGACCCGCAGGAGGAGCGCGTTGTCGTAGAGCATCTTCTCGAAGTGCGGCACCACCCAGCCCGCGTCCACGCTGTAGCGGGCGAACCCGCCGGCCAGCTGGTCGTACATCCCGCCGCGGGCCATCCGCTCGCACGTCACGGCGACCGCGGCCGGCAGCTCGTCGGCACCGACGCGCTCGTGCCTGCGGAGCAGGAACTCCAGGGCCATCGACGGCGGGAACTTCGGCGCACCGCCGAAACCACCGGTCTGCGGGTCGAACTGCGCCTTGAGCGCCGCCGCGGCCCGCTCGAGCAGATCGGGGTCGATGCCCGCCGACGGCAGCACGGCTGCGGCGCTGTCGGCGAGCCGGGCGGCGATCTCCCCGGCCGCCCCGCGGACCCGGGCGCCGTCCTCCCGCCACGCGGTGGTGACGGCGTCGAGGAGCTGGCGGAATCCGGGCATCCCGCCCCGCGGGGTGGGCGGGTAGTAGGTGCCGCAGTGGAACGGCTCCCCCGACGGGGTGAGGAAGCAGGTCATCGGCCAGCCACCCTGGCCGGTCATGGCCTGCGTGGCGGCCATGTAGACCGCGTCGATGTCGGGCCGCTCCTCCCGGTCCACCTTGATCGCGACGAATTCGGCGTTGACCTGCTCGGCCGTGTCGGCGTCCTCGAACGACTCGTGCGCCATCACGTGGCACCAGTGGCAGGCGGCGTACCCGACCGACAGCAGCACCGGGACGTCCGGTGGGCGGCCTCCGCGAACGCCTCGTCCGACCACTCCCACCAGTCGATCGGGTTGCCGGCGTGCTGGAGCAGGTAGGGGCTGGTGGCCGAGGCCAGACGGTTCGGCATTTCAGGCCGTGCCGCCGTCTGCCTTCTCAGCCTTCTTCTCCGGCTCCTGCGCGTCGAAGCTCGCGGGCAGCCGTCGGATGCGCTTGCTCATACCCCGGATCAGCACGATCGTGGCCACCGCCAGCGCGAGGATGACGACGAGCGCGACCGGTGACGCCTTGCCGAACTCCTCGCCCTGCCCCGGCGGCGGGGTGGGGTTCTGCACCGGCACGGCGACCTGCGCCGTGCCGGCCGGAGCGGCGGCGACCAGGAGCGGGCTCATCGGTCAAACGGTACGCGCCTTCAAATGTGTTCGAGAAGCGCCCACGTGGGCCGCTGACATCAGCGATTCAGCACGTCCCGGTGCCCTGGGCGGCCCGCTCCGCGCTTCTCGAACACATTCGTCAAACCGCCGGGCGCACCGCCACGGGGGCGCGGATGCCCGCGAACAGGTCGTCCTCCGGAAGCGGCGAGTCGACGAGGCTGCGGACGAGCTCGTAGTCCTCCGTGGGCCAGACCTCGCGCTGGATCTCCAGCGGGACGAAGAACCACCGGCTGCCGGGGTCGATCTGGGTCGCGTGGGCGAGCAGGGCCTTGTCGCGGACCTCGAACCACTCGCCGCACGGCACCCGGGTGGTGACCCGCTCGCTCGGGTCGCGCCGGTCGGCGGGCCAGTTCTTCAGCCACTCCTCGTACGGCGACTCCAGCCCACGCGCCAGCAGCGCCTCCTGGAACAGCTCCATCCGCTTCTTGGAGAAGCCGTGGGAGTAGTACATCTTCAGCGGCTGCCACGGGGCCCCCGCGTCCGGGAACCGGTCGGGGTCGCCCGCCGCCTCGAACGCCGCCACGGAGATCTCGTGGCAGCGGATGTGGTCGGGGTGGGGGTAGCCGCCGTTCTCGTCGTAGGTGACCAGCACGTGCGGCCGGAACTCGCGGACGACCCGGACCAGGCGTTCGGTGGCGACGTCGAGCGGCTGCGTGGCGAAGCAGCCCTTGGGCAGCGGCGGCTTGGGGTCGCCCTCGGGGAGGCCGGAGTCGACGAAGCCGAGCCACCGGTGCTGCACGCCGAGGATCTCGGCGGCGCGCGCCATCTCGGCGCGCCGGACCTCGGCCATGTTCTCGAGCACCTCGGGACGGTCCATGGCCGGGTTGAGAATGCTCCCGGCCTCACCCCCGGTGCACGTGACGACCATGACCTCGTGGCCCTCCGCCACGTAGCGGGCCGTGGTGGCCGCGCCCTTGCTGGACTCGTCGTCGGGGTGCGCGTGCACCGTCATGAGACGCAGCGGGCCGTCGCTGCTCTGGTGTATCGAGGACATGGGTACGGCCGCGTTCCTTCCAACTCGGGCCCCGGGTGGAAGGGCCTGCATCACGTGAGGTCGGGATGTCGATGCTCGCAGACACGCCCGACCTTTCTTACAACGCGACCGGGTCCCCGCGCCTTCCCCACCCGGTGGTCACCGTCGGTGTCCGGATGGTTCCATCGGCCGAACGGGGGAGCCCGATCGCCATGGCACTCGCGCTCACTCTCCGAGATCGCTACGATGAGCGGTCCTCCGGCGACCGAACGGTGCAACGCTCCCTCGCACAGCACCACGAAAGACGTCTTGACCAGCAAAGATGCGGGTAGCGGGAACTTCGGGGAGGCGCCAACCGTTCGTCGAAAGGCTGCGACGAACGGCACGCCCCGTGTTACCGTTGACGCCACACGGCCCGCAGGCGGGTCGTGTTTTTCCTTACTCGGGGCTTTGCCGCCCTCGAACCGGGCCGCCCTCAGGGGCGGTCGTGGCCGCGGGCGAAGTGGTCCGTGAGTCACATGGACCCTGGACAGGCTGGAGGAGTGATGACCGTGACGGACACCCAGGCGACCTGGCTCACCCAGGATGCCTACGACCGGCTCAAGCAGGAACTCGACGAGCTGATCGCGAACCGCCCCGTCATCGCTGCCGAGATCAACGCTCGCCGCGAGGAAGGCGACCTCAAGGAGAACGGTGGCTACCACGCCGCGCGCGAGGAGCAGGGCCAGCAGGAAGGCCGCATCCGCCAGCTGCAGGAGCTGCTGCGCACCGCGAAGGTCGGCGAGACGCCCACCGACTCCGACACGGCCGCTCCCGGCATGGTGCTGAAGATCCGCTACGAAGGCGACGACGACACCGAGACGGTGCTGCTCGGCTCCCGCGAGGAGGGCAACCGCGCCGACCTGGAGGTCGTGTCGCCGAACAGCCCGCTCGGCGCCGCTCTCCTGGGCGCCCACCCGGGCGACACGCGCGCCTACCAGCTGCCCGACGGCGGCAGCATGGAGGTCACTCTGGTCTCCGCCGAGCCGTTCCGCGCCTGACGCCTCGTCGGTCGTGATCCCGGCCCGTGAGCGGTGCACGTCGCCGCTCACGGGCCGGCGGCGTTCTCCGGGCCGTTCAGCCGACGTCGTGCACGGCGTACCCGGCGTCGCGCAGGGCCCCCACCACCTCGGCGCAGTGCTCGGGCCCCTGGTCTCCATCGACACCGCGATCTCCACGTCGCCGAGCGGGCTGCCGGTGACGCGGGAGTGCGACACGTCGAGCACGTTCGCCCCCAGCGACCCACGAGCGCGAGCAGCTCGGCCAGCGCGCCGGGCCGGTCGCCCACCCGCACGCGCAGCGACAGGTAGCGGGCCGCGGCCGCCATCCCGTGCTCGATCACGTGCAGGAGCACCAGGGGGTCGACGTTCCCGCCCGAGAGCACCGCCACGGCCGGGGTCCCGTACCGGTCGGGCTGTGCCATCAGCGCCGCCACTGCCGCCGCTCCGGCCGGCTCCACCAGGAGCTTCGCCCGTTCGAGGCAGTGCAGGAGTGCGCGCGACAGCGCGTCCTCCCCCACCGTCACGATCTCGTCGACGAGCGCGGCGACCTGCGGGTAGGTCACGTCGCCCGGCCTGCCGACCGCGATGCCGTCGGCCACGGTCCGCATGCGTTCGAGGGAGCGCGGGCCGCCCGCGGCGAGCGACGGCGGCCACGCGGCGGCCCCCTCGGCCTGCACGCCCACCACGGTCACATCGGGCCGCTGCCCCTTGACGGCCGCCGCGATCCCGCCGACGAGCCCGCCACCGCCGGTGCAGACGAGCACCGTGCGGACGTCCGGTACCTGCTCCAGCACCTCGAGCCCCACGGTGCCCTGCCCGGCGATCACGTCGCGGTGGTCGAACGGGTGCACGAACACCGCGCCGGTGCGCTCGGCGAACTCGGTGGCGGCCGCGATGCTGCCGTCGATCGTCTCGCCGACCAGGTGCACCTCCGCCCCGTACCCGCGGGTGGCACCGACCTTGGGGATCGCGGCCCGCTCGGGCATGAAGACGGTGGCCCGGATGCCGAGCATCTGCGCAGCCAGCGCCACACCCTGGGCGTGGTTGCCGGCGCTGGCGGCCACGACCCCACGGGCCCGCTCGGCGGCGTCCAGCCGGGCGATCCGCGTGTACGCCCCCGGATCTTGAACGATCCGGTGCGCTGGAGGTTCTCGCACTTGAGCCACACCGGACCGCCGCACAGCTCGCTCAGAGCCCGTGCTCCGGCCATCGGGGTGGCCGACACCACACCGGTGAGCAGCTCCCGCGCCGCCCGGACATCGTCGACCCCGACCGGGGGAACAGCGGTATCCACGGCGTCCATGCGGGAATCCTCGCACCGGGTGAGCAACCACCACCGTCGAGGCACGGTGCGACCGCGCCCGGTAACCTCGGAGGTGAGATGGCGGTGAGCCACGCGGGCCACCGCTTTCGGGGGAGGTCGGGATGACACGGCTGCGGGCGATCGCTCCGCTGCTCGTGGCCGCGGTGCTCACCGCGATCGCGGTGTTCACGGTCAAGAGCGCCGGGTGCGACGACCCCGGACGCTACGAGCTGGTGGCAGGCGGCTACCAGCTGGTGGGCGGCTGTATCGCGCCCGGTGACCTCGTGGTGCCGGAGCCGGCCCCGGTCGCCCCGCTGCCCCCGTCGGGCACGGCCCCCGCGAAGGGCTGACGCCCGCGGAGCACACGCACCACTCTCGACGATCGACGGGCACACGATCGGCGGAAGTGGTGCCAGAACGTCATATCCGGCGCTCTCCCACCACTTCCGGTGATCGCACCTGCGCCGTGCCGTTCGGTCCGCTCACCGGCGGTTCAGGAGGCGGCGGCGCCCAGCGCCTGCCGCAGGTCCTCCGCCAGATCCTCGACGTCCTCGATGCCCACGGACAGCCGCACCAGGTCGCCGGGCACCTCGAGCGCCGAACCGGCCACCGAGGCGTGCGTCATCGCACCGGGGTGCTCGATCAGCGACTCGACGCCGCCGAGCGACTCGGCGAGCGTGAAGATCTTCGTGGCCGCGCACACCCGCAGCGCCGCCTCCCGCCCGCCTGCCACCGAGAACGACACCATCCCGCCGAAGCGGCGCATCTGCTTGGCGGCCACCTCGTGGCCGGGGTGCTCGGCGAGGCCCGGGTAGAACACGCGGGTGACGGCCGGGTGGGCCACCAGCAGCTCGGCGATCCGCTCTGCGTTGTCGCTGTGGCGTTCCATCCGCACGGCGAGGGTCTTCGCGCCGCGGAGCGTGAGCCAGGCGTCGAACGGGCCCGGCACCGACCCGACCGCGTTCTGGGTGAACCGCAGCGCCTCGGCGAGCTCGTCGTCGCTCGTGACGAGCGCGCCGCCGACCACGTCGGAGTGCCCGCCGACGTACTTGGTGGTGGAGTGCAGCACCACGTCTGCCCCGAGGGCGAGCGGCTGCTGCAGGTAGGGCGAGGCGAACGTGTTGTCGACGACGAGGCGGGCGCCCGCCGTCCGCGCGACCTCGGCCACCGCGGCGATGTCGGCGATCCCGAGCAGCGGGTTGGTGGGCGTCTCGCACCACACCGCCCGCGTGGTGGGCCGCACCGCGGCGCGCAGCGCGGCGACGTCGCCGAGGTCGACCGGCGTGTACTCCACACCCCACCGCGACAGCACCTTGTCGACCAGCCGGAACGTGCCGCCGTACGCGTCGTGCGGGATGACGAGGTGGTCACCCGGCTTCAGCAGCACCCGGAGCAGCACGTCGGAGGCACCCATCCCGGAGCCGAACGCGACGGCGTGCCGCCCGCCCTCCAGCGCAGCCAGGCACTCCTGCAGCGCGGTGCGGGTGGGGTTGGCGCTGCGCGAGTACTCGTAGCCTGCCCGCAGGCCGCCCACCCCGTCCTGGGCGAACGTGGACGACGCGTGGATCGGCGGGATCACCGCCCCCGTGGTGGGGTCCGGTTCCTGGCCGGCGTGGATGGCGTTCGTGGAGAAGCCGCGCATGGGCCCAAGCTACGCGCCGGTGACCGCCGGGAACTCGCGGGCCGCCGCGGCGGTGAGGAAGTCCACCAGTCCGGGGAACCGCGCGTCGAGCTCGGCGCGCCGCAGCCGGACCGACCGGTTGCGGCCCTGCACGTTCGTGCGGGTCAGCCCGGCCTCGCGCAGCACCTTGTAATGGTGCGACAGCGTCGATTTGTGCACCTCGACGTGCCAGGCCTCCGGCGTGCACGGGCGGGGCTCGCCGTCGAGGAGCTGGGCGACCAGCCGCAACCGCACCGGGTCGGCGAGCGCCTGCAGCACGGCGACCAGCTCGCCAGGCCGCCGCAGATGCCTCCGAGTCACGTGCCCCCGCTGCTGGTGCTGCTACGGCGCGCCACGGGTGCGGCCGTGCTCGCGGTCGCGCGTGGCGAGTCGACCACGCTCCCGGCCGCGCCGCCGCCGATGCCCGGCGTCCCCGGTGACGACTCGGGCTGGCTGCTCGGCCAGTGCGCGCTGCTCGGACGGGTCGACGTCGTGCGGGCCCTACTGGACGCCGGTATGGACGTCGACACCCGCGGCTGGAGCGGCTTCACCCCACTCGCCCAGGCCGCGATGCACGGGCGCACCGAGGTCGTCCGGCTGCTGGTCGAACGCGGAGCGGACCTCGCCGACCACGCGTTCGACGAGGAGGGCCCGACGCCGTTGGACTGCGCGACCTGGGGCGAGCGGAACAACTGGGCGGCCGACGGCAACTACGCCGCCACGATCGCGCTCCTGACGGCGGCGGACGCCCCGACGAGCCATCCCTGAAGAGGGTGCCCGCAGGCTCCGCTCGACCTCACCGACCCGTGAGTGGATACGAGTGCCAGAGCACTCGTATCCACTCACGACCGCCGGAGGCGGGTCAGCTCCCGAGGAACGCCAGCACGTCGGAGCGGGTGACCACACCCGCCGGCTTGCCGTCGACCAGCACCAGGGCGGCGTCGGCAGACGCGAACGCGGTCATCGCCGTATCGAGGGCTTCCCCGGCCCCGATCGTCGGGAGCGCCGCCGACATGTGCTTCTCCAGCCGGTCCGACAGCTGCGCGCGGCCGGTGAACAGCGCGTCGAGCAGGTCGCGCTCCACCACGGCCCCGGCCACCTCGGCGGCCATCACCGGCGGCTCGGCCCGCACCACCGGCATCTGCGAGACGTGGAACTCCCGCAGGTAGTGGACGGCCTCGGCGACGGTCTCGTTCGGGTGGGCGTGCACGAGGTCGGGGATGGTGCCGTCCTTGCGCCGCAGCACGTCACCGACGGTGGCGCCCTCCGTGGGCGGGAGGAAGCCGTAGCTCGCCATCCACTTGTCGTTGAAGACCTTGCCCAGGTAACCGCGGCCGCCGTCGGGCAGGAGGACGACGACCACCGCGTCGGCGGGCAGCTCGCGCGCCACGCGCAGCGCGGCGACCGTGGCCATCCCGCACGAGCCGCCCACGAGCAGCGCCTCCTCGCGGGCGAGCCTGCGCGTCATGTCGAACGAGTCGGCGTCGGAGACCGCGACGATCCGGTCGCAGATCTCCTTGTCGTACGTGGTGGGCCAGAAGTCCTCGCCGACGCCCTCCACGAGGTAGGGCCGCCCGTTGCCACCGCTGTACACCGAGCCCTCCGGGTCGGCCCCGATCACCTGCACGCGGCCGCCGGACACCTCCTTGAGGTAGCGGCCGGTGCCGCTGATCGTGCCGCCCGTGCCGATGCCCGCGACGAAGTGGGTGATGCGGCCGTCGGTCTGCTCCCACAGCTCCGGGCCGGTGGCCAGGTAGTGGGACTCCGGGTTCTCCTTGTTGGCGTACTGGTTGGGCTTCCACGCGCCGTCGATCTCGCTGACGAGCCGGTCGGAGACCTGGTAGTAGGAGTCGGGGTGGTCGGGCTCGACGGCCGTCGGGCACACGACGACCTCGGCGCCGTACGCGCGCAGCACGTTGCGCTTGTCCTCGCTGACCTTGTCCGGGCACACGAACACGCACTCGTAGCCCTTGCGCTGCGCGATCATCGCCAGGCCCACCCCGGTGTTGCCCGACGTCGGTTCGACGATCGTGCCGCCCGGCCGCAGCTCCCCGGACGCCTCGGCTGCCTCGACCATCCGCAGCGCGATGCGGTCCTTCACGCTGCCGCCCGGGTTGAAGTACTCGACCTTGGCGAGCACGGGGGCGACGATCCCATCGGCAACCGCACCGAGCCGGACGAGGGGAGTGTTCCCGACCAGGTCGGCGACGTGCTCGACATAGCGCATGCCGCCAATCGTCGCACCCGGCCCGCGCGCCCAGCGGCCGAGGGACGCCCGGTCACGCGGGAAGATGGCCCGATCCACGCCGAACGCCGTGTTCGGCAGCCGAACGGCAGCACAGAGGGCCGCGTACGGACTAGGGTTCGCCGACGAAGGGCCACCCGGACGAGGGCGTGTCGCCCGGACGACCCACAACACCTTCCCGAGCCCACACGCGGTCCGCTCGCCGCGTACCCCGATCGAACCGTTCCACGAAGCTGCAGGAGGGGCGCCGGTGTCAGCCACCGGGGACGAGGTGATCGGTGCCGACGATGCCGACCGTGCCCGGTCGGCTCGTCGTGACGCCGAGCTCAACAGCCTCGCCGGGCTGGCCTCACGTGGTGACCAGCGCGCTCTCGAGCTCCTGCTCGCCCGGATCCGCCCCATGGTCGTGCAGTACTGCCGCGCGCGGATCGGGTCCGGCACGCTGGGCACGCAGTCCGCGGAGGACATCGCCCAGGACACCCTGATGGCCGTGGTCGGGGCGCTGCAGCGGTGGCAGCCGGACAAGCGGGTGATGGCCTTCATCTACGGCATCGCCAGCAACAAGGTGGTCGACGCCTACCGGGCAGCGGGCCGCGACCGGTCGGTTCCCTCCGAGACCGTCCCGGAGGAGCCGGACCTCGATCACGGCCCCGAGCAGGCCGCGCTCCACGGTGGCATGGTCGCCGAGCTGCGGAAGCTGCTCGACCAGCTCCCCGCGCAGCACCGCGAGATCCTGGTGCTGCGGGTGGCGCTCGGGATGACGGCGGTGGAGACGGCCGCCGCGGTGGGCTCGACCTCCGGCGCGGTGCGGGTCACCCAGCACCGGGCGTTGACGAAGCTGCGCGAGCTCATCGAACGCCGCCCCTGAGGCCGTCGCCCGGGGCGCCTCAGCCGTCCCCGAGCTCCGCGAGCCTGCGCGCGAGGTAGGCCCGCTCCGCGGCATTGCCCACCAAGGCCAGCGCCTGCTCGTACGCGGTGGCCGCTTCGCACCGTCGCCCGAGCCTGCGCAGCAGGTCGGCACGGGCAGCCGGGAGCAGGTGGTAGCCGCGCAGCCGATCGTCGGAGCCGAGGCCGTCGAGCAGCTCCAGCCCGGCCGCGGGCCCGTCCCGCATCGCGACGGCGACGGCGCGGTTGGGCGCCACCACCGGCGACGGGGCGACGCCGGCGAGCACGTCGTAGAGCGCCACCACCTGCGCCCAGTCGGTGGTGGCGACGCCGGCGGCCTCGTCGTGCACCGCCGCGATCGCCGCCTGCAGCGCGTACGGCCCCGGCGGGCCGCCGCTCAACGCGGTGACGACGAGCCTGCGGCCCTCCTCGATGTTCCCGCGGTCCCATCGTGACCGGTCCTGTTCGGCGAGCAGGACCAGCTGCCCGTCCGGTCCGGTGCGCGCGTCCCGCCGGGCGTCGACGAGCAACATCAACGCCAGCAGCCCCGCCACCTCCCGCTCCCGCGGCAGCAGCCGGTGCAGGATCCGCGCCAGCCGGATCGCCTCGTCGGCGAGGTCGCCCCGCAACAGTTCGGGTCCCGCGCTGGCCGCATACCCCTCGGTGAAGATCGCGTAGACGACCCGCAGCACGCCGGGCAGCCGGGCGGGCAGCTCGTGCGCGGCCGGCACGCGGAACGGGATCCGCGCACCCTTGATCTTGCGCTTCGCCCGCACGATCCGCTGTGCCATCGTGGCCGCCGGCACCAGGAACGCCCGCGCCACCTCCGGTGTCGACAGTCCGGCGAGGCAGCGCAACGTCAGCGCCACCTGTGCCTCGAGCGGCAACGCCGGGTGACAACACGTGAAGAACAGCCGCAGCCGCTCGTCCGGTACGTCACCGTCGTCAGCAGGCGGAGCCACCGTCCCGTCGCGGTCGGCCTCGGCCTGCAGAACCGCGATCCTCGCCGCGTACGCCCGGTCGCGACGCAACCGGTCCACCGCCTTGCGCCGCGCCGTGGTGAGCAGCCAGGCGCCGGGCCTGCCCGGCACACCGTCCACCGGCCAGCGCGCGAGCGCCACCTCGACGGCGTCGGACGCGACCTCCTCGGCGAGGTCGAGATCACCGAACTGGCCCACGAGGGTGGCGAGCAGCCGGCCCCGCTCCTCGCGGAAGACCGCCTCGACGGATCCGGCCGCCCCCTCACTCATGGCTGCTCGAACTCCATGACGGGCCGCACCTCGATCCGGCTGCCGTGCTGCGCGCCGGGGCAGCGGGCGGCCCAGTCCAGCGCGGAGTCGAGGTCCGGGACGTCGAGCAGGTAGTAGCCGCCCAGGATCTCGCGGGTCTCGGCGAACGGGCCGTCGGTGACCACCCGCTCGCCGTCGTCGCGTACCTCGACGGTGGTGGCCGTCTCGACGCCCTGCAGCGCGTCGCTCGCGATCCGGACGCCCGCGTCGGCCACGGCCTTCTCGTACGCCCAGTACTCGTCCATCACCTGCTGGACGGCCTCGGCCGTCTGCGGCGCCACGTCCTGCGAACCGTAGATCAGCAGCATGTACTTCACGTCTCGGCTCCTCGTCCCATCGGGTGTCTCGTCGGGGTGGCCGGATGCCACCAGCATGACGACGAACGGGAGCGTCGGGTATCGACAGGCAGAGCTACTTCCGCTCGGTGCGTCGAAGTCCGCGGGCCGGGGTCCAGGACTCGATCACCAGCATCGTCGCCTCGGCGTTCAGCCCCGTGACGACGACCTCGTCGATGGCGGCGCGGAAGCGCTCCCCCTCGGCGTCGCCCTCCACCGGCCCGGCCGGAACGGCCCGCCCGGCGATCTTCGCGTCGCCCGCCCAGCCGGCCGGATCGTCCTGCGGCGGGTCCACCGACGGGCTGTGCAGCGCGAACCGCGGATCACGGTGCAGGTCGGCACCCTTGCGGGCACCGGTCATCGAGCCGAAGGTCAGCTCGCCGTCGGCGAACTCCGCCTCGATACCCGAGATCCGGGGTCCGCCGTCGGCACGCAGCGTGGCGATCGTCTTGTGCTTGTGCGCGTCGAAGATCCTCCGCACGCGGGCGGAGAACTCGGGTACGGCCTTCTCGACGTCCCTCCAGGCGGTCATGGGCTCGAGGATCCCGCACAACGCTGTCAGGAGCTGTCCACGTTCACCCGGCCCACACCCGGTTACCGCCGCGTAGGCTCCGCCGTGATGAGCCCGTGCGAGGAGGTACGACCATGCCCGAAGCCGTGATCGTCGCGGCGGCCCGGTCCCCGATCGGCCGCGCGCACAAGGGGTCGCTCACCACGATCCGCCCCGACGACCTGACCGCGCAGATGGTGCGGGCCGCGCTCGCCCAGGTGCCCCAGCTCGACCCCGCCGACATCGACGACCTCATGCTCGGCTGCGGCCTGCCCGGCGGCGAGCAGGGCTTCAACATGGCCCGGGTGGTCGCGGTCCTGCTCGGCCAGGACACGCTGCCCGGCACCACCGTCACCCGCTACTGCTCGTCGTCGGTGCAGACCACCCGCATGGCGCTGCACGCCATCAGGGCGGGCGAGGGCGACGTGTTCGTCTCGGCGGGCGTCGAGACCGTCTCCCGCTTCACGAAGGGCAGCTCCGACTCCCTGCCCGACACCCGCAACCCCGTCTTCTCCGACGCCGAGGACCGCACCCGCCACGTCGCCGAGAACGGTGCCGACTCCTGGAACGACCCCCGCGAGGACGAGCACCTGCCCGACGTCTACATCGCGATGGGGCAGACCGCGGAGAACCTCGCCCGGCTCAAGGGCGTCACCCGCGAGGACATGGACCACTTCGGCGTCCGGTCGCAGAACCTCGCGGAGAAGGCCATCGCCGACGGCTTCTTCGCCCGTGAGATCAGCCCGGTCACGCTGCCCGACGGCACGGTGGTGGAGAAGGACGACGGGCCGCGCGCCGGGGTCACCTACGATGCGGTCTCCCAGCTCAAGCCGGTCTTCCGCCCCGACGGGCGCGTCACGGCCGGCAACTGCTGCCCGCTCAACGACGGCGCCGCCGCGCTGGTGATCATGTCCGACACGAAGGCCGCCGAGCTGGGCATCACCCCGCTCGCGCGCGTGGTCGCCACCGGGGTCTCGGCGCTCTCCCCCGAGATCATGGGCCTCGGGCCGGTGGAGGCGTCGAAGCAGGCGCTCGGCCGCGCCGGGATGACGATCGACGACGTCGACCTCGTCGAGATCAACGAGGCGTTCGCGGCCCAGGTCCTGCCCTCGGCCCGCGATCTGGGCATCGACGAGGACAAGCTGAACGTCAACGGGGGCGCCATCGCGCTCGGCCACCCGTTCGGCATGACGGGTGCCCGCATCACCACCACCATGCTCAACGGCCTGCGCACGCACGACAAGACCATCGGCCTGGAGACGATGTGCGTCGGTGGCGGCCAGGGCATGGCGCTGGTCCTCGAACGGCTGAGCTGACGGGGACGGTCTTGCCCGGCGGGTTCGGCGAGAGGATGGTGGGGCGCCGGCGGCGCCGCCGGGGCGCTGCCCCGACCCCGAGGGGGTGGGCCGTGTACGCACGCTCCACCACGATCCGCGCACACCCCGAGTCGCTCGATTCGGGTATCGCGCTCGTCCGTGACGAGATCCTGCCCGAAGTGCTGGGCATGGAGGGCTGCGTAGGGATGTCCATGCTCGTCGACCGTCTGACGGGCCGCTGCATCGCCACCACCGCGTGGCAGTCGAAGGAGGCGATGGACGCCACGGCCGACAGGGTGCGACCGCTGCGCGAACGCGCGGCGGACGTGTTCGGCGGCAGGCCGCAGGTCGACGAATGGGAGATCGCGGTCATGCACCGCGACCACACCTCCGCCCCTGGTGCCTGCGTCCGCGCCACCTGGGTGCGGATGGCGCCCGACCAGGTGGACCGCGGCATCGACGTCTACAAGATGGGCGTCCTGCCCGCCACCCAGGAGTTCGAGGGCTTCTGCAGCTCCAGCCTGATGGTGGACCGCCGCGAGGGGTACGCCGTCTCCTCGGTGGTGCTCGACAGCCGGGAGGCGCTGGAGCGCAGCCGCGCCCGGGCCGAGGAGATGCGGGAGCGCGCCACCCGGGAGGCGGGAGCGGAGATCATGGAGGTCGGCGAGTTCGAGCTCGCCCTCGCCCACCTGCGCGTGCCCGAGATGGCCTGAGCAACGAAACGGCGCCCGCCCCCGGATCGGGGACGGGCGCCGTTCGCGCTCAGAGGTGGGTCATTCCTGGCGGAGGTAGCTCAGCAGCCGCAGGATCTCGATGTACAGCCAGACCAGCGTGGTCATCAGGCCGAAGGCGATGTACCAGGCGAACTTCGCCGGAGCACCGTCGCGGACGGCGCGGTCGGCCATGTCGAAGTCGAGCAGCAGGCTGAACGCGGCCACCCCGATGCAGACGATGCTGAACAGGTACGCGAGCGGCGAGCCGTCGCGCAGGCCGAGGCCGCCGGTGGTGAAGAAGCTCGCGACCAGGTTCACCACCATCAGGATCATGACGCCGAACATCGCGCCCATCAGCCACTTGGTGAACTTCGGGGTGACCCGCACGGCGCCGGTCTTGTAGACGACCAGCATCCCCACGAACACACCGGCGGTGCCCACCACCGCCTGGAAGCCGATGCCCTCGAACTGGGTGCCGGACATCTCGAGCGCGCCGGTGATGCCGCCGAGCGCGACACCCATGGCGGCCGAGTACGTGAGCACGAGACCGGGGTTGCTGCTCTGCTTGAAAATGACGATCAGGGAGACGACGAGCCCCACGATGAACGCGGGGAGCACGAGCCAGAACATCCCGCTCATCGCGGTGAGCACGCCCGCGACGAGCGCGACACCACCCGTGATCGCCGTCTTCGTGACGACGTCGTCCATGGTGAGCGGGCGCTCGGAGACCCCGGCCCGCCCGTACTCGACCTGCCCGGCCTGGGCGTCGGCATAGCCGGCCGCGCCGCCCATCATGCCGCCCTGGCGGTCGAACGTGGCGTACCCACCCTGCCCGGAAGGCAGGTTGCGGAACGCCGGGTTGCTGCTGCTGCGCACCTGGGTCCTCCTCGGAAGCGGGTCATGCGTCCGTGCAGTTCAACGAGGGAACGCCGGGCGGCGTTCCCGTTCGGTAAAGATGACTTTACTGCGATTAGATCACGGCGGGTCCAGGGTGATCCCCGCGTTCTCCAGGGCCGCCTCGGTGAGGAGCCGCGCGAAGGGGCGCTCCCGGGCATCGGCCGTGGCGAGCGGAGCGTCGACGGCGACGAGCCGGCAACATTCCAGCAGCGTGTCGTCGTAGGCGGCCTCCACGGCGACGCGCCGCACCTGGTTGTGGTGGCACCCGCGGCACACCTCGTGGCGCAGCCTGCGCAGGTTCGCGACGGTGGACTCGAGCGTGGGCCCCGGCGGCGCTTCCCGGCGCCTGCGCCGCTCGGCCCACGTCATGAAGGCAGCGGGGAGCAGCCGCAGCGCTGCCCAGAACAAAATGGTGGGCAGGGCTGCGACGAGGAAGTAGAGCAGCAGCCCGAGCAGGACCGGACGGTCGCCCGCCATCGTGGGGATGGTAGCCGTCGCGGGGCCCGGTCGCGCCCGTCGTTCGGGGGATCGGCGCCGGTCGCGGGGTGCGGAGACGGGATGCGGCGCATACGCTCCGGACCTTCGGGAAGCTCTCGAACCTTGTCGGAGGTGGCCGTCGATGTGGGCGTTCCTGTCCGCCCGGTTGCGCTGGTGGCTGATCCTCGCGGTCGGGGCGCCGCTGCTCGCCTGGGCGCTCGGCCGGCTCGGCGACCTGCTCGAATCCCGGTACGGCCCCACCACGTGGAGCCGGGTGCTGCGGGCGGGCCGGGACTGGCTGCGGCAGCGGTCGCGCGGGCCGCTCGCCCGGCGCCGCCCCGGCGACCCCACCGGCGTCCGCGACGCCGGCGCACCGGCCCGCTGACGCGCCGCCATGGGTGAGCAGCCGGTGCACACCTACCGGGCCCTGTGTTCGTGGTCCGGTTCCACCGCGGGTGGCTACCGCGACTACGACCGCGGGCACCGCGGGAGCGCACCGCCCGCCGAGCCGGAGCTCGCGCTCTCGTCCGACCCCGCCTTCCTCGGCGACCCGGCCCGGCTCAACCCCGAGCAGCTCGTGGTGCTGGCCGCGGCGTCCTGCCAGCTGCTCTCGTTCCTCGCCGTCGCCGCGCGGGCCCGGCTCGACGTCCGCGACTACCGCGACGACGCGACCGCGCTGATGCCCGAGGCCGAGCGGCCGATCCGGATCTCGGAGATCGTGCTGCGCCCCCGGATCACGCTCGTCGCCGGCCCGACCGAGGAACGGGTGCAGCACCTGGTCGACGTCGCCCACCGGGAGTGCTTCATCGCCAACAGCCTGGCCACACCCGTGCGGGTCGAGCCGTTGATCGCCTTCGTCGAGGCCGGGTGAAGCGCGCGCCCGTCGTCGTGTTGCTCGCGGCCGCGACGGTGGCGCTGTGGCTGATCGCGTTCCCGGCCGACTGGAGCTCGGTGCCCACCGCCGACCCGCAGACGTACGCGTCACCCCTCACGGCCCGGCAGTGGGCGGTGGCCGTGGCCGGGCTCGCGGCGCTGGCCGTCGTGGGCGGCTACCTCAGCGGGCCGGTGGCCGCGCTGCTGGGCGTCGCGGTACCGGCCGTCGCCCTGTTCTCGTGGTTCAGCGCGACCGCCGAGGTGATCGGCGCCAACCTCTGGGTGGTCGGGGCGCTGTTCCTGGCCCCGCCGCTCTGCGGGGTGTCGCGCTGGTGGCCGCGCTCGGCGCTGTGGCCCGCCGGCACCGCACCCCGGCGTGACGCGCGTCAGGGCGCGTCAGGCGGGGGCGGCGGGGCGGCTCGCCGCCATCACCTCGGCGCGCAGGACACCGGCGAGCTGCGCGGGCCGGGACAGGAACGGCGAGTGCGACGAGCGCATCCGCAGCACCCGGTCGGCGTTGCGGGCCATCATCTCCTGCGCGACGACGGGGATCGCGGCGTCGTACTCGCACACGACGTAGGTGCTGGGGACCGTGTGCCACGCCGCGCTCGTGAGCGGTTGTTCGAACGCCGCGAGCGCCTGATGGCTCAGCCGCGCGACGGCGCCGCGCGCGGTGTGCGGGCGGACGTCGCCGTAGAACGTCTCGAACGGGCGCAACACGTCGACGTAACCCTCGCTGCGGTGCACGTCCCACCAGTTCGGAGCGCTGCCGCCGACGGCACCGAGCAGCGACTCACCGACGTCGAGCTGGAACGCCGCCAGGTAGACGAGCCCGACGACGTTCGACACGCCCGCGAGCCCCTCGGACACCGGAACCCCACCGTAGGAGTGGGCGCACACCACGACCGGCCCGTCCACCGCGGCGACCGCGGCGCGCACCGCGGCAGCGTCGGAGTACATGTCGCCGAGCGCCTCGCGTCGGCACCGGCGGACGGCAGCGCCACCGTGCGGGTGTCGAGGTCGGCCAGCTCGTCGACGAGCCTGCGCCACACCCACGGCCCGTGCCACGCACCGTGCACGAGGACCAGCGTCGGCGCCATGGCAACCTCCAGAAAGCGCGTTCCGGAGCACGCAGCCAAGCGCCGCCGGGTCCGACCGGGCAACATCACTTCCATTGGACGGAAGCACCGTTGCCGACTGCCCCCGACCGGCTCAGGGCTTGCGGCCGACCGCCCCGGCAATGGTGTACGACACCGACGGCATCGGCTTCACCCGCGGACCGTCCGGCCACCAGTTGGCGCAGAGCACCAGGCCCGGTTCGACCAGTTCGAGCCCCGGGAGCATGCTGAGGATCTGCTCCCGCGTACGGAACCAGCCGCTCCCCATCGGGCTGTGCAGGAATACATCTTCCATCTTGCGCGCGAGTGGGCTGTACTCGTCGGTCTCCGGGTCGTAGAAGTGGCTCAGCGCGACGTACGATCCCGACGGAAGAGCATCGACGTACTCCTGCATGATCTCGGCGTACTGATCACCGTTGTAATGGTGGATCGTTCCGCACTGGTAGAGCGCGATCGGCTCCGAGAAATCAAGGGTCTTGCGCACGAGCTCGTTCTGCAGAACCTCGCGCGGCTCGAAGATGTCGGCGCCGATGAGGTGGGTCTGGTCGTTCTCCTCGAGCAACGCTCGGCCGTGGGCGAGCACCACCGGGTCGTTGTCGACGTACACGACCTTCGACTCCGGCTCGATCCGCTGCACGATCTGGTGGGTGTTCTCGGCCGTGGGCAGGCCGGAGCCGCAGTCGAGGTACTGCGTGACACCCGTCTGGCTCGCGATGAATCGACTGGCCCGAATGAGGAACTCGCGATTGTCCCAGCCGAGCTGAGTGGCCTCGGGCGCCACCTTCTGGACCCGCCGCAGGACCTCGCGGTCGATCTCGTAGTTGTCCTTGCCGTTCAAGAAGGCGTCGTAGACCCGCGCGACACTGGCCTTCGACACGTCGATGTAGGCCGGAACTACCTCTTCCTCGGTACTCGGCACACTCGCCTCACTCGGTAGTCGATCTCGGAGTCCGAGAGTCTACGGCGACTGGCCGAGTGTAGGGCAAGGACTGATCAGGTTGAACCTCGGACACGACCCTCCACTTGTCGTTCTCTGCGTGTACGGTCATCCTCCAGCAGAGTGCCGGCCCTGCTCGTTGTGCCATCGGCGGATGCGGGGTGGGCCCGAACAACGGAGCCGCAAGTCCGCGAGGAGGAGCCGATGGCCGAGGATGGCGCCCGGAGCCGGGCTCCGCGGTGCCGTCCGACGCCCGTGGGGTCACGGCGCGCCGGATCGTGCTCGGCACCCAGCTGCGCAAACTCCGGGAGAACGCCGGCATCTCCCGCTCCGATGCCGGCTACCAGATCAGGGCGTCCGACTCCAAGGTCTCCCGCCTCGAACTCGGCCGGGTCGCGTTCAAGGAGCGCGACGTCGCCGACCTGCTCACCATGTACGGCGTCAGCGACGCCGAGGAGCGCGAGCAGTTCCTCGAGATGGTCCGCAAGGCCAACGAGCCGGGGTGGTGGCGCCGCTACACCGACGTCACCCCGAGCTGGTTCCAGGACTTCATGGGGATGCAGGAGTCCGCGGCCCGCATCCACACCTACGAGCTGCAGTTCGTGCCCGGCCTCCTCCAGACCGAGGCGTACGTGCGCGCGGTGCTCACCCGCGGCCGGCCCGACTACGCACCGGCCGACACCGAGAAGCGCATCCACCTGCGGATGCAGCGCCAGACCCTGATCACCAATCCGAACCCACCCCGGCTGTGGGCCATCATCGACGAGACGGTGATCCACCGGCCGATCGGCGGCCGCCGGGTGCTGAGGGAGCAGCTCCAGTTCCTGCTGGAGCAGTCGAAGCAGCCCCACATCACGATCCAGATCGTGCCCAACCAGCTGAGCGGCTACGCCGCGGAGGGCCCCTTCACCCTTCTCCGGTTCGCCGAGGCGGAGCTACCCGACGTGGTGTACATCGAGCACCTCGGCGGGGCCGTCATGCTCGACGGCGTCGAGGAGATCGAGATCTTCAGCCGCGCACTCGACCGTCTCACGGTCGACGCCGAGACGCCCGACCGCTCGCGGCAGATGCTGGCGAAGGCCATCACCGAGCTCTGACCTCGGAAATACACACGCCCGGCGTGGAGACCACGCCGGCGTTCGATCGTCGGAGCGGAAGCTGACCCCCGGGCTGTCAGCGAGTGCCGCGTTCGCCGAACTCGCCGTGCCAGGCGCCCTGGAGGAATGCGGACCACTCGTCGGGGGTGAACAGGAGCGCGGGCCCGCCCGGCCGGCGCGAGTGGCGCACCGCCACGTCGCCACCGTCCAGCATCGCGACCTCGACGCAGTTGTGCTGCCCGCTGAACGAGCTCTTGCGCCACTGAGCACCGTCGATCTCGTGCGCCGGCACAACGATGCGATCGTTCGCCATCTTGATCACCTTCCGGGGTCAACTGAGCGCGTGTGCGATCTGAAGGTAGCAGCCTGCATCTGCACATGCATATGGCGCACGCACATGCAGTGGGCAGATGCGCCCGGTTTCATCCGATCGGGCGCCCTGATCAGGGATTATCCTGCGCGCGCCGCTGCCGACCGCCCTTCTCGTCACGCCAATGATCACTGGTGCCGGCCTATCGAGTGCAGATGCACGGACCGCTGCACGTGCACGAATGCACATGCAGCGGCAGCTTGCATTTGCAGACGCACAGCGGCACACTGCTCTGTGTGTCCGGGAGCTCACTCAGCGGCACCCCGGAGCACTGAGGGGAACGGGCGGCAAGCGTCAGCGGCGAGAGGAGCAGCGGTGTTGCGGGGAACAGCGAGGGGGAGCTCGCCGGACGGCAGGCGAGAACCACACGCAGCACGCCACGACGGGAGGTGCGCGTGATGAGCGCAACCCCGGTGGCCAGAGAGCCGAGCGACCAGATCCACAGCATCGCCGAGGTCCTCGCGGGCACGTTCACCTCTTCGGCGGTGCGCCACATCCTCGCCGAGCACAGCCCCGACGACACGGGCCACTGCCGCGGATGCCGGCTCCCCACCACGGTCGCCCCCGTCTGGCCGTGCCGCCTGTGGGAGATCGGCAAGGAGATGGAGCGGCTCCGCGCCGCGGGCGGACGGCGGTAGGCCGCCCCAGCAGACCCGGCGGCGAGCGTCCCCATAGGGGGTGCGCTCGTCGCCGGCCCCACCCCGGCCCCGGTTCTCCCCACCGCTTCCCCCCACCGCTGTCCCATCCGGCCGGCGACACCGGCCGTCCGTCGCGCGCTCGCTCAGCGAACCCCGCGCACGGCCCACGCACGCGCCGTCAGGGATATCGATCCGTCCGGCGCCTGCGGGAGGCGTTCGCGCAGGAGCCCGATCAGCGCAGCACGGTGTTCGTCGTCGAGCGAGCCGACATAACCAGGCGCCGGCCCCTGCCCCCCGAGGAACGGCGACCAGTAGTCGTCCAGGTCGCGGAACACGGTGGGCACGTCGATCGGCTCCACCTCGACCCCGGTGAGGCCGGCCCCGAGCCAGAGCGCGCGCAGGGCGTCCGGCCGGCACAGCGGGAACCGGCGACCCTCGTCCTGCTCCGCCGCAGAGGCGTCGAGCGCGACGGCGGCGTCCCAGAACTGCCGGATCATCTGCATGCCGTCGGCGTAGTCCCACAGGTACGCCGCGACCACCCCACCGCGCGCCGCGACCCTGACCAGCTCCGCGGCCGCCACGGCGGGCTCCGGAACGAAGTTGAGCACCAGCCCGCTCACGACCGCGTCGAAGCGGCCCGTGGGGAACGGCAGGGCACGGGCGTCGCCCACCGAGAACCGCGCTCTCGGGTCCGTCACCTCGCGGCGGGCGTGGGCGGCGAAACCGTCCGACCGGTCGACACCCCACACGTCCGACGGCGCACCCCGCCGCAGAACCGCCGCCGTGAGCGCGCCGGTTCCGCACCCGACGTCCAACCACCGCGCCCCGGCCGGTACGTCCAGCCCACCCACGAAGCGCTCGGCGACCCGACGGCTCCACCGGCCGACGTACCGCTCGTACTCCGTGCCGACGTTCCAGACCTCGGGTCCGCTCATGGCCACCACCCTCGATGCCGGTGCCTGCACCGGAAGCTACTCGGCGGACGGGGTCGGGCCGGCGCGCCCACCGACCGGATGTCCGATCCGTTCACGACGACGTGCCGCGGTCCGGGCAGGCTGGGCCGATGCCCATCGATCCGAAGACCGCGGAGTCCTTCCTCGCGCAGCACGCCCGGCTGCTCGACCGCCGCCGGTACGAGTTCCTCTTCACGGGAGGCGCTCCGGAGGCCGTGCTCGCCGCGGTCGACGGCTACCGCAACCCTGACGGCGGGTACGGGTGGGGGCTCGAACCCGATCTCCGCGCGCCGGAGAGCCAGCCCGGAGGCGCGCTGCACGCGTTCGAGGCGTTCGCCGAGCTCGGCCCGCACACCACGCCACGGGCGGAGCAGCTCTGCGACTGGCTCGAAACGATCACCCTGCCGGACGGCGGGCTGCCGTTCGCACTGCCGATCACCGACCGCAGTGGCTGCGCGCCGTTCTGGGCCGATGCCGATCCGACGACGTCCACCCTGCAGAGCACGGCCTTCGTCACGAGCGCGGCGCTGCGGGTCGCGGCCCACGACGCGGCCGTCGCGGACCACCCTGGACCGCTCGGGCCGTCGACCACTGCCTCCTCCGGATCGACGCGCTGGACTCCGCACCGCATGCGATCGCCCTGACCTTCGCGGTCCAGTTCCTGGACGCGCTGTCGGTGATCCGGCCGGATGCCGCCGATCGGATCGACGGGCTGGCGCGGTTCATCCCGGACGACGGTGTCCTCCCGGTGGCAGGCGGCTCGCCCGGCGAGGCCCTCCGGCCGCTGGCCGTCTCGCCGCTGCCGGACCGTCCGTCCCGCAGGCTGTTCCGGGCGGAGGTCATCGAGGCGGACCTCGACCGGGTCGAGGCCGAGCAGCGCGACGACGGCGGCTGGGCCGTCGACTTCGCCAGCTACTCGCCCGCGGCCGAACTCGAATGGCGCGGGTACGCGACCGTCGGCGCGATCGCGACCCTGCTCGCCAACGGCCGGTCGACGCGCGACACGGCGGCGGTCTGAGCCACGCTCATCGGCCTTGCGGGCCGAGCCCCGCGTCGTGCACGAGCACGGCAACCTGGACGCGGTTGGTGAGGTCGAGCTTGGTCAGGATCGCGGACACGTGGGTTTTCACGGTGGCCAGGCCGATGTGGTGGAGTGCGGCGATCTCCGCGTTGGACCGCCCGGCACCGATCTCGACCGCCACGGTGCGCTCGCGGTCGGCGAGGGAGTCGAGCTTGCGGCGGGCCGCATCGCGCCGGGTGTCCTGGCCGGCCCCGGCGACCCGGTCGATGAGCCTGCGGGTCACCTCGGGGGAGAGCACCGGGCGTCCCTGTGCCGCGTGCCGGATGGCGACGACGAGCTCGTCGGGCGGGGTGTCCTTCACCAGGAACCCGGCTGCACCGGCCCGCAGGGCGCGCAGCACGTGCGCGTCCGCGTCGAAGGTGGTGAACACGATGACCTCCGGCGCGGGGGTCCGGGCCCGCAGCGCCTCGGTCGCGGCGATCCCGTCCGTGCCGGGCATCCGGATGTCCATCAGGACGACGTGCGGCTCGTGCCGGCGGGCCAGCTCGATCGCCTCCGCGCCGTCACCGGCCTCGGCGACCACCCGCAGGTCGGCGGCGCCGCGCAACATCATGCCGAGCCCGAAGCGGACGACCGGGTCGTCGTCGGCGATGAGCACGTCGATCGTCGGCTGCATCGACGGTGGGATCGACGGCTCGGCCTCGCTCACGCAGGCCACCGTAACCGCATGCCCAGCCGCCACCCGCCGGAGCCGGTCGGCCCGTGCTCGAGACCGCCGTCGACGAGCGCGGCCCGCTCGGCCAGCCCGCGCAGCCCCTCCCCGGAGCCGATCGGGGGCAAGAGGACGGCGGCGTTCGTGGCCGGCCGCTCGTTGACGATCTCGACGGTCAGGTGGTCACCGGGCTCACCGCTGATCCGGATGTGCACCGGCGCGCCGGGGGCGTGCTTGCGCGCGTTGGTCAGCCCCTCCTGGACGAGCCGGTAGATCGTGCGGCCCACCGTCTCGGGGACGGCGCGACCACCGGCCGTCACGCCGGGGACATCCTGCAGATCGACCGGGGTGCCGGACCGCCGGGTCTCCTCGACGAGCTCGACGACGTCCGCGACGCCCGGCAGCGGGTGGTCCCTTCGGGGGCGCGCAGGACGCCGATCACCTCCCGCAGGTCCTGCAGGGCACGGCGCGCGTTCTCCCGGACCACCTCGGCGGCCCGGCCGATCTCGTCCGCCGAGGCGTCGCGGTAGTAGGTCAGAGCACCCGCGTGCACGCTGAGCAGTGACAACCGGTGGCCGAGGACGTCGTGCATCTCCCGCGCGAGTGCCGCGCGGGCCTCCTGCCGGGAGCGCTCGGCCCGCAGCCGGGCCTCGACCTCGGCCGCGACGGCCCGCGCGCGCAACGACGCGATGAGCTGCCGACGGCTGCGCATGAGCAGACCCCACCCGGCCAGGCCTGCGACGACCGCGGCCTGGAGCGCGACCAGCATCCACGAGAACGGGAGCGGCCCCGGTCTCAGCAGTGTGAACGCCATGATCGAGAGCACGTTGCCGACGGCCACCACCGCCGTGGCCCTCGCCGAACGGTGGACGGCCACGGTGAGCAGCGCAACGAGCGCCGCGGCCCCCGCGGACAGGAAGAACGCGCTCAGCAGGACGAGCACGGCGGCGAGCACCAGCGGGAATCGGCGCCTCCACCACAGCGCGAGGCACCCGATGACGCCGGCGAGGAAGTCCAGGTGCGGCAGCCAGAGGGGTTGCACCGGCGCGATCCCGTACCAGTACACGGCCGGCCAGAACCCGGGCAGCGCCGCGAGCGCGACCAGCCCGCCGTCGACGAGCCGGTCCCGGACCGGGAATCGCCGCTCGCCTGCCGTGTCGACCATCGCGGGCAAGCCTAGGAGGGCGCGTGGTGTGCCCACCTCCCCCGGAAGTCGACGGCACTCCGACTTCCGCCGGACGATCCGAGCCCGTCGACCGATCCACATCGACAGGTGGCCTCCATACCGTCGATGGCATGCCCCGGTTACCCCCGATGCCGATCCGCGGCCTGCCACGGCGAGGGATCCGATGAAGCTCACCCGGCGCCTGCAGCTCGCCAGGGTCAGGCCGGGCGACGGGAGCCCGCTCCCCGAGTACCGCGGCTGGCACCTGTTCTCCCGCTCGCTGTTCGGCCTCGTCCTCACCGACCGTGCGACGGGCAGCCACCTCTTCGAGGTCGACGTCCGGCCCAACGCCGACAGCACCACCAGGAAGCGCCCGGCCACGCTCTACCGCGACGGCGTCCAGATCTACCGCGCCAACGTTCCCGTGGCATTCCCGGTGCCCGGCGGCGTCATCGAGGTCGCCACCAGCCCGTACGGCGTGAAACGCATCCACTACGTCCGCGACGACGGCACCGAACAGCGGCTGCGCCCGCACCCCCGTTCACCGGAAGGGCTCCGGGCGCGGTTCGACCGGCGATTCCCCCGCACCAGCGGCCTCGTCGGCGCGATGGCCGTCGTCGTACTCCTGGTGGGGCTCGCGGTCAGCCTCTCCCTGGCCGTGGAGGCGATCACCCGGATCCCCCCGGTCGCCGAGCACATCGGCACCTTCACCTCGCCGATCAGCCTCCCGGGATGGGCCAAGATCGCCCTGCCCGCCGCGGGGGCCGTTGCCGGCGTCGAACGCTCCCTGACGTTCCGGAGCCAATGGCTGACCCGCCTGGGCGCCTAGCAGGTGCCTCATCGCTGCCAGGGTCTGGTCGACGGTGGTCGGCAGGTCGGGGTCGCCGTGCTGCTCGAGCCAGCGGGTGACCGCCACCCGGAACGCGGTCACGGCGATCTCGGCTGCCAGCCGGGCGGTCAGGTCGTCGACTCCCCGGTCGCGGAAGCCCCGTTCCATCGCCTCCGCCATCTGCGAGAACTTGCGCAGCTCGCGCTCCTGCAGGGCGGGTTCGGCGTCGATCGCGGCCCGTCGGCGTCGCACGTAGTCGAGGCTGCGGCCCTCGATGATCTCGGCCGCGGCGGGGGCGAGACCCCCGGCGATCAGTTCCATGGGGCCGAGCGACGGCGGGGCGTCGACCATGAGGCGGGCCACCTGCTCGGGCACCGACTCGTCGCCGGTGAACAGCACCTCACGCTTGTCGGTGAAGTGCCGGAAGAACGTCCGGGTCGTGAGCCCGGCCCGGGCCGTGATCTGCGGCACGGTGGTCTCGGTGAAGCCCTGTTCGAGGAAGAGATCGAGCGCGGCCTGCTCGAGCCGCTCTCGCGCACCCGGCTGCCATCGACCCATGCGGCTGATTCTAGTGATGACATGCCGTGTCGTGGCCTACCATAGTGATGACACGACATGTCATGACTGATGGAGGCCCACATGACGGGTGAGATCTGGGTGCTCGGCGCGACCGGACGGGTCGGCAGGCCGGCAGTGGAGCGCCTGCAGCAGGCAGGCCTCGAGGTGGTGGTGGTCGGCCGCGATCGGGAGCGGCTGGCCCGGGTGAGTCCGGATGCCCGGGCGGTGACCGGCTCCCTCGACGAGGTCTGCGCGCGGCTGGCCACCGAGGCACCGGCCGTCGTGGTCAACACGGTCGGCCCGTTCGTGACCACGGCGCCGCAGGTAGCGCGGGCCTGCCCCCCAGGCACCCACTACGTCGACGTCGCCAACGAACTGCGCGTGTTCGAGCTGCTCCACGGCATGGACCGGGAGGCGGCGGCGACGGGCCGCACGCTGGTCTCCGGGGCGGGATTCGGCGTGCTCGCGACCGAGGGCATCCTGCTGCACCTGCTGGCCGACGAGGAGAAGCCTTCGCGAGTACGCATCGACGCCGTCGCGTCGGTCGCGACCGAACCCGGCGCCCTCGGCGAAGCCCTGGCCTCCACCATGGTGCAGATGTTGCGCGACGGCGGCCGCGAGGTGCGGCAGGGCCGGATCGTGCGGGCTCGGGCCGGCGGTGCCGCCGAGCGGTTGACGACCCCCGACGGCGACGTGGTCACCACCGCTTCCCTGGGCAGCGGCGAACTCTTCGCGGCCTGGCAGGCCAGCGGTGCCCCGTCGGTCATCGGCGCCTCATCCCTCGTCCCGGCCAACCCGGCCGTCCGAGCGGCCCTGCCGGCGGTCGGTGGCGTGCTGCGTGCGCCCGGCCTGGCCGGCTTCGCCACGCGGCGACTCGCCCGCATCACCATGACCACGACCAGGGAGCGCCCGCGCCGGCACTCCTGGGGCCGCGCCCGGGTCGAATGGCCGTCCGGTCGGGTGCGCGAGGGCTGGCTGCGCACCGGCGAAGGCATGACGTTCACGGTCGGCGCCATCACCGAGGTGGTGCAGCGGCTCGCCAAGGGCGAGGGCCGCCCCGGCGCCTTCACCCCGGCCAGGCTCTTCGGCCCCGAGGTGGCGCTGACCGCAGGCGGCGAGTTCGTGGTCACGCACTGACCTGCCCGTCCGCCGCGGTCGCGGGGCGCGTATCCCGGTGGGATGCGAGCGGTTCGACTCGCGCACGATCGCCCTCGGGCCGTGATCACCGGAAGTGGTCCGAGGGCGCCGGATGTGACGCCCTTGCACCACTTCTGCCGATCATTGGCACGTCGATCGTCGACAGCCGTGCCCCCGGTGGGATTCGAACCCACACTCGAACCCTTTTAAGGGGCTTGCCTCTGCCGGTTGGGCCACGGGGGCGCGCGCCAGCGTACGGTCCGGGGTGGGTGGTCACGCAGGGGTCGGCGCCGTCCTGCGCTCCCACGCCCGCGCGGCCGCGGGCCCGGCCCACCCGTTGGCGAACGCGCGGCGCCGCAGCGGCGGCACCGCCGCGGCCAGACGGAAGAACGCCCGCGCACCTGCAGCTGCCGCCGCACCCGTGGCCAGGAGCTGCCCGGCCTGACCCGTCGCGCAGCGCACGGCGGCCGTGCCGTACTCGCGCATGTCGGCCTCGTACTCCGCGACGCGTCCAGCAGGCCGCGCTCGCCACGGTCGACGTCCGGGAGCAGACGACCGAGCAGGTGCGCGTCCCGCAGCGCGGTGTTGCCACCGAGCCCGCCGACCGGCGGCATCACGTGGATGGCGTCGCCGAGGACCGTCACGGGGCCGCTCACCCAGCCGGGCACCGGCGGCGCAGCGCGGAACGCGACGGCGCCGCGGCTCTCCGGATCGGAGTCGGCGAGGGCGCGGCGCAGGCCCGGGTCCCAGCCGGCCACGATCACGTCGACCACGGCGCGCAAGGCGTGTGGGTCGAGCTCGGCAACGTCGGGCGGGAGCAGGTCGCGCCGGGTGACGAGCGCGCACAGCACGTAGGGCCGGGCACCGGTGGCGGGAGGCGGTTCGAACGCGGACGTGAACAGGAAGCACGGGCCGCTCGTCTGCACCGCGTTCATGCCCGTGGCCAGCCGGCCGAGACCGGCCCTGGTCGCGTCGTCGAGCCAGATCTTGTGCGCGATGCCGACGACACCCGCGTCGACCGGGGTGGCGTGCGGCAGCAGCTGCGATCGGACCCGCGAGGCCGGCCCGTCCGCCCCCACCAGCAGGTCGGCGACCGCCGTGCTGCCGTCGGCGAACCGCGCCTCGACCCGGCCGTCGCGCCGCTGCTCGTCACCGACGAACTCGGACCGGAATCGCACGACGTCGTCCAGGCCGCCGGCCAGCACGCGGCGCAGCGTCGCACGGTCGGCCGCGTAGTGGTTCTCGGCGGGGTCGGCCCCGCCCGGATACATGATCGATTCTTCGACGACGACCAGCTCGCGGAGCTGCTCGGTCAGGAACCCGAAGTCGCCACCGGGGCCCGCGGTCGCGAGGAACTCCTGCCAGCCGGACGCGGGTAGCAGCGCGTGCAGCGCCCTCGCGCCGACCGGGTTGATGTGGATGCGGTAGCCCTCCCGGCGACTGCCGACACCGTGGTCGCGCTCGTGGACCGCGACGTCGACGCCTGCCCGGCGCAGCCTTGGGCGAGCGCGAGACCGCCGATGCCCCCTCCGATGACCAGTACCTGCACGTCATCCCCTCCCGTCCCCGATCAGGTGCTCGCCGAGCTGGTGGAGCACCCGGCCTGCGACGTCCGGCAGCAGGCGCACCCCCTTCACCGCGGCGATCACCAGCTCCGCAGAGGCCGCGGGATCGGGCACGAGACCGGTGAGGATCTCGACGAGCCGCTCCCGCCAACCCGACTCGTGCCGCTCCATCGCCGCGGCCACCGCGGGGTCCCGCCGGGCACGCAGGTCCAGCTCGACCGTGACCACGAACAGACCGGGCTGCTCGACGATCATCTGCCGCAGCGTCGCCAGGTGTGCTCTCAACGCGGACGCGGGATCGGGCGCCTGCGGGCTCGTCCCCCAGAACTGCCTCGTCGTGTGGGCGGCGACCGCCTCGACCAGGTCCTGCTTCGTGGCGAAGTGGTGGTGGAGCGTGGAGTGGTCGATCCCGACGTCCTCGGCGACCTGCCGCAGCCGCAGGCCTTCGAAGCCCGCCTCCGCAACGCGCCGGAACGCGGCCGCGACGAGCTGGGCCCGCCGGTCGTCACCCTCTCCACCAACCACTTGGTTGAGGCTAGCGGCCATGCCGGGCTCGTGTCGAGGTGCATCAAGAGCGCGACTCGCACGCACGCACACCCCGACTCGCGGAACCCTTGTCCGCGGGTCGGGGTGTCAGTGCAGGTGAGTCGGGGTGCGAATCGCCCCGGTCAGGAGCTCTCGGGTGCGGAGGAGACCGCATCGGGAGCCTTCGCGGCCTCCGCCTTGCCCGGCCCCGCCACCCGGCTGAACTCCGCCTTCGGGTCCATCAGCTGGCCGAGCGCCACGACCTCGCGGCCGAGGAACAGCGCGCCCGTCCAGTCGAAGACGATGCGGATGCGCCGGTTCCACGTGGGCATCCGGCTCACGTGGTACGTGCGGTGCATGAACCACGCCACCGGCCCGCGGAGCTTGACGCCGTAGATCTCGGCCACGCCCTTGTACAGCCCGAGGCTCGCCACCGAACCCGCGTAGCTGTGCCGGTACTTCTCGAGCGGCTTGCCACGCAGGTGCGCGATGATGTTGTCGGCCAGCACCTTCGCCTGCCGCACGGCGTGCTGGGCCGACGGGCTCGTCCTGGCCTCGGGTCGTCCTTCGACAGGTCGGGCACCGATGCGCAGTCACCCGCGCTGAACACGTCCGGCATCCCGACGACCTGCAGCTCCGCGGTGCAGTCGACCCGGCCGCGCGCGTCGCGCGGCAGGTCGGTGTTCTCGAGCATCGGGCTCGGCTTGACACCGGCCGTCCACACGATCGTCTCGGTGTCGAACTCGGTGCCGTCGTCGAGGACGACGTGACCGCCCTCCATCGACTTCACCCGCGTGTCGAGGAAGACCTCGATCCCGGCCTCCATCAGGCGCTGGACGGTGTAGCGCCCCATCCGCGGGCCGACCTCGGGCATGATCCGCCCGGCGGCCTCGACGAGCACCCAGCGCATGTCGTCGGGCGCGATGTTCTCGTAGTAGCGGGTGGCGTAGCGGGCCATGTCCTGCAGCTCCGCGAGCGCCTCGACGCCCGCGTAACCGCCGCCGACCACGAGGAACGTGAGCATCCGGCGGCGCAGCTCGGGGTCGACCGTGGTGGCGGCCCCATCGAGCTGCGACAGCACGTGGTTGCGCAGGAAGATGGCCTCACCGACGGACTTGAAGGCGATGCCCCGCTCGGCCAGCCCCGGCACCGGGAGCGTGCGGGCCACCGACCCCGGCGCCACGACGAGCACGTCGTAGCGAGCGTGGTGACGGTGCCGGTGACCAGCTCGGCCGTGACCTCGCGGGCGGAGTGGTCGATCGACGTGACGCGGCCGGTGAGGTGGTGGCACTTGCGCAACACCTTGCGCAGGGGCACCACCACGTGCCGCGGCTCGATCGAGCCGGCCGCCGCCTCGGGCAGGAACGGCTGGTAGGTCATGTTCGGCTGCGGGTCGATCACCGTGACCTCGGCCTCGCCGCGGTGCAGCTTCTTCTGCAGCCGCAGTGCGGTGTACATGCCGACGTAACCGCCACCGACGACGACGATCCGCGTGTTGCGCGCCATGGCACCCATGCTCCCACCGTTCAGGGCACGGGTACCTCCCTCCCAGGGGTGAGCCTGGCTACGGCCGCCGCCCGACGCAGCACGTCCTCGAGCATCGCGGGTGTCAGCCGTCCGGTGAAGGTGTTCTGCTGGCTCACGTGGTAGCAGCCGAACAGGTGCAGCGGCCCGCGCTCGCCCGCCAGCTCGACGTGCGCGCCGTGGGCGAAACGCGGCCGCGGACGCGGAACCGCCCAACCCGCCTCGGCCAGCACCGGCAGCAATGCCTGCCAGCCGAACGCCCCGAGCACCACCACCGCCCGCAGCCGCAACAGCGCCAGCTCGGCACGCAACCACGAGCCGCACCGCTCGCGCTCGTCCGGCGTCGGCTTGTTGTCCGGCGGCGCGCAGTGCACGGGCGCGGTGATCCGGGTGGAGATCAGCTCGAGCCCGTCCCCCGCGTGGACGGCCGTGGGCTGGTTCGCCAGGCCGACCGCGTGCAACGCGGCGTACAGCACGTCACCGGAGCGGTCGCCGGTGAACATCCGCCCCGTGCGGTTCGCGCCGTGCGCCGCGGGGGCGAGGCCGACGATCAGCAGCGGCGCGTCCGGCGGGCCGAACCCGGGCACCGGCCGGCCCCAGTACTCCTGGTCGCGGAACGCCGCCCGCTTCTCCCGCGCCACCTGCTCGCGCCAGTCGACCAGCCGAGGGCAGGCACGGCAGCCGACGAGCTCCGCGTCGAGCTCCTCGACGCTCCGGAAGCCCTCCGTCGACGGCGTGTCCACCCCCCACACGCTACGCAGGCATCCCGATCGCGACTCGAGCGCACGGAGGACGCGACTCGGCGCACGGAGAGCGCGACTCGCGGGGTGGGGGACCCCGATGCCCCGCGAGTCGGGGTTTGCGTGCGCCCGAGTCGCGGGCTGGGTGTGCGTGAGTCGCGGTCAGGCGATGGACCGGGCGATGCCGTCGAGGATGTCGTGCTCGCTCACCACGAGCTCGGCAACTCCTGCGCGCTCGTGCAGCTCGGCCGCCAGCACGTCGACGATGAGGGCGCCGCCGCCGATCACGTCGATGCGGCCGGGGGCGATCGCCCGGTGGCGGCCCCGCTCGTCACGGGACATGCCCAGCAGCTCGCCGGCGACCCGGTGCAGCTCGGTGCGCGGGAGCCGGGACAGGTGGACGGCGTCCGGGTCGTACTCGGCGAGGTTCTGCGCCACCGCGGACAGCGTGGTGATCGTGCCCGCGACGCCGACCCAGGTGCGCACGCCGTCGACGGGCACGGCGGCGAAGGCCTCGTCGAGGACGCTCGTGGCCAGCTCGCGGGCCTGCGCCACCTCGTCCGCCGCCGGCGGGTCGCCGTGCAGGCACCGCTCGGTGATCCGCACGCTGCCGATGTCGACCGAGCGGGCGGCGCGGATCGCCACCTCGTCGGTCTCGAGCGTGCCGACCACCAGCTCGGTGGACCCGCCGCCGACGTCGACCACGACGAACGGGCCGTCGTCGGGGTCGAGGTCGCCGACCGCTCCGGTGAAGGAGAGCTGCGCCTCCTCGTCCCCGGAGATCACCTCGGCCTCCACCCCGAGGGTGGTGCGGACCATCCCGAAGAACTCGTCGCGGTTGCGCGCGTCGCGGGTGGCGCTGGTGGCGACCATCCGGACGCGCTCCGCGCCCTTGCGCAGGAGCACCGCCGTGTAGTCGGCGAGAGCGGCCCGGGTGCGTTCGAGGGCCTCCGGGCGCAGCTCGCCGGTGGCGTCGACGCCCTGGCCGAGCCGGACGATCCGGGTCTCGCGGTGCACGTCGCGCAGCGCGAGCGCGCCGTCGAACCCGGTGGTCACGTCGGCGACCAGGAGGCGTATCGAGTTCGTCCCGCAGTCGATGGCGGCCACGCGCGGCATGCGTTCTCCTCGTCGATGTCCCGGGGACGGCGTGCCCACACCGTACGGGCCGGGCGGCCCCCGCGGCCCTGCAATGCGCCACACGCCGTTGACACATCACGGAAATCGAAATACTTTTGCCGCCCCGAAACTCCTGGAAATCGAAATAACTCGATGGAGAGTCGACCGGCCGTGAGCCTCGCCAGCCCCATCCCCGCAGCCATGGACCAGCCGACGCCACGCTGGTGGTCGCGATCGTTCCGGATGTTCCAGACCAACCTCCGGGAGATCGACGCCGGCCTGGACGTGGAACGCACGCTCGACGCCATCCAGGAAACCGGCGCCGACACCTGGCTCGTCAACGCGGGCGGGATCCTCTCCGTGGTACCCCACCGACCTGCCGTTCCAGACCCGCAACCCGCACCTGGCGCAGCGCCCCGGAGGCGACCTGCTCGGTGACGCCGTTTCGGCGGCGCATTCCCGCGGCGTCCGCGTGATGGCACGCATGGACTTCTCCAAGGTGCCGCTCACGCTGGCCGAGCAGCACCCCGAATGGGCGTTCGTGAGCCCGGGCGGCGGGTGGCAGGTCTACAACGGGCTGGTCAGCATGACCCCGACCGGCGCGTACTACCAGGACCGCAGCCTCGACATCCTGGACGAGGTGATCGACCGCTACCCGGTCGACGGCTTCTTCTTCAACTGGTTCGGCTTCAGCGAGGTCGACTACGAGGGCCGCTACCGGGGCGTCTGCCACGCGGAGTCGACGCGCAGGGCGTTCCGCGCCGAGACCGGGCTGGACACGCTCCCGGACGGCCCGGACTCGGCGCACTACGCGGTGTGGCGACAGTTCGCCGACGGCGTGGTGGAGCGGCTGACCGGCCGCATCCGCGACCGCATCCGCGGCCGCCGCCCCGACGCCGGGCTCATCCTGGGCCGCAGCGCCGACATCCGGTTCCACGAGGCCGGCAACGCCGTCGGCCGCGAGTTCTGGCACCAGGCCACCTCCGAGGCGGTCAGCGCGCTGCGGGCCGCGGCGCCCACCGTGCCGGTGCTGGTCAACTCCGTCGCCTTCCTCGACATGCCCTACCGGATGGCAGGCGAGCAGCCCGAAGCGTTCGCGCAGTACCTGGAGCAGACGGTCGCGCGTGGCGGCAACCCGTCGATCTCCGTGATGGGCCCTCCCGGGGCGGTCCCCTACCCCGGCGTGGCGGCGGCCGCGAGGTGATGCGCTTCCACCGCGACCACAGCCTGCTCTACGACGGGCTGGCACCGTGCGCCGTCACGGGGCTCGTCCGCCCGGTGCGCGGCGAGGCGGGCCGGGAGCGCCACGACGAGGTGGTCTCCGAGTTCCGCGGGCTGTTCGCGGCGCTGCAGGAGCGGCACGTGCCGTTCGACGTCGTCCCCGCCGAGGCGATCACCGCGATGGCCGGTGCCGGCCTCGACCGCTACCGCCTGCTGGTCGTGCCCGACGCCGGGCCGCTCGACACCGACACGGCCCGCGCCCTCGACGCATGGGTCGCCGGTGGCGGGCGGCTGCTGGCCACCGGTGCCACGGCGATCGGCGCGGACGGGCAGGTGCAGCTGGACTGCCTGCCGGGAGAGCGGGCGACCGCGGAGCTGGCCGGTCCCGACGCCCTGCGCTCGACGTTCGTCGCCGCGGGCCCCCGCAGCGAAGATGCGGACGTGCCTATCGGCGTGCGCGCGCCGGTCGTCCCGCTGCACGGGCGCCGCCACGAGATGACGTGGCGGCGCGACGCCGAGCCCCACCTCGCCGTGCTGGGCCGCGCGCCGTTCGGACCGCCGGAGCTCGCGTACGGCAACGCGCCGACGGGCGAGCCGGGCTACGCCGTGCGCCGGACGGGTGCGGGCGTCGCGGCGCAGATCCCGTGGAGCGTCGGCCGGGCGTACCGCGAGCTGGGCGTGACGGCGCTGCGCGACCTCGCGGTCGGGGTGGCCGTCGACCTGCTCGACGGCGCCGAGCGCCTCTCCGCCGATCTCCCGGAGCAGGTGGAGCTCACCGTCGGCCGCAGCGGCGCCGCCACCGTCGTGCACCTGCTGAACCAGACCGGGGTGCGCCGGGCCGGCATGCTCGCGCCCGTCACCGTGCACGGCGGGGTGCTGCGGATCCGGAACACGCACCGGCCGCTGCTCGTGCGTGCGCTGGTGGCGGGGATGGAGTGCCGGGTGCGCACCGAGGTGGACGGCACCGCGACGATCGCGGTGCCGCCGATCCGGCGGTTCGAGGTGCTGGAGGTGTGGGAGCTGCCTGCGCAGCCCTGAGGCCGATCGGGCGTGCGACGCCCCTCTTCGGCGCTCCCCCGGCGCTACGCTGCCCGGGTGGCCGATCTGCGCACGCAACAGGTGGTCCGGGAGGTAGCGGGCGATCGCACCGGGTTCCCACCTCCCGGTGCCGACCACGCCACCCACCGCGTCGAGAACCAGCCGCCGCCGCTCGCGGGTCACGACCCGCTCGCGAGCGACCCGGCGCTCTCGGAGGCGGTCGACCGGGAGGGCGCGGCGGACGCGCTGCCCGCGCTTCACCAGCTCGGTGCGCTCGTCGCGTCGGAGGAGGCCCGGGAACACGCCCGCCTCGCCGACGCCCACCGGCCGGTACTGCACACCCACGACCGGTACGGCCACCGCATCGACGAGGTCGAGTTCCATCCCTCGTGGCACTGGCTCATGCGCACGTCGGTGGGCTGGGGCCTGCACGGGGCGCCGTGGGTGGCCGAGCCGGGCACGGCGCCCACGTCGCGCGCGCCGCGGGCTTCTACCTCATGAGCCAGCTCGAGCCCGGGCACGGGTGCCCGATCTCCATGACGTACGCGGCGGTGCCCGCGCTGCGCCACGACCCGACGCTCGCACAGCGCTACGAGCCGGGCCTGCGCGCCACGACGTACGAGTTCGGGCCGGCCGAGCCCTCGACGAAGTCCGGCCTGCTCGCCGGGATGTCGATGACGGAGAAGCAGGGCGGCTCCGACGTGCGCGCCGGCACCACCACGGCCACCGTCACCTCCGACGGCACCTATCGGCTCGTCGGCCACAAGTGGTTCACCTCGGCGCCGATGAACGACCTGTTCCTCACGCTGGCGCAGGCACCGGGCGGGCTCACCTGCTTCGTGCTGCCCAGGGTGCTGCCCGACGGCACCCGCAACGCGATCCTGTTGCAGCGGCTCAAGGACAAGCTCGGCAACCGGTCCAACGCGTCCGCGGAGATCGAGTACGCCGGGGCGACCGGGTGGCGCCTCGGCGACGAGGGCCGGGGCGTGCAGACGATCATCGAAATGGTGTCGATGACGCGGCTCGACTGCGTGCTCGGCTCGGCCGCGCTCACCAGAGCGGCGCTCAGCGAGGCCGCCCACCACGTGGCGCACCGCAGCGCATTCGGCACCCGGCTCGCCGACGCGCCGCTCATGCAGGCCGTGATCGCCGATCTCGCGCTGGAGTCCGAGGCCGCCACGGCACTGGCGATCCGCCTCGCGGGCGCGGTCGACCGTGAGGAGCGGCTGCTGCTGCGACTCGCCCTCCCCGCCGCCAAGTACCTGGTGTGCAAGCGGGCGCCTGCCGTGGTCGCAGAGGCGCTCGAATGCCTGGGAGGCAACGGCTACGTCGAGGACTCCGGCATGCCACGGCTCTACCGCGAGGCGCCGCTGAACTCGATCTGGGAGGGCTCGGGCAACGTCACCGCGCTCGACGTACTGCGCGCCGTCTCGCGCGAGCCCGACTCCGTCGACGCCGTGTTCGCCGAGATCGAGTCGGCGTCCGGGCACGACTCGTGGTTCGACCGCGGCGTCCGCGAGCTGCGCACCGAGCTGCGCGGCCGCGAGGAACGCCGGGCACGCAGGCTGGCCGAGATGCTCGCGCTGTGCCTGCAGGGCTCGCTGCTGCTGCGCCACGCCCCGGAGGAGGTGGCGCGCGCGTTCGTCGCGAGCCGCTTCCTCCCCGACGGCCCATGGCGCACGTCCGGCACGCTGCCGGCCGAGGCGCAGACCGCCGAACTGGTGGCGCGCGTGACTCCCTGAGCCCTCGCCCGGGCGTCAGCCTCGTTGGACGAGCGGCACGTTCGTACGCACCTATCGGTCGAGAGTGCCGCTCGTACGATCGTCACTCGCGGCAGGCGCCACCTGCACGACCGCCTCGATCTCGACGGCGATGCCGACGGGCAGCTCGGCCACGCCGATCGCCGAACGCGCTCCCCACCCGGCGTCGCCGAGCACCTCGATGAGCAGCTCGGAGCAGCCGTCGATCACCTGCGGCGCTTGGGTGAACCCGGGCGCCGCGTTGACCATCCCGAACACCTCGACCACCCGCCGCACGCGGTGCAACGAGCCGAGCTCGGCGGTCAGCATCGCGAGGATCTGCAGGCCGGTGAGGCGGGCGGCCTCCCGGGCGGCGTCCAGGTCGAGGTCGCGGCCCACCTTGCCGGTCACGACGGTGCCGTCCGGACGCACCGGGCCGGTCCCGGAGAGGTACACCAGGTCGCCGACCTGCGCAGCCGGGACGTACCGGCCATGGGCGGGAAGGGTTCCGGCAGCGTGATGCCGAGGCGGCGGAGTCGTCCGTCGATCGTGGTCACTGACCCTCCCCCGGGATGGGGCAGGATTCCTCGCCCTCGGTGGACTGGATGTCCGGGCCCGCCGGGTTACGCGCACGAATGATCCGCTCGGCGATGCAGACCATGTGGCCGGGCCAACACCCGTTGACATCGAAGGGCGATGTGCCTATGTTTGCCAACAGACGTTGACCAACATATGTTGACAATCTGGAGGGCACACCATGTCACCCACTGCCACCACCACCGACGTCCTGGTCGTCGGCGCGGGACCGACCGGACTCCTGCTGGCCGGGGATCTGGCCGAGGCGGGCCTCGAGGTCGTACTCGTCGAGCGCCGCCCGCACAAGGTCAGCAACCTGTCCCGGGCGCTCGTCGTGCACGCCCGGGTACTGGAGCAGTTCGACGCCCGCGGCATCGCCGAGGAGGTCGTGGCGACGGGGCACCCCATCGACCGGCTGGCACTGTTCGAGGCAGCCCGGCTCAACCCGTCGCGCCTGCCCACCCGCTACCCGTTCGTCCTGTTCACCCCGCAGTACGAGGTGGAGAAGGTGCTGGAGCGCCGGGCCCGCGACGCCGGGGTCACCTTCGTGTACGAGACCGCCGTCGTCGCCGTGGCGCAGGACGGCGAAGGCGTTACGGCCCGCACGCAGGACGCCGACGGGCAGCCCGGACCCACGTTCCGCGCGTCCTACCTGGTCGGCGCCGACGGGGTGCACAGCGCGATCCGGCCCGCCATCGGCCAGACCTTCCCCGGTGACACGATCCTCAGCTCGCTGATCCTGGCCGACGTCCGGCTCGCCGAGTCACCGGACCGGCCCTTCGTCGTGAACGCGGTGCCGGACGGGTTCGCCCTGCTCACCGAGATGGGCGACGGCCTGTACCGGGTGACCGGGTGGAACCGGCACCACCAGCTCCCCGACGACGCGCCGCTGGAGGCCGACGAGGTGAAGGAGCTGCTGCGGATGAACTTCGGCACCGACTACGGCGTGACCGAGATCCCGTGGATGTCCCGGTTCCACAGCGACGAGCGCCAGGCCCCGGCCTACCGCGTCGGGCGGGTGTTCCTCGCCGGTGACGCCGCGCACGTGCACTCGCCTGCCGGCGCGATGGGCATGAACACCGGCCTCCAGGACGCCGCCAACCTGAGCTGGAAGCTGGTGGCCGTGCTGCGCGACGGAGCCGACGACCGGCTGCTGGACACCTACCAGGCCGAACGGCACGCGGTCGGCAAGCTGGTGCTGCGGATGAGCGGGACGCTCGTGCGCGCCGCGCTGCTCCGCGGCAGGATCGCCCGGCTGCTGCGCCGCGCGGCCGGCACCCTCGTCAGCAACTTCCGCCCGCTGGCCGACAAGGCCGCGTCCATGATCACCGGGATCGGGATCGCCTACAAGGCCCCACGCGGCGCGCACGAGCTGACCGGGAAGCGCGCCCCCGACATCCACTTGGCGGAGGGGCGCCTGAACGAGCTCCAGCGCGGCGGCAGGTTCGTGCTGATCACCCCGGCCGGCCAGGACGCGGACGTACCCGGCCACGTCGTCCACGCCCACTGGGCGAGCGACCGGCGCACCACCGCCCTCGTCCGCCCCGACGGCTACTTCGCCTGGGCCACCGACCACCTCGACGAGCAGAGCCTCCGCACCGCGCTGGCCACCTGGGCCGGCACCGCGGCCGGGTCGGGCGTCTAAGGGACTGCGGTGGGGCGGTAGGCGTGGACGACGGCGCCGGTGGCGATGACCTTGGTGTCGAGGAGCTCGACGGTGCCGGTGCTGGCGGGACGGAACAGCGGCTCGCCGCCGCCCTTGATGACGGGGCAGGTGCAGATCCGGTACTCGTCGAGCAGACCGGCCGCGGCGAGGGCGTCGGTCAGCCGGCCGGTGCCCCAGATGATGATGTCGCCGCCATCGGCCTTCTTCAGCCGACCGACCTCGTCCAGCAGGTCGGGGCCGGGGATGACCACGGTCGGATCCCACGCCGCGGTGTCGACCGGCTGGGAGGCGACGACGTACTTGGTGATCGAGTTGACATGGTCCGCGAAGGGGTTGCCACCCCTGGTGGGCCAGGCCTGTGCCATGCCTTCGTAGGTGATGCGGCCGAGCAGCAGCGCGTCGGCGGCGAGCGTCATCTCGAGTCCGTAGGCCTGCAGTTCCGCGTCGGAGTACTGGAACGACCACTCGTGCGGGGCGCGATGTAGCCGTCGAGCGTGGCATGGGTAAAGGTGATGATCTTGCGCACGGCAGGTTCCTCCCGGTCGGTGCCGAGGAACCTGTCAGACCGAGCATGATCCGACAAGATTGATTCGCGCCGTTCGGCACCGGATTCTTGCCTACGCCAGCACGCGGCGGAGCAGGTCGAGGAGGGTGCGTCGTTCCTCGGCCGAGAGGGGCGCCAGCAGCTCCTCGTTGGCCCGCTCCACCACTGGCACGAGGTCGGCGACGAGGGCGCGGCCGGCGTCGGTGAGCGCGACGTGCCGGCGCCTGCGGTCGGCCGGATCGCGCCTGCGGACCACCAGGTCCCGACCCTCGATCGACCGGCGCGTCAGGGCGTGACGCAGGGGCCCGCCCGCCACCAGTCGCCGACCTCGGCCAGCGCCTCGTCGCCGAACGGGTTCACACCCGGGCCGGCGGCGAGCGCATGAGCGGCGCAGACGTGCAGGCACTTGACGCGCACGGGCATACCGCCCGCGCTGACGTCGGTGCCGAGCGGTTCGATCGCGTCCCGCTCGGCGAGGTACGCATCATGGCGCGGCGGTAGGCGTCGGCGAGCTCGGGATCGTCGGCGAGCCGCTCGGTCATCTCCCGCATCCGCCCGTCGGCCTCGAGCCCGCCCAGGCGCGAGTTCAACCGCGAGCAGGTCAGGTAGTAGAGGGTGGGGAACGGGGTGCCGTCCTCCAGGCGTGGCGAGGTCGTCAGCACCGCGGGCAGCCCGCACGGGCACCGGTACGCCACCCCGCGCACCGCGCGCGGCTTGCGCCCCAGCTGGGCGGTGACGGCCTCGATGTCCGCCTCCGCGATCTGTTCCTGCTGTTCCTGCACTACTGCTGCTCCTGCACTAGCGGCCCCTCCGCCACCTCACGCCACAACACCCGGTACCACGGGGCGCCCGCGCGCGCCGCGTCTGCGGGGTCCGGGCCGGGCGCGACCGGCAACTGCACGACGTAGGGCACCTCCCCCGGCATGACGTACCCGAGCCGGGACCGGGCCTGCGCCTCGATCTCGGCCGGGTCCGACAGCCGGGCCCGTTCCTGCTGCAGCCTCGCGACCTCGGCCGCGAGCACCTGCTGCTGCTCGGACACGGCGGCCAGCTCCTGGCGCTGCGCCACGTAGTTGCGCAGCGGCACCGCGACCGTGAGGGCGAGCGCGCACATGACCAGCGCCAGGATCGCGGCCCGCTTCGTGGAGGACAGCCCCAGGAACCCCGTGGTGGCCGCGACGACCCCACGGGCGCGGGGCGCCTTCGTCAGCTGCGGCTCGCGGGCGCGGCGGCGCGGCGCGGCGGCGCCGGACCGGCGGGGACGCGGGGTCTTGCGCGTGCGCTCCCCGCGTGCCCTCGCCCGCTCGTCCGCCACGTCCCGTGCCAATGCCGTGCCTACGCCCCGGCCTCCGCCGAGGAGCTGTAGCGCGGGAACGCCAGGTCGCCCGCGTACCGGGCGGCGTCGCCCAGCGCCTCCTCGATGCGCAGGAGCTGGTTGTACTTCGCGACGCGCTCCGAGCGGGCAGGCGCGCCCGTCTTGATCTGCCCGCACCCGGTGGCGACGGCGAGGTCGGCGATCGTGGTGTCCTCGGTCTCGCCCGAGCGGTGGCTCATCATGCAGCGGTAACCCGACGACTGCGCGAGCGTGACGGCGTCGAGGGTCTCCGAGAGCGTGCCGATCTGGTTGACCTTGACCAGCAGCGCGTTGGCCGCACCCCGGCTGATGCCCTCGTCGAGCCGCTCCGGGTTGGTGACGAACAGGTCGTCACCCACCAGCTGGACCTTGTCGCCGATCGAGTCGGTGAGCGCCACCCAGCCGTCCCAGTCGTCCTCCGACAGCGGGTCCTCGATGGAGACCAGCGGGTAGGCCTCGACCAGCTCGGCGTAGACCGCCGAGAGCTCCGCCGACGACAGCTTCTTGCCCTCGTAGGAGTAGACGCCGTCGCTGTGGAACTCCGTGGCGGCCACGTCGAGCGCCAGCGCGACGTCGCGACCGAGCGTGTAGCCGGTCTTGTCGATCGCCTCGGCGATCAGGTCCAGCGCGGCGCGCGTGCCGGGCAGGTCGGGGGCGAACCCGCCCTCGTCACCCAGCCCGGTGGGCAGGCCCTTGCTCTTCAGCACGGACTTCAGCGACTGGTAGACCTCGGCGCCCCAGCGCAGCGCCTCCCTGAAGGAGTCGGCGCCCACCGGCGCGATCATGAACTCCTGCACGTCCACGGACGTGTCGGCGTGGGCACCGCCGTTGAGGATGTTCAGCATCGGCACCGGCAGCACGTGCGCGTTGGGGCCGCCGACGTAGCGGAACAGCTCCAGCCCCGACGACTCGGCCGCGGCTTTCGCCACGGCGAGCGACACGCCCAGCAGCGCGTTGGCGCCGAGCGCCGACTTGTCGGGCGTGCCGTCGAGGTCGACGAGTCGCTGGTCGACCAGCCGCTGGTCGACAGCCTCCATGCCGGTGAGCTCCGGCCCGATCGTGTCGAGAACCGCGGAGACGGCCTTCTCGACACCCTTGCCCCCGAAACGCAGCGGGTCGCGTCGCGCAGCTCGACCGCCTCGTGCTCGCCCGTCGACGCGCCCGAGGGGACGGCCGCACGTGCCAGCGTCCCGTCGTCGAGCGCGACCTCGACCTCGATCGTCGGGTTGCCCCGCGAGTCGAGGATCTCGCGTGCGCCGACCTGCTCGATGACCGCCACCAGTGCTCCCTCGAAAGGTTCCTCGGAAAGGTTCGCTCGTCCGGGGGGCCAGCCTAGCCGTCCGGTGCGCGCAGCCCGCGGAGGAACCCGCACGTCGCCTGCGGTTTCCCCGGGTGACGCATTCTCACCCCTCGCAGATCGTGCCGACGACACCTAACGTAGGAACGACCATGACGAGCCAGCCAGCATCCGACGGCCTGTTCGAGTCGTTCCGCCGCGCGAGATGTTGATCGCGCGCAGCCGGCCACTCGATGCGTTGCAGGCGCTCACCCCGGTACTGGAGAGCCAGCCCAACGACGCGTCCGTGCAACTGCTCGCGGGTCGCGCCTACCTCAACTCGGCCCAGCTGCGGCGGGCGGAGGCGGCTTTCGTCCGGGTGATCGACCTCGATCCGTCCGACCACTACGCGCGCTTCGCGCTCGGGAAGGCGTTGCAGCGCCAGGGCCGGCTCGCCGAGGCGCTCGCACAGCTGAAGATGGCGGCCGCGATGGACCCGCGCCCGGAGTACCAGGAGGCGCTCGGCGAGTTGCGCGCGCGGATGGCGGTCAACGGTGACCGCGATCCGGGTGAACCGGACTGAGCCGACAAAACCACTCCCCAGCTGCAGCGATGTGGTCCGGCTGACCCTTCCACCGTGGGTGAACGCAGGCTAGCCTCACCGAGCTACTGGTCAGCCTGACCTCAGGGGAGCAAGGTGTGCTCGGAAACGCACTGATCGGACTACGGGAGGGCCTCGAGGCCGGCCTCGTGGTCAGCATCCTCGTCGCGTTCCTGGTACGCACCGACCGGCGCTCCGAGCTGCCCAAGGTCTGGCTCGGGGTGGGGATCGCGGTCGCGATCAGCATCGGCGTCACGCTCGCGCTCGCACTCGCGCAGCAGCAGCTGACGTTCGAGGCGCAGGAGCTCTTCGGCGGCGGACTGTCGATCATCGCGGTCGGCTTCGTCACGTGGATGATCTTCTGGATGCGGCGGGCGGCCCGCTCGATCTCGGCCGAGCTGCGCGGAAGGCTCGAGGGCGCACTCGCGATGGGGCCTGCCGCCGTGGTCGTGATGGCCGCGCTCGCCGTCGGCCGGGAGGGTCTCGAGACCGCGCTGTTCTTCTTCACCGCGGCCAGGGCCGCCGGTGAGACGGCCCAGCCGCTGATCGGGTTCCTCATCGGGATCGCGATCGCGATCGTGCTCGCCTACCTCATCTACCGGGGCGCGGTCAGCCTCGACCTCGGCCGCTTCTTCACCACCACCGGAATGCTGCTGATCTTCGTCGCCGCCGGGATCCTCGCCTACGGGGTGCACGACCTGCAGGAAGCCGGGGTCGTGCCGGGGCTCACCACCCTCGCCTTCGACGTGAGCGCCGCCGTCCCACCGGACTCCTGGTACGGCACCCTGCTCAAGGGAATCTTCAACTTCTCGCCGCAGACCACGGTGGCCGAGGCCATCGTCTGGGTGGCATACGTGGCGGTCGTCCTCCCGCTCTTCCTCCGCCCCCAACGGGCCCGCGCCGCGACTCCCACCACCTGATCCGCTCGAGGAGCACCATGTCCCGCACGTCCCGCGTCGCGGTCCTACTGACCGCATCAGCCGCACTCGCGGCCTGCACCAGCACCGCACCCCCCAGCGGTGGCGGCGATGCCGCGGGCGGAGGCGGCCCGATCGCCGTCACGGCCGCCGACGACAGCTGCCAGGTCGCCGCCGCGGAAGCACCGGCGGGCACCATCACGTTCTCCGTGCGCAACACCGGCAACAAGATCACCGAGTTCTACCTCTACGGCACCGGCGACCGGATCATGGGCGAGGTCGAGAACATCGGCCCCGGCCTCACCCGCGACCTCATCGTCGAGGTTCCCGACGGCGGCAGCTACACCACCGCGTGCAAGCCGGGCATGGTCGGCGACGGCATCCGCGCACCGTTCACGGTCACCGGCTCCGCCACCCGGTCCGTCGACGAGAACACCCGCCTCGCCGAGGCCACCGCCGGCTACCACCGCTGGGTCACCTCCCAGATCGAGGCGCTCGTGCCGAAGACCCAGGAGTTCGTCGACGCCGTCAAGGGCGGGCGACGTCGCCACCGCACAGGCGCTGTTCCCCGTCGCGCGCACCTACTGGGAGCGGATCGAGCCGGTCGCCGAGTCGTTCGGCGACATCGACCCGAAGATCGACGGCCGGGAGGACGACGAGCGCGACCCCGGCGTCGAGTTCACCGGCTACCACCGCCTCGAGAAGGACCTGTGGGTCGACGGCCTGCAGCCCGACTCGCCCGCGATCGCCGACCAGCTGATGGCCGACATCGCGGACCTGCAGTCGCGCGTCACCACGGTCGAGCTCACCCCCGTGCAGCTCGCGAACGGGGCGAAGGAGCTGCTCGACGAGGTCGCCACCGGCAAGATCACCGGCGAGGAGGACCGCTACTCGCACACCGACCTGTGGGACTTCAAGGCCAACGTCGAGGGCTCGCAGGGCGCGGTCGCCGCGCTCCGACCGGTGATCGACGAGAAGGACCCGACGCTCGGCCCGCTGCTCGACGAGCGCTTCGCCGCCGTCGACGCGCTGCTGGAGGAGTACCGCGAGGGTGACGGCTACCGGCTCTACACCGACCTCACCGAGGACGACATCCGCCGGATGTCCGAAGCGGTCGACGCACTCGGCGAGCCGGTCAGCCAGGTCGCGGGGGTCGTCACGTCGTGACTGGAAGGCTCTCTCGGCGGCGGCTGCTCGGCTGGGCGGGCGCCGGGGCGGCACTCGCCGGAGCGGGCACCGTCTCGGCCTGCTCGGCCACCGCCACGCCCGTCGCGAGATGGTCATCCCGTTCCGCGGCGAACGGCAGGCCGGCATCGTCACGCCGGCGCAGGACCGGCTGCACTTCGTCGCGCTCGACCTCACCACCGACGACCGCGAGCGCGTGCGTGCCCTGCTGCAGAAGTGGACGACCGCGGCCGAGCGCATGACCGCGGGCGCGGAGACCGCACCGGGCGGCGCCGTCGGGGGCAACCCGGAGGCCCCGCCCGCCGACACCGGCGAGGCCCTCGGGCTGCCGGCCGCGTCGCTCACGCTGACCTTCGGCCTCGGACCGGGCTTCTTCGACAAGCTCGGCATCGACCCGGCACTCCGCCCACCCGGGCTGGCCGAGCTGCCCCGGTTCACCCTCGACCAGCTCGACCCCGCCCTCTCCGGCGGCGACCTGTGCATCCAGGCCTGCGCCGACGACCCGCAGGTCGCCGTGCACGCCGTGCGCAACCTCGTGCGGATCGGGTTCGGCACCACGGCCGTGCGCTGGTCGCAGCTCGGATTCGGGCGCACTTCGTCGACGTCCACCACGCAGGCCACACCGCGCAACCTCTTCGGCTTCAAGGACGGCACCCGCAACCTCAAGGCCGAGGACGGCCCCGAGCTGGACCGGCACGTGTGGGTGCAGCCCGGCGACGACCCGGCGTGGCTCGCGGGCGGCACCTACCTCGTGGCCCGCCGGATCCGGATGCACATCGAGATCTGGGACCGCACGTCGCTCACCGAGCAGGAGGTGATCGTCGGGCGGACGAAGGGCGAGGGCGCCCCGCTCGGCGCCACCGCCGAGTTCGACGCGGCCGACTTCGCCGCCGTCGGCCCCGACGGCGAGCCGCGCATCGGGGAGGTCGCACACATCCGCCTGGCCTCGGCCGAGGCGCTGGGCGGCGTGCGGATCCTGCGCCGCGGGTACAACTTCGTCGACGGCAGCGACGGCCAGGGCCACCTGAACGCCGGCCTGTTCTTCGTGGCGTTCATGCGCGACCCGCACGCCCAGTTCGTGCCGATGCAGCGTGCGCTGGCCAACAACGACGTGATGATGGAGTACATCGAGCACACGGGCTCCGCGGTCTTCGCCTGCCCGCCCGGCCTCGCCGACGGCCAGTACTGGGCCCAGCCCCTCCTCGAGGCCTGACCCCTGGCCGCCCGCAGAGCGCGACTCGCGCGCGTCCAGAGCGCGACTCGCGGGGGATGTGGGCCCCATCCCGCGAGTCGCGGTCTACGTGTGTGCGAGTCGCGGTCTGCGTGCGCGTGTGTCGCGGGGTCAGGCTGCGGTGGCCTCGGTGTAGCGGTCGGCGGCTGCCCAGACGAGGCGGGCGTAGTCGACCGAACTGTTGTACGTGAGCACGCCTGCCCACCAGCCCTGGCCGCTGGCGGTGTCGCGGCCGTCGGCGCAGAGGTAGCGGGCCGCGGCCAGTGCGGCGTCGTCGAGCTGTTGCGGGTCGCGCACACCGTCGCCGTTGCCGTCGGCGCCGTAGACGGCCCACGTGGTCGGCAGGAACTGCATGGGGCCGACGGCCCGGTCGAACGTGGTGTCGCCGTCGAGGCGGCCGCCGTCGGTATCGCGGATCTCGCGCACGCCGGCGGAACCGTCGAGCGGAACCCCGATGATCGACGGGCGGGCGACGCCGTCGGTGTCGACGGTGGCGCCGCCGTAGCGCCCGTGGTCGGACTCGACGCGCCCGATCCCGGCGATCGTGCTCCACGACAAGCGGCAGTCCGGGGTGTCGGTGCGCTGTGCCAGCTCGGCGGCCGCGTACGCGCTCAACGCCCTGACGGGCACCCCGCTGCGCTCCGCGGCCGACTCGGACCAGGCGGCGACGTCGACGCCCCGCTCCAGCGGCGGCGGTTGGGGCACCGGGGTGTTGGGGTCGACGGGTGCGGCGGTGAGGCCGTCGCCGCGCTGGGGGCGCTCGGGCCGGTCATCGCGGGTGCCGCGGAACGAGAGGACCGAGACCCCGACGAGGACGATCATCGTCATGACCCCGAGTACGGCGACTGCGATCGCGACGGCCTGGGACCGACGAGCTGGGCTCACCTGATCAGGTTAGCCAGATCCGGAGGACCAGTAGCGGCGCCACCCGGCGTCGTCGAGTGCGTGCGGGTCGGCGCCGTCGGCGACCGCGGCCCGCTCGGCGGCGCGCACGCTGTCGGCGAAGCGGCGGGCGGCGGACCGCAGCTCGGCCTCCGGGTCGATCCCGGCGAGCTTCGCCCGCGCGGCCAGCTCGAACAGCTGGTCACCCACGCCCGCGCCGGCCGGCAGCAGGTCGGAGGGCAGATGGGCGCGGGCGGTGCGGCTGGTGAGCTTCGCGGCGAGCGCGACAGCGGGCTGCCCGAGCGGCACGCCGTCCACGCTGGAGGCGCGCTGCTTCTCGGCGCGCTTGAGCTCGTCCCAGCGGCGCTCCTGCCGCTCGGCGGTGTCGATCTGCTCGCTGCCGGCGAACACGTGCGGGTGCCGTCCGACGAGTTTTGTGACGAGATCGGCCGCGACGTCGTCGATCGTGAACGGACGGTCGTCGTGCTCTGCGGCGACGCGGGCGTGGAACAGCACCTGCAGCAGCACGTCGCCCAGCTCCTCGCGGACGGCCTCGCGGTCGCCGTCCTCGATGGCCTGGTAGAGCTCGTAGCACTCCTCGATGAGGTACTGCAGCAGCGACTCGTGGGTCTGCTCGGCGTCCCAGGGGCAGCCGCCGGGTGAGCGCAGCCGGTCCATCACGGCCACGGCGTCGAGCAGGGCGGCCCCGTCCGGGAGGCCGACGACGGCGGCGCCGTCTGCCCGCGCCGGATCGGCGGTCAGCAGTACTTCGGCCGCGCCGTCGTCGCCCCAGCCGTCGGCGCGGACCGCGCCGGTAGCGGCCACCACCTCGTCAGGGACGGTGGCGTCGGCGAGCAGGCGCTCGGCTGCCCGCAGTGCCGGGACGGCCGCGGCGGGCAGGACCCCGTTCCACCGCTCCGGCAGCACGACGACCGTGCGCTGCACGACTCCCGCGGACACCGCGGCTCAGCTCGCGACGGGCGGCAGGACCAGGCCGACCTGCTGGTCCTCGCCGACGATCCGCAGCACGATCGGGTCCCACACCCCGTAGCGGGGGTTGACCTTGATGCCCACCTGGTCGGCGGTGGGCTGGAGCAGCCTCCTGCCGATGGCGGCCAGGTTGGACTGGCTGATGCTGCTCACCGCGGCGGGGTCGGACGGGGCGTCGGTGCGCCGGTCGACCACCCGCGCGACGATCCACGTGCTCTGCTCCGGGCTGGGCTGGAACGCGACGACGGCGCCGACCGGCACGCCGAACAGCACGGTGGCCGCGTTCTCCGGCGAGCTCGCCGCGTCGAACGTGGTGGCTCGTGCCGAGGTGCCCGTGTCGGCGAACAGGGCATCGGCCTCGGCACCGCCTGCCTGCAGCACCGCGGCCTTCGCCTCGGCGTCGGCACGGGAGGTGGCCGCCACGAGGTCGGCGGTGACCGCGAGCCCGCCGACCACGCGCTGGGCCAGCTGCGCGGCGATCAGGCTGTCCCGCACGGTGTCGCGCAGCACGGGCAGGTCGTACAGGGAGCCGTCGAGGAGCGCCTCGGCCCCGCCGCTCTCCGCGATCTGGCTGTCGACCTGGGCATCCGTGACGACGATGCCCTCCTCCGCGGCGCGGCGGGCGAGCAGGTCGTGCATGACGGCACGCGTGACGATGCTGCGGGCGATGTCGGCGGTGGATCCGCCCTGCGCCGTGAGCTGTGCGACCAGGTCCTTCTTGGCCAGCACCGAGTCGAGCTGGGTCTGGACCTGTTCGAGCGGGATCGCGTTGTCCCCGATGAACACGGCCGTGCCCGCTTGGGTCGGCCCACCGCACCCACTGATCACTGCGCCGATGACGGCGACGGCCGCCACGACACGTCCCACCTGCATGCGCACGACCGACACCCTCTCACGCCCTGCGTGAGGCCCGGATCAGAGGCCCGGGTCAGAGGTCGGCCTGGACCACGAGCGTCGAGCACACCTTGTCGGCGAACGTCTGCCTCCGCTCGTCCCACAGCGGCCAGAGGTAGCCGATCCCGAGGGGCATCCCGTCGAGAAGGTGGGCGATCTGGCGCCCGATCGCCCGGCCGAAACCGACCGGTTCGCCGGAGGCCTCGCCGACCAGCCGCGTGCCGAGCACGGTCTTGCCGAGGCTCTGCCCGGATCGGCCCTGCCGGTACCCGCTGTTCCAGACGAGGTATGCGAGACCGACGACCGCGGCTCCCGGGAAGACGACGCGGATCACCGCGTCGTCCCGGCTCGCCAGCGCCGCGATCAGCACGACGGCCAGCAGCCCGCCCGGTATGCCGATGTCGATCAGGAAGCCACCGACCCGCTGGCCGTACGTCGCGACGATCGGGAAGCCGTACTGCGCGGGCGGCTGGGGGCGGGTGGCCCACCCGGGCCTTCCCGACCGTCCGAATGTGTTGGCTCGGTCTCCGGCAGGGGATCGGGCACGCATGTCTCCCGGCGGGCGTCATGCCCGTCCGGACCGGTCCCGGAGGGCTCCAGCCTGTTGATCGTCTGCGCGGGCCGTCCGTTACTCCGCGCAGGTGACCGGATGCAGGCCGTCAGACCCGCGCGGGGGCGAGAAGGTCCGTCAGGAGCTTCGTGCACCACTCCAACAGAGCAACGTCCCGCAGTGGCGCGGCCCCGACCCGACCACTCTCCGTAGGTTTCGGGAGGGTGACGAGCTTGGCGGCGGGCTTGTACGCCGCCTTCGGGTGAAGTCGCTTGAGCCGCAGCTGCGCCGAGTCGGGCAGCTCGACGGGCCCGACCCGGATGCCGGCGCCGGCCGCGGCCACCTCGGCGACGCCGAGCGTCCGGCAGGTCTGGCGGAACGCCGCCACGGCGAGCAGGTTGCGGACCGCGGTGGGCGGCTCGCCGTAGCGGTCGGTGAGCTCCTCGACGATCGCGTCGAGGGCCGCGCCGTCCGGGGCCTCGGCGATCTTGCGGTAGACCTCGAGCCGCAGCCGCTCACCGGTGACGTAGTCGTGCGGCACGTGCGCGTCGATCGGCAGGTCGACGCGCACGTCGGCCAGCTGCTGCTCCTCCTCGCCCTCGCCCGCGCCCGCCTGCTTGCGGAACGCCGCGACGGCCTCGCCGACCAGCCGGATGTAGAGGTCGAACCCGACGCCCGCGATGTGCCCGGACTGCTCGGCTCCCAGGATGTTGCCCGCACCGCGGATCTCGAGGTCCTTCATGGCGACGGCCGCGCCGGAGCCGAGGTCGGAGTGCTGCGCGATCGTGGCGAGCCGGTCGTGGGCGGTCTCGGTGAGCGGGTGCTCGGGCGGGAACAGGAAGTAGGCGTAGCCGCGCTCCCGGCCACGGCCGACCCGGCCGCGCAGCTGGTGCAGCTGCGAGAGCCCGAGCGTGTCGGAGCGCTCGACGACCAGTGTGTTGGCGTTGGAGATGTCGAGACCGTTCTCGACGATCGTGGTGCAGACCAGGACGTCGTACTCCTTGTGCCAGAACCCGCCCACCGTGCGTTCCAGCAGGTCTTCGTTCATCTGGCCGTGTGCGATGGCCACCCGTGCCTCCGGCACGAGGTCCTGGATCTTGCGCGCGGCCCGGTCGATCGACGAGACCCGGTTGTGCACGTAGAACACCTGGCCGTCGCGCAGCAGCTCGCGGCGGATCGCGGCGGTGACCTGCTTGTCGTCGTACGCGCCGACGTAGGTGAGCGTGGGGTGGCGGTCCTCGGGCGGGGTGGCGATCGTCGACATCTCCCGGATCCCGGCGAGGCTCATCTCCAGCGTGCGCGGGATCGGGGTGGCCGAGAGCGTCAGCACGTCGACGTAGGTGCGCAGCGCCGTGATGTGTTCCTTGTGCTCCACGCCGAAGCGCTGCTCCTCGTCGACGATCACGAGGCCGAGGTCCTTCCAGCGCACGCCGGTCTGCAGCAGGCGGTGGGTGCCGACCACGACGTCGACGGTGCCGTCGGCGAGACCCTCGATCGTCTGCTTCGCCTCGATGTTGTCGGTGAACCGCGACAGGCCCTTGACGGTGACGGGGAAGGCGCGCATCCGGTCGGCGAAGGTCTGCAGGTGCTGGGTGGCGAGCAGCGTGGTGGGCACCAGCACCGCCACCTGCTTGCGTCCTGCACGGCCTTGAACGCCGCGCGGACGGCGATCTCGGTCTTGCCGAACCCGACGTCCCCGGAGATCACCCGGTCCATCGGGACCGGCCGCTCCATGTCCTGCTTGACCTCCTCGATGGCCGCGAGCTGGTCGGGCGTCTCGGTGTACGGGAACGCGTCCTCCATCTCCCGCTGCCACGGGGTGTCCTTGCCGAACGCGTGCCCCGGGGAGGACTGGCGCGCCGCGTACAGCTGCACCAGCTGCGCGGCGATCTGCCGGACGGCCTTGCGCGCGCGTCCCTTGGTCTTGGCCCAGTCGGCGCCACCGAGCTTGTTGAGGGCGGGCACCTCGCCGCCGACGTAACGGCTGACCTCGTCGAGCGCGTCGGTGGGGACGAACAGGCGGTCGGCGGGCTGGCCGCGCTTCGAGCTGGCGTACTCCAGCACCAGGTACTCGCGGGTGGCGCCGCCGACCGTGCGTTCCCGCATCTCGACGAACCGGCCGATGCCGTGCTGGGAGTGCACGACGTAGTCGCCGGGCTGCAGTGTGACCAGGTCGACGGCGTTGCGCCGCCGCGACGCGAGCTTGCGCGGCTCCGAGCCCGCGGCCCGGTTGCCGGTGAGGTCGGCCTCGGTGAGCACGACGATCCCGCCCGCGGTGAAGCCCTCGGTGAGGCGTCCGCACGTGACGGTGACCAGGCCCGGCTCCGGGGCGCCGACGAGCTCCTCGACGAGCTTGGCCGGCACGTCCGCCTCGCGCAGCTGCTCCAGTGAACGCTGCGCGGTGCCGTGGCCTGCGACGACGAGCACGGCGATGCCGCCGGTGACGACGTGGGCACGCAGGTCCACGAGCGCGCGGTCGATGTCGCCGCGGTAGCTCTCCACCTCGTGCACGGCGGGCGCGAGCACGTCCTCGCGGCCGGACACCAGCGGGCTCAACGTCACGACCGGCCGGCCGGTGGCCGACGCGTGCTCCAGCACGTCGCCGAGGTCGCGGTAGGCGGACGCGCCGACGTCGATCGGGGAGTCCCCGCCGACGCCCGCGGCGAACCAGCTCGCCTCCAGGAACTCCTGCCCGGTCCGGACCAGGTCGGCGCTGCGGGTGCGGATGCGCTCGGGGTCGGCGAGCAACACCGCCGACCCGGCCGGCAGCAGGTCGGTGAGCAGCTCCAGCTCGCCCCCGACGAGCGCCGGTACCAGCGACTCCATGCCTTCGCTCGGGATGCCCTGGGCGAGGTGCTCCAGGAGCTCGCGCAGCTGCGGGTTGTTCTCGTGGACCCGTGCGAGCGCCGCGGCCCGCTCCCGCACCGGCTCGGTGAGCAGCAGCTCCCGGCAGCCCGGTGCGAGCAGCTCCTCGACGGGTGCGACGGAGCGCTGGTCGGCCACGGAGAACGAGCGCAGCTCGCTCACCTCGTCGCCCCAGAACTCGACGCGCACCGGGTGCTCCGCCGTGGGCGGGAAGACGTCGACGATCCCGCCGCGCACGGCGAACTCGCCACGGGCGGTGACCATCTCGACGCGCGCGTACGCCAGCTCGACCAGCCGGACGAGCAGCGCGTCGAAGTCGTGGGTGTCGCCGACCCGCAGCCGGACCGGGTCGAGGGTGCCGAGACCGGGGGCGATCGGTTGGATGAGGCTGCGCGCCGCCGTGATCACCACCCGCGGGGCCGTCTCCGGGGCGGCGAGCCGCCGGAAGATCTCCAGGCGCCGCCCCACCGTGTCGGGCCGCGGGGAGAGCCGCTCGTGCGGCAGCGTCTCCCAGGACGGCAGCACGGCCACGACGTGCGCCCCGAGCAGGTCGGCGGTGGCTGCCGCGGTGTCCTCGGCCTCGCGGTCGGTGGCCGTGACGACGAGCACGGTGCGGCCGGCACCGCCGTCGCCCTCCGCGGTGCCGAACGCGGCGGCGAGGAAGGGGCGCAGCGCGGCCGGCCCCTCCACGGCGACGGCGGGCACGTCGAGGGCGCGGGCGTCGCGGACGGCGTCGGTCACCACGCGCAGATCGGGATCGGACAGGCTGAGGTGCAGGAGACCGGAGAGCTTGGCCACGATCGAGGAGCCTCGCAGGGTGAGGAGAAGCGCGCGCAGAACAGACCCCTGCCCGGGACGTTGCCCCCGGTCGGGGTCTTCTCCCAGCTTACGCCCGGGGTCTGGCGCCGGTCGGTCCGGCCGGTCGCGCCGGATGAGCTCGTGGACGGGCGCACCTGCTGGCAGCATCGAGCGCTATGACCGATCTGTCGAAGCTGCCGCCGGTCGACCCCGAGTTGCCCAACGCCGCCCGCATGTACGACTACTTCCTGGGCGGGTCGCACAACTTCGCCGCCGACCGGGAAGCCGTCGAGCGGATCAGGGCCGTGATGCCGTTCGCCACGCAGGTGATCCACGCCAACCGCTACTTCCTCGGCCGCGCCGTGCGGTTCTGCGTGCAGCAGGGGATCGACCAGTTCCTCGACCTCGGCTCCGGCATCCCGACGGCCGGCAACGTCCACGAGGCGGCCCGGTCCGTGGAGCCGTCCGCGCGGGTCGCCTACGTCGACAACGAACCGGTCACCGTGGCGTCGGCGGCAGCGCTGCTCGCGGGTGACCCGCTCTCCAGCATCACCGTGGCGGACCTGCGCGCACCCGACACCGTGCTCGGCGCTGCGGGGGTGCGCGACCTCCTCGACCTGTCCCGCCCGGTCGCGCTGCTGACGGTCTCGGTGATGCAGTTCGTGCACGATGACGCCGAGGCCGCGGACCTGCTCGCGGAGTACCGCAGCCGGCTGGCGCCGGGCAGCATGCACGTGCTGTCCCACGTGACCGGTGACCACGACGCCACCGAGCTGGCAGCGGCCGAGGACCAGTACCGGGCCACCGCCAACCCCGGCCTGCTGCGCACCCGGGAGCAGGTGGCCTCGCTGCTGGGGGACATCGAGCTCGTGGAACCGGGGATCGTGGATGCCACCGAGTGGCGCCCCGACGACATGGCGGGCGCCCAGCACCGCGGGCTGTGGGCCGCGGTCGGGCGAATCCGTTAGTGGACCGCGGCCCACTCCACCGGAAACATCACCCGCATGACCGACCTGTCGAAGCTGCCTGCCGTCGACCCCGAGGTGCCCAACGCCGCCCGGATGTACGACTACTTCCTGGGCGGGTCGCACAACTTCGCCGCCGACCGCGCCGCCGCCGAGGGGGCCAGAGCGGCCATGCCGTTCATCGTCGACGCCGCCCGGGCCAACCGGTTCTTCCTGCACCGCGCCGTGCGGTTCTGCGTCGAGGAGGGACTGGACCAGTTCCTCGACCTCGGCTCGGGCATCCCGACGGCCGGCAACGTCCACGAGGTCGCACTCGCGCTCAACCCGCGGGCGAGGGTGGCCTATGTCGACAACGAGCCGGTCACCGTCGCCTCCGCCGCCGCCCTGCTCGAGAACGAGCCACAGGCCACCATCACGATGGCCGACGTACGCAACCCCGACGCCGTCCTCGCCGCCCCCGGGGTACGGGACCTGCTCGACCTGTCCCGCCCGATCGCGCTGCTCACGGTCGCCGTCCTGCACTTCGTCCCCGACGAGGACGATCCCGCGGGGATCGCGGAGCGCTACCGCTCGCGGTTGGCGCCAGGAAGCGTCCACGTGCTGTCGCACGCCACCCCGGATCACGACTCACCAGAAGCGGCGGCCGCCACCGAGATCTACCGGAGGACCGCCAACCCCATCACCGCCCGGAGCAGGCAGCATGTCGCCGCACTCTTCGGTGACGCACAACTCGTCGACCCCGGGCTCGTGGACGCGACCGAGTGGCGTCCCGAGGACACCATCGGGGGGCAGCACCGCGGATTCTGGGCGGGCGTGGCCCGCATCGGCTGACGACCACCGCCGGGCCGTCGCAGCTGCTGATCGATCCGAGCAGCACGCCGACGCCGACCGCGCAGCCGTGGAGCGCTTCTCGCCCGGACCGAGCCGTGCGAGAAGTGCACGAGCGCGATCGCCACAGCGCTGACGTGCGCCTCGTGGAGACGCGCCCGGAGTAGCAACTTCACCAACCGGTAACGCTCGAAGCGATCGTCTGCAACAGCACATGTCTGTACTGATCCGCGACTCACAGAACGTGAGGCGCGTCTAGGGTTCCGCCCCGCTCGACGGGGGCCTGGTCCGAGAGACGCAGGCGGCCCCCGCACGACGGCCGCCCCACGGCGGGACAAAAGCCCGGGAGACAGCTGGTGGTTCCGGCTGCTCCGCGGTCGGTGCCCCCGACCGTGAGGAGCTTCCGTGCACTACCACCCCCGACTGCCCGACCAGACCCCCGACGGTCCGGAGCTGCACGAGAACTACGGACCCGAGGCCGCTTTCGCCGTCCGCGCCGAGGCGGGGCTTCCCACCACCAAGTGGGAGGAGGAGATCGCGCGCGGCCTGGAGCTGGGTCTTCCCGGCGCCGACTCGATCGTCGACAAGCGCATCCCGACGTTCTCCCGCGGCGAGCTGCCGCACTTCGCGGGGATCAACACGTTCCTCAAGGCCCCGTACGTCGAGGACGTCCGCCGCTGCGGCGAGTACGACGTGGCCGTGCTCGGAGCCCCGTTCGACGGCGGCACGACCTACCGCTCGGGCACCCGGTTCGGCCCCCAGGGCATTCGCAAGATCTCCGCGCTGTACGGGCCCTACAGCTTCGAGCTGGGCGTCGACCTGCGTGAGTCGATCACGATCGCCGACCTCGGAGACGTCTTCACGATCCCGGGCAACATCGAGAAGACGTTCGACCAGATCAGCAAGGCCGTCTCGCACGTCTACGCGTCCGGCGCGTTCCCGGTGGTGCTCGGCGGCGACCACTCGATCGGCTACCCCACGGTCCGCGGTGTCGCGCCCCACCTGAACGGCGGCAACCTCGGGATCATCCACTTCGACCGCCACGTCGACACCCAGGAGACCGACCTCGACGAGCGGATGCACACCACGCCGTGGTTCCACGCCACGGACATCCCGAACGTGCCCGCCAAGAACCTCGTGCAGATCGGCATCGGCGGCTGGCAGGCGCCGCGGCCGGGCGTGCAGGTCGGTCGCGAGCGCGGCACCACGATCATGACCGTCACCGACTGCGTCGAGATGGGCATCGAGGAGGCCGCGCAGCGCGCCCTCGACGTGGCGTGGGACGGGGCCGACGCCGTGTGGCTGTCGTTCGACGTCGACTGCCTGGACGCCGCGTTCGTGCCCGGCACCGGCTGGCCGGAGCCCGGCGGTTTCCTGCCGCGCGAAGTCCTGAAGTTCATCCAGATCATCGCCGACGCCGCCCGCTCGCCGGGATCGAGGTCGTCGAGTGCTCCCCGCCCTACGACAACGCCGAGATCACATCGCTGATCGCCACCCGCGTCATCTGCGACACCCTCGGCTGCCTGGTCCGCTCCGGTCACCTCCCCCGCCGTTCGGCCTGAGGAGCCACCATGATCATCCTCGGTGTCGCGATCAGCGTCCTCGTCGTGCTCGTCGTCGGGCTCGCCGTCGCCCGCAAGGTCGACGGCGACAGCACCAACTTCCTCGTCGCAGGCCGCTCGCTCGCCCTGCCGCTCTCGGCAGCGGGCCTCATGGGCCAGGCCGTCGACTCCAACGCCACCCTCGGCAACACGGATCTGTCGGCGAGCCTCGGGTTCTGGGCGGGCGCGTCGCTGCCGCTCGGGCTCGGCCTGTGCCTGCTGCTCACCGGCATCTTCTTCGCCAAGCCGATGAACCGGATGGGCCTGCTCAGCCTGCCCGACTTCTACCGGATGAAGTACGGCCGCGGGATCGAGCTCGTCGCATCCGTCCTCATGATCTTCAGCTTCTGCATCCTGCTCGCAGGCAACCTGGTGGCCGGTGGGTTCCTGTTCGAGCGCTTCCTCGGCACCAGCTACACCGTCGGTGTGCTGCTGATAGTCGGCGTCGTGCTCGCCTACACCGCCGCGGGCGGGATGTTCAGCGACGCCTACACGGCTTTCATCCAGATGGTGATCACGGTGATCGGCTCGGCGGCCCTGCTGATATGGGTGGCCGTGAGCTACGGGATCACGATCCCGGAAGGCATGGGCCCGTTCGACCTCGGCCAGCTCACCGACCCGGCGCAGGCGCCCCGATCAACTGGGCCACGCTCATCGCGCTCGGCATCGGCGACATCGTGGCCATCGACTTCATGCAGCGCATCTTCTCCGCGCGCTCGCCCGAGACGGCGCGGCGCGCGTGCTTCGTCGGAGCCGCGGGCACCGCGGTCGTCGGCATCCCGTACGCGCTCGTGGCGCTCTCCAGCGGCGCGATCCTCACCGGTCCGGCCGACGGTCCGGTGCTGTTCGCCCTGCTGGAGGCTACGCCCCGGTGTTCCTGACCATCCTCGTGCTGTCGGCGATCGTGGCCGCCTCCTGCTCGACGGCCAACGGCGTCATCCTCGGCACGGCGTGCGTCGTGGTCCGCAACATCGCCGGGCTGGAGCAACAGGCCGACCCGGGCGGCGGGCGCGACCCACTGTTGCGGCGCGTGCGGTTCACGATGCCGCTCGTGGTGGGCATCGCGATCTTCTTCGCGCTGCGGGTGCCCGAGACCGGGATCCTGCTGACCCTGGCGTTCGACCTCATGCTCGCGGGGCTCGTGGTGCCGTTCGTGCTCGGCCACTGGTGGTCTGCCCGTATCACGGCGGCCGCGGCTGCGGCGTCGATCGCCGTGGGCGTGACGCTGCGGCTGGTGCTGTTCGCCCTGACACCGACGTTCTACGGCGTCGAGAACACCCTGCTCCACATCCCCAACGACCTGATCGGCGCGAGGTTCGACGGCTGGCCGACGCTGATCTGCCCGGTCGTGTCGCTCGCGGTGTTCGTGGCGGTTGCGCTGCTCGCTCCGCGTCCCGCGCCGGCATCTGAGCCACAGAGCAACGTCGCCGCCGTTCCGGTCGAGCCTTGACCGACCCTGGTCGTTCCCCTCGATGAGAAGGCTGACAGCTTCCCTTGATGCACCAGGCCATCCGATTAAGGATAGGTACGTATCGTAAAGTCATGGCCTGGTTGGAGAAAGCTTAGCCACGAGCGGAGGCTCTGATGGCCCGCTGGTTGCCGCAGGTCTGGGAGTCTTCGCTCGATGCTCCCACCCGCTCGGGACGGCAGGGAGGCCGCTACGAAGCGTACCTGCCGGACCTGCTCAACGAGCGACCGTTGGCGCTTGCCAATGAGCTCGCGGCGCATGCCGCCGACGTCGAAGCGACGGTCCGGAACCTCGCGGCCAACCCCGAATCGGGAAGCATCGAGGGCCTGGCGAGGTTCTTGCTCCGCTCCGAGGCGATCGCATCGTCACGGATAGAAGGCATGCAGGTCTCCCCCCAGCAGGTCGCACTCGCAGAGCTCGCTCAGTCCGAGCACCTGACGAAGGCCGGGTTCAGCCACACCGCGCAGCTGGTCGCCAACAACATCACGATCGTCGGCAAGGCAGCCACGGACCTGGCGACGAGCCCGGTGGTCACCGTTGCCGGCGTCGACGAGCTGCACCGGGCTCTCCTCCCCGAGGAGCGGCACCACGGCCTCCGTCGGGTGCAGAACTGGATCGGCGGGAACGACTGGAACCCGATCGACGCCGAGTTCGTGCCACCGCCACCGGCGCACGTCAAGACGTTGATGGACGACCTCGTGTCGTACATGGGCGGCGGCGGACACGCTCCCCTCGTGCAGGCTGCCCTGGCGCACGCACAGTTCGAGACCATCCACCCCTACACCGATGGCAACGGCCGCGTCGGCCGGGCGCTCATCCACACCGTCCTCACGCGCCGCGGGCTCACCCCGTCGGCGGTTCTGCCCGTCAGCCTCGTTCTGCTGACACGGTCCGATGGCTACGTGGAAGGCCTCACGGCCTACCGGTACAGCAGCGATCCTGGCTCGCGCCCTGCGCGGGAGGGCGTTTCGGTCTGGCTCACGACATTTCTCGACGCCGCCGAGCTCGCAGCCGAGCAGGTCACCCGGTTCGCCGCCGAGCTCACCGAACTCAGGCAACGCTGGGCCGCCCAATTGTCTGCCTATCGCACGGGCCAGGGCGTGCGGGAGACGCCCAGGGCGGACTCTGCTGTAGCACGTCTGACACGGATGCTGCCGGAAGCGCCCATCGTCACCACCACAACCGTCCGTCGGCTGCTGGACGTCTCTTTGCCCGCTGCGTACAACGCGATGGAGGAGCTGGCCAACGCCGGGATCGTCAGCCGCAAGAACCTCGGCGGTGGAACGACGGGCTACCTGGCCCGCGACGTGTTCGAGCTCTTGACCTTCACCGAACGGCGCCTGGCGAGCACTCGCTGGGACACCAGGGAGAAGCGACCCTCGCGACCTGTTCCGGCGGTGCCGCAGTCCTGATCATCTTCGGGGAGGAGCCTGCGCTGATCGTCGGCGGTGGTGGCCGTCGAGCCGTAGTTCTACGGAAGCGTGCCCGTCGGCCCGCTGCCAGGATCGAACGGTGATCAGCAGGTTCCTTCGGTTCTCGATGCGGGCCGCCGGGCACGCGATCGCGGTGTGGCTGGACTTCGGCAACCCAGAGCCGCAGCCCCCGCCCCCGGCTCGGCCCGCCCGCTCGATTCGGCGCCGGGCATGAGCACGCCCGACCCTATGCTCGGCCGATGAGGTTCGGGATCGGCATTCCGCAGTTCTTCGCCGACGGCGAGTTCGACGCCGCCGCGTTCCGCACGTTCCTGCGGCGTGCCGAGGAGCTCGGCTTCGAGAGCGGGTGGACGCAGGAGCAGGTGCTGGGGTCGTCGTCGCAGCTGTCCGCGCTCGAGATCATGACGTACGCCGCCGCGTGCACGGAGCGCCTGCGCGTGGGGTGCGCGGTGTTCGTGACCACGCTGCACAGCCCGGCCCACCTCGCGAAGAGCCTGGCCACGCTGGACCAGCTCAGCGGAGGCCGGCTCGACGTCGGCGTCGGCAGCGGGGGCAGGAAGGCCTTCGGCGCCTTCCGCGTGGATCCCCAGCGGTACATCGCGCAGTACACCGAGGGACTCGCGCTGATGAAGGCGCTGTGGACCGAGGACGCCGTGACGTTCGAGGGCGACTTCTGGCAGGTCGAGAACGCCCGCATGCAGCCGAAACCGTTCCAGAAGCCACATCCGCCGATCTGGATGGGCGGTGGCGCCGACGCGGCGCTGCGCCGCGCCGTCCGGCTCGGGACGGGCTTCTTCGGGGCGGGATCGGCGCCGACCGCGGCGTTCGCCGAGCAGGTCCGCACCGTCCGGCAGCTACTCGCCGACCGCGACCGGGACGCCGCGACCTTCCCCATCGCCAAACGGATCTACACCCTGATCGACGACGACGCCGACCGCGCCCGCACCCGCATGAACGACGCGCTGGCGTCGATCTACGGCAGCCGGATCGAGGCCATCGAGGCCGCCGCGGTCGCCGGGACACCCGCCGACCTCGTGCGCGGGGTGCAGGAGGTGATCGACGCGGGCGCCGAGCTCGTCCTGTTCACGCAGGTGGGGGATCCCGCCGAGCAGATGGAACGCCTCGCGGCCGAGGTGCTCCCGCACCTCGTTCCGACGAACGGCGCGTTCGTCGGATAGGTCCGACGCCACGCATGTCTGAGGTCTGCGCACGCCGCGCAGCAAGCGCGCAGACCTCAGTGGCACGACAGCGCCGTTCGTCGGTCAGGGCCTCGGCGGCAGGGCAGGGCGCTGCCGGGACGGGCGGGTGGCCGGGTCCGGCGGGCGTACGGCCGGGCGTTCCGCCAGCGCCGCCAGTGCGATGTCCACCGCCCGCTCCAGCTGCGGGTCGCGCCCCGCCACCCAGTCCTGCGGCCGCACGACCACCTCGATGTCGGGGTCGACGCCGTGGTTCTCGACCGACCAGCCGGAGTCGTCGAACCAGGTGGCGTAACGCGGCTGCGTGACGCCGGTGCCGTCGACGAGGCGGTAGCGGCTGTCGATACCGATCACGCCGCCCCAGGTGCGCACGCCGACCACGGGTCCGATCCCGAGCCGCTTGATCGCCGCGGTGACGATGTCGCCGTCGGACCCCGCGAGCTCGTCCGCGAGTGCGACGACCGGGCCGCGCGGCGCGTCCTCGGGGTAGGTCGAGGGCTGGCGGTGCCGCGGCGCGTCCCAGCCGATCACCCGGCGGGCGAGCTTCTCGATCACGAGCTGCGAGGTGTGGCCACCGCCGTTGCCGCGCACGTCGAGGATCAACCCGTCACGGGACGTCTCCCGGGACAGGTCGCGGTGCAGCTGCGCCCAGCCGGGCGCGGCCATGTCCGGCACGTGCAGGTACCCGAGCCTGCCCTCGGACCGGTCGGCGACGAACGCGCGCCGTCCCGCCACCCAGTCCTGGTAACGCAGCGCCGACTCGGACGCGAGGGGCTTCACGACCACCCGCCGCACGCGCCCGCGTCGGGCCGGCCGGGACCGGAACGCACGGTCAGCTCCACCAGCTCGTCGGCCCCCGACAGCAGCAGCGGAGCCGGGCCGTACCCCGCGTCGACCGGCCGGCCCGCCACCTCGAGGATCACGTCGCCCGCCCGCACGTCGACGCCCGGGCCCGAGAGCGGGCTGCGGGCCGCGGGCGCCGAGGTCTCCGGTGGCAGCACCCGCACCACCCGCCAGCCCTCGCCGTCCGGGGCCGGTTCGAGGTCGGCGCCGAGCAGGCCGGGCCGGCCTCCCGGGTCGCCCGCCCCGCGCGCCTGGACGTACGCGTGGGAGGTGCCCAGCTCGCCGTGCAGCTCCCAGAGCAGGTCGACGAGGTCGTCGTGGCTGCCGACCGCGTCCACGAGCGGGCGGTAGCGGGCGAGCTCGGCCTCCCAGTCGACGCCGGCCATGTCGGCCACCCAGAAGTGGTCGCGCATGAGCCGCCCGGCCTCGTCGAACATCTGGCGCCACTCCGCCGTCGGATCCACCGTGACGACGATCCGGTTCGTGTCGATCTCGAACTCGTCGGCGTCGTTCGAGGACGGTGTGTCGGAGCCGGACCGGTCGGTGCGCAGCACCCGCAGCGTCCGGCCGTCACGCACGACGATGCGGGCGCCGTCGCCGCTCACCGCGAACGCGCTCACCGGGTCGGCGATCACGTCGAGCTTGCGGCGCACCAGGTCGAACCGCTCCAGAACCGGGCGTTCGGCCCGGTCGTCGGTGTCGGCGAGGGAGTCGCCGAGCACACCCGAGACGGGGATGCGGTACCAGAGCAGGCAGTCCTTGCCCGCCTGCATCCCGCTGTAGCGGGCCGCCTGGACCGGCATCGGCACGACCCTGGCCGCGAGGCCTTCGACGTCGACGACCACCTCCGGTGGGGCGTCCTTCTTCTCCTGGTCCTCGTCGTCCTTCTTGTCGTCGTCCTTCTTGTCGCCGTCCGGCTCCTCCTCCGTGGCACGCAGGTCGGTGGGCTCCTCGTCCCCGGGGGTGACCGGGCGCCCGTCCGGTGCGGCTCCGAACGGCGAGGGCGTGCGCGCGGCGAGCGGCACCAGGAACGGGCGCCACGACGCCGGGAACGTGAGGTCGAACGCGTGCTCGTCGTAGATCGGGTCGAAGCTGCGCCGGGACAGGAAGGCCAGGTACTTGCCGTCGGAGGTGAAGACCGGGTCGGTGTCGGCGAACCGGGGCTCCGTGACGGCCACGAGCGTGTCGTCGGCGATCCGGACCACCATGATCCGGGAGAGCCCGGCCTCGGCCGGGTCGCTGTAGGCGAGCCACGCGCTGTCGGGCGACCAGGCGAGGTCGGCGACCTCCCGGTCGGCGCCCCTGGCGAGCTGCCGCAACTCCCCCGCCGCGACGTCGAGCAGCAGCAGTCTTCCGTCGTGCGTGGCCAGCGCCACCGCCGACGCGTCCGGGGCCGGCGCCAGCTCCAGCACGCGGCCCACCTCGCCCGTACCGAACCGTCGCAGCGGCTCGGCGCCCTCGGCCCGCTCGTCGAGCGGGGCGATGCAGACGGCGTCCTCGCCATCGGCGTCGTCGACCCACACGGCGCGGTCCGGGCCCAGCGGGCGCGCGAGCCGCGCCCGCACCCCGGGCTCGGCGAGCAGCGTGCGCGCCGGGCCGTCGCGGTGGGTGAGCCGGTGGACGGTGCCGCGGACCAGCGCGATGCTCGTGCGCCCCGTCTTGTCCGGTGCCGCCGAGGTGAGCTCGCGGGCCGTCGACACGCGGTAGGGCTCCCGGTTGGTCCGCGGCCCGCCGAGGCGCACGTCGAGCCGCCGCGGCTGTGATGTCGGGTCTTGGGCGTCGAGGGAGTCGAGGATCCACAGCTCGCCCGCCGACTCGTAGACCACCCGCTCGCCGTCGGTGCTCGCGTGCCGCACGTAGAACGCGGGCGCGCCGGTGCCGCCGTGATCGGTGTGGCGGCGCAGCCCGGTGCCGTCGGCGCCGACGGAGTACAGGTTGCCCCAGCCCTCGTGGTCGGAGAGGAACGCGATCCGGGCCCCCACGATCATCGGGGAGCTGAGCTGCCCGTCCAGATCCGCGGCGAGCCGCTCGAACTCGCCGCTGCCGGAGCGGTCGCACCACAGCTTGCCCGCGGTGCCGCCGCGGTAGCGCTTCCACCAGGCGGGCTCCCGCACCATGACCGTGCCGACGACGACCGTGGGACCGCCCGCGGCCAGCGCAACGTCGGACACCGGCCCGTACGGCAGCAGGCGCGGCGTGCCACCCCCCGGCGGGACCGCGTGCGCCCAGGCCCGACGCGTCGACGCCTGCCCGGCCGCCGCCAGCGCCAGCACGTCGCCATCGGGCGTCCAGCCCAACGCCTGCGCCCGCGGGTCGCCCCAGTACGTCAGCCGCCGCACCCCGCCCCCGTCGACGTCGCTCACGCAGACCTCCGGGGCGCCGTACTTCCACGACGTCCACGCCACCCGCGTGCCGTCCGGCGACAGCCGAGCGTGGGCCACCGGCACGTCGTCCGCCGTGAGCCGGTAGGCCCGACCCCCGGACAGCGGGGTGGTCCAGAGGTCGTCCTCCGCGGTGAACACGAGCGTCTCACCGTGCAGGTGGGGGAAGCGCAGGTAACTCGGGGGCATGAACGCGACCGTATCGAGGCGGCACCCGCCTACGTCATGTTCACCCCCGCGGCGGCAGGATGGCCCGTATGTGGGGGTTGCCGCGGGTGATGGGGCCGGTCGTACGAGCCGCGCTGGCGGGAGTCGCCGCGGTGGTCTGCGCGGCGGGCTGCGCGGCGGCCCCGGCCGCGCCCGCCGCACCACCACCGGCCGCCGGTCCGACCTCCACCGCAGTCGCCCGTACCGGCATCCCCGAGCTGCAGGTCGAGCTCGTGGCGAGCGGGCTGTCGCACGTCTGGGACATCGGGTTCCTGCCCGACGGCAGGGCGCTGGTCACCCAGCGGGACGGGCGCATCGCGCTGCTGTCCGGGATCGCACCGGGCTCAGGAGCCCGGGAGGTGGAGGCCGACCTCACCGACGTGTACGTCCGCGGCGAGGGCGGTCTCATGGGGTTGGCGGTGCACCCCGACTTCGCGCAGTCGCGGCGCTTCACCACCTGCCAGACGCACATGGCGGACCGCACCGCCACCGACGTGCGGCTCGTCACCTGGCAGCTCTCCGCCGACGGGGCGTCCGCCACCAGGGTGGCGGACCCGCTGGTCGGCGGGCTGCCGATCAACTCGTCCGGCCGCCACTCCGGCTGCCGCCCGACGATCGCGCCGGACGGATCGCTGCTCGTCGGCACGGGTGACACCGCCCGCGGCGCCGTCGCGCAGGACCTCAACTCGCTCGGCGGCAAGGTGCTGCGCGTCGACCTCGCCACCGGCGAGCCGCCCCCGGCAACCCGTTCGCCGACGCACAGAACCCGGCCCAGCAGCTGATCTGGACCTACGGGCACCGCAACGTGCAGGGCGTCGCCGTGCGGCCGGGCACGGGCGACGTCTACACCGCAGAACACGGGCCCACCACCGACGACGAGGTCAACCGGCTGCGCGCGGGCGCCAACTACGGCTGGGACCCGTCGCAGGGCGGCACCGTGGGCGGCTACGACGAGTCGGTGCCGATGACCGACCTCGACCGCTTCCCCGACGCCGTCCCCGCGGCGTGGAGTTCCGGCAGTCCGGTGGAGGCGGTCTCCGGCGCCGCGTTCCTGTCCGGTGCGCAGTGGGGTGACCTGGACGGCGCGCTGGCCGTCGGCGCGCTGCGCGGCGAGAAGCTCCTGCTCATGACGCTCGGGCCGGACGGTGCGGTGGCGAACGTGAGCGTCCCCGCCCCGCTCGACGGCACGTTCGGCAGGCTGCGCGCGGTGCGCCTCGGCCCGGACGGCGCGCTGTACGTCTCGACGTCCAACGGCACCGACGACGAGGTCCTGCGGGTCACCCCGATCTAGGTGATCTACCGGCTCCACCCCTCCGACCGCGTCACCGGGCGGTCCGGGGCGACGGCGGAGACGGGCCGGCCGTCGTAGGCCGTGGAGAGCACGACGTAGGTGTTGATCTGGCCGTGCTCGCCGATGCGTTCGATCACGCCCTCGAGGTGGCCGAGGGACGCGGCCCGCAGCTTGAGCATCGTGCAGTGCTCGCCTGACAGCTTGTGCACCTCCACGACCTCCGGGTACGTCTCCGCGGTGGTCGTCTTGAGCAGGCAGCGGCCCAGCGAGCAGCGCAGCTGGATGAACGCGAGTAGCGGCTGGCCGGCCAACGCCGGGTCGACGGTGGCCCGGTAGCCGGCGATCACGCCCGCCGCCTCCAGCCTGCGCACCCGCTCCGCGACAGCGGGTGGCGAGAGGTGCACCCGCTTGCTGAGCGCGTTGTACGACAGGCGCGCATCGGCCTGCAGCGCGTCGAGCAGCCGCCAGTCGACGTCGTCCAGTTCGAACGATCGTGAAGTATCCACGGCGAAACTCCTCGCGTTCGTGAACCGGGACGGGGACCCCACCCCCGCGGCGCCCCTTCGGTGGGACGCCCGTCCTTCCTACCGTTCTCGGCGTGCTTCCACTCCGGATCGCGAGCCTGCTCGGCGGCCTCGCTCAGTCACTCGGCGGCGCGGCCGCCGCCCTGCTCGCGCGCGACCTCGGCGGTTCGGACGCGGTGGCCGGTCTCCCACAGGCCGTGCTCGTGGTCGGATCGGCGGTTGCGGCTCTGGGGATGTCGGCGCTCGGCAGGCGCTACGGGCGGCCGCGGGCACTCGCCGCCGGGCTGGTGGTGGCGATGGGTGGCAGCGTCGTCGTCGTGTTCGCGCGCGATCTGCTCGGGCTGCTCGCCGGCACCCTCCTGCTGGGCGCGGGAACGGCCGCCGTCATGCTCGGCCGGTACGCAGCGGCCGACAGTGCGCCGGAGGGGGCGCGGGGCAGGGCGATGGCCACGGTACTCGTGGCCACCACGCTCGGCGCGGTGGCCGGGCCGAACCTGCTGGTGCCCGCGGACGCCTCGGCCGCGGGCTCGGGTTGCCCGGGCTGGGCGGCGCGTACGTCGTTGCGGCGCTGTGCTTCGCGATCGCCGCGGGCCTGCTGCTGAGGCTGCCCGCGCGTCCCCCGCGGTCGAGCCGATCCGCGCGGCGCGGTGCCGGGCGGTACGGCCGTGCGTGGGCTCGCCGTACTGGCGCTGGCGAACCTGGTGATGGTCGGTGTGATGACGATGGCGCCGGTTCACCTGCACCACCTCGGTGCAGGACTGGGCGCGATCGGCCTGGTGGTGAGCCTGCACGTCGCCGGGATGTTCGCCCCCGCACCGCTGTCCGGGTACCTGACGGACCGCTGGGGCGCGGTGCCGACGACGGCGCTCGCCGGGGCCGTACTCGTGGTGTCGGCCCTGCTCGCCGCGGTGGGCGCGGGCGCACCGCTCGTGCTCGGTGTGGCACTCGTACTGCTGGGCGTCGGGTGGAACATCGGGCTCGTGGCAGGCAGCGCCCTGCTCACCGCGGGCGTACCGGCCGCCGATCGGCCCCGCCGCGAGGGCTGGGGAGAAGTCGCGATGGGAGTGGCCGCGGGTGGCGGCGGCGCAGCCTCCGGCGCGGTGATGAGCGGCGGTGGTTACGGCCTGCTCGCCTCCGCGGGCGCGGCGGTTGCTGCGCTCGTCGTGGCGGCCGCGTGGCAGGCCCGCGTCAGCGGGTTCCGTAGCGCAGCGCGGCCCGCTCCCGCGCCTTCGCCGCCTCGACCTCGCGGTCCTTCGGCGGCGCCGTGGTCACGAGCTCGTCGAGGAGCTGGCGGGTGATCTCGGTGACGGCGTCGACGGCCCGCGCGAAGGCGGCTTCGTTGGCCTGCGACGGCTTGGTGGTCCCACTGACCTTGCGCACGTACTGCAGGGCCGCCGCGCGCACCTCGTCGGTGGTGGCCGGAGGCTCGAAGTTGTGCAGGGTCCGGATGTTGCGGCACACGGGAGTGCCCCCTCGTCGACGAACGGCGCTCGCACCAGAACCTACTCCGAGGATCGAGCCGCTCGTGGAAAGTCGCACGGCCTCCGAGTGGCCGACCGGACCGTTCGCGCGTCGAGGCCATTCGGACGGTGTGGTGCGTGTCACTCAGCGAGTAGTGTCCCCCGCCCTTGGGAGAGGGGATCGCCATGAGCAACGTCGACAGCCACCGCCGGTCGGCCGACATGTTCAACAGCCGCGACTGGGACGCTTCGCCGCCGACCTCGCCGAGAACTGCGAGCTCGTCGACCAGGCCCGTGACATCACGGTCAAGGGCCGCCAGGAGTACCTCGAGTTCGAGAAGAGCTGGGTGGCGGCCTTCTCCGACGGCCGGATCACCAGTACCCGGTTCGTCGATGCGGGCTCGGCCACCGTGATGCTGTTCACCGGCGCGGGCCGCAACGACGGGCCCTTCGGCCCGTTCCCCGCCACCGGGCGCGACGTGTCCTCGCCGTTCTGCGAGGTCCGGGAGTACGACTCGGACGGCAAGGCCGTCCGCACCGAGTTGTACTACGACCAGCTGAGCCTGCTCGTCCAGCTGGGTCACATGCAGCCACCCGCTGGCTGACGGACGAGGGAAACGGCACTCCCGCCCGAGGACGGGAGTGCCGTTCCGGTTGGTGTCGGCGGCGTCAGGAGACGACGCGCATGCTCCCGTCCAGCTCGCCCTTCTCCTGGCGAGCGGCCAGGACGGCCAGGCGCGTGAACCTCTTGTCGAACGACTCCTGGGTCAGGCCGCGCTCCTGGTACTCCTTCGCCAGCTGGGCGGCACCGTCCGGGATGGACCACTGCGCCTCGAACCCCAACTCCTTGCGGGCACGGGCGAAGTCGACGCGGTAGGAGCGGGGGTCGTTGCCGGCCTCGCCGGTGATCGAGAGCTCCGAGCCGGGCACGGCGTCGACCACCGCCTGGGCGATCTCGGCGACGGTGCGGTTGTTCTTCTCGGTGCCCACGTTGTAGGCGCGGGCACGCACGACGTCGGCGGGCGCGGCCAGCGCGGCCACCACGCGCCCGCGATGTCCTCGGCGTGGGCGAGGGGGCGCCACGGGGTGCCGTCGGACAGCACCTTGACCACGTTCGTCAGGACAGCGTGGCCGACGAGGTTGTTCAGCACGATGTCGGCGCGCAGGCGCGGCGAGAAACCGAATGCGGTGGCGTTGCGCATCGAGACCGGCACGAAGTCGCTGTCGGCCAGCTCCGCGAGGTCGTCCTCGACGCGGACCTTAGAGATCGCGTAGGGAGTGACCGGCTTGAGCGGCGCGTCCTCGTCCACGAGCTCGTCGCCGGACTGGGCGCCGTACACCGAGCAGGTGGACGCGTAGACGAAGCGCCCGACCCCGGCCTCCTTCGCCAACCGGGCCAGCCGGGTGGAGGCGTGGTGGTTGATGTCGTAGGTGATCTCGGGGGCGAGCGAGCCGAGCGGGTCGTTCGACAGCGCCGCCATGTGCACGACGGCGTCGAAGCCCTGCAGCTGCGAGGTGGTGACGTCACGCAGGTCGGTGGACAGGCCCTGGACGTCCGGCACGTCGAGGGAGCCGAGCACGCAGTCGGCGAACAGGCCGCTGTCCAGGCCGGTCACCTCGTGCCCCGCCGCGGTGAGGATCGGGGCCATCACGGTGCCCAGGTACCCCTGGTGACCGGTCAGCAGGATGCGCACGAGTGCTCTTTCCCTTCGGTTGTCGTCATCTACTCGTCGGGCGGTTCTCGGGGGCCGTTACCGGATCCCGTCCATGGGGTCGCCGCTCGGGAGCGGCGCCACGCCGAGCACCAGCTTCGCGATGTGGAACGCCTCGGCGTACCGCGCATGGCACTGCACGCCCCTGATCCGGGCGAGCCCGCCGAACGTCTCGGCATCGAACCAGACCCGGTCGCGCTGGGAACCGTAGTGCTCGTGCAGCTTGGCGATCTTCTCGCGCAGCACGGGCTCGGCGAGCGGGAGGTACACCGAGGGCTGGGCGAGGTCGCCGTCCCACTTGAGGATCTCGTAGCCCAGCGTGAGGTGGTCCCGGAAGACCGTGGGGACGAGCTCGGCGAGCGTGCGGTGGTCCTGGTGGGCGTCGTGAGCCGACGACGCGAAGATCAGGTCCGGCTCGCCGTGCGTGCGCAGCTCCTCGAGCGCGAGCTTGGCCCGCTCCCACCGGGTCGGCACCCGCCCGTCGGGCAGGTCGAGGACGGTGACCTCGAGCTTCGCGCCGGGGCAGAAGGCGGTGAGCGCCGCCCGCTCCTCCTCCTCGCGCAGCGAACCCCCGCCGGTGAGCACGAGCGCCGTGACGGTGACGCCGGGATGGGCCCGGCACAGTTCCAGGAGCGCACCGCCCGCACCGATCGCGATGTCGTCGCAGTGGGCGCCCAGCAGCAGCATCCGGTCGAGGCGTTCGGGAAGCAGGCTCAGCACGGGTCGGCCGCCTCGATCAGCGCTCGACCAGGGAACCGCGCATGGCCGCGATCGCAGCCTGCAACGGGTCGGGGTCGGGTGCGACGAGGTCCGGCTCGCCGCCCGCGGGGGTGCCGGACGCGTTGTCGGCGTTGCGCTCCCAGAGCATCCACGGCCGCTCGCCCGCCCGGTACGCCGCCTCCAGCCCGTGCCGCTCCTTCACCGTGTCGGCGGGCTGCCAGAACCCGCGGTGACGGTGGGCCAGCAGCCTGCCCTCGGCGGCCAGCGGCCGGCAGGCGTCCATGATCAGATCGCCGTTCGGGGGCAGGTAGTCGAAGATCTCCGGGCGGAGCACGAAGTAGCCGCCGTTCTCCCACAGCGGCATCTCCTGCAACGTGGTGATGCCCGCGACCCGGTCACCGTCACCGATGTCCACGCAGTGGAACGCCGACTGCGGCGGCACCGCCAGCAACGCGCCCACCGCATCCGTGCGCCGGAACCTGTCGATCATCGAGTTCA
>MKJV01000080.1 GCA_001942185.1 Pseudonocardia sp. CNS-004
GGCGGCGCGGGCGGGATAGCACAGATACGATCGGGGTTGTCAGCAACACGCCGATGCGAACGGAGGAAGATCGGTTGGGCCGCGTCGACAGGTTCGAACGCCGTCTCCAGGGACTGGTGGGCGACGCCTTCGCGCGGGTCTTCGGCGGCAGCGTCGTTCCCCAGGAAGTTGTGCAGGCGCTGCTCAGGGAAGCCGAGGGCCGGATCGAGGAGCTCGCGGGGGGGCGTCTGTTGGCGCCGAACCGGTTCACGGTGCTGCTCAGCCCTGCCGATCTCGCTCGCATGGGGGGTGACAGGGCGGAGATCGTGAACTCGCTGTCCGGCTCTGTCACCGAGCAACTCGCCGACCAGGGATGGGACACCTACGGCGAGGTCGTAGTCTTCCTGGAGCGCTCCGATGCGCTGCACACGGGACAGTTCCGCACCCGCTCGACCGTGGACCCCGACGCTTCCCGCCGGGACGCCATCCGAGCACGCGACGCAGGAGAAGCACCCATGAGCCAGCAACCGGGCCACCCCGAGGAGAACGGGCAGTACGGATACGACCGTGGTGCCCCCGGCGGATACGGGCAGCAGCAGACGTACGCCCCTCCCGCCTACGACCAGCAAGCCGACCCGGGCCAGCAGGGCTACGGCCAGCAGGGCGGTGGCTACGGCGGCCAGCAGGGCGGCGGGTACGACCAGGGCTATGCCGGCGGCCAGCTCCGCAGGGCTACGCGCAGCCGGGTGGTGGCGGCTACGGCGGCCAGCAGCCGGGTTACGGCGGCGCGCCGGGTGGCTACGACCAGGGCTACGGCCAGCAGCAGGGCGGCGGCTACCCGCAGCAGCAGTACGAGCAGGGCTATGACGGCGGCTACGACCAGGGTTACGGCGGTCAGCAGGGCGGCTACGGCGGCTACCAGCAGCAGCTGTCGGCTTCGCTGTCGCTGGACGACGGTTCGGGCCGTACGTACGACCTGACTCAGGGCAGCCATGTGATCGGGCGCGGGCAGGATTCGTCGTTCCGGCTTCCGGACACCGGCGTGTCGCGCCGCCACCTGGAGATCAGCTGGGATGGTTCGACGGCGACGTTGACGGACCTGGGTTCCACGAACGGGACCACCGTCAACGGCAACCCGGTGCAGACCTGGCAGCTGAACGACGGTGACGTCATCCGGGTCGGACACTCGAGCCTGGTCTTCCGCACGCAGTAGTCGCGAGACAAGGCCGGGGTGGAGCCGGATGGGGTCATCGGAGAGAACGGAGTTCGCCGCGAGTGCCGGAGTTGGTGCTGCAGCTGACCAGGGCGGGATTCCTCGCCCTCCTCTGGCTGTTCGTGCTGGTCGCGCTCCGGGTGGTGCGCTCTGATCTCTACGCCGCCTCGGGCCTGCGCGCGCTGGTTCCTGGGGGGAGGGGCCCGGCCCGTACGGGCCGGGGCCGCACGCCGCGGCAGCTCCTCGTCACGCAGGGGGCGTTGGCGGGCACGCGTATCTCGTTGGACTCCCGGCCGATCCTGATCGGCCGGGCCGATGACTCGACGCTGGTGCTCGACGACGACTACGCGTCCACCCGGCACGCCCGTATTTCGATGCAGGGTGACGAGTGGTACGTCGAGGATCTCGGGTCGACCAACGGCACATACCTCGACCGGGCTAAGGTCACCGGGCCGACCCGGGTTCCCCCGGGTGTCCCTGTCCGCATCGGCAAGACGGTGATCGAGCTTCGATCATGAGCCGGCGCAAGTTCCACCGCCGTGTCCCGGCGCGCACCGCCCGGGCCGGCAGCGTCGGCAGATCTGCCCTGAACGTAGTGTCGGAGCGCTGAGATGACTCTGGTCCTGCGCTATTCCGCCCGCAGCGACCGCGGGCTCGTCCGGCAGAACAACCAGGACGCCGTGTACGCCGGCCCCCGGCTGCTCGCGCTCGCCGACGGGATGGGTGGCCACGCCGCGGGTGAGGTGGCGTCCTCTCTGGTGATCGCCGCGCTCGCCCCGCTCGATGAGGACGATCCGGGCGACGATCTGCTCGCCGAGCTGCGCGATGCCACGGTGGACGGCAATGCCGCGATCACGCGGCACGTCGCTGATGCCCCGGATCTGGAGGGCATGGGCACCACGCTGACGGCGATCCTGTTCGCGGGCAGCAGGCTGGGGTTGGTGCACATCGGGGACTCCCGTGCGTACCAGTTGCGGGACCGGGTGTTCACGCAGATCACGAAGGACGACACGTTCGTCCAGTCGCTGATCGACGAGGGCCGGATCACGGAGGAGGAGGCCCACACCCATCCGCAGCGGTCGCTGCTGCTGCGGGCGATCACCGGGCAGGACGTGGACCCGTCGCTGACGATCCGGGAGGCCCGCCCGGGCGACCGGTACCTGCTGTGCTCCGACGGGCTGTCGGGGGTGGTGAGCGACGAGACGCTCGCGGAGACGTTGCAGGCCTACCGCGATCCGCGGGAGTGCGCCGACCGGATGATCGAGCTGGCGTTGCGTGGCGGCGGCCCGGACAACATCACGTGCATCGTGGCCGACGTCGTCGACATCGACTTCGGGGAGGACGCCCCGATCGTGGGTGGTTCGGTCGGCGATGGTTCGGACGACGGGCCGCGGCCCGACTCGGCGGCCGCGCGGGCTTCTGCCACCACGATGACGCGTACGGCCCCGCAGCGGATCGTGCCGCAGGAGGCGCCGCCGGCGGCCCGGGGCAAGAGCAGGCTCCGGGTCGTGATCGCGGTCGTCGCGGTGCTCGCGGTGCTGGTCGGGGGCGGGTTCCTGGCGCGTTTGTGGGTCATGGAGCAGTACTACGTGAGCGCCGACGGCGAGCAGGTGGCGATCTTCCAGGGCGTGCACGGCGATGTGTTGGGCGTCCCGTTGTACTCGGTGGCCGAGCACACCGACATCGCGCTGACCGACCTGCCCGAGACCGAACGCAGCCAGGTGCGCGACGGCATCCTCACCGAGGACGGGCTCACCGGCGCCCGCGGTCTGGTCGACAGGCTGCGCGACCGGATGTTGGAGCCCTGCCCGCCGCCGCAGCCGGTCCAGCCCGTGCAGCCGCAGGTGCCGCCCGCGGGCGACCCGAACGCACCGGTGGACCCCAATGCACCGGTCGACCCGAACGCGGCGGTGGATCCGAACGCGCCGGTCGATCCGAACGCACCGGTCGACCCCAACGCGCAGGGCCCGAACGCACTGGACCCGAACGCGCAGCCGCAGCCCCCGGTCGACACGACCCCGCTGCCGACGCCTGTGCCCGAGCCTGGGACCAACTGCCGGTCGGTGAGCTAAGTGCCCTCCACCGGAAGCCCGCAGAACAATTCGCCGGCCCAGCTCCACGCTGCGCGCACCGGCCGACGACCCGAGTACGCCCGGTACGAGGGCCGCCGCCCGGCGCACGCACCGAGAACCTGGATCCACCGACTTGCCCAACGAGCTTCCGGCGGAGGGCACTAATGATCCCCGAGCCGCGCACCGGATCGCCGCCACCGAGCCCAGCCCCGCTGCCCACCGGGCGCGGTATCGAGCTCGTGCTGCTCGCGTTCGCCGCGGTGCTGGTCACGGGTGCGCTGGCGCTCGTGGAGGCGAACCAGGAGCAGGAGCTCACGCAAACGCTGCTGTGGGTAGGTCTGGCCTACCTCGCGCTGTTCGCGATCGCCCACATCGCGGTGCGCCGGTTCGCGCCGTTCGCCGACCCGCTGGTGCTGCCGTGCGTCGCGCTGCTCAACGGTCTGGGCCTCGTGATGATCCGCCGGCTGGACCTGGCCCGGGTGGAGCGGGCGCTCGCGGCGGGGCGGGACGCACCGGTGGAGCTGGTGTCCCGGCAGGTCGCGTGGACGGCGATCGGGGTCGCGCTGTTCGTCGCCGTGATGTGGGTGGTCCGCGATCACCGCACCATCTCCCGCTACGCCTACACGGCCGGGTTCGGCGGGCTGGTCCTGCTCGCGCTGCCCGGCCTGCTGCCGTCGTCGATCTCGGAGGTCAACGGCGCGAAGCTGTGGATCCGCATCGGCGGCGTCGGTATCCAGCCCGGTGAGTTCGCCAAGATCCTGCTGATCGTGTTCTTCGCGGCCTTCCTGGTGCAGAAGCGGGACCTGTTCAGCACCGCGGGCAGGCGCTTCCTCGGCATGGAGCTGCCGAGGGCCCGTGACCTCGCCCCCCTCGTCGTGGCGTGGGGCCTCTCGGTCGGCGTTCTGGTCCTCGAGCGCGACCTCGGCACGTCGCTGCTGTTCTTCGGCATCGTGCTGGTGCTGCTCTACGTCGCGACCGAACGGGTGTCGTGGCTGCTCATCGGCCTGTCGTTCTTCCTCGGCGGCTGCCTCATCGCCTACCAGCTGTTCGGCCACGTGCGGGTGCGCGTGCAGGTGTGGCTCGACCCGTTCGCCGACTTCGACAACACCGGTTTCCAGATCGCGCAGGCCCTGTTCGGGCTCGGCACCGGCGGGGTCGGTGGCACCGGGCTCGGCGCAGGCAGGCCGGACCTCGTGCCGTACGCCGAGAGCGACTTCATGCTCTCCTCGCTCGGCGAGGAGCTCGGCCTGATCGGGCTGGCCGCGATCCTCATCGTCTACCTGGTCCTGATCACCCGCGGGTTGCGCAGCGCGCTGGCCGTGCGCGACAGCTTCGGTAAGCTGCTCGCCACCGGGCTGGCGTTCACGCTGGCGCTGCAGATCTTCATCGTCATCGGCGGGGCGTCGAAGCTGATCCCGCTCACCGGCCTCACGCTGCCGTTCCTGTCCTACGGCGGGTCGTCGCTCGTCGCCAACTACGCGCTCGTCGCGATGTTGCTGCGCATCTCCAACGCCGCGCGGGCCCCGCTGCCGCGGCGGCCGTCCACCCCGCTGCCCCCGATCGCCGAGGCGGGCACCGAGCTGGTGGAGCGGCCGTCGTGAACACCCCGGTGCGCCGCGTGGCGATCGCAGTAATGGTGATGGTCCTTCTGCTGATGGGGAACCTCACCTACGTTCAGGTCGTGCAGGCGGGCGACTACCGCAGCGATCCGCGCAACCAGCGGGTGCTGCTGGCCGAGTACTCGCGCAAGCGCGGCCAGATCAGCGCGGAGGGCCAGATCCTCGCCAGCAGCACCGAGACCGACGACCGGCTGCGCTACCTGCGCCAGTACTCCGACGGCCCGATGTACGCGCCGGTCACCGGCTACTACTCGATCACCTACAGCTCGAGCGGGATCGAGCGGGCCGCCGACGCGGTGCTCAACGGCAGCGACGACCGGCTCTTCGCGCGGCGGCTCTCCGACCTCATCACCGGCCGCGACCCGAGCGGCGGCAACGTGGTGCTGACCCTCGACCCCGAGGTGCAGCGCACCGCGTACGAGCAGCTGACGGAGCGGGGCTACACGGGTTCGGTCGTGGCGCTGCGCCCGCAGACCGGAGAGATCCTCGGGATGGTGTCCACGCCGTCGTTCGACCCGAACGAGCTCGCGAGCCACGACGCGGAAGCGCGGATGTCGGCGTGGCAGCAGTTCAACGAGGCAGACCCGCCGGTGCTGCCGAACCGGGCGATCTCCGAGACCTACCCGCCGGGATCGACGTTCAAGCTGATCGACGTGGCCGCGGCGCTGTCGAGTGGCCGGTACAGCCCCGACAGCCAGCTCACGGCCGCGCCGGCGATCACATTGCAGGGCACCAACACCCAGCTGCAGAACTTCAACGGCAACGCCTGCGGCACCGGCGAGACGGCGAGCCTGCGCGACGCGCTGCAGCGCTCGTGCAACACCGCGTTCGCCCAGCTGTCCGCCGAGCTCGGGGAACAGGCCATCCGCAGCCAGGCGGAGCAGTTCGGCATCGGCACCACCGACCTGCAGGTGCCGATGCCGGTGGCGACGTCCACGATCGGCGACATCCCCGACACGGCGTCGCTGCAGCAGTCCAGCATCGGACAGCGTGACGTCGCGCTCACGCCGCTGCAGAACGCCATGGTCGTCGCCGCCATCGCCAACGGCGGCGTCGTGATGCAGCCGCACCTGATCAGCCAGATCCAGAGCCAGGACCTGAACCCGGTCGAGACCACAGAACCCGACCGGATCGGTCAGGCCATCGACTCGTCCGTGGCGCGCACGCTCACCGAGATGATGGTCAACAACGAGAACAACTACTCGGGCAGCGGCAAGATCACCGGCGTGCAGATCGCCGCCAAGACCGGCACCGCCGAGCACGGGGTCAACCCCCAGGCGGTGGCGCCGCACGTCTGGTACGTCGCGTTCGCCCCGGCCGAGAACCCGCAGGTCGCGGTGGCGGTGCTCGTGGAGTCCGGCGGCGACCGCACCAACCTCGCGGCCACGGGCGGCACGGTCGCCGCTCCGATCGGCCGGGCCGTGATCCGAGCAGCGTTGGGGACCGACCGGTGACCGTACTCGCTGCAGGTCAGAAGATCGACGACCGCTACCTCCTCGAGCGGCGGATCGCCGTCGGCGGCATGGGCGAGGTCTGGGAGGCCTCCGACACCCGGCTGGGCCGCGGCGTCGCGGTCAAGGTGCTGCGCCCCGAGCTGGGTGACGACCCGGAGTTCCTACACCGCTTCCGGATCGAGGCGCGCACCGTCGCCTCCCTCGACAACCCCGGGATCGCGGCCCTCGCACGACTACGGCGAGGACGAGGGCCCGAACGGCAGGCGCACCGCGTACCTGGTGATGGAGCTGGTACGGGGCGAGCCGCTGTCCAACGTGATCTCCCGCGGCCCCATCGACGCCGACGAGACGCTGCGGCTGATCGAGGACGCAGCGTGGGCGCTGCAGGCGGCGCACGAACGCGGGTTCGTGCACCGCGACGTGAAGCCGGGGAACATCCTGGTGCGCACCGACGGCGTCGTGAAGCTCACCGACTTCGGCATCGCGAAGGCCGCCGACGCCGTGCCGGTCACCCGGTCGGGCATGGTGATGGGCACCGCCCACTACATCGCTCCCGAGCAGGCGAGCGGGGCCGAGGCGGGACCCGCGAGCGACGTGTACTCGCTGGGCATCGTCGGGTACGAGTGCCTGGCGGGCCACCGGCCGTTCCGCGCCGACAGCGCGGTGGCCGTGGCGATGATGCAGGTCAGGGAGGAACCGCCGCCGCTGCCGGCGAGCGTTCCGGCCGGGGCCCGCGAGCTGATCGAGGCCGCGCTGGTCAAGGACCCCACACAGCGCTACACCACCGGCGGGGAGTTCGCGCTCGCCGTCGCCGCCGTGCGCCGCGGCGAGCCGCTTCCTCCCGTCGGCTCGGTGACCGGCACGATCACCCCTCCGCGTACGCCGTCCACGCCGGCACGGGCCGCCCACAAGGCCGTCCAGAAGGCCGCGCCGGCGTCGGCCCCGTTCCCGGCTCCGCCGTCCTCACCGCTGTCGGCCCCGGTCCCCGCCCGGCCCGGCCCGCCTCGGCAGGCCAGGCCGCGCCGGCACCGCCGAGGCCCGCACCGCGGACGGTCCGGCCGGCACCGGCTGCCGCCCGCCGTCCTGCGCCCGACTCCGGACGAGCCCACCGTCCGCCGCCACCGGTCAACCGGCACGCCACGCCCGCGCCGGCGGCCCATCGCGCCTCTTCCCAGTCGTTCCGGTTGCAGCCGAAATCGTCGGGCCGCACCCTGCTGCTCGTGCTGTTCGTGCTGCTCACGCTTGCCGCGGTGGCGGTCGGCGTCCTGCTCTTTCGCGGGGGCCTGCCCCCGATCGGCGCGGTCAATCCCCCGCCGCAGGGTGCCGGACCCGGTACGGTGGCAGGTCAGGAGGGCGTCCCGGCCAGTTCGGCGGTACCCGGCGGGCTGCTCTCCCTGGTGATCGTCACGGGGAGCGTCCGGTGAACCCGTCCAAGCGACGGCCTGGCGCTGCGGTGGCCGACAGGTCACCCCACTGGGCGACGCGGCCCGGCATGATGTCCGAATCATCCATGACTCCCAGGAACCGGCACCGATGACCACCCCCCGACTGTTGTCCGAGCGCTACGAACTGGGCGATGTGCTCGGTTACGGCGGCATGTCCGAGGTGCACAAGGGTCTCGACACGCGGCTGGGCCGCGACGTCGCCGTGAAGGTGCTGCGGGCCGACCTGGCGCGCGACCCCCAGTTCCAGATGCGCTTCCGCCGAGAGGCGCAGAACGCCGCGGCGCTCAACCACCCCGCGATCGTCGCCGTGTACGACACCGGCGAGGTGCAGAGCGAGTTCGGCCCGCTGCCCTACATCGTGATGGAGTTCGTCGACGGGCAGACCCTGCGGGAGATCGTCAAGACCCAGGGCCCGATGACGCAGCAACACGTCATCGAGGTGATGGCCGACGTGTGCGCCGCCCTCGACTTCAGCCACCGTCACAACATCATCCACCGCGACGTCAAGCCCGCCAACATCATGATCAACAATGCGGGCGCGGTCAAGGTCATGGACTTCGGCATCGCGCGTGCGCTCGGCGAGGGCCAGAACGTCACCCAGACCGCCGCCGTGATCGGCACGGCGCAGTACCTGTCCCCCGAGCAGGCGCGCGGCGAGGCCGTCGACGCCCGCTCCGACGTCTACGCCGCGGGCTGCGTGCTGTTCGAGCTGCTCACCGGCGAGCCGCCGTTCACCGGCGACACCCCGGTGGCGGTGGCCTACCAGCACGTGCGGGAGGAGCCGCGCCGTCCGTCGGAGCTCAACCCGAGCATCCCCTCCTCGCTCGACGCCGTGGTGCTCAAGGCGCTGTCGAAGAACCCCCTCAACCGCTACCAGTCGGCCGCGGAGATGCGCTCCGACCTGGTACGCGTGCGCAACGGGCAAGCCCCGATGGCCCCGCTCGTGATGAGCGATGACGAGCGCACGGCCATGATCGCCGCGAGCCCGTCCACCGGACCCACCCGGCGCATCAACGGGCGCCACGCCCCGCAGCAGGCCGACGACTACGACGACTACTACGACGAGCCGCCCCGCCGCAGCACCGGAAGGGTGGTCGGGATCGCCCTCGCCGTGGTGCTCGCGCTCGGCGCGGTCGGCTTCTTCGCCTTCCAGGTGTTCAGCTCGCCGCCCGCGCCGCAGACGGTCGCGATACCCGCTCTCAGCGGGCTGTCCGAAACGGACGCCCGCAACCAGATCATCGCCGCCGGCCTGAGGTGGGCCGACAGCCAGCCCCGGGAGTCGTCGGTCGAGCAGAAGGACCTCGTGATCGACACGAACCCGCCGGCCGGCACGGTGGTCGACGAGCGCTCGGCGGTCACGTTGATCATCGGGAGCGGCCCGGCCAGCGTCAACGTGCCCCGACTGGAAGGCATGACCGTCGCCGAGGCCCAGGCGGCCCTGGAGCGGGAGGGCCTCGAGCTCGGCACCCAGACCCCACAGCCGACGTCCGACTCCACGCTGGTCGACCACGTCATCGAGTCCAACCCCAAGGCGGGTCAGGCGGTGAAGGGCGGCGACCCGGTCAACATCGTCGTGGGCGCCCAGCAGACCGGGGTGCAGATCCCCACCGACATCGTCGGAATGGAGCTCGACGAGGCCGTGCAGGCGCTGCGCGACCTCGGGCTGGACCCGCAGCGCCCCGACAGCTCCGACGACAACGACCAGGTCTCCGGCACCAACCCGTCCGTCGGCTCGCGGGTGCCGCCCGGCTCCGATGTCGAGCTCCTCACCGGCAGCAGCGACGGCGAGGCCACGATGCCGAACGTCGTGGACCTGACGGAGGAGCAGGCGAAGGACCGCCTGGCCGATCTCGGGTTCCGGCGGATCCAGACCAGGCAGGAGTCGGTCAGCAACGAGTCGGACGACGGTCGCGTGGTCGAGCAGTCGCCCCGGGCCGGCGAGCAGGTCTCCACCGACCAGCAGATCACCCTGACAATCGGGGACGCCCCCGGCGGCGGGCTGATCGGCAATTAGGACGATGCGAGACACCGCGATCGGGAAGACTGGCGCGATGCGCGTTCTCGTCGTCGACAACTACGACAGCTTCGTCTACAACCTCGTGCAGTACCTCGCACAGCTCGGCGCCCAGGTCACCGTGCGCCGCAACGACGAGGTCGACCTCGACGAGCCGGGCACCGTCGACGGGGTGCTCGTCAGCCCGGGCCCCGGCACCCCGGAACGGGCCGGTGCCAGCATCGACGTGATCCGCCGGAGCGCCGAGCGCACGGTGCCGGTCCTGGGCGTCTGCCTCGGCCACCAGGCCATCGGGGTGGCGTGGGGCGGCGTCGTCGAGCGCGCGCCGGAGCTCCTGCACGGCAAGACCTCGCTCGTCCACCACGAGGGCACGGGTGTTCTCGCGGGCCTCCCGGACCCGTTCGTCGCCACCCGGTACCACTCGCTGTCGATCCGGCCCGACACGCTTCCCGCCGAGTTGGAGGTCACCGGGCGCACCGACGGCGGTGTGATCATGGCCGTGCGCCATCGCGAGCTGCCGGTCGTCGGCGTGCAGTTCCACCCGGAGTCGGTGCTCACCGAGGGCGGCCATCGCCTGCTCGCCAACTGGATGGCGAGTGCGGGCCACCCGGTGCCCGAGCCCCCGTCGAGCGCTCACGGCGGAAGCCGCGGCCGTCACCACCGGCGCCTGAGCGTCAGGTCCGGCGCGCACGCTACCGTGGGGGCAGCCCCGCACACCGACATCTCCGAGGTCAGCGCCCATGCCGAAGTCCAAGGTCCGGAAGAAGGCGACCTACACCCCGCCTGCCAACCGTCCCGGTACCACCCCGGTGAAGGTCGCGGGGCCCACGCACCCGATCTACATCGGCGTGATGCTCGGAGTGATGCTCCTCGGGCTCGCGTGGCTCGTCGTGAACTACCTGGCCGGCGAGTCGATCTCGTTCATGGCCGTACTCGGGCCGTGGAACTTCGCGATCGGGTTCTCACTGATCGTGATCGGGCTCCTGATGACCATGCGGTGGCGCTGACCAGGCAAAATACACTGATGTGAGTAGTCCCCAGTGTGGACAAGGACTGTGGACAAGTCACTTTCCGTGATCAACACGTATGAGTGATCATGCAGGTCCGGGGGTCCACGAGTGGAGCCCGGCGGCCGGGCTCGTCGGTCTGGCCTGGGTGCTGGCCGCCGCGGCCGCGCTCTGGTGCGCGGCGCTGTGGTGGTCCGGATCCGATCCGGCCGGGGGCCTGCTCGCCGCCGTGGCCGCGCTGGGCGTCGCCTTCGCCGCGCTGTTCGGCACCCGCGCCGGCCGCGCCTGCAGGCCGACGCCGACGGCGTGACGGTCCGCGGGATCGTCGGCTCCCGTCACCACCCTGGCCGTTCGTCACCGACGTCCGGGTGTTGCGGGTGCGGCGCTCGGGCGGGAGAGCTCGCTCCTCGCGATCGACACGGTGGCCGCCGACGGCACCGAGCGGCTGCTGGTGTTCGGCAGGCTCGACCTCGGCGCAGACCCGGAGGACGTCGCGCCGGAGCTGCTCGCGCTCCGTCCGTGACGCCCCTTGTCATCCCCCACATGCCGCAGTGGCGTACTCCGCGTGCGCGCGGTGCCGCCCGAACGTGCGGTCGTCCGGGGGTGGATCCGGCCCTACTATCGACTGACGCGACGAAGGGAGTCTGGATGGCGACGACCCGACAGATGCGGGGCACGGACGGCTGCACCTCCGGCTGCGGCTGCAACCCACCCGCCTGACCCATCCCGACGAGCCACGGCGGGGCACCCTGACGAGGGGCCCCGCGTCGTCGTACCGGGACGTCAGCCCCGCAGAACCGTGGCCCACATCAGGAAGATCAGCACGAAGGTGATCCCCCCGAGCGCGACGACCTGCATCGCGGTGCGGTTGCGGGCAGGCGCGTAGACGAGGCCGGCCGTGGCCGCCGCGCCGATCACCAGCCCGCCCAGGTGGCCGATCAGCGAGATGCCCGGGAGCACCACGCTGATCAGGACGTTGATCCCGATGATCCCGAACACCTGCCCGGCAGGCGCCTTGAGCCGGCGCAGCACCACGACCAGCGCACCCATCAGCCCGAACACCGCGCCCGACGCACCGGCGACCTGCTCGTTCGGGGCGTAGAACAGCATCACGGCCGCCGAGCCGCCGAGCAGGGAAACCAGGTACAGCGCGAGGAACCGGCCCCGCCCGAGCACCCGCTCCAGGTCCCGGCCGAGCATCCACAGCGCCAGCATGTTGACGATCAGGTGGATCGGCCCGATGTGCAGGAACCCCGCGGTGCCCACCCGCCACCACTCACCCGCCAGCACGTACCCCGGCACCAGCGACAACTCGCGGAACAGCGGGGCCAGCGAGTTGTAGACGGGGTTGCCCGCCTGCACCGCGGTGAGGACGTACACGACGACGTTCACCGCGATCAGCGTCGGCACCACCACCGGGCGGCCACCCGGATCGGCACCGGCCACGGTGGTGCCCCGGCGGGCGGTGCGGGTGCCCTCGGAGACACAGTCGACGCACTGGTAACCCACCGAGGCCTCCCGGAGGCACTCCGGCACGACGGCCGCCCACACCTGGTGCAGCTGAGCCCGGTGGGCCGGTCCGGATGCCGCACGCACACGGCAGGCGGGCCGTAGGGCGAGCCTCCGGGCTGGTACGGCGGCGGTCCGGCGGGGTGCGTCATGTCATGGCTCGTGGTGTCAGGAGACGTCGACGTGCTCGATGACCACCTCGGACAGCGGCCGGTCCGACCGGTCGGTGGCCGTGGTCGCGATCGCGTCGACCACGGCACGCGACTCCGCGTCCGCCACCTCACCGAAGATCGTGTGCTTGCGGTTCAGCCAGTCCGGGGACGACACGGTGATGAAGAACTGCGATCCGTTGGTCCCCGGGCCCGCGTTGGCCATGGCCAGCAGGTAGGGGCGGTCGAAACGCAGATCCGGGTGGAACTCGTCGCCGAACTCGTAGCCGGGCCCACCGCGGCCGGTGCCCGTGGGGTCACCGCCCTGGATCATGAACCCGCTGATGACCCGGTGGAAGACCGAGCCGTCGTAGAACGGGCCGGACGTGCCGCCCTTCGCGTTCGGCTGGCTGTAGGGCTGCTCGCCCGTGGCCAACCCGACGAAGTTCGCGACGGTCTTCGGGGCCTGGTCCGGGAAGAGATTGATCCGGATGTCGCCCTGGTTCGTCCGGAGCGTCGCGGTGTGCTTGCCGTTTCCTGCTTCCGTCACCCCCCCATCGTGCCAGCACCCTCGTTCGGGCGTCCCTCCGCCACCTCGTCGAGGAAAGAAGTGACCGCTCGCTCGTACGCGACGGGGTCCGCGTTCCAGGACGCCGTGTGCTCGGCGAGGGGTACCTCGAGGTAGCGCATCGGCCATCCCAGCCCCGGGGCCGCGGCGGCGAGCGCCCTGCTGGCGGCGACAGGAACCGCGGTATCGCCCGCGCTGTGCACGACGAACGTCGGCGGCCGCACGGCGGGCGGGTTGCGACGGAGGTCGAAGCGGTCGAAGTCGATGCCGATCCGTCGGCTTGTCACCACGCACGCGAGTGGCGAGAGCCAGGGAGGCAGGCGCCGGTTGCGCGCCTGCTGGCGCAACGTGGTGCGCCAGTCGACCAGCGGCGCGTCCCAGACGACGGCCGCCACCCGCTGCGCCTCGGCCGAGCGGTCGAGGAACGCGGCCGTGACGGCGCCGCCCATCGACCAGCCGTACAGCACGATCCGCCGCGCACCGTGGTCCGCCGCGAACCGGACCGCAGCCTCGACATCCTCCCACTCCGTGTCGCCCAGGTGGTAGCGCCCGTCCGGGCTGGGCGGCGCGCCCACGTCGTTCCGGTAGGTGATCACCAGCTGGGGGTGCCCACGCCCGTGCAGCGCCGGCAGGATCCGCAGCGCCTCGCGGCGCGCCCCGCCCCGGCCGTGCACCAGCACGACCCAGGTGTCCCCGTCCGCAGGCACCCACCACGCCGGGTACGACCCGAGCGGTCCGGGCACGTCGACGTTCTCGAACCGCAGGCCGCGCGCCGACGGGTCCGGGTCGTACGGTCCGGCGTCGAGCACCACCGCCGTACCGGGTTCGGGGGCGGCCCCGGCCAGGAGCGGCCGGACCACCTCCCGCCGGTTCTCCGCAGCCACCGGGCCCAGCACCGCGAGCCCGCTCCCGCTGGGGTCGGCCCACCGCAACCCCCACGTGCCGGGCTGTGCGGTGAGCCGGCTGGCCGCGAGCGTCACCGTGCCGTCGGCGGCAGCGAGCACCCGGTCCGGGAAGACCGGGCGGATCGACGTGTCGAGCAGGACCGATGAGTAGAACCACCCGATCCCGGCGGCGCCGGCCCCGACTCCGGCCCCGACGCCGAGCCCGACCCCGAGTCCGGCCCCCACCCGCCGCAGCAGCATCACGCCGACGATGATGCCGGGCCCCTGCGAGCACCACGCAACCGTTCGGGGCGACGCGCCGCACTCCTCTCGGTGATCATGCGCCCACCTGCGGTTTCGTCGCCACCGCTTCGGGTGAACCGGCCGCCACGAGCGGTGGACGCGTGACATCCGCCACCCGTACCCCTCGTTGTCCTTCCGAGATCAGCCTCGCTCCCCGACGAGCGCCGGCACGAAGGGAATGTCGATGAGCAGCCTTGCCAGTCGCGCACTGCGCGCCACCGCTGCCGTGGCCGGGATCGCCGTGGCCGGCGCCGGGCTCGCGGGCCCCGCGACCGCCGCACCCGCCGAACCCGAGCGGCCCTCCAGCGACGACGCCGCTCCCGCACCGGAGCCCCGCTCGACGCCGAACGTGGTCGGCGACCTGCCCAACCCGGCCCAGACCCAGGAGCTCCCCCAGCTCTTCACGATCCAGGACACCGGCGTGCACACGGCCGACCACGGCCTCTCCGAGCTGCCCGCGGACGACACGCTGCACACCCAGGCGCTGCCGAGCACGAACGACGCCGTCAACGTCGACCGGGGGCAGGAGTCGCGCAACACCGACGTCAACTTCCGGACCGCGGCTCCGGAGGCGCGCGACGGCGCGATGCAGCAGCTCGACGCGGCGTCGATGTTCGGCGGCCTCCCCGGCCCCGACCAGGTCCTGGGCGCCACCGAGAACAACGACATCCGCTACTGACGCGGGACGAACGGCACATCGGTACAGCTACATGGACGAGCGTGCCGTTCGTCCGAGGTGAGGGCCTTACCTCTGACGTCATCGACCCCGCGACCCCTCCCGGACGAGAGTCGATCCCGACAGCATCGACGTCAGGAGGATCGCCATGACCGCCATCTCGTTGACCCGGATCACCGCCGTCCGTGACGGGGGCAGGCTGCTGCGGTTCGCCCTCGCCTCGACGCCGCGGGCTCGGGGGTGTTGGGGCTGCTCGGGGTCGCCGCGGCCGCGCAGCTCGCCGGGCCGCTCGGCATGGCCACGGGCGAGCTGCGCGGGACCGGCGCGTTCCTCGTCGGCTACGCGCTCGCACTCGTGGTCATCGCGGCGCGACCGGCGATCCCGAGAACGGCGGCGTGGGCCGTCGTCGTCGGGAACGCCGTCTGGGTGCTCGGCAGCGTCGGCGCCGCGGTGGCCGGCCGGGACACGTTCACCACGCTCGGGGTCGCGGTCGTGCTCGCCCAGGCCGCTGCCGTCGCGGTGTTCGCCGACCTGCAGTGGCTCGGGCTGCGCAGGGCCCGCTGACCAGGAATGAGGGGTGGGGTGTTCCACGTGGAACACCCCACTGTCACCTCGGGGTGATCTCCCCCATCTTCGACCAGCCGTCGCCGGGGACGTCCTGGAGGCTGATGATGTCCGGGGTGGTGGCCACGACGTCGGGGGCCCACTCGACGAACTCCTTGAAGTGGTCGGCGCCGACGTGCGCTGCCGCCGCGCCGTCCTGGAACGCCTCCACCACCACGAACTGGTTCGGGTCGGAGACGCTGCGGCTCCACTCGAAGAAGATGTTGCCCGGCTCGGCGCGGGTGGCCTCGGTGAAGCCCGAGACCCGGTCGAGCCACTGGTCGGCGTGCTCGGGCTTGATCGTGAACTTGACGACGATGAAGATCATGGAGGGCCTCCGGTCAGTAGTGCTTGCGCAACACCATCAGTGATCGAGCGGTGATGCGGAGCCTGCCACCCGGCCTCGCGTCCCGCTCCCGCCTACGTGCCCGCGCTCGCAGCGGATCGGCCGTGTCGAGCGCGATCGTCCACATCCGGCCGTACGCCTCACCCGGCAAGGTGAACAGCACGGCCTGGTGGTGGGCGTTGAACAGCAGCAGGAACGAGTCGTCCACGACCCGCCTGCCGATCTCGTCCCGCTCCGGGATGCCCTCGCCGTTGAGGTAGACGGCCAGGGAACGGGCGTATCCCGTGTTCCAGTCCTCATCGCTCATCGGCAGCCCGTCGGGTCGCAGCCAGGCGATGTCCTCGATGCTCGAGCCGCGGATCGGGCGGCCCTGGAAGAAGCGGCGCCTGCGGAAGACCGGGTGCTGACGGCGCAGCGCGGCGACCTGCGCCACGAAGTCGGTGAGCACCGAGTTCTCCCGGGCGGCCGTCCAGTCCACCCAGGCCAGGTCGTTGTCCTGGCAGTACACGTTGTTGTTGCCGCGCTGGGTACGGCCGAGCTCGTCGCCGTGGGCGAGCATCGGCACGCCCTGCGACAGCAGCAGGGTCGCGATGAAGTTGCGTTTCTGGCGCTCCCGCAGCGCGTGCACGCCACCGTCGTCGGTGGGGCCCTCCGCGCCGTGGTTCCACGACCTGTTGTGGCTCTCCCCGTCGCGGTTGTCCTCGCCGTTGGCCTCGTTGTGCTTCTCGTCGTAGGAGACGAGGTCGTTCAGCGTGAAGCCGTCGTGCGCCGTGACGAAGTTGATGGACGCGCTCGGGAGCCGGTTGTCCTTCTCGTACAGGTCGGACGAGCCGGTGAACCGCGAGGCGAACTCGCCGAGGCTCGCCGGCTCGCCGCGCCAGAAGTCGCGCACGGTGTCGCGGTACTTGCCGTTCCACTCGGTCCACAGCGAGGGGAAGCCGCCGACCTGGTAGCCGCCCTCTCCGACGTCCCACGGCTCGGCGATCAGCTTGACCTGGCTGACGACGGGGTCCTGGTTGACGAGGTCGAAGAACGCGGCGAGCCGGTCGACCGAGTGGAACTCCCTGGCGAGCGCGGCGGCGAGGTCGAAGCGGAAGCCGTCGACGTGCATCTCGAGCACCCAGTACCGCAACGAGTCCATGATCAGGCGCAGGGATTCGTGGGCGCGGACGTTGAGGCTGTTCCCGGTGCCGGTGGTGTCGTAGTAGAACTCCGGCTGGTCGGGCACCAGCCGGTAGTAGTTGTGGTTGTCGATGCCCCGGAAAGACAGCGTCGGCCCGAGGTGGCTGCCCTCTGCCGTGTGGTTGTAGACGACGTCGAGGATCACCTCGATCCCGGCCCGGTGGAACTTCTTGACCATCGTCTTGAACTCCTGCACCTGCTCGCCGCGGGTGCCGAAGGACGCGTAGTCGTTGTGCGGGGCGAAGAAGCCGATCGTGTTGTAGCCCCAGTAGTTGGACAGGCTGCGCTGCTCCAGCCCGTGGTCGTGCACGAACTGGTGCACCGGCATCAGCTCGACGGCCGTGACACCGACCGTCTTCAGATGCTCGAGCATCACCGGGTGGACGAGTCCCGAGTACGTCCCCCTGATCTCCGGGGGCACGTCCGGGTGCGTCATCGTCATGCCCTTGACGTGCGCCTCGTAGATCACGGTCTCGTGGTACGGGATGCGGGGGCTGCGATCGCCCGTCCAGTCGAAGAACGGGTTGATCACCACGGACCGCGGCATGCACGGCGCGGAGTCGGTGCGGTTGACCGATCGTGGCTCCCCGAACCGGTAGGAGAAGAGGGACTCGTCCCAGCGCACGTGACCGTCGACGGCCTTGGAGTACGGGTCGAGCAGCAGCTTCGCCGGGTTGCACCGCAGGCCGGCCTCAGGGTCGTACGGGCCGTGCACCCGGTATCCGTAGCGTTGCCCGGGCCCGACCCGCGGCAGGTAGCCGTGCCAGATCAGGACCTCGCGTTCGGGCAGGTCGACGCGGACCTCCCGACCGTTCTCGTCGAACAGACAGAGCTCGACGCGTTCGGCGACCTCGGAGAAGAGCGCGAAGTTGGTGCCACCGCCGTCGTAGTTGGCGCCCAGCGGGTACGGCGATCCGGGCCAGATCTCCACGAGTCGGCTCAGACCGCCGCCTCGACCGGCTCGGTGTGCCGCGCGACGGCCGGGGGAACTGCGATGCCGAGCCTCATGGAACCGAACGTAGCGGCGAGTGTCGGAGCCCGCCACGGTGATCGTGGTATACCAAAGTCGTGACGCAAGATGCGGCGCCGACGCTGCCCCCACTGGGCCGGTCCACGACGCGATCCGACCTCGTGGCGGCGTCGGTCAAGGCGGCGATCCTCTCCGGCAGGCTGCAGCCGGACGAGCTGCTCGTCGAACGCCGGATCGCCGACCAGCTCGGGGTGTCGAAGACGCCCGTGCGCGAGGCCCTGATCGCGCTCACGTCCTCCGGTCTGCTGACCCCCACCCGCAACCGCGGCGTCGCCGTGCGCAGGCTGCGCCCGGAGGACGTGCAGCAGGTGTACGAGATGCGGCTGCTGGTGGAACCGTGGGCGGTCGGTCAGGCCGCCACGACGGGCACGTTCGACGTGGCCGTGGCGCGCGACGCTCTGGAGGACGCCGCCCGTTTCGTCGAGGCCGACGACCACGCCGGGCTGAGCCTCACCAACCGGCGTTTCCACCGCACCATCTACTCCACGTGCCCGAACGAGCTCGTGGTCCGCTCGCTCGACGACCTGCAGGACCTCACGGCGCTCGGCACCGTGAGCCTGCTCTGGGAGCGGTGGCCGACCTGGCGGGCGGAGCTCGAGGAGCACCGCGAGATCTTCGCCGCGGTGCAGCAGGGGCGCGCCGAGGACGCCACGGAGCTGATGCACGGGCACATCCAGCGCTCGATCACCCGGCTCCGGGCGCAGCAGGCCCGCGCCGCGGCGGGCGGCTGATCATCCCCGGCTGCGGTACTCCGCGATCGTGGCCTCGTCGGGAGGATAGGTACCGCGCAGCGGGGCACCCGACTCGATCTTCTCGAGCACGAAGGCCTCCAGCCGCTCCTGCTCGACGGCCGCCGCGGCCACCTCGGCCGCGAGGTGGCGCGGCACGCAGACCACGCCGTCGCGGTCGCCGACCATGATGTCGCCCGGGTAGACCGGCACCTCGGCGCAGCCGATCGGCACGTTCAGGTCCACGGCGTGGTGCTGGGCGAGGTTCGTGGTGGCGGCCGCGCCCGCGGCGAACGTCGGCATCGCCAGCTCGGCGAATCCCGCCCTGTCACGCACGGACCCGTCGCTCACGAACCCGGCAACGCCGCGGCGCAGCAGCCGCGTGGCGAGGATGTGGCCCAGCGACGCCGCGCGCGTCTGCGCCGGGCGTCGACGACGAGCACCGCGCCGGGCGGCACCGACTCGACGGCCTTGCGCTGCGGGTGGTCGTAGTCCTGGAAGACCGACAACGTGTCCACGTCCTCGCGCGACGGGATGCAGCGCAGTGTGAACGCCTCCCCGACCATCCGGGTCTGCGCGGGGTTCAGCGGCCGGAGGCCGTGCAGGAACGTGTTGCGCAGCCCGCGCGCCATCAGCTGGGTGGTCACGGTCGCGGTGCTGACGGAGCGCAGCGCCGCGAGCGTGCCCGCGTCCACGGTGTCGGTCGTCATGACCCTCCTCATCGAGCTGGACGGATGGTATACCAGTACACCAACGTCCGTTCACTCGACGACGAGGAGAACACGATGACCGAGCGGCCGGGAACGGCGGCCCCTCCTGCGGACAACTTCCTGGCCTACCTGCGGGCGTTCGGCCCCGGGATCGTCGTGGCGCTGAGCTGGGTGGGCACCGGCGATCTGATCGACAACTCGGTGGCGGGCGGCAACTACGGCTACGCACTGCTGTGGGTGCTGCCGCTCTCGCTGGTGTTCCGGTTCGTGTTCGTGAACGCGCTGGGCAAGTACCCGCTCTACAACGTGCAGCAGGACCCGAGCATCGTGCGCGGCATCGCCAGGACGCACCCGGCCTTCGGCTGGCTGATGCTCGTCTCGTTCGTGATCTACACCCACATCCTGCTGGCGTTCACGCTCAGCGGGGTCGGCGTCTCGCTGGAAGGGCTGTTCGGCGGCCTGCCCACGTTCTGGTGGGCCGTGATCGGCGCGATCTCGGTCTTCGCCGTGACGCTCAAGGGCGCCTACCGGCTCATCGAGCGGATCTTCAAGGTGGTCCTCGCGCTCATGGTGCTGACGTTCGTGGTCGGCATCGCGCTCGTCGGCATCAACTGGGCCGAGCTGGTCAAGGGTTTCGCGTTCGAGCTACCGCCCCAGCAGGGCCTCTTCGACTCCGGCCTCGTCGCATCGAGCCTCGTGCTCGCGACGCTCGGAATGGCCAACCTGTTCTACCCGGAGTTCCTGCGTGAGAAGGGCTGGACCACCCCCGCACACCGCAAGGTGCAGCAGTACGACCTGCTCTTCGGCACGGTCGTCGTGCTGTTCCTCGGCGTGGCGGTGTGGGCGATCGGCGCCGAGGTGCTGTTCGGGCGGCAGGGCGTGAGCGAGGCGGGCGACATCGCCGGTGCGCTGGGCACCGCGGTGGGCCCGATGGGGCCCTACATCTTCTACCTCGGCCTGCTCGGCGCCGCGTGGACGACCGTGGCCGGCTCGCTGTTCGCACTGGCCAAGATGGTGGTCGAGGCGCTGCACGTGGTTCGTCCGGCGCGTGCCGAGCGCTACTCGGGCACCCGCACCGCAGACCCCGCCTACCGCTGGGTCATCGTGTGGGGGCTGCTCGCCGTCGTCTGGTCGCTGCCGCACGCGCCCGGTTTCGTGGCGCTCGTCGTGGTGTCCCACGTGCTGACGTCGCCGTTCCTGCTCCTGATCGTGCTCGCCCTCATCGTGATGCTCAACCGGACGGACATCATGGGGCGGTACACGAACAGCTGGAAGGAGAACGCCGGTCTCGGCCTCGTCGCGGTGTTCGTCGCGATCGCGGCGGTGCAGGGTATCGGCAAGGCGGTGGGTGAGCTGTTCTCGTGATCGAAGGGAAGTGCGCGTGACGACCGTCGCCGCAGCAGTTGCCGATCTGCTCGCCGAAGCGGGTGCCCGCCGGTGCTACACGGTGCCCGGGGAGTCGTTCCTCAGCCTGATCGACCAGGTGGACCGGCACCCCGCTCTCCGGTTGGTGTCAGTGCGACACGAATCGGGTGCGGCCTTCATGGCCGATGCGGACGCCCGGCTCACCGGCGTTCCCGCGGTGGCCATGGCGAGCCGCGGGCCGGGCTCGTCGAACCTCGCGATCGGGGTGCACACCGCACACCAGGACTCGACGCCCATGATCGTGCTGCTCGGGCAGGTCGACTCCCAGCTGCGCGGTCGAGAGGCCTTCCAGGAGGTCGACCTCACCGCGTTCTACGGCCCGATCACCAAGTGGGCCGTCACGGCCGAGCGCGCCGAGGACGTTCCCGGCCTGGTGGCGGAGGGTTGGCGGATCGCGACCTCCGGCCGCCCCGGCCCGGTCGCGATCGCGATCCCGAGTGACTTCGTCGACGTCGAGCTGTCCGCTGGCCGTCGTGCCGCAACCCCCGGCGGCGGAGCCGGCACCCGTCGACGTCGAGGAGCTCGCCGGGCGCCTGCTGTCCGCCCAGCGGCCGGTCGCCATCGCCGGAGAAGGCGCCCGCCCGGCCCGCGACCTGCTCGTGGCCGTGGCCGAGCACTTCGGCGTGGGCGTCTGCACGTCGTTCCGCCGCCAGGACGCCTTCCCGGTGGACCACCCGAACTTCCTGGGCCACCTCGCGCTCGCCACCCCCGACGCACCGTGGATGCCGTGGCCGGTGCCGACCTGCTGCTCGTCGTCGGCACGCGGCTCGACGAGGTCACGACGCAGCGCTACCGGCTGCCGGCGCGGGGCAGTGAGGTCGTCCCGATCGGCCGCTACGGCACCGGCGGGATCGACGCCGATCCGGCCGACGTGCTGGCGGCACTCGCACGCCGGGGCGGCCCGGCCCGGCCGGTGGACTGGACGTCGGTGCACGCGGCCGTCGACGCCTGGTCGACGCCTCCGACCGGGAACGCCGACGGCGGGGTGCACCCGGCCGCGGTGATCGCCGCTCTGCACCGGCACCTCCCCCACGACGGGATCGTCACCAACGACGCAGGCAACTTCGCCGCGTTCCTGCACCGCTACTGGCGCTTCCCGGCCACCACCACCCAACTGGCTCCCGTGAACGGCGCGATGGGGTACGCCGTGCCGTCGGCGGTCGCGGCCGCGGTGGCCGCCCCGGAGCGGACGGCCGTGGCGGTCGTCGGCGACGGCGGCGTCCTCATGACCGGCCAGGAGATCGAGACGGCGGTCCGGCTCGGCGCGCCGCTGGTCGTCCTCGTGCTGCAGAACGGCATGTACGGGACGATCGCGATGCACCAGGCCCGTGACCTGGGCCGTACCTCGGGCGTCGACATCGGCTCGGTCGACCTCGTGCGCTGGGCCGAAGGGCTGGGCGCCGCTGCGTACGGCGTCACGGAGGCCGGGCAGCTGGACGACGCGCTGCACCGCGCCGTCACCGGAAGGCGGCCCGCGGTGGTGGCGGTCCGCACCGACCCGGACATCATCACGCCGACGGCGACGCTCGCCGGCCTGCTCGAGCGGGTGCCGGTGTGAGGAGGGCGCCGGAGGAGCTGCGCAGCCACCGCTGGTTCGGAGCAGGCGATCTGCGCTCGTTCGGCCACCGGTCGCGGGCGCAGCAGATGGGGTACGACGCCGAGGAGTACTCCGGCCGGCCGGTGATCGGCATCCTCAACACGTGGAGCGACCTCAACCCGTGCCACACGCATTTCCGCGAGCGGGCCGAGGAGGTCAAGCGGGGCGTGTGGCAGTCGGGCGGGTTCCCGGTGGAGCTACCGGCGATGTCGCTGTCGGAGCCGTTCCAGAAGCCGACCACGATGCTCTACCGCAACATGCTCGCGATGGAGGCCGAGGAGCTGCTGCGCTCCCACCCCGTCGACGCGCCGTGCTGATGGGCGGATGCGACAAGACCACACCGGGCCTGGTGATGGGGGCGACGAGCATGGGGCTGCCGTTCGTCTTCCTGCCGGCGGGCCCGATGCTGCCCGGTCGCTGGGGCACCGAGGTGCTCGGCAGCGGGTCGGACACGTGGAAGTACTGGGACCGCAAGCGCACCGGCGCGATCACCGACGAGGACTGGCGCGCCATCGAGGGCGGCATCGCCCGTTCCCCCGGCCACTGCATGACGATGGGTACGGCCAGCACCATGACGGCAGCGGCGGAGGCGCTCGGGCTGACCCTGCCCGGCGCCTCGTCGGTGCCCGCGGCGTTCTCCGGCCACGCCCGGATGGCGGTGGCGACCGGACGCCGGATCGTCGACATGGTGTGGGAGGACCTGCGTCCCGGCCAGGTGCTCACGGCTGCCGCCTTCACGAACGCCGTCACGGTGGTCATGGCGCTGGGCGGGTCGACCAACGCGGTCATCCACCTGATCGCGATGGCCGGACGCGCCGGCGTCGAACTGTCGCTGGACGACTTCGACGCCGTGTCCCGGCGCACGCCCGTGCTCGCGAACATCCGCCCGTCCGGCGCGTACCTGATGGCCGACTTCCACGACGCGGGCGGCCTCCGGGCCCTGATGTCCGAGCTGGGCGACCTACTCGACCTCGACGCCCGCACCGTCGCCGGCACGAGCCTCGCGGAGAACATCACGGACGCGTGGTGCACGACCCCGACGTCATCCGCGGGCGCGACCGCGCGCTCGCCCCCGAGGGCGCGCTCGCCGTGCTGCGCGGGAGCCTCGCCCCCGACGGCTGCGTGCTCAAGACGTCCGCCGCGAGCCCGCACCTGCTGCAGCACTCCGGTCGCGCGGTGGTGTTCGACGGCTACGACGACCTCGCCGCCCGCATCGATGCCGACGACCTCGACGTCGACGCGGACTCCGTGCTGGTGCTGCGCGGAGCGGGCCCGATCGGCGGCCCGGGCATGCCCGAATGGGGCCAGCTGCCGATCCCGGAGAAGCTGTTGCGCGCCGGGGTGAGCGACATGGTCCGCATCTCCGACGCCCGGATGAGCGGCACGAGCTACGGCACCTGCGTGCTGCACGTCGCTCCGGAGTCGGCGGCCGGTGGCCCGCTCGCCCTCGTCCGGGACGGCGACCCCATCCGGCTGGACGTGCCCGGCCGCCGGCTGGACCTGCTCGTACCGGACGGAGAGCTGGCGGCGCGCCACGAGGCCGGGCGCCGCCCGCCCCGCAGCAGGCCCGCGGCTACGGCGCGATGTTCGCCCGGCACGTCACGCAGGCCGACCAGGGCTGCGACTTCGACTTCCTCGGCGGGTCCGGGGCGCCGGAGCCTGCGATCCACTGACGTGCCCGTGCGGGTGACCGGGCGGGTGGAGGAAGACTGGCCGGGTGCCGGAGTGGATTCCCGTGTCGACGGGTGAGTCACGCGCCGACGTGTTCCGCCGCGACGACGGGACGCTCATCGCGAAGCGCGTGGGCCCGTCCGGCGTCGCCGACCTGCTCGCCGAGTGCCGGCGCATCGAGTGGCTGACCGGTACCGGCATCCCTGGTCCGTCCGTCGTGGACTGGTCGACGTCCGATGACGGCGCTCGCCTGGTGATGACGGCGGTCCCCGGCGTCGCGGCGGGTGAGCTGGACTCGGCCACGTTGCTGCGGGCCTGGCCGGCCCTCGTCGGAGTGCTGCGCCTGCTGCACGAGCTCCCGACGGCGGACTGCCCGTTCGAGCGGACACTGGCGACGATGTTCCGGATCGCGGAGGACGTGGCGCGGCGCGACGCCGTCATCCCCGAGTTCCTCGCCGAGGACCAGCAGGGCAGGCCCCACGCCGAGCTGCTGGCGGACCTGCGTGCCCAGCTCGACGAGCGCCTCGACCAGGAGCGCGGGGACCTCGTCGTCTGTCACGGCGACGCCTGCCTGCCGAACTTCATGGTCGACCCCGGCACCCTGGCCTGCACCGGCCTGATCGACCTCGGCCGGTTGGGTATCGCGGACCGGCACGCCGACCTCGCCCTCCTGCGGGCGAGCGCGACCGAGAGCTGGGCGGGCGACGACGGAACGCACGCCGAGCGGTTGTTGTCCGAGCGGTACGGCGATGACCGGATCGACCCGGGCAGGCTGCGGTTCTACCACCACCTCGACCCGCTGACCTGGTCCTAGACCCCCCCGGCAGGGGCGGAGCGCGGGCTCACTCCCGGCCCGGTGTGGTGACGGGGGCGAGCGCGGCCAGGAAGTCGTCGAAGGCCTGGTCGGCTCGCGCCACATCACCCGTGGCCTCGATGTCCATGATGAGGCCGCGGACGACGGCGAGCACCAGGGTGGCGAGTTCGGGACGGCCGATGCTCCGCATGCCGTCCTCGAACGGCTGCAGCCAGTCGGTGGTGGCCTCGTGACGAAATCCCGGCCACAGCCGTTGCCCGGCATCCTCGCGGAGCTTGCCGAACATGCTGAGGTACGGGCGGCCGGCCGGGCCGGTCATGACCCGCCACGCCCGTCGCAGCGTGCTCAGGTAGGGCTCGTCCGGCCGTGGGGACACCAGTTCGCCGAAGAACTCGCGCTGGCGCCGCCGCGCCCGTCCCAGGGTTTCCCGCAGCAACGCGTCCCGGGTGCCGAAGTGGTAGATCAGCATCCGGGTCGAGGTGCCGGATGCCGCGGCGAACGGCTCGAGGCGGTCGGGAAGCCCGTGCGCGAGCGCGTGGTCGGCGCAGGCCTCGAGTATCCGGTCGCGGATCTCGGGCTGCTTGTGCCGTCCCACCGCGACACTTTTTCACGTAACTGGCGGTACGTCTACCGTCGACCCGAAAGGTCGCGACAGCAGATCATGGAGGAAAAGATGCGTGTTGCCTTCGTGCACGGAGCGTGCGTTCGGGACGGATCGTGGTGGTGGCACCGTGCCGCCGCGGCCCTGGAGGAGCGCGGCATCGGCAGCGTCGCCCCGGCGCTGCCGAGCTGCGGCGAGGGCGACCGGCCTGCCGGACCGCGGGGCCCCGGGCTCGCCGAGGACGTCGCCTCGGTACGCGCTGTCCTGACCGAGGACGACGAGCCGACGGTGGTCGTGGCGCACAGCTACGGCGGCATCGTCGCCGCGGAAGCGGCGGTGGGCGTCGAGACGGTGCAACACCTGGTGTTCGTGTCGAGCTACCTGCCCGAGGCCGGCGAGTCGCTGTCGACCTTCGGCGACGGCACGCCACCGCCGTTCCTGGACTTCGACCCGGACGGCGGCACGTTCGGCGCCCGCCCCGAACTGTTCGCCGAGACGTTCGCCCAGGACTGCTCACCGGACATCACCCACGCCGCGGCGACCCGCCTGGTCCGGCAGACCCTGGCCGTGACCCAGCAGCCCGTGAGGGCAGCGGCGTGGCACGACCTACCCACGACGTACGTGCTCTGCACGAAGGACCGGGGCACCCCGGCGGCGGCGCAGCGCAGGTTCTCCCGCCGCGCGGACACACCATCGAGGTGGAAGCGGGTCACCACCCGTTCCTGTCGCAGCCGCAGAGCATCGCCGACATCATCACGAGCCTGTCGTGACCCGGTTCCCGGCGTCGGCCGGCGCAACGAGCATGATCGGCGGCTTCCGCCGGTCGGATCGGTGGAGATAAGGGGAATCGAACCCCTAACCCCTGCCTTGCAAATGTGGATCAGCCGCCCCGGACCAGCGGCATGCCGAGGTCGCAAGCGGTCCGTGCTCAGACGAGGCTGATCCGCACCGCGTGCCGTCAACTCACGGCCGCGACCGCCGCGTCCACGGGCCGAGCTTGTCCGGGTTGCGGACCGCCCAGATGCGCGTGATCCGCTCGCCCGCGAGCTCGAACGCCACGACCGTCACGGTGACGCCGTCCTGGACGGCCACCAGGCCGGGGCGGCCGTTGACCGTGCGTTCCAGGATCGTCTGGCCGGCCAGCAGGCCCGCGGTGTCGACCATGTAGCGCACGATCCGCTCGGCGCCCTCGATCGGGCGGCGCATGGCCCGGGCCCGGCCGCCGCCGTCGGAGATCGCCGTGGCGCGGGGGTCGAGGAGGCCAGCTGCCGGCAGGCCGCCGGCGTGCGGCCGACGATGTCGGCCACGTCGGCGAACGGGTAGCGGAACACGTCGTGCAGGACGAACGCGACGCGCTCGGCCGGGGTCATGGACTCGAGCACGACGAGGAAGGCCATGCTGATCGACTCGTCGAGCGTGATCCGGTCGGCCGGGTCGGCCGGGCGCCGCCGGACCACTCGACGCGGTCGGGCACCGGCCCGGGGATCCAGTCGCCCACGTAGGCCTCCCGCCGCGCCCGCGCCGAGCCGAGCAGGTCGAGGCGGATCCGGCCGGCGACCGTGGTCAGCCAGGCGGCGGGGGACGCGATCGCGTCGCGCTGTTGGCGGACTGGGCGTACCAGCGCGCGTAGGTCTCCTGCACGACGTCCTCGGCGTCGGCGAGGGAGCCGAGGAGCCGGCAGGCGAGGTTGGTCAGCCGCCGCTCGTCCGTGATCGCCTCGGTGTCCGTCATGCCACCGCCGCTCCCCCCGGTCGCCTCCACCCTTGTGCATTCGACGAGACAGCGCACCGGTTCGTGAGGGGGCGCGCCTCACACTCCCCTGCGCTGCGTCGTCGGACCGGTGGAACGGAACCCGGATCCCGAAGGGACGACCCCCATGACCACGACCACGACGACCGACCAGGAAGGCCTCCGGTCGCGGCTGCCCGAGCCCACCGCGTTCGGCCCCGATCTCCTCACGATCGCCGGCGGCATGAACAAGGCCATCCGCAACGGGGCGATCCCGCAGACGACCATCGGCCTGGTGCAGCTGCGGGCCGGGCAGATCGTCGGCAGCAGCTACCACACGATCCACAAGACCGGGAACCTCCGCAAGGCGGGCGAGACCGAGGAGCGCATCACCGCGGTGGCGTCGTGGCGGGACGCGCCCTACTACACCGACGCCGAACGGGTCGCCCTCGAGCTCGTGGAGGCCGTCCTCACCCCGAACCCGGGCGGGGAACGCGTCCCCGACGAGCTGTTCGCCCGGGCGTCCGCCCACTACGACGAGACGGCGCTCTGGACGCTCACCCTGGTGATCGGCCAGATCTGCTTCTTCGTGCCGGTCGCCCTGATCGCCAAGCCGATCCCGGGCACGGCCCCCGGCAAGAACTACAGCAAGTAGCCCGCGCGGGGCAGCCTCCCCTCGGCCGCCGACCAGGCGCGCTCGTCGCCGCGGGGCTCGTAGCGGGTGGCGCGCAGGAGGGTGCGCAGCGCGGCGAGGTCGCCGTGCACCGCGCCGAGCGCCCTCGCCTGCACCAGCAGGTTGCCCAACGCCGTCGCCTCCACCGGGCCGGCGACGACCGGCAGGCCGCAGGCGTCCGCGGTGAGCTGGCACAGCAGCGCGTTGCGGGCCCCGCCGCCGACGACGTGCACGACGTCCACCTCGCGCCCGGACAGCTCGCAGGCCTGGCGGATCACCCTGCGGTGGGCGAGCGCCAGGCTCTCCAGCACGCACCGGACGGTCGCGGCGCGCCCGGCGGGCGGTTCCTGCGCGAGCCGCCGGCACGCGGCGGCGATGCGCTCCGGCATGCCGTCCGGGGCGAGGAACTCGGGGTCACCCGCGTCGACGACCGCCGCGAACGCCGGCGCCCGCCCCGCCTCGTCGAGCAGGGCGAGCAGGTCGCGTCCGGCCAGGAGCGCAGGCACTCCTGCAGCAGCCACAGGCCCATGACGTTGCGCAGGTAGCGCACCGTGCCGTCGACGCCCAGCTCGTTGGAGAACTCGCGACGACTACGAAGGGATCTTCCGCAACCACATCGAACCGCACCTCGGGGCGATGTCCGTCGGCGAGATCAGCCCGGCCACCGTACGAGGGTGGCGCACTGACCTGCTCGACAGCGGCATATCCCGCAACCGCGCCGCGAAGGTGTACCGCCTGCTCCGGGCAATCATGAACACGGCCAAGGACGACGAGCTGATCCGCAAGAACCCGTGCCGGATCAAGGGCGCCGACAAGGAGACGGAGACCAGTCGCCCGGTCGCCAGCGTGCCTCAGGTATACGCGTTGGCGGACGCCGCGCCGCGCCGATTCCGGGTGCTCGTGCTGCTCGGCGCGTTCACGAGCCTGCGCTGGGGTGAGCTCGTGAACCTGCGGCGGTGCGACGTCGACACCACGGCTGGAGTCGTGTAGGTGACCAGGACGCTGAGCGAGCGCGATGACGGCAACCTCGACCCGGCGAGCACCCCGAAGTCCCCCGCCAGCGTGCGGTCGGTGGCCGTCCCCGCGTTGGTCGCCGCGGATCTTGCCGCGCATCTGGCGGAGTTCACCGCTCCTGCGCCGGACGCGTTCGCGTTCCTCGGCGAGCTGGGCGGCCGACTGCGCCGCAGCAACTTCCGGCGGGCTACTCACTGGCGCGAGATGGTGCGACAGGTCGGACTCCCTGTCGACTTCCACTTCCACGACCTGCGTCACACGGGGAACCAGCTCGCGGTCGAGGCCTGCGCCACGACCAAGGAACTCATGCGCCGGATGGGCCACAGCACCGTGCGTGCCGCGATGCGCTACCAGCACTCGACGGACCGCCGGGACCGCCAGATCGCAGCGGAGATGAGCCGCCGAGCGAAGGCAGAGAAGGACAGGAGCACGTGACCGTGTGGCACGTACGTGGCACGGCCCCCGGCGGAGTGATGTTGTCCGGGGGCCGTTTGCACTGGTGGAGACGAGGGGAATCGAACCCCTAACCCCCGCCTTGCAAAGGCGGTGCTCTGCCAATTGAGCTACGTCCCTGGCTGAGCGGGGACGTTACCCGCTCAGCAGCGGGCGGTGTTGCCCGGGTTCAGTTGTTGGTGGCCTCGTGCCAGAGGTCGGTCTCGCGGGAGGCGCGCACCTTGGAGAAGATGAAGGCGCCCGCGGCGAGGGCAACAGCAACAGCGATGAGCTTCTTCACGAGGATCACGTCCTAACCTGTCCCGAAGGATGTCCGGAGTGGAGCTCAGGGGAGTGGGCCCAGCTGGATTTGAACCAGCGACCTCGTCGTTATCAGCGACGCGCTCTAACCAACTGAGCTATGGGCCCTTGCGACGGGGACGAGGCTACCGCAGCGCCCCCGGTCGCCTTCAACCGGATACCCCCTGGCGTCAGTCCCGCTCGGAGAGGGTGAGCTCGATGCCGCCCACCAGGTCGGCGGACACGTTGTAGACGAACGCGCCCACCGTGACGGCCACGGCGAAGAGCAGGCTGTTGATCGCCCCGATCACGGCGGCGAAGCCGAACACGCGGCCTGCGCTGATGAGCGGCTTCCGGTGGGGGTGTCGCCCGACACCAGGTCGGCGTAGGTGCCGTTGAGCCGGTCCCACACCCCCATGCCGTCGAGGGCGCCGTAGAGCACCCCGACCGCCACCAGCCAGATGAAGAACAGCACGACGGCCAGCACGAGGCCCAGCTTCAGGGCCGACCAGGGGTCGATCCGCTTGAGCTGGAGCGCAGCCTGCCTGGGCGGCCGACTGCGCACCGCCCGCACGCTGGACCAGCTGTCGGCGTTCGGCTTCGACCCGGTGCGCGACTCGTCGGGGTACGAGGGCGGCTCCAGGAACGCGGTGGGGCCCTCGTCGAGGAACCCGCCGCCCTGCGGTGGCGCGTGCGTGGTGTCGGCCGGGGCCTCCGCCGCCGCACCGCCGCCGTCGGACATCCGGTTCCACGGCGGCGGCGCCGCCGCGTCCGGGCCGGGGGCCGGCATCGGGCCGGGCGCAGGCTCGGGGTCGGGTGGCCGAGGCGTGGGCGATGGCGCCACGGGTGTGGCCGCCGCGGGCGGGGCGGACGGGGCCTGTGCCTGGGTCGTCGAAGTCTCCGCCGCCCCGGTGCCGGGCGGTGCCGGCGCCGGAGCGGGGGTCGGCGACGGACGCTGCGGAAGCGGGATGTATGCCGTGGGTGCGTCCACTCCGGTCGGTGCGACCGGGCGGTCGGCGAGGGTCACCGCCTCGGCCTGCGCCGACCCGTTCGCGCCTGCGGCGCTCCCGTTCTCGACGGGAGCCGCAGGCTCGGCCCGGCTCGCCTGCGGTGGGATCGCCGCCTGCTCGCCGGTGGCCACACGGCCTTGGCCGTCGGGCTCGTCCGGGGTGCTCGTCGTGTCGTTCACGAGGTGAGGTGTCTCCTCGGGGCCTTGTGGGGTGGGACGGCTCGCGAGCTCAGCCGGCCGACTGGTCGTCCGCGTCGTCCTCCGCGTTGCGGGCGACCGCGAGCAGTGTGGCCCCCTCGCCGAGGTTCATGAGGCGGACCCCCTTCGTCTGCCTGCCGGCCTTGCGGACCTCACGTGCCGACGTGCGGATCACCCCGCCGGTCGAGGTGATCGCGTACAGCTCGTCGTCGATCCCGACGATGAGCGCGCCGACCAGAGTGCCACGACGACGGTCGTACTGGAGGGTCAGAACACCCTTCCCGCCCCGACCTTGTACCGGATAGTCCTCGATCGGGGTGCGCTTGGCGTAGCCACCCGCGGTGGCGACGAGGACGAAGGTCTCCGGCTGCACCACGGCGAGCGCCAGCAACCGGTCGCCGTGGTTGAAGCGCATCCCCAGCACGCCGGACGTGGCGCGGCCCATCGGCCGCAGCGCCTCGTCGCTCGCGGCGAACCGGATCGACTGCCCCTCCGCCGACACGAGCAGCAGGTCGTCGTCGGCCGCGCAGAGCACGGCGCCGACGAGCTCGTCGTCCTCGCGCAGGTTGATGCCGATGAGGCCGCCGGTGCGGTTGGAGTCGAAGTCGGTGAGCCGCGACTTCTTCACCAGACCATTTCTCGTCGCAAGGACGAGATACGGCGACGCCTGGTAGTCCTTGATCTGCATGACCTGGGCGATCTGCTCGTCCGGCTGGAACGCGAGCAGGTTGGCCACGTGCTGGCCGCGGGCGGAGCGGTTGGCCTCCGGCAGCTCGTAGGCCTTGAGGCGGTAGACGCGGCCCTTGTTGGTGAAGAACAGCATCCAGTCGTGCGTGGAGCAGACGAAGAAGTGGGCGACGATGTCGTCCTGCTTCAGCTGCGCGCCCTGCACGCCCTTGCCGCCGCGCTTCTGCGCCCGGTACAGGTCGGTCTTGGTGCGCTTGGCGTAGCGGTCTGGGTGATCGTCACGACGACGTCTTCGACCGCGATCAGGTCCTCGTTGGTGACGTCGCCGTCGTCGGCCACGATCTGCGTGCGCCGCTCGTCGCCGTGCTTCTCGACGATCTCGATGAGCTCGTCACGCACGATGGTGCGCTGCCGCTCGGGGCGGGCGAGGATGTCCTCGAGGTCGGCGATGGTGCGCTCGATCTCGGCCAGCTCGTCGATGATCTTCTGGCGCTCCAGGGCGGCGAGGCGCCGCAGCTGCATGTCCAGGATCGCCTGGGCCTGGATCTCGTCGACGTCGAGCAGCTCCATCAGGCCCGTGCGGGCGACGTCGACCGTCTCGGAGGCCCGGATCAGCGCGATGACCTCGTCGAGCGCGTCGAGCGCCTTGACGTAGCCACGCAGGATGTGGGCCCGCTCCTCGGCCTTGCGCAGCCGGTAGCGGGTGCGCCGGACGATGACGTCGATCTGGTGGCGGATGTAGTTGCGGACCACCTGGTCGAGGCGCAGCGTGCGCGGCACGCCGTCGACGATGGCCAGCATGTTGACGCCGAAGCCTGCTGCAGCTGGGTGTGCTTGTAGAGGTTGTTGATCACGACCTTGGCGACGGCGTCGCGCTTGAGCGTGACGACGATGCGCATGCCGACGCGGTCGGACGACTCGTCGTTGATCTCGGCGATGCCGGTGAGCCTGCCGTCGCGGTGCTGCTGCGCGATCGACTCGATGAGGTTGTCCGGGTTGACCTGGTACGGCAGCTCGGTGACCACGAGGGTGGTGCGCCCCTTGGCGTCCTCCTCGACCTCCACCACGGCCCGCATCCGGACCGAACCACGGCCGGTGCGGTAGGCCTGCTCGATGCCGTCGCGGCCGACGATCAGGCCGGCGGTCGGGAAGTCGGGGCCCTTGATGCGCTGCATGAGCGCCTCGAGGAGCTCCTCGTCGGTGGCCTCCCAGTTCTCCAGCGCCCACACGACGCCGTCGCCGACCTCGCGCAGGTTGTGCGGCGGGATGTTGGTGGCCATGCCGACCGCGATGCCGACACTGCCGTTGATCAGCAGGTTCGGCACCCGCGACGGCAGGACGAGCGGCTCCTGCGTCTTGCCGTCGTAGTTGTCGGCGAAGTCGACGGTGTCTTCTTCGATGTCCTGCAGCATCGCCATGGCGAGCGGGGTGAGCCGGCACTCGGTGTACCGCATGGCGGCAGCCGGGTCGTTGCCCCGGGACCCGAAGTTGCCCTGCCCGTCGATCAACGGGTAGCGCTGGGACCACGGCTGGGCGAGCCGGACGAGCGCGTCGTAGATCGCCGAGTCGCCGTGGGGGTGGTAGTTACCCATCACCTCGCCGACGACGCGCGCGCACTTGACGTAGCTGCGGTCGGGCCGGAAGCCGTTCTCCCCCATCGAGTACAGGACGCGCCGGTGCACCGGCTTGAGCCCGTCCTCGACCAGCGGCAGCGCCCGGCCGACGATCACGCTCATCGCGTAGTCGATGTAGGAGCGCTGCATCTCCTGCTGGATGTCGACCGGCTCGGTGCGGTCGCCGTCCGGCGGCGGGGGAAGTGTGGGGTCCAGGGTGTCGGTCATGGTCCTTCTCTGCTCGTGCTGTTCCTGATCGCGGCGCGCGGACTACACGTCCAGGAACCGCACGTCCTTGGCGTTGCGCGTGATGAACGACCGGCGGGACTCGACGTCCTCGCCCATCAGGATCGAGAACAGCTCGTCGGCCGTGGCGGCGTCGTCGAGCGTGACCTGCAGGAGCAGCCGGTGGGCCGGGTCCATCGTGGTCTCCCACAGCTCCTTGGCGTTCATCTCGCCGAGGCCCTTGTAGCGCTGGATGCCTCGTCCTTCGGCAGCTTCTTGCCCGCGGCCCGGCCGGCCTCGATGAGGCCGTCGCGTTCGCGGTCGGTGTAGGCGAACTCCGGCACGGCGCCGCGCCCACCCCACTTGATCTTGTAGAGCGGCGGCTGCGCCAGGAACACGTGGCCCGCCTCGACCAGCGGCCGCATGAAGCGGAACAGCAGCGTGAGCAGCAGCGTGCGGATGTGCTGGCCGTCGACGTCGGCGTCGGCCATCAACACGATCTTGTGGTAGCGCAGCTTCGACAGGTCGAACTCGTCGTGGATGCCGGTGCCCAGGGCCGTGATGATGGCCTGGACCTCGGTGTTCTTGAGCACGCGGTCGATGCGCGCCTTCTCGACGTTGATGATCTTGCCGCGGATCGGCAGGATCGCCTGGTACATCGAGTCGCGGCCGGACTTGGCCGAGCCACCCGCCGAGTCGCCCTCCACGATGTAGACCTCGGACTTGGTCGGGTCGGTCGACCGGCAGTCGGCGAGCTTGCCGGGCAGGCCACCGATGTCGCCCGCGCTCTTGCGCCGTACCAGCTCACGCGCCTTGCGCGCCGCCATCCGAGCCTGTGCGGACTGCACCGACTTGTTGACGATGGTCTTGGCCTCGGCGGGGTTGCGCTCGAACCAGTCGGCGAGCCACTCGTTGCTCACCCGCTGCACGAACGACTTGACCTCGGTGTTGCCCAGCTTGGTCTTGGTCTGCCCCTCGAACTGGGGCTCCTTCACCTTGACCGAGACGATGGCGGCGAGGCCCTCGCGGATGTCGTCGCCGGACAGCGCCGGGTCCTTCTCCTTGAGCAGCTTCTTGTCGCGTGCGTACCGGTTGACGGTGGTGGTGAGCGCGGAGCGGAAACCCTCCTCGTGGGTGCCGCCCTCGTGGGTGTTGATCGTGTTGGCGAACGTGTAGACCGACTCCGTGTAGCCGGAGTTCCACTGCATCGCCACCTCGACCGCGTGGCCCTCGCTCTCGGCCTGGTACGCGATGAGCTTCTTGTGGATCGGGTCCTTCGCCTTGTTCAGGTGGCCGACGAAGTCCTCGAGGCCGTTGGGGTAGCAGAAGGTGTAGTCCTTGACCTTCGCCACGTAGCCCTCGGCGTCGGGCTCCTCCTCCTCGGCCGGGTGCCCGTTGCGCTCGTCGCGCAGGACGATCGTGAGGCCCTTGTTGAGGAAGGCCATCTCCTGCAGGCGCCTGCGGATCGTCTCGACGTTGTACGTGGTGGTCTCGAAGATGTCCGGATCGGCCCAGAACGTGACGCTCGTGCCCGTGCGCGTGGTGTCCTCGCCCTTGCGCAGCGGGCCGGGCACCGACTGCGCATAGTGCTGGCGCCACACCTTGCCCTCGGTGTGGATCTCGACGTCGAGCGCCGTGGACAGCGCGTTGACCACGGAGACGCCGACGCCGTGCAGGCCGCCGGACACCGCGTACGACTTGCCGTCGAACTTGCCGCCCGCGTGCAGCACGGTCATCACGACCTCGACGGCGGGCTCTTCTCCACCGGGTGCATGCCGACCGGGATGCCACGGCCGTCATCGACCACCCGGACGCCGCCGTCCTCCTGCAGCGTGACCTCGACGCGCGTGGCGTAGCCGGCATCGCCTCGTCGACGGCGTTGTCCACGACCTCCTGGACCAGGTGGTGCAGGCCACGCTCACCGGTGGAGCCGATGTACATGCCGGGGCGCTTGCGGACCGCCTCGAGACCCTCGAGGACGGTGATGGACGACGCGCTGTAAGCGTTCTTCTTCTCCGGCACGGGCAGCCTGTCTCCTCGCCACGACGGCCCGGAGCGGGCGCACGACCGCGCGCCCCCGCCTCAGAGCCTCTCGACCGGGCGATGGGGAGCGCCCGGAACACTCCTCCATCATACCGGGGCACCCTGACTGGAACGCGGCTAGGACACCCCCAGAATCGTCACAGACAGCCGATCAGAAGCCGAGACGGGTCGTTTCGGCCGCGACCGGCTCTGAAACGCGCTACGAGCCCGTCATGCCGCCCTGATTCGCGCGTGCCGCGACCGGCGTCATCCGTACGTGTCCCGGGGCCCCCTGCCGCGGACGTGCCGCGGGCCGCGCCGCCAGCTCGGCCCGGACGGCCCGACCACCCGGATCCGGCGCACGACGTCCTTCCCCACCGCGCCGGCCAGCCGGGCGAGCAGCTGCCGTTGGAGCTGGCGCAGCTGCGTGGCCCACGCGGTGGACTCGGCCTGCAGCACGAGCTCGCCGTCGCGCAACGACAGCGGTGTGCAGTGGTCGGAGATCTCGGTGCCGACCAGGTGCGGCCAGCGTCCGAGGACGGTGGCGTCGGTGAGCCTCGGCGACCAGCCGCGGTCCAGCGCGACCCGCGACACGAGCCGTCCGAACGGCTGCGGGTCGCGCTCGTCCGGCCCGGAGCTCGACCACCGGCGGCGGCGGCCACGGGGCCGGGTGGGCTTGCGGCCCTCCATCTCGGCGGAGCGCTGGGCCGCTCGTTCCGCATTGGCCTCCCGGGCCGCCCGCAGCGCCTCGCGGGCGAGGTCGGCACCGCGATTGCGACCAGCGGTCACCTCCTGTTCATCCCCAAGGCTGGGGACAGGTGGTCCCGAATGGGGCACGATGGGCGGTTCTCCCGGCACGACGGGCGGTTGTTTTTGCTCGTCATCACCAGTGCGGCGCGAGTTATCCACAGTATCCACACCTTTGTCCCCAGGTGGGTGAGATCACAGCCGACCTCCTGACGTGGTCTCTTGCGCAAGCCGCTCGACGTGCCCTCCGTTCACCGCGAACCGGGCACCGTCAAGGCCGTCGGGTACGTCCTCGGCCACCGCAGCGGTGATCAACACCTGTTCGGCGCGGCGGGCGACGTCGGCCAGCGCACTGCGCCGCCGGGAGTCGAGCTCCGCGAACACGTCGTCCAGCACGAGGACCGGCTCGACGTCGTCGGCGCACAGCAGCCGGTACGACGCGAGCCGCAGCGCGAGCGCCAGCGCCCAGGACTCCCCGTGGCTCGCGTAGCCCTTCGCCGGACCCTCGCCGAGACTCAGCTCCAGGTCGTCGCGGTGCGGGCCCACGAGGCACACACCGCGCTCCACCTCCTGCCGCCGCAGGCGCGCCATCGCGTCCACGAGCAGCGGCTCCAGCTCGCCCGCCGAGGCCGGCAGGTCGCCGTCGAGGCTGCAGCGGTAGCCGACCGCGATCGGGTCCGAGGTCGGCGCGACCTCCGCGAACGCCGCCACCGCGAGCGGGGCGATGGCGGTGACCAGCTCCAGCCTCCCCGCCAGCAGCGCGGCGCCGTGCCGGGCGAGGTGGCCGTCCCACACGTCCAGCGTGCGCAGGTCACCCCCGCCGCGCGCCGTCTTGAGCAGCGCGGAGCGCTGGCGCAGCACCCGGTCGTAGTCGGAGCGGACGGCGGCGTAGCGCGGGAACCGCGACACCAGCAGGTCGTCGAGGAACCGGCGGCGTTCACCGGGATCCCCGCGCACCAGCGCGAGGTCCTCGGGGGCGAACAGGACGGTGCGCAGGATCCCCAGCACGTCCCGTGGCTTCGCCACCGGTGCGCGGTTCACCCGCGCCCGGTTGGCCCGGCCCGCCGTGATCTCCAGCTCCACGGCCAGCTCCCGGCCCTGGTGCACGACCAGCCCGCGCACGAGCGCACGGTCGGCGCCGCGCCGGATCAGCGGCGCATCCGTGGCGACGCGGTGCGAACCGAGCGTGGCCAGGTAGCCCGCCGCCTCCACGAGGTTGGTCTTGCCCACCCCGTTCGGCCCCACGAGCACCGTGACGCCGGGCTGCAGGTCGAGCTCGGCGCTCTCCCAGGAGCGGAAGTCGGTGACGGCGAGGCGGCGCAGGTGCACGGCCTAATTCTGGGCGGGGCCCGGGCCGGCGTGCTCACCCGGCGTGCCCGCGGGTCCGGCGGCGCGCACCGCGTGGCCGCCGAACTGCTGGCGCAGCGCCGCGACCGCGCGCATCGCGGGCGAGGAGTCCTGCCGGGAGGCGAACCGCGCGAACAGCGCCGCGGAGATCACCGGCAGCGGCACCGCGTGCTTGATCGCCTCTTCGATCGTCCAGCGGCCCTCTCCGGAGTCCTCGACGTAGTCGTCGAGCTTCGCCAGGCCGGGGTCCTGCTCCAACGCGTCGACGAGCAGGTCGAGCAGCCACGAACGCACCACCGTGCCGCGCGACCACGCCTGCAGCACACCGGGTACGTCGGTGATCAGCTCGGCCGCCGAGAGCAGCTCGAACCCCTCGGCGTAGGCCTGCATCAGCCCGTACTCGATGCCGTTGTGGACCATCTTCGAGAAGTGGCCCGCGCCACCGGGCCCGCGTGCACGAAGCCTTCCTCGCGCGGTCCTCCGGGCGCAGGGCGTCGAAGATCGGCATGGCGCGTTCGACGTGCTCCGCGGAGCCGCCCGCCATCAGCCCGTAGCCGTTGGCCTTGCCCCAGATGCCGCCCGAGACACCGACGTCGAGGTATCCGATCCCCTTCTCGTCGAGCAGGGTGGCGTTGGGGCCGTCGTCGGTGTAGCGCGAGTTGCCGCCGTCGATCACGAGGTCGCCGGGCTCCAGCACGTCGCCGAGCACCCGCACGGTGCTGCGGGTCGGCTCCCCGGACGGGACCATCACCCACACGACGCGGGGCGCGCTGAGTGCGCTCGCCAGCGCTGCCGGCGACTCGACGTCGCTCACCTCGGGACGGGGGTCGTAGCCGACCACCTCGTGGCCCGCTGCGCGCAGCCGGTCGCGCATGTTGCCGCCCATCCGGCCCAGCCCGATGAGTCCCAGTTGCACGTTCTCTCCCCCGGTGTCTGGCGCTCGCCCGGCCCTCAGCCGGGCAGACGCACGGGCATCAACAGGTGCAGGTACCCCGGCACCGGTTCCGCAGTCTCCTCGGCCCCGTCCTCCGCGGGTGCGGCCGGCACCGGCCGCACCAGTGCGGGCCGGTTCGGCGTGGTGAACGTGAGTTGCGCCCGCTCGGTGTGCAGAGCACCGAGGCCGTCGAGAAGGTACCCGGGGTTGAACGCGATGACGAGCGGCGCGCCGTCGAGCTCACACGGAAGCTCCTCCTCGGCGCTGCCGACGTCGTCGCCCCCCGCGGCGAGGCGCAGCCCGTCGTCGGCGAACTCCATGCGGACCTGGGCGACGCGGTCGGTCACCAGCGCCACGCGCTTGATCGCCTCGACCAGCGGCGCCACCTCGATGACGGCGGCGCTCGTGTGCTCGGCCGGGATCAGCTGCCGGAACCGCGGGAACTCGGCGTCGAGCAGCCGGGTGGTGGCGCGGCGGCCGCCGCCCGTGATGCCCAGCATCCCGTCGCCCGCCGACAACGCGATCTCGACGGTGCCCGCCCCGGCGAGCGTCTTCGCGACCTCCGCGAGCGTGCGTGCCGGGATCAGCACCGCGCTCGACTGCGCGTCGTCCTCCGGGGTCCAGTCCAGCTCGCGGACGGCGAGCCGGAACCGGTCGGTGGCCGCGAGCGTGAGCTGCTGGCCCTCGATCTCCAGCCGGATGCCGGTGAGCATCGGCAGCGTGTCGTCACGGCCTGCCGCGACGGCGACCTGGGCGACGGCCTCGGCGAGCTCGCTCGCGGTGATCGTGCCGGCGAGCTGCGGCATCGCCGGCAGCTGCGGGTAGTCCTCGACCGGCATCGTCGGCAGGCTGAACCGGCTGCTGCCGCAGTTGATCGTGGCGCGGGCGCCGTCGACGACGAGGTCGACCGGCTTCGCGGGAAGTGCGCGGGTGATGTCGGCCAGGAGCCTGCCCGAGACGAGCACGCGGCCCGCGTCGCCGATCGTGGCGTCGAGCTCGACGCGCGCCGAGGTCTCGTAGTCGAACCCGGACACGGTGAGTCGATCTCCGTCGGCACCACTGGTGGCTTCGACGAGCACCCCGCCGAGAACCGGGACCGGCGGGCGCGCCGGAAGGCTGCGGGCCACCCAGGCAGCGGCGTCGGCGAGGACGTCGCGTTCGACCCGGAACTTCATGAGAGGACCTCTCGCGCTGGGGACGACTCTGGGTGCCGGCAGCGTGCCGGCCGGCTTGTGGGTGCGGCGCCCGGACGCCGCCGTGGTGCCGGGGAGGACCCGGGCCGGGGAGACCCACCGTAGAGCCTCCGGACGGCGGGTGTCACCTCGGCCATGGGGTACCCGATCCGGGCACACCGCTCCGAGTCCATCCACCCCGCTGTTTCTCTCTTAGATGTTCAAAGAGAGAGATACAGCAGTAGTAAAAGGTCCTGTGAGCAGTGTGGATGGAGCCCCGTCCCCGGCAGGTCAGAGGCCCCGTGTCCGGATGTGGAGCACTGGGTGGGAGCACCCGTGGGCGGATCGGGAGACCCGTGGATGGAGCTCCGGAGGGGGCACCTGTCCCCGCGGCGGACACCGGTTTTCCACCGACTTCGCACGATCCGTCCACCGGCCCCTCGGCGCTCATCCACAGAGTTGTCCCCAGATGTGGGTGAAGAGTGGTCGACTGGGGACGCAGTGCGACCGGATCCGGAGTCGTGGACCTCACGGTGCGCGACCCGTCCTGCAACGTTTCGCACACGGGTGACGACGATTGGTGACCGCGTGTGGTGACTCGACGTAGCCTTCTTGCATACGAAGAGCTACCGCATGGTCGGTCCGATCGGCGCCGCAGCGACGGCGGGCGGCATGTTCCCGCAACGATCACGACGCGCGGGACACCGGCCACTCGGAGTGTGATCACCGGAGGTGGTCCGAGAGCGCCGGATGCGACGCCCCGGCACCGCTTGCGCCGATCATGCGCACGCCGATCGTCAACCGTGCCGGCACGACGACAGATCAGTCGTGCCGGCACCACTTCCTGCGATCACGAGCCATCGTCTCGTCTACCGGGGCACTAGTGCCGGGCGCGCTGCTTGATCCGCGCAGTCAGCTCCTGGACCTGTTCGAAGGTCTTGCGGCGCTGGGCGATCTCATTGCGGATCTTCTTGTCCGCGTGCATGACCGTGGTGTGGTCGCGGCCGCCGAAGGTCTGCCCGATGCGCGGCAACGAGAGATCGGTGAGCTCGCGGCACAGGTACATGGCGATCTGGCGGGGCTGGGCGTGTGCCTTCGACTTCCCCGGGCCGCAGAGCTCGTCGATCGTGACGCCGAAGAACTCGGCCGTGACGGCCATGATCGTGGGCGCGGTGATCTCCGACGCCGCCGAGTCCGGGATGAGGTCGCGCAGGACGATCTCGGCGAGCTGGGTGTCGACCGGCTGCCGGTTCAGCGACGCGAACGCCGTGACCCGGATCAGCGCGCCCTCCAGCTCGCGGATGTTGCGCTCGATCCGCTCCGCGATGAACTCCAGGACGTCGCCGGGGACGGCGAGGCGGTCCTGCGCGGCCTTCTTCCTCAGGATCGCGATGCGCGTCTCCAGCTCGGGCGGCTGGATGTCGGTGATGAGGCCCCACTCGAACCGCGTGCGCATCCGGTCCTCGAGCGTCTCGAGGCGCTTGGGCGGGCGGTCGGAGGAGACGACGATCTGCTTGTTGGCGTTGTGGAGGGTGTTGAAGGTGTGGAAGAACTCCTCCTGAGTACCTTCCTTGCCCTCCAGGAACTGGATGTCGTCCACCAGCAGCACGTCGATGTCGCGGTAGCGGCGCTGGAACGCCACCTTGCGGTCGTCGCGCAGCGAGTTGATGAAGTCGTTCGTGAACTCCTCGGTGGAGACGTAGCGCACGCGCATGCCGGGGAACAGCCGCTGCGTGTAGTGCCCGACCGCGTGGAGCAGGTGGGTCTTGCCCAGCCCGGACTCGCCCCAGATGAACAACGGGTTGTAGGCGCGGGCGGGCGCCTCGGCCACCGCGACGGCGGCGGCGTGGCTGAAGCGGTTGGACGCCCCGATGACGAACGTGTCGAACGTGTACTTCTCGTTCAGGCGGGTCTGCGAGCGCGGGGTGACGGCCTCACCGGCGGGCGGGCCGGAGTAGGTCGGCCACACCTCGGGGGCGCGCCCGTCGCCGCCGGACTCGCGGGGGCCACCGCGCCCGACCGCGCCGCGTCGGCCTCGACGAGCGCCGCCGCGCGGGGCCCCGCGGTGGGAAGGGCGATCGCGTCCGCGGTGATCGGCTCCTCCGGCCGGTCGTCGGCCGGGTGCTCGCTGCCGGTGTCGGCGCCCGAGGCGGCCGGCCCGTTGTGGGCCGGCCCGTTGTGGTTCGACATCCCCGGCGGGTCGGGCACCTCGGTGCCGCCGGACGCCGCCGAGGCGTCGACGACGACCGCGAGGTTCACCGTGACACCGAGGTGCCGCCCGAGCGCGTCGCTGATCGGCCTGCGCAGGATCCGCTCGATCGCGTCCTTGGCGAACTCGCTCGGCGCCGCGAGCAACGCGGTGCCGTCGATCAGACCGAGCGGACGGGTGAGGCGGAGGAACGCTCGCTGCTGCGGGGACAACGACTGACCCGAGCCCGCCGCCGCGCCGGAGAGGTCGGCGATGACACGGTTCCAGACCTGTCCCAAGTCTCCTGGTTGGTCGGCCACCGGTCCGCGCTCCCCTCCGGTCGTCGCCCCCGGACGATCACGCACCCCGGAAGGGGCGACCATCCCCAGACTTGTCCACACCTGTGCGCAAGACGGTACGCGGGCACGCTGCGTCAACGCTGGCGGGCCCGTGCAGCCGGACGGTTCGACGATCCCCCCGGATCTCGCTGTGAAGTGGGGGACGCTAACAACGTCGTGCGGCTGCCACAAGTCACCCGACCCGTGCAATCGGGCAACAGGATGATCGCGATCTGGTCCGGCGGGCACGTGGGCCCGCGAGGTGCCTGCCATGTACCCTGGAGTGCAACCGTGCCCGTGCATGCGGGCCGAGTGCTGCCCGTGGTGCGCGGTTCGACGTGCGCCGAGAGCGGTGCACGTCCTGCACGGGTGCCGAAGCACCACCGTCCGAACCACCCGAATGATGAGCATCGACGGCCTGCCCCGCACCGCCGTCGACCAGGAGAGCCGACCGTGAGCAAGGGCAAGCGCACCTTCCAGCCCAACAACCGCCGCCGGGCCCGCACCCACGGGTTCAGGCTGCGCATGCGCACCCGTGCGGGGCGCGCCATCGTCGCGGCCCGCCGTGGCAAGGGCCGCCAGCGGCTCTCCGCCTGATCCGGCCGGCCCGGTGCTGCCGGCCGCGTCCCGGCTCACGCACCGGGACGAGTTCGTCACCGTCCTCCGGCGAGGGCTGCGCAGCGGTCGGTCCAGGCTCGTGGTCCACATGCACATCCCCGCAGACGCCGGTGGCAGGCGCGCCGGGCTCGTGGTGAGCAAGGCCGTGGGCGGTTCCGTGGTCCGCCACCGCGTCAGCCGCAGGCTGCGCCACCTCATCGCGCCGCGACTCGGCACGCTCCCCGACGGAGCGATGGTCGTGGTCCGGGCGCTTCCGTCCGCCGCCGACGCCACGTCGGCCGAGCTGGGCGACGACCTCGACTCCGGTCTCACCGGTGTCGTGCGCAAACACGCGGGTGGAGCGCGCCGTGGCTGAGAATGTGTTCGAGAAGCGCGGAGCGGGCCGCCCAGAGCAGCCGGGACCTTCTGGATCATCGGCATCTGCGGCCCACATGCGGGCTTCTCGAACACATTCTGACGAGCGGCGCTCCCCGCTGACGAGGTTGCCGGTGGCGCTCCTGCGCGGCTACCAGCGCTGGATCTCCCCCGCGCTCCCCCCGACCTGCCGCTTCTACCCCACCTGCAGCGCTACGCGATCGAGGCGTTGCAGGTGCACGGGCTGCTGCGCGGTTCGTGGCTCACGGTCCGGCGGCTCGCGCGCTGCGCACCGTGGCACCCTGGCGGTGTCGACCCGGTGCCGCCGCGCCGATCCCGCCCGGCCCGGAAGAACATCGAGGAGCAAGCCCCGTGCTGAACTTCATCTACTACCCGGTCTCGTTCATCCTCTGGGTGTGGCACGAGGTCTTCGGCTTCCTCCTCGGCCCGGACAACGGCATCGCGTGGGCGCTGTCGGTGATGTTCCTGGTCTTCACGCTGCGGGCCATCCTCTACAAGCCGTTCGTGCACCAGGTGCGCTCGATGCGCCGGATGCAGGAGTTCCAGCCGGAGATCGCGAAGCTCCGCAAGAAGTACGCGAACGACAAGCAGAAGCAGGCCGAGGAGATGCAGCGGCTCCAGAAGGAGCACGGCGTCAACCCGCTCGGCGGCTGCCTACCGGTCCTGGTGCAGGTGCCGGTGTTCATCGGCCTCTTCCACGTGCTGCGGGAGTTCGGCCCCACCAACGGCGACGGCTCGCCGCGCACCGAGAACTACTTCTTCGGGCAGGAGGAGGTCCACTCCTTCAACCGCTCCGATCTGTTCGGCGCGAAGCTGGGCAGCTGGGTCACACAGGGCGAGGCGGCGCTCAACGCCGCCGGCACCTCGATGTTCTCGATGCTGGTCGTGATGATCCCGCTGATGATCGCCGCGGGCATCTTCACCCACATCACCGCCCGGCACTCGGTGGCCCGGCAGACCGCGGCGCAGGCGGAGAACCCGCAGACCGCGATCATGAACCGGCTGATGCTGTACATCTTCCCATCGCGTCGTCGTCGGTGCGCCGTTCCTGCCGCTCGCGGTGCTCCTCTACTGGGTGTCGAACAACCTGTGGACGCTCGGGCAGCAGTACGTCGTCTACAAGAGGATCGACGCCGAGGAGAGCGCCAAGCGCGAGCAGGCCGTGGTCACCCGGCAGGCGCGGGCGCCCCGCCCGGGCCAGAAGCCGGTCCGGCCGGAGACCGCGCAGTCCGAGGAGCCCAAGCAGCCGGCGAAGCGTCCCGGTTCCAAGCCGATCACCCGTAAGCCCGCCGGCCCCGCTCCGAGTGGCGACTCCGGTTCGAACGGCGCTGCGCCGTCGACCGAGTCCACGAGCACGGGCAACGGCGCGACGAGCGTGAACGGCAACAAGGGCGGTAGCGACCGCGGTGCGCGCAACGGAAGCGGCTCCCGGCCGCCCGTGCGGCGCCCGCGCAAGCGCCGCTGACCCGCGAGCCATCCGCGGTCGCCCCCACCGGTGGCCGCAGCGGCGCGTTCCGGGACTCCGGGCGCGCCGCACCTGTTCAGAGAGGAGACGCATCGTGCCGAAGACTGCGCAGGACGGGGCCACCTCCGCCGAGGACCAGCTGATGCGTGAGGGCGATATCGCAGGCGACTACCTCGAGCAGTTGCTGGACATCCTCGACTACGACGGCGACATCGATCTGGACGTCGAGGCCGGCCGAGCGATCGTCAGCATCGACGGCGGCGAGGACCTCGACAAGCTCGTCGGGGAACGCGGCGCGGTGCTCGAGGCGCTGCAGGAGCTCACCCGGCTCGCGGTGCAGCAGGTGTCGGGCAACCGCAGCAGGCTGATGCTCGACATCGCGAAGTGGCGGGAGGGCCGCCGTGACGAGCTCACCGCCCTCGGGACGCGCACGGCCAACGAGGTGCTGGAGAGTGGCGAGTCCGTGCGGCTGCGCCCGATGACCCCGTTCGAGCGCAAGGTCGTTCACGACGCCGTCGCCAAGGTGAAGGGTGTCGTGAGCGAGAGCGAGGGCGAGGAGCCGCGCCGGCAGGTCGTCATCTTCCGCAGTGCCTGATTCCGACCCAGCCACGCGCGACACCTCGGTCTTCGGCGACCGCCTCCCGCTCGCCCGGCGGTACGCCGAGCACCTCGCGACGTCCGGGGTGGAGCGTGGGCTGGTCGGTCCGCGTGAGGCGGGCCGGGTGTGGGAACGGCACGTGCTCAACTGCGCGGTCGTCGCCGAACTGGTGCCGGATGGCGCCCGCATCGTGGATGTGGGTTCGGGAGCGGGCCTTCCCGGGATACCGTTGGCGCTGGCACGGCCCGATGCCCACATCGTTCTCGTGGAACCGCTCGCTCGTCGAGTCGAGTGGTTGTGCGAGGTGATCGCCGATCTCGGCGTGGCGGTGGATGTGGAGCGGGGCCGCGCCGAGGAAGATGTCGTGCGGCGGCGATGGGAGGGAGCCGACGTGGTCACCTCCCGTGCCGTCGCGCCGCTGGCCCGCCTCGCCGGCTGGTGCCTGCCGCTGCTCCGGCCCGGCGGGACCATGCTCGCGATCAAGGGGGCCGCCGCGGCAGACGAGGCAGAGCGGGACACGGCAGCCGTGCGACGACTCGGCGGCGGGGTTCCCCGGATCGAACGATGCGGTTCGGGGATCATCGATCCACCGAGCACGGTGGTCGTCGTCGAGCGGAAGGCCGATCCCCCGGTCCGCACGACGCGCAGGAGAGGGCGGGCGTGACGTTCAAGGTGTCCCAGTACGAGATCTCCCCTGACCATGTTTCCTCCGACCACGTTTCACGTGAACACCCGGGTGGACGCCGATCGCGGAGGAAGCTGCCCGCGCGGCTCGCGTGCTACACCCGGACCGCTACCGCATGCCCCGCCCCAGCCACCGCAGGGTGCTGACCGTCGCCAACCAGAAGGGCGGCGTCGGAAAGACCACCAGCACGGTCAACCTCGCCGCCGCCCTGGCCATGCACGGCGTCCGGGTGCTCGTGATCGACCTGGACCCGCAGGCAACGCCAGCACCGCGCTCGGCGTCGAGCACCGCCTCGGCACGCCCTCGGTCTACGAGGCGTTGCTGGGCGAGATCCGGCTGGCCGAGGCCGCGGCCGAGAGCTCGGCGTCGGCCAACCTGCTGTGCGTCCCCGCCACGATCGACCTCGCAGGCGCGGAGATCGAGCTCGTCAGCATGGTCGCCCGGGAGAACCGCCTGCGCCAGGCGCTCTCCGCGGAGGCGCTCGACGAGCTCGACGTCGACTACGTCTTCGTGGACTGCCCGCCGTCGCTCGGCCTGCTCACCGTCAACGCGCTCGTGGCGGCCAACGAGGTGCTCATCCCGATCCAGTGCGAGTACTACGCGCTGGAGGGGCTCGGCCAGCTGCTGAGCAACATCGACCTCGTGCGGGCTCACCTCAACACCAGCCTGCACGTCTCCACGATCCTGCTGACGATGTACGACGGGCGCACCAAGCTCGCCGATCAGGTCACCACAGAGGTGCGTGAGCACTTCGGTGACACGGCGCTGCGCACCGTGATCCCCCGTAGCGTGAAGGTCTCCGAAGCGCCCGGGTACAGCCAGACCGTGCTGGCATACGATCCTGGCTCACGCGGCGCGATGAGCTACGTCGACGCAGCCCGCGAGATCGCCGAGCGTGGTACGGAGATGCCCGTGCCGCCGGACCGAGACGGGCGGTAACCGCAAATGCCTGAGCGCGAGGCACCTCCGACGCGCCCCAACGCCCAGAAGTCCGCCCCCCAGCGGAAGGGCGGACTGGGGCGTGGGCTCGCCGCGCTCATCCCCACCGCGCCCTCCCAGTCGGACGGCGCGGCCCCGAGCCCGGTGATCCCGATCGCCACCGGCCGGACCGGTTCGGTGGTGCCCGGGCCGTCCATCCCGGCACCCACCCCGCCCCGCGGACCGGAGCGTGCCGCCGAACCCGCGGCACCGATCAGCGTCGGTGGCGCGGTGTACCGCGAGATCGACCTCGCCTCGGTGCAGCCCAACGCGAAACAGCCCCGCACCCAGTTCGACGAGGAGGCGCTCGCCGAGCTGGAGCACTCCATCCGCGAGTTCGGCCTGCTGCAGCCGATCGTGGTGCGCGAGGTCGCCACGGGCTCCTACGAGCTCGTCATGGGCGAGCGGCGCTGGCGGGCCGCACAGCGCGCCGGCCTTCAGCGCCTGCCCGCGATCGTGCGGCAGACCGGCGACGACGCGATGCTGCGCGACGCATTGCTGGAGAACATCCATCGCGTCCAGCTCAACCCACTCGACGAGGCGGCGGCGTACGAGCAGCTGCTCGCCGAGTTCGGCGTCACCCAGACCGAGCTCGCCGACCGCCTCGGTCGCAGCCGCCCGGTCGTCACCAACACGATCCGGCTGCTGAAGCTCCCGGTCTCGGTGCAGCGGCGCGTGGCCGCGGGAGTGCTGTCCGCCGGGCACGCGCGGGCGCTCCTCGGCGTCGAGGACCCGGGCCAGCAGGAGGATCTCGCCACCCGCATCGTGGCGGAGGGCCTGTCGGTGCGCGCCACCGAGGAAGCGTCGTGCTCCTGCGGCGCGACTCCCCCGCGTCTTCCGCGAAGGCCGCCCGGCGCAAGCCGATGCAGGCACCCGGGCTGCAGGATCTCGCCGAGCGCCTGTCCGACGCCTACGACACTCGCGTGAAGGTCGAGCTCGGTCAGCGCAAGGGGCGCATCGTGGTCGAGTTCGGGTCGGTCGAGGACCTCGAGCGGATCGCCCGACTGATGAACCGCCCCGAGGACTAACCCTTCTCGGCCGAGTCGAGCGCGGCAGAGGCGCTCTCAGGGCGCCCTGTGTGCGCCGAGGGCCGTTCGTCGCTCCTGGGGTCGGGTGGATGGGCCGGGCCGTTGTTGCGTCGCTCAGGCGTGATCTCGGGCGGCACTGCGGCGGTGGCGCCGATGTTTCACGTGAAACGCGCTGCCCGCGCGGGCTCTCCGTCCGCACTCGCGTGGAATGGGGCGGGTCCGACGGCATGACCGCAGCGCGCCGGCGCGGAAGGGCACTGCGGCTTCGCGATCACCGGGCGGTGCGGGCGGGGTCGCGCGGTACAGGTATTGATCTCGGGCTGTGGCGCTCTGAGCCGTTCGGGCGCGGCGTGGGGTGACGGTCGCCGCCGGCCGTGGTGTGTCGATGGTGCGTAGGTGACGGCTCACGAACTCGGGACGGCTGCTCGGGGTCTTCCCGCGTGGTCACGCCGCCTTCGGCGATCACGATCCGTGCGTGGGGTCGAGCACCGGCGCTCGGCGAGTGCACAGCCGTTGCCGATGCGGGCAGCGACGTGGGCCCGAACGATTCGGCCGGAACGACAGCGTCTGGCGTGTGATGGTTCCGAGCGGCAGCGTGAAGCTGCCGCCATGGCGCTTCGCCGGATCGTCGCGCCGCGCGACGTGACGGGATCCGCCGTGGCGAGGCGCGCGGCCGCTGACCGGTCGCGCGTCGCCCGGCGTGTGGTCGCCGCAGTGGTGCGCTCCGGAGCCGAGGTGTCGACGTCAGGTGTTGATCGAGCAGGCGAGTGGCGTCGGTGCCGGACCGCACGCGCTGGTGCGCCGCATTGGACCGATGTCGAGGCCGGTATCGCCGAGCTTCGCCGGGTCGGCCGGAAGCGGGTGATGAGCCTGACCTGGGACCAGCCGCCGACGCTTCCTGCTCTCGATGACCTCCGTCAGCGTCACCAGGCGCGCCCGTGATCCGGTCCGCGGTGCGTCGGACGACCGCCCGCGTGTGGCTGAGCCGCCACCGCTGGTGCGATCGGCACGACGCGATCCCCGAGGAGGTCGCGTGCTCGTACCTGGTGCGCGGGCGCTCCCCCCGGTCGGCGACCGGGCGGCGCTCCCCCGTGCGCCGGCTGCGTTCGCGCGCCGTCGAACGCAGCGCTGCGCGAGGGGGCCACGTCGGCGTGACGAGGCGTTGTGCACGACGCTCGGGTACGACACCGGCCGGGCCGCCGCGGACGTCGGCAGCCATGGCGTGATCGCACTCGGCATCCCGTTCACCGCTCGGAACGTGGCCTTCGGGTACGACGACGTGCACCGCGTCCCGGTCGAGCCGTGGCAGCAGGCCATAGCCGGCCGGCAGACCGAGCGGCGGATGCCCCTGCCGTTGGTCCTGCGGGGATGCGCGGTCCGGTCTGATCCGTGTTGTCGAGCGGCGGGAAGCCGACTCCTGGGCCCGGGCGCCGGCGCCAGGCGCCCCAGACCCGAACGCGCCTGCGGATCGGGTGCCTGGCGCGAGGGCGGCTCCGCCGGAAGAACCTGGCGGCGTAGGCGGCCGCCGCGTCGGCGCCGCGCGACCGGCGCTGCTCCCGCCGGGGAGTCCCGGCGACGCGGTGCAGGCCGCGGCTGGTGAACGCGTCCACGAGTGTCCTCGGAGTCACTGCGCGGGCGTTCGACCACGCGCTTCTCCGGTGCCGCGTGGCGCCCCGGGGCGCGGTGGGGATCCAGGCCCCGGTCCTCGCGCTTCCGGCAGGCGAGCACGACGGCGAAGAGGCCCGCCCCGAGTCGGGCGGCGGGTACGCGGCGACCGCGTCGAGGATGCCGACCGGCACCTTGATGTGGAGTGCGGGCACGATTCCGGGCACCGGGACGTCTGGCGTGCCGCGCATCGCGCGGGGCCGATTCTCGTGCGTCGATGGGGCGCTTCGGTGTCGCTCCGCCGGCCTTCGTGAGCTTCTGCGGCCCGCCGTCGCTTGTCCCGGGGGCGGGGCGTCCGGGCGCGCGGTCGCGGCCATGGACATGGGTGGGGATCGGTTCTCCTGCGGCATGGAACGCGATCGCTGCGGGCGTGATCCGCGGTTCTCCTGCGGCATGGAACGCGATCGCTGCGGGCGTGATCCGCGGGCTTTTCGCGGAGGCCGCACCCCTCGTCTTCGGGGGTGCGGTCGAGGGGCGGGCGTGGCGCTGGACGCCGAGCGCCCCGGTGGCGCCGCGCGTCGCGCGCGGCCGGTGCGCATCGCCGGGCGAGCCGGTGCGGTCGGATGCGGGCAGGCGGCAGCCCGTCCTGCTGGGCCGCGGGGCCGGAGCGTGAGCAATGGGCCGGCGCGATCGCGGCGACGACGACACCGGGGGTGCGGCCAGGTGTCGAGCAAGGTCGGGTGAGCGCCGACCCGGTGCGCTCATCGCCGGCGATCGAGGCGGTGCGGATCGGGCAGCTCGCGGCGCGGGAGTTGCTGCGGTGATCCGCGGTGTCGGTGTGGTGGCGACCATGGGCAGCCGAGTACCGGGAGGGCGGTCGCCGAGGTGGCCTCGCGCCGATCCGGGCGCAGACTCATGTGCGCACGGGAACGCGCCCGGTCGTCACTCGTTCGCCTTCGTGGTGGGCGCCGCCGATCGTGCGCCGCTCCCCCATGGCCGTGAGCAAGACCCTCGCGTCGGTGCGTATTTCCACCGCCTGGCCGCCGATCGTCGGCGGCGCCGGCGCAGCCCGCCGTGTTTCACGTGAAACGCCGCTGGAGCCGGCGCCGTGTTTCACGTGAAACAGGGGCGGTGGCGGACGCTGTGTTTCACGTGAAACAACCCCGCGCGATCGCTCGTTCCACGAGGGCGGAGTAGAGGTGGCCGAGATCCATCCCCGCGGCGTGGACCGCGATGGGGAGGAGCGAGATGTCGGTGAGGCCGGGCGAGACGTTCACCTCGAGCACGTGGACCCGCCCGTGCGGATCGACGACCGCGTCCATGCGGGACACGTCGCGGAGGCCGAGCAGTTGGTGTGCGGCGAGAGCGGTCTCCTCCAGGCGGGCGAGCGTGGGCGGGTCCAGCCGCGCCGGGCAATGGAAGGAGACGGTGCCGGGCGTGTAGCGCGCGGTGTAGTCGTAGACGCCGCCCCGGGCGTCGATCTCGACGGCCGGGAGTGCGCGGAGGCCGCCGTCGTCGACGACGGTGACGGCGACCTCCGTGCCGTGGACGAAGCGCTCCGCCAGGACGGTGTCGGAGTAGGCGAGGCAGCTGACCATCGCTGCGGGCAACTCGGAGCGCTCCGCGACGACCTGCGCCCCGAGGGCGGAGCCGCCCTGGTCGGGTTTCAGCATCAGCGGGAGGCCGAGGCGGTCGACCATCGCGTCGAGGACCGACTGCGCTCCGAGAGCACGGAAGGTGGCGTGCGGGAGCGCCACCCAGTCAGGGGTGTCCAGGCCGGCGCCGGCGAGCTCCGTCTTCGCCGTCGGCTTGTCCCACGCCCGCCGACACGCCTGCGCGTGCGTGCCGACGAACGGGACGTCGAGGAGTTCGAGGACGGCCTGAACCGAGCCGTTCTCGCCCTCTCCCCCGTGCAGTGCGATGGCGACCGCGTCGGGCGGGTCGGTGCGCAGCCGGGTGACGAGCGAGCCGTCGACGTCCCACTCCCGCACGTCGGCGCCCGCGGCGCGCAGTGCGGCGGCGAGGCGTCGGCCGGACCGCAGGGAGACCTCGCGTTCGTGGGAGAGTCCACCGGCCAGCACGGCCACGGTTCGTACGCTCACCGCCGCATTCTGCGGCACCGGGTCGGGTCAGGGTGTGTGCGGGCTCGGTGCCTGCGGGCCAGTGCCGAGTGCGGGCCGGGCCGGGCTGCCGAACGTGCGCACGACGTCGAGCTCGGCCTCGAGCACCCCCGCCAACCGGCGCACCCCCTCGGTGATCCTCTCGGGGGTCGGGTAGCAGTAGGACAGCCGCAGCTGCCGGCTGCCGAACCCGTCGGCGTAGAAGCCGGTGCCGGAGGCGTACGCGACGCGGCCGGTGACGGCGCGCGGCAGCATCGCCTTCGTGTCGACGCCTTCGGGCACGGAGAGCCAGACGTAGAAGCCGCCGTCCGGCACGTTCCACGTGCAACCCTCGGGCATGTGTGCCTCGAGCGCCTCGAGCATGGCGTCGCGCCGGTCGCGGTACGCCTCGGTGTAGGTCTTGATCTGGCTGCGCCAGTCGTGTGCGCCGAGGTACCGGGACACGATCATCTGCGTGAAGCTCGGAGGGCACAGCGCCGCCGACTCCGCGGCGAGCACGAGCCGGTCGCGCACGGCAGGCGGCACGAGCGCCCAGCCGACGCGGAGACCGGAGGCGAAGGTCTTCGAGAACGACCCGAGGTAGACGACGTCGCGATCCAGGGAGCGCAGCGCCGGGTAGATGCGGCCGCTGAACCCGAGCAGCCCGTACGGGTTGTCCTCGACGACGGCGACGCCGTGGGTCGCGCAGATCTCCAGCACCTCGGCCCGCCGTTCGACGGCGAGGGTGACGCCTGCGGGGTTGTGGAAGTTCGGGATCGTGTACAGGAACTTCGGGGTGATCCCCTCGGCGGCGAGCGAGCGCAACGCGTCGCGCAGCAGCTCGGGGACGAGGCCGTGCTCGTCCATCGCGACGTGCACGACGCGCGCCTGGTAGGCGGCGAAGCTGCCGAGCGCGCCGACGTAGGACGGGCCCTCGGCGAGAACGACGTCGCCGGGGTCGCAGTAGATGCGGGTGATGAGGTCGAGCGCCATCTGCGAGCCCACCGTGACGACGACGTCGTCGGGATCGGCGCGGATGCCCTCCAGCGCCATCACCTCGCAGATCTGCTCGCGCAGGGCCGGCACGCCCTGGGCGGAGCCGTACTGCAGGGCGACCTGGCCGTCGCGGGCGACCAGGTCGGCCACCTCGGCGGCGAGCGCGTCGAGCGGGAGGGCCGCGAGGTTCGGCATGCCGCCGGCGAGCGACACGACCTCGGGACGGCTCGCCACCGCGAACAGCGCGCGGATCTCGGAGGCGGTCATGCCGGCCGTGCGCGCGGCGAACCGTTCGCTCGGCCGCACCGGCAGCGGTGCACCCGCCGCCGCGGCCGCCGCTGCCGGTCCCGCGGGCACGGCGCCGAACGGCGATGGGGGCGTGGCCGACTGCGGCACGGGGACCTCCCGGATCCTCTGCGACGGGACTGCCGAGTCTATGGTGTGCCCGCGCGGTCCCGGAGCCGGTCGTCATGAAGGCCACTCCCCCCGGCGTAGTCGGAATGGGGGAACATTCGACCGATCGTCGTGGTAGGAGCGCCGGTCGCAGCAGTTGGGGTGTCGTTCCCAGCTGGATCGATCTATGGTCTTCGGGTCGGCGCGCGGCGCCGTACGTTCGAGTTCGCGATGGCTCCTCGCCGCCGGAGGTTGGTTTGTCCTGGCACGTGGCGGCGCTTACCCTGGACAATCTGGACGATCTGCCCAAACGGTGCAGACGGTGTGTGTTCTGGGAGCTGTCCGAGAACCTCGGCAAGCAGGCCACCGACTTCGGCTCCACGGAGCTGGAGAAGGAGGCGTGGGTCTCCGAGGTGCTGCTCGAGTGGGGATCGTGCGGCCGGGTCGTCTACATGGCCGGCGCTCCCGCGGGCTACGTGATCTACGCCCCGCCGTCGGCGGTTCCGCGGGCGGCCGAGATGCCCACCGGTCCGGTGAGCGCCGACGCGGTCCTGCTCACCACGATGCAGGTGCAGCCCGAGTTCTCGGGAGAGGGCCTGGGCCGGATGCTCGCCCAGGCCGTCGTGCGCGATCTCACCCGGCGCGGGGTCAAGGCCATCGAGGTGTTCGGCGAGCAGCGCCCGGGCAGTGAGCCGGGGTGCCTCATCCCGGCCGACTTCCTGCGTGGCGTCGGCTTCAAGACCATCCGCCCGCACCCGCGCTTCCCGCGTCTGCGCATGGAGCTGCGCTCCGCGATGACGTGGAAAGAAGACGTGGAGGCGGCGCTGGAGCAGCTGCTCGGCACGATCACGATCCCGATGCAGGCCGGCGGTGGCACGTCCGATCCCGTCCGCTCGGTACCCACCCGCTCCGGCGCGGCCGTCAGCGGCCCGCTCAGGGCGCCTTGTACCGCTCTCTGACGGCCCGCCGGCACCTTCATGAGGTCGTGAGGCGCGGACCTCGGGTCGCCTGCTCTCAGATGGCCTGGGCCCCGCCGCGCTCGAGTTCGCGGGCGAGCACGTCGGAAAAGGTGAACGTGCCGGTCGGCTGATCGTCCTGCCCGAGCAGGTACAGGCGCTTGACCGCCACGAGGATGCCCTCGGCCACCACGTCGCGGAACGCCGGGTCGAGCAGGCGGCGCCGATCGCCGATGTGCGAGAGATATCCGATCTCGACGCGCACCGTGGGCATCCGGGTGAGCCGCAGCAGCTCCCACGTGCGGGCCTGGGAACGGCAGTCCTGCATCCCGGTCCTGGTGAGCAGCTCGCGCTGGATGAATCCGGCGAGCGCCTCCCCCACCGTTGAGGTGCGCCGGACCCGCTGCCGAAGTGGAACGTGGCCAGCCCGTGGGCGTGCATGCTGCGGTTGGCGTCGGTGTGCAGCGACAGCACGAGGTCGGCGCCCGCGCTGTTGGCGAACGCAGCGCGTTCGGTCTCGCTGGGGCAGGTGTCCTCCTGCCGGGACAACATGGCGTCCATGCCGGTGGCCGTCATCCGGCCGACGAGCCGCCGTGCGAGATCCCACACGATGTCAGCCTCGGCCACCCCGGCGGCGACCACCCCGCGGTTGGGGCCGCCGTGGCCCGGGTCGACCACGATCCGTTTGCCGCGCAGCCGTGGCCCGGCCTGGCGGAGGAGCTCCTGCTCGCGCAGCAGCCGGGGACGCCCGCCGGTGACCTTGCGGCCGAGCTGGCGCAGCGACCGCAGGGTGGCCGGGCCGCACAGCCCGTCCGGGACGAGCCCGTACTCGCGCTGGAACTTCTTCAGCGCCGCCTCGGTCTGCTCGTCGAACACCCCACCCGGCGGCCCGGGTCGTACCCGAGCTCGAGCAGGCGCTCCTGCAACGCGACGACGTCGTCACCGCTCATCGGAGCGGAGATCATGAGAGCGAGCATCCGGTCGCCCAGCTGCCACCCGGCCTCCCGCAGCGCGCGGTAGGTGGCCGCACCGACGACCCCGTCGGTGATGAGACCCCGCTCCTGCTGGAACGCGCGGACGCTGCTCCACGTCGCGTCGAAGACGTCCTCGCCCGCCCCGTCTGTGCGGTTGCCGTGCGCGACGGCCGCGGGCAGCAGGCCGAAACGTCGCAGCGTGGACCGGATCTCGACGACACCCGGACCGCTGTCACCTCGGCGCAGCAGCTGCATGCACCCCTCGCTCGCTGTCGTGGCTTCCCGTACTCGGACCGCCCGCCCCCGATCCGGGCCACGGACCATTGTGCCCTGCCACCGGGCGACACGCGGACAGCGGGCCGTGTCCGGCCGTGTTCGTGTCGTGATAGGCCGATGCCCCGCCACCCGGGGGCAGCGGGGCATCGGCCTCGGATCGGATCAGGCGAGGTAGTCGGCCAGATCGGAGAGCAGCGCGGCCTTCGGCTTCGCGCCGACGATCTGCTTCACCGGCTTGCCGTCCTTGAACACGATCATCGTGGGGATGGACATGACCTGGTAGTCGCGGGCCGTGGCGGGGTTGGCGTCGATGTCCAACTTCGCGACGGTGACCTTGTCCTTGTTCTCCCCCGCGATCTCGTCGAGCACGGGTGCGACCATCTTGCACGGCCCGCACCAGGTGGCCCAGAAGTCGACCACGACGGGCTTGTCGCTCTTGAGGACGGCGCTCTCGAACGAGGCGTCGGTGACCTCGACGGTGTTGGCCATGTGTACTCCGTTCCCTGTACTGGGTGGTGTCTGGTGGGTCAGCCTGCGACGGCCGCGACCTGCTCGGACGCTGCGCCGTAGCCGCCGCCGACGAGTTCGCTGGGCACCGGGGTCTCGGCGAGCCAGCGCTCGGCGTCGATGGCGGCGGCACAACCGGAGCCCGCCGCGGTGATGGCCTGTCGGTACACGTGGTCGACGAGGTCGCCTGCGGCGAACACGCCCGGGATCGCCGTGCGGGTGCTGGGCGACTCGACCTGCAGGTAGCCGTTCTCGTCGGTGGCGAGCACGTCCTTCACCAGCGCGCTGCGGGGGTCGTGCCCGATGGCGACGAACATGCCGCTGACGTCGAGCACCGACTCCTCGCCGGTCTCCCTGTCGCGCAGCCGCAGGCCCGAGACGCTGCCGTCGCCGAGCACCTCGACGACCTCGACGTTGGTGCGCCACCGCATCTTCGGGTCGTCCTTGGCGCGCTGCAGCATGATCCGGGAGGCGCGGAACTCGTCGCGGCGGTGCACGATCGTGACGGATCGGGCGAACCGCGTGAGGAAGGTGGCCTCCTCCATCGCGGAGTCGCCGCCGCCGATCACGGCGATGTCCTTGTCGCGGAAGAAGAACCCGTCGCAGGTGGCACACGCGCTCACCCCGCGGCCGAGCAGGCTCTGCTCACCGGGAACGTGCAGGTAGCGGGCTGCGGCACCCATCGCGAGGATGACGGCGCGGGCGCGGTAGGTGACTCCGTTCGCGACCACCGACTTGATCTCGCCCTCGAGCGAGACCTCCTCGACGTCCTCCGAGCGCAGCTCGGCACCGAAGCGCTGCGCCTGGCCGCGCATCTGCTCCATCAGCTCGGGGCCCATGATCCCGTCGACGAAGCCGGGGTAGTTCTCGACCTCGGTGGTGGTCATCAGAGCACCGCCGAACTGGCTGCCCTCGAAGACGAGGGGGCGCAGCTGGGCACGAGCGGCGTAGACCGCTGCGGTGTAGCCCGCCGGGCCCGACCCCACGATGATCACGTCGCGAACGTCGCTGGTGCTCGCTCGATCGCTGCTCACGGGTTGCGTCCTCCCTCGTTGCGTACAGCCCTGCAACACCATCCCAGGGATGGGCATTCCACCGCGGCCGGGCCCCGCACGGCGGGCGTGATACGAGTCACCCGCCGATCGTGAGGGCGCGCAGCAGGGCACCGCCGTCCGGCCCGCAACCCGGGGCCACCACCACCACGTGCAGCCGGCCGACCTCACCCCCGCTCAGCAGCATGAGCACGCCCGCGTGGCCGTCGAGGACGACGTCGCGGCCGCCGAGCAGCGGAGCGTCCGGCGGCACTCCGGGGGCGACGGCGCCCAGGCAGCCGGCCCGGCGAGCGGGGTCGGCCAGGTCGCCGACGTCGAAGTCGTCCCGGACCCCGAGGCCCGCGGCGACGAGGTCCACCCCGTCGAGTGACATCGGGGGCGGCTCGCGAGGCGCCCAGAGCACCCCCGCGACCGCGGCGGCGGCGAGCGCGGCGGCCGCGACGAGCGCCGGGCGCGCTCTGCGCCGCCTACGTGGTTGCCGGCGTGGTGCCGCCTCGGCGGCAAGTGCGGCGTCCCACCGCGCGGCGAGGTCGGCCGGCACCGGCGGGTCGGCCAGCGCTCCCAGCTCGGCCCGGGTGGTGGCCAGTGCGTCGAGCACGCCGCGCGCATCGGTGTCCTCCGCGGCGGCGGCCCGTACCTCGGCGGCTCGCGTCTCCTCGAGCAGACCGGCATCCAGGTCGGCGAGGAGGTCGAGGGGCAGGTCTCCGCGTTCGGGTGGTCGGGTCATCCCTCCTCCTCCCGAAGGTGGCCGAGCAGCAGGCCCAGGCGCACCCGGCCGCGGGCGCAGCGGCTCTTCACGGTGCCGACCGGGATCTCCAGTACCTCGGCGACCTCGTCGACGGGCCAACCCTGCACGTCCACGAGCACCACCGCCACCCGTTGATCGGCGGGCAGCTCGGCCAGCGCCTCCACGACCGACAGCCGGGTGACCACGTCCATGGCGACGTCCGGCCGCCGCTCCCGCGGCTCCACATCGGTCAAGGACACCGTGCCCTGGCGGCGTTGCTTGCGGATGCGGTCGATGCAGGCGTTGATGAGGATGCGGTGCAGCCACGTGCGCACCGAGGCCTCGCCGCGGTACGTGTCCGCCCGGCGGTAGGCGGCCACGAGCGCCTCCTGCACGACGTCGGCGGCGTCCTCGGGGTGGCGGAGCGTGCGGAGCGCGATGCCCCACAGCTTGCTCCGGTACCGGGCGACCAGCGTGCCGAACGCGTGCTGGTCGCCCGCACGATGGGCGGCGAGCAACTCCGCATCGCTCGGTGCGCCCACCGTCGGAGGGTAGGTCGGAGGGCCGCGCTCCCGTGGGCGTTCGGGAGAAGTCCTAGGCGCCGGCTCGGCGGAACTCGACCTCGCTGATCTCGCTCGAGTACTGCTCGTCGCCGCCGGACAGCTTGGTGATCCACAGCAGCACGTGCTCGACGGGCTGGCTGCCGTCCAGCGACACCGGGGTGCGGCCGCCGTTCAACGTGGCCTCGGTGATCTTCTCCGTCTCGGAGAACGCGGCGTCGTCGGACGGTGCGGAGCGGACCTCGACCACGGTGCCGCGGCTCGGCGACTCGATCGTGAGCTCGGACAGCTGCACCGCCGACGCGAACGACACCATGATCCCGATGCCCGGCCGGTACGCGGGGAACTGCTGGTAGTAGGTGGAGGTGCCCCAGGCCGTGGCCGGGTCGTGGTCGATGATGCGCGCCGCCCGGTCCGAGTTGTCGGGGTCGCCGCCCTCGTCGTAGACCTCGACGGCGAGACCGCCGACGGCCGGGCCGGCCGGCAGGGGCGCGACCTGTGGCTGCGCCTGGTCGGGTTGCACCGGTGCGCCCTCGACGACGATCGGCGGGCCGCCGCTGTCGACGAACATGCCGCCGAGCTGCACGCCCAGGTAGCCGAGGACCACGAGCACGGCGGCGCCGAGCGCGGTGAGCGCGATGGTCATCTTGCGGCGGCGCTGCGGGTCGGCGGGGGTGACGGGGTGGCCGCGGTCCTGCCACACGTCCCCCGGCGACGACGGCACCCCGTCGTGGGCGGGCGGGAAGATCGCCATCCGGTCGTCCTCGGCCACCACCTCGGTGAGCAGCCGCTGCACCGCGGCGGCGGTGTGCACCTGGCCCGGCGCGCCGTCCGGGCCGAGAGTGCCGCGGATGAGCGTGTCGACCTCGACCGGCACCCCCGGCCGCAGCTCCGACGGCGGCAGCAGCGCGCCGCCGGACGTGCGTTCGGCAGCGGACAGCCCGGCCCGGGCCGCGTCGGCGGAGGACAGCGGCCACCGGCTGGTGAGGAGGGTGTAGAGCACGGCGCCCAGCCCGCGCACGTCGTCGCCGGGGGTGACGTCGGCACGCGGGAGGGCGAAGCAGAGCTGGGCGCGCCCGTCCGGGGTGATCCGCACGCGCTGCGGGTGGTCGCAGCCGAGCACGAGGCCGTGCCGGTGGGCGGCCTCGGCGGCGTCGGCCAGCGGTGCGACGGCGCGGGCCGCGGCCAGCGGCTTGATCAACCCGTCGGCCACCACCTCGCCGAGGCTGCGTCCGGGGACCCATTCCGTGACGGTGGCGCCGAGCACGTCCTCCGGCACGCTCGCGGCTCCCGGGGTGAGCACGTCGAGCAGCCGCGCACAGCCGTTGTGCTCGAAGCTGCCGGAACGCAGGGCACGCACGACCATCTGCTCTGCGCGGTCGACGTCGCTGAGGCCGTCGTCGAAGACGGCCCCGGGGCCCGGGCGGCGGAGCACGGTGACGGCGACGTCGCGCCGCAGGATGGTGTCCTCGGCCCGCCAGAACTCCGCACATGCGGCCGGGTCGGTGCCCACGCGGGTGCGGAGGCGGTAGCGGCTGGCGAGCAGGCTTCCGGCGATGGTGCCCGACGGTACCGGCGGCACCGCGGGCGACGTGGGGAGGTCGGCGGCGGGGGTGGTGCGGATCGTGGGCTCGTCGCCCGCCGCTTCGTCGGAGTTCTGCTGGTCGGGGACCTGCGCCGTGGAGGCCTCTGGGTCGGCGGGCTCGGGCGACTCACCGGGGGCGGCTGCACCGGAAGGTGGGCTCGCCAACTCACTCACCGATCCGCCCTCCCCGGCACTCGCGAACCACACCTCGCCCGGCGCAGAGCCTACGTCAGTGGCGGGGGCCGCGCCGAGCGTTCCCCCTGTCGACGAGGCGTTCGACTCGTGCGAGCACGAGCCCGACCTCACGTACCCCGATCAGTCGCATGACCAGCACCGTTACCGATCCGCCGATCACCACCGCCACGCCCAGCTCCGCCCACGCCCCGGCCAGCGGGGCGAGGCCGGAGAGGGGTCCGGCGGTGAGCAGAGCGGCCACTCCTGCGGCGAGCAGCATCCCTGCTGCGGCGGCCAGCAGGGATCGGCCCGCGGTGGCGAACACCACACCCGTCGGAACCCGGCCCAGCCGTTTGCGCAGGAGCAGTTGGCCGATCACGGCGCCCACCACGAAGGCTGTGCTGTTCGCCGCGGCGAGCCCGAGCACGACGTCCTGGGGCGCGAGCAGCAACAGGCAGACGAGCATCAGCGGGATCTTCGTGACCACCACGCAGAGCTGCACGAACGTGGCGGTGCGGTGGGCGGTGAGCGCGTAGAACACCCGGGCCTGCAGCATCGTGAAGGCGAAGGGGAGCAGGCCGAACGCCGACACCGCGAGCGCGGCACCGAGCTGGGCGGCGCCGTCCAGGTTGCCGGCGCGCAGGCCGAACAGCGCCACGCCGACCGGGACGCCGAACACGGTGAGCAGCACCGAGATCGGTACCAGCAGCACCGAGGCGAGCTTGCCGCCGAGCCCGAGGTCGGCCGCGACGTCGTCGGTGCGGCCCTCGGCCGCTGCCCGGGACATGCGCGGCATGAGCGCGGTGAGCAGCGACACGCCGAGCACGCCGTAGGGCACCTGCAACAGCAACCACGCGTTCGTGTAGATCGCGAAGGCGCCGCCGTCGGCCCCGGTGGCCACCCTGGTCGTGACGATCAGGCCGGCCTGGCCGATCAGCACGTAGACCACGGCCCAGCCGCCGAGGCCTGCCGCCTTGGTCAGCCGCGGGTCCCAGCCCCACTGCGGCCGGTATCGGAAGCCCACCCGACGTGCCGCGGGCAGCAGCACGAGCGTCTGCGCGGCGATGCCGAGCGTGGTGCCGACGCCGAGCACGAGCAGGCGGGTCTCCTCCGGCGCCACGAGGTAGACGCCGACCACCCCGAGCACGACGACGTTGTTCAGCACCGGTGCCCAGCCGAAGGCCCCGAACGAGCCGCGGCTGTTGAGGACCGCTCCGAGCAACGCCCCCAGGCCGTAGAAGAAGATCTGCGGCAGGAGCATGTAGGCGAGGGTGGTGGCCAGCTGCGGGTCGGCGGTGCTGCTCGGCTGCCCGCCCAGGTAGAGCCGGGTGAGCAGCGGGGCGGTGAGCAGCCCGGCCGCGGTGGCGATGAGCAGCGCGCTGCCGGCGAGGGTGATCAGCTTGCGGGTGTAGGCCTCCCCGCCGTCGGGATCCTCGCGTTGGGCCCGCACCAGCAGCGGGATCATCATGCTGCTCAGCGCACCGCCGATGAGCAGCTCGTAGACGATGTTGGGCAGCGTGTTCGACAGCGTGTAGGAGTCGTTCAGCACGGTGGCGCCCAGCACCGTGAACAGTGCGACCTGCCGCAGGAAGCCCGTGATCCGGCTCGCCAGGCTGCCGAGCGCCATCAGGCTGCTCGACCGGCCGAGCGACGGCTCGGCCCGCGCAGCGGGCACCACCGGGATCCGCTCCGTGGGCGGGTCGTCCGGGGCCGGATCGGTCACGGGCTCGGCACTCGCGGCGGGGCGGGGGGGTGGCGCTCGCCCCGCGGCGGCACCGCCGGGAGGCGGACCGTCGTGGCCAGCGGGTCCGGGAACGGGTCGCCGGTGCGGTGGGGACGAGGCTCCCCGGACGGACTCGGTGGGCGCGGCGGCGGTGGCGGGTTCGGCGGGCCCGCCGGACCAGGGCCGGGTGGCCGGTTGCGTGGCTCCCCACGGATCCGCCGCACGATCCGACGGCCCGCCAGCACCACGAGGAGGATGCCTGCGCTCGCCGTCAACCACACCGTGATGGTGCCGTAGGCGGTGGAGCGCACCCGCAACCGGCTCGGCTCCCCGAGCAGCTCACCGTCCGGGGTGCGCACTGCGGCCTGCACGCTGAACTGCCCGGACCGCGTGACCTCCGCACTCGCCCGCACCTGGCGCCTGCCCAGCGGTGGCACCTCCTGGGGCTCGATCGGCGCCACCCGCAGGCCGGAGGACGGCAGGATCTCGACGTCGACGCGGAGGGTGACCGGGAGACCGTTCGCCACTGTGATCAGGATCGGGGCGTCCGACGTGCCCAGGGAGTACGGGCCGGGTGGTTCGAGCACGCGTACCGAGCCCCGGAGCTCTGTGACGCGGTCGGCGAGCTCGGCGGCGGCGACCTGCGCGTCGTCCGGCCGGTCCCGCCACGCCGCGGACGCGGAGCGCAGGAGCCCGCGCCGCAAGGGGGTGAAGGCGTCGTCCGGGCTCACCCCGACCCCCGAGTTCGGCACGGCGGCCGAGGCGAGGTCCTCGATGGCGGCGCCGGTGCGGCGGAGGCCGTCGAGCGCGGCGCCGGTGACTTCGCGCCCGCCCACCTGCAACGGGTAGGTGATCGGCAGCGCCGCCGTGCCCGTCGGGGGGCCGCCGGCCAGCACGGCGTCGAGCCCGCGGGGCACGATGCGCCCGACGTCCAGCAGCTGGTCGACGGCGCCGAGCAGGGCGTTCGTCGCGGCGGCGTCCGCGGTCCACTGGTGTGGCGGGGCGAGCACGAGCGGGGCGCCCGCGCCTGCCCTCGTGTCCATCGGTTCCTGGGTGCGGAACGCGAGCGCGCCGACGAGGTCCTGCGTGGAGAGCGGGCTCACCGTGCCGGCCGGGCTCGTCGAGGGGGCCGACGCGCCGCGCACCGGGCCCAGGTCCCCGCCGGGCGCGTCGCCGAGCCCGGAGGCGGCCCGCGTGAGCAGCGGATCGGTCAGCACCGTGAACTGGGCGCGCTGCCCGCCCGCGATCGGGTGCATCCCCGAGTGGAGGGTGGTCCGGTCTTGCTCGACGGCATCCGCCGACAGCAGCAGTGACCGCCCGCCGGTCTTCGCCGCCACGGCGAGCGTCGCTTCGTCGACCGCGCCTCGACGGGCCAGGTGACGTTCGGGACGACCGGAGTCTGCAGGATGTTCTGCAGCACCGTGCGGCCGTCGGTGATCGCCCGGTCGGCCAGGTCGGCCATGCCGGCGCGGGTGAGGGCGACGATGTCGGCGTCGGCGTAGGGCAGCGCGATCACGCAGCCGCCACGGGCTGCGGCCGCGAGCTGGTCGAGCCACTCACCCGCCGCGGCCGCGCCGGTGCCCGGGATGGGCGCACCGTCGGCCCCCCTGACCTGGTAGCCGTTCGGGCTGCGCATCAGGGCCGCGGTCTGCACCAGCTCGGGGTCGATCGCGAGGCAGGTCGCCTGACGTACGCGCGAGCCCGCGGATGCGTACCGCGCGAGCGTGCCCACGAGCCCGCCGAGCCGCCCGTCCGGCGCGAACGATGCGGCCAGGTCGTCGTCGGTGAGCAGCGTCGACTCGCCCGGCACCGTGGCCAGCCTGCGCGGGGTGTCGGTGATGGGCATGAGCAGCGAGAACGGGGTGGCCCCTCCGGTGGTGGCCGCGGGCACGTCGTCGGGCACCGCGGGGTCGGGCGGCAGCGACAGCACGGGCAGGAGGACCCGCACCGCGGCCAGCCGGGCGCGCGCCCCGTCGCCCGGTGCACCGTTGACGTTCACCAGCAGCTCGTGCACGCCGGTGGTGTTCAGCGCGAGGCTGGTTTCCGGTGCGCCCCGCAGCGGGAGCGTCAGCCGGACCGGGACGGAGTCGCCGGGTGCGAGCTCGCCCGCCAGCGGCAGGAACTGCGGGGTGATGGCGTCGCTGCGGGCCGTGCCGTCCAGCGCGTCCCGCAGCTCGCCCTCGGTCTCGAGCGGGTTCCCGCGCTGCACCCTGATGCCCAGGTCCCGGATCGGGACGTCCCCGGTGTTGGTGAGCGTGCCCGCCACCACGAGGTCCTGCGGGCCACCCACCGAGACCATCCGCGGCGACATCTCGGTGAGATCCAGCCGCAGCGGCCCGTCCGCGGGTGCGACCTGGGCGGGCGCAGCGGCCGCGGAGGGCACCGGGCCGGGGCCGAACAGCCCGGCCAGCACCAGCAGGGTGATCGCGACGAGCGTCGCGACCGGCTTCACGCGGACTCCTCCAGCAGCTCGGTTGCCCTCCTGATCAGGCGCCGCTCGTCGGCGTACGCGAGGCGGCTCTCGAGCTCGTCGAGCGGCACCCAGGCCACCTCGGCGACCTCGATGTCGTCGTCGGACAGCTCACCGCCGAGCGCCTGCAGCAGGAAGTGGTGCACGGTCTTGTGGACGCGGCGGTCCTCGGCGACGAACCAGAAGTCGATCGTGCCGAGCGGTGCGACCACGCGGCCGATGATGCCGGTCTCCTCCTCGACCTCGCGCACCGCCGCCTCCTCTGCCGTCTCACCGGCCTCGATGTGCCCTTTGGGCAGCGACCACAGCAGGCGGCCCCTGCGGTCGAGGCGGCCGATCACGGCCGCAGCACCGGTGACGTGGTCGACGACCAGCCCACCGGCCGAGGTCTCGTCGACCGTGCGCAGCCGCCGACGGCGTTCGGCAGGCCGACCCCCGCGACGCCCCCCGGAGCGGCCGCGGGATGAGGACATGTGGGGATGGTAACGAGCAACGGGGCACGATCGCCGCCACGAACCGCTGTGTCTGGTTGCCTCCGCTTCGCACCGGCGTGCGAGCGCCTCCTATCCACGTCGCCCCTTCGCTGGGCGCCGCATAGACTGGCGCGCCGTGTCCGCACCAGCTACGGCCCCCGACGCCGCGCCAAGCGACCTTTTGCGAGCCCAGGAGAATGCGGTCGTGCAGATGGTCACGGTCGGTCCGGTCACCGAGGAGCTCGCGGCGCGGTTCACCGCCGCAGGTCACCGCCTCTACCTGGTGGGCGGCAGCGTGCGAGACGCGCTCCTCGGCCGCGACGTCTCCGACCTCGACTTCACCACCGACGCGCGGCCCGACGCCGTGCAGGCCATCGTCGACGGCTGGGCCGACGCGGTCTGGGACACCGGCATCGCCTTCGGCACGATCGGCGCCCGCAGGCGCGGCACCACCGTCGAGATCACGACGTTCCGCGCCGATGCCTACGACCGGGTGTCCCGCAACCCGGTGGTGCGGTTCGGTGACACGATCGAGGACGACCTGGTCCGGCGTGACTTCACCGTCAACGCGATGGCGGTGGAGCTGACCGGTCCGGAGCGGCGGTTCGTCGACCCGCACGGCGGGCTCGCCGCGCTCGCCGCGGGTGTTCTCGACACCCCCGCGACGCCGGAGGAGTCGTTCGCCGACGACCCGCTGCGGATGCTGCGGGCCGCCCGGTTCGTCTCGCAGCTGGGCCTCACGCCGGCCGAGCGGGTTGTCGTCGCAATGACGGAAATGGCGGGCGAGCTGGCCCGCATCACCCGCGAGCGCGTGCAGGCCGAGCTCAGCAAGCTGATGCTCGGCACCCACCCGCGGCGCGGCATCGAGCTGATGGTCGACACCGGCCTGTGCGAGCTCGTGCTTCCCGAGGTGCCGGCGATGCGGCTGGCGATCGACGAGCACATGCAGCACAAGGACGTCTACACCCACTCGCTGGTCGTCATGGAGCAGGCGATCGAGCGCGAGACCGACGGCCCCGACCTCGTGCTCCGGCTCGCCGCGCTGTTGCACGACATCGGCAAGCCCGACACCCGGCGCAAGGAGCCCGACGGCCGCGTGAGCTTCCACCACCACGAGGTGGTCGGGGCGAAGATGACGCGGCGCAGGCTGCGCGAGCTGCGCTACTCCAAGCAGATCGTCGACGACGTCGCCCAGCTGGTGTTCCTGCACCTGCGCTTCCACGGCTACTCGGGCGGCGAGTGGACCGACTCCGCCGTCCGCCGCTACGTCACCGACGCGGCCCGCTGCTGGAGCGGCTGCACAAGCTCGTGCGCTCGGACTGCACCACCCGCAACCGGCGCCGGGCCGCCGCGCTCCAGCGCAGCTACGACTCCCTCGAGGAGCGGATCGCCCGCCTGCGCGAGCAGGAGGCGCTCGACGCCATCCGGCCCGACCTGGACGGCAACGAGATCATGCGGCTGCTGGGCATCCCCCCGGGTCCGCAGGTCGGCAAGGCCTACAAGCACCTGCTGGCCCTGCGGATGGAACGCGGTCCGATGTCCCGCGAGGAGGCCGAGGCCGAGCTGCGGCGCTGGGCCGCCGAGCAGTAGCTAGGTGCGCAGTCTGCGCAGCTGCAGCTCGTGGCCGAGCAGGCCGAGCACGTACAGCGACGCGGCCGCCGCGAGCAGCCCCGGAGCCATCCCGTCGGGCGGGCTGAGCAGGGCGGCCGTGGCGACCGCCAGCACGTAGCCGACGTTGAACACGATGTCGTAGAGGGCGAACACGCGTCCGAGCACCTCGTCACCCACCTCGCCCTGCACCGCGGCGTCGGCACAGAGCTTCACGACCTGCCCGGTGAGGCCGAGCACGAACGCGGCGATCATGACGGCGGGCAGCGAGAGCAACGCCGCGACGGCGAGCTGCGTGGTCGTGGCGACGAGGAGCGCCGTGCGCACCGTGCGGGGCCGGCCCCACCGGCGCACCGCCCACGGGGTGACCAGCGCCGCCGTGCCCAGCCCGGCGGCGGCGAGCACGATGGCCTCGCCGAGGCCCGTCATGCCGGCGCGCAACGGGCCGGCATCGGTGAACGCGTAGCGGAAGAGCAGGAGCGACAGCAGCGTCGAGACGCCGAACGCGAGCCGGTGGGTGCCCAGCGCCAGGAACGACGCCGCCACCGACGGGGTGGAGATCGTCGCCCGTGCACCGTCGGCGAAGCCGTGCAGCACGCTGCCGACGGTGGACGAGCGCCCGTCGGTGCGGTCGGGGCCGAGGCGGCCGCGGCCGAACCCGGCGGCCAGCACCGCGGCCGCCAGCGATCCGGCGGTGGCGAGGAGCGTCACGGTGCCGGAGCCCGCGTCGCCTGCGCCGACGAGCTCGCGCAGCCCGATCGCGGTGGCCCCGCCGAGCGCGGACGTGGCGGCGCCCGCCGTGACCGCGAAGGTGTTGGCCCCCACCAGGTGCTGCCGCTTCACGACGTGCGGCAGCGCCACCGACAGCGCGGCGAGCACGAACCGGCTCACGCCCGCCACGGCGAGCGCGGGCAGGTAGAGCGCGAGGCCCGCGCCCCCGGACATCACGACCGCCGAGACGACCACCACGAGCGCCCCCCGCACGAGGTTGGCGCCCAGCAGCACCCGCCTGCGGTCCCACCGGTCGATCAGCGCACCCGCGAACGGACCGATGAGCGAGTACGGCAGCAGCAGCACGGCGAGCCCGGCGGCGACGGCGAGCGGGTCGGCCTGCCGCTCCGGGTTGAACAGCACGGCGCCGCCGAGTGCGGCCTGGAAGACGCCGTCGGCCCACTGCGTGGTGAAGCGCACCGCCAGCAACCGGCGGAAACCCCCGCCGCGCAGCAGCCGGACGAGGCCGATCCGCGCGCCGGTGTCCGCGGCGGTGGCGGACGGCGACCCAGTGCAGCCCGTTGTCGGCACGGCTGGAGGTTACGCGGTGGGCGGGGGTGCAACGATGGTCGAGTGGTGGACGAGCGCTCCCGTTCTGGTTCAGGTCCCGGTTCGGAGGTGGCGCCCGGCTCCCTTCTGGTCGCGGCTCCGGGCCTGCTCGATCCGCACTTCCGGCGAACTGTGATCTACATCATCGAACACCGCGACCGGGGCACGCTCGGCGTCGTCCTGAACCGGCCGAGCGAGGTCACCGTGCGCGACGTCCTCCCGTCGTGGGCGCCGCTGTCGTCGCAGCCGCCCGCCGTCTTCGTCGGCGGCCCGGTGGAGAGCGAGACCGCGCTCTGCCTCGCGGCCGTGCGCACCGGGCAGGACCCGAGCCGGGTCGACGGGCTGATCGCGGTGCGCGGCCCGGTGGCGCTGGTCGACCTCGACTCCGACCCGGCCACGATCGCCCCGAACCTACGCGGGCTGCGTGTGTTCGCCGGCTACTCGGGCTGGGACGCGGGCCAGCTGGCGGGGGAGATCGAGCGCGGCGACTGGATCGTCGTACCGGCCATCCCGGACGACGTGCTGGCCCGCCACGACTCCCGCCTGTGGGGACACGTCCTGCGGCGCCAGGGCATGCCGCTGTCGCTGCTCGCCACCTACCCGCTGGACCTCAGGAACAACTGACCGTACGAACTTCAGCTCTGCTGGGTGGCGGCCGCCGGGCGGCAACCCGCCACCAGCTCGCAACCCGCGCACGTCCCACCGCACTCCGAAGGGGCCTGCTCCGGCTCCGGTACGGCCCCTGCGGCGCGATCCCCGGCCACGCCGCCGACCCCGGTGAGCACGAAGACGGCGATCACGCTCACGGCCGCCAGCGTCCAGCCGAGGACACCGGTGCGCCGGCCACCAGTGCACCGCCGCCGACCACGCCGACACCGCCCGCTGCGCCGAGCGGGGCCGCCGCCACCTGGTTGGCCACGGCGAACGCCGCCTCCGAGCGCAGGCTCGCCGCCGTGCGCACCCCGGCCCAGCGGTTGCGCCGCAGCTTCCGGCGCAGGCCGAGAACCGCGATCGTGAGCAGTGCGGCACCGAGCACGATGAGCAGGACACCGATGGTGAGGCGGACGGGGAGCGGCACGGCGACCACGGTACCTCCCCCTCCGTACCCGATCGCGCCGGTCGCGGCGCCGGCGCTACCCTGGTGACGTGGCCCGTCGACTCCTTCTCGAGGCCGCGCCGCACTGAGCGTGTCTCACACGCACCGGCGCGGCCGACCCCTTCTGCCCGGAGGCAGGGGGGTCTTCTGTTTTCGGGCCACCCACGGACTTCCCAGGAGCGGGACATGAGCACGGACACGAGCGCAGCCGCGCCGGAGCGCGCCGATGCCGGGAGCGGGACGGGCGCGGAGAGCGCCCCGCCGTTCCGCTACGGCGCCGCGCTGGCCGCGCAGATCGAGCGTCGCTGGCAGGACCGGTGGGAGAACGAGGGCACGTTCCACGCTCCCAACCCGTCGGGGCCGTGGGCCGATCCCGAGGCCACCGGCCGCGAGAAGGTCTACCTGCTGGACATGTTCCCGTACCCGTCGGGCTCCGGGCTGCACGTCGGCCACCCGCTGGGCTTCATCGGCACCGATGTGCTGGGCCGCTACCTGCGGATGAACGGCCGCACCGTGCTGCACACGATGGGCTTCGACGCGTTCGGCCTGCCCGCCGAGCAGTACGCGGTGCAGACGGGCACGCACCCGCGCAAGACCACCGAGGAGAACATCCAGCGCTACAAGGCGCAGCTGCGCCAGCTGGGCCTGGCCCACGACGAGCGGCGCTCGGTGGCCACCACCGACGTCGAGTTCTACAAGTGGACGCAGTGGATCTTCCTGCAGATCTTCAACAGCTGGTACGACGAGGAGCAGCGGAAGGCGCGGCCCATCGCCGAGCTGGAGGCCGAGTTCGCGCGGGACGAGCGCCGGATGCCGGACGGCCGCGGTTGGGGCGAGCTGACGCGCGCCGAGCAGCGCACCGTGATCGACGGCTACCGGCTGGCCTACATCTCCGAGGCGCCGGTGAACTGGTGCCCCGGGCTGGGCACGGTGCTGGCCAACGAGGAGGTCACTCCCGACGGGCGCAGCGAGCGGGGCAACTTCCCCGTGTTCCGCCGCAACCTGAAGCAGTGGATGATGCGGATCACGGCGTACTCCGACCGCCTGATCGACGACCTGGACCGCCTGGAGTGGCCCGACTCGATCAAGACGATGCAGCGCAACTGGATCGGCCGATCCGCGGGCGCGCAGGTCCGGTTCCCCGTCGGCGGCACCGACGGTGGCGAGATCGAGGTCTTCACCACGCGCCCGGACACGCTGTTCGGTGCGACGTACATGGTGCTGGCGCCGGAACACCCGCTGGTCGACGCGATCGTGCCGCGGGAGTGGCCCGCTGAGGTCGACTCGCGCTGGACGGGTGGCGCGGCGACGCCGTCGGAGGCCATCGGGGCGTACCGGGCCGTCGCGGCGCGCAAGTCGGAGCTGGACCGCCAGGAGAACAAGGACAAGACCGGCGTCTTCACCGGTGCGTACGCCACCAACCCGGTGAACGACGAGCGCATCCCCGTGTTCGTCGCCGACTACGTGCTGATGGGCTACGGCACCGGCGCGATCATGGCGGTGCCGGGGCAGGACCAGCGCGACTGGGACTTCGCGGAGGCCTTCGGGCTGCCGATCGTGCGCACGGTGCAGCCGAGCGCGGGTTTCGACGGCGCCGCGTTCACCGGTGACGGCCCGGCGATCAACTCGGCGAACGCGAGATCAGCCTGAACGGCATGGGCGTCACCGAGGCGAAGCAGGCCATCACCGAGTGGCTGGCCGGGCGCGGCGCGGGTGAGGCCGTGGTGCAGTACAAGCTGCGCGACTGGCTGTTCTCCCGCCAGCGGTACTGGGGCGAGCCGTTCCCGATCGTCTGGGACGAGGACGGGCCGATCGCGCTGCCGTCCGACCAGCTGCCCGTCGAGCTGCCCGACGTCGACGACTACTCCCCCAAGACCTACGACCCGGACGCCGCCGACACCGAACCGGAGGCACCGCTGTCGCGGGCCTCCGAGTGGGTGGAGGTCGACCTGGACCTGGGTGACGGGCCGCGGCACTACCGCCGCGAGACGAACACGATGCCCCAGTGGGCCGGTTCGTGCTGGTACCCGATCCGGTACCTGGACCCGGAGAACCACGACCGGTTCGTCGACGCCGACGTGGAGCGGTACTGGCTGGGCAAGGACCCGTCCCGGCCGAACGACCCCGGTGGCGTCGACCTGTACGTCGGTGGTGTCGAGCACGCGGTGCTGCACCTGCTGTACGCGCGGTTCTGGCACAAGGTCCTGTACGACCTGGGCCACCTGAGTTCGGAGGAGCCGTTCCGAAGGCTGGTCAACCAGGCTACATCCAGGCCTACGCCTACACCGACGCCCGCGGCGCCTACGTCCCGGCCGAGGAGGTGGCCGAGGACGAGGAGGGGCGTTTCACGTGGAACGGCCAGCCCGTGCGGCGTGAGTACGGGAAGATGGGCAAGTCGCTGAAGAACGTGGTGACGCCCGACGAGATGTGTGATCGCTACGGCGCCGACACCTTCCGGCTGTACGAGATGTCCACGGGCCCGCTGGAGGTCTCCCGGCCCTGGTCCACGCGGGACGTGATCGGGTCGCAGCGGTTCCTGCAGCGGGTCTGGCGCAACCTGGTGGACGAGCAGACCGGCGCGATCCGGGTCACCGACGACGAGCCCGACACCGACACGCTGCGCGCCCTGCACCGGGCGATCGCCGGCGTGCACAGCGACTACGTGGGGCTGCGCTACAACACGGCCGCCGCCAAGCTGATCGAGCTGAACAACCACCTGACCAAGGTCTTCGGCACCGTCGGCGTGCCCCGCTCCGTGGCGGAGCCGCTGGTGCTGATGATGGCGCCGCTGACGCCGCACGTGGCCGAGGAGCTGTGGTCGCTGCTGGGCCACGACGGCTCGCTGGCCCACGGCCCGTTCCCGGTGGCAGACGAGCAGTACCTGGTGGCCGACACGGTCGAGTACCCGATCCAGATCAACGGCAAGGTGCGGTCGCGCATCACGGTGCCCGCCGACGCCTCGCGGGAGCAGGTGGAGGCCGCGGTGCTGGCCGACGAGAAGGTCGTCGCCGCGCTGGCGGGCGGCTCGCCGCGCAAGGTGATCGTGGTGCCCGGCCGGCTGGTCAACGTGGTGATCTGACGCCTAGCCGGACACTCCGCGTGTGAGCCGTACCCCCGGCGCGGCATGATCATCGGATCGGTGCACCCACGGCCACATGCGGCCGTTCGCGCACCGAGGCCGCGATCATGGCCGCCGGAGGCCCGGAGATCGGACACCGGACCCGCGGAGCAGCCGGGCGATCTCGCCGCGCAGCGCGACGAACTCCGGTGACTCGCGGGTCGTGATCTGGTCCCGGTCGGCAGGCAGGCCGACGGCCAGGTCGGCGACGATGCGTGCGGGCGACGGGGAGAGCACCAGCACCCGGTCGCCAGGTAGACGCTCTCGTCGATGTCGTGCGTGACCAGCAGCACCGTGGATGCGTGGTCGCGCCGGACCTCCCGCAGCAGGTCCTCCAGCTCGAGCCGGGTCTGGGCGTCCACCGACGCGAACGGCTCGTCCATCAGGAGCACCGCGGGCCGGCAGACCAGCGCGCGGGCGATGGCCGCCCGTTGCTGCATGCCACCGGACAGCTGCCACGGGTACCGGTCCCCCACGTCCGAGAGCCCGACGCGCTGCAGGGCCTGCGTCGCCAGCTCCCGGCGTGCTGCCCGGCCGAACCCGCGCCAGCGCAGCGGGAACTCGACGTTGCGGCGGGTGCTGAGCCACGGGAAGAGCGAGCGGCTGTAGTCCTGGAACACGATGGCGAGATCGGCCGGCACGCCGCGGACGGGCTCGCCGTGCAGCCGGACCTCGCCGCGTTCCGGTGCGAGCAGCCCGCCGACGGCGCGCAGCAGCGTGGACTTCCCGCACCCGGACGGCCCGACGACGCACACGAGCTCGCCCGCATCCACGGCGAAGCTCAGGTCGGCCACGGCGTGGTGCCCGCCCCGGAACGTGTGGCCGAGGCCGCTCACCTCAAGCAGGGACATCGGTCGCCTCCCGGGTGGGTTGCCAGCGCAGCACCCGCCGCTCGACGAGGAGCAGCAGCGTGTTGAGCCCGAACCCCACGAACCCGAGCAATGCGATCCACGCCCACATGACGGGGAAGTCGAACTGCCGCTGGGCGAACATCAGCTCGTAGCCGATCCCGTTGGCGGCGCCCACCAGCTCGGAGACGACCATCAGCAGCACCGCGATCGACAAGCTCAGGCGCAACCCGGCGAAGATCTTCGGCAGCGCGGCGGGGAGCACGACCAGCAGGGTCCGGTGCACGAGCGGGGTGCGCAGGGAGCGGGCCGTCTCCTCCTGCACCCGGTCGAGCGAGCGCGCGCCGTCGACGGCGTTGAGCAGCACCGGCCAGAGCGCACCGAAGACGATCGTGGCGACCTGCATGGTCGTCCCGATGCCGAACAGCACCAGGAACACCGGGATGAGCGTCGGCGGCGGGATCGCCCGGACGAAGGCGAACTGCGGCCCGACGTAGTCGATGGCGACCCGCGAGCGGCCGAGCGCGACCCCGCCGACGACGCCGAGCACGGCGGCGATCGTCCACCCGCCGAGCACCCGGCCGATGCTCGGCAGGACGTCCTCGTAGACGGTGTCGGTGAGGAACGCCCGGCTCGCGGGACCGCCGAACCACAGCCGCGCGGCCGCGGCGGCGATGGTGCTCGGCGGGGGGAAGAACGCGCTGCCCCCGATGCGGGTGGCGGCCTCCCAGGCCGCGAGCGCCGGGACGAGGACCGCCGACCGCAGCAGCGCGTCGTTCACGACGCGTCCTTCATGATGCGGCCGCCACGGTGCTCCACGGGAAGGCCGTCCGGACGAGTCGCTCGAGCCCTTCGTTGATCGCGAACCCGATCGTGCCGGCCACGAGCGTGGCCGCGAGCACGATGTCCATCCGCCCGGCACCGCTGCTCGCCTGCAGGATCGCGCTGCCGATGCCGCGGCTCGCGCCTGCGAGGAACTCCGTGCTGACCACGACGATCAGGGCGATCGCGGCGGACAGGCGCACCCCGGTCACCACGAACGGCGCGGCGGCCGGCAGCGCGACCGACACGGCGACGCGCCGCCGCGGCACACCGCAGGCCCGGGCGGTGTCGGTGAGGAGCGGGTCGAGCTCGCCGAGCCCGTAGACGGTGTTGTAGAGGATCGGCCAGATCGACGCGTACACCGCGAGCGTGATCTTGGCCTCCGGTCCGCCGCCCACCAGCAGGATGACCAGCGGGATCAGCGCGACGGACGGGATCGGCCGGAGCAGCTCGACGAGCGCCCTGGTCGCGACCCGCACCGCCCGGACGCTGCCCAGCACCAGCCCCGCAGGCACCGCGACCGCCACGGCCGTGCCGAGCGCGATCGCCCACGCCAGCACGGTGGCGATCACGTCGCGCAGGAACGCCTCGGTGCCCAGCAGCTCGGCCACCCGGACGAACACCACCGACGGGGGCGGCACGAACCGGGCGTCCACGAGACCCGCCCGGGTGACAGACTCCCAGATGCCCACGGCCACGAGCAGCCCGGCGAGGCCGCGCAGCGCCCGCACGTCAGGCCGAGGGGCCGATCATGGCCGCGGCGTCCACCCGCTCGCGGAGCACCCCGAACTCGAGGAGCAGGTCGGGAACGCGCTGCAGTTCGCGGGCGTCGGGCGTCGAGCGGAACGTCAGCAGTCCCGTGGCGGCGGCCGTCTCGGCGTCGATGCCGGTGTGCTCCACGAGCAGCGGCTCCACCTCGCCGCGGTCGGCGGCCTCGTCGGTGGCTTTCGCCAGCGCACGCTGGAAGGCCGCGATCGCGTCGCGGTTCTCCTCGGCGACGGTGGCGAGGGCGGCGTACCCGGCGGTGGGGAGCTCGGCGGCCGGGCCCGTCGCCGTGTCTGCGATCGGGACCGCACCGACACTGCGCTCCGCGATGGTGATGAACGGCTCGGTGAGGAACGCCGCGTCGACGTCGCCGCGGGCCAGCGCGGGCGCGTCTCCGGGAACGGGATGCTGATCCACTGCACCCCGGACGAGTCGACGCCCGCTTCCCGCATCGCCGACTTCACGAGCGTGTCGGAGATCGTGTTGGTGGCGGTCACCGCGATCCGCTTACCGGCGAGATCGCCGATCGACCGGACACCGGAGGCCGGCACGGCCACGATCATCGTGGTGCCCGGGGCCGCCGCCGAGGCGTCCGCCACGATGCGCAGGTCGGCGGCCTGCTGGCTCTGGGCGACGAAGAACGGCGTGTAGCTGCTGTACGCGACGTCCACCTCACCGCTGATCAGCTTGGCGAGCGAGGCCTGGCCGCTCGGCGCGGTGACCGCCTCGACCCGGACCCCCTCGGCCTCGAAGTAGCCGTTCTGCATCGCCAGGTGGAACGGGGCGAGGTCGGTGGTCGGCATGATCGAGACCGTGAGCCCGGGTGGTGACCCGTCCGCCGCCTGCTCCGCTTCCGATCCGCCGAGCAGACCGCAGCCCGCCACCCCCGCCGTCAACACGAGCGCGAACGCGGCCGTGCGCAGGCGCCCGCCCATCCCCCCGAACATGCATGTGACCGTAGGGGGCGTGGCTCCCTGTGACCAGGATCATTCTTGCCACGTTTCCCGGCAGGTCCCCGCGCGGAGCGCGGGCCGGTCAGGCGTCCTTCTCCTTCTTGCCGAGCGCGCCGCGACCAGCACCGCGGCCCAGATCCCGAGCGGGATCGCGGGCCAGAACGCGTGCAGCGATCCGGAGACGAGTGACGTGGTGCCCCAGATGGCGATCATGATGACCGCGCCGCCCAGCCACTCCCGCCACTCGTCGAACCACTTGTGGCGTTCGACGGCCGCTGCGGGCTCCTTCTTGGCCGGCACGGTGTTCGGCGGGAGGTCGGCGGTGATCGGATCGAGGTCGCCGTATGTGGTGGCGGCGTAGGCGGAGCGCAGCCTCGCGTCGTACTCGGTGAGGTCGAGCCGCCCCTCTTCGACCGCAACCCGCAGCCGCTCGGCCGTGGCGGCGCGATCGGCGTCGGAGATGCGCAGGTGGCTGCGGTCGCCTCGGAGCTCACCCGACCGATGGTACGAGCGCGGACCGCTACCGGCATCGATCGTTCGTCGGACCCGGCGAGCAGCTCCGAGCTCGGCCGGCAGTGATCACGGCCCCGGCCACCGGACGAGCCCAGCGCGTCACGCACACCCGTGATCGGTCCGAGTTGCGCCCGATCGCCGTCGGCGGGGCGCCCAATGCCGTCTCGGAACGATCACGACCGCACGATCGGGGCGACTCGACCCACATCGCCCTCGCGGCGGCGAGCGGCGTGGTCTCGCACGGGTCAAGACGTTGCCGGGTGCGCCGGCCAGGACCGCAGCGCTTCCCGGCCGCGCCGGCACCGGTCAACCGGGGCCGTGATCACCGGAAGGGCCCGTGATCACGTATGGCCACCGGTCGAGCTCGGCGGTACTCGCCTAGACCCGGCGCGCGGAGTTGAACTTCATCCGGCTCATGTCCGAGATCTTGACCGGGCTCTTGCGGGTGCTGGCGTGCACGATCTTGCCGTCGCCGATGTAGATCCCGACGTGGCTGACCGGCTTGTAGAAGAACACGAGGTCGCCGGGCTGCAGGTCGTCGCGCGAGACCGGGGTCCCGACCTTCGACTGGGCCCGGCTCGTGCGGGGCAGTGACTTGCCGGCCTTCTTGTAGGCCCACGAGACGAGGCCCGAGCAGTCGAAGCGTTCGGCCCGGTCGCCCCGTAGCGGTACGGGGAGCCGATCTTGCTCATGGCGTGCTGGAGCGCCGTGGCCCGGGCGGCCGCCGCTGATGCCGTGGCGACGGCGGGTGCGGCGAGGGCGGGCGTGCTGTGGGCGACCGGGGCGACGGCGGGTGCGGCCTCCGCGGTGGCGGGGAGCACTGCGATGACGGAGGCGGCCGCGGCGGCGGTGGTCACGACGGCAGCGCGCACCGCGAGGGCGGGGAGGAGCTTGGGCACGGGGAACGGTCCTCGGGGGTAGCACCGGCGGACGGGTCCCGCGGGCCGGGGGGAGCCCGCGGGACCACGGGCGAGGTGCGCCGTGCGCGGCCAGGGGTTCTCGCGCCCGGCCGCGCCGCATCCCGCCTGCCCGGCGGTGACCCTGCGCCCGTCGCTCCGGTTGAGCGCCGGTGACGCAGAGCCGTCCAGCAGATTACGAACGCATTTCGATGCGTTGCCATGACGCATCTCTCAAATCAGCGTCGGCTATCTGGTGAACCTGTCGATGATCGATTGCGCCGAATAGGTCATGATTCGGGTGAGTGCGCCCCACTTCTCCTGGATGATCTCGACATGGCGGGTGACCTGCGCCACAAGAAGTGCCGTGATGTGTTCGTTATTGATGCAGACGGGTGAAACTGCTTCCGAAACGGAACGGATCGGGGGTCCGCGGAAAAGTTGGCGGTCTGCAAATGAATCGGCCCCGACCGTGGCGACGAGGGCCACGGTCGGGCGACCGGGTGTGGAGCCGTGGGAGCAGCCGTCAGTGTTCCCGTTCGCCGCGGATGAACTCCTCCACGGCCTGGCGGGCGACGTCGTCGCTGTACTGCTCGGGCGGCGACTTCATGAAGTAGCTCGACGCGGACAGGACCGGGCCGCCGATGCCGCGGTCCTTCGCCAGCTTCGCGGCCCGCACGGCGTCGATGATGATGCCTGCGGAGTTGGGCGAGTCCCAGACCTCGAGCTTGTACTCCAGGTTCAGCGGCACGTCGCCGAACGCCCGCCCCTCCAGCCGGACGTAGGCCCACTTGCGGTCGTCGAGCCACGCGACGTAGTCCGACGGCCCGATGTGGACGTTGTCGCGGCCCAGGTCGCGGTCGACCTGCGAGGTGACCGACTGCGTCTTGGACACCTTCTTCGACTCCAGCCGCTCGAGCTCCTTCATGTTCAGGAAGTCCATGTTCCCGCCCACGTTGAGCTGCATCGTGCGGTCGAGCTGCACGCCGCGGTCCTCGAACAGCCGGGCGAGCACGCGGTGGGTGATGGTGGCGCCGACCTGGCTCTTGATGTCGTCGCCGATGATCGGCACGCCGGCGGCGCGGAACTTCTCCGCCCACTCCGGGTCGGAGGCGATGAACACCGGCAGGGCGTTGACGAACGCCACGCCCGCGTCGAGGGCCGCCTGCGCGTAGAAGCGGTCGGCGGCCTCGCTGCCGACGGGGAGGTAGGACACGAGCACGTCGGTGCGGGTGTCACGCAGCACCTGCGCGACGTCGACCGGCTCGTCGTCGGACTCGTCGATCGTCTCGCGGTAGAACCGGCCGAGCCCGTCGAGCGTGTGGCCGCGCTGCACCGGCACGCCGAGCGGTGGGACGTCGCAGATCTTGATCGTGTTGTTCTCGCTGGCCGAGATGGCCTCGGACAGGTCGTGCCCGACCTTCTTGGCGTCGACGTCGAACGCGGCGACGAACGTGACGTCGCGGACGTGGTACCCGCCGAAGTCGACGTGCATCAGGCCGGGCACGCGCGTGGCCGGGTCGGCATCCGCGTAGTAGTGCACGCCCTGCACGAGCGACGAGGCGCAGTTGCCCACGCCCACTACGGCGACACGGACCTCACTCATGGCCGCTCCTTCTTCTCGTCATCCAGTTCATCGAGGTGGCGCGCGCGCTCGGTGGCGATCAGCTCGTTGAGCCACCTGACCTCCCGCTCGCACGAGTCGAGCCCCAGCTGGTGGAGCTGCTGGGTGTAGTCGTCGATGCGTTCCCGCGCCCTGGCGAGCGCGGTGCGCAGACCTTCACGGCGTTCCTCGACGGCCCGCCTGCGGCCCTCGAGGATCCGCATGCGCACCTCCGCCGGGGTGCGGGAGAAGAACGCCATGTGGACGCCGAAGCCCTCGTCGTCCCATGCGTGCGGCCCGGTCTCGGACAGCAGTTCGGCGAGGCGTTCCTTGCCTTCGGCTGTGATCCGGTACACACGCCGGCTCCGCCGCGGCCAGCTGCCGGCGTCTGGCGTCTCCTGCTCCGGAGCCTCCGCGATGAGGCCGGCCCGGGTGAGGCGGCGCAGCGCCGGGTAGAGAGAGCCGTAGGAGAAGAGCCGGAAACCGCCCAGCCGCAGGCCGAGCTGCTTGCGCAGTTCGTAGCCGTGGACGGGGGCCTCCTGGAGCAGGCCGAGTATCGCCAGCTCGAGCATGACGACCTCACCTCCACCACGTGGTCCGCCAGCGTGCCGATAGTACGTCTCAGTATATCGAGCCGATACATCCGAGCGTGGTGCCGAACGTCGCACGTGACGACCCGTCGTCGATCCGCGACGCCCGGTCGGCGGCGTTCCCCCCGAACCCGGGAACCCTCCGCGTACCCTGACCGGGTGCGCACCCAGCGGCAGGTGGTCGACTACGCGTTGCAGCGCCGTGCGCTGCTCGCCGAGGTCCACTCCGGTCGGGTCGGTGTCGCCGAGGTGTGCGACGCGAGCCCGTACCTCCTCCGAGCGGCTCGTTTCCACGGTGAACCCACCGACCACACGTGTCCGGTCTGCCGCAAGGAACGCCTCACCCAGGTCTCGTGGATCTTCGGCGACGCGCTCAAGCACGCCGCGGGATCCGCACGCAAGCCCGAGGAGATCGAGCAGCTGGCGAACATCCACGCCGACTTCTCCGTGTACGTCGTGGAGGTCTGCCGTACCTGCAGCTGGAACCACCTCGTCCTGTCCTATGTGATGGGCACGGGCGATGCTCCCCACAGCCGCGGGTCCGACCGTCGCAGGACCGCCGCCGAGTGACCGACCACAATCCCCCGAACCCCCGGAGCAGCGGTGAGTGATCAGCGCGACCCCCGGTTCGACGCGCCACCGGGGCCGCCCCCGCAACCCCGCACGGCGGGCCAGCCTCCCCGGCCGGGTGGCGGCCACGGGCGAGGCGCGGGTGGCCCGGCCGCCCCGTACGGTCAGCCGCGCAGGCAGGGTCCGCCGCCGGACCCGCGCGTCCCGCCCCGGCGTTACCGGGCCGACGGACCGCCCGTGCCGGCCGGCAGGCCCGACCCGCGCAGGCGGGCCGCGCGGTGCCACTGCTCACCCACGACGACGAGGTCCCCACCGCGGCCGTCTCCCACCAGGGCCCGCCCACCGCGGTCGCGTCCCGGTCCCGCCGTCCCGGCCCGGCCGGCCGGGGGCGCAAGAAGGTCTCGCCGTGGGGCCGGGTGCTCCGCATCTCCGGCGTCGTGCTCGGCCTGCTGCTGGTCGGCCCGTTCGTCGCGTTCGTCGTCGGCTGGTTCATGTTCCCCGTGCCGTCGTCGCAGGAGGTCGCGCTCGCGCAGGTGGCGACGTTCAAGTTCGCCGACGGCGAGGAGCTCGCCACCGTGAAGCCGGAGGGCGAGAACCGCGTCGCCGTCACGCTCGACAAGGTGCCCAAGCACGTGCGCGACGCGGTGCTGGCCGCGGAGGACCGCTCCTTCTACTCCAACCCCGGCTTCGACTTCATGGGTATCGGCCGCGCGGTCTACAACCAGCTCACGGGTGGCACCGGCGGTGGCTCGACGGTCACCCAGCAGTACATCAAGGTCTCCACCGGTGAGGACGACTTCTCCCTGTGGCGCAAGTACAAGGAGGTCGTCCTCGCGGTCAAGATCTCCCGGGAGAAGACGAAGGACGAGATCCTCGAGAACTACCTCAACACCATCTACTGGGGCCGGGGTGCGTCCGGGATCCAGGCGGCGGCGAAGGCGTACTTCAACAAGGACGCAGGGCAGCTGACGGTGTCGGAGGGCGCGATGCTCGCCGGTGTCATCCAGTCCCCGTCGCGCTGGGACCCGGCGAAGAACCCCGAGCGCTCGCAGGAGCGGTGGAACTTCGTGCTCGACGGCATGGTCGAGCAGGGATGGCTCGACAAGGCCGAGCGCGCCGCGCTGACGTTCCCGGTGCTCCCCGAGACCACGGACGAGAAGGCGAGCGGCGGCATCCCCGATGACGACCGCTACCACATCTACGAGCGGGCCGTCGCGGAGCTCGAGGCCAAGGGCATCTCCGAGGACGACATCGCCACCCGTGGCGTCACGGTCACCACGACGGTCCAGCAGCCGCTGCAGGCCGAGGCCGTGGACACCATGAAGAAGATGGCCACCAAGCAGCCGGACAACCTGCGCTACGGCCTCGTCTCCATCGACCCGGCCACCGGCGCGATCATCAGCTACTACGGCGGCACGAACGGTCTCGGCACCGACTACGCCATGGCGTTCCGGCAGCCGGGGTCGTCGTTCAAGCCCTTCGTGCTGTCCGCCGCGCTGCAGGGCGACCCGAAATTCGGCCTCGGCACCCAGCTCGACGGTCGTGGGCCGCGGGAGTTCCCCGGGCGCGCCGGTGTGGTGCGCAACGTCGAAGGGGTCAGCTGCGACCTGTGCGGTGCCGAGTACGCGATGACCGAGTCGATCAACACCTGGTTCTACGAGCTGGGCATCCAGGTCGGGCCGAAGAACGTCGCCGAGGCGGCCCACCAGGCCGGCATCCCCGACGACCTGCTCGACGGCGCGGCCGGTGGTATCGCGCTGGGCGACAAGGAGGTCCACCCCGTCGACATGGCCTCCGCGTACGCCACGTTCGCGGCCGAGGGCGTGTACCACGAGCCCTACATCGTGTCGCGCGTCGAGGCGGCCGACGGTGAGGTCCTCTACGAGAACGACGAGCCGTCCGGGCGGCAGGTGATGCCCCAGCAGGTGGCGCGCAACGTCATCGAGGCGATGCTCAAGGTGGCGCCCAAGAAGAACTACGACCTGCCCGGCCGGGAGGTCGCGGCGAAGACCGGCACCGCGCAGCTCGAGGGCAGCGCCACCGACAACCGCGACGCCTGGTTCGTCGGCTTCACCCCGCAGGTCTCCACGGCCGTCTGGGTGGGCTCGGACAAGAGCGACCCGATCCGCACCAGCCAGAATCGCCCGATCTACGGCAGCGGTCTGCCCGGCGAGATCTGGCACGCGTTCATGAAGACGGCCACCGAGGACCTGCCGCCCGCCCGGTTCTCCCCGTTCGTCCCGATGGGCGAGCCGCCCACCGGCAACGACTTCACCACGTCCACGTCGTCGCCCGACGACGATGACGACGACGATGACGAGGACTCGGACAGCGACGAGGATCGCGACAGCGACTCGAGCTCGTCCGACGACGACAGCCGGTCCTCCGACAGCCGGTCCTCCGACAGCCGGTCCGACAGCCGGTCCGACAGCCGGTCCTCCGACAACGACTCCCGCTCGAACGGCTTCGGTGCCGACGACGACGGCGGCAGCAACCGCAGTAGCGACCAGCCGACGTCCTCCGACGGACAGAGCAACGGCACATCGCGTTCGTCGAACCGCGGGCAGTCCGACCCCTCGTCCCTCGACCGCTCGTCCGACGAGGGCCCCGTCGGGTGAGCCAGCGGGTTCGGGAGCCGGACACCCCGCCCGCACGCGTCATCCCGACGTGGACCGAGCCGCTCGCCACAGCAGCCAGCAGGGTGGTGGGCGGCCCGCTCGGCCGGCACGCCCTCGTCGGCCGGAGCCGCTTCTGGACGCCGCTGCGCGTGGTCCTGTTGATCGCCGTCGCGGTGCTCGCCGTCGGGTGGCTCGGCAAGGCCCCGTGCCTGCAGCAGTACACCACCGATGACGGCAGCCTCGCGCTGGACTGGCGCAACAACCGCCAGTACGTCTCGATGTGCTACTCCGACACCGTCCCGCTCTGGGGGATCGAAGGCCTCGACCGCGGCGCGGTGCCCTACCGCGACCCGTGGATCGAGGGGGAGGGCACCGACGACGAGCAGGTGCGGTACATGGAGTACCCGGTGCTCACCGGGTACTTCCAGTACGTCAACGCGCGGCTCGCCGACGCGTGGGTGTGGGCCGCCGGGGTGCTCCCGATCCTGCCGACGGCGCTCCCGGTCGTCGTGTACTTCGACATCAGCGCGGCGTGGCTGGCGCTGGCGTGGCTCGCGGTGGTGTGGGCGGTGCGCGTACTGCGGCCGAACCGGCCGTGGGACGCCGTGCTCGTCGCGCTGTCGCCACTGGTGGCGGTGCACGTGTTCACGAACTTCGACGCGCTCGCGGTCGCCTGCGCCACCGGCGGGATGCTCGCGCTCGCACGGCGCAGACCGTTGCTCGCGGGCGCGCTGCTCGGCCTCGGCGGTGCGTTCAAGCTCTACCCGCTGATGCTGCTCCTGCCCGTGCTGCTCGTGGGCCTGCGCAGGCGACGGATCGGCACCGCCCTGCGCGTGATCGGTGCGGCCGTCGGGGCGTTCGTGCTCGTCAACGTCCCGACGGCGCTGCAGTACCCGACCGGATGGTGGGAGTTCTTCCGGCTCAACCGCACCCGCCCGGCCGACCCCGACTCGCTGTACTTCGTCGTGCAGTACTTCACCGGCTGGCCCGGCTTCGACGGCAAGCTCGCCGACGGCCAGGCCCCTGCCGTGCTCAACGCCGTGTCGGCGGTGCTCTTCGCGCTCTGCTGCCTCGCCATCTGCGTGCTCGCCCTGCGGGCACCCCGACCCCCGCGCGTGGCGTCGCTGGCGTTCCTCGTGGTGGCGTCGTTCCTGCTGGTGAACAAGGTGTGGAGCCCGCAGTACTCGCTGTGGCTGGTGCCGCTCGCCGTGCTCGCGCTGCCGCACTGGCGGCTGCTGCTCGCCTGGATGGCCGTCGACGCGTTCGTGTGGGCGCCGCGGATGTACTACTACCTGACGCCGGCGAACAAGGGACTCCCCCCGGACTGGTTCCTCGGCGCGGTCGTGATCCGCGACCTGTTCGTCGCCGTTCTGTGTGCGCTGGTGGTGCGATCGGTGCTCCACCCGGAGGCCGACCCGGTGCGGTCCGCGCCGGGCAGGCGGCCGGGCACCAGCGACCTCGATCCGGACTGGCCCGCCGCTGACCAGCGTGATCCGGGGAAGGATGGCAGGCTGCCGGGGTGGCCCTCACCCGTGCCGACGTCGACGCCGCACTGAGCGGGTTCACCCGCAGGCCGCTCGACCGTCCGGATCTCAAGCCGGCCGCCGTCGGGATCACCCTGGTGTCAGACGGTGCGGCGTTCCTGCTCACCCGGCGCGCGGCCACCCTGCGCGGGCACGCCGGCCAGTGGGCGCTGCCGGGCGGCCGCACCGACCGGAGCGAGGCCCCGTGCGCGACCGCCCGCCGGGAGCTCGCCGAAGAGCTCGGCCTGGTGCTCGACGCCGACGCGGAGCTGGGGCTCCTGGACGACTACGCCACCCGGTCGGGCTACCTGATCACACCGGTGGTGCTGTGGGGCGGGTCCGAGCCGGTGCTGCTCCCCAACCCCGTGGAGGTGTCCGAGGTGCACCGCGTGGCCATGGACGTGATCGACGTGGAGCCCCGGTTCGTCACGATCGCCGAGTCGGACGCGCCCGTGATCCAGCTGCCGATCCTCGGACGGCTCGTGCACGCCCCCACGGCTGCCGTGCTCCACCAGTTCCGCGAAGTGGTGCTGCAGGGCCGCGCGACCCGGGTGGCCCACCTCGAACAGCCCGTGTTCGCCTGGCGGTAGCCCGGCCGGGATCAGGAAACCGATTCGGCCAGCGGTGTGCGCCGCGGTGGCGGCGCGGCGGCGAGCCGGTCGGGGAAGCGCAGGAACACGACGAACAGCACCACCAGCAGCGCCGCCCGACCCCACACACCGATGGTGACGGCCTGGGCGGCGAACCCGTCGTAGATGCCGGACGGGAGGCCGGCGTGGAGCTGGTAGTACCAGCGGAAGATGCCGACACCCATCGTGAGGTCCGCGACGAGGTAGGCGCCGACCAGCGACCACGGCACCTGCAGCAGCACGAAGAACGGCAGGAGCCACAGCGTGTACTGCGGCGAGTGGACCTTGTGCAGGAGCAGGAAGCCGCACAGCATGGCCGCGCTCACCCCGACCCACGGGTAGGTGCCGTCGCGGCGGAACCGCCACCACCCCACGGCGACGGCCACCGCGAACGACAGCAGCACGAGCGTGGGCGACAGCCAGTTCATCGTGGACTGGAAGGCGACGTCGTCGGGGTCGGACTCGGGCCGGAAACCCCAGAACCAGATCGAGTTGGTGGTGAAGTCGACCTTGCGCAGCTGCTGGAACGTGAACGACGCCCGCCAGCCCTCGTAGCCGAAGATCATGAAGGGCAGGTTCACCAGCACGACCGTGGCGGCCGCGGCGAGCGGCACCCGGACCGCTCCCCTCCAGTCGAGCAGGCCGGGACGGGACGCGGTGAGCACGTAGAGCGCGAGCGGCAGCACGAACGCGCCCGGGTACAGCTTGAACGCGAAGCCCAGCCCGAGCAGCACCGCCGCCACGGTGCCGCGCCGGGCGAGCGAGTGGTCGCTGCGCCGTCCGTGCACCGCGTACACGGCGGCGACGGCGCAGGCCACCACCGGGAGGTCCCAGTTGTGGAACGCGTAGAGCACCAGCGGTGGCCCCAGCGCCCACAGCAGCGCCCGCCACCGGGAGAGCCGGCCCAGCAGCCATCCGGTGACGAGCCCGAACGGTGCCATCAGCAGTGCGGAGCCGAGCAGGAAGCCTGCGTCGGTGTCGGCGAACAGGGCACCGCCCCAGATCATCAGCCCGGTGAGCACCGGGTACTCGACGGACCCCCCGCGCAGCTGCCCGTCCGGGGTGATCGACCCGCTGACGTACGGGAAGACGTGGTTGTCGATGTCCCGGCCGATCCACAGGTGCTGGATGTCGGAGTAGCAGACGTCGCGCTCGATGCGGACGCCGTAGTCGGGGGTGCTGCGGCCGGTGTCGTCGAACTCCGGGCCGGCGCAGCGGGCCTTGTTGGCGTAGCCGAGCAGCAGGGTGACGCCGGTGAGCAGTACGAGGACGGCCAGCGCGACGCGGCCCGTGCGGGCGAGCGGATGGGTCTCGGGTGCCACCTGCCGGTCAGGGGCGGTGCTCACCGCGGTGCCGGTCACGGCCCGGACCCGCCGGCGGGCACCGCCTCCGTGGCCGGCGGAGTCACGTTCCGAGCCGCTCACGCAGGAACGCGATGTCGGCGGCCTGGCCCTCGGCCGGTGTCTCGACCACGACGGGGGCGCTCGCCGCGGCGCACACGGCGACCAGTTCGTCGGCGTCGATCGTGCCGTCGGCGATGTTGGCGTGACGGTCGCGCGCGGAGCCGAACTCGTCGCGCGAGCTGTTGAGGTGGACGAGGTCGATCCGGCCGGTGATGGCCTTGGCCCGCTCGACGACGTCGACGAGATCCAGCCCGGCCGAGAACGCGTGGCAGGTGTCGAGGCAGAAGCCGACCCCGAACTCGCCCACCGCGTCCCACAGGCGGGCCAGGTCCTCGAACCGGCGGGCCATCGCGTTCTCCCCGCCCGCGGTGTTCTCGATGAGGATCGGGACGGCGAACCCGCCGTCGCCCGTCTGGCGCTCGATGAACTTGCGCCAGTTCCCGAAGCCCGCAGCGGGGTCCTCTCCCTGGGTGACGTGCCCGCCGTGGACGACGAGGCCGATCGCCCCCAGCTCGGCCGCGAGCTCCGCGTGCTGCACGACGATCTTGCGCGACGGGATGCGGATGCGGTTGTTCAGCGAGGCCAGGTTGACCGGGTACGGGGAGTGGACCACCACCGCGACGTCGCTCGCCCGCAGGTCGGCGGCCTGCGGATGGCTCGGCGGCTTCTTCCAGCTCTGCGGGTCGGCCAGGAACAGCTGCACGATGTCGGCGCCGCGTTCTGCCGCCGAGACGAGCGGGTCGTCCTCGCGAGCGTGTGCCCCGATGAGCATGCCGGCCAGAGTAGTGACCACGCCCGACAGCGGTGTCACGGGTGCGTGTGCGATCGCGGATGCCGGTCCCGCGTCCGGGTCGGCGTGTTCGCGCTGGTAATCTCGACGGGTCACCCCGACCGGCGCTCGCCGAGCGCCGCATGCGCCGCCGATGGCGGCGATCCTGTCGGGGTTCGATGAGAACCTCCTGTCGCGGAAGGACCGCGGCCGTTCCAGTCCATAGGAGGTGAGTGGTTCTCATGCGTCATTACGAGCTGATGGTCATCCTCGACCCCAGCCTTGACGAGCGCACCGTGACGCCGTCCCTGGAGACGTTCCTCAACGTCGTGCGTACCGACAAGGGCACCGTCGAGAAGATCGAGGTGTGGGGCAAGCGCAGGCTCGCCTTCGAGATCGCGAAGCACGCCGAGGGCATCTACGCCGTCCTCGAGGTCACCTGCGAGCCGGCCACCGTCGCCGAGCTCGACCGCCAGCTGGGCCTCAACGAGTCCGTGCTGCGCACCAAGGTCATGCGTCGCGAGCCCAAGAAGGTCGCGGCCGCCGAGGCGAAGCGGGCCGCGCCCGCCACCGCGAGCTGAGGCCGCGCGATGGCCGGCGAGACCGTCATCACGGTGATCGGCAACCTCACCGCCGACCCTGAGCTGCGCTTCACGCCGTCCGGGGCCGCGGTCGCCAACTTCACGGTGGCGTCCACCCCGCGCACCTTCGACCGCCAGTCCGGCGAGTGGAAGGACGGCGACGCGCTGTTCCTGCGGTGCAACGTCTGGCGGCAGGCGGCGGAGAACGTCGCCGAGTCGCTCACGCGCGGGATGCGCGTGATGGTGTCCGGACGCCTGCGGCAGCGGTCGTTCGAGACCCGCGAGGGTGAGAAGCGCACCGTCGTCGAGCTCGAGGTCGACGAGGTCGGCCCGTCGCTCCGCTACGCCACGGCCAAGGTCAACAAGGTCAGCCGAGGTGGCGGCAGCGGTGGCTACGGCGGTGGCGGTGGCGGTGGTGGCGGCGGCGGGTACTCCGGCGGCGGCGCACCCGCCGACGACCCGTGGGGATCCGCGCCGCCCGCCGGCAGCGGCCCCGTCGCCGACGACGAGCCCCCCTTCTGACTCACGTAACAACCAGGAGAACCACCAATGGCGAAGCCCATCCTGCGCAAGCCGAAGAAGAAGGTGTGCGCGTTCTGCAAGGACAAGGCCCAGGAGATCGACTACAAGGACACGGGCCTGCTGCGGAAGTTCATCTCCGACCGCGGCAAGATCCGCGCTCGGCGGGTCACCGGCAACTGCCGTCAGCACCAGCGTGACGTCGCGGTCGCGGTCAAGAACTCCCGTGAGGTCGCGCTGCTGCCCTACACCTCGACCGCGCGCTGAGGAGGAGTACCGGTATGAAGCTCATCCTCACCGCTGACGTGCCCAACCTGGGTGCGCCGGGCGACATCGTCGAGGTCAAGGACGGCTACGGCCGCAACCTCCTGCTGCCGCGCAAGCTGGCCATCGTGGCCACCCGCGGCGCGGAGAAGCAGGTGGCGGCCATCCAGCGTGCGCAGCGCGCCCGCCAGATCCGCGACCTCGGCCACGCCAAGGAGGTCGCGGGCCAGCTCGCCGCGCTCAGCCTCACGATCAAGGCCAAGGCAGCGGGCGACTCCGGCCGCCTGTTCGGTTCGGTCACGTCCGCCGACGTGGTCGACGCCGTCCGTGCGGCCGGCGGCCCGGCACTCGACCGGCGCGCCGTCGACGTGCCCGGGCAGATCAAGAGCGTCGGCAGCCACAAGGTCACCGTGCGGCTGCACCCGGAGGTCACCACCGAGCTGGATGTCACCGTCGTCGCGAGCTGACAGCCAGCCACTCCGTTACACACAGTGAACGGGGCGGGACATGGACTCAGAGTCCACGTTCCGCCCCGTTCACTTTTTCCCGGAACGATCGAGCGGTGCCGCGGCACCCGTCCAGGCGGCGCGCCGGAAGGTGACGCCGACGTCGCCGAGTGATCGGTCGGACGCGCCGAGTGGGCGATCTCGGAGGGGTTCCGACACGCCGAGCGCCCCGATTGCGGCGTGTCGCGAGAGAAAGTTGTCCACACCTTCATATTGTGCTGTGACCTGCTGATATTCGCTCGAACGGTGAGTTGTCCCCACGTTCTCCACAGGTTGCTCCCTACATGTGCCCGGGTCGGCGACCATCCGTCCCCAGCCGGTCCACAGGCTCGCGCACAGGTCGGTTTGGAGGCTCCGGTGCATGCCCTTAACCTCGCGTTCGGGGTGCGAGGACTCGACCCGGCCGACAGGTTCCGTTATCCGGGCCGTCATCCGGACGTCGTCGAGCGGATCGAACCTTTGTTCGATACAATGGCGGCAGGGGGTGACGCTGCGTATGGCTCTGGCTGACGACCGTCCGGCGGGAAGGCCTCGCCCGGTCCGGTCCGCAGACGAGGGGGCCGATCCGAACGGCGCGTTCGACCGGCAGCCGCCGCAGGACCTCACGGCCGAGCAGTCGGTGCTCGGCGGCATGCTGCTGTCCAAGGACGCGATCGCCGACGTCGTCGAGGTCATCCGCCCCGACGACTTCTACCGGCCCGCCCACCAGACCGTCTACGACTGCATCCTCGACCTGTACGGCCGCGGCGAGCCCGCCGACGCCGTCACCGTGTCCGCGGAGCTGCAGCGCCGCGGCGAGCTGATCCGGCTGGGCGGCGCGCCGTACCTGCACACGCTCATCGCCACGGTGCCCACCGCCGCCAACGCGGCCTACTACGCCGAGATCGTCGCCGAGAAGGCGATCCTGCGCAGGCTCGTCGAGGCCGGCACGCGCATCGTGCAGCTGGGCTACCACGGTGCCGACGGCGCCGAGGTCAACGATGTCGTCGACCGCGCGCAGGCCGCCATCTACGAGGTCACCGAGCGCAGCACCAGCGAGGATTTCGTCGCGCTGGAGGAGCTGCTGCAGCCCACGATGGACGAGATCGACGCCATCGCGTCGCGCGGTGGGGTCGCGCTCGGCGTGCCCACCGGGTTCGCCGACCTCGACGCCGTCACCAACGGGCTGCACGCGGGGCAGATGATCGTCGTGGCGGCCCGTCCTGGTCTCGGGAAGGCACTGGCGCTCGACACCCCTCTGGCCACCCCCGTCGGGTGGACCACGATGGATGAGGTCGCCGTCGGCGATCTGCTCCTCGACGCCGACGGTCGTCCGACGAGGGTCGTGGCGGCCACGGGAGTACTTCACGGGCGCCCCTGCTTCGAGGTCGAATTCTCGGACGGCACCGTCATCGTGGCGGATGCCTCGCACCAGTGGCTCACCTCCGATCGCGTCGCGCGCCGCGCGAAACAGGAGGCGCGTGTGCGTGGCGGCGCGCCGCGAGTGCGGCCAGCGGTGCGCACCACTGCCGAGATCGCCGCCACGCTCCGGTGCGCCACCGCCGACGGCCGCGTGAACCACTCGATCGACACCTGTGCCCCACTGCAGCTCCCCGAGCGCGATCTCCCGATCGGCCCGTACACGCTCGGCGTGTGGCTGGGTGACGGCACATCGGCGGCTGCATCGTTCACCTCCGATGATCCGGAGATCGCGGAGTACGTCGCGGACGAGGGCTACCGAGTCGTGTCACTGCCGCACCGACGCTTCGGCATCCGGCTTCCGGCCTTGGACGCCCCGGAGCCTCGCGCGTGTGTGGTGTGTGGCTCCACCTTCGTTCCCCGCACCAGCGAGGTCCGCACGTGTGGTCAGTCGTGCGGTGGTCGCGCTCGCTTCGTGTCGGAGCCGGTGCCCGCTCCGACGTGCCCCGATTGCGGCGGCCCGTCGTCCGGTTTCCTGCGCTGCGCCGCCTGCCATGCCGATCACGGCACGGTCCAGGCCCAGCTGCGCACCCTCGGCGTGCTCGGGGCGAAGCACGTGCCGCAGGAGTACCTGCGTGCGTCGGAGCGGCAGCGGCGAGCGCTGCTCGCCGGGCTCATGGACACCGACGGTAGCGTCACGCGCACTGGCAACCTCCAGTTCTGCGTGACGAGCCGTGCGCTTTTCGATGGGGTGCGCGAGCTCGTCGTGAGCCTCGGCTACCGCTGTTCGACCACCACGAAGCGGGTGCGTGGGCGCAGCGAGGAGTCGTCCACGGCGTACATCCTCAACTTCAGCACCGAGGACGAGATCTTCCGGCTCGATCGCAAGCGCAAGCTCCACAAGGAGTGCTTCGCTGCATCCGCCTACCACCGTGAGAGGCCGCGTTACATCGTCGACGTGCGACCGGTGCCGAGCGTGCCCGTCCGGTGCGTCGAGGTCGACAATGCCGAGCACCTCTATCTGGCCGGGCACTCGATGGTGCCGACGCACAACTCCACGCTCGGGCTGGACTTCGCCAGGTCGTGCTCGGTGAAGCACGGTCTCACGAGCGTCGTGTTCTCCCTGGAGATGAGCAAGTCCGAGATCGTCATGCGCCTGTTGTCGGCCGAGGCGAGGATCCGGCTGGCCGACATGCGCGCCGGCCGGATGAGCGACGACGACTGGACTCGCATGGCGCGTCGGATGAGCGAGATCAGCGAGGCGCCGCTGTTCATCGACGACTCGCCCAACCTCACGCTGATGGAGATCCGCGCCAAGGCGCGCCGGCTCAAGCAGCGCCACGACCTCAAGCTCGTCATCCTCGACTACCTGCAGCTGATGACGTCAGGGCGCAAGGTGGAGTCGCGGCAGCAGGAGGTGTCGGAGTTCTCCCGGCAGATCAAGCTCCTCGCGAAGGAGCTGGAGGTGCCGGTGGTGGCGATGAGCCAGCTGAACCGCGGCCCGGAGCAGCGCACCGACAAGCGCCCGCAGCTGTCCGACCTGCGTGAGTCGGGGTCCATCGAGCAGGACGCCGACATGGTGATCCTCCTGCACCGCCCCGACGCGTTCGAGCGCGACGACCCGCGGGCGGGCGAGGCCGACCTGATCCTGGCCAAGCACCGTAACGGCCCCACGAGCACCATCACGGTGGCCCACCAGCTGCACTACAGCCGCTTCTCCGATCTCGCCCACGGCTGACCGGGCTGTGTGTAGGTTCTCAAACTTTACTTCATTTTCTCAGAGCTAACTTCATCTGTACTTCATAAGTGAAGTGGAAATGAGATTTACCGCATTCCAGCACTTGATCAATCTCGAAGGAGCACCCCGTGGCTGTTCCAAACCCATCTGGCCTTGTCTTCGACCGCTACGACGGCTCCCTCACCACCGACAAGACCCGCACCACTGATGATGTAGATGCTCGTCGTGAGCAGTGGTCGAAGGGTGTTGACGTGGCAGCTCAGGAGGCAACCGCCTGGACGACGTTCGGCAATGAACTCGCTGAGTTGGTCAGCAAGCTCCAGGCGCTTTCTACCCATCGGCCCTATGAGTGGTCTGACCAGTCCGCCCGAAGTCGAGCCCGGCGTCTTCGGTGATGGCACCGAAGTGCCGCGTCATGGGGTCAACGGTGAGGAAATGATCGGTCACCTCACAGCGCTGATGCGTGACTCCCGGGCTATCGGCGCTGCCTACGAGGCCGCTGGCCATCGGCTCGCGGGAGCCGTCACAGAACCCGCCGCGTAGGCGCGACGCCCATGGCCCCAGCCATACTTGAACCCCAGTGCAGTGAATATCCAGTGACCGTCGCTCTTCCGCGGCATCTACGGACCTGGGAGGAACCCACCTGGGTGCACCTCTTGGTCGAGTACACGGTGGGGGAGAAGTGGTGATAGAGCCAGCAGTTAATGTAGAGCGAGAGGAGTACCTGCTCGCACAGGTCCGCGAGGCGTTCGGCCGAGTAGTCTACAGCCACAAGACCCACGAGAAGCAAGCGGACATCTGCTTCAGGCGACACCGGTGGCAGCAAGGTGTGCTGGTCGCCTTCACTGCTGTCAGCACCGGCACGTTCCTCGCGTCCGTGCTCGGCGTGCTGGGCAACCAGGTCCTGACCAGCCTCGCGACCTCGTTCATCGCCCTCGTCGTCAGCGCGCTGAGCCTCGCCTCCAAGAGCTTCAAGTTCAGCGAGGAGTCCGAGGTGCACCGCAAGATCGCCTCGCAGCTGTGGGACGTGCGCGAGTCGTACCTGTCGCTGATCGCCGACCTGATGTCCGGCGCGACGGTGCCTGCGGATGCTCGAGTGCGCCGCGACGAGCTCCAGGAGGCCACGCGTGCGGCTTACGCCGACGCGCCCCGGACCACGTCCAAGGCTTACCGCCGAGCGCAGGACGGACTCAAGAACAACGAGGAGCTGACCTTCACCTCCCGCGAGATTGATCTGTTCGTCCCAGAGGCGCTCCGTCTCAATGAAGGTGAGGCGGGACGATGAAGGTGGACAAGATCTTCGATGCCCTGCTTGAGAACCTGAAGGTCGGCGACGCCAGCACCACCGTCGCCGCACGTCGCGACGAGATCACGAAGGCGTTGAACCAGGACTTCCGATCGGTCGAGGGCTCCACCGCGAATCGGCTCATGGTCGGCTCCTACGGCCGGCACACCGCGATCCGCGGCGTCTCAGACCTGGACATGATCTACATCCTCCCGGCCAGCCTCCGCTCGAGCTACAGCAGCGAGACGGGACCCCGGAGGATCCTCGACCGTGTTCGGGACGATCTGACTGCGCGGTACCCGAACACCGACATACGCGTCGACCAGTGCGTCGTGCGTGTGCAGTTCACGAGTAACAAGTTCAAGTTCGAGGTGCAGCCAGCATTCGAGAACAGCGATGGCAGCTTCGACTACCCCGACACGAAGGCCAAGAGCTGGAAGACCACCAAGCCGCGCAAGGAGATCACTGCGACGAAGGACTGCAACAACCGTACATCGACGAACATGCGCCACCTCGCTCGGATGGCCCGGGCGTGGAAGGACACGAACGGCGTGGTAGCGGGTGGCCTGCTCATCGACACGCTCGTCTACCGGTTCTTCTCGACCACGTCCGAGTATGACGACAAGGGGAGCCTCTGGTTCGGCTTCATGGTCAGGGACTTCTTCGAGTTCCTCATGAACGAGCCGGACAAGGACTACTACCTCGCGCTGGGCAGCAACCAGCGGGTGAACGTGAAGAAGCGGTTCCAACCGAAGGCGAAGAAGGCGTACAACCGCTGCATCGAGGCCATCGCCAAAGAGGGCACGGCATCCGCGAACAAGAAATGGCGCGAGGTGTTCGGGTCGGCGGTTCCGCTGGAAGTCACCAAGTCCGCCCGCTCGTTCAAGGACACCGAGGAGTTCATCGAGAGCCGGTACCTCGTCGACATCAGCGAGTCGCTCGCGATCGACTGCAAGGTCACGCAGAAGGGATGGCGAACGGCGTCACTCCGGGAGATGCTCAAGAACAAGACCTTGCTGCTCCCGAGCAAGGAGCTCGACTCATCATCATCGAGTGCAGCGTCTCGTACCCGTATGACGTGAAGTGGAAGGTGCTGAACCGCGGAGACGAGGCCGAGCGTCGGAACAACATCCGCGGGGAGATCATCTCGTCCAACCGTGCCGGCAACGCTCGACACGAGCGGACCAGCTTCCGTGGCGAGCACGTCGTCGAGTGCTACATCATGAAGGGCGGGATCGTGGTCGCACGGGACGTCATCGACGTGCCGATCAGCACTAACGCCGCTTAGGACGACTTGGCGCCGACGCCGCCGACACCAAACCCGCGCCAGCCACAACCGACGCAGCGGCCACCGACCGCCATGACCTGAACTGCCCACCTCATCCATCCCCGCTGCCCCGAACAAGCCCGGGACTTGTCGTTCGGCCGTATGGGTGGATTCAATGTGGGCTATATGGGTGTTCGTCCTCGAAAACCCCGAGCCAATCAAGATCGACATGTCGTCGGCGGCGGCGAGACCCTACACGTGCGACGGATCCGCAGCGCCGGCTGCCACGAGATCCGCGGCGTGCTCACCCGGTCGGTCCAGCCGTGCGGTTTTCGGCCATGCCGAGGCGATCACGTTCGGCGTCGACGCCCGGGCCGACGGGAGCCCGGGACGCGGCACATCCATGATCGATTCGACCGGCGCGGGATCGCCCTCGGCCGGGCGCCCAACGCCCTCTCGGACCGATCAAGACCCGATGATCGGTCCGACAAGCGCTGCAGCGACCTCGCGGCGGCGAACAACGTCATCTCGCATCGATCAAGGCGCGACGGTCGAGGAGCTGGGTGCGCTGGCCAGGACAGCACCCGAGTCCCAGTCAGCCACTCGGGCTGCCGGCCTGCCACCGGGGGTGTCGCCGGCCGACCGGGGGTGCGATCACCGGAAGTGGTCCGAGAGCGCCAGATGCGTCGCGCTGGCACCACTCCCGCCGATCATGTGCGGGTCGATCGTCGATAGTGGTGGCGGGACGACAGATCAGGCGTCCCGGCACCATTTCTGGCGATCACGGGCCGCCGGCCCTGCACCCCGTCGCTGATCGTCTCCGCGAGAACGGCCGATTCGGCAGGCCCTCTAGGTGAGCACGACCTCGCCGCCGACGCCGCTGCGTCCCGCGGGCGTGCCCACCAGCTCCACGGTCGTACCGGCGCGTACCCGCTCGCCGAAGACCGTCACCAGTGCGTCGGTGACGCCGGTGACCAGCCGCATCACGATGTCGTCCGCGTCCGGGCGGGAGAACGCGGCGTCCTTGATGCCGAACGTGACGCGGGGTGCCGGCGCGTCCGCGGGCCGGCCGGCGATCCCCCACCGACCGGGCGGAATCCCGACGAGCTGCACGACCGCGATCTCGCGGGCCCACTCGCCGTAGACGGCGACGACGGCATCGGTGAGGGCCGAGATCACCTCCGCTTCGCGGCCGGTCAGGTCGGGCTCGTTGGCGTACACGATCAGATGGGGCATACCGTCCTCCGGAGCACACGAGAAACCTTTGGTTTCAAAGCTACTGACGAGAGTAGGGCGTGTCCACACCAGAAGCCGTCGACGCAGCGGTGCGCCAGCTGATGCTCGTGTTCCCGCGCCTGGTCGGCCGGATCAAGAAGTTGCCTCCTCCTGCGGCGCTGCGGTCGCTGGACCTGACGCCGCGGCACCTGTCGCTGCTGTCGATGCTGCTCCTCGACGGCCCGCTCACCGTGTCCGAGCTGGCGGAACGGCTGGGCGTGGCGCCGACGACGGTGAGCCTCCTGGTGAGCGAACTGAGCAGCAAGGACGTTCTCCACCGGCGTCCCGACGACGAGGACCGCCGCAGGCGGATCATCGACCTGCACGACGACGTCCGCCCCGCCGTCACCCGCTGGCTCGCGCCCGGCGCGCGGGCGTGGCGCGAGGCCCTCGGCCCGCTGACCCCCGCCGAGCGCCGCGTCGTGGTCGAGACCCTGCTCGCCTACGAGGCCGCGGTCACGAGGACGCTCGGCGAGGATCCCGATCCGTGAGCGCCCGCCGCCCGGTCACGACGAGCAGGACGTCCTTCACCGGCATCCGCACCGGGCTCCCGTCGCCGATCGACACGTCGGTGTCGGTGGCCACGAGCCGGGTCCCGTCCAGGCGCACGCCGAAGTAGTCGAAGTTGCGGGGTCCGGCGCCCCGCAGGACGGTCGCGATCGCTCGGCGGGCGGCGCAGGCAGGCCCAGCGGCTCGGTGATGTCCAGCCCGTGGATCACGTCGTGGCTGAGGGCTCCGACCTCGCCCCCGCCCGGTGGCCGCCAGCCGTGCCGGATGTTGTCCCGCAGCTGCGCGACCAGCCCGTCGTCGGTCAGGGCCGCGGTGTCCGCGCGGGCCGTGCGGTCGGCGTAGCGGTCGAAGGAGAAGCGGGCCCGCGCCAGGCCGGTCACGAACCGCAGCGGGCTCGTCCGGAACGGCATCGTCATGTGCGCGACGACCTCGCGCACCCGCCAGCCGGCGCACAGGGACGGGCTACCCCACTGCTCGGGGGTGAGCCCTTCCAGGAGCGAGAGCAGCCGGGCGCGCTCCGCGCAGGTCTCTTCGAAGATCTCGGATTCCGTCATGGAGGTGCATACGTCCGGCGGCCCGGGAACTCATCGCGGTGGACGGTCGGGCAGGCCGAACTCGGTGAACCGGCCCGCGGTCCCGAGGAACGTGACGATGTGGGCCACGCGGGCGCCGCGCAACTCCAGGAGGATCAGGGCGAACGGGCGCAGCTCGCCGTCCGGGCCGGGCCGGTACTGCCCGAAGCCGGGCGAGCCGTTGATCGCGGTCGGGACCAGGCGGTCGCCCGCGCAGGCGTCGCTCGCCGCCATCACCGCCGTGATCCGGGACGCGCCGGAGATCCACCACGCGAACGGCGGCATCGACGACGCGGCGTCCTCCCGCAGCAGCCGGGCCAGCGCCTCGACGTCGTGCGACTCGAACGCCGCGACGTAGCGGTCGAGCAGCTCCCGCTGCTGCGCGTCATCCGGGTCGAGGACGTCGGCGGGCGCCGGCGGATCGGCAGCGAGCGCGGCCCGGGCGCGCTGCACCGCGCTGTTGACCGACGCAGGGGTGGAGCCGAGGATCTCCGCCGTCTCCCGCGCGGAGAAGGCGAGGACCTCCCGGAGCACGAGCGCGGCCCGCTGGCGGGGGGAGAGCCGCTGGAGGGCGGCGAGGAACGCCAGCCGGACGGTCTCGCGCCCGACGACCCGCTCCGCCGGATCGGTCACGCCGAACAGCCGCGCGTCCGGCATCGGTTCCACGAACCGGTCCGGGCGCAGGGGTGCACCCAGGTCGCCGCCCTCGGCGGCCGGGCCCATGTCGACCGCCAGCGCGCGGCGCCGCGCCCCGCGGAGCATGTCGATGCACACGTTGCCCGCGATGCGGTACAGCCACGTGGTCAAGCGGGCGCGCTCTGGGTCGAAGCTCGCGAGGTTGCGGTACGCGCGGACGAGCGTCTCCTGCACGGCGTCGTCGGTGTCGGCCGCGGACCCGAGCATTCGGTAGCAGAACCCGGTGAGGGGCAGGCGCTGAGCTTCGAGGTCCTCGACCCCGACGGCTGCCCCGGTCACGGCTTCGGCGGGCACTCGACCTCCCGTTGCTCTGGCAGGCCGATTGTACGAACGCACTCCCGTCCCGTCGCTGCGGACGAGAGTGCCGTTCGTCCGTCACCTTCGCCAGAAGATGTGGTGGGTCACGCCGCTCGGGCTGGGCACGACCTCGAGGTGGAACCGGTCGCGCAGCTCGTCGGGGCTCTCCCAGAGCCGCACCCCGGAGCCGAGCTCCACCGGCGAGACCACCACGTGCAGGGTGTCGACGAGGTCGGCGTCGAGGAACTCCCGGATGGTGGTGGCCCCGCCGCCGAGCCGGACGTCCTTGCCCTGAGCCGCCTCCCGCGCCCGTTCGAGGACGGTTGCCGGATCGCCGCCGACGAAGTGGAACGTGGTGTCGGACAGCGTGAACGACGGACGCTCGTGGTGGGTCAGCACGAACACCGGGGTGTGGAACGGCGGTTCGTCACCCCACCAGCCGCGCCAGTCGTGGTCGCGCCACGGGCCGCGCTGCGGGCCGAACTTGTTGCGGCCCATGATCTCGGCGCCGATGTTGTGGGTGAAGTCGCGCGAGAAGTAGTCGTCGAGGCCGCGGCTCCCGCCAGGGTCGGTGCGGTTGGGCCAGCTCGCCGTGGCACCGGCCCATGACATCAACGCGCCCGGGTCGGCGTGGCCGAACGGCCTCTCGAGGCTCTGGTGTTCGCCGGCACCGAACCCGTCACGCGAGATGGTGAAGTTCTGGACCTTCAGCAGTTGGCTCATGTGAATCAGTCGGAGCTGCCGGGTGTCCCTTGTCATCGAGATCGGGTGATGCCCGTCACAGTCGAGCGAGGTGATCGCGCGCCGCGCCCGCGACGTCCGCGGCGACGCCGAGCTCGTCGAGCATCTCGGCCGCCGCCGCCATCTCCGCCGTGCGGCGCCTCGCGTGCCGGTAGGAGCCGCTGACCAGCCGTTCCACGGTGGAGGCGTCGGCGTTGGTCAGCTCGTTCTCGACGATCTCCCGAAGCCAGTCCTCGCAGCCCGCGGCCCGCGCCGCGGTCAGCGCCTCCACCACGGCGGCCGCCATCCCCTTGAAGAACACGCTCCGCAGGAGCTTGCGTTCGGCCGCGAGCCCGGCCGGTCCGGACATCACCTCGACCGAGGCGCCGAACGGCCGCAGGATCTGCGCCACGCGCTCAGCCGCCTCCCCCGTGGCGAGCATCGGCACCCGCAGGCCCTTCCCCGGGACCGGTGCCATGATCGCCACGTCGGCGAACGGCACGCCGTGTGCCGTCGCGATCCCGGCGAGCCTGCGTTTCGTGCCGGGGGACGCGGTGTTGAGGTCGGCCCACATCGCGGCCGTGGCGACGCCCGACTCCAACGCGTCGACCGCGGCCGACGCGCTGTTCACGCTCAGCACGAGGTCGGCCCCGTCGGCCGCCTCGGACTCGGATCCGGTGTCGAGCACGCCGTCCGACGCCGGGACGGCGGGGTCGTAACCCCGCACGACGGCGCCTGCGGCGACGAGGTCGCGGCCAGCGCGCCCCCGGCTTCGCCGAGGCCGAGCACGGCGATCGTTGCGGTCATGGACATTGACCCTTGATATTGACGCCACGATTGTCAACAATTTGGGCCAAGATTGAGGCAAAGGAGCTCCATGACCGACCACCCCCAGCCCTCCGCACATGCCCGTGAGCTGGTGCGCGGCGCCTACGACGTGCACATCCACGTCGCACCCGACGTGATGCGGCGGCGGATCGACGACGTCACGCTGGCGGAGCGGTTCGCGGCCGTCGGCATGGCGGGCTTCGTCCTCAAGTCGCACTACGTGCCCACCGCGGAGCGGGCCGAGGTGGTCCGGCGGGCGCATCCCGGCGTGGACGCGCTCGGTGCCATCACGCTCAACGCGTCCGTCGGCGGGCTCAACCCGATCGCGGTGGAGATCGCGGGCCGGGGCGGTGCCCGGTTCGTCTGGCTGCCCACCGTCGACAGTGCCAACCAGCGCTCCTGCCTCGCCGAGAACCGGAGGGCGCGACACCGCCGATGTGGGCACGGCTGCAGGCCGACCTGGCCGCGGCGGGCATGGCCGCCGACCCGGTCGACGTGCTGGACGCGGAAGGCAAGGTGCTCGAGCGCACCCGCCAGGTGCTGCGCCTGATCGCGAAGCACGACATGACGCTCGCCACCGGCCACCTGCACCAGGACGAGTCCACCGCGGTGATCGACGCGGCGCTCGACGAGGGCGTGCGCCGGATCGTCGTGACGCACCCGGAGTTCACGTCGCAGCGCATCGGCGTGCAGCGCCAGCGTGCGCTCGCCGAGAAGGGCGTGTTGCTGGAACGGTGTTACACCACACCGTTCACGGGAAAGGTGTCCTGGGACGTGTGGCTCGGCAACATCCGGGACGTCGGGCCGCGCCACTCGGTGATCTCCAGCGACCTCGGGCAGCCGTTCAACCCGCCGGTCGAGGACGGTCTCGCGCTCGCCGCCGACCGGCTGCTGGCGGCCGGGTTCACCGACGAGAGGTGCGGCTGATGACCGTCCACAACAGCCGGTGGCTCGCGGGCGCCGACCCGCTGCCCGGCGCGCCGGCGGACCGGCCGTGACCGCGGTGCTGGCCGCGGACGCGGTCACGAAACAGTTCGCCAAGGGCGACGAGGCGATCGTGGCGCTCCGCGAGCTCAGCGTGAACATCGCGGAGGGCACCTTCGTGACGATCCTGGGGCGCAGCGGCTGCGGCAAGTCGACGCTGCTGAACATGCTCGCCGGTCTCACGGCGCCCAGCACCGGCGAGATCCGGTACCGGGACCGCACGCTGACCGGGCCGGACACGCAGATCGGTTACCTCACCCAGCACGACACGCTGATGCCGTGGCGCGACGTGCTGCGCAACGTCGAGATGCCGCTGGAGATCCGCGGCGTCGACAAGGCGGAACGGCGGGCGGTGGCCACCGACCTCGTGCAGCGGGTCGGGCTCGCCGGGTTCGAGAAGCACTACCCGCGCGAGCTGTCCGGCGGGATGCGCCGGCGCGCGGACTCGCGCGGATGCTCGCAGGGAGCCCGGAGACGCTGCTGATGGACGAGCCGTTCGGCGCGCTCGACGCCCAGCTGCGCACGGAGCTGCAGCTGGAGCTGCTGCGGCTGTGGCAGGGCAGCGGCCAGACCGTGGTGTTCGTGACGCACGACATCGAGGAGGCGCTGATGCTCGGCGACCGGGTGGTCGTGCTCGGGCGGCTCGGCCGGATCCTGCTCGACCGCGAGATCCGGCTGGCCAGGCCGCGGTCGGCCGACGACCTGCGGGTGGACCCGGAGTTCGTCGCGCTGCACAGGGAGCTGTCGGCAACGTTGAGATCGGCCACGTCGGAGCCGGCGACGTCGAAGGAGATGCAGTCGTGAGCGTCGCGGTGGATGCGGGGCGGTGCGGGTCGGGCTCGACCGCACCTGGTGGCAGCGGTACGGCACGACCACCGTCGTCTGGGCGACCCGGGTGGTGCTGCTCGCGGCGCTCATCGTGCTGTGGGAGATCGCGGCCGACCGGTGGATCGACAGCACGTTCACCAGCAGGCCGAGCGACATCGCGGGCCGCCTCGGCGAGTGGGCGGGCGACGGCACCCTGTGGACCAACACCTGGATCACCGTCCAGGAGATCGTCTACGGGTTCCTCCTCGGTGCGGCGGCCGGGGCGGTGGTCGGGTTCGTGCTGGCGTCGATGAGCCTCGCCTACCGGGTGCTCGACCCGTTCATGATGGCCCTCTACTCGATCCCGAAGGTCGCGCTGGCCCCGCTGTTCATCGTGTGGTTCGGCATCGGCATGCACATGAAGGTGCTGCTGGCGGCGGTGACGGTGTTCTTCCTGGTGTTCCTCAACACCGCCGCGGGCGTGCGTGAGGTGGACCGGGGCCTGATCGACGCGGTGCGGCTGATGGGCGGCACCGGCCGGGACGTCGCGCGCAAGGTGGTGCTGCCTGCGTCGATGACCGGGGTGCTGACCGGGCTGAAGGTGGCCATCCCGTACGCGCTGATCGGCGCGGTGATCGGTGAGCTCGTGGCGTCCAACCGCGGGCTCGGCTACCTGATCAACGACGCCGCCGCGCAGTTCGACACCGCGGGCGTGTTCGCCACGCTGGTGGTCCTCAGCGTGATCGCGAGCGTGCTGAACGTGCTCGTCGGCCTGATCGGGCGGCGGGTCAACCGGTGGAAGCCGGCCGATGACTGACCGGCGCACACTTCTGAAGGCGTTCGCCGCGACGCCGCTGCTGCTGGCCGGGTGCGCCACGCGCTACTCGACCACCCCGCCCGGCGTGCTGAACGTCGGGCAGATCAGCAACTCGGTGGCGTTCTTCCCGCTCTTCGTCGCGGAGGAGAAGGGGTACTTCGCCGCCGAGGGCGTGCAGCTGGGTGAGCGGCCGCGGCTCGGCACCGGCGCGAAGGTCGCCGCCGCGTTGAAGGGCGGCAGCATCGACCTCGGGGCGGGCGTCATCACCGACGCGTTCAACCTCGCGAAGATCGACGACGGCGCCCGGATCAGCACCGCCCTGGTCACCGAGTACTACGTGGACATCGTGGTGTCCCCGTCGCTCGAGGCACCCGAGACCCTCGAGGACAAGATCGCCGCGCTCGTCGGGACACAGATCGGGATCACCGGGCCCGGCAGCGGCACGGAGGCGCTCGTCAACCACCTGTTCTCCAGCATCGGCCGCAACGCCGCCGTCGACTCGACGCTGGTCAACCTGGGCGGCGCGGCCACCTCGGCGATCGGCGCCCTCACAGCGGGGCGGGTCGACGCGCTGGCGTTCTTCCAGCCGATCGCCCAGCAGGTCGAGGCCGCGAACGCCGGCCGGACCTACATCTCCCCGGTCCGCGGGGACGTGCCGTCGCTGCGCGGCGCGTTGCACGGCATCGTCTTCAGCACGCAGAAGCTGCTGGACCGCAAGCCGGCCGAGCTCGCGGCGTTCAACCGGGCGATCGGGAGGGCGCTCTCCGACATCCACGGCGACCCCGCGCAGTTGCGCGACCTGCTCGGCCGGTACCTGGAGAACACCGATCCGGCCACCATCGACGCGCTCGTGCCCATCCTGGGCCGGGAGATCCCGGGCACGCCGCAGGTCGAACGCGTCCCCTACGACACCGCACGGGCGTTCCACCTCGACAGCGGGCTGGTGAAGAAGGCGCCGACGTTCGAGGAGGTGCTGGTCGGGCCGCCCGCCGCGTAGGCGGTTCAGCCGGCGTGGGCGGCCGCGTGCTCCGCGATCAGCGTCGTGGCCTCGTCCGCCGCCTCGATCGTGGCCAGGTGGGCGGCGTCGAGCACCTCCAGCCGCGCGCCGGGGACGCCCTCGGCGATCGTGCGCGCGTGCGGTTCGACGGGCGTGGAGGGGTCGGCGTCACCGGCGATCACGAGCGTGGGAGTGGTGATCGCGGCGAGCCGGTGGCGGTGGTCCCACACCTCGAGCGCCTGGCAGCAGGCGAGGTACCCGTCGTCCGGGGTGCCCGCGACCCACGCCGCGGCCTCGGCCACCACGTCCGGGTGCTCCGCCGCCCAGCCCGGCGTGAACCAGCGCGACACGATCCCCTCGGCGAGCGGAGCGGTGCCACCGGAGGAGACCGCCGCGATGCGCTCCTTCCACACCGTGGTGTCGGGGAAGTTCGACGAGGTGCAGCACAGAGCGAGGCTCGAGACGCGCTCCGGGGCCTCGGAGCCCAGGTACATCCCGACCATCCCGCCCATCGACAGCCCGCACCACGCCACGCGCTCCAGGCCGAGGTCGTCGAGCAGTGCGAGCACGTCACCCGCGAGATCGGCGATGGTGTACGGCCCGGGTGGCACCGGGGAGCCGCCGTGGCCGCGGTGGTCCACCCGGATCACCCGGAACCGCTCGGTGAGCGGCGCAACCTGAGGGCGCCACATCTCCACCGTGGAACCGAGCGAACCGGACAGCACGATCGCCGGTGCGTCGCGCGGTCCTTCGTCGACGTGGTGCAGCGCGACGCTGATGGCTCTACCTTCCCTTCGCACGGTGGATCCCGGCAGGGAGCGCTTTCGCCGCTTGTCCCGCGAGGACTGTGATGAGACGGCGCCCCTGCCGG
>MKJV01000081.1 GCA_001942185.1 Pseudonocardia sp. CNS-004
CGCCCGCTCCTCATCGGTCAGTTCCACCACGGGAGCGACAGGACTCGGCATCCACCAAGCCTATCCAGCTACGGGATAATTAACGACTCGGGACACTAGGGCCTGTCCTGTAGGCCCCGGGCCGCGGGCTTCGTGATCGAGATCGTCCCTGGCAAGGCGCCGGCACGAGCCGTTGTACTGGACGTACCCGGTCGTGCCGGCAACGCCGCCAGGGGCGATCTCGGCGCGAAGAGCGTGGTCCTGGGCTTACAGGACAGGCCCTAGCGCCGATGGACACCGGCCGAAGCCGGCATCGTTCGTCAGGGCTCCAGCGCGCGGCGTCTGCGGCGGCGCCGGGGACGCTCCGGCTCCGGGTCCGGTGGGGCCGGGGCCAGTGCCAGCTGCGAGGCCTGGCGGCTCAGTACCTCCAGGTTCGCGCGGACGTCGCTGTGGGCCGGGTCGAGCGCGACCTGCTCCGCCACCTCCGCGGCCTGCGACACCGCGTCGGCGAACGCGGTGCGCGCCGCTTCGAGGCGCTGGGCGATGCGCTTGGCCGGTTCCTCGCGTACCCGGAACCAGGCGGGCTCGATGGAGTCGCCGACGATCGCCAGCCTGCGCACGGCGTCGAGTTCGACGTCGAGCCGGTGGGCGATCTCGCCGAGCCAGGTGCGTGCCGGCTGCGGGGAGGGCGCTCGTGATCCGGCGGAAGCGGGCCACGGAACCCGCGCAGTGGCCGACGTAGCCGTTCCAGTAGCGGGACAGGCTGGGAGTCGGGGCGGACCTGCGAGGCACGGGTCACAGAGTGCCTTATCGGAGCCGGGCCTACCGCACGGCGTGCCCGGCGCTCCGGACGAGCTGTGCCACGGGCTCGTCCACCGTGAGCGTCGACGCCGTGACGGCCGCTGCGTGCGGGGTGAGCAGCGCCGTCAGGAGCGCAGCCGCGTCGGTCAGCCGCTCGGCCGGGACGTCGGCGCGCACGCGTTCCAGCATGAAGACGGCTGCTGTGGTGTCCTCCCGGACGCGGGTGCGGTGGGCGTCGCGGTGGTTCCAGTGCCGGGTGAGCACCTCGGAGCCCTGGGCGTAGACGATCTCCCCGGCCCCGGGCACCTCCACCTCGTCGGGCTCGCCCAACGGGGTGAACCGGTCCTCGGTGGTGGCCGGCCGGATCTCCACGTGCGCGCCCAGCCGGTCCAGGTCGAACGCTCCCGCCGGCACGGCGAACCGCACGGATGCGGCGTTGTAGGCGTCGACCGCACCGTTGACGCGCGGGAGGCGGCCCTGGCGTACGAGCGCCGCAGCAGCGCGTCGACGCTGGGACGGGTGCGGCGCGGGTTGGTGCCGAACGCGCGGTAGGCGCCGTGCCACGACGCGATTTCGGGGGTGTCCTCGGACCAGGTGATGGCACCGGTCCCGGCGTCCGCCTCGGCGGCGGCCAGCGCGGAGTCCGCTTCCGGCCAGTGGCCGGTGTTGTCGAGGCCGGTGGCGACGACCAGTTCCACCCGCAGCGCGGGGAACCGTTCCCGGACGTCGGTGTGCACCGTGAGGGTCGTGGACGACACGGACCGACACTATCGGGGCGGCCGGTCAGGTCGGTGAGGTGCGCAGCTCCAGCAGGCGGGCCTTGAGGGTGAGGTCCTTGTTGAGCGGGTCGTGCGCCTCGTCGGGCTCGACCTTCCCGGCGATCCCGACGTCGTTGAGCACGCGGAACATCGAGACGAGGTGGGCGATGCGGAGCTCGTGCGCATCGACGGGGCGCTGCGCCCCGCAGGCCAGGGCGAGCGTGCGGTCGACCCACAGCACCTCGCCGTGCAGGTCGCCTGCTGGAGCGCGCCGACCATCCGCTTGCGCAGCTCGGCGGCCGGCAGGCCGATCCACTGCGGTGTGGAGCGGGCGTCGATGGGGAAGAGCGCCCCGCGTTCGCGCAGGTAGACGAGCTCCACCGCGTGCAGGTGCCCGTAGGAGCAGTAGAGGCAGCCGTTGTGGAGCGAGATGAGGGCGCAGGCCAGGTGGGTGCGCAGCGGGCCGAGCACCCGGAGGGTGCGCTCGTAGCGCGGCATGTTGCGGAGGAACCAGCCGAGCGCGGGCCGCGCACCCAGCTGGGCCACGATCGGAGCCATCAGCCGGGGCGGGAACCCCCAGAGGCGCCGGCCGAGCCCTTCGAGCACGCGGGTGGCGACACGGTCCGTCCCGCGCTCCGCCATGCTCAGCTCCTGACTCACAGTGACGCGGATACTACTCGCACGTGCACGTGCATGCGTGGCGAGTTCCGGTCCGTAGTGAGTAAGGCACGTTGCGTCGAACAGCGGACCAATGATTAGGCCGAATGGTTGATCAAGGAGCAGTGCCTGCGCCGGCGCGTCGGCGCGCGCCGATCCGCGTGGCCAACCCGAACGCGTTGCGGATCGAACCGGTGTTGGCCGCCCGCCGCCCGACGAGGTCGAACGCGGTGCCGTGGGCCGGCGTGCAGATCGGCACCCGCAACCCGCCCGCCATCGTCACCCCGCCGTCGAAGCCGATCAGCTTCATCGCGATCTGGCCCTGGTCGTGGTACATGGTCAGCACCCCGTCGAACTCCTCCCGGCGCAGGAAGATCGTGTCGGACGGGAAGGGCCCCGCGGCGTCGACGCCCTCGGCCTGCAGCTCGCCGACCGCCGGAGCGATGACCTCGATCTCGTGCCGGCCGAACCGGCCGCTCTCCCCGGCGTGCGGGTTGAGCGCGCAGACGCCGATGCGGGCGCCGCGATGCCCGAGTCGCGCAGCACGGAATGCAGCAGCCGGCCTGCGCCGAGCACGTTCTCCCGCGTGATGCCGTCCGCGACCTCGGCGATCGAGACGTGCGACGTGACCCGCGCGGTCCAGATCGTGGGCAGCACGTTCAGCTCGCAGGTGAACGACTCGCTGCCCAGGATCGTCTCGAACCAGCGCAGCTCGTCCTTCTCCCGCATGCCGGCCAGGTGCAGCGACGACTTGTTCAGCGGCGCGAACAGGATCGCGTCGACCTCGCCCGCGTCGGCCATCTCCAGCGCGACGCGCAGGTTGCTCATCGCCCACCGCCCGCCCGCCTCGGTGGCGACCTTGCGCTCGAACGTGCCCGGGCGCGCCGCCCCGTTGTCGCGCAGCCGGGGCTCGCCCGGCCCGCCGTGGGCGATCGGCACGCCCGCGTCGGCCTGCGCGTCCGCGAGCTCCTGCTCGTCGGAGACGAGCACGATGTCCGCCGCCCCCACGGTGCTCTCCTCGGCGAGCAGCCGGGCGACGAGCTCCGGGCCGATCCCGGCGGGGTCGCCCAGCGTGACGGCGAGTCGGGGGGTGACGGACTGGCTGGTGCTCATGGCGTCCTTCCGGTCGAGCGGGTCCCGGCTCGACTGCAGCCGGAGGGACGCCCCCGTGTCAAGCGAAGGGTGTCACGCGAAGACGTCGCTCACGTAGCGCGCGTGCTCGTGCTGCATCCGGTCCAGCCAGGCCTCCGCATCCTCGGCGGAGGCGCCCGCCACCTCGGAGTAGATCCGCGCGCAGGTGTCGTACACGGCCGGGGCCATCCGCCTGCCGTCGCCGCACACGTAGAACGTCGCGCCCCGCTCGACGAGCTCGACCACGCGGTGCCGGTCGGCCCACAACCGGTCCTGCACGTACCGGACCCCGTCGGCGGGCGCCTCCGAGTAGGCGGGGTGCACCTCGACGACGCCGTCGCGGGCCCAGGCGTCGAGCTCGTCGCGGTAGAGCCGGTCGACGTCGGGGTGGTCGCAGCCGAAGAACAGCAGCGCGGGTGCCGGCGGGACGCCTTCCGCCTGCGCGCGCAGCGCCCGGTCCTGCAGGAACCCGCGGAACGGGGCGAGCCCGGTGCCCGCGCAGACCATGACGATCGGCGTCCGGAGCGACTCCGGCGGGTGGAACGCGACGTTCGAGGGCCGCACCGTCACCGCGACCCTGGTGCCCGGGCGGGCCTGCGCCAGGTAGGTCGACGCGGCGCCGGAGTACACGCCGTTGCCCGAGAACGCGGGTGCCTCGAGCACCGCGACGGTCAGCGTGACGTGGTCGGGGCTCCACAGCGGCGACGACGAGATCGAGTACCGGCGGGGGGCGAGCGGGGCGAGCATCTGCAGGAAGGTCGCGAACGCGAGCTGGCTCGCCGGGTACCGCTCGAGCAGGTCCAGCACGCTCACCCGCCGATCGAGGACCTCGGCGGTGTAGGCGTCGGCATCGCCCGCGAGCGCCTCGAGCTCCTCCTTGTGCGGCGGGCACACGTTCGCGTCGGCGAGCTCCCCGACCTGGCGGCGCGTGGCCGGCTGGGCCAGCTCGACGTAACTGGACAGCAGCTCACCCGCGCTCACCGGGGTGCCGGTGGGCAGGAACGTCTGCGAGCCCTCGCCCGCGCGCACCACGACCGTGCTGTCGTAGGAGAGCCCGAATCGGGCCAGCGCGCGGTCGACGAGGCCCGCCGGGTTGAGCGGCAGCACGGCGAGGTAGTCGCCGGTGCGGTAGGTCATGCCGTCGGGCAGCGCGATCTCGACGTGCCGCTTCGACCGCGCGTGCGGCGCGGACACGTCCACCAGCTCGCGGTTGGCGACCACCGTGCCCAGCTGCAGCTCGTTCTGGCGCAGGATCGGGTCGCGCACCGCGCCGACGAACTCGACCTCCAACAGCGGCGACGGTGCCGGCTCCGCCGCGATCTGGCCGAACTCCGCGCCGACCGGCTCCCAGAATCCCGCGTACCAGTCCTCGAAGTCACCGAAGAAGTCGCCGCGGGCGTTGGCCTCGCCGCGCTCGACCAGCCGCGTCGCGCCTGCCCGCGCCAGCCCTTCGTCGATCGCCTTCGGCACGGCCTGGTAGGTGCGGGCCCAGTCCTTGTTGCCGTTGCCGAACACCGCGTACCGCACGCCGTCGAGGGCGCCGCCAGGCAGACCCTGCGCCCACTGCACGAACGAGCGCGCGTTGTCGGGCGGCTGCCCCTCGTACGAGGAGCACACGATGATCACCGCGCCTTCGGTGGGCAGGTGCCCCGCGCTGCTGTCGAGGGTGTCGACGGAGGAGGTGTAGCCCCGGCGCCGGCGTCGTTCGCGATGCGCTGCGCGAACGCCTCCGACGTGCCGGCGTTGGAGCCGCAGAGCACCCGGACCGGGATCCCGTTCGCCGTGGCCGCCGGCGCCGCCTCGGTACGCGCCTGCTCCTGCGGCCGCGGATCGGCCACGATCGTCGTGGCCCGCCGCCGGGCGTGCACGTACAGCCCCTGCGGCTTGATCGTCAGCGTCTGCTTGATGTCGAGCCGGTAGTTCGGGTCGCCGCGGTGAGGTCGAAGCGCTGCAGCAGCATCGCGAGGAACAGCGTGGCCTCCTGCAGCGCGAACCCGCGCCCGATGCAGGAGCGCTGCCCGTTGCCGAACGGCTTCCAGGCGTTCGGGGGCAGCTGCTCGGCTCGCTCGAAGGCGAACCGGTCGGGGTCGTAGTCCTCGGGCCGGTCCCACACGGCCGGGTCGCGGTGCAGCTGCGGGATCAGCACGAGCAGGGTCTGGCCCGCGCGGACCGGGTAGCGGCCGCCGATCACGGTGTCCTCGTACGGCTGCACCGCGAACGCGGGCGCGGTCGGCCACAGCCGCAGCGACTCCTTCAGCACCCGGTCCAGGTAGCCGAGCTCCACCAGGTCCTCGAAACGGGGCGCCCGGTTGCCCAGCACCTCGTCGACGTGGGCCTGCGCCTTCGCCAGCACCTCCGGGTGGCGCAGCAGCTCGTGGACCGTGAACGTCAGCAGGCCGCTCGTGGTCTCGTGGCCCGCGATCAGGAACGTGACGAGCTGGTAGCGCACGTTCTCGTCGGACAGCCGCTCCCCGGTGAGGGGATCGGTGGCCTCCAGCATCGTGTCGAGGATGTCGTGCTCGCCGCCGGGGAGCGGGTGGCGGCGACGGTCGGCGATCAGCTGGTCGGCGATCTCGAACATCAGCCGCTTGTCCTCGTCGTACTGGTGGCGGGTGCGCACCATGAGCCGGTTCTGCAGCGGCAGCCGGTGTCCCCGCTCACCGGACTCGACGAGCGAGCGGACCATCGCGCCGACGAACGGGTGCATCTGGTCGCTGTACATGCTGTTGAAGCGGTAGCCGAACGAGCAGAGCGCGATCGTGTCCAGCGTCAGCCGGGTGGTGTTGTCGCCGACGTCGATGCGGTGTGCCGGGCCCTGGCGCTCCCACTTCAGCAGCAGCTGCTCGGCGATGTCGGTCATGCCGTCGAACATGGTCCGCAGGGCGGCCGGGCCGAAGGCCGGCATCAGGATGCGGTGCGCCGCGCCCCAGTTCGGCTCCTGCGTCTCCGCGGTGAACAGGCCGTCACCGGCGAAGTCGCGAACGTTCTGCAGCGGGGTGTGCACCTTCTTGTCGAAGCGCTTCTCGTCGCACAGCTCGTCGACCAGCTCCTGCGAGCTGACCACCACGAGGTCGTTGCCCGGCAGTTCCAGGCGGTAGATGGGCCCGTACTCCTGCGCCAGCTCGACGAGCCCGAAGACGCCCTTGCCTGCGTCGAAGTCGGGCAGGTTGCCGAGCAGCGGCCGCGGCCGCGGCTGCGGGATGGGCTCGGTCGTCACGGACATCGGGGAGAACCTCCGAACGGTGGGACGGCGTCACGACCGAGTCTGCGCCCGGCCGCCATCCCGGACTTGCCCTTCGGCGACAAGTGTTTACCTTTGCGCGACATGAGTTCAGCCGTCCGGGCTGCCCTGTTCCGCGGGCTCCCGCAGCTCGTCGACCGCCTCGGCGGCGACGGTGCCGCGTTGCTCGCGCGCCACGGCGTGCCCGCAGGTGCGCTCGACGGCGACGAGGCGCTGCTCGGCAGCCGGACCGTCGGCATGATGCTGGAGACCGCTGCCACCGAGCTCGCCCGCCCGGACCTCGGTCTGCGGCTCGCCGAGGTGCAGGAGATCGACATCCTCGGGCCGCTCGCGATCGCCCTGGAGACCTCGGCGACGTTCGGGGACGCGCTCGACTGCGCGAGCCGCTTCCTGTTCGCCCACAGCCCGGTGGTCAGGGTGGCGCGGACGCCGACCCGGAGGGCGCCCCCGGCGTGCTGGGTCTGATCCTGGAGAGTCCCGGCGAGCCGATGCGGGCCCAGACCGTCGACCACGGCCTCGGGCTCTTCCACCGGTTCATCACGCAGCTGCACGACGGACCGTACGGCCTGCGCGCCGCGCACCTCCCGCACCCGCCGCTGGCACCGGTCGTGCGCTACACCGGCTTCTTCGGCGCCGCGTCCGGTTCGAGCGGCACTCCGCCGTGCTGCGGGTGCCTGCCCGGCTGCTGTCCGCGCCGCTGCCGGGGGCCAACCGGCTGCTGCGCGAGATCACCTTCGACCACCTCGCGGCCCGCTTCACCGGGCCCGGCAGGCGCGTCACCGACGAGGTGCGGCTGCTGCTCGCGCGGGCGCTCGGGAACTCGCCGATCACCATCGGCGCCGTCGCCCGCCTGCTCGCCCTGCACCCGCGCACGCTGCAGCGCAGGCTGGAGGCGGAGTCGACGACGTTCGAGGCGATCCTCGACGACGTCCGCCGCGAGGCCGCCCTCCGCCTGATCACCGAGACCGACCTGCCGCTGGCGCAGGTGACGGCGATGGTCGGTCTGACCGAGCAGTCGGCGCTGAGCCGAGCCGCCAGACGCTGGTGGTGCCGCACCCCCCGCGCGCTGCGCCGGGAGCACGAACGCGCACCCCGTGCGGTCTTCGCAGAGTCCGGGGACCCTGCGAAGACCACACGCAGCGCGCGGAACTGATCGATCAGCAGTTCAGCAGCTCGGGCTTCTGGTTCAGCAGCTGCGCGCGTGGCGAGACGAACTCCTCGTATTCAGTCGTCGCGTCGGGCTGGAACAGGCCGACCCGGCAGCAGTTCTGGAATGCGAGTCGAACGCCGAAATGACGCTGCACGGCGCCTCGCATGGAGTCGCTGCCGACCAGCCGGAAGACCTCGCCCCACGACCGCTCGTCCGGCGGGACCTCGGTGTTCTGCGCCGATGGTGCGCCGCTCGCCTCCAGTTCCTTCGCGAGGCGCTCCACCATCGACCACGCGTACGGCAGCGAGTCGCGGATGCACGCCACGAATTCTTCGTCTTCGACGGTCCCTCGTTGTGCCTTCTCCAGCAAGGCCGCCGGAACTGTCAGTGACACCGAACCTCCCGAGCTCGAATGAACTGGACGCGCGCAAACGCTACGGCGTCCGAGGGAATCATGAGAACCCCCGATCGGGCGAGGTCCGCTCATATGCACGAATTCGCACGCGAACCGGTTCGCCGGCCTCCGAGGCCCCGGGTGGCGGCGCCGTCACGCCCGGATCTCTACTATCCGGTGCATGGGTGACGGGGCGGGCGAGCTGGTGATACGCGGGCGCCGGCCCGTGCGCGACCGCGCGCTGGTGATGGCGATCGTGAACCGCACGCCGGACTCGTTCTACGACCAGGGCGCCACCTTCGCCGACGAACCCGCGAAGGCCGCGATCGACACGGCCGTGGCCGCGGGCGCCGACATGATCGACATCGGGGGAGTGGCCGCGAGCCCCGGCGACGACGTCGACGCCGACGAGGAGATCCGCCGCGTCGTGCCCACCGTGGAGTACATCCGCGAGCGCCACCCGGACATCATCATCAGCATCGACACCTGGCGCCACGAGGTCGGTGCCGCCGCGTGCCGGGCCGGCGCCGACCTGATGAACGACGCCTGGGCCGGGTACGACCCGAAGCTGATCGACGTGGCCGCGGAGTACGGCGCGGGCTACGTCTGCACCCACACCGGCGGCCGGGAACCGCGTGCCGTGCCGGTCCGCCCCGAGTACGACGACGTCGTCGCGGCCGTGCTCGAGCACACCGTCGAGCTCGCCGAGCTCGCCGCCTCCCGCGGCGTGCCGCGGGAGGGCATCCTGATCGACGCCACCGGCTTCGGGAAGAACACCGTCGACCACCTCGCGTTGCTGCGTGCCGTGCCGAAGTTCGTCGCCACCGGGTGGCCGGTGCTGATGGCGATGTCGAACAAGACGTTCGTCGGGGAGACGCTCGGGGTCGGGCTCGGCGAGCGCCTCGCGGGCACGCTCGCCGCCACCACGATCGCGGCCCAGGCGGGCGCCCGCGTCTTCCGGGCCCACGAGGTGGAGCCCACCCGGCACGCGCTGGAGATGGTGGCCAGCGTGTTCGACGGTCGGCCGCCCGCGCGGCCGTCCGAGTGGATCGCCTGATGCGCCGGATCTGGCCACCGCAGCACACCGGCGAGCTGGACGACGCCGCGCTCGAGGAGCTCTACGGGTACCCGGCGGGCCGGTGGCTCGCGGTCAACTTCGTGTCCAGCGCCGACGGCGCGCTCGAGCTGGGCGGCCGCGCCCGGGCCCTGTCCAACGAGCCCGACCAGCGGGTGCTGCGGCTCGGCAGCGACCTGGCCGACGTGCTGCTCGTGGGCGCGACGACGGCGATGGTCGAGGAGTTCCGCGGGGCCCACCCGGATGCGGAGACCGCAGCCCGCCGCGAGCGCCACGGGCTCGCTCCGGTCCCGCCCACGGCGGTCGTCACCACCGGCAGCCTGCCGGTGGACGCGCCGGTGCTCACCGAGGCACCCGTGCCGAGCTACGTGATCACCACCGCGGCGGCGCCGGAGCACAAGCGCGAGGCGTGGGCCGCGACGGGCGCCACCGTCGTGGTCGCGGGGGAGCGCAGGGTCGACCTGCGGTCGGCCGTGGACGCCCTGGCCGTCGCGGGCCTGGAACACGTCGACTCCGAGGGCGGTGCGCGGCTGTTCGCGTCGCTGCTCGCCGCCGGCGTCGTCGACGAGCTGCGGCTCACCGTCTCGCCCCTGCTGGTGGCGGGCGCTGCGGGCCGGATCGCTGCGGGCGTCGACATCGACCCGGCGCAGCTGGAACTGCTGTCCGTGGTGGCGGAGAGCGACACCCTGATGGTGCGCTACGGACTCCGGAGCTGACCTACGGGCCGACGGACACGGCTGACGGACACTTTGTGGCCCGGCCCGACGTTGTCCGTGCAGGGCAACGGGAGGAGACCGGGAATGTCCGCGATCGGTGCACTGCTCGGCACGGTGCTGCTGCTCTTCCAGATCGTGCTGCTCGCGCGCGTGGTCGTCGACTGGGTCGCGGTGCTGTCGTCGGGGCCGGAACCCGAATGGCGCCGCACCGCCCAACGGGTCACGCACGCCGTCACCGAGCCGGTGATCGCCCCGGTACGCCGGGTGCTGCCGCCGATCCGGGCCGGCGGCATCGGGATCGACCTGGCGTTCATCGTGGTCTTCATCGCGGTGCTGCTGCTGCGCCAGTTCGTCGTCTGGCTGTGATCCCCTGAGGGATCCCCTCAGGGGATCACGACACAACGGAAGCCGAGGTTGCCCGCCGAGCTGTCGGGGGTGTTGGCGGTGCGGGCGGCCACCCGGTAGCGGTTGCAGTACGACTCGTGGCACAGGTAGGAGCCCCCGCGCATCGCGCGGTTCTGCCCGGCCGCGTCGAACGGGTCGGCGCACCACTCCCACACGTTGCCCGCCATGTTGTAGAGGCCGAAGCCGTTGGGCTCGAACGCGTCCACCGGTGCGGTGCCGGTGAAGCCGTCCTCCGCGCTGTTGTGCGCGGGGAAGCGGCCCTGCCAGATGTTGCAGCGGTGCTCGCCGCCGGGCGTGAGCTCGTCGCCCCACGGGTAGCGGGCCTGGTCGAGGCCGCCGCGTGCCGCGTACTCCCACTCGGCCTCGGTGGGCAGCCGCCCGCCCACCCACGCGCAGTACGCCGCCGCGTCGTGCCACGACACGTGGACGACCGGGTGGTCCCCACGGCCGTCGAGGTCGCTGCCCGGGCCCTCGGGGTGCCGCCACTGCGCCCCGGTCACCCCGCACCACCACGGCGCCTCCTCCAGGCGGGGGGAGGACCGGCGCAGCTCACGGGTGAGGAACTTCGCGAACACGTACGACCAGCCGAACCGCTCGGCGTCGGTCTCGTGGCCGGTGGCGTCGACGAACTCGGCGAACCGCTCGTTCGACACGGTGTGCGCGCCGATCGCGAACGGCTCCACCGCGACGGCGCGGATCGGGCCCTCCCGGTCCTCGGGGAACCCGTCGGCATCGTCGGTGCCCATGCGGAACGTGCCACCCGGCAGCGCGACCACGCCTGCGATCGCGCCGTCGAGGCGTGCGGCGCCGACGGCCACCGGGCCACGGTCGAGCGCATCTCCGCGGGAGCGCGGCGGTGGGCAACAGGACGACACGTGAACACCCCCTCCTCCTGCCGGAGCCTACGTCCGTCGCCGTCGGGCGACGTCGACCGATCCCCCATGCCGTGGCCGCTGTCATCCGGATTCATGATTGAGCTCGGTTCCCGGGTGGCAGAATTCCGGCCCGTGACGACCAGAGGGCGGCGGGCCCCGGCCCCGCACGAGCGGCAGCGCGACCCGGAGCGCACGAAGGCGCGCATCCTCGAGGCCGCCACCGCGGAGTTCGCGGCGAAGGGGTTCGCCGGGGCACGGGTGTCCGAGATCGCCGCCCGGGCCGGGGTGAACCAGCAGCTGATCGCGTACTACTTCGACGGCAAGGAGGGCCTCTACCGGGAGATGGGTCGCCGGTGGCGGGCGTACGAGGCGGAGGCCGTGCCCGACGACCTGCCCTTCGCCGAGGCGGTCGGGCGCTACGTGCACGCGAGCGTCGACGACCTCGGTGGTCGCCTCCTGGCCTGGGACGGGCTCGCCGACACCGGCGCGGACGACGGCGACGAGGCGCGCGAGCGCAACGAGCGGCTCCGCCACGAGGTCGAGGTGCTGCGGCAGCGGCAGCGCAACGGCGAGATCGACGACAGGTTCGACCCAGCCGTGCTGCACCTGATCCTCACGAGTGCGGCGAACGCCCTCGCCGTCTACCCGCACCTCGCCCGCGGCCTGCTCGGCGCCGACGCCCGGTCGCCCGAGTCCGTGCGCCGCTACGCCGAGCAGCTCACGTTGCTGGTCGGCCGACTCGGAAACGACGGAGAGGCACCTGCGGGAACGCGCTGACTGCCAGGGAATTGCATTTCCGCGGTTTCCTTGCGAATCGTCGGCCGGTCCTGGAGATTCGATGCGTGGAATCGCACGGCCACGGCCACGGTCACGGTCATGGGCACTCGTTCCGGGATCGCGTGCGAGCGGTGTTCCGGCCGCACAGCCATGACGCCGTCGACTCGATCGACGCGGCGCTGGCGGCGAGCGCGGCGGGCATCCGGGCCCTGAAGATCAGCCTGCTGGTGCTCGGGGCCACGGCGCTCGCGCAGCTGGCCGTGGTGCTGGTGTCCGGCTCCACGGCGCTGCTGGCCGACACGATCCACAACTTCTCCGACGCGCTGACGGCCGTGCCGCTGTGGGTCGCGTTCGTGATCGGCAGGCGCGCGGCAACCCGCCGCTACACCTACGGCTACGGGCGTGCCGAGGACCTCGCCGGCGTGTTCATCGTGGCGATGATCGCCCTTTCCGCGGTGGTGGCGGGCTACGAGTCGATCCACCGGATCGTGACGCCCCAGCCCGTCGAGAACGTCGGGGCGGTGCTCGCCGCCGGGGTGATCGGGTTCGTGGGCAACGAGCTCGTCGCCCTCCACCGCATCCGGGTGGGGCGGCGCATCGGGTCGGCCGCGCTGGTCGCCGACGGCCTGCACGCCCGCACCGACGGCTTCACCTCGCTGGCGGTGGTCGGCGCCGCGCTCGGCGTGCTCGCCGGGTTCCCGCTGGCCGACCCGATCGTCGGGCTGCTGATCACGGTGGCGATCCTCGTCGTGCTGCGCGGCGCGGCCGTCGACATCTACCGCAGGCTCATGGACGCCGTCGACCCCGCCCTCGTCGACACCGCAGAGGCGGCCGTCCGTGACGTCCCCGGCGTCGTGGCCGTGGAGGAGCTGCGGCTGCGCTGGTCGGGGCACCGGGTGCGGGCGGAGGTCGGGATCGCCGTCGACGCCGGGCTGGACGTCGTCGCGGCGCACGACATCGCCACCGCGGTGCAGCACCGGCTGCTGCACGACGTGCCACGGCTCGTCGCGGCCACCGTGCACGTGGGGCCGCCGGGCGCCGACCACGCCGCGCTGGCCCACCACCCGGGTGTGCTGGAGGCCGGGGCGATCGTGCGCTGAGCGGGGGTTGTCCCCACCCCCGGGACACCGGCGCACTCCAGAGATCTTTCCCCGCTCCCGAACCAGCATTGGTCCGGTCGAGACCGGCCGTTCCAGCTGGGGGGATCCCTTGTCCATCACCTTCTCCGACGTCCGGCGCTGGCACCGGCCGCTCCTGGTCATGGTGGCCGCGATGGCCTGCCTCGTCGTCGTCGCGGGCGTCGGCCTCGTCGTCGACGACCGTGAGCTCCTGGACGGGTCGATCTGGGCGAAGCCGTTCAAGTTCGCGGTGTCGTTCGTCCTCTACGGCGCGACGCTCGCCTGGATGCTGCCGCAGCTGCGGCGGGCACGGCGCACCATGTGGACGCTCGGCACCGTGTTCGCCGTGACGGGCCTCGTCGACGTCGCCTTCATCGCGATCCAGGCCGCCCGCGGCACCTACAGCCACTTCAACAACAACACCGACACGTTCAACCAGGTCGGCCAACAGATCTTCGCCTCGGGCGTGATCGGGTTGTTCGGGGCGAGCGTGGTGATCGCCGTGATGCTGCTGTTCCAGCGGGTCGGCGAGCGGGCGCTCACCTGGTCGCTGCGCGCCGGGATCGGGCTGGCCGCGCTCGGGATGGGCGTGGCGTTCCACATCGCAGGCTCGAGCGAGGGCTCCCGCACCGTCGAGGACGCCTACGGCAGGCCGGTCACGCTCGGGGGCGCGCACGGCGTCGGGGCGCCGGACGGCGCCGGCATGCCGATCACGAACTGGAGCACCCAGGGCGGCGACCTGCGGGTCCCGCACTTCATCGGCCTGCACGCGATCCAGGTCTTCGTGCTGGCGCTGGTGCTGCTGACCGCCCTCGCGACCCGGGTCGCGTGGCTGCGCAGCGAGCGCGTGCGCGCCCAGCTGACCGGCGTCGTCATCCTGGGCTACACGGGGGTCTTCGTCATCACGGCGTGGCAGGCGTACCGCGGCCAGTCGCTGGTCCACCCCGATGCCGCCACCTGGACGGCCTTCGGTGCGACGGTGGCCGTGACCGCGTTGCTGGCGGTGCTGACGGTCGCGGCCGCCCGCCGCCGGGTTCCGGGCGGTGGCCGGCACGCCCTGCGCCGCCGGGACCTCGCGCTACGGGCGGGGTGAGCCGTGGTCGACGGAGGGCCGGCGAGCGAGTTCCATGACCTGTGTCAGCTTCCTGAGAGCCACCGAGGAGGGGTCATGCCCGCGACCACGACCATCACCGTCGACGCCCCGATCGCCACGCTGATCAACGTCTTCACCGTCCCGGCCGATCGCCAGCGCCGGCTCGTCGATCTGCTGGTGCGTGCCACCGAGGAGGTGATGCAGCACCAGCCCGGGTTCATCGCCGCCAACATCCACGCCAGCGCCGACGGAACCCGAGTGGTCAACTACGCCCAGTGGGAGTCGGCGGAGGCGTTCCACGCCATGCTCGAGAACCCGGTCGCGCGGGAGCACATGGGTGAAGCCGCTGCCCTCGCCGACCAGTTCGACCCCCACCTGTACACGGTGGAATCCGTGCATCACCACTAGATGAGTGGTCCCGCGCTCAGGCGATCGTCACCGACATCGACCCGATCCGGCTGATCGTCATGTCCAGCCGCTCGCCGGCCGCGATCGGCCCGACGCCGGGCGGGGCGCCGGTGAACAGGACGTCGCCGGGCAGCAGGGTCATCATCGACGACGCGTAGGCGACGATCGCCGGCACGGGCGTGAGCATGTCCCGGGTGTTGACCTGCTGCCGCACCGCCGAACCGCAGGTCAGCCGGATGTCCAGGTCGGAGCCGTCGCCGATCTCGTCCGCGGTGACGAGCCACGGCCCGAGCGGGCTGAACCCGTCGTAGCTCTTGCGCCGGGAGCGGTCGGCCGGGCTGCGGACGGTGATGTCCAGGCCCGCGGTGAAGCCGAGCACGGCGTCCATGGCCAACTCGGCGGGGATGTCCTTCCCGCCGGTGCCGATCACGACGACGAGCTCGGACTCGTGGTGCACCTCGTGCCCCGCGGCCACGGCGTCGGGCGGGAGCGTGACCGTGGCGCCCGGGCCGACGATCGACGACGGCGACTTGAGGAACACGTCGAAGTTCATCATCCACGCCTCGACGCCGCCGAGCGTGCGCTCCTGCACCGCGTGCATCTCGGTGACGTGTTCCCCGTAGTTCATCGCCGCGGCGATCACCTTCGACGGCCCGAGCACCGGGGCGTGCAGGGTGACGTCGGCGAGCGGCCGCGCCGGGCCGGCCGCCGCCGCGTCCCGCAGCGCGTCCGACCGGGACGCGAAGTCCCGGCACAGCCCGCGCCACCAGCCCGCGGTGAGCGGGTCGGGGTCGTGCGGGCCGGGAAGGGCGTCCGTGACGTCGACGAGCAGGTCCCCGGCCGTGACGACCCCCAGCCGGTTGTCGTCGAACAGGGCGAGCTTCACGGGTTCTCCCGGGGCGTGAACACGGACGTGACGGTCTGCGGGGCCGGGAGCGACTCCTCGCGGTAGAGGCCGAGCGCGCGCAGCACGGGCGCGTCGGACAGCACGAACACCTCCGCCTGCTCGTCCGAGGCGTGCTCGGCGGCCGCCCACGACGGCACGGCGAACATGTCGCCGGGGCCCCAGTCGAAGCGTTGCCCCTCGATCACCGAGGAGCCGTGGCCCGAGAACACGACGTGGACGGCGTTGCCGGTGTGCCGCACCGGCAGGCTGCGACCGCGGATCCGCTGGGCCGAGCACGCGAGCGTGGGCATGACGCTGGCACCGGTCTCCGGGTCGGCGTACTCGACCGACAGCAGGGGCTCGTCCGAGGCCGCGGCGAGGCGGTCGAGCCGCGCAGACGTGTCGGCCCACCGGTACACCATCAGCTTCGAGTGGGCCGGGCTGAGCGGGCCGCGCACGGCCCCGTCGGCGTAGCGGGTGCCGCCCGCGAAGGCGCGCTCGGAGGCGTTGTGCTCGGCGGGCTCCGGCTGGTTCTGTCCGGGACCGGGGTAGGGCTCGAAGAAGATGCTGTCGAGCGCCGCCACCATCGGCAGGTCGAGGCCGTCGAACCAGAACATCTCCCCGTCGCCGCTGTTGACGTGGTCGTGCCAGTTCATCGACGGCGTGAGCACGAGGTCGCCGGGGTGCATGTCGCAGGCATCGCCGTCGACCGTGGTGTACACACCCTCGCCCTCCAGCACGAACCGGATGGCGCCGGGGGAATGGCGGTGGGCGGGCGCGGTCTCGCGCGGGCCGAGGCACTGCAGGGCGCCCCACAGCGTGCCGACGGCGTAGGGCAGGCCGTCGATGCCGGGGTTGCGCAGGCTGAGCACGCGCCGCTCGCCGCCGCGCTCCACCGGCACGAGCCGGATCGCGCGGCGGGCGAGGGGCTTCATCGTGGCGGCCGACCACAGCCACGGCACCGCCCGCGGCCGCGGGGTCGGGGTGAGCAGCTGCTCGGTGATCGTCCAGAGCGGCTGGAGGTCCACGGCGTCGAGGTCGCGGTACAGGTCCTCCAGCTCGGACGCCTGTGTGGTCGGTGCTTCCGTCGTCACAGTGCTCCCTCCATCTCCAGCGGTGGGGTGCCGATCCCGAATCGCCGCACGCTCTCCAGCAGCGACACGCGCCTGATGTACGCCCGAGCCCGCTCGGGGTCGGCGGCGATGGCCCGCATCTCGTCCTGGTGCCGGCGGCGCACGGCGTCGTCGGTCTCACGCAGCCGGTCGGTGTTGCGTTGAGTGTCTGCCTGTACGTACTCCACCGCCACCGTACGGCGGATCCGGTCGTACGCCGACAGCTCGGCCTCGATGTCGGTGCCGGGTTCGGTGGCGATGCGGGCGAGGCGGCGAGCGGCGTCCATCGCATCGTGGATGCCCGAGTTGAGCCCGACCCCGCCGATCGGGGAGTTGATGTGGGCGGCGTCGCCCGCGAGCAGCACGGGGCCCGCGCGGAACGCCGAGGCGACCCGCTGGTGCACGCCGTAGACCTGGTGGTCGATCACCGGGTAGCCGGGGGCGTAGGGCGCCACGCCTTGCAACGTGTCCTGCAGGCGCTCGGGGTCGCTCGCCTCGTCGTCCGAACAGCTCGCCGGTACCGGCCACACCACCCGCCACGACTCGGGCGTGCGCAGGATGAACAGCCACTCCCGCGGGTCGGCCACGTAGTTGACGTGCCCGAGGTCCGGCACGAGCTCCTGCAGGTCCACCGGGGTGCTGGTGATCGCGAACCGCTCCGGGTAGGTGAACCCGTCGAACGCCACGCCGATGCAGGAGCGCACGGTGCTGCGCGGCCCGTCGGCACCGATCACGTAGGACGCGCGGATCTCCTCGGCGCCGTCCGGGCCGCTCACGGTGAGCCGGACCCCGTCGCGGTCGATCGCCATGCCGGTCAGCCGGGTGCCGAACCGCATCCGCACCCGGTCGTCGTCGGCGAGGCGCTCGGCGAGCATGCGGACGAGGTGCTGCTGGTTGAGCTGCAGCCGGTAGGGGAAGCGGGTCTCGTCGGCGAGCAGCCCGAAGTCGAACTCGGCGACCAGCCCGTCCCGGCGGTCGCGGAACTGGTAGGTGGGCACGACGAGGCCCTCGGCGTGCATGCGGCCGGTGATGTCGATGGTCTGGAGCAGTTCCATCGTGGCGGCGTGGAACGTGCTCGCCCGCCAGTCCGGCTGGGGGCTCGGTGAGAGCTCGACGAGGACGACGGGCAGGCCGGCCGTGGCCAGCGCGGCCGCGGCGGTCATCCCGACGGGCCCGGCGCCGACGACGGCGATCGGCCGGTCCCGGCTCACCGGCGCAGCGGTCGCGGAGTGCCAGATCATGGCTCCGAGGCTAGAGGCGAATTCCATCAGTAGAGAAGGCTTTCGGTTAGAGTTCCGCCATGCCGAATGATTTCGGGCCGACGACCACCTCGGTCGACAACGCCCTCCGCCTGCTGGAGCTGGTGGGTGAGCGCCAGGCGTTGCGGGTGGCGGAGGCGGCCGAGCTGCTGGGCGTCGCACGGTCCACCGCGCACCGGCTGCTCACGGCGCTGCGGCGGCGCGGCTTCGTGATGCAGGACCGGCCGAACGGGGCGTACCGGCCGGGTCCCGCGCTGGTGGAGATCGGGCTCGCCGCCGTCAACAAGATCGATATCAGGCGCGTGGCCCGGCCGGTGCTCGAGGAGCTGCGTGAGGAGACCCGCGAGACGGTCAGCCTCGCCGTGCTGGAGGGCACCACGATCCGGTTCGTCGACTGCGCGGAAGGCCCGCGCTCGGTGCGCGTCGGAAACCGCACCGGGGTGGTCCGCCCCGCACACGCCTCCGCGGTCGGGAAGGCGATCCTCGCCGGCCTCCCGGACGCCGACCTCGCCCGCCGCTACCCCGACGCGACCCTCCCGGCCGCCACGACCGATGCCGCGCTCACCGACCGCGCCACCCTGCTGGCCGAGATCGCCGGGATCCGCGCAGCGGGGTACGCGCTCAACTGGGAGGAGTCGGCCGAAGGGGTGTGCGCGGTGGCGGCGGCGCTGCGCAACACGGCGGGCCAGCCGCTCGCGGGGCTCGGGGTCGCCGCGCCGAGCAGCCGGATGGGCGATGCCGGCGCCATCCGCGCGTTCGCCCCCGCCGTGCTGCGGGCCGCCGAGCTGGTGCACGAGCGGCTGCGCACCCCGGGCCCGTGACCGCCAGGCCGCGCTCTCCGGGCCGTCACACATCAACTCTGGTGTTCACACATGAACTGCAGTTCATGTGCCGGCACTGGAGTTGGTGTGTGGCCGGCCATCAGCCCACGACGGCCTCGTTGAGGTCGACCGGCGCTTCGAGCAGCCCGTAGTCGACCATCAGCCCCATCACCAGCTCCAGCGACGGGCGGTCGGTCGTGCCGCGCCAGAGGTTGATGCGCACCCGCTCGGCCAGCGCGGGATCGGTCTCGCTGATGCGCGACAGGGCGGCGCGGAACGCCGCGGGGTCGGCACTGACGGAGTCCGCGGTGGCCTTGACCGCCCGCTGGAAGCCCTGCACCAGCTCCGGCCGGGACGCCACCAGCTCGCGGTTCATGAGGTAGGTGCCGATCTGCAGGCCGGGGCGCAGGTCCGTGTACGGACGGCCGATGATCCGCAGGCCGTGGTCCTCGGCGACGGTGATGAACGGTTCGATCACCATGGCCGCGGCGACGTCACCGCGCTCCACGGAGGCGGCCATCTCCGGGAACGGGATCTCGACGAACTGGACGGCGTCGTAGGTCAGCCCGGCCTGCTGCAGTTGGTTGCCCAGGACGATGTCGTTGATGTTGCGCAGGCTGTTGACGGCGATCCGCTGACCCGCGAGGTCGGCGATACCCGTGGCCGGGCTGCCCTGGGCGACCATCAGCGCGGAGAAGTCCTGGGCGGGGTCCTCCGATGTGCTGGTGCCGGCCGCCACCATCTGGATGGGCAGCCCCTGGCCGATCGCGATGATGCCGGACACGACGTTCGAGCCCGCGACGTCGAGATCACCGCTCACCAGCTGGGGGATCACCGTCGCGCCGCCCGACGACGAAGAGATCTCCAGGTCGATCCCGTTCTGGGCGAAGAAGCCCTGCTCGTCACCGTAGGTCAGGAAGTTGAGCGGCGCGCCCGCGGTCTCCGCGACCCGCACCTTCGTCAGGCCGTCCGCGCCCTGCTCGGGGCCGGAGCCGCCGGAGCAGCCGGTCGTGAGCAGCGTGACGGCGGCGGCGACGCCGAGCCAGTCTCTGATCTTCATGGGTTCACTCCGGCCGGGTCGGGGGCGCGCAGGCTGGACAGGACGCGGGTGCGCAGCTCGCCGAACCCGGGGAGCCGCTTGGTGGAGAGCTGATCGCGTTCGGCGGGCAGGTCGATCTCGACGACCTCGTGCACGTGCGCGGGACGGTGCAGCACGAGCACCCGCTGCGAGAGGTACACGGCCTCGTCGATGTCGTGCGTGACGAACAGGATCGTGATCCGGTAGCGGCGCCAGATGCGGAGCAGCAGGTCCTCGAGGTCGGCGCGGGTCTGCGCGTCCACCGAGGCGAACGGCTCGTCCATCAGCAGGATCCGCGGCTGGTAGGCGAGCGCACGCGCGATCGCCACGCGCTGCTGCATCCCGCCCGACAGCTGCCACGGGTAGGCGTCGCCCCGGTCGCCCAGTCCGACGGCGTCGAGGGCCTCGGCGGTGGCGGCCGCCGCCTCCGCCTTGGAGAGGCCCTTGTACGGCAGCGGGAACGACACGTTGGCCGCCACCGTCATCCACGGCAGGAGCGAGCGGCTGTAGTCCTGGAACACGTAGGCCATGTCCCGCGGCGGGCCGTCGACGCGGGCGCCGTGCAGGGTCACGCCGCCCGACGTCGGCTCGACGAGCCCGGACAGGCAGCGCAGCATCGTCGTCTTGCCGCAGCCGGACGACCCGACGATGCAGACGAACTCGTGCTCTCCCACCGTGAACGTCAGGTCGGCCACGGCGGCGACACCGTCGTAGGTCTTGGTCAGCTCACGGACGTCGAGCATCGGTTGCCCTTCCGGTCACGGCGAGATGCCAGTGCAGTACCCGCCGCTCGACGGCGACGAAGATCGCGTTGCAGGCGAACCCGAGCAGGCCGAGCAGCACGGTGCCCGCCCACATCTCGGGGATGTCGAAGCTGCGCTGGGCCAGCTGCACGGTGTAGCCGACGCCGTTGTCGGCGCCGACCAGCTCGCTCACCACCATCAGGATGATCGCGATGGCCAGTGCCGTACGGGCGCCGCCAGGATCCGGGGCAGCGCGGCGGGCAGGATCAGCCGGGTCAGGCGGGCGTGTGCGGGCACGCGGTAGGAACGGGCCATGTCCAGGGCGGTGGGGTCCACACCGCGCACGCCGTCGACGGTGTTGAGCAGCACCGGCCACACCGCACCCAGCACGATGAGGAAGACCTTCGCGCTGTCCCCGGCCCCGAACACCAGCAGCGACACCGGGATCAGCGCGGGCGGCGGCAGCGCGCGCAGGAACTGCAGCACCGGGTCCAGTGCCGTCGACAGCGTCCGGGACAGCCCGAGCAGCGTGCCGGCCGCGACGCCGACGGCCACGGCGAGCGCGTACCCGGCGAGCATCCGCCCGAGGCTCGGCAGCAGGTCCGTGGGCACGCGGGCGAACAACCACTCGGCGGCGAACGTGGACCCGATCTCCCCGAGCGGGGGGAAGAAGAAGCTCCCCGCCGTGCGCGCCCACCCGTCGTAGGCGACGAGCAGCAGCGCGGGCAGCGCGAGGGCGAGCGCCCAGTCGGCGAGCCTGACGCGGATCACCGGGAACCACCCCGGTAGGACGGGTGCCAGTGCAGCACTCGGCGTTCGACGGCGTGCAGCACGGCGTTGAGCGCCCACCCCAGCAGCCCGGCCGCGAGGATCCAGGCGTACATGACGTCCTCGGCCCCACCGGCGGCCTGCGCGTCGGTGATCCGCACCCCGATACCGGGAACCCCGACCACGATCTCGCTGGTGACGGCCAGGATCAGCGCGATCGCCGAGGCGATCCGCAACCCCGTGGCGAGGTAGGGCAGCGCGCTCGGCACCGTGATCCGCACGAGGACGGCCCGCGCGCCCAGCCCGTAGCAGCGCGCGGCGTCGCGGGCGGTCGGGTCGACGTCGTGCACGCCGTAGACCGTCTGCAGCAGGACCGGCCAGAACGCGCCGAACGCGATGAGGAAGACCTTCATGTCGAGGCCGGACCCGAAGATCAGTACGGCGGCCGGGATCAGCGCCACCGGCGGGATCGGCCGCAGGAACTCGAGCATGAACCGGGTCAGCCGGTGCGCGAGCGGCAGCGACCCGATCACCACGCCCAGCGGTACCGCGACCACAGTCGCGGCGAGGACACCGAGCACCCACCCCTGCAGCGTCTGGCCGACCGGGGCGAACAGCTCCCCGCCCACCGCCAGCTCGACGAACGCCGGGACGATCCGCGACGGCGGCGGGAACCAGGCCTGCGGCAGCAGCCCGATCCGGACGGCGACCTCCAGCGCCGTCACCACGCCGACGATCCCGGCGAGACCGAGACCGAATCCGCGCCCCGGGCCCGGCCTGGCCCGCGACGCCCCGGACGCGCCCGCGTCGAGGTCGGGCCGGCGGTGGTCAGCTGCACCTGGACGTCCTCCCTTGGGCGGCGGGCCCGAGGAAGGTAACCCTGGTGACGCGCACAGCGCTATCACCAGGCGATGAAGTTCCGCTATGCCGAATCCATCGAATGGTCTGACATCGGTCCGCCGGCACTGGATGACCCGCGGCACATCGCCGTTAGGAACCCGTGAACGTCCGGGCCGGCGTGCCGCCGCCGGTCGCATCCTTGCGGCCGCCGCGACCACACGGGCCGTGGCGGAGGAGGACCGGAGATGGCCGACCTGGCCTACGCGCTGCTGCTGATCGGCGGCTTCGCCCTGCTGCTGTTGATGATGCGGGGGTTGCAGCGGCTGTGATCGTCGAGAACGTGATCGGCGGGCTGCTCGCGGCGGCGCTGATCGTCTACCTGGTCATCGCACTCGTTCGCCCGGAGCGTTTCTGATGTCCGCGACGTCGGCCGGGCTCGTGCAGCTCGGCGTTCTCCTGGTGCTCCTCGCCGTGGTGTACGTGCCGTTCGGCAACCACCTCGCGGCCGTCTACACCAGTGACCGGCACTGGCGGGTGGAGCGTGCCGTGTACCGGATCGCCCGCGTCGACCCCGACGCCGAGCAGCGCTGGACCGGGTACGCCGCCGCACTGCTGGCGTTCTCGTTCCTGTCGATCGTGCTGCTCTACCTGCTGCAGAGGTTGCAAGGGCTGCTCCCGCTCGGCCTCGGCCGCGGGCCGGTCGAGCCCGGCATCGCCTTCAACACCGCGGTGTCGTTCGTGACGAACACGAACTGGCAGTCCTACGTGCCCGAGACGGTCATGGGCCACCTCGTGCAGATGGCCGGCCTGACCGTGCAGAACTTCGTGTCGGCCGCGGTCGGCATGGCGGTCGCGGCGGCGTTGGTGCGTGGATTCGTCCGCGCGTCGAGCGACCGGATCGGAAACTTCTGGGTCGACCTCGTCCGCGGTGTCGTCCGGGTGCTGCTGCCCCTCTCGTTCGTCGCCGCGATCGTCCTCGTGGCGCTGGGCGCCACGATGAGCCTGCGGGCAGGCGTCGACGTCACCGGCGTGGACGGCTCGCAGAACACGATCGCGCTGGCGCCGACCGCGTCGCAGGAGGCGATCAAGGAACTCGGCACGAACGGCGGCGGGATCTTCAACGCCAACTCCGCCCACCCGTTCGAGAACCCGAACGGGCTCAGCAACCTGCTGGAGATCTTCCTGATCCTGGTGATCCCGGTGTGCCTCACCCGCGCGTTCGGCGTGATGGTGCGCGACGCCCGGCAGGGCGGCGTCCTGCTCGCCGTGATGGGCGTGCTGTGGGGCGGCCTGCTCGCGATCGCCTGGTGGGCGGAGACCCACCCCAACGGCCCGGCGACCCTGCTGGCCGGGGCGGCGACGGAAGGCAAGGAGGTCCGGTTCGGCATCCCGTCGTCGGTGCTGTTCGCCGTCTCCACGACCGGCACCTCCGCGGGCGCGGTGAACTCGCTGCACGACAGCTACACCGGTCTCGGCGGCGGGGTCGTGCTGCTCAACATGCTGCTCGGCGAGGTCGCACCGGGCGGGGTCGGTGCCGGGCTGTACGGGATCCTCGTGCTCGCGATCATCGCGGTCTTCCTCGCCGGGCTGATGGTCGGGCGCACCCCGGAGTACCTGGGCAAGAAGCTCGGCCGGGCGCAGGTGACGGCCGCGGCGATCTCGCTGCTCGCGATGCCCACGGTCGTGCTGCTCGGTGCGGGAGCCGCGCTCGCCCAGCCCGGTGAGCTGGACGCCGCGCTGGCCAACAGCGGTGCGCACGGGCTGTCCGAGGTGCTCTACGCGTACGCCTCGACGGGCAACAACAACGGCAGCGCCTTCGCCGGGCTGACGGTGACGAGCCCGTTCTTCCAGTCGACGCTCGGGCTCGCCATGCTGTTCGGCCGGTTCGTGCCGATCCTGGCCGTCCTCGCGCTGGCCGGCTCGCTGGCCGCGCAGAAGCGCGTCGAACCCGGCGCCGGGACGCTCCCCACCAACGGGCCGCTGTTCGGCGTGCTCGTCGGCGGCACGGTCGTCCTCGTCGCCGCGCTCACCTTCTTCCCTGCCCTGGCCCTCGGGCCCATTGCGGAGGCCTTGCTGTGACCACCACTCTCGATCGGCGCGAGCGCCAGGAGTTGCACGCGCAGCGCACCGGCCGCAGCGTGACGGCGGGCGCGTTCTCCCCGCGGCAGCTCTGGCAGTCGATGCCGGCCGCCCTGCGCAAGCTCGACCCGCGCACGCAGCTGCGCAACCCGGTGATGTTCGTCGTCTGGGTGGGCTCGGTGCTCGTCACCGGGCTCGCTGTCGCGCAGCCGAGCGTGTTCGCCTGGCTGATCGCGGTCTGGCTGTGGCTCACCGTCCTGTTCGCCAACCTGGCAGAGGCCGTCGCGGAGGGCCGCGGCAAGGCGCAGGCCGAGAGCCTGCGCCGCACGCGCACCGAGACCGTCGCCCGCCGGCTCACCGCCGACGGGGCCGAGGAGCACGTCCCCGCGCCCACCCTGCGCATCGGTGACCGCGTCGTCGTGGAGGCCGGTGAGGTCATCCCGGGCGACGGTGACGTGGCCGACGGCATCGCCACGGTCGACGAGTCGGCGATCACCGGTGAGTCGGCGCCCGTGATCCGCGAGTCCGGCGGGGACCGGTCGTCGGTGACCGGCGGTACCACGGTGCTGTCCGACCGGATCGTCGTCGAGATCACCACCGCGCCGGGCGAGTCGTTCGTCGACCGCATGATCGCCCTCGTCGAGGGAGCCGAGCGGCAGAAGACGCCGAACGAGATCGCGCTGACGATCCTGCTGTCGACGCTGACGATCATCTTCCTGCTCGCCGTGGTGGCGCTGCAGCCGATGGCCGGCTACTCCGGTGCCCAGCAGTCGCTCGTCGTGCTGACCGCGCTCCTGGTGTGCCTGATCCCCACCACGATCGGCGCGCTGCTGTCGGCGATCGGCATCGCCGGCATGGACCGGCTCGTCCAGCGCAACGTGCTCGCCACCTCGGGACGTGCCGTGGAGGCCGCCGGGGACGTCGACACGCTGCTCCTCGACAAGACCGGCACGATCACCTTCGGCAACCGGCGTGCGACGGCGCTGCACCCGGCCCCTGGCGTGAGCGTGGCCGACCTCGCGGCGGTCGCCCGGCAGTCCAGCCTCGCCGACGAGACGCCCGAGGGGCGCAGCATCGTCGAGCTGTGCGAGCAGGAGCACGGCCTGCCGCCCGCGGAGGAGGTGGGCGAGTTCGTCCCGTTCACCGCGCAGACCCGCATGTCCGGCCTCGACCGGGACGGCCGCAGCATCCGCAAGGGGGCGAGCTCGGCGGTCACCCGGTGGACCGAGACCGCGCTGCCGCCCGAGGTCGCCGCCACCGTCGACCGGATCGGCGCCGACGGCGGCACGCCGCTCGTCGTCGCGGAGCGGGCGGGCGACACGGCCCGGGTGCTGGGCGTGGTCCAGCTGTCCGACGTGGTGAAGCCGGGCATGCGCGAGCGGTTCGCCGAGTTGCGCGCGATGGGCATCCGCACCGTGATGATCACCGGGGACAACCCGCTGACCGCCCGCGCGATCGCGGAGGAGGCCGGCGTCGACGACCACCTCGCCGAGGCCACGCCCGAGGACAAGATGGCCCTGATCCGCAAGGAGCAGGAGGGTGGGCGCCTGGTCGCCATGACCGGCGACGGCACGAACGACGCGCCCGCGCTCGCGCAGGCCGATGTCGGCGTCGCGATGAACACCGGCACCGCGGCGGCCAAGGAAGCCGGGAACATGGTCGACCTCGACTCGGACCCGACGAAGCTGATCGACATCGTCGAGATCGGCAAGCAGTTGCTGATCACGCGCGGCGCGCTGACGACGTTCAGCATCGCGAACGACCTGGCGAAGTACTTCGCGATCCTGCCGGCGATGTTCGTGGCCCTGTACCCGCAGCTGGACGCGCTCAACGTCATGCGGCTGGCCACCCCGCAGTCGGCGATCCTCTCCGCGGTGATCTTCAACGCGTTGGTCATCATCGCGCTGATCCCGTTGGCCCTGCGCGGCGTGCGCTACCGGCCGTCGACCGCGGCCCGGTTGTTGCGGCGCAACCTGCTGGTCTACGGCCTCGGCGGCGTCGTCACGCCGTTCGCCGGGATCTTCCTCATCGACCTGCTCGTCCGACTCGTCCCCGGGATCTGAAGATGCTGACCCTGTTCACCCGCCAGGCGGGGGCCGCCCTGCGCATGCTCCTCGTGGCGACCGTCGTGCTCGGCCTCGCCTACCCGCTGTCCGTGTGGGCCGTGGCGCACGTGCCCGGGCTCGCGTCCCGGGCGGAGGGTTCGGTCGTGCACGGCGCCGACGGCACGCCCACCGGGTCGGCGCTGATCGGGATCGACCCGGTGCCCGCCGACCCGGCGAACGACCCCTACTTCCACACCCGGCCCTCGGCGTCCGCGCAGGACGTGCTCGGCCCCGGCGACCCGTCCACATCGGGCGGGTCGAACAAGGGCGGGTTCGACGAGGACCTCATCGCGGCGGTCGAGCAGCGCCGCGACGCGATCGCCGAACGCGAGGGCGTGGCACCGGACCAGGTCCCGCCCGACGCCGTCACCGCGTCGTCGTCGGGCGTCGACCCGCACATCTCGCCGGAGTACGCGCAGCTGCAGGTGCCCCGGGTGGCCCGGCGACCGGCCTGCCCGATGAGCGCGTGCAGGAACTCGTCGCGGCGAACACCCGGCACGCCGTGCTGGGGATCTTCGGTGCCGACGGCGTGAACGTCACGGAGCTGAACCTCGCGGTCGCGCGGCAGAGCGGATGATTGCGGCATGGGCAAGCGTGGCGAGCTGAGGATCTACCTCGGCGCGGCACCCGGCGTGGGCAAGACCTACGCCATGCTCGGCGAGGCCCGCCGCCGCGCCGACCGCGGCACGGACGTGGTCGTGGGTCTCGTCGAGACCCACGGCCGCCGCAGGACCGCCGAGCTGCTCGACGTACTGGAGGTCCTCCCGCGGCGGGAGGTCGCCCACCGCGGGGTGACCCTCACCGAGCTCGACGTCGCCGCCGTGCTCGCCCGCGAACCGCAGGTCGTGCTGATCGACGAGCTCGCCCACACCAACGCCCCCGGCTCGCGCAACCCCAAGCGCTGGCAGGACGTCGAGGAGCTGCTCGACGCCGGCATCACCGTGCTGACCACGCTGAACGTCCAGCACCTCGAGTCGTTGAACGACGTCGTCGAGCGGATCACCGGCAGCAGGCAGCAGGAGACCGTGCCCGACGAGGTGGTGCGCAAGGCCGGCCAGGTGGAGCTGGTCGACATCACCCCGGAGGCGCTGCGGCGCCGCCTCGCCCACGGCAACGTGTACGCGTCGGAGAAGGTCGACGCGGCGATGGCGAACTACTTCCAGCCGCGCAACCTCACCGCGCTGCGGGAGCTGGCGCTGCTGTGGGTGGCCGACCAGGTCGAGGTGGCGTTGCAACGCCACCGCGCCGACCAGCGCACCACCGACGTCTGGGAGACCCGCGAGCGGGTCGTCGTGGCCCTGACCGGCGGCCTCGAGAGCGAGACGGTGCTGCGCAGGGCCGCCCGCATCGCGAAGCGGTCCGGCTCGGCGGAGCTGTTCGCGCTGCACGTGCTGCGGGGGGACGGGCTCGCCGGGGCCACCGCCGCGGCGCTGGCCGCGCTGCGGCGGCTCGCCGAGGACGTGGGCGCGTCGTTCCACACCGTCGTCGGCGACGACGTGCCCGCCGCCCTGCTCGACTTCGCCCGCGGGGTGGACGCCACCCAGCTCGTGATCGGCACCTCGCGGCGTTCGCGGTTCGCCCGTGCCGTCGACGAGGGCATCGGTTCGCGGGTGGTGCAGGACTCGGGGCCGATCGACGTGCACATGGTCACCCACGGCGAAGCCGGTCGCGGCCTGCGGCTGCCGCGCCGCTTCAGCGCGGTGCCGGTCACCCGCAGGGCGGTCGGCTGGGCGCTGGGCCTCGCCCTCCCGCTGCTCGCGACGGTGCTCGGGGTCGTCGGCCGCGAGATCTTCGCCCTGTCCACGGACGTCGTGCTGTTCTTCCTCGCGACCGTCGTCGTCGCGCTGGTCGGCGGGCTGGGCCCGGCGCTGCTCGCGGCGCTCGCCGGCGCGACCCTGCTCAACTTCTTCCTCACCCCGCCGCTGCACACGCTGACGATCGCCGAGCGCGAGAACGTGATCATGCTCGTGGCGATGGTGCTCACGGCGGTGCTCGTCGCGCTCGTCGTCGACCGGGCCGCGCGACGGGCCCAGCAGGCGGCGGCGGCCGCGGCCGAGGCGGCGCTGCTCGCGTCGTTCTCCCGCACCGTCCTCACGCGGCCCGAGCCGCTCCCACGGCTGCTCGACCGGGTGCGCGAGGCGTTCGGCCTGACCACCGTGGCGATACTGGAACGCCGCGACGACCGGTGGGTGATCTCCGCCTGCTCCGGACCTCCCGACTGCGGGAAGCCCGAGCAGGCCGACGTCGACGTCGCGGTCGAGCCCGACGTGCACCTCGTCGGGCAGGGACGGGCCCTCCCGGCGGCCGACCGGCGCCTGCTGGAGGCGGTGGCGGGTCAGGCGCTGATCGCCCTGCGCAACCGGCAGATCACCGACCAGGCCGCCGAGGCGCAGCGGCGCGCGACGCCGTCGAGCTGCGCAGCGCGCTGCTCTCCGCCGTCGGGCACGACCTGCGCACCCCGCTGACCTCGATCAAGGCAGCGGCCGGGAGCCTGCGTGACGGTGACATCCGGCTCTCCCGCCACGACCGCGGCGAGCTCGCCGCCACCATCGAGGAGTCCGCCGACCGTCTCACCGGGCTGGTGAACAACCTGCTCGACTCGTCGCGCCTCGCCACCGGCGCCGTGGTCCCGGACCTGCGCCCGGTCGGCTACGACGAGGTCGCCGCGCTCGCACTGCGTGGTCTCGACGGTGCGGACCGGGTCGAGCCGGCGATCGACGAGCGGCTGCCCGAGGTCCTCGCCGACCCCGGGCTGTTGGAGCGGGTCGTCGCAAACGTCGTCGACAACGCGTTGCGCCACGGGGGAGGAGCGCCGGTGGTCCTGCGGGCCAGCGCCCACGCCGACCACGTCGAGCTGCGGGTCGTCGACTCGGGTCCCGGCGTGCACGTCGCCGACGCCGACCGCCTCTTCGCCCCGTTCCAGCGGCTCGGGGACCGCGACCACAGCGGCCTCGGCCTCGGCCTGAGCGTCGCCCGCGGTTTCACCGACGCGATGGGTGGCACGCTCACCGCCGAGGACACGCCCGGCGGTGGCCTCACGGTCGTGATCAGCCTCCCGGCGGTGCACCCGTGACGGCCGTGCTGGTCGTCGACGACGACACCCAGCTGCTCCGTGCGTTGCGGATCCACCTCACCGCCCGGGGCTACGAGGTGCACACGGCGACGGGCGGCACCACCGCGCTGCGGACCGCGGAGGACCACGAGCTCGACGTCATCGTCCTCGACCTCGGCCTCCCCGACCTCGACGGCACCGAGGTGATCACCGCGCTGCGCGCGTTCACGACCGTGCCGATCATCGTGCTGTCCGCCCGTGCCGATTCGGCCGACAAGGTGCGCGCCCTCGACCGCGGCGCGGACGACTACGTGACCAAGCCGTTCGGCGTCGACGAGCTCATGGCCCGGCTGCGCGCCACGGTCCGCAGGGCGGGGACGGTCCCCGAGAACGGGCCGATCGAGGCGGGCGAGCTCACCATCGACCTGGCCGCGAAGATCGTCCACCGGGCGGGCGCGGAGGTGCACCTCACCCCCACGGAGTGGAGCGTGCTCGACCTGCTGGTCCGCAACCGGGGCCGGCTCGTCGGCCGCAAGCAGCTGCTGCGCGAGATCTGGGGGCCGGTGGAGCGGAAGGAGACCAGCTACCTGCGCGTCTACCTGGCGCAGCTGCGGCGCAAGCTGGAACGCGACCCGGCCCACCCGCAACACCTGATCACTGAGGCGGGGATGGGCTACCGGTTCCGGGCATGACGCCGTCCGGGATCCGGAGGCGGGTGAGCACCGCCCGGTGGTCGCTCCCGGGGAGGTCCCGCACCTCGAACGTCTCGGCGACGATCGGGTCGGTGGCGAGCACGTGGTCGATCTGCGGGCCGAGCCAGCCCGGCAGCCACGTCGGCCAGGTGGGGACCAGGCCGTCGCCGCGCTGCGCAGCCGCGTCCCCGCACCCGGCGCTCGCCGACCGGAACACCGAGTGGTCGAACGTGGCGTTGAAGTCGCCCGCGATGACCGCCGGCTGCGGACCGGCGCACCACTGCGACACCAGGCTCACGTCGGAGTGCCACTGCGGCACGTCACCGCGGCGCGGGGCGAGGGTGTGGAACGCGACGAACCGCAGCTCGCCGAGGCCGCCACCCTCCAGCTCCACGCGCGGGAACGGGGTCGCGGTGTAGATGCTGCTGCGCACGTCACCGAGGTGGTCGGCGACCACCGCGGTGACACCGCCGAGGTCCCCGTCCGGCTCCCCGACCGCCGTGACGAGGTGGTAGCCGAGCGGTTCGACCAGTGGCGCGAGCTTGGAACGGAACGTCGTGCCCGCCTCGACGAGGGACACCAGGTCCGGGCGCTCGTCGCGGATCAGGGCGGCCACCCCGGCCACGTCCGCACCGCCGCTGTAGGTGTTGAACGCGGCCACCGTCAGCGGGTGGCCCCCCGCAGGGACCGGCGTCGTCGACACGGCCCGCGGGGCGACCACGCCCGCCGCGATCACCAGCACGACGATCACGCCCGCGGCGGCGAGCAGGGTCCCGCGCACCCAGCGCGTGAGCACCAGCAGCACCGGCACGAGGATCGCCAGCCCGACGAGCAGGTACGGGCGGAGCGCGACGAGCTGCGCGAGCGGGGTGATCACGTCGAGCCCGATCAGATCGGGCAGCGTCAGAAGGGCCACACCTGCCACGAACGGCAGCGCCAACCAGCGGGACCCAGCCGGCGATGCGGCCGTTCTTGCGTCACGAGCCGATCTTTCCCAGGCCACCTGAATGAACGCTGAGGCCCGGCCCGGATGTCAGCAAGGCCACGTTGTCGGCAGTGGCGCTTTCCCCACGAAAGGCGCCGCTCCACGGCCGCACCGGGCGCGTTCCGCAGTGAGGATGTAGCGGCCCGGCTCGGAGGCACGTGGCTTCGGGGGATCGGGGTGAGAGAAGTTGTCCACCGCGACGGCGTGGACCTACGGTTGTTCGATCTTGAACCGGGGACCGCCAGGTCGATGTCGAGGTTGTGGACAACACCGGGGTGCGTACCGCGGAACGCAGCCGGCCTGGCCACCGACCCGGACGGTGGGCGTCGATCAGGCCGGTTCGGCGCGTCGGACAGTCGCGCCGCCGCGGCCAGCAGAGCCGTGAGCGGTAGGAGCGTCCAGCGTAGGACGCTGCCGTTCCGCAGAAGGTCATGCGGCGCCGACGGTGGGCCGGATCAGGTGCCGGGCGACGACGACGTCCTGGATCACGAGGTCGCGGACCGGTGCGTCTCGGCGAGCTGCCGGTAGATGGCGGCGTTGGCGCGGTTGTGCTCGACCTCGGCGTCGCTCAGCTCGCGACGCACCTTGCCGGGCACGCCGGCCACGAGCGACCGCGGCGGGATGACCGCGCCCGCGGGGACGAGCGCGCTCGCCGCGACGAGGGACCCCGCGCCGATGACCGCCCCGTTCAGGACGGTGGCGTTCATGCCGATCAGGCAGCCGTCCTCCACGGTGCAGCCGTGCAACACCGCCCCGTGGCCGACGCTCACGTCGTCGCCGATCCGGGCCGGGAAGCCCGGGTCGGCGTGCAGGACCGCGCCGTCCTGGATATTGCTGCCGGCGCCGACGGTCACCGACTCCATGTCGGCGCGCAGCACGGCGCTGTAGAACACGCCGGTGCCGCGCCCGATGGTCACGTCGCCGACGACGGTGGCGGTGTCCGCGAGCCAGGCCGAACCGTCGACCTGGGGTGTGCGGTCACCGAGGGAGATCATGCGCATCCCATGATGAAACCTCACGACAGGGCGGGCGCGATGAGGGACGTGACGAACAGGACCAGTGCCCCGCCGAGCCGGGTCGTGACGGCGGCGAAGGGCATCAGGTGCATGTTCCGGGCGACGGTGCGAAGTCAGGCGGCGATCGTCACGACGATGATCAGCACCGCGAGCGAGGCGTCGAGCAGGAGGCAGAACTCGGCGAGGGAGCGGGCCACCACCCGGTTGGTGCGGTAGTGGTGCAGATCCCACGCCGAGTGGGTGAGCAGGCCTGCCGCGACGAGGTACGCGCCCAGGTCCGTGTCCACGAACGAGGCGATCGCGGCCACCGCGCCGAAGGCGAGCAGTGCGACGCTCTGCAGCGGCAGCCCGTGGCCGGGGCGGAGGACCCCGCGCAGCAGGCCGTAGAGGCCGAGCACCACACCGCAGCCCAGGACGATCGGTGTCGCGTCGACGTCGGCGAACCTCGCCACGGTGATGACGACGACGGACGTGAGGAACAGCGGCCAGGCCGCGCCCGGCTTCCGCAGCGCGGCGGAGCCGATGTAGACCATCGCGGCCGCGGCGAGGACCGGTGCCTGCTCGACGCCGTCGGCCATGCCGACGGAGACCAGCGCGGCGAAGGCGATTCCGGCCAGTGCCGGCCAGCGGCGGCGCACCGAGCCTGCGACCACGGACGACGTCATGGGTACACGGTCTTCGCGCCTGCCGGACTCGACCAGGGCCCGTCCGGAACTCTGCGATTCCCGTCCAGATCGAGGCGATTCAGACGTCGACGACGACGGCGGGGGACGGCGGCGGGACGGCACGGTCCCGCCACCGCGTGGTCAGGCGCCGGGGTTGCGTGCCACTTCGACCTCGTCCGCCCGCTCCCAGAAGGTCGCACCCTTGATGTTCAGGGCGAGGGGGTCGAACGTGGGATCGATGCCGGCCTTGGCCTGACGCTCGTAGTCGCGAAGTGCGGCGAGGGCCGGTCGCTGGATGATCAGGATCGCGATGATGTTCAGCCAGGCCATCAGCCCGACACCGATGTCGCCGAGCGTCCACGCCTCCGTTGCCGTGATGACGGCGCCGGTGGCCGCCGCAACCAGGAAGAACGCCTGCAGCAGCCGCCAGCAGATGCGCTCCACGCGCATGCTGGCGACGTTCCGCAGGAAGTAGTTCAGGTTGGTCTCGGCCATGTAGTAGTAGGCCACCACCGTGGTGAAGGCGAAGAACGCGATCGAGACGGCCACGAAGCTGGCACCCGCGCCGGGCACGAGGGTGTCGAATCCGGCCTGGGTGAAGGCGGGCCCGACCTCGACGTCGCTGCGGATTCCGTCGTAGAGCAGCGTGCCGTCGGTGGAGCCCCCGTCCCACACCCGGTAGATCCCGGTGGACAGCAGCAGGAACGCCGTGGCACTGCACACGAACAGCGTGTCGATGTACACCGAGAACGCCTGCACGAGCCCCTGCTTGGCCGGATGTGAGACCTCCGCGGCCGCGGCGGCGTGCGGACCGGTTCCCTGGCCGGCCTCGTTGGAGTAGACGCCGCGGCGCACTCCCCATTCGACGGCCAGGCCCACGATGGCGCCGAAGCCGGCCTCCATGCCGAACGCGCTGGAGAAGATCAGGCGGAACACCTCGGGGATCTGCGCGGCGTTGGCGAACACGATGACGAGGGCGAGAATGATGTACGCCACCGCCATGAACGGAACCACCACGCTGGCAAAGGCCGCGATCCGTTTCACCCCGCCGAGGATGATGAATGCCAGCGCGATGACCAGGCCGATCGCGGTGACCCACGGCGGGATACCCCAGGCGTTGTCGATCGCACCGGAGATGCTGTTGGTCTGGATGCCGGGAAGGAGCAGCCCGGTGGCGACCACGGTGACGCCGGCGAAGAGCAGCGCGTACCACTTCTGGCGCATGCACTTCTCGATGTAGTAGGCCGGCCCGCCTCGGTAGTTCCCGAGGTGGTCGCGCTCCTTGTAGATCTGGCCGAGTACGGATTCGACGAACGCGGTGGAGGCCCCGAAGAAGGCCACGGTCCACATCCAGAACACGGCGCCGGGGCCCGAAGGCGATGGCCGTGGCCACGCCGGCGATGTTGCCGGTGCCGATCCGGCCCGCCAGCGACATGGCCAACGCCTGGAACGACGAGACGCCGCCCTCGGACTTCTGCCCGGTGAAGGTCAGGCGCACCATGTCCGGGATCCGGCGCAGCTGAACCAACCTGGTGCGGATGCTGAAATAGAGACCCGCGCCGAGGCAGAGGTAGATGAGCGGCGGGCTCCACACGATGCTGCTAATGGTGTCGAAGAAATCGGCCACGTTCGTACCCTTCGTAAGGTAGGCGGGAGGATATCGAGCGCGGAGCCACCGAACACGAAGGGATGACGTCTGTTCCGTGTTCGAAACACAAATTTAACTGCGATGGTTATGGGTCAGATGTCGGCGACGGCGCGCAACGGAGCCTCCACGCGTCGGCGACGAACCGCAGGAAGCCCGCTGCGGTGCCACCGTCGCACACGCGGTGGTCGAACACCAGCGACAGCTGCGCGATCCGCCGCGCCGCGACCTCGCCGTCGACGACCCACGGCCGCGGGAGGATCCGCCCGATGCCGAGGATCGCGGCCTCCGGGTGGTTGATGATCGCCGCGCTGCCGTCCACGCCGAACACGCCGTAGTTGTTCAGCGTGAACGAGCCGGAGGACAGCTCGGCCGCGGTGGCCGTGCCCTCGCGGGCGGCCGCGGTCAGCCGGCGGATCTCGGTGTCCAGCCCGCGAATGCTCAGCCGGTCGGCGCCGCGGACGGCCGGCACGACGAGCCCACGCTCGGTTTGCGCCGCCACCCCGAGGTTGACCCCGTCGAGGTGCACCACCTCCTCCCGCTCGACGTCCACCCGCGAGTTCAGTGCCGGGAACTCGCGCAGCCCGGCCACGACGAACCGGGCCAGCAGGGCGACGAGGCCGGGCTTCCAGTCGTCGCGCCGCATGTCCTCCTGCAGCGCGAGCAGGGCCGTCGCGTCGACGTCGACCCACGTGGTGGCCTCGGGGATCTCGGCGCGGCTGCGGGTGAGGGTGCGGGCGATCCGGCCGCGCACCCCGGTGAGCGGCACGCGGGTGCGCACCGGCAGCCCGGTCCGGCGGTCGACGTCCTCGGCCTCGGTGTCCTCGGCTTCGGGTGTCTTGCGGGCCTCGATCGCCCGCTCGACGTCCGCTCGGGTGATCAACCCATCGCTGCCGGTGCCCACGAGCGTCGCCGGGTCGAGGCCGGCCCGGCGCGCCAGCTGTCTGACGACCGGCGAGACGATCTTGGGGCGCTCTGGCGGTGCCGGTGTCACCGCCGCTGCCTGCCGGCGTCGACGGCGGGCGGGCGCCTCGGTGGTGCCGTAGCCGACGAGCACGTTGCCCGATCCGGCCTGCTTCTCCTCGACCGGGCGAACCGTGATCAGCGGTGCTCCCACCGCGACCGTCGATCCCTCCGCCGCGTGCAGTTCGGCGACGATCCCGGCGAACGGGGAGGGCACCTCGACCGTCGCCTTGGCGGTCTCGACCTCGGCCACCGGCGCGTCGACGGCGACGGTGTCGCCCGGATGCACCAGCCACTTGACGAGCTCGGCCTCGGTGAGGCCCTCGCCGAGGTCGGGGAGGGTGAACACGGTGTCGCTCACGTCACCTCCCATTGCAGGTCGTCCACGGCGTCGAGGATCCGGTCGACGCCGGGCAGGTGGTGGCGCTCCAGCTTCGGCGGGGGGTAGGGCACGTCGAACCCGGTGACCCGGCGGACCGGCGCTTCCAGGTGGTGGAAGCAGCGCTCGGACACCCGCGCCGCGATCTCGGACGCGACGGAGGCGAAGCCCGGCGCCTCGGCGACGACGACCGCGCGCCCCGTGCGCCGCACGGCCGCGGTGACGGTCTCGTCGTCGAAGGGGACGATCGAGCGCAGATCGACCACAGCGAGGTCACGGCCCTCGGCGGCGGCCTGTTCCGCAGCGGCGAGCGCGACCGGAACCGACGGGCCGTAGGCGATCAACGTGGCATCGCTGCCCTCCCGGCGCACGACGGCTTGCCCGATCGGCGGCACGGGGTGCAGGTCGAGCTCCTCCTTCGTGAAGTACTGCTTCTTGGGCTCCAGGAACACCACCGGGTCCGGGTGCTCGATCGCGGCCCGCAGCAGCCCGTACGCATCGGTGTTCGTGGCGGGGGTGACCACGAGCAGGCCGGGGGTGTGCGCGTAGTACGCCTCGGAGCTGTCGCAGTGGTGCTCGACCCCGCCGATGCCCCCGCCGTACGGGACGCGGATGACCATCGGCAGCCGCACGCGCCCGCGCGTCCGGTTCCCGATCTTGGCGACGTGGCTGATGATCTGCTCGAACGCCGGGTAGGCGAAGGCGTCGAACTGCATCTCGACGACGGGCCGCATCCCGTTCATCGCCATCCCCACGGCCATCCCGACGATGCCCGCCTCGGCGAGCGGGGTGTCGAAGCAGCGGCTCTCCCCGAACTCGGCGGTCAGCCCGTCGGTGACCCGGAAGACGCCACCCAGCGCACCCACGTCCTCGCCGAAGACCACCACCGACCCGTCGGCCGCCATCGCGTCGCGCAGCGCCCGGTTGAGCGCCTGGATCATCGTCGGCTTCTCACTCATCGTCCGCCCTCGCTGACGCTCGTGCGACCGCTTCGCGGACACGCTGTGCTGATGATTCGCTCGCTCCGCAAGCTCCGCTCACTCATCGATCTCCCCCGCTCAGCTCGGCCGCGAGCTGCGCCGCCTGTTCGCGCAGCTGCGGCGTCGGCGTGGAGTACACGTGGGCGAACAGCTCCGCAGGGTCGAGCGCGTTGTCCTGGCTCATCCCGGCGCGGACGTGGGCGGCCATCTCCTCGGCGGCGCCTGCGAAATCGGCCTCCAGTTCCGGCGTGAGCGCACCGGTGGAGGTGAGGTGTACGCGCAGCCGCAGCAGCGGGTCGCGCAGGCGCCACCGCTGCACCTCCTCGTCGTCGCGGTAGCGGCTCGGATCGTCGGCGTTGGTGTGCGCCTGGATCCGGTAGGTATCGGCCTCCACCAGCGAGGGCCCGTCGCCGCGGCGGGCGCGGGCGACGGCCTCCGTCAGCACCACGGTGAGCGCCGCGAGGTCGTTGCCGTCCACCCGGACACCCGGCACGCCGTAGCCCACCCCCTTCGCGGCGAGCGACTCCGCCGCCGACTGCCGCGACAGCGGCACCGAGATCGCGTACTTGTTGTTCTGCACCAGGAACACCACCGGCGCCGCGAAGACCGCGGCGAAGTTGAGGGCCTCGTGGAAATCGCCCTCGCTGGTGGCGCCGTCCCCGCAGAGCGCCATGACCACCGTGTCCTCGCCCTTGAGCCGGGCCGCGTGCCCGACCCCCACCGCGTGGGGCAGCTGGGTGGCCAGCGGTGTGGCCTGCGGGGCGACCCGGGTGGCGATCGGGTCGTAGCCGCAGTGCCACTCGCCGCGCAGCATCACGAGCACGTCGAGCGGGTCCACCCCGCGGGCCGCGATCGCGGCGACGTCACGGTATGTGGGGAAGAGCCAGTCGGTCTCCTCCAGCACGGCGGCGGCCGCCACCTGGCAGGCCTCCTGCCCGTGCGACGACGGGTACACGGCCAGGCGTCCCTGCCGGACCAGCGCTCCCGCCTGCTCGTTGAGGCGCCGGGCGAGCACGAGCGCCCGGTAGCCGTCGAGCAGCACCTCCGGGGCCGGCAGCCCGTGCCCGACGACCGCGCCCGTCTCGTCGATCAGCCGCTCCACCCTGGCCACCTCCCGGGAAGACATTCGGACCAAAGTGTCCGGCCCCGGCACTACAGATCACCAGACGAGTGCCGGAGATCGAGACGAACTGTCGCTACGCTCGGACTCGACGAGCCGATCGACCGGGATCGGCCCTTTCTGCGGGTGGTGGCGAGACAGGTGGCCGTACAGCTGGACGACATCGACCGCGGCATCATCGACGCGCTCCGCCGCGACGGCAGGCTGTCGGTCCGCGCCCTCGCCGAGGAGGTCCGCATCTCCCGTGCCAACGCCTACACCCGCCTCGAACGGCTGACCTCCTCCGGCGCGATCACCGGCTTCACCGCCACCGTCGACCCGGCCGCGATCGGCCTCGGCACCTCCGCCTACGTCATGCTCACCGTGCGGCAGAACTCCTGGCGCGAGCTCAGGACCCGGCTGCAGGCCATCCCCGAAGTGCGCCACATGGCGCTGCTGGGCGGCGAGTTCGACGTGATCCTCCTGGTGCGGGCCGCCGACAACACCGCCCTGCGCGAGGTCGTGCTGAACGAGCTGCAGGCCATCCCCGAGGTGATCGCCACCCGCACCTCGCTGGTGTTCGAGGACGTGGAGAACGGCGTCGCCGCAGCACCACCAGGCCGATAGCGTCGAATCGGTGAGGTCGTACGAGGAACTGGTGGCCGAGGCACTCGCCGCGCCCTTCGAGGGCTGGGACTTCAGCTGGTTGCAGGGCCGCTCCCACCAGGTCGAACCGACCTGGTCCTACGAGGGGCGCGCGCGGCAGCTCATCGCCGGTGCGACGAGCCTGCTGGACGTGTGCACCGGCGGCGGCGAGCTGTTGGCGAGCCTCGCGCCCCTTCCCGCGCACACCGTCGCCACCGAGAGCTGGGATCCGAACGTTCCGCTCGCCCGCGCTCGCCTCGGCCCGCTGGGCGTCGCGGTGCGGGTGCCGGACGGCGACCAGCTGCCCGCAGGCGACGCCGAGTTCGACCTCGTCCTCAACCGCCACGGCGCCGCCTCGGCCGCGGAGATCTCCCGGGTGCTCCGCCCGGGCGGCACCTACCTGGAACAAGGCGTCGGCCGGGACAACTGCGCCGACCTGAACCAGGCGCTGGGTGCGCCCGCGGCGGGTACGCACCGACCTCCACCCCGGCCGCCACGAGCGAGTCCGTGCGGGCCGCGGGCCTGGAGGTCGTCGACCTCCGCGAGGAGACGCCCGAGCACGTCATCCGCGACATCGGCGCGCTCGTCTACTACCTGAGAGCTGTGGCGTGGCAGGTGCCGGACTTCGACGTCCGCCGCTACGACCGGCGGCTGCGGGCACTCGACGCGACGATCCGGTCCGACGGGCCGCTGCGGTTCCACGACCACCGCTACCTGGTGGAGGCCCGCAAGCCGCTGTGAACGGCCGGCAAGGTCGTACGGCGTGCGTGGACCGTCGGAGAACCGTGCGCGGTGATCCCGAGGCTGGTCCCATGACCACGAAAGAGAAGCCGGTGACCGTGATCGGTCTCGGACCGATGGGCCGGGCGATGGTGCGCAAGTTCCTCGCCGCAGGCCACCCCACGACCGTCTGGAACCGCACGCCGAGCCGGGCGGACGAGCTCGTCGACGAGGGTGCCGTGCGTGCCGCGACGCCGGCGGAGGCCGTCGCCGCGAGCGAGCTGGTCGTCCTCTCGCTGACCGACTACCAGGCGATGTACGACATCCTCGGCCCCGTCGGCGACGTGCTCGCCGGCCGGGTGGTGGCCAACCTCAGCTCGGACAGCCCGCAGCGGACCCGCGAGGCCGCCGACTGGCTCGCCGAGCGGGGCGCGCAGCTGCTCGCGGGTGGGGTGATGGTGCCCGCACCGATGGTGGGGGAGGAGGGCGCGTACGTCTTCTACAGCGGGCCCCGCACGGTCTTCGACGCCCACGAGCCGACGCTGCGGGTGATCGGCCGGCCGGACTACCGCGGCGACGACCCCGCCCTGGCGCAGCTGTTCTACCAGGCGTTGCTGGCGATGTTCCTGACCGCGCTGGCGGGTGAGCTGCAGGCGGCCGCACTCGTCGCGTCGGCAGGCGTGAGCGTGAAGGAGCTCGCGCCCTACATGACGGACAACCTGAACCTGGCTGCCGCGTTCGCGGACGAGACCGCCCGGCACGTCGACGCGCGGTCCTACCCGGGCGACCTCAGCACGGCGACGATGATGGGTGCCACGGCCGACCACATCGTGGCCGCCAGCAAGGCGGCCGGCCTGGACACGACCCTGCCCGACGCGGTGAAGTCCCTCTACGACCGGGCGATCGCGAAGGGTCACGGGCGGGACAACTGGACCAGCCTGTACGAGGTGATCAAGCGGTAACCGCGGAGGCGTCGAGCCGCGGTCGCTACAGTCCGCCACGTGATCGACTCAGTCCGGGGAGCGGCCCGCACGATCGTGGAGCACCGGCTCTTCCAGCCGACGGTGGTGGCCGTCATCTTCGTCAACGCGGTCACGCTCGGGATGGAGACCTCTCCCGCGATCGTGAGCGCCGCGGGTGGGCTGCTGCACGCCGTCGACCGGGTGGCGCTGGCGGTGTTCGTCGTCGACCTCGCGCTGAAGCTCATCGCCTACGGCAGGCGGTTCTGGACCGACCCGTGGAACGTCTTCGACTTCCTGATCGTGGCGGTCGCGCTCGTGCCGGCCTCCGGGCCGTTCTCGGTGCTGCGGGCGTTGCGCGTGCTGCGCGCCCTTCGCCTGATCTCCATGGTGCCGAGCATGCGGCGGGTGGTCGGCGGGTTGCTCGCCGCGCTCCCGGGAATGGCGTCGATCGCGGCGCTGCTCCTGCTGATCCTCTACGTCGCCGGTGTCCTCGGCACCAACCTGTTCGGCGCTGCCGCCCCGGAATCCTTCGGCAACCTCGGCACCACCTTCTTCACGCTGTTCCAGACGATGACCGGCGAAGGCTGGCCCGACATCGCGCAGGAGGTCATGGCCGAGGTGCCGCTGGCCTGGATCTTCTTCGTCGTCTACATCCTGATCAGCTCGTTCATGGTGCTGAACCTGTTCATCGCGGTGGTCGTGAGCGCGATGGAGAGCCAGGTCGTGGCGGAGGCCCGCGCCCAGGAGGAGGAGCACGCCGCCGAGGAGCAGATGGCGAACCGGATGATCCTGGAGGAGCTCAAGCAGCTTCGCGCCGAGCTGGCCGCGCTCCGGCTGGAGCGCGTGGACGAGACCAGGCAGCTCAGCTGACGGCCGCTCTGGCGTTGCAGCAGCAATTCGGCCGGGTGGAGGCCGGTGAGCTGCTGGAGCGCCAGATCGGCGGGCGCTGCCGGAAGCGATCGTTGACGTTCCGGGCGATCGGGAAGACCATCGGGTTTCGCACTTTCTCGACGGGGAGAAAGCCGATGATCGAGCTCGACACCGTTTCCAAGATCTATCGTTCCGGATCCATCGAGGTGCGCGCGCTCGACGCGGTGAGCCTGTCCATCGCGGAGGGCGAGTTCGTCGCGATCATGGGTGCGTCGGGGTCCGGGAAGACCACCATGATGAACGTCCTCGGGTGCATGGACCTGCCGACGTCCGGCGCCTACCGGCTCGACGGCACGGATGTCGGCACGCTGCAGGAGAACCAGCTCGCGCAGGTGCGCAGCAGGCGGATCGGGTTCGTGTTCCAGTCCTTCAACCTGGTGCCGCGCACGACGCGTTGGCCAACGTGGAGTTGCCGCTCATCTACGCGGGTGCCCCGCACCGCAGGCGTCGTGCGCGTGCGGTGCTGGAACGGGTCGGACTGGGCGCGCGGCTGCGCCACATGCCCAACGCGCTCTCGGGCGGTGAGCAGCAGCGGGTCGCGATCGCGCGCGCACTCGTCACCGACCCGCGGATGATCCTCGCCGACGAGCCGACCGGGAACCTCGACTCGTACGCGACGACCGAGATCATGGATCTGTTCTGCGAGCTGAACCACGAGGGGCACACGGTCGTGCTGATCACCCACGAGCGCAGCGTCGCCGCGCTGGCCAGGAGGGTGGTCAGGCTGGAGGACGGGCGGATCGTGAGCGACCGGCCGAACCCCGCGCTCGTCGCCTGACGATCAGCATGTGAACGTGTGCGTGGTCCCCACACACGAGGCAGCCGGCATGATCGGCGAAGTTCTCGGCGCGGTGATCGGTCCGAGCAGCACACCCCGGCGAGTGACACGACACCTGTGTACGACTCGGGAAGATCATGGTGGGCGGCCGTCGGCTGCTCGGGGTTTGAAGATCACCAGCGCGGGGTTCGCCTCTCGTAGGTCGGGTCGATGCGCTGCATGTAGCCGGTGTCGTCGCGGTCGGTGATGCCGCAGGCGAGGTACTGCTCGTGGAGGGCGCCGAGGGCGTCCCGGTCGAGCTGCACGCCGAGTCCCGGGCCGGTGGGCACCGCGACGGAGCCGTTGTCGAAGGCGAGCGCGCCCGGCTCGATGACGTCCTCTCCCGCGTTCTTCCACGGCCAGTGGGTGTCGCAGGCGTAGGTGAGGTTGGGGGTGGCGGCTGCGAGGTGGGTCATCGCGGCGAGGCTGATGCCGAGGTGGCTGTTGGAGTGCATCGACAGGTCCATGCCGAACGTGCCGCAGATCCCGGCGAGCAGTGTGGAGCGGCGCAGGCCGCCCCAGAAGTGGTGGTCGGAGAGGACGACGCGCACGGCGTCCTGCCGGATGCCCGGCTCCAGGTCGGCGAAGCTGACGACGCACATGTTCGTGGCCAGTGGCATCGGCACCTGCCGGGCGACCTCGGCCATGCCCTCGATGCCGCCGGTCGGGTCCTCGAGGTATTCCAGGACCCCGTCGAGCGCCTTCCCGACGCGCACGGAGGTGGGCACCGACCACGCGGCGTTCGGGTCGAGCCGGAGCGGGTGGTCGGGGAACGCGGCGCGCAGCGCCGTGATCGCCTCGATCTCCTCGTCGGGTTCGAAGACGCCGCCCTTCAGCTTGATGGCGGAGAAGCCGTACTCGTCGATCATCCGGCGGGCCTGCTCGACGACGCCGTCCGGGTCCAGCGCCGCGCCCCACGCGTCGGTTTCGCGGTCGGGGTGGCCCGCCCACTTGTAGAACAGGTAGGCGGAGAAGTCGACGCGGTCGCGCACCGCCCCGCCGAGCAGTGCGGAGACGGGTTGGCCGGTCGCCTTGCCCTGCACGTCGAGGCAGGCGACCTCGAACGGGGACAGGACCCGGTCCGCCGTGCTCGAGCTGGTGATCATCCCGGCGGTGCCACTCCCACTCCCACTGCCGCCTGCCGCGTCGCCGCGAGGGACTCGGCGACGGCGTGGGCGAGCCCGTTGAGGTCCCAGACGTCGATGCCGAGCACCTGGTCCGCTGCGCGGCGCACGCGGGCGAGGTGGGCGCTGTCGGCGTAGGTCTCGCCGAGGCCGGTCAGCCCGTCGTCGGTGCGGATCTCGACGATCGTGCGGATCGCGTAGGGCTCGTGGACGCCGACGGCGTTGAGCAGCGGCGGGTCCTCGAAGGCCACGGGTGTGATCTCGACTGCGGCGATGCGGTGTGCGGTCACCGGCTCATTCTGACCCGCGAGATCCGTTTACACAGCGTTATCAAGACGGTCTTGACCGCTCTGGCGCGCCGTGGAACGGTACCGGGAATCTCTGAAACGAACTATTTACGAACATGGATCGTATTGGCGGTCGCATGAGGATGGTTCTCGGGCTCGTCCTGCACAGCTCGCACCAGGCACGCATGCTGGAGGCGAGCGGCACGCTCAGGGGCGTCCAGCTGGAGCTGGTCGTCTACGAGCAGGAGCGCGAGATCCGGCCCAAGGTCGAGGCGCTGTTGAAGCGCGCCCGGCTCGACGGGATCCTGCTGGGCCGCGTGCCGTACGACGCGTGCCGGGACCTGTTGCCGGCCGACCTGCCGTTCTCGATCAACCGGTACACGGCGCTGGAACTGACGCTCACGCTCGGCCGTGCGCTGCGGCAGGGCTGGGCGCCCGCTCCGGTCAGCATCGACACGTTCGACCGGTCGGTCGTGGACGACGTCACCACCGCGCTGGGTATCGAACCGGAGCACGTGACGTGCCTGCCCTACGACGCGGAAACGTCGTACGACCGGATCGTCGACTTCCACGAGCGCTTCCTCTCCGAGCACCCGGACGGCTTCGTCATCACGGTCCGCAGCGAGGTCACACGTGCGCTGGGGGACAAGGCCCGGATGCTCAACGTCGTGCCGCTGGAGTCCTCGGTGCGGGCCGAGGTGCACGAGCTCGTGCTGCGGATCCGGTCGCAGCGGGCCACGGAGCTGTCGTTCGCGGCCGGCATCTTCTCGGTGATCGACTTCGAGAAGGACTCCAACCTCGACCGGGCCCGCGTCGGTCTGCTGAACATGCTGCTGAACACCCCGGAGTTCGCCGACGCGTGGGTCGACACCCGGGCAGCCGCAGCGTGGCCGTGCTGGCGCCCCGGGCGCTGTTCAACGAGGTCACCGGCAACTGGTCCGCGCTGCCGGTGCTCGGCACGGCCCAGGAGACGCTCGGGATCCGCGTGGCGGCGGGCTTCGGGTTCGGGTCCTCGGCGCGCATGTGCGTCGTGCTGGCCGAGGCGGCGGTTGCGCACGCCGAGCAGACCGGTGCACCGTGCGGCTTCCTGATGGACGAGGACGGCCTGATGGTCGGGCCGCTCAGCGCCGGATCCACCCCGCTGCGCTTCACCTACCGCGACCACGGGCCCGATCTCGAGCGGCTGGCCCGCCGGGCCGGGCTCTCCGCCGCCACGATCTCCCGGCTCGCGGCGCTCGACCGGAACCTCGCCGGTCGGCCGCTGTCGCCGGGTGATCTCGCCGCCGCCATGCACATCACCGACCCGAGCGGGCGGCGGCTGATCCGCAAGTTGACCGCGAGTGGCCTGGCCGTGCCCCAGGGCAGCGCCCAGGCGGGCCGCAGGGGAAGACCGACCAACCTCTACCAGCTGACGATCGCCGCGGCGATCGGAGAGGACGTGCAATGACGCCGGAGACCTCCTTCAGCCGACGCCGGGTACTGCAGCTCGGCGCCCTCACCGCGAGCCTGCCGGCCCTGAGTTCGGTCCTGGCCGCGTGCGGCGGGGGTGGTGACAGTTCCGGCGCGGTGAAGTTCTCCGGCTGGGACTACGAGTCGGCGCTGGTGCAGGCGAACGTGGACCGGTTCGTCCAGCTGAACCCGGGCGTCCCCGTCGAGTACACGCCGATCACCAGCTCGCAGTACGTGCAGAAGACGGTGGCCGAGTTCACCGGGGGCGGCGGGCCCGACGCCCTCTACGTGTACGACGACTCCCTGGCGGGCTGGGTGGCCGCCGAGTACCTGCAGCCGCTGGACGGGCTGCCCGGCGTGGACGAGGTGTACGCCGGCATCTACCCGTCCAACGCCGAGGCGATGACGGTCGACGGGAAGCGCTACGGCCTGCCGTACTACACCGACACGCAGTGCCTGATCTACAACGAGGCCATCCTCGCGAAGGCCGGGATCTCGGCCCCGCCGAAGACGCTGGACGAGCTGGAGCAGCAGTCGCAGCGGATCAAGGACGCCGGGATACTCGAGTTCCCGATCGGGCTCACCGCCCAGCTGCAGGACACCTGGCAGGCGTGGGTGTGGGGTCTCGTCTACGCCAGCGGCGGCGACATGTTCGACGAGGCGGGCAACCCGGTCATGGACGGCACCGACCCGACGGCGCGCGAGGTCCTCGCGTGGCTGCAGCGGGCGGCCACCGTCAGCAGGGTGATCGACCCCGCGGTGCTCCAGCTGCTGCCGGTGCCGCTCGACGACGCGATGAAGGCCGAGCGGTACGCGTTCACGATCGGCGCCCGCTACGCGCTGCGCGACTACAACGACCCGGCCCGCTCGCAGACCGCGGGCAACCTGAAGATCGCCTACATCCCCAGCCTGGACGGCAGTGCGACCGGCACCGTCAGCACCACCCGGATGTACGCGCTGAGCAAGGACACCGAGGTCCAGGACAAGGCCTTCCAGCTGCTCACCTACCTGGGCGGGTTCACCGACGGCCAGCCGTACACGGCGAAGTACTGGTTCCAGAAGAAGGGCCTCGGCTTCCCCTTCAAGGCGCTGGAGCAGGACCCGGAGGTGCAGGCGGGCATCGCCACCTTCGCCGACCCGGAGATCTACTCCGGGCTCGCCGACGCGGCGCGGCCGCGCACGGTGGTCAAGCAGCCCTGGTACAGCGAGTACGAGAACGAACAGCAGAAGACCGTCCAGCAGATCCTCAACAACCAGACCTCGCCCGACGACGCCGTCCGATCGCTGTCCGCGGCCGTGGCCTCGCTCAAGCAGAAGTACTCGTGACGCTCACGGCCGCCGACACCGAGCAGCCGCCCGCCGCCGCGGCGTCGCGTCCGCGGCGCGGATTGTCCGACACCGCGCGCGCCTACCTCCTGAACGCGCCCGCGATGATCGTCATCGGGCTGCTGGTGGCGTACCCGATCGGGTACTCGTTCTGGCTGTCCCTGCACCGCTACAACCTGAAGCTGCCGGCGCTGGAGCGGTTCGTCTGGTTCCAGAACTACCTCTCGCTGGTCAGCGACCCGGTGTTCCTGAGCTCGCTGCGCGTCACCGTCGCGTTCGTGGTGGTGGTGCTCGGGATGACCGTGATCCTCGGGACGGCCCTGGCGCTCGTGCTCAACGAGACGTTCCTCGGCCGCGGCGTGCTGCGCAGCCTGGTGCTGCTGCCGTGGGCGATGCCCGGTGTGGTGAACGGGCTGATGTGGCGCACGATCTTCGACGCGAAGACCGGTGCGCTCAACGGGCTGCTGCTGCAGCTCGGCCTGATCGACTCCTACCAGGCATGGTTGACCTCGCCCACCGGCGCCTTCCTGATCACCGCGTTCGCACAGGTGTGGAACACGCTGCCGTTCACCGTGATCATCCTGCTCGCGGGGCTGTCCACGATCCCGAGCGAGCAGTACGACGCGGCCAAGGTCGACCGCGCCGGGGTCGTGCAGCGGTTCACGCAGGTGACGCTGCCGTGGCTGCTGCACCCGCTGCTGATCGTGCTGATCCTGGAGACGATGAACGCGTTCCGGGCATTCGACACGATCTACGTGCTCACCGGCGGCGGGCCGGGCGACGCCACGAACGTGATCGCCGTGCTCAACGTCCGCACCGTCCTGACCTACACCGACTTCGGCCTGGGCAGCGCGTACTCGTGGGTGATCACGATCGTCACGCTGGTGATCTCCATCGGCTACATCTCGACGCTCTACCAGAGGGGGCGGATCGAGGTATGACCAGGAAGGTCGTCCTCTACACGCTGGCGATCGGTTTCGCGCTGTACCTCGTGGTGCCGTTCTACTGGATCGTCAACATGAGCTTCATGCACGAGGCGGACGCCGCGTCGGTGCCGCCGCACTTCCTGCCCGACAACCCCACCCCGGAGAACTACCTCAGCTTCGCGAACCCGAGCGCCAAGGAGGCGCTCGTCGGGTCGAACGCGGTGGCGGACACCCCGTACGCGGTGCTGAACAGCCTGGTGGTGGCGTTCTCGACGGCGGTCGTGAACCTGGTGCTCGGCACGTTCGCCGCCTACTCGTTCTCCCGGATCCGGTTCCGCGGCAGCCAGGTGCTGCTGATCGTCTACCTGCTGACGCGCATGGTGCCCGGCATCGCGATCATCATCCCGTTCTACCTGGTGATGCGCACGCTCGACCTGCTCGACACGTACGGCGCGCTGATCCTGTCCTACACGACGTTCGCGCTGCCGATCACGATCTGGATCCTCAAGGACTACTTCCGCACGGTCCCGCGCGAGCTGGAGGACGCCGCGCGCGTGGACCGGTGCGGGTGGTTCCGCATGATGTGGACGGTGTTCCTCCCGATCTCCGCGCCCGGGCTGGTGGCGGCGGCGATCTTCTCGTTCATGACGGCGTGGAACGAGTTCATGTTCGCACTGTTCATGACCAGCACCATCAGCTCGCAGACCATCCCGGTGATCGCCGCCAACTTCGCCACCGACGTGGAGACGCAGGTGACGTTGATGGCGGCGGCGGGCGTGCTGGCGGTGGTGCCGCCGCTGGTGCTGGTGCTGATCTGCCAGCGGTTGATCGTGCAGGGCATGGCTGCCGGTTCGGTGAAGGGGTAGACGATGGCCGAGGTCAGGCTGGAGAACGTGCGCAAGGAGTTCGGCGGCGTCGTGGCCGTCGAGGACGTGTCGCTGACGGTGGCCGACCGCGAGTTCCTGACGCTGGTGGGCCCGTCGGGCTGCGGGAAGTCCACCACGCTGCGGATGATCTGCGGGCTGGAGCGGATGTCGGGCGGCCAGGTGTTCTTCGACGACGAGCCGGTGGCGCACCTGCCCGCCAACAAGCGCGATGTGGCGATGGTGTTCCAGAGCTACGCGCTCTACCCGCACAAGACGGTGGCGCAGAACCTCGGGTTCGCGCTGCGCAACCTGCGGGTGCCGAAGGCGGAGATCGCCACCCGGGTGGACGAGGTGGCCGCGTCGCTGGGCATCGAGAGCCTCCTGGAACGCAAGCCGAAGGAGCTGTCGGGCGGGCAGCGGCAACGCGTCGCCCTCGGGCGGGCGGTGATCCGGGACGCCGGCGCGTACCTGCTCGACGAGCCGCTGTCCAACCTCGACGCCCAGCTGCGCGGCTCCATGCGCGCGGAGCTGAAGCGCCTGCACGCCGACCTGCGCCGGACGTTCATCTACGTCACGCACGACCAGGTCGAGGCGATGACGATGTCGGACCGGATCGCGGTGATGAAGGACGGCCTCGTGCAGCAGTGCGCGTCGCCGGAGGAGATCTACGCCCGCCCCGCCAACCTGTTCGTCGCTTCCTTCATGGGGAGCCCGCCGATGAACTTCCTGACGGGCGAGCTCCAGCGCGAGGGCGGGCGGCTGCTGTTCCGACACGGGGCCGTCACCGTGGAGCTGCCCGAGCACGCGAGCACGGCGGTCGACGAGCTCTCCGGTCGCGAGGCCGTGCTGGGCATCCGGCCCGAGGACGTCCGGCTCGCGGCCGACGGCGGCGACCCGGGCCAGATCTTCGTGGCCGAGCTGCTCGGCGCCGACGTGCTCGTCACGGTGCGGCTGGGGGAGGAGCTCGTCAAGGCGCGCGTGCCCGCCCCGTACGACGGCCGCGTCAACGAGGCGGTCTCGGTCGTCATCGCACCGGACAAGGTGCACCTCTTCGACCCGTCCGACGGGCGGGCCGTGCTGGCCGCGCGGTCGGCGAGTGTTCTGAACCGGCAGGAGAGCCTGTGACGCAGGTGAACGTGTACCGACCCGACGACTTCGACGACTTCTGGGACTCGACGCTGAAGCAGGTGGCGAAGGTGCCGCTGCGGCCGTCGTTCGAGTACGTGGAGGAGCGCTCCACCGACGACGTCGCCGTCTACGACGTGCACTACGACAGCTGGGCGGGCGTGCGGATCTCCGGCTGGTACGCCGTGCCGCGCGCGGCGGGGCCGCACCCGGCGCTCATGCTGGTGCCCGGGTACATCTCCGAGCCGGTCATCCCCCGGAGCTGGGCGAAGAAGGGCTACGCCGCCTTCGCGGTGGCGCCGCGCGGCAAGCTCCGGTCGAACCAGCCGTACAACCCCGGCTACCCGGGGCTCCTCGTCGACAACATCGTCGACCCGAACACCTACGGCTACCGCGGGTTCTACGTCGACGCCGTGCGGGCCGTCGACGCGGTGCTCACCCGGCCCGAGGTCGACCCCGCCCGCGTCGGCCTGCACGGCTCCAGCCAGGGCGGTGCGCTCACCATCACCACCGCCGCGCTGATGCCCGACGTCGTGACCTGCGGCGCCGCCGGCGCGCCCTACCTCTGCGGCTTCATGGAATCGGCCCGGCTCACCCACTCCTACCCGTACGAGGAGATCAACGAGTACCTGCGAGATCATCCCGATCATGAGCAGCGGGTGGCACAGTCCGTCGGGTACTACGACGGCATCAACTTCGCACCGAACATCGAGGCCCCGATGTTGGTCTACATCGGCCTGGAGGACGACGTCTGCCCGCCGGAGACCGGGTTCGCGGTGCACGACGCGATGAAGTGCGAGAAGGAGCTGCTCACCTACGAACGCTGCGGTCACGACGCGGGGAACCACTGGGCCATGGAGAAGGTCGAGGCGTTCCTGGCGGGGCACCTGGGGGTGGCCCAATGAGCGAGCTTGCGAGCGAATCATGTTGCAGCGCCTGCGCGAAGCGCCGGCCGAGCGTCAGCGAGGTCGAGCGGTGAGCGCTTTCGAGGGGTACTGGGACGCCGTCGACGCGGAGCTGGCGCAGCTGCCCCCGCAGCCGGTCCGCGATCTCGTCCCGCGCCGGTGCACCGCCGATTTCACCGGCTACGAGGTCCGGCTCACCAGCCTCGGCCCGTACCGGATCTTCGGGTACCTCAGCGTGCCCACCGGGCCGGGGCCGTACCCGGCGGTGCTCACCACCCCGCGGTACGGCAGCGTCAACAACCCGCCCCACTACAACGACCGGCTCCGGTACGTCACGCTGGTGATCGCGCACCGGGGGCAGCGCACCGCCGACTCGTCCTACGCCGCCGCGTACCCCGGCCTGCTGACCGACGGGATCGCCGACCCGGACCGCTACGTCTACCGCGGGATCGTCGCCGACTGCCTGCGGGCGGCCGAGTACCTGACCGCGCTCCCCGAGGTCGACACCTCGCGGGTGGCCGTCGCAGGCGACGACCTGGCCGTGCTCACCGCGGCCCGCCGGCCGCTCTTCGCCGCGCTCCAGGTCGCCGGTGCGCCGCTCTTCCGCGGAGCCGACCAGCCCGACGCGGACTACCCGGCGGCCGAGTTCGGCGACCACCTCCGGGCACACCCGCAGGACGCCGACGCGGTGCGGCGGACCCTCGCGTTGTTCGACCCGGAACGGCACGCGCCCGCGGTGACCGCGGCGGCACGGGTCGAGATCCCCGGCGAGGGCGGCCCACTGTCGGCGCTCGCGGAGGCGCTCGACGCGCAGCGGTACGCACCGACCCACCACGGCCAGGCCGACAACGACGCGGCGGACGCCTGGCTCGCCGGCAGGCTCGGTGCAGCGGCGATGTCCCGGTTCAGCAGGATGGCGGGATGACCGTCACCGAGAGCACCTACGTGAACGAGGTGTACGCCGAGCTGGGCGTGCGCCCCGTCGTGAACGCTGCCGCCACCCTGACCCGGCTCGGTGGCTCGCTCGTCGCACCGCCGGTGCTGCCCGCGATGGCCGCGGCCGCGCGGAACTTCGTCGACATCGTCGACCTGGGCCGGGCCGTCGGGCGCAGGCTGGCCGAAGCCACCCGCAACGAGGCCGCGCACGTCTCCAACGGCGCGGCCGCACTGCTCACGCTCGGCGTGATCGCCTGCATCGCCCGCTCGAAGGGCGGCGCGTACGTGCTCGAGGACCTGCCCTACCTCGACCGCACCGGCGAGAAGACGGTCATCATGTTCCGCGACCAGCGCAACCCGTACGACTACGCGGTCCGCCAGGTCGGCGTGCGGATCGTCGAGATCGGGCCGGACCCGGCCGAGCTGGCGGCGGCGTTCGACACCCGGACGGCGTGCGTGCTCTGGTTCGCGGGCGCCCACTTCGCCGAAGGCGCGCTGCCGATCGAGCAGGTGGTGGAGATCGCCCACAAGTCCGACGTCCCGGTGCTCGTCGACGCCGCCGCCCAGGTCCCGCCGGTCTCGTCGCTGTGGCACTTCACCACGGAGGTCGGGGCCGACGGCGCGATCTTCAGCGGGGGGAAGGGCCTGCGCGGCCCGCAGTCGACCGGGCTGATGGTCGGCAAGGAGTGGCTGATCGCGGCGGCCCGCATCAACGGGGCGCCGCACCACTCCCTCGGCCGGGGCATGAAGGTCGGCAAGGAGGAGCTGCTCGGGCTCCTCGCCGCCGTCGAGTGGACCCTCCGCCAGGACGAGCCGGCGTTGATCGCGGCCTACGAGGCCTCGGTCGAGAGGTGGATCACCGGGCTGTCCGGGCTGGACGGGATCACCGTCAGCCGCGGCTACCCGAGCGAGGCGGGCCAGCCGCACGGCCGGGCGATCGTCGAGGTCGGGTCGGAATCCGGCTGGAGCCGCGACGAGCTCATCGGCGCGCTGTGGCGCAACGACCCCGCGATCGCGGTCGCCCCGGACGGCTCGCGCGCCATCGCGCTGAACCCGCAGACCCTCCAACCCGGCGAGGACGAGCTCGTGCTCGCCGAGCTGCAACGCCTGCTGAGAATGAGAACCAAGGAGGTTCGTTAGGAATGGGCGACATCGACGACAGGCTGAAGGCCGCCGGTATCGAGCTGCCGACCAAGGTGGCGCGCGGCGCAGGCCTCGTCCCGTGCGTGCAGCACGGTGACCTGCTGTTCGTCTCCGGGCACGGCCCCGCCGACCACGACGGCAACCTGCTCTACAAGGGCCGGGTCGCGCCGAGGTCAGCCTCGAGGAGGCCTACGACGCCGCCCGCGCCACCGGCGTGCAGCTGCTGCGCAGCATCCGCGACCACCTGGGCGACCTGGACCGCGTCGAGCGCGTCGTCAAGGCGCTCGCCTTCGTCAACAGCGCCGACGACTTCCACGACCAGCCTGCGGTGATCCACGGCTTCTCCGACCTGATGGTCGAGATCTTCGGCGAGCGCGGAAGGCACGCCCGCTCCGCCATCGGCACCAGCAACCTGCCGATGAACCAGCCGGTGGAGATCGAGCTGATCGTCGCGGTGCGCGGCTGATCCTGGCCGGACCGGAACGGGCCCCGGCCCCGGGGGGAGGGAGCCGGAACCCGTTCCGCGCGCCGTCCGCGCCTCCGGGGTCTGGGAAGGCGGGACGACACGTCCGATGGTCGAACGGTTCAGCCGTCCGACCGGCGGTCGGACGACGCGCCGCCGCCCTGGCCGCCTTGACCACCCTGCTCGCCGCGGGAGTCGTCGTTCCCGGAGTCCCGGGAGCCGTCGTTCGAGTCGCTGTTCGAGTTGCTGTTCGAGTTGCCGTTCGAGTCGCTGCCCGAGTCGCCGTCCCGTGACGGACGGTCGGCGGGCGGGCCGGTGGGGTGGTCGGGGTTGCCGGGGGCCGCGGTGGGCGGGGTGCCGCGCCCCTCCGGCTTGCCGGCGCGGTCGGCGCCCGCGTCGTCCGCATCATCCGCGCCGTCCGGTTCGTCGCTCGCGCGGCCCGGTGCGGTGCCGGACCTGCCCGGCTGGTCGGTGTTCTCCTGGTGGGCGTTGTCCTGGTCGGCGCAGAAGCCGGGGACGTCCTCGGCCGAACCGGCCGCGTCGACGAGCGAGCGGAACGCCGGGTTCTCGGCGGCCTTGCCGGGGTTGTCGGTGGCGTCGGCGGACCACGCGTTGCAGAGGCCGTGGACCGACGGGGCGGGCGACGGTGCGCCGGTGGCGTCCGGATCGGGGCCCGCGGCGTCGTCGGTCGGTTCGGGTTCGGCGGTCGCCGTGGCGGTCGCCGAGGTCTGGTCGGTCGGCGACGGTGCGCCGGACGCGTTCGCGGCGAGCGCCACGCCGCCGCCGGCGCCGGCCAGAAGGACGGCGGCGGCGAGGATCTTCGCCGCGAGGATCTTCGAAAGGAGTGTGCTGAACATCGAGGGTCTCCGGTCGGGTGCGCTGGGGAGCGGGAGCTCGCGGGGGGCGGCGGCGAAGGCGGCGACTGCGGCCGCCTCGCCGGCGAGCTCGCTCGCCGTGCCGGGGCCCGCGGCGGCGGCGAGGAGCTGCTGGAGGCCGGCTGGTCCGGGGCCACCGTCGAGCAGCTGCTCCGTGGTGGCCGCGGTCAGGCGGTCCGGGTTCGAGGTGCGCATCTCAGGTCGTGCAGCGCCGCACCCGCGCAGAGCGTTACGCATTGTCCCCACCTGCCCACCGGTCGCTGCTGATCGCCTTGGCCAGCTTCTTCAGGCCGCGGTGGGTGGCCACCCGCACCGCGCCGGGCCGCTTGCCGAGCACCTTGGCCGCGGTCGGGGCATCGAGCCCGACCACGGAGCGCAGGAGGACGGCCTCCGCCTCGGTCCGTGGCAACGCGAGGATCTGGGCCATCGCCCACCGCGTCGACATCCCCTCCACGGCGGATCCGTGCGCGTCGGCGCTGTCCGGGTGCTCGGCGAGCGCCTGCATCTCGGTCGGGTCGGCCGGTCGCCGGGTCCGGGTGCGGGCCCAGTCCATCGCACGGTTGCGGCAGATCGTGCTGATCCAGCCCCGGAAACCGTCGAGGTCACCGTCGAAGCCACGCAGGTCCCGGGCGACCTGCAGCCAGGTCTCCGCGGTGACGTCCTCGGCCTCGGCGCCGATCAGCGCCGTGGCGTACCGCAGCAGCTTGGGCTGCAGATCGCGGTACAGGGCGACGAAGCCGGCCTCCTCACCGCGGGCCGCGGCCCGCAACGCCTCCTCCAGGTCGGTCTCGACCCGGGGTGGGGTCACTTCGCCCGTGGCTGAGCGCACCCGTCCCACGTCCTTCCCGGACGGAGAGCGGGAGCATGGGGGAGCGCCGCCCTGACCGTCCTGTACGGCAGCGCCGCGCGCCGCCGGACCGTTACACGGCGGTTCCGCGCCGGGGGTTCAGGCCCGTCGCAACTCCGGAGCGGCCACCGCTGCCCGCCGCTCCGCGTCCCGGTAACGGCAACGAATCTTGGAGTGGTGCCCCACGGCTCCCAGCCTTGGAGGCATGAAGCTCCGAACCTCGCCGCGGGCGTCCGCCGCCCGTGGCCGGCTGCCGTTGGCGGTCCACCTGCTCGCATTCAGCCTGTTCGCGATGGGCAGCGCGGAGTTCCTGGTCGCCGGGGTCCTACCGGCGATCGCCCACGACCTCCGGATCACCTTGCCCTCCGCAGGTGCGATGATCTCGACCTTCGCCGCCGGGGTCGTCATCGGAGGGCCGCTGCTGGCCGTCGCGACCCTCCGCCTGTCGCGGCGGATCACGCTGGTCACCGCGCAGGTCGTCTTCGCAGCCTCGGTGGCGGCCGGCCTGCTCACCGACCACTACGGCCTCATCCTGGTCGCGCGGTTCGTGTCCGGTCTCGCCTACGCCGGATTCTGGGCGGCCGCCGCGGTGACCGCGATCGGGCTCGTCACCCCCGAGCGCACCGCCCGCGCATCCGGCGTGGTCGTGAGCGGACTCAGCCTCGCCATGGTCGCCGGCGGGCCGGCGAGCGCACTGCTCAGCCACTTCACGGGGTGGCGGGGCGGCTTCTGGGCCGTGGTCGTGCTCACCGCCGTCGGGGCGGTCGCGACTCTCGTCGCCGTGCCCGAGACCCGGGCGGGCGAGGAACCGGACCTCCGGCGGGAGCTGCGCACGCTGGCGCGGCCGCAGCTGTGGCTCGTCTACGGCGTCACGCTCCTGAGCACCGCCGCCTACATGGTTTCCTACACCTACCTCGCGGCGTTCCTGACCGACGCCACCGGCATCCCGGCGGTGTGGGTGCCGCCGATCCTCACGGTGTTCGGGATCGGCGCATTCCTCGGCCTCTCCGCCGGGGGCCGGATCGCCGACGCGCGACCCTTCCACGCACTCCTGGGCGGTGCGGCCGGCATCGGGGTGACGTCCGTCCTGCTCGCGGCGCTCGCCGACCGGGCACCGGCCGTCGTCGTCCTCGTCCTGTTGCTCGGCATCACGGGGTTCGTGCTGAACCCCGCGATCTACGGGCGGGTGTTCACGATCGCAGCCGGCGCACCCACGCTCGCCGGGGCCACCGCCGTGTCGGCTTTCCAGCTGGGCATCAGCCTCGTGCCCGTGTTCGCCGGGACCGCGCTCGACGCCGGCGCGGGCGTCGCCTCGATCCCGTGGATCGGTGCCGGCCTGGCTGTGGCCACGATGCTCGCGGCCCTCCTGGACAGGAGACTGACCCGAGCCCCTGGCCCCGAGAGCGCCGTGGAGCCGTGACGCGGTCGTGGGCGATCTGCCCAGTCACGTTCCTCTGGTTGGTGTAGCGCTCCGGACCTCTGCGTGCCTGTCCGCTTCCTGTGGGTAGTGATCGGTCCCGATGCCTTGACCGGCTTCGTCCACCGGCGATAGACCGGCGCGGCGGGCGACGACGGGCCCGCGACGGAGGCGAGCATGGGCGAGACTCCGCGGCGCCCGGATCCCGGCGCGGCGGCAGCGGCCGACAGGCGGTGGGGGCAGGCGCGGGCGCTCGGGCGGATGGGCGCGTTGTCCGGGATCGTCTTCGCCGTGTTGGCGGTGGTGGCGATCGTGCTCGTGCAACGCGGACCGCAGCCGGGGGACGCCGATCCCGTCCACGCCGCGTTCCACGCGGGCGGCGGCGACCCGCTCGCCACGCTCGGGCTCTACATCGTGCCGTTCGCCGGTATCGCGCTGCTGTGGCACCTGTCCGCCACCAGGGCGGTGTTCCGGGCGATCCCGATGGAGTTCTCGCCCGTCCTGGCCTGGCTGCAGACGGCGACGGGTCTGGTGTTCCTCGCCGTGGTGTTCGTCGGCTCCGCCGCCGTCGGGGCGGTCTCCCTGCCGGCCACCCTCGGGGTGGCGTCCCCGGCGCCGGACGTGGCGCGGGCGTTCGCCGCGGTCGGGTACGCGCTGCTGTTCGTCTTCGGCAGCCGGATGGCCGGCATGTACATGATCACCACGATCGGGATGGCGGGCACCGCGGGCCTCCTGCCCCGCTGGCTGGCGGTCATCGGGTATCTGGCAGCGGCGTTCCTGCTGGTCAGCACGATCTACCACCCCGTCGTCCTGCTGGTGTTCCCGGCGTGGGTGGTGGTCATGAGCGTCGTGCTGCTGCTTCGGGTCGGCCACCGCGCCCAGCCGTAGGGCGCGGCCCGCACCCTCCGGCGGCCTGCGGCTTGGGTCACAGCTCTACGCTGGTCAGACGTGACTGTGGCGTGAGTGGAGTGGTCGACGCCTTCGTCGTAATCGGGGCCGTCGTCGCGGTCGGGTACTTCGTCGGGCGGCGGGGGTACTCGGACCCGCCGCCATGCAGGTCCTCTCGCGGGCGGCGTTCTTCGTCGCCTCCCCGGCGCTGCTGTTCAGCACCCTCGCCCGCACGGACGTCGCGGTCGTGTTCTCCGAAGGCCTGGTCGTCACGGCCGTGACGAGCGTGCTGGCGTGCCTGCTGTACCTGCCGGTCGGGCTGCTGCGCGGCGCCCCGCGGGGGAGACGGTGGTCGGGTCGATGGCCAGCGGGTACGTCAACGCCGGGAACCTGGGGCTGCCGATCGCGACGTACGCCCTGGGGAACGTGGCCGAGGCCGTCCCGGTGCTCGTGTTCCAGCTCGCGGTGCTCACGCCGGTCTACACGACGATCCTGGGCGTGCTCTCGGAACGGTCGGCGGGCGCCCGCCCGCCCCTGTGGAGGACCCTCACCGCGCCGCTGCGCAACCCGATCGCCATCGCCACCGTCGCCGGGATCGTCGTGTCGGTGACCGGGCTGCTCCCGCCGGCCTCGCTGTTCGCCCCGATCGAGCTGATCTCGGACCTGGCTGTGCCCGGGATGCTGCTCGCGTTCGGGATCTCGCTGTGCGGCGCGAAACGGCCGGGCGCGGGGGAGACCGCACCCCTGCTGGCGGCGGTGCTGGTCCTCAAATGCATCGTCCACCCGCTGCTCGCGCTGCTCGTCGGCCTGCTGCTCGGGCTGGAGGGGCCCGGGTTGCTCGCGGTCGTGGTCTGCGCGGCGCTCCCCACCGCGCAGAACGTCTTCGCCTACGCGGCGCGGTTCGAGCAGGGCGTCGCACTGGGTCGGGACGCGGCGCTGAGCTCGACCGTGGCGAGCGTCCCGGTCCTGTTCACGGTGGTCGCCGTGCTCGGGTGATCGCGGGCGGGGCAAGATACGGCGGGATCGGGGAGGTGCACATGTTCGGTGCGAGGCGTTCGGTGGCGCTCGCCGCCGCGACGGCGGTGGTGCTCGCGGTGGCGGCATGCGGGTCGGGTGGGGCCGGAGGTGGGTCCGGTTCCGGGCCGACGCTCGTGATCGACTCGACGTTCGACCTGAAGACGGTCGACCCCGGCCGCGAGTACGAGCTCACCGGGCAGATGCTGACCCACGGCATGTACGAGACGCTGCTGACGTTCACGGGCGACGACCTCGCCACCCCGGCCCCGGGCTCGCGTCCTCCTACGAGCTGTCGCCCGACGCGAGGACGCTGACGCTGACGCTCGCCGCGGGCCGGGTGTTCTCCGACGGCAGCCCGGTGACGGCCGACGACGTGGTGTTCTCGCTGCAGCGGGTGATCGGCGTGAAGGGCAACCCGTCCTTCCTCCTCGACGGCGTGACCGTCGAGAAGAAGGACGACACGACGGTCGTCCTGACCAGCGCCGAGCCGAACGCGGCCCTGCCGTTCATCCTGCCGAACCCGGCGCTGTCGGTCGTCAACTCGGAGGTCGTCACGGCGAACGGCGGCACCACCGACGAGCAGGACGGCGCGGAGCAGTTCCTCAACACGACGTCCGCCGGATCCGGGCCCTACACGCTCGAGTCGCTCGACGTCGCCAGCCAGGCGGTGCTGGCGCGGAACCCCACGTACAACGGGCCCGCGAAGCCCGCCTACGAGAAGATCGTGATCCGCAACGTGCAGGCCGCCACCCAGGTACTGAACGTCCAGAAGGGCGACTCGCAGATCGCGCTCGACCTCTCCGGAGACCAGGTGAGCGGGCTCGACCAGGGCGAGCTGACCGTCACCAGCGGTGCCTCGGCCTACACGATCTTCCTGTTCCTCAACCAGGGCGCGGACATCTCGGCCACCACGAGCAACCCGCAGTACGTCTCGGCCGTGAAGAAGGCGATCGACCCCGCCGGCCTGCTCCAGGTCGCGGGCGAGGGATCGGTGCAGCCGGCAGGCATGATCCCGACCATGATCGCCGGGTCGCTCCCGGCGGCCGACGCACCGAAGCAGGACCTCGCCGGGGCCACCGCGGCCCTGGCCGCGAGCGGCGTCAGCGGCGCGCCGCCGAAGCTGGCGTACCCGAGCGATTTCACCCTCCTCGGCCTCAGCTTCCAGACCCTCGCCGAGCGGCTGCAGGCCCAGCTCGCCGCGGCCGGCATCACGGTGGACCTCGCACCCGCGCCGTGGCCACCGAGCTGGACAACTACCGGAGCGGCAAGGAGGAGATCGGGCTCTGGTACTGGGGGCCGGACTTCCCGGACCCGTCCAACTACCTCGCCTTCGCCCCCGACGGCCTGATCGGCAAGCGCGCGAACTGGCCCGCGAGCGCCGCACCCGACATCGACGCCGCCGCGAAGGCCGCAGCGGCGGCCGTCGACCCGGCCGAGCGCGCCCGGCTGTACCAGGACTTCCAGCGCAGCCTGAACGCGGGCGGGCCGTTCATCCCGCTCGTCCAGCCCGCCACCAACATCGTCACGGCCAAGTCGGTGACCGGGGCCGCCTACAACCCGATCTGGACGCTGGACCTCGGGGCCGTCGGTGCGGCCGCTGGTGAGTAGCCCACTCGCCCGTTACCTGGTGCGCCGGCTCGGGGTGTCTGCGCTGCTGATCGTCGGCGTCACGCTGGTGACGTTCGTGCTGACCAACCTCGTGCCCGGCGACCCCGTCGCGGCCAACCTCGGGCAGCGCGCGGCGGAGAACCCGGAGACCGTCGCGGCGTACCGCGCGCACTACGGGCTCGACCGGCCGCTGCCCGTCCAGTACGTGACGTACCTGGGCAACCTGGTGCAGGGCGATCTCGGCGAGTCGCAGCAGACGCACCGGCCGGTGCTCACCGACCTGCAGTCGGCGGTGCCGGCCACGCTGGAGATCGCGATCGGCGCGATCGTGCTGTCGGTGCTGATCGGGGTCGGGTTCGGCGTGGTCGCGGCCGTGCGGCGCGGGCAGCTCGCCGACAGCGCGCTGCGGGTGGTGTCGCTGGTCGGGATCTCGGTGCCGACGTTCTGGCTCGCGCTGGTCGCGTTCTACGTCTTCTCGTTCCAGCTGGACCTCGCGCCCGGCTCGGGGCGTCTCGCGCCCGCCACGACACCGCCACCGCACGTCACCGGCCTCTACACGCTGGACTCCCTGCTGGCGGGGGAGTGGGAGACGTTCGGCGACGCGCTCGCCCACCTGATGCTGCCCACGCTGGTGTTGACGCTCTACACCGTCGGACTGCTCACCCGGTTCACCCGCTCCGCCGTGCTGGAGGTGCTGGAGCAGGACTACGTCCGGTCGGCGCGCGCCAAGGGCCTGCCCGGCCGGACCGTGCTCTTCCGCTACGTGCTCCGGGCGGCGATGGTGCCGATCCTGACGGTCGTCGGGCTCGCGTTCGGCGCGCTGTTGTCGGGCACCGTGCTGGTGGAGGAGATCTTCGCGTGGCCCGGGCTCGGGTCCTACGCCTACCAGGCCGCCTCGCACCTCGACCTGCCGGCCGTGATGGGCGTCGGGCTGCTCGTCGGCGTCATCTACCTGGTGATCAACCTGGTCGTCGACCTGCTCTACGGGGCGATCGACCCGCGGGTCCGCGTGCAATGAGGATCCGCATCCCCCAGGCCTGCGCACCCCGCTGGGCGTCACGGGCGCCGCGGTGGCGCTGGTGTGGATCGTGGTCGCCGTGCTGGGCCCGGCGCTGTGGCCCTACGACCCGCTGATCCAGGACTTCCCGCGCCTGGACGCGCCGAGCGCGGCCCACTGGTTCGGCACCGACGAGCTCGGCCGGGACGTCTTCACCCGGGTGCTGGCCGGCGCGCGCGTCACGATGCCGCTGGCGGTCCTGCTCGTCGGGCTGTCCGTGGCGATCGGCGGAGTGCTCGGGCTCGCGGCCGGGTTCTTCGGGCGCTGGGTCGGCGAGACCGTGATGCGCCTGACCGACCTCGTGATGGCGTTCCCGACCGTCATCCTGGCGATGGTCGTCGCCGCGTCGCTGGGTGCGAGCCTGCTGAACGCCGTGCTGGCGGCGCTGGTCGTGTCGTGGCCGGCCTACGCGCGGGTCACGCGCGGGCTGGTGGTCGGCATCCGGGAGGCCGACTACGTGCTGGCCGACCGGCTGCTCGGCTTCTCACCGCTGCGATCGCTGCGCACCGACATCGTCCCGATGGTCACCGGGCCCGTGCTGATCCTCGCCAGCCTCGACATCGGCACGGCCACGCTCCTGCTCTCCGGGCTGTCGTTCCTCGGCCTGGGCGCGAAGCCGCCCACCGCGGAGTGGGGCTCGATGGTGGCGGCGGCGATCCAGAACTTCGACTCCTGGTGGCTGGGTGTCTTCCCCGGCCTCGCGATCCTCACCGTGGTGATGGCGTTCAACTTCCTGGGCGACGCGCTGCGCGACGCCCTCGACCCGCGCACGGCGGGCGAGCTGGGCAAGGCGGAGACCCGATGACCGCCCTGGAGATCAAGGGCCTGACACTGCGCATCGGCGACGCCGAGATCCTGCGCGGCGTGGACCTCGACCTGGAAGCGGGTCGGATCCAGGGCCTCGCGGGGGAGTCGGGTTCGGGCAAGACGATGACCGGGCTGGCCGTGATGGGCCTCCTGCCGGCGCGTTCCCACGTCGGGGGCACGATCACCTACGGCGGCCGCGACCTGCTCGCGCTCACCCCGCGGCAGTTGGGCGACCTGCGCGGCACCGAGATCGCCATGGTGTTCCAGGACCCCTCGACGAGCCTGCACCCCATGCTGTCGGTCGGCGCGCAGCTCACCGACCACCTCCGTCACCACCTGCGGCTCGACCGGGCCGCGGCCCGCGCCCGCGCCGTCGAGCTGCTCGAACGGGTGCGGATCCCGGACCCCGCGGGCGCCCTGCGCCGCTTCGCCCACCAGTTCTCCGGCGGGCAGCGCCAGCGCATCGCGATCGCCATCGCGCTGGCCTGCTCCCCGACCGTGCTCATCGCCGACGAGCCCACCACCGCGCTCGACGTCACGGTCCAGGCCGGGGTGCTGCACCTGTTGCGCGACCTGGCCGGCGAGATGGGCCTCGCCGTGCTGATGGTGACCCACGACCTCGGTGTGATGAGCGCGGTGGCCGACCGGGTGGCCGTGATGCGCGACGGCGAGGTCGTGGAGAACGGGGACCGCCACCAGGTGTTCACCGCGCCCGCGCACCCCTACACGGCGTCGCTGCTCGCGAGCCTGCCCGGCGCCACCGGCGGCGTCCGGTCCCTCGACGACGTACGTGCGCTGGAGGAGTCGTGAGTCTGCTCGAGGTCGAGGGCCTGGAGGTGGTCTACCGCGGCCGGCAGCCGTACGTGCGTCGACGGCATCGACCTGGCCGTGGGCGCCGGGGAGGTGCTTGGCCTCGTCGGCGAGTCGGGCTGCGGCAAGTCGACGGTGGCGCGGGCCATCTGCGGCCTCGTCGCGCCGGCCGCGGGCACCGTGTCGTTCGACGGCACCCCGGTCGCGCCGCTCGGGCTGCGCCGCCGCCCCGTCGCGTTGACCCGGATCCAGATGGTGTTCCAGGACCCGTACGGCTCGCTGCACCCGCGCCGGCCGGTCGGCGTCCAGATCGGTGACGGCGTGCGGGCGGCCGTCGCCCGCGGCGCCGAAGCGTCCGAGCCGGGGTGGTGGCTGCAACGGGTCGGGCTGGACCGCGGGGCCGCGCGCCGCTACCCGCACGAGTTCTCCGGCGGCCAGCGCCAGCGGATCGCGATCGCCAGGGCCCTCGCCGCCCGCCCCGACCTCCTCATCGGCGACGAGCCGATCTCCGCGCTCGACGCCTCCACCCAGGCGATCATCGCCGCGCTCATGCGCGACCTGGCCGTCGATGCCGGTGCGGGCCTGCTGTTCATCTCGCACGACCTCACCGTCGTACGGCTGATCGCCGACCGGCTGGCCGTGATGTACCGGGGGCGGATCGTCGAGTCCGGGCCGGCCCACACGATCTGGGACGACCCGCAGCACCCCTACACCCGGGCGCTCCTGGCCGCCGTCCCCCTGCCCGACGGTCCGGGACGATGCCGGAGCCGCCGGTGGACGGGGTGCAGTTCTCGCTGGAGCCGGTACTGCGATAGCCCGAGGGCCGCCTCGATGGCGCTTCGCGACTCCCGACCGCGGGCCTCTGCTGCCCCGCCGGGTCACATCGCGGGCAACCCAAGCCCTGCCCTGCCGGCGCTGCGCCAGCGGGGATCCTCTCGGTCGATCAAGGGGAAATGGTCGCCAGTCGATCTCCTGCAGCGACCATCAGCCCTTGGCCAACGCCGCTCGGGTCGGATTCGGTGGCGCTGCCGCCCGGGGGCGGAGCGGTTCGGGCTGCGGTGGGCGCGCCCGGTCACCCTCGACACCTGATGTCATCCCATCCCCGCCCAGGGCTTCGGGTGTGGGCACCTGCGTCGGCACCCGGCCCGCGCGTGAGAGACGTGGCTGGGTGGGGTTCACTACCGGGCCCTGAGGTGCGAGTCGGATCGAGCGGGTCGACAGCGTGCGGTGGTACCGGGGGCTTCAGGAGAAGGTCCACCTCGTAGCGCCGTGGGGTTCGGCGGTGGCGACGCCCACGGCCGTCCGGAGCGTGAAGCGGTAGAGGTGCCACGGGGGCGGCCCGGCGCTGGGTGCGCTGAAGGGGGCGGTGAGCCCGCCCTCGCCGTCGGACTCGGCGGGCCAGCCTTCGGCGGCATAGTGCGCGGCGAGCCGTTCGACGGTTCCGACGTCGGTGACGCGGTGGGCCTCTCCTTCCATGGTCAGGTCGAGGCCGGGGATGCGCACGGAGATCGTGCAGGCCGGGTTGGCGGCCAGGTTGTGGGACTTGCGGGTGCCGGGCCCGCTGGTGAAGTAGATCTCGCCCTCGTGCCATCCCGCCCCGATCCCCGAGGAGTGGGGGCGGCCGTCCGGGCTCGCGGTGCCGAGGAAGACCGGGATCTCCATCTTGGTGAAGCTCGCGGGCAGGACGTCGCGCGCCCTGCTCCACGGCAGGGCGTCGTTGCCGTAGCGGTCGAGGTTCGTGGCGGCGGTGGGCTCGTGTTCGCTCATGGGGAGGTGACTCGGGTGGCGCGCGGAACTCATCGCCGCGACGATCGCTTGACCGGCCAACATCACCGGACAACACTTGCTGGCCCCTTCGAGAGGGGGTCGACATGGCCTGGTCCATTCGCGGTCGCTACTTCGAGAACTGCTCGTGCGACATGCCCTGCCCCTGCACCGTCTCGCTCGATGCCGGCGCCGACAAGGAGCGGTGCAACGCGGTGCTCGCCTTCCACGTGGACTCCGGTGACGTCGAGGGCATCGACGTCAGCGACGTGACCGTCGTCGTCGTGGCCGACGCTCCGCAGGTGATGACCGAGGGCAACTGGACGCTCGCGCTCGTGGTGGACGAACGGGCCAGTGACGAGCAGCTCCAGAAGCTGGGTGCGGTGTTCGGCGGTGAGCTGGGCGGCCCGATGGAGGCGCTCGCGCCGCTCGTCGGCGAGGTGCTCGGCGTGGAGCGGATGCGCATCGAGATCGACGAGGGGAACGGGCACCACCGGCTGACCGCCGGGGACGCGCTCGAGGTGGAGGTCGACGACGTCGTCCCGTTCGGGGTCGAGAGCGGGACGCCCGCGCGACTCGTCGACGTGTTCCACCCCGCGGGCAGCGACCTCACGGTGGGGAAGGGAGGATCGCGGGTCGGGGTCCTCGGCCTCGAGTGGAGTCAGGGAGGCACGTCGGGGTTCTCCGCGCCGTTCGCCTGGTCCGGCTAGATGGGCGCGCCGGGCATCCCGGTCCGGTCGGGCCGGCTGCCGACGATCTCGGTGCTGCTGGCCCTCGCCGCGGTGTGCTGGGTCCTCGTGGTGCTGCAGATGGGCACCGGCGGCGACCCGGGCACGCTCGGGTTCTTCGTCGGCATGTGGATCCTGATGATGGCCGCGATGATGCTCCCGTCGGTCTGGCCGACGGTGCTCGTGTACCGCCGGTTGGAGGTCGTGCGGCGCGAGGGCGGCAAGCCCGGGGTGCCGATGGGGCCGGGGCTGCTCCTGGCCGGTTACCTGGCTGCGTGGACCGTTGCCGGTCTCGTCGGCTTCGCGGTCCTCCAGGCGGGACGGGTCGCCCGGATCGACGCGCTGAGCTGGGACCGGTCCGGCCCGGTCGTGGCGGGCGGCGTGATCGTCGCGGCCGCGGTGTACCAGCTGACGCCGCTGAAGGACGTCTGCCTGCGCCATTGCCGTGGCCCGTTCGGTTTCCTGCTCGAGCACTGGCGCCCGGGTCCGCTGGGCGCGTCCGGATGGGCGCCCGGCACGGGGTCTGGTGCATCGGCTGCTGCTGGGCGTTGATGGCGTCGTTGTTCGCGCTCGGGGTCATGAGCATTCCGTGGATGGTCGTGATCGCCGCCTTCATCGCGGCGGAGAAGCTGCTGCCGTGGCGCCGGGCCGCCACGACCACGGTGACCATCGCGCTGCTGGTGCTCGGCCTCGCGGTGGCGCTCGTTCCCGAACGGGTGCCGGGACTGATGGCCCCGCAGGACGGGATGCACCAGATGGAGATGACGAGCTGAGCCGTCAGTCCTCGTCCCCCACGGCGAGCCGGTCGACCTCCGTCTTGCGGCCGCGGGCCCGGGCCAACAGCCGCGGAAGGTGCGGCAGCAGGAACGCGGCCAGTGCGAGCGCGAGGATGACGGCGGAGAGCGGTCGGGTGACGAACACCGACCAGTCGTCGTTGGACGCGGTGAGGGCCCGGCGCAGCTGGCTCTCCAGGTTCGGGCCGAGGATCGCGCCGAGGATGACCGGGGCGATCGGGAAGCCGTACATGCGCAGGGCCAGCCCGATCGCGCCGATGCCGTAGGCGATGAGGATGTCGATCGGGTTCCCGGAGACCGAGAAGACCCCCAACGTGGCGAAGACGAGGATCCCCGCGTAGAGCGCGGGCCGCGGGATCTGCAGGACCTTCACCCACACGCGGATGAGCGGCAGGTTCAGCGCCAGCAGCATGACGTTGCCGATGTAGAGCGAGGCGATCAGCGCCCAGACGAGGTCGCTGGACGTGTCGAACAGCTGCGGGCCCGGCTGGAGGTTGAAGATCTGGAAGGCCGCGATCAGGACCGCGGCCGTGGCGGACGTCGGGAGGCCGAGGGTGAGGAGCGGGACGAGCACACCGGAGAAGGACGCGTTGTTGGCCGCCTCCGGGCCCGCGACCCCCTCGATCGCGCCCTTGCCGAACTGGTCCCGTCCGCGGGAGCGGCGCTTCTCGTAGCTGTAGCTGAGGAACGTCGCAGCTCCGCCCCACCGGACGGCAGCACGCCGAACGGGAAGCCGAACGACGCGCCGCGCAGCCACGGCGCCCACGAGCGGCGCCAGTCGTCGCGGCTCATCCAGGCGATGCTGCCCTTCTCCGGCGGCGCAGCTCCGCCAGGCGGCCGGGCCGGGTGCGGCCCTTGACCAGGACGTACAGTGTCTCGCCGATCGCGTACAGGCCGATGATCAGCGTGACCTCGTCGATGCCGTCGAAGAGCACGGGCTGGCCGAAGGTGAGCCGCGGCTGCCCCGACAGCGCGTCGAGCCCGATGATCCCGATCGTCATCCCCAGCGCCAGGGACAGCAGCCCGCGCACCATCGAGCGCCCGACGAGCGCCGTGACCGAGACGAGGGAGAGCACCATCAGCGCGGCGTAGTCCGCAGCCGTGACGGTGCTGGCGAGCCGGCCGAGGGGCACCGCGACGACGGTGAGCAGCAGTGTCGAGATCGTGCCGGCGACGAACGAGCCGATGGCCGCCGTGGCGAGCGCCTGCCGGGCGCGCCCGGCCTTCGCCATGAGGTGGCCCTCCATGGCCGTCGCGACCGACGCCGACTCGCCCGGGGTGTTGAGCAGGATCGACGTGGTGGAGCCGCCGTACATCGCGCCGTAGTAGATGCCGGCGAACAGGATGAACGCCCCGGCGGGTTCGTCCATCTGGAACGTCACGGGCAGCAGGAGGGCGATCGTCACCGCGGGGCCGATCCCGGGCAGCACGCCGACCAGCGTGCCGAGGGTGACGCCGAGCGCGGCGAACAGCAGGTTGCCCGGGGTCAGGACGGTGGCGAAGCCGCCCAGCAGGTCGTCGAGGATCACAGGGGGAGCACCCCCGAGGGCAGCGAGATCCCGAGCATCCGCGAGAACACGAAGTACACCGCCAGGCTGAGCAGCACCCCGACGACCATGTCGCGCCGGTAGTGGGTGGAGCCGAGCGCGGCGGCGGCCCCGATGAAGAAGAGGGCGGTGCTGAGGGCGTAGCCCAGCGGGTAGAGCACGTAGACGTAGACCACCAGGAGGACCGCGAGGACGGCCAGCCGCTTGCCGTGCGCGAGCCGCTCGGTGCTGTCGTCCGGCGCGCCGCTCGCGACCGACCGGATCCGGCTCGCCAGGTAGAGCACACCGAGTACGAGCCACAGCACGCCGAGAGCGGTGGGGAAGAAGCGTGGCCCCTGCGGGCTCAGGTCGCCTCGGACGCCCAGTCCTTCGGTGAGTACGAGGGCACCGAGCAAGAGGATCACCGCGGCGAACGCCAGCTGCGCCCATGACGCCGCGGGCCGGGTGGCCTCCTCGACGTCGGGGCTCGTCACAGCCCCAGCTCCTGGAGGGTGGCGGTGATGGTGTCGTTCTGCGTCCGGATGAACTCCGCGGCCTCGTCGCCGGTGCGGAAGTCGTCGGCCCAGCCGCGCTTGGCGAGGATGTCCGACCACTGCGGGCTGTCGTGGATCTTCGTCACGAAGTCGGTGATCGCCGCCTTCTGCTCGTCGGAGATCCCGGGCGGGGCGAAGAGCGCGCGCCAGTTGACGAACTCGACGTCGTAGCCGGCGCTCTGGAGCGTGGGTGCGGGTTGCCCGGCGACGTCGCCCGTTTCCGAGGTGACGGCCAGCAGGCGCATCTCACCGGACTCGATCTGGCCGACGAACTCCGAGAGTCCGGAGATCCCCACCTCGACGTCCCCGGAGAGGATGCCGGCGGTCGCCTCGCCGCCGCCCGCGTACCCGACGTACTTCATGCCCGCGGGCTGCTGGCCCGCGGCCTTCAGCAGGAGCCTGCGGCGATGTGGTCGGAGCCGCCTGCCGACCCGCCGCCGAAGATCACCGACGTGGGGTCGGCCGCGTACTGCTCGACCACCTGCTGGATCGAGGTGAAGGGGGAGTCCTTGCGGACGACGAAGGCCTCGGTCTCCGAGGTGAGCGTCGCGATGGTCGTGGCGTCGGTGACCTTCAGCGGGGAGTCGGCCTGCAGCAGCGCCCCGACCATGACGAGCCCGCCGAGCATCAGCGTGTTCGGGTCGCCCTGGTACTGGCCGGTGAGCTGGGCAAGGCCGGTGGCTCCGCCGCCGCCTTCGCGGTTGACGACCTCGACGGGCTGGTCGGTGAGCTTGGCCTCGGTGATGACCTGCTGCAGGGAGCGCCCGGTGGAGTCCCACCCGCCGCCCGGCGCCGCCGGCACGAGGAGGGTGACCGGCGCGGCCGGATAGGTGCCTGCGTCCTGGCTGCCGGTGCCGGCGAACCGGGCGGACTGCATGCCGTGGCCGCGACCACCAGCCCGAGGGTGATGGCCGCCCGAGTGAGCCGGGTGCGGATCGACGTCATACCTGTCTCCCTTGTCAGCGACGTGCGGCGACACTCTAGACATCAATCCACGGTGCGGTCCAGCGAAACCGTTGCATGGTTTCTCGTGTTACGGTCCCGCCATGCCAGTCGCCGAGCCACAGGTACGCAGCGTGGGTCGCGCGTTCGGGATCCTCGACCTGCTGACGCGCCGGCCTCCGGTGCTCTCGCTCCGCGAGATCGTGGAGGAGACCGGGCTGCCGAAGACCACCGTCGTCCGCCTGCTCGCCGACCTGCAGCGGCGCTCGGTCGTCGTCGCGGTCCGGGACGGGGAGTACTCGCTCGGGGCGGCGATGCTGTCGTGGGTGCGGGCCGCCGAGAGCCTGTGGCGCGTCGACGAGGAGACCCACGCGATCATGGCGCGGCTGGTGCGGGAGCACAACGAGACCGTGTGCGTGTACGTCCGGCAGGACCGCAACCGCATCGCGATCGCCCAGCACGAGGGCCGCCACACGGTGCGCAACGTCGTCGAGGTGGGGGCACCGATGCCGCTGTGGGCCGGCGCGGCGAGCAAGGTCCTGCTCATCGCGACCCCGCAGCTCGTGGGGCGGTTGCCGATCGACCCGGCCGCGCGGGAGCACCTCCTGCGCGAGATCGCGGCCACCGAGGAGCGGGGCTGGGCCCGCTCCGAGGGGGAGCGCGAGGTCGGGGCGTCCGCGATCGCCGCGCCGATCAGGGGACGGGACGGGCGGGTCATCGCCGCCCTGACGATGAGCGGCCCGAGCTCGCGGTTCGCAGGGGACGTCCTGGAGGCCGGCCTCGCCGGCCTGCGGGCGCCGCCGAGCGGCTCTCGGAGCGGGGCATCGGCAGCGTGGAGGCGCTCCTGTGAACCGGTTGCTCGACGGCGTCACCGTCCTCGATCTCACCAACGTGCTCGCCGGCCCGTACGCCGGCTACCAGCTCGCGCTGCTCGGCGCCGACGTCGTCAAGATCGAGAACCCCCGCGGAGGGGACCTGGCCCGCAGGCTCGGCGCCGACCCCGCGCTGAGCGAGGAGCTGCTCGGGGTGTCGTTCCTGGCGCAGAACTCGGCGAAGCGGTCCGTCACGCTCGACCTCAAGTCGCCCGCGGGCGCCGAGATCTTCACCCGGCTCGTGCGCGGCGCCGACGTCGTGCTGGAGAACTTCCGGCCCGGCGTGATGGAGCGTCTCGGGTTCGGCTGGGACGCGCTGCGCGCGATCAACCCGGGCATCGTCTACTGCGCCATCTCGGGGTTCGGGCAGACCGGCCCGATGCGGGGCGCCCGGCATACGACCAGATCATCCAGGGCCTGTCCGGCCTGATGAGCGTGACCGGCACCCCGGAGACGGCCCCGCTGCGGGTGGGCGCGCCGATCTGCGACTCCATGGGCGGGCTGGCGGCCGCGATGGCCGTGAACGCCGCGCTCGTGCGCAGGGCCCGCACCGGCGAGGGCGCGTTCCTGGACGTCTCCATGCTCGAGACCGCCATGACGTCCATGGGCTGGGTCGTGTCCGACCAGCTCGTCGCCGGGGTTGCGCCCACGGTGATGGCCAACGAGAACCGCACCGCGGCGCCGTCGGGCACCTTCGCCACCGCCGACGGCGCGCTCAACATCGCCGCGAACAAGCAGGAGCAGTGGGAGACGCTGTGTGCGGTGCTCGGGCGCGACGAGCTGGTGCACGACCCGCGGTTCCGCACGCGGGAGCTGCGCAAGGCCAACCGGGACGTGCTGCGGGCGGAGCTGGAGGCGACCCTGCGCGAGCGGACGGCTCGGGAGTGGGACGAGGAGCTGCTCGGGTCCGGCGTTCCGGCGGCGCCGGTCGTGTCGGTGGCCGAGGCACTGGCGACCGACCAGGTGCGGGCCCGCGGGCTGGTCGCCGAGCTGCCCACGCCCGCCGCGGGCGACGCGACGCTGCGCCTGCTCGGCGGGCCCGTGCACGTCGACGGCGAGCCTGCGACGCCGGACCGGCGCCCGCCGCGCCTCGGTGAGCACACGGACGAGGTGCTCTCCGGGCTGGGGCTTGCGAGCGACGAGATCGCGCGGCTGCGCGAGGAAGGGGTCATCTGAGATGTCGAGACAGGCCACCAGGGACGACGAGGACCTGGCCTCCCGGTGGTGGGCCACGGCGATCACCGACATCACCCCCGGCGTGATCCGCCTCCGCGGCTACCCGGTCGCCGACCTCATCGAGGAGGCGACGTTCGCTCAGGTCGTCTGGATGCTGCTGCGCGGCGACCTGCCGTCGCCCGCGCAGGCCCGGCTGCTGGAGCGGGCGCTCGTCGCGGGGGTGGACCACGGCCCGCAGTCGCCGGCGATCGCGATCGCCCGGATGGCGGCCACCTGCGGGGTCGGCATCAACAACGCCATGGCCAGCGCCGTCAACGTGCTCGGTGACGTCCACGGCGGGGCCGGGCAGCAGCTGATGGAGCTGCTCGCCCGCATCGACGCCGACGACGCGCCGGACGCGGTCCGCGCGGTGCTTGCCGACCTGAAGGCACGGAGGATCCACGTGCCGGGGTTCGGGCACCGCTTCCACCCGGTCGACCCGCGTCGCGACCCGCTCATGGCCGCGGTCGAGCGGGCGGTGTCCGACGGCGTCGTCGCCGGGCGTGCGTACCGGGTGGCGACCGAGATCGAGCGGCAGCTGGCCCCGATCCCGATGAACATCGACGGCGCCACCGCGGTGATCTTCAGCGAGCTCGGCTTCGCGCCCGAGCTCGGGAGGGGGCTGTTCGTGTTGTCCAGGTCGGTGGGTGCGCTCGCCCACGCGTGGGAGGAGAGCGGTTCGGGCCTGCGCAACAAGGGCCCCATCCCGCGCACGAGCCTGCCCGCCTACACCGGGGAGCCGGAGCGCCGGGTGGAGGCCCACCGTGGCTGAGATCGCCTCCTTCACCCGGACCGACCCGGAGCTCGTCGCCCGCCTGTCCCGGTTCGGCGCCGCCGTGCTCGGCGACGCGATGGGCCGCCGCGGCTGCCTCGACGACTCCGTCCAGGGGCGCTGGCCCGCGGCCGCGCTGGCCGGCCCCGCCTTCACCGTGTGGACGCGGGAAGGCGACAACCTCGCGGTGCACGAAGCCCTCGAGGTGACGCGCCCGGCGACGTACTGGTCGTCGACGGGCACGGCGCCACGATCAGGGCGCTGATCGGCGAGATGATCGCGATCAAGGCGAAGGCGAGGGGACTGGCGGGGTTCGTCATCGACGGCGCGGCGCGCGACATCACCGAGCTCGAGGCGCTCGGGATGCCGGTGTTCAGCCGTGGGCAGACGCCGGCGGGCCCGTTCAAGACGGGTCCGTTCGCACTGCTGGACACGGTGTCGGTCGGCGGGGTCGTGGTCCGCCCCGGCGACGCGGTCGTCGCCGACCGCGACGGGGTCGTCGTCGTCCCGCGGGACCGGGCGTCCGAAGTGCTGGCCGGCGCCGAGGAGATCGCCGCGAACGAGGTCGCCAAGCGCGCCGCGAACGCGGTGCCCGTCCGTTGAGCGAGCTTGCGAGCGAATCATGTCACAGCGCCTGCGCGAAGCGCCGGCCGAGCGACAGCGAGGCCGAGCGTTGAGCGACTGGCTGACGTGGGTGCCCCGCCCGATCGACGAGGCGGCGTGCGCGCGGCTGCGCGAGGTGGGTGACGTCGCGCTCGGGGTGCCGTGGGAGGAGGTCGCCGGGAAGGTCGACGCCGTGCTCCTGCGCAGCGCGCGGATGGACCGGGAGCAGATCGAGGCCGCGCCCCGGCTGCGGATCATCGCCCGCCACGGCGCCGGCTACGACACCGTCGACGTGGAGGCGGCCCGCGAGCACGGCGTCGCGGTCACGGTCACCGCGGACGCCAACGCCGTCTCGGTCGCGGAACACGCGTTCGCGCTGATCCTCGCCGTCGTGCGCCGGGTGGCCGCCGCCGACGCGGGGTGCGCGCGGGCCGCTGGGACGACGCCCGCCGGGCGGCCGTCGGGCTCGAGCTCGACGGGAAGGCGCTGGGGCTGGTCGGGTTCGGACGGATCGGGCAGCGGGTGGCGCGGATGGCCGCCGCGTTCGACATGACGGTGCTGGCCGCGGACCCGGCCGCCGACGCAGCTGTGGCGCGCGACCTCGGCGTCGGGCTGGTCCCGCTGCCGGAGCTGCTCGCCGCGTCGGACGTGATCAGCCTGCACGTCCCGCTGCTGCCCGCCACCCGCCACCTGATCGATGCGCGGGCGCTGGCCGCGGTGCGGCCCGGTGCGGTGCTGGTGAACACCTCACGGGGCGGCCTCGTCGACGAGGCGGCGCTGGTCGACGCGCTGGACAGCGGGCTCCTCTCGGGCGCGGGACTGGACGTCTTCGAGGAGGAACCGCTCGCCGCGGGCAGCCCGCTGCTGCGTGCCGACGTCACACTCACCCCGCACTGCGGCGGGCAGACCGTCGAGGCGATGCGCCGCGTCGGTCTGCAGGCCGCCGACTCGGTGGTGGCCTGTGCGCGTGGCCTACCGGCGGATCAGCGCTCCTCGATCGTGTAGAAGGTGACGCGGCCGCCGTCGTCGTCGCCCTGGGCGGACTCGGCCTGCTGGTAGTTGCCCACCTGGAACCGGACCGTCTCGCCCTGGAACGACTCGGGGACCTGGGCGGTGGCCTGCTGGGTCTGGCCGTTGTGGGTGGCGCTGATGGTCATCGAGCCGTTGCCGTCGTCGGTGATCGTGAAGTCGAACCGGTCGTTCAGCGGCACGCCGGTCAGCAGCGGGAAGGTCTGCTTCTCGTCGCCCTTCTGCTTCTGCTTGACCTCGGCCTCGATGGTGCCGTCCTTGTAGTGGAGCATCACGTAGGCCACCGACTTGATGTCGTCGGAGCCGTGGAGCTGGCCGATGATGATGTCCCGCGAGTCGGACGGCACCTGCGACACCGCGAGCGACGCGGTCAGGCTGCGCTGTTCCTCGCCCGCGGTGAAGTCGGTGAGGCTGATGAGTTCGGAGCGGGGGCTCTTGGAGTTCTTGGTGGTGGCGCCGGCGGCGGGCGCCAGAACGTGAGGCTGCCGTCCGGGCCGGTGGTCAGCCACGGATCGGTGACGGCGGCAGGCTCGACCTCCTCGGCGTTGCCGTTGTCGCCCTCGACGGGGAGCGTGAGCTTCCAGCCCTGCAGGTCGACCGAGCTCGTGGGCGGGTTCGTGGTGGCGGGTCGCTCGGGTCCGATGCTGGCGAGCACCAGCCACAACAGTCCCCCGCCGAGGATGATCGCTCCTGCGACGACGGCCAGCACCCGGCGGTTCACCGTGCGGTGATCTGCTCGATTGGCCATGTGACCGATGCTAGGTGGGGAAACTATGAGGACGCTGAAGAACAACATCTGCCTCGTCACCGGGGCCGGCAGCGGCATCGGGGCGGCCACGGCGGTGGCGTTGGCCGCCGAGGGTGCCGTCACGGTGCTCGCGGGGCGGCGCCGCGAGCCGTTGGAGGAGGTCGCGGCCACGATCGACGCGGCGGGCGGCACCGCGCACGTCGCGCCGGCCGCCGTCGACGACCCCGCGCAGGTGGCAGCGCTCGTCGACGGGGTGCGCGACCGCGTCGGCCCGGTGGACGTGCTGGTCAACGTGGCCGGGGCGTCGTCGCGGACCCGCAACGCCCGCTGGATGTCCGACGACGACTGGGATGCTGTGGTGGCGGTCAACCTGAGCGGGGTGTTCGCCCTGACCCGGGCGGTGCTGCCGGACATGCTCGACCGCGGCGCCGGCACGGTGATCACCGTGTCGTCGGTGGCCGCGGTGCACCCCGGTCTGCTCTCCGGGCCTGCCTACGGCGCCGCGAAGGCGGGCGTCGTGAACTTCATGCACTACCTCAACGCCTCCTACCGGCGTGACGGCGTCCGGGCCACCGCGATCCTGCCGGGCGAGGTGGACACCCCGATCCTGGACAACCGCCCGCTGCCCCCGCAGGCGCAGGAGCGCGCCACGATGCTCATGCCCGAGGACGTCGCCGCCGCCGTGCTGCTCGCTGCGTCGCTGCCGCAGCGCGCGGTCGTCGAGGAGCTGCTGATCAACCCTACGTACCAGCGCGACCTGTCCGCCGACATCGAGGCGGGACGGCGCTACGGCGCACCGGACGCCTGACGGATTCCTCCGACCGGGGTATGTCCTGGGCTGCCGACGGGTATCACCTGGACTAACGTTGTCGGCCCAGGTCTTCGGGGATGGAGGCCAGCCATGCGACCTGTCGTCACGATCTCTGCAAGCTACGGTTCCGGGGGTGCGTTCATCGGCCCGGCGGTCGCGAGAAGCTCGGCGTGCCGTTCCTGGACCGTGCGATACCCACGGCCGTGGCCGACGAGCTCGGCATCCCGCTCGAGGATGCGCTGAGCCGCGACGAGCAGGTCCAGGGCTGGCTCTCGCGCATGCTGACGGCCACGGCGCCGGCCACCACCGACTGGATGGTCGGTGCCGTGCCGCCGCCCGGTGCGCTGCTGCCCGACTCGCACGTGCACGCCTGCACCGAGCGGGCCATCCGCGACGGCATCCGGGAGCGGGGCGGGGTGATACTCGGCCGGGCGGCCGCGATCGTGCTGCGCGACCACCGCGCCGCACTCCACGTGCGGCTCGACGGCAACCCGGAGCGCCGCGTCTGGCAGGCCATGAGGATGCTGGGCATCAACGAGCGGGCCGCGCGCGACGCGATGAGCCGCAACGACAGCGCCCGCACGGCCTACGTGAAGCACTACTACCGCACCGACCCGGCCAGCCCCGAGCACTACCACCTGGTGCTGGACAGCACACTGATCGGGCACGACGACTGCGTCGAGATCATCCTCGCGGCGGCGGCCGCCCGCCGCCGTGCGCAGGAGGAGCGTCCGGAGCAGTCCGACGGGCACGCCCGGTCGCCGCAGCGGTAGCGGTCAGACCACCGGCAGGCCCGGGTGCAGTCCGGGCGTGCCGGTGGTCGGGGGTCCCTGCACCTCGCCGAAGTGCAGGGCGAACGTCTGCCGCCAGCGCTCGACCTCGGCGCGGTCGTCCATGAACTGCGCGAACTCGTCGATGCGGGCGCTCGGGTACTCCCAGATGGGTTCGAGCCCACCGTGCGGGATGACGTCGGTGCGCACCGACCAGCCGTTGGGTGAGCTGCGCTGCACGTCGACGGAGAGCAGCCAGTTCAGGTAGAGCCGCGCGGCCGCCGGGTGCCGAGCCCCGGCGAGGATCGCCGACCGCTGGCCCCAACCGAGGAACGGACCGTCGACGGGAACCACCCAGCGCGGTGCCGAGGCCGGGACGGGGGATCCCGGGCCGCCGATCCCGATCGACTTCTGCCCCGCGCCCACCGCGGCCGCGGGGGAGTGGGTGCCGCGCGAGAACTGGACGTCCTGGGCGGCGAGCCCTTCCGCCCACCCCCACCCGTACGTCATCACGTACTCGCGGTAGAGGAACAGCACCCCGTCGTCGTCCTGCGGGTAGGAAGACGCGATCTTGCCCCTCCACCGGGGGTCGACCAGGTCGAGCGGGGTGGCGGGGACGGAGCCGCTCGTGTCGTCGTACACGTAGCTGAGGGCGACCACGGCGGTCGCGAGCCACGCGCCGTCCGGGTCCCGGAACCGCTCCGGCAGCGTCGAGAAGCCCGCGGGCCTGTACGGGAGCAGCAGACCCTCCTCCTTCCACCGGGGGAAGTCGTGCAGGGTCGGCAGCTGCACCACGTCCGGGACCACGGTGCCGGTCGCGACCTGGCTGTCGACCCGGACACCGTGGAACTTGCCGTAGTCGACCACCACGGTCGGCTTCATGCCGGGAAAGCGGGAGCGGAACGCCTGCTCGGTGCCGTTCAGCTGCGTCGGCGTGTCCCCTCCCGCGTACACGACGAGGCGCCCGCCCTCCGCGAGGGCCTCGGCGTGCAGCTGGTCGAGCGTCCGCGTCTCCTCCGGGACCGCCTCCCCCGGCACCGCCGCACCGGAGCGGGCGGGGGACGTCCCGCACGCGGCGGCCACCGGGCCCAGCGTGGCCGCGCCGAACGCCGCGGCACCCGCGTGGAGCATCCGCCGCCTGCTGAACACGGTCAATTCCGCTCCTCCCGCCGAGCTGCACCGGGTGCGGACACCGGCACGGTACGGCGGAGCAGGGCACACCACCGGCCCAGACGACGCGGCCGCGGGCGAAATCCACCGATCGGGGAGCGGGGAGGGTCAGAGGTCGAGCACGAGCCGGCCGCACCTGGCCCGGGACACGCAGATCATCATCGTCTCGTTCGCGTCGCGCTCGTCGTCGGTGAGCACGACGTCGCGGTGGTCGACCTCGCCCTCCAGCACCGTGGTCTCGCAGGTCCCGCACGTCCCCTCCGTACAGGAGGACAGCACGGGGACGCCTGCGTTCTCGACGGCCTCGAGGATCGTCAGGTGCGGGGGGACGGTCACGGTCACGCCGGATCCGCGCAGCTCCACCTCGAACTCCGCGTCGTCCTGCGAGGTGGTCACCACGTTGGTGAAGCGTTCGACGTGCAGGGAACCCGCCGGCCAGGCCCGGCACCGCTCCTCGACGGCGTCGATGAGTCCGGCCGGCCCGCAGCAGTAGACGAGGGCGTCGCCTGCCGGGCGGGCGAGGATCGTCGCGAGGTCCAGCATCCCGTGCCGGTCCTCCGGGCGGACCGTCACGCGGTCGCCGTGGCACTCCAGCTCGTCGAGGAACGCCATCGAGTCGCGGCCGCGTCCGCCGTAGTGCAGCTCCCACTCGGCGCCGGACGCAGCCACCTGGCTGATCATCGGCAGCAGCGGGGTGATGCCGATCCCGCCGGCGACGAAGAGGTAGCGGGGCGCGTCGAGGAGCGGGAAGTGGTTGCGGGGCCCGCGGGCGAGCAGCGTGGTGCCAACGCGTGCGTTGTCGTGGATCCACTGCGACCCACCCCGGCCCTCCTGCTCGCGCAGGACTGCAACCCGCCACGTCTTGCCGTTGTCCACCGCGCCGCACAGCGAGTACTGGCGGGTGAGCCCGTCCGGGAGCACGAGGTCGATGTGCGCGCCGGGCTCCCAGCCCGGGACGGGATCACCCGACGGCAGCCCGAGCTCCAGTGACACCACACCGTCGGACTCGGCCCGCCGCGACAGGACCACGACCTCGCCCTCGAACGCATCCCCCACGTCGATCTCCTCCCGCGTCGCGCGCCCCCACGACGCTAAGGAGCGACCGGCCACGAGGTAATTCGCGAATGACGGGAACCGGGCGGCCGGGTGTCCTCGCGCGGCTACGCCATTCGTCCCGAAACCGGCCCGAGGTGCGATCATGCCGTCGGCGGCCACCGACGACCCTGGGGCGTGACGATGTCGAGGACGATCACCGATGGGAAGGCGTTCAAGCTCGGGCTGTTCTCCGCGAACTGCTCGTCGGGGCTCGCGGTGACCCGCATCCCGGAGCGCTGGTCGGGGAGCTGGGAGGACAACCTGCGGCTCGCGCGCCTCGCCGACGAGGTGGGCATCGACTTCCTGCTCCCGATCGCGCGGTGGATCGGCTACGGCGGGGACACCAACTTCCACGAGGGCGTCCTCGACCCGGTGGCTTCGGCGGCCGCCCTGCTCGCGCACACGCGGCGGATCACCGTGTTCTCGACGGTCCACACCGCGTTCAACCACCCGGTGGTCACGGCGAAGCAGCTCGCCACCGTCGACCGGATCGGGCAGGGGCGGGCCGGTGTCAACATCGTGGCCGGCTGGAACGAGCCGGAGTACCGGGCGTTCGGCGTCGAGCTGCCGTCCGACCACGACGACCGCTACGCGCTGGCCCAGGAGTGGTGGGAGATCATCCGCAGGATCTGGACCGAACCGGGGTCGTTCGACCACGACGGCCGCTTCTTCACCCTCCGGGGCGTCGAGGGCATGCCGAAGCCGTACGACGGGGTGCTGCCCGTGCTGAACGCGGGCTCGTCGACCCAGGGCCGTGGCTTCGCCGCCCGCAACGCCGACTTCGCGTTCACGATCGTCGGCGGGCCGGAGGACGGCGCCGGGGTCGTGCGGGCGGTCCGGGCGCGGGCCGACGAGGAGCACGGCCGCTCGGTGGGCGTGTTCACGCTCGGGCACGTGGTGTGCCGCCCCACCCGGCGCGAGGCGGAGGAGTACCTGCACCACTACGCCGAGGAGAACGCCGACTGGGAGGCCGTCGACAACCTCATGCGCCTGCAGGGCCTGCACGCCCAGTCGTTCACCCCGGAGATGCTCGCGACGTTCCGCGCCCGCTTCGCGGCCGGCCACGGCAGCTGCCCGATGATCGGCACGCCCGACGACGTCGCCGACGAGATCGAGCGGTTCCACCGGGCCGGCTTCGGCGGTATGACGCTGTCGTTCGTCGACTACGTCGGTGAGCTCGAGTACTTCGCCCAGGAGGTGTTGCCGCGGCTCGAGGCGCGGGGCATCCGGCCCCCGGCGTGAGCTCCGTCGCCCTCAGCCCACCGAGGCCCCCGCCAGCACCTGGACGAGGAGGAACGCGTTCAGACAGATGATCACTGCGGCGATGACGCTCGCGCCGACCGTGGTGAGGCGGTGGTTGACGAGGTCGCCCATGATGTCGCGGCGCCGGGTGAGCAGGACCAGCGGCACGAGCGCGAAGGGGATCCCGAACGACAGCACGACCTGGGAGAGCACCAGCGCCTGGGTGGGGTCGATGCCGATGGCGAGGACGGTGAGTGCCGGGGCGAGCGTGAGGGCGCGCCGGAGCAGGATCGGGATGCGGCGCTGCAGGTAGCCCTGCAACACGACCTGCCCCGCGAGGGTGCCCACGCCCGAGGAGGCGAACCCGGACGCCAGCAGTGCGAGCGCGAACGCGAGTGCGGCGACGCCGTCGACGGCCGCCAGCCCGCTGTACACGCCCTCCAGGGTGTCGGCCTCGGTGCCGCTGTCGTGGAACAGCGCGGCGGCGATCAGCAGCATGGAGAGGTTCACGAGCCCGGCGAGGCCCATGGCGAGCCCGACGTCGATGCGCTGGAAGCGCAGCAGCCGCCGGGCCGGGACGCCTGCTCCGCGGGTGCGGTCCTGGGTGAGCGCCGAGTGCAGGTAGATGACGTGCGGCATCACGGTGGCGCCGAGGATGCCGGTGGCGAGCAGCACGCTGTTGGTGTCGGCGAAGGCCGGCACGAGGCCGGCCGCGGCGGCCGGGGCGTCGACGTCGACCCGGCCGAGGTTGACGAAGAACCCGATGACGATCACCGCGAACAGCCCGCCGATGGCGAGCTCGAATCGCCGGTAGCCGCGGGTGTGCAGGCTGAGCAGCACGAACGCCACCACGCCGGTGATCAGCCCGCCCTGTAGGAGTGGGATCCCGAAGAGCAGGTGGAGCGCGATGGCGCCGCCGATCACCTCGGCGAGGTCGGTGGCCATGGCGACGAGCTCGGCCTGCGCCCACAGCCCCCACACGACCGGCCGCGGGAACTCCTGCCGGGAGACCTCGCACAGGTTCTGGCCGGTGGCGAGCCCCAGCTTCGCCGACAGCGACTGGATCACCATCGCCATGAGGTTGGCGGCGACGATCACCCAGACCAGCAGGTAGCCGTACGAGGCTCCCGCGGAGAAGTTGGTGGCGAAGTTGCCGGGGTCGACGTAGGCGATCGCCGCGACGAAGGCGGGCCCGAGGAGTAGCAGGCGGCCGCGCACCGACCGGCCCGCCACTGACGTGTTAGCCACCACGAAAAGGGATGTTAGCCATGGCTCACACTCGGCGATAGCCCAGTCTGAGTGCTCGGCGTCACGTGGGCGGTAGTGCCTCCAGGACTTCTGCCGGCACGACCAGGTCGGCGCGCGCCCGTGTGCCCTCCACCAGCCTCGCGTTCGGCTCGTCCACCGCGGCGACCCAGGCCCGGGCGTGGTCGGGCTTCTTGCCGAACGCGATGTGCCGGGCGACCAGCTGGGTGAGGCGGACGTCCGGGTCCGGCGCGCAGAACCACGTCTCGTCCAGCTGCGCCGCGACCTCGGGCCACCGCCCCGACGCCACGAGCAGGTAGTTGCCCTCGGTGACGACGAGCCGGGCGGTGCGCGGCACGGGGATCGCGCCTGCCAGCGGCTGCTCCAGGTCCCGTTCGAACGCCGGTGCGTAGATCACGTCCTCGGCGTCGGCACGGATCCGGCGCAGCAGCGCGACATAGCCGCCGACGTCGAACGTGTCGGGCGCACCCTTCGCGTCGAGGCGCCCGAGCGCGCGCAGCGCGACGTCGGCGAGGTGGAACCCGTCCATCGGCACGTGCGCCACGCGCTGCGGGTCGAGCTCGCGCAGGAGCGCCTCGACGAGCGTCGACTTGCCCGCTCCGGGGCTGCCGGTGATCCCGAGCACCGCCCGGCCCGGCCCGGCGGCGAGCGCGCCGGCGCGGGCGACGAGGTCGGCGAGCGTCACCGGGGGCGGCCGGCGGTGAGCTGCCCCGCGATGAACGCTCGGGCGTGGGCGGCGAGGTCGGTGCCGTCGGACCACAGGTTCCGCCACACCGCGAGGTCGCTCGACAGGCCCGGCGAGACGACGGCCGAAGAGAACGACTCGAACGTGATCGGGCCCCGGTAACCGACGTCGGCCAGCGCGTGGAAGAACGCGCCGAAGTCGAGGTGGCCGGAGCCGAGGTAGCCGCGGTGGTTCTCGCCGATGTGCACGTAGCCGAGCCGGTCGCCCACCTCGTACACCGGGCGGACGAGGTCGTCCTCCTCGATGTTCATGTGGTAGGTGTCGAGGTGGATCACGACGTTGTCGGCGCCGACGTCGTCGGCCAGCCGCAGCGCGTCGTGCGCGGTGTTGATCACGTTGGTCTCGTACCGGTTGCAGATCTCCAACCCGAGCGTCATGCCGTGCCCGGCGGCCTCGGTGGCCAGCTCGCGCAGCACCCGCACGACGTTGGCCCGCCCGCCGTCGGACAGGGGAGCGGAGTACTTGCCGAGCGCGCTGTAGAGCGCCCCGGTGAGGATCGTGGCGCCGAGCTCGCGGGTGGTGGTCAGCGAGTCGGCGAGCAGCTGGGCACCGCGCTCGACGACGGCCGGGTCGGTGCTCGAGATGTCGGCGTCGAACGCGAGCCCACGCGAGCACGCGATGCCGAGCCCGGCCGCTTCCAGCTCGGCCCGCGCGGCGGCGGTGTCGAGCTGCTTCGCGTCGTGGAGGGAGAGCTCCAGCAGGTCGTAGCCGGCGGATCTGGTGCGGGCCACCGCCTCGCTCACGGCGGACGGGTCGGTGCCGCCCACCCAGACGAGTGCGTGGACGCCGATCGGGTTGGTCGCCGTGTCCGTCAACCTCAACGTTGGATCCTTTCGGTTCGGCCTGCCCGAGCATGATGGCCGATCGGTGAGCCGTCCGACATCTGCTCATATGAGCGGCACGGCGCACAGTTTGACGACTGTGCTTGACCACCTGGTGCCGAGAGCAAAAAATCGAGCCCGGCCCTCGGGAGGAGTTGACGTGACCGCGCTCGACGCGACCAGCCTGTCGGCGCTCGGTCCGGATGTCCCGGTCCCCGCGTACGACCGTTCCGCCGTCCGCACCGGGATCGTGCACTTCGGGGTGGGCGGGTTCCACCGCGCCCACCAGGCGATGTACCTGGACCGGCTGATGGCCGACGGCAAGGCCCTCGACTGGGGCGTCTGCGGTGTCGGGGTGCTGCCCGGCGACCGCAGGACGCGCGACGCCCTGCGCGGCCAGGACCACCTCTACACCCTGGTGATCAAGCACCCCGACGGGACGTTCGAGCCGCGGGTCGTCGGGTCGATCGTCGACTACCTGTTCGCGCCGGACGACCCGGAGGCGGTGGTCGAGAGCCTCGCCGCCGAGTCCACGCGGATCGTGTCGCTGACCGTCACCGAGGGCGGGTACAACTTCAACGCCGTCACCGGCGAGTTCGACGCGACGAACCCCGACGTGGTGCACGACCTCTCGCCAGGCGCCGCACCGCGCACGGTCTTCGGCCTGATCACCGAGGGCCTGGTCCGGCGGCGGGAACGCGGCGTGCCGCCGTTCACGGTGCTGTCCTGCGACAACATCCAGGGCAACGGGGACGCGGCGCGCAAGAGCTTCAGCGCCTTCGCGACGCTGCGGGATCCGGAGCTCGGTGCGTGGGTGCGCGACGAGGTCGCGTTCCCCAACTGCATGGTCGACCGCATCACGCCGGTCACCACCGACGACGACCGGGCCGAGATCGCCCGCCGGTTCGGCATCGAGGACCGCTGGCCGGTGGTCTGCGAGCCGTTCACCCAGTGGGTGCTCGAGGACCGGTTCCCGCTCGGCCGCCCACCGCTGCAGGACGTGGGCGTGCAGGTCGTCGACGACGTCGAGCCGTACGAGCTGATGAAGCTGCGGCTGCTCAACGCCAGCCACCAGGCGCTGTGCTACTTCGGCCACCTTGCCGGTTACCGGCTCGTGCACGAGGTGTGCCAGGACCCGCTGTTCGCGAACTTCCTGCTCGACTACATGAACCGGGAGGCGACGCCGACGCTCGAGCCGGTGCCCGGGGTGGACCTCGAGGAGTACAAGCCCAACCTGATCGCGCGGTTCTCCAACGGGCACGTCCGCGACACGGTCGCGCGGCTGTGCGCCGAGAGCTCCGACCGCATCCCGAAGTGGCTGCTGCCGGTGATCCGGCACAACCTCGCGCACGGCGGCGAGATCACCCGCTCCGCCGCGGTGGTGGCCAGCTGGGCCCGCTACGCCGAGGGTGTCGACGAGCAGGCGAGCCGATCGAGGTCGTCGACCGGCTCGCGGACCGGCTCACCGCCACCGCCCGCCGCCAGCGTGACGACCGGCTCGCGTTCCTCGCCGACCGCGAGGTGTTCGGCGACCTGATCGACGACGAGCGGTTCACGAGCGTCTACCGCCGGCACCTCGACTCGCTGTACGAGGTGGGGGCGCGGGCGACCTTGGAGAAGCTCGCGTAGCGAGCCGCGCGAGCACGAGGGCGAGCGGCGCCCAGGTCTCCCGGCCCCGCGCGACGACCGCGTGGGCCCGCAGCCGGATCCCGGGTTCGCGCAGCGGGAGCACCCGTACCTGCGGCTGCGGGGCCGGGTGTTCGGGCAGCAGTCCCACGCCGAGCCCGCTGGCGACGAGGTCCTCGACGAGGCTCAGGCTGTCGGCGCGGTGGGACAGCCGTGGGATGAAGCCGGCGAGCGCGGCGAGCACGGCCACGGCCTCCTCGTCGGCGGTGTTGCGCGAGTTCACGATCCAGTGGTGGTCGGCGTAGCGCCGGAACACCGCCACCGCGCCGCGGGCGGGTCCGGGTCGGCTGCGGGTACGCCGAGCCCCCACGGCGCGCTCCACAGCGGGGTGGCCTCCACCCGCCGGTCGAACGTGCGCGGCGCCAGGTCGTAGTCGTAGACCAGTGCGAGGTCGACCGCGTCGTCCGCCAGCAGCGCGAGCGCCTCGGTGGGCTCGTGCTCGGCGCACACCAGCCGCACCTGCGGGTGGGAGGTGGCCAGGTCGGGGAGCAGCGGCAGCAGGGAGCGGCGGATCGCGGTCGCGAACCCGGCCACCCGGACCGTCCCGGCGGGTTCGCGCCCGGGTCGAGATCCCGACGGGCGACGTCGACGGCCGCCAGGATCGTGATGGCGTGGTCGGCCAGCCGTAGCCCCGCGGGGGTGAGCCGGACCCGGCGCCGACGGGCTCGACGAGCGGCGTGCCCGCCTCCTGGGCGAGCGCCGCGATCTGCTGCGACACCGTGGACGTCGTGACGCCGAGTACCTCGGCGACTTCGCGCATCGAGCCGAGCCGGGCCAGTTCCGCGAGGAACTCGAGGCGGCGGGTCTCCATTCATGAATCGTGAACGATGTGTACAGCAAAGTCACGTGGACATGAATGAACGGTCCGCCTTGACTGGAGGCATGACCCCGTCGCGGACCGGAGCCGCATACGCCCTCGTCGCCATGTCCTGCGTCCAGCTCGGGCTGGCCGTGTCCGTCGGGCTGATCGAGCGGCTCGGCACCGAGGGCACGGCCTGGCTGCGACTGGCGTGGGCCGGGTTGATCTTACTGGTGGTGGTGCGACCGCGACCGTCGGCGTTCAGCAGGCGCGGGCTCGTCACGGCCGTCGCCCTCGGTGTCGTCACGGCCGGGCTCGCCCTGTTCTTCATGGCCGCGGTCGCCCCCTGCCGCTCGGCACGGCCAGCGCGCTGGAGTTCCTCGGGCCCCTCGGCGTCGCGGTGGCCCGCGGCCGGGGCCCGTCCAAGGCGTGGGCGGTGGTCGCGGCGGCCGGGGTCGTCCTGCTGACCGAGCCATGGCACGGCGGAACCGACCCGGTCGGGGTGGCGTACGCACTGGCCGCGGCCGCGTGCTGGGCGGCGTACATCCTGCTCACCCAGCGCGTCGGCGACGAGGTGGCGGGCCTGCGCGGGCTGGCGGTGTCGATGCCCGTCGCCGGGCTGACGGCCACGGTGGTGGCGGTATTCGGCGAGGGCGAGGTGTTCGCGCGCCTCGACGGCGAGCTGTTCCTGATAGGGCTCGGCCTGGCGATCCTGCTGCCCGTGGTGCCGTTCAGCCTGGAGATGCTCGCGCTGCGCAGGCTGACCACCGCGGCGTTCGGCGTGCTGATGGCGCTGGAACCGGCGATCGCGCTGGTCGTCGGCCTGGTCGCGCTGGGCCAGCTGCCCGGCTGGTGGGCCGTCGCCGGGATCGCCTTGGTCGTCGCGGCGGGCGTCGGGGCCGAGCGGGCAGGCGCCCGGCAGGCGGTGCAGCCCCGCCGGGCGCGGTCGACGCGGGATGACGGTCCGCGGCGGCGCTACCCGGCCGCGGCGCGGGATGTGGCGAAGCGGTCCACGTGCTCGGACACCCACTCGGCGAACGTCCGTGCCGGGCGGCCCGTCACCCGTTCCACGGTCGGGTCGACGGTCATGGCCGCGGCGCCGGGGGCGGCGTGCCACCCGATGACGAATTCGGCGTCGGAGCGCGACACGCCGGTGGTGACCAGCCGGTCGACGGCCTGCTCGTGCGTGATCTGGATGAAGTCGATGTCCCGCCCGATCGCGCGGGACAGGACCGCGACCCGCTCTCGAGGGGTGAGCGGCTCGGGGCCGGTGAGGTTGTAAGCGCGCCGGAGTGGCCGCCGTCGAGCAGCGCGACGGCGGCCACCGCCGCGATGTCGGCCTCGTGGACGACCGCGCCGGGAATGTCGTACGGCTCGCGGACGACTCCTTCGGCCCGGATCGACTCGACCCACGTCAGCGTGTTGGACATGAACTCCTGCGGCTCCAGCCGCGTCCACTCGACGCCGGAGTCGGCCACGGCCTGCTCGACCGGCCCCACGAATCCGCCCCACAGCACCGTGATTCGCCGCACGCCCGCGTCGACGGCGCGCCGGACCAGGTCCGGTCCGACCTCGGCGAGCCCCGCGGTCACGGTGATGTGCAGGCGATCGACGCCCTCGAGCGCGTCGCCCAACGTCCCCGGTGCGGTGTGGGTGCCGGCCACGAGTTCCACCTCCTCCGGGAACCTCCCGGCGGCCGCTCCCGGGTCCCGCGTCAGGGCGCGCACGTGCTCACCCCGGCGCACCAGCTCTGCCACGACGTGGCGGCCGGTGTTCCCGGTCGCGCCCGTCACCAGTGTCGTCACGGTCGATCTCCTCTCGTCGGGCGCGACGCTAGGAGTTCGACCTGACTTCAGGTCAAGGCGCTGTGTCCCGCGGTGTAGACAGCGGGCCCCGTAGATCCGTATGGTGAACAAGGAGTTCGCGATACGCACACCCTGCGGAGGTCGATGATGACTGCACCCGACGAGGAACCCACGTGATCGCCGCCGAGCGTGTGATCATCAGTACCGCGGTGACGGGCTCGGTGCACGTACCGTCCCAGAGCGACCACCTGCCGATCACACCCGAGGAGATCGTCGCGGAGTCGCTCGCCGCGGCGGAGGCCGGCGCGGCCGTGATCCACCTCCACGCCCGGCACCCCGACGGCAGACCCGCCTTCGAACCGGGCGTCTTCGAGGAGATCATCCCGCCGATCGCGGAAGGTTGCGACGCGGTCGTCAACATCACGACCGGTGGCGCGTCATCCATGACGATCGAGGAGCGGCTCGCGGCCGCCACGCGGTTCAGCCCCGAGCTCGCCTCGCTGAACATGGGGTCGATGAACTTCGTGTTCTCCGGCATCGCCGAGCGGGTGGACCGGTGGAAGCACGACTGGGAGAAGCCCTACGTCGAGAACACCTACGGGCACCCGTTCATCAACTCGTTCGAACAGATCGAGTACGCGCTGCGGGAGCTGGGGGAGCGGGGCGGCACCCGGTTCGAGTACGAGTGCTACGACATCGGGCACCTGTACACGCTCGCCCACTTCGCCGACCGCGGGCTCGCGAAGCCGCCGTTCCTCGTGCAGGGCGTCTTCGGGATCCTCGGCGGCATCGGCGCCGACCACGCCAACCTCACGCACATGGTCGCCATCGCCGACAAGCTCTTCGGCGCCGACTACCACTTCTCCGCGTTCGCTGCGGGCCGCAACCAGATGGCGTTCTGCACGCACAGCGCCTGGCTGGGCGGACACGTGCGCGTGGGCCTGGAGGACAACCTCTACATCGGCAAGGGCGAGAAGGCCACGAGCAACGCACAGCAGGTGCGGAAGGTCCGGGAGGTCCTCTCCGACCTGGGCAAACAGATCGCGACGCCGGCCGACGTCCGGCGGCTGCTCGCGCTCAAGGGCGCGGACAAGGTGGTGCTGCGGTGACCGGAGCGGGGATGCTCGCCGGGAAGGTCGTGCTCGTCGTCGGCGGGAGCACCGGTATCGGGGCCGACTCGGCGCGGTTGTTCGCCGAGGAGGGGGCCTCCGTCATGGTCGCCGCGCGGTCGAAGGACACGCTCGCGGAGCTGACCGAGGAGCTCACCGCGGCCGGCCACGACGCGGCCTGCGTCGCGGGCGACGTCAGCGTGGCGGCCGACGCCGCCGGGTTCGTCGACGCCACGCTCGAGCGGTTCGGCCGGCTCGACGGTGCGTTCAACAACGCGGGCATCAACCAGCACGGCCGGCTCGACGAGGTGTCGGAGGAGGATTTCGACCGCGTCATGGCGGTGAACGTCAAGGGCATGTGGCTGTGCCTGCGCGAGGAGATCCGCGCGATGCGCGAGTCCGGCGGGTCGATCGTCAACACGAGCAGTGTGGGCGGCTTCCGCGGCAACACCGGCCTCGGCGCCTACCAGGCCACCAAACACGCGGTCATCGGCCTCACCCGCACCGCCGCCCACGACAACGGCCCGCTCGGCATCCGCGTCAACGCCATCGCCCCCGGGCCGATCGAGACCCCGATGCTCACCCGGTGGCGCGCCACCGACCCGGCCGCCGTGGAGCGCCGGATCTCCGCGGTCCCGCTGCGGAAGGCCGGCACCACCACGGAGGTGGGCAACGCCGCCGCCTGGCTGCTGAGCGACCTGGCAAGCCAGATCAGCGGCGTGGTCCTCCCGGTGGACGGCGGCTACTCCGCATAGATCATGAGCCGCCCGCGGGCGGCAGCACGCCGAAGACCGCGAGCTGGGTGGCCACCTGGTCGTAGTAGCCCACCAGCGCCACCAGTTCGAAGAGGCCGCGCTTGCCCAGCACGGCCTCGGCGGCGGTGTACTCGGCGTCGTCCAGGGTGCCGCGGTCGAGGATCGCCTGTGTCGTGGTGAACACGAGCCGCTCCTCGTCGGAGTGGAAGGCGGGCGGGGTGCGGGTGGCGAGGCCTTCGATCTCGGCGTCGGTGAGCCCGGCCGCGCGGCCCGCGCGCCGGTGGGCGTACAGCTCGAAGGGGCTGTCACGGTGGAACGCGACGAGCAGGACCGCGATCTCGCAGGCGCGGTCGGACAGCTCGAGGTCGTAGCGCATGGTCCAGCCGACCCGCTCGAACACGCGGGCCAGCGGTGGGCTCAGCAGCCAGGCGTTGGGTGGCCCGATGAGCCCGCCGTCGGGGTGGAGGAGGGAGAACGAGGCGCCGGGCGCGGCCCGCTTGCCCCCGGTGAACCGCCCGTAGACCTCCACCTGCTCCGGGGTCATCTCGTCGGGGGTGATGCGGGGCAGGCGCTCGATCACAACGGGTCTCCTTCGACCATCTCGTAGCGGTAGCCGCCCGCCGGGTCGGTGACGACCCGGCCCGGCGTCGAGTTCGGGAAGTGCGCCGGGAACAGCAGGACATCGCGGTCGGCGATGCCGCGCAGCAGGTCGAGGCGGGCCGTGCTCGCGCCGCGCCGGTCGACGCAGAAGTCGGTGCTGCGATCGGGGAAGGCGAGCTGCAGGGCGTGGTGGACCATGTCGCCCGCGAACACCGCGCGGCGCCCGTCGGAGTCGACCTCGACGCAGACGTTGCCCGGCGTGTGACCCGCCGCCGGCAGCAGCCGGACCTCGGGGCTGATCCGCAGGTCCGGCTCCACGAGCTCCAGGACGCCCGCATCGCGCAGCGGGAGCACGCTGTCGTCGATGTACTCGCCGAGCCGGGCGCGGTCGCCCGCCGCGGCCCCGCCGATCCAGTGCTCCAGCTCGGCGGCGGTCGTGAGGAACCGTGCGTTCGGGAACGCCGGCACCCATGCCGTGCCGTCGAAGTGGGTGGCGTAGCCGACGTGGTCGACGTGCAGGTGGGTGAAGACGACGGTGTCGATCTCGTCCGGGGCTGTGCCCGCTCGGCGCAGTACGGCGAACCAGTCGTCGTCGCGGCCGGTGAACAGGGCGTTGGGCCGTTGCTTGCCGTTGCCCACGCCTGCGTCGACGAGGATGTTCCGGTCCGGCGTGCGGACGAGGAACCCGCCCATGTCGATGACGAGGAAGCCGTCCTCGGTGTAGGGCGGGCGCCAGTACCAGGCGTCCGGGTCGATCGCCGCGAGGTCGAGGTCCGGGAAGAACCGCAGCGGGTGCACGCGGTAGTGCAGCTGCAGGAGCGGGATGATCGTGACGGCGCCGACGCGCACCTGCCGTTCCGGGGTGGCCGCGTCGCGGGGGCGTACCCGGGGCGGAGCGGTCACCGCGGCACCGCCGTCTCCCCGGATCCCGGTGTCGCCGCAGCCGCGCATCAGCTCTGGCCGATGCGGGAGACGGCGGCCACCAGCTGCTCGGCGACGGCGGCGTCCTCGTCGTCGGGCATGTACACGGCCAGCCCGATCACGGCGAGCGTCGCGACGATGCCGCCGTCGGCGGCGAGGATGGGCGCGGCGATCGTCTTGAACCCGCCACCCGCGTAGACCTGGGACGCCGTGAGCAGGCCTCCGACCGGCCGGAGCCCCAGGTCGTCGACGGCCCGGAGGTGGCTTGCCGAGGCGGCGCGGCCCCGGCCGAGATTGTGGTACGCGGCGAACACCCGGGACTGCGCGGCGTCGGGCGGCAGCGAGCGGCCCACCTCCACCGAGATCGTGGTGATCCGGCTGTTGTCGGGCACCACCCGGGCGATCACCGGTGCCCGCCCGCCCCACACGCTGAGCACGACGGTGTTGTTGATCTCCCGGCTGAGCTCGTGCATGACCGGGCGCGCGGCCTCCAGCACGCCGAGCCGCGACAGCGCCAGCGTCCCCAGCCGGGACAGGACCGGGCCGAGCTCGTAGGTCGTGGCGTCGCGGCGGCGCAGGAGCCCGCGCTTCTCCAGCGACACGAGGTACCGGTGCGCGGTGGAGCGCCCGACCCCCAGCACCTTGGCCGTGGTCTGGGTGTCCAGGCACGGCGATTCCGGGTCCAGGCACTCGAGCAAGGCCGCGATCCGGGCGATGACCTGGATGTCGCCGCCGGACCCTTCGCCGTCCACCTGGGCCGCTGCCTTCCCCATACGGACCTCCGTCGCGTATATCGGGATATGGGTCGCGCGATACGCGACGGACGGTGACGCTAGTTCAGCGCCTCCCCGCCGTCAACGCGCTGCGGTCATCTGCCTGTCGCGCATAGCGGGACGCGCATGGGTTCTGAATCGATACGCGCGGCCGAGTCCGGGCTTTCCCTTGCGCCACCGAATCGCCGAGTGCCAGTCTGCATCGCGAACAAGTTGTTCGGGAATCGAACAGCAGCCGGTGCGCACATCGATGGAGATCCCGCCCCATGGCCATGTTCCGTGAGCTGCTCCGATCCGCCGACCGGCCCGTCGTCGGCACCTTCGTCAAGATCCCCGCGATCGAGGTCGCGGAGATCGTCGGCGATGCCGGGTTCGACTTCGTGATCATCGACACCGAGCACGCGCTGCTCTCGGTCCGCGACGTCTACTCCCTGGTGGTCGTGTACTCGCGGATGGGCGTCGCGCCGCTGGTCCGGATCACCGACCACGCTACGGCGACGCCCAGCGCTACCTCGACGCCGGCGCCGCGGGCGTCCTCGTCCCGCACGTGTCCAACGCGGCACAGGCGGCGAGCACCATGCGCCAGTTCCGGTTCCCGCCGGAGGGCACCCGGGGCATGGGGTACGCGGCGCGGGCCGGCCTGTGGGGGAACCTGCCCGGCGGGCCCGCCGAGTACGTGCGCGTCGGGCAGGAGGACGTCGCCCGGATCGCCATGATCGAGGAGCAGGAGTCGGTCGACGACCTCGCCGGGATCCTCGCCGCCCCCGGCGTCGACGGCGTCTTCATCGGCCCCGGCGACCTGTCGCTCTCGATGGGCGTGCCGGGCGGCTCGCCCGCCGTCCACGACGCGGTCACGAAGTGCATCGCGACGGCGGTGGCGGCCGGGGTCCCGGTCGGCACCGTGGTGGCCGGCGAGGACCAGATCCGGCTGCGTGCCGAGCAGGGCTGCCGCTTCATCCTCGTCGGCAACGACACCGGGATGCTCGGCGCGGCCGCCCGCGCAACGATGGCGACGGCCCGTTCGGCCCTCGCCGTACCCAGCGACGAGGAGGACTGACCACCCATGGCATACACGAAGGACGACCCCCGCGCGGCCCTGGCCGCACCCAAGGGCGGCGCGACGGCGGACGGCGCGATCGCCGCCCCCGAGTTCCTCGACTTCTCGGTCCTCCCGCCGGACGTGGCCTCGGCCGCCGGCAGCAACCAGTGGATCGTCCGCGGCCAGAACTTCGTGCTCGTCTACACCGAGCCCGTGGCCGGTGACCTGATCTGGAAGTCCGCGCTCCGCACCGAGCAGGTGCTGCTGCTGATCGACGGGTCGAGCGCCATCAGCGGCACCACCGGCGCCGGGGAGACGCACGAGGTGACCGGTCCCGCCCTGGTCGTCGTACCGCCGGGGGAGAGCGCGATCACGAGCACCGGCACCGGCCCGGTCGTCTCGCTGGTGCAGTCGGACGAGGCCGAGTGGGCCGCGAAGGCGTCCAACGCCGCCGCGTACGCCACCCCGCACCCGCACGTCGCGCCGCTCGAGCCGTGGCCGGAGCCCGTCGACGGCTACCGGTGGCGCACCTACCTGATGGCCGACGTGCCGGAGGACCCGAAGCGCTTCGGGCGGATCTTCCGGACCCGCGCGTCATGGTGAACTTCATGGACGCCCGGCCCGGCCCGCGCGACCTGTCCGCGATGTCGCCGCACTTCCACGACGACTTCGAGCAGGCCAGCCTCGTGGTCGCGGGCTCGTACATCCACCACATCCAGACCCCGTGGGGCACCGACGGCACGCAGTGGCGGCCGGAGGACCACGCACAGGTCGGGAGCCCGTCGGTGACGATCATCCCGCCGCCCACGATCCACACGTCGCAGGCCATCGGGTGGCGGACGAACCACCTGATCGACATCTTCTCCGGGCCGCGACACGACTTCTCGGCGCGGCCCGGGTGGGTGCTCAACGCCGACGAGTACCCGGCTCCGGTCGACTGATCCGCACTCAGAGGCACGGTCAAAGGAGACCAGTCATGTCCGAGAGCACGTCCGGCCTCAGCGTGGAGACGGACCTCGAGCTGCGCGGGAAGCGGAGACGGGCGGTCCTGAGCGCGTGGGCCGGGTTCGCCGTCGACTCCTACTCGATCTTCATCGCGTCGTCGGTGCTGTTGCCGGCGCTCGTCTACTTCCAGGGCGACATGTCCCCGGAGACCAAGTCGATCTTCGCGGGCATGACGCTCGCCGTGACCCTGCTCGGGCGGCCGCTCGGCGGCCTGATCTTCGGGCACTTCGCGGACCGGATCGGGCGCAGGCGCATCGGGGCCATCACGATCTACGGGTTCGGCACGATCTCGCTGCTCATCGCCTGCCTGCCAGGTGCGGAGCTGGTCGGGGCGATCCCGGCGACCACCCTCCTGCTGGTGCTCCGCTTCGTCGAGGGGATCTTCCTGGGCGGCGAGTACACCGCCGCCACGCCCATGGCGCTCGAGCAGACACCGGCCCATCGCCGGGGCCTGGTCGGCGCGGTGATCCAGTGCGCGGCGAGCGGTGGCCCGCTCCTCGTGGCGGTCGCGATGGCGCTGACCCTGATGGTCGCGCCCAGCGGCGGGCTGGACTCGCCCTACGTGCAGTGGGGCTGGCGGCTGCCGTTCGTCCTCGGCTTCATCCTCTCGTTCATGGTCGCCTGGTTCCTGCGCCGCAGGGTCGAGGAGTCGCAGATCCAGAAGGACGCCGTGGCGAAGGCGGGTGTGCAGACGAAGTCGCCGGTGCGGATGATCATGAGTGGCCCGGCGCGGCGTGCGTTCATCCAGGCGTGGGTCACCATGACCGGCCTCTTCTTCGTCGTGACCGTCAACAGCAGCGTGCTCAACCAGTTCCTGCTGGACTACAACGAGGGCTACACCCCCGCCGACCTGGCCAACACGCAGCTGGTCATCCCGGTGGCCATGGCGTCCTACGTGCTGTTCGGCTGGCTCTCCGACCACATCGGGCGCAAGCGAGCCCTGTACATCGGCGCCGCGCTCCAGATCCTGGTGTACCCGCTGGTGATCACGGCCATCGGGTCGGGGTCGGTCGACGGCTGGTTCAACCTGACCCTGCTCGCGGTGGTCTGCCACTGCCTGACCGTGGCCCCGTTCGGCGTGCTGCCGGCCTACATCAACGAGCGCTTCGCGACGATCGTCCGGTCGACGGGCTGGGGTGTCGCCTACGGGACCGCGGTGATCATCCCGTCCTTCTTCTCCTACTACATGATCTGGCTCAGCGCCGTCGTGCCGTTCGTGTACACGGCGGGCGTCCTCGCCTGCTTCGGCGGCGTCCTGATCCTCATCGCGACGCTGTGCGGCCCCGAGACGCGGGGGATCGACCTGCGCAAGGCAGGCGTGGACCAGGATCCCGTGGCCGTCCCACCGGTCGCCGCGCCCACCCCGCCCGGGTCGGCCCTCCGGCCCACGTGATCGCCATCGAGTGCGAGTAGCAAGTAGAAGGAGGCAGTACCCCATGACCCAGACCGCTTCCGGCCTGTGGGACGAGACGCTCGACGCCGATCGGTTCGTGCCCGACGCCGAGGCCGACGGGTTGCTCGTCGGTGGCGTGGACCTGCACACGCATCCCGGCCCGAGCCCGTTCCCGCGGCGGATGTCGATCCTCGACGCCGCCACCGACGCGGCGACGGTCGGCTTCCGCGCCATCGTCTGCAAGTCCCACCACCACAGCATGCAGAGCGACATCCTCGCGCTGCGGACGGCGGGCCTCACCGAGACCGGTGTCCAGGCGTTCGGCGGCGTCGCGCTGAACCGGACGGTCGGCGGGCTCAACCCGTACGCGGTGGAGCTCGCGCTGCGGATGGGCGGCCGGGTCGTGTGGTTCCCGACGATCTCCTCCACGGCACACCTGGACTACCACCAGCACAACCACAACAGCAGCTTCCCGGTCGCGGGCATCCCGCTCCGCGAGAACGAGCCGATCCGCGTGGTCGGCGACGACGGAGCGCTCGTGCCGGAGGCGCAGGACATCCTGTCGGTGATCGCGCAGGAGTCGGCGATCCTCAACTGCGGGCACCTGCCGGCCGACGAGATCGACGTGCTGATCCCGGCCGCCGTCGCCGCGGGCGTCGAGCGGATCGTCGTGAGCCACCCCGACTTCATCGTCGGGGGCGACCCCGAACGGGTCGGCAGGTGGTGCCGGCAGGGCGCGTACGTCGAGCACTGCCTGGCCATGGTCGTGAAGAACCCGGCCGACACCGCCGGGGTGGAGAAGGTCGCGAGCTTCCTCCGCGAGACGGGCGTCGCGCACACCATCTTCTCCTCGGACCTGGGGCAGAAGAACAACCCGCTGCCGATGACGGCGTACCGCCGGATGGTGCGCAGGCTGCTCGACGCGGGCACCCCTGAGGACGACATCAGGGCGATGGTGGGCGGCAACGCCGCCCAGTTGCTGTTCGTGTGAGCGGCCCGGCGTGCTGGGTATAGTCGCCGGACCCGCACGCGGAGGAGGACGGTTGACCAGCGGTTCTGGCGGCACCGGCGACATCCAGGCGGTGCAGCGGGTCGGTCAGCTGCTGGCCCTGTTCACCGTGAACCGGCCCCGGCTGACGGTGGCCGAGGCGGCCTCCCTCGTCGGGATGAACCGCAGCACCGTGAGCCGCTACTTCGGCTCGCTCGTGCTCGCGGGCGTCCTGGAGCGCTCGCGCGAGGAACAGGCCGCCTACCAGCCGGGCCCGCTCCTCGTGCAGCTCGGGGCGGTGGCGCAGGGCCAGCGCCGGGTGCTGGACCTGGCGCCCATCCACATGCGCAGGCTCTCCCGCGAGACCGGCCTGACCTCGGTGCTCTCGCTGTGGGGGTCGGCGGGCCCGGTCGTGTCCCTCGTGCGGGAGCTGGGCACGAGCCCGATCCTCGTCACGGTCCGGGTCGGCACGGTCCTCGACATGGACTCGGCCCAGGGACAGCTCTTCCTCCAGTACTCCACGGACCACGAGGTGATCTCGAGGTACTGGGCGAGCCTCGACCCGGTCAAACGCCGCCGCCTCGAGGCCGACGTGGCCGGGGTGGCCGCACTCGGCCTCGCCCGCGCACCCGCCCCCATCGGCGGGCTGTCGATACTCGCGGCCCCCGTGTTCGACGACCACGACGTCGCCGCCACCATCGCCGTGGTCGGCGTCGAGCCCGACGACACCGAGATCGCCGTGGCGCTGCGGCGCGCGGCGTTCCGGGTCACGGTGGAGCTGGGCGGCACCGAGGTGTGGCGGTCGCTCGTCCCGGGGGGTGAGGAGGACGTCGCGGAGTCGGTCGAGGCGTCGTAGCCGGGCGGATTCGCAGGGCTCATGGGCTGGAGGCCTTGCGTTCCGCTGAACGCGGTAGCCGTCTGAACCCGGTGGCCGTCGGGTTGTGAGGGACGCATGTTCGTGTACGCGGTCTCTCGTAGGCGCGCCGGGTCACGTCGACGGCCGGGGCCACCGACCTGCGCCGGGGATGTCGCGGGCGAGCGCTCCGGTCGGGTGCGATCGTGCGGCCTCGCGTCGTGGCCGGGTTGGGTGCACTACCGACACGGTGGCTGCGTTGGCGGCCGTCCCGGACTCGAGGGCACGCCTGTTTGCGACGAGCCCGTCGCTGCCGGGTGCCCACGCCACTGTCCGGTGGTCCCGATCCACACCCCGGGCACCGCCACCGATCACCCCCGACCCCGAACACCCACGCCGGGGTCTCGCTCGCGAGCCCGGTTCGCCACCCGCGTCCCCGGGCCGAGCCACGGGATACCGTGGTGACCAAGGCAGATGGTGGCGATCGAAGATCGTTTGACCGCCTTGTGCCCTTGATCGGCGAGGCGCGTGCAACGGCTCGGCTCGCGACGGCCGCGCAGCTGATCCGGCAACCCGTTGTCGGGGAGCGCGGAAAGTCTGATCGAAATGCACTCGGGCCGGTTGCGGATCGACCGCCGCACCCTGACCCCGAACTGGTACGGCGAGCGCCTGGACCCGGACCCGATGCTGGAGGCGCTGTTGCCCAGGCGGATCAGGACGGCGGCCTGACCCACCCGACACAACGTTCCGCGACGCGCCGCACGACTCGAGCCGGGGCGATAGCCGCTGCTCACCACCACCCGAACGCCACCCACGCGACGAACGGCGCGACGACCACGGAGATCAGCCCGTAGGTGAGCAGCTGCCGGAACAGGCGGGGGCGAGCCGACGGCTCGGCGGCGCTGAGGATGAGCCCGCCGGTGATGCCGAGCGGGTTGATGTCGACCAGCACCGAGGCCAGCGCGAGGGCGAGCACGGCGCGACGGGGGAGACGCCGTCGGCGACGAGCGGGGGCAGCAGCGGCACGGCGGTCACGAACACCGCGATGGAGCTGGCGGCGAACGAGGTGATGCCGGCGATGTAGCAGAGCACCAGCAGGCTGAGGGCGGGCGAGGCGTCCACCCGGAGCAGATCGCTGAGCTGCTGGAACGCGCCGAGGTGCTGCATCAGGCCCACGTAGGTCAGCAGGCCGCCGATGAGCAGGACGACACCCCACGGGATCATCGCGACGATCTCGCCCGGCGTGGACCGCAGCGCCAGCTGCAGGATCAGCGCCGCGGTCAGGCCGAGGTAGCCGACGTTCATGTCGAAGCCGACCGAGAGGACCACCACCGCGAGCAGGCAGCCGACCGTGAGTAGGCGGGCGGCGCGCGTTGCGGTCGCAGGCGTGGTGACGGGCGCGGTGGCGACGGCGGCCCGCGACGCGGACGTTCCGGGCCCGCCGTCGGGTTCGGGGCCGGGCGCGGTGACGGTGGCACGGCCGCCCGGCACGGCGCCGGTGCGCACCCCGACGAGCAGGCAGACGGCGCAGACGACCACCCCGGTGAGCAGGCCACCGAGCAGGAAGTTCACCGGCGCCGTGGCGGGCAGCGCGATCCCGAACTTCGCGCTCAGCTCACGGGCCGTGACGCCGTACACGGCCAGGGGCGACAACAGCCCGCTGATGATCCCGGTGATGCCCAGTACGGCGGCCACGAGCGGCGAGATCCCGTAGCGGGCGGCCAGGCCGAGCGCGATCGGGGCGACTATCGCGGTGGCCGCGGCGGGCAGCGTGCCGACCGCGGTGAGCACGGCGCCGACCACGAACGGGACCAGGGCCACCAGCACCAGGCGGCCGTGGACCAGCCGCAGCAACAGGTCGAGCAGCCAATCGAGCGTGCCGTTCAGCCGGGCGGCGGCGAAGAGCGCGGTCACCCCGACGATGAGCACGAAGAAGTCGGCCGGGAAGAAGCCCGTGACCTCGTCGGCCGGCACCCCGGCGGCGAGCCCCAGCAGGAACGCCGCGGCCAGCGCGCCCAGCCCGAGGTCGAACCCGCGGATCGTCGTCGCCGCGAAGAGCGCGACCAGAACGATGATCGACACGACTGCCATAGTCATGAACAAGCCCTCTCGGTCAGATCACTCCGCGTCCGCGCAGGTCGTCGATCTCCGGTCCCGCCATGCCGAGCAGGTCCCGCAACACGTCGGAGGTGTGCTCGCCGAGTGCGGGCGCGCTGCTGCCGGTCGTGCCTTCGAACCCCGAGAAGCGACCCGCCGGCGCCTGCACCAGGTGTGAGCGGTCACCGGACCCGTCCGGAACCTCCACCACCGACCCGCGGGCGCGGATGTGCGGGTCGGCGCACAGGTCGGCCGCCGAGTTCACCGGCCCGGCCGCCACCCCGGCGTCCAGGAGCAGCGTCATCAGCGCATCGAGGTCGTGCGCTCCCACGAAGTCGGCGACCCGGGTCTCGATCTCGTCGCGGTGCTCCAGCCGGGCCGTCATCGAGTCGTGGACGGCCAGGTCGGACGCCCCCATGACCCCCACCAGCCGCTGCCACATCCGCTCGGTCGACGCGGGCAGCGCGAGCCACCGGCCGTCCCGCGTGCGGTAGAGGCTGTTGGGGCTGATGTGGGGGTTCTGGTTGCCCTGCCGTTCGCGGCTCTCCCCGGTGGCCCCGAACTCGACGACGAAGTCCTCCATCATCCGCAACAGCGGTTCGTAGAGGGGGATGTCGGCCAACTGCGCCTCGCCGGTGCGGTCCCGCTGGCGGAGCGCGAGCAGGGCGGCGAACGCCGCGTAGATGCCGGTGACGCCGTCCGCGATCGGGTAGCCGGCGAAGACGGGTGGCTGGTCCGGGTCGCCCGTGCGGTACGTCAGCCCGGCGAACGCCTCCGCCACGCGGGCGAAGCCGGGGCGGTCGGCGTACGGGCCGGTGCGGCCGAACGCGCTGACGTGCACCATCACCAGGTCCGGCCGGTACTTGCGCAGGTCGTCGAAGTCGATGTGGAACCGGCGCAGCGTCGAGGGCCGGAAGTTGGTCACCACGACGTCCGCCGTGGCGGCCAGCCTGCCGACGAGATCGGCGGCGTCCGGGTGGTGCAGGTCGACCGTGACGCTGCGCTTCCCGCGGCCGAGCATCGTCCACGCGACCGAGACACCGTCCTGCAGCGGCGGGTAGCGCCGGGCGGGATCGCCATCGGCCGGGTGCTCGATCTTGATCACTTCGGCCCCGAACTCCGCGAGGAGCGATGACGCCAACGGGCCGGCCAGGATCGTCGACACGTCCAGGACGCGCATGTGGCTCAGCGGACCGTCGGGCACGGGATTTCCTTTCACCTCGGAGTCGGGAACGACCATGCACTCCCGTCGGCGTCCTGGGGAAGGCGTGTGCAGCGCTCACCGATGAAAGGTTTTTCCTTTATGGTTGGCCGATGCGGGTGGAGCGGGCGCGCTACTTCCTCGCCGCCGTGGAGACCGGTTCGCTCCGCGCGGCCGCGGCCCGCTGCGGGGTCAGCCAGCCCACGGTCGGCCAGCAGATCTCGTTGCTCGAGGAGGAGCTCGACGTCGTGCTCCTCACCCGCAGCCGCCACGGCGTGCGCCCGACACCCGCCGGTGAGGCCTTGATCGAACCGCTCGGCCGGTTCGTGCGGGCCGAGGACGCGGTCCGCGAGGCGGCCATGGACTCGAGCGGCGCCTACCGCGGCCGGGTGCAGATCGGCTGCGTGTCGGCCATCGCGGAGGCGATCATCGCGCCGGTCGTCGGCCGGCTCCGGGAACGCCACCCCGGGCTGCGGTTCACCATCCGCGAAGGGCGTCGGCGACGGTCGAGGGCGCGGTGGCCAGCGGTGAGCTGGACTTCGGTGTCATCACCACGCCGGCGCACCCGCCCGGTGTCGGCCTGCGCCGGGTCTCGCTCGTCGAGGCGCCGGTCGGCATCTGCGTCCGGGACGACGACCCGCTCGCCGGGAGCGACGGCGTGCACTGGCGCGACATCGACGCCCGCCCGATCGTCACCATGCGCTCGGGCACCGTGCTCTGGGAGCTGCTGCACCGCAACGTCGCACACCCCGACGTCGTCGTCGAGGCCACCGCGGCCCGCACGGTCCGGGTGATGGTCGGTCAGGGGGCCGGCCTGGGGATCATCGCCCGCCTGGACACGACCGCCGACGTCACGGGCCTCGTCTGGATCCCGTTGCGCGACGCGCCGCCGCTCGCGCTGTGCCTGACCGAACGGCGCGACAGCAGGCCGTCGCGTGCCGCCCTCGTGGTCCGGCAGCTCATCCGGGCCCGGGCGGACGAGATGGTGGTCTGAATGGGCCATCCGGGGCACAGCGCGTGTGCGGGTGGTGACGAGTTTCGAGGTGCACTGCTCAGGCTGAGCGTACTTGCAGACAGAATTTGCATCTGCACGCGGAGAACGCACACTGGACTTCGTGACTGTCACCGACGGACCGAGCCGACGTGCGTCCGGGCCACGGAACCATGGCCCCGCGACGACCGTGACGGTGACCTGCTGCATCGACAACCACGCCCACCAGGTGCTCGACGTCGAGCTGGCCTCTGCCGCGTCCCGGCCGGCCGGCCTCGTGCAGGCCGTCTGCGGGCACGTCATCGCGGCGGCGGCGATGGTCGCACCGGACGGTCCGCCCTGTGCGCTGTGCACGGCCGTGATGGACGTGCGCCAGCCGCGTGACAGGCGCCACGGCTGACCGACCGGCAACCCAGGAGAGCATGTGGGTGTGGATGCCTTCTGGGACGACGTCGAACGCCACCTGGTCCGGTACGGCGCGGGCTTCACGCCGCGGATCATCGAGAGCGCCTCGGGCTCGTACGTCCGCGACAGCGACGGCGCGGCCATCCTCGACTTCACGTCGGGACAGATGAGCGCGGTGCTCGGCCACTCCCACCCGGACGTCGTCGCCGCGGTCTCCCGGTCGGTCGCGTCGCTGGACCACCTGTTCAGCGGGATGTTGAGCCGTCCGGTCGTCGACCTGGCCAGGAGGCTCGCCGCGACGCTGCCCCCCACCCTGACCAAGACGCTCCTGCTGACGACGGGCGCCGAGTCCAACGAGGCGGCCATCAAGATGGCCAAGCTCTACACCGGCAGGTACGAGATCGTCTCGTTCGACCGCTCGTGGCACGGCATGACGTCCGGGGCCGCGGCGGCGACGTTCTCCGCGGGCCGCCGCGGGTACGGCCCCACGATGCCGGGGAACCTCACCCTGCCCACGCCCAACGCCTACCGGTCGCCGTTCCGCCACGCCGACGGCTCCCACGACTGGCAGGCCGAGCTCGACTTCGGGTTCGGACTGGTCGACCAGCAGTCGACGGGTGGGCTCGCCGCGTGCATCGTCGAGCCGATCCTGTCGTCGGGCGGGGTGATCGACCTGCCGCCCGGCTACCTCGCCGCGCTCAAGCAGAAGTGCGTGGAGCGCGGCATGCTGCTGATCCTCGACGAGGCGCAGACGGGGCTCGGGCGGACCGGCCACATGTACGCGTTCGAACGTGACGGCGTCGCGCCCGACATCCTCACGCTGTCCAAGACGCTCGGGGCCGGGCTGCCGGTCGCGGCCGTGGTGACCGGCGCCGAGATCGAGGAGGTCTGCCGCGACCGCGGATTCCTGTTCTTCACCACCCACGTCTCCGACCCGCTCGCGGCCACGGTCGCGCTGACCGTGCTCGACGTCATCGAACGCGACGGCCTGGTCGAACGTGCCGCGAAGCTGGGCGAGCAGCTCGGCGCCCGGCTGCGGGGGCTGCGCGACGCGTACGAGGTCGTCGGCGACGTGCGGGGCCGCGGCCTCCTGCAGGGGATCGAGCTCGTGACCGACAAGGCGAGCAAGGCCCCCGCCGACGCGCTCGGCCAGGCGGTCACGGCGGCATGCCTCGATCGAGGGCTGCACGTCAACATCGTCCAGCTGCCCGGCATGGGCGGAATCTTCCGGATCGCCCCGCCGCTCACGGCGAGCGACGACGAGCTCCACTCCGGCCTCGACATCCTGGAGACGGCCATCCGGGCGGTCCTCGCGCGCGCGGCTGAGCCGGGTGGCTACCGTGGTCTGCGGGCGGATCCGAGGTAGGTGACGGGTGGTTCGTGGTCGGGGTCGAGCACGAACTCGACGACATCGGCGAGGTCCTCGTCGCGCAGCCTGCCCGCCTTGCGTGCGAGGACGGCCCGGACCAGCGCGACGACGCTGCGCGGGTGGAACCCGGTCACGTCCTCGCTGGTGAGGCCCGCTGTGGCGAGCGCTGCGGCCACCTCGGCCGGCGGGCGCAGCCGCGCCGCCCGGTAGCGGTGCCGCGGCATGATCCGAGTGGCCGGGATCGCCTGGAACGCACCGAGGTAGACCAGCCGCGACAGCGCCGTCCGCGCGACCGTGTCGTAGACGAGCACCCCGCCCGGTTCCAGCACCCGTGCCGCGTGGGCGAGCACGGCGTGGAGGTCGGAGGTGATCTCGAACGTGTCGGCGTAGTAGGCGAACGAGAACGCGCGTCCGGGAACGCGTCGAGGTCCTCGGCCGCGGCCGTCCGGTAGCGGGCGGCCGTGCCCTGGTCCGCATGCCGTGCCAGCTCCGTGGCGGCGGGGGAGGGGTCGACGGCCGTGACGTCCATGCCGAGGCCGGCGAGCCCGCGGGCGAGATCGCCGCGGATGCTGCCGACCACGAGCGCCGGGGCGCCGTCGGGGCGCAGCCCGGTCCGCGCGAGCGTGCGCCGGACGTACTCCAGCCGTGCGGGCTGGAAGGACACCGCGCGGATGTGTCGTCCGTCGACGGCTCCGGGTGCGTCGAGCTCGATGCGTACCGGCAACGGTCCCCCTCGGATCGAGTTACTCGAGGGAACCTATCGCGTCGAGTTCACCGGGGGAACCGACTAAGGTGTGCCGATGACCAGGACCTCGCTCGCCGGTGTCGCGTGCTCGATCGCCCGGGCGACCGACCTCTTCGCCGACGCGTGGACCGCATTGATCATGAGAGACGTCCTGCTGGGCGTCACCAGGTTCGACGACATCGCCGAGGACCTCGGCATCTCCCGCAAGGTGCTCGCGGCCCGGCTCTCGCGGCTGGTGGCTGAAGGCGTGCTCACCCGCGAGCGCTACCAGGACCGGCCGCCGCGTGAGCACTACCGGGCCACCGAGAAGGGTGAGGGTCTCTACCCCGTGCTGCTCGCGCTCATGGACTGGGGTGACCGCTGGTACGCGGCCGAGGCCGGGCCGCCCGTCCGGCTGCACCACGACGCCTGCGGTCACGACACCGCGCCCCTGACGGTCTGCGCGCACTGCCGCGAGCCGATCACGGTGGCGGGCACGCGGGCGCGACCGGGTCCGGGTGGCCGGGTCGGCCCTGGTACGCGCGTGCTCGCGCCCCGCATAGTGACTTCGGAGTGTGACGCGGCGGACACGTAACGAAACGAGTCGGGCGGGCGAGTTGAGAGTTGCCCCCAGCCTCGTCCGGCGCCACGCCAGCTCCCCCGAGCGGTCGCCGGTCCTCGTCAAGGAGTCCGCACGTGCCGCGTCCTGCCCGTGTCCTCGCCGTGTCCGGCGTCGGCATCGCCGGGATCATTCTCGGCGTCGCCGTCGTTGCCGCTCCACGCACGCCCGCCTCTGCGACGCACGTCGTGCGCGACGACGTCGTCACCACCACCCCGCAGCAGGTGACGCCGACCGCGGTCCCCACGGAGGCGGCCGACGCTCCCACGCTCGACGGATCCGCGGGCGCGCCGGACCGGCCCTGACTCGGTCACGCCCGGATCGCGGGCTCAGCGCCGCCACAGCTTGGCTGTGTCACGGTGCGTCTCGAGACAACCAACGAGGACATGGCTCGGGAGGCACGATGGCCGCCGGTCGTCACCGGCACCGCACCTTCGGCGCTGCGCTGGGCGTGCTCGCGGCCGCTGCGGTGCTCGCGGCGTGCGGCACGCAACCGGCCGGGTCGGCGGGTGACTGCCCGTGGTACCAGCCGGGCGGGGCGCTCGACGGGTCTGCGGAGAACTGTCCCGACGACGGCGCGGCCGGAGCCCCGGAGGGTGGTGACACCGGCGAGGGCGGCGGAAGCACGTTCGATGCGGAGGTGGGTCGTATCGCGATGTCCGCCGACGGGAACCAGCACGACAACGACGACTGGGCATCCGCACCCATGGCACTGGCCATCC
>MKJV01000082.1 GCA_001942185.1 Pseudonocardia sp. CNS-004
CCACGCGGGCGCCATCGTGTCCGGCTCCGCGGGCACCGCCCAGGCCAAGAAGGACGCCCTGGAAGCAGCCGGGGTGAAGGTCGGCAAGACCCCCAGCGAAACGGCCGCGCTGATGCGCGAGCAGCTCGCCGGGCTGCAGCTCGGGGCGACCGCGTGACCGCCGCGGCCCTGCGCTACGACGTCAACCTCTCCATCCTCTTCACCGAGCTCCCGCTGCTGGAGCGGCCGGCCGCCGCGGCGGCCGCCGGGTTCGACGCGATCGAGCTCTGGTGGCCGTTCCCCGAGCCGGTGCCCGCCGACCGCGACCTGGACGCCCTGCGCACCGCGATCACCGACGCAGGCGTGCAGCTCGTCGGGCTCAACTTCGACGCGGGCGACATGGCGGCGGGCGACCGCGGGCTGCTCTCCCGCCCGTCGGAGAGCGCGCGGTTCCGGGCCAACATCGACGTGGCGGTCGGCCTCGCCGCCTCGCTGGGCTGCACGGTGCTCAACGCGCTGTACGGCAACCGCGACGCCGATGTCACCGTCCCGGCGCAGCGCGAGCTCGCCACCGAGAACCTCGTGCTCGCCGCGTCGGCCGCCGAACGCGTCGGGGCGACGGTGGTGATCGAGGCACTCAACAGCTACGAGAGCCCGCGCTACCCGATCACCTCGTCGCAGAAGGCGCTCGACCTGATCGACTACCTGAAGGTCCTGCACGGCGTGCCGAACGTGGCGTTCCTCGCCGACCTCTACCACCTCGCGCGGATGGGCGAGCCCGTCGAACGCCTCGTCGAGCTGCGCGCCGACCGGTTCGGGCACGTCCAGATCGCCGACCCGCCCGGCCGCGGCCAGCCCGGCACCGGCGAGCTCGACTGGGACGCCGTGCTCGGCCGGCTCGCCGCGAGCGGCTACTCCGGCCACGTCGGGCTCGAGTACAAGCCCGTCGGTCCGAGCGCCGAGAGCTTCGGCTGGCTCCCCACCCAGCTGCGTTCGACCCACCCCGCCGGCTCCGCCGCTCGCCATCCCCCAGACGTTCCGCGACCCGAGTGGAGACCGCATGACGACGATCGGGTTCATCGGGCTCGGCATCATGGGCGGCCCGATGGCCGCCAACCTGCTCGCGGCCGGCCACACCGTGCTCGGCTACGACACCCAGCAGGCCGCCGCGGACCGGCTCGTCACCGCGGGCGGCAAGTACGTCGACTCGGTGGCGGCTGCCACCGCAGCCGACGTCGTGATCACGATGCTGCCGGACTCGCCGCAGGTCGAGGAGGTCGTCCTCGGCCCCGGCGGCGTGCTGGAGCACGCCGAGCCCGGCCTGCTGCTGATCGACATGAGCACGATCCGGCCGGACACGTCGGTCGCAGTGGCCGCGGCGGCCGCCTCCCGCGGGGTGCGCGCTCTCGACGCGCCGGTGAGCGGTGGCGAGAAGGGCGCGATCGACGGCGTCCTCTCGATCATGGTGGGCGGCGATGTCCACGCGTTCGACGCGGCCCGGCCTGTGCTCGAGGTGCTCGGCAAGACGATCGTGCACGTCGGGCCGAGCGGGGCGGGCCAGACCGTCAAGGCCGCCAACCAGCTCGTCGTCGGCGGGATCTACGCGCTGGTCGCCGAGGCCATCGTGCTGCTGGAGGCCTCCGGGGTGGACCCCGGCCCCGGGCTCGACGTGCTGGCGGGCGGGCTCGCCGGCAGCCGGATCCTCGAGCTCAAGCGGAAGTCGATGGTGGCGCGGGAGTTCGCGCCCGGTTTCCGGATCGACCTGCACCACAAGGACATGGGCATCGCGATCGCCGCGGCGCGGGAGGCGGGCGTCGCCCTCCCGATGACCGGCCTCACCGCCCAGCTCATCGCCGCCGCCCGCGCGCAGGGCCACGGCTCGCTCGACCACTCGGTACTGCTGAAGGTGCTGGAGAACGTCTCGGGAAAGGCTGCCTCATGACCCGGATCCCCTGCATGGAAGCCGTCGCCGCGGTGCTCGAGTCGGAGGGGGTCGACACCGTCTTCGGCATCCCGGGCGCCGCGATCCTGCCGCTCTACGCCGCGCTGCGGAAGAGCGGCATCAAGCACCTCACGGTGCGCCACGAGGAGGGCGGCACGCACGCCGCCGACGGGTGGGCACGAGCCACCGGCAAGGTCGGGGTGTCGATCGGGACCTCCGGCCCAGCCGGTACCAACATGATCACCGGGCTGTACACGGCGCTGGCCGACTCCATCCCGATGATCTGCATCACCGGGCAGGCGCCGCGGGCGAAGCTGCACCAGGAGGCGTTCCAGGCGGTCGACATCGTCGAGATCGCCAAGCCGGTGACGAAGTGGGCGGTGCAGCTCAAGGAGGCCGCCCAGGCGCCGTGGGTGTTCCGCGAGGCGTTCCGGATCGCCCGGTCGGGGCGTCCCGGCCCGGTGCTCATCGACCTGCCGATCGACGTGCAGAAGGGCACCTGCGTCTACGACCCCGCCCTCGACGCGCCACTGCCGGTGGACGTCCCGCAGCCCCGCCCGCAACCCGTCGCCGCTGCCGTCCAGATGCTGCTGGACGCCGAGCGTCCGATCATCCTCGCCGGCGGCGGCGTGATCGGGGCGGAAGCGTGCGACGAGCTGCGCGCGCTCGCCGAGCACCTGCAGGTGCCGGTGCAGGTCACGCTGATGGGCAAGGGTGCGTTCCCGGAGGACCACCCGCTGTTCGCAGGCATGGCCGGCATCCAGACCCAGACCCGATGGGGGAATGCGGCGTTCCTGGAGAGCGACCTCGTGCTCGCCGTCGGCGCCAGGTTCGGCGACCGGCACACCGGTGACCTGGAGACCTACCGGCGCGGGCGGCGCTTCGTCCACGTCGACATCGAGCCGACGCAGATCGGCAAGGTCTTCGAACCCGACCTGGGGATCGTCGGGCACGCCAAACCCACGCTCGCCGCGCTCGGCGAGCACGCCCGCCACGCCTCGCCCCGGCACTCGCCGGGACGCTGGGTGGAGCGGGTGGCCGAGCTGCGCGGCACGCTGCTGCGCCGCGACGACTTCGACGACGTCCCGATCAAGCCGCCGCGCGTCTACCGGGAGCTCAACGAGACGTTCGGGGCGGACACGACGTTCGTCACCGCGATCGGGCTCTACCAGATCTGGTCCGGCCAGTTCCAGCAGACGTTCCGCCCCCGCCACTACCTGGTGTGCGGGCAGGCCGGGCCGCTCGGCTGGGAGGTGCCCGCCGCCATCGGCGTCAAATGCGCGTACCCGGACAAGCAGGTGGTGGCGGTCGTCGGCGACTACTCCTTCCAGTTCCTCATGGAGGAGATCGCCGTCGCCGCCCAGTACAAGATCCCGTTCGTCATCGTGATGGTGAACAACGAGTACCTGGGGCTCATCCGGCAGGCCGAGCTGGGCTACGACATGAACTACGCCGTTGACCTGCACTACGGCGAGGGCGGCATCGACCACGTCACGCTCATGAACGCGTTCGGCTGCCCGGCCCGGCGCGTCGAGCGACCCGAGGAGATCGCGGGCGCCCTCGCATGGGCCTCCCTCGAGTCCGAGGCGCAACAGCTGCCGGTGCTCGTCGAGATCATGGTGGAGCGCGAGGCCAACGCGGCGATGGGCCAGAGCCTGGACACGATCAAGGAGTTCGAGCCGGTGCCGACCCTGGCCCCGATAGCGGACTGACGCCCGCCCAACCCCCCGCCCGACGACAGCGAGGTGGCCCTACCGGCGTGATGCGCCGGTATGGGCCACCTTGCTGGCGTTCGGGGGTCTCTACGCTGGATGCCGTGGGGCTGCGGCGGCGTATTTGCGAGGGCACCGGGGAGTTCCTGCTCTTCGCGGTGACGCCGCCCCGGCAGGCGGCGTCGCCGGAGCGGGCCGAGGAGATCGCCGAGGTCACCATCGAGCGCCTTCGCCCGTTGGGCCTCGACGGCCTCGTGCTCTACGACATCGACGACGAGAGCGACCGGACCTCCGAGGAGCGCCCCTTCCCGTTCCTGCCGACGATGGATCCCGCGGATTACCTCGCGCGGCACCTCTCGGCGTTGGACGTGCCGGCCGTGGTCTACCGCGTGGTGGGGAAGTACCCCGAGGCCGACCTCCGGTCGTGGCTGCTCGCCCAGGACGCCGAGCGGGTGCTGTCGGTCTTCGTCGGGGCGTCCTCGGGCGGCAAGCCGGTGGCGACGTCGCTGACGCAGGCCCGGCAGCTGCGGGCGGCGGTGCGACCCGACGTGGTGCTCGGCGGGGTCGCGATCCCCGAACGCCACACCCGCCGCGGCGACGAGCACCTGCGCCTGCTGGAGAAGCAGGCCGGTGGCTGCTCCTTCTTCGTCACCCAGGTCGTCTACGACGCCAACGCGGCGAAGGACCTCGTCTCGGACTACCGGTACGAGTGCGACGCGCGGGGCGTGGCCCCGGTGCCGATCGTGTTCACCTTCTCCGTCGTCGGCTCGACGAAGACCCTCGAGTTCCTGCACTGGCTCGGCGTGGACGTGCCGCGCTGGATCCAGAACGAGCTGAGGCACGCGGCGAACCCGCTCGCGGCCTCCCACGAGCAGGCCTTCGCGACGGCTCTCGACCTCATCGCCTACTGCAGGCGCCTCGGGGTCCCGTTCGGGCTCAACGTCGAGAGCGTCTCGATCCGGCGCGCCGAGATCGAGCAGTCGGTGAGCCTCGCCGCGCAGCTCGGGCGCGAGCTGAACCGCTCGCGCGGGGAAGGTTCAGGAACGCCACGTTCGTGACGCGGCGTTCCTGAACCTCGCGCACCTCAGGACGCCGCGGCCACCTGCTGGTTGAGCAGGTCGGCCACGGCGGTGATGGCCCGCAGCGTGGGCACCTCGGCGCCGGTGAGGTCGGCCAGCTCCACCACGGCCGTGAGGAGCACGTCGAGCTCCATCGGACGGCCCCGCTCCAGGTCCTGCAGGGTGGAGGTCTTGTGCTCGCCGGTCCGCTCGGCGCCCGCCAGCCGCTTCTCCACCGAGATCTCCGGGTGGCAGCCCACGCGATGGGCCACCTCCAGGGTCTCCTCCATCATCTGGGCGACGAGCGCGCGGGTGCCGCGTGCGGCAGATGCCGGCCATCGTCGCGCGCGTGAGCGCGCTGAGCGGGTTGAAGGCGATGTTGCCCATCAGCTTGATCCAGATGTCGCGCCGTAGGTCGGCCTCGACGGGACACTTGAGGCCGCCCGCCACCATCGCCTCGGCGAACTCCTTGCACCGCGCGGAGACGGTGCCGTCGGGTTCTCCGATGGAGAAGCGGGTGCCCTCCAGGTGCCGCACCACGCCGGGCGACTCGATCTCGGTGGCGGCGTAGACGACGCAGCCGACCGCCCGGGCCAGTGGCAGCGCGCGCGTGACGGCGCCGCCGGGATCCACGCTCTCGATCCGATGGCCCTCGAAGGGGCCGGACAGGCCGTGGAAGTACCACCAGGGGATGCCGTTCTGCGCGGCGATGATCGTGGTGCGCTCGTGCAGCAGCGGCGCGACCATCGGGCCGGCGGCCGCGTACGCGTTGGCCTTGAAGCCCAGGAAGACGTGGTCCACGGTCCCGATCTCGGCCGGATCGTCCGTCGCGTTCGGGTGAGCGGCGAAGTCCCCTCGCGGACTGCGCACCTGCACCCCTCGTTCACGCAGCGCCGCGAGGTGCGGCCCGCGGGCGACGAGGTGCACGTCGGCACCCGCCCGGCAGAGGCTCGCTCCCACGTAGGCGCCGATCGCACCCGCTCCCAGCACAGCAACCTTCACGTCGGGCTCCCGTCCTCAGTGACTTGCCTTGACCGCCCCGCCGGCTCCGCGGCGACCTTCCGCTCAGTGCATGCAGTATGCAGTATGGAGTCGACCGTGAGTCAAGCTTCCTCTGGACAACGAGCCGAGCGTGGAGTACCAAGACAGCCATACCGTATGCAGTATGGACAGGCGACGAGGAGATGCTTCGCATGACGCAGACGATCGGAAACGCCGCCCTGAACGGTGACCCCGATCCACCGGCCGCCGCAGACATGATCTCCGGCGGCCGCCTCGTTGCGAAGGCGTTGAAGGCCGAGGGCGTGGACACCATCTACACGCTCTGCGGCGGGCACATCATCGACATCTACGACGGTTGCGTGGACGAGGGCATCGCCGTCATCGACGTACGGCACGAGCAGGTCGCGGCCCACGCCGCCGACGGCCACGCGCGCATCACCGGCACGCCCGGCTGCGCCGTCGTGACGGCGGGCCCGGGCACGAGCGACGCCATCACGGGTGTCGCGAACGCCTACCGCGCCGAGAGCCCGATGCTGCTGATCGGCGGCCAGGGCGCCCTGTCCCAGCACAAGATGGGGTCCCTGCAGGACCTCCCGCACGTCGACATGATGAACCCGATCACGAAGTTCGCGGCCACCGTCCCGGACACGGCGCGGGCGGCCGACATGGTGTCGATGGCGTTCCGGGAGTGCTTCGCCGGAGCACCCGGCCCGTCGTTCCTCGAGATCCCCCGCGACGTCCTCGACGCCTCCGTGCCGCTCGAGCAGGCGCGCCTCCCCAGGCCCGGGGCCTACCGCGCGTCCACCAGGTCGGCGGGCGACCCCGCGGCCGTCGAGCAGCTCGCCGACCTCATCGCGACGTCCGAGAAGCCGTGCGTGCTGCTGGGCAACCAGGTCTGGACGTGCCGGGCCACCGACGCCGCGATCGAGTTCGTCCGCACGCTGGGCATCCCGGCCTCATGAACGGCGCGGGCCGCGGCACGCTGCCCCCCGGCGACCCGATGCACTTCCAGCTGGCCCGCCGGCACGCCTTCAACGAGGCCGACCTGATCATCATCGTCGGCACCCCGTTCGACTTCCGGATGGGCTACGGCAGGCGCCTGTCCCCCACGGCGAAGGTCGTGCAGATCGACCTGAGCTACTCCACGGTCGGCAAGAACCGCGACATCGACCTCGGGATCGTCGGCGACGCGGGCGCCGTGCTCTCCGCCGTCACCGCGGCCGCGTCCGGCCGCATCGCGGGCGCCCCGAACCGCAAGGCCTGGACCGACGAACTGCGCGCGTTCGAGATCGCCGCGTACGAGAGGCGGCTCCCCCGCCAGCGCTCCGACGCGACGCCGATCGACCCGTACCGCCTGGTGCACGAGATCAACGAGTTCCTCACCGAGGACTCGATCTACATCGGCGACGGCGGCGACATCGTCACGTTCTCCGGCCAGGTCGTGCAGCCCCGCTCGCCCGGCCACTGGATGGACCCCGGCCCGCTGGGCACGCTCGGCGTCGGCGTCCCGTTCGTCATGGCCGCCAAGCACGCCCGGCCCGACAAGGAGGTCGTCGCGCTCTTCGGGGACGGCGCCTTCAGCCTCACGGGCTGGGACTTCGAGACGCTCGTGCGCTTCGACCTCCCGTTCGTCGGGATCGTCGGCAACAACTCCTCGATGAACCAGATCCGCTACGGGCAGATCCAGAAGTACGGCGAGGGCCGCGGCCGGGTCGGCAACACACTCGGCGACGTGAGGTACGACCAGTTCGCGAAGATGCTCGGCGGTTACGGCGAGGAAGTGCGCGACCCCGCAGACATCGCGCCTGCCCTGCAGCGCGCCGAGAATCGGGTCTCCCCTCGCTCATCAATGTGTGGGTCGATCCCGACGTGTACGCGCCGGGCACCATGAACCAAACGATGTACAAGTGAACGGGGGCGATAAATGAGTGCGCTGGAAGGTATTCGCGTTCTGGACATGACCCATGTCCAGTCGGGCCCGTCGGCCACCCAGATCCTGGCCTGGCTGGGCGCTGACGTGGTGAAACTCGAGGCCCCGAGCGGCGACATCACCCGCAAGCAACTGCGGGACCTGCCCGATGTCGACAGCCTGTACTTCACGATGCTGAACTGCAACAAGCGCAGCATCACGCTGAACATGAAGAGCGACGAGGGCAAGGCGCTCTTCATCGAGATGGTGAAGAAGTCCGACGTCCTCGTCGAGAACTTCGGTCCGGGCGCGGTCGACCGCATGGGATTCACGTGGGAACGGCTCCAGGAGCTGAACCCGCGTCTGGTCTACGCGTCGATCAAGGGTTTCGGTGATGGCCCGTACACCCACTACAAGGCCTACGAGGTGGTCGCCCAGGCGATGGGGCGGCTCGATGACCACCACCGGGTTCGAGGACGGCCCGCCGGCAGCGACCGGCGCGCAGATCGGCGACTCCGGGACGGGCATGCACGCGGTGGCCGGCATCCTCGCGGCGCTGGTGCAGCGGGGCAACACCGGCCGCGGCCAGCGGGTCACCGTGGCGATGCAGCACGCGGTGCTCAACCTGTGCCGGGTGAAGCTGCGCGACCAGCAGCGCCTCACCCACGGCCCGCTCGCGGAGTACCCGAACGAGTCGTTCGGGGACGAGGTACCGCGCTCGGGCAACGCGTCCGGCGGCGGCCAGCCCGGCTGGGCCGTGAAGTGCGCCCCCGGCGGACCGAACGACTACATCTACGTGATCGTGCAGCCGCCGGGGTGGGCACCGATCGCGAACCTGATCGGGCGGCCCGAGCTGGCCGAGGACCCCGAGTGGGCCACCCCCGAGGCGCGGCTGCCCAAGCTGGACAAGATGTTCCAGCTCATCGAGGAGTGGTCGTCCCGGCTGTCGAAGTGGGACGCGCTCGCCGAGCTGAACGCCCTGAACGTGCCGTGCGGCCCGATCCTCTCCACCAAGGAGCTGATCGAGGACAAGTCGCTCGCCGACAACGACATGGTCGTCACGGTCGACCACCCGGAGCGCGGCGAGTTCAAGACCGTGGGTTGCCCGATCAAGCTGTCCGACTCCCCGGTCACGGTCGAGAGCTCCCCGCTGCTCGGCCAGCACAACGAAGACGTGTACGTGCGCGAGCTGGGCGTCGATCCGCAGCGCCTCGCCGAGCTCAAGACGAACGGAGTGATCTGACGATGGGTGCCGGCTACGACAAGGACGCCGTACGCGACGTCCTCGACAAAGCGCTGGCGGAGGGCCGGGACTCGCTGACCGCCCCCGAGGGCCGGCGCGTGTGCGAGGCGTACGGGATCCCGACCCCCGGTGAGGGCCTGGCGAGCACCGCCGACGCCGCCGTCAACCTGGCCGCCGAGCTGGGCGGCCCGGTGGTGATGAAGATCGTCTCGCCGGACATCCTGCACAAGACGGAGGCCGGCGGCGTCAAGGTCGGGATCTCCGGCGAGGAGGCCGCCCGCGCCGCTTCGACGAGATCGTGGCGAACGCGAAGGCGTACAACGCCGACGCCGCCATCGACGGCGTCCAGGTCCAGCAGATGCTGAGCGGCGGCCAGGAAGTGATCATCGGGGCCACCACGGACCCGACGTTCGGCAAGGTGGTGCTCTTCGGCCTCGGCGGCGTGCTCGTCGAGGTACTCAAGGACGTCACGTTCCGGCTCGCCCCGGTGGATGGCACCACCGCCCACGACATGCTCGACGACATCCAGGCCGCCGAGGTACTCAAGGGTGCCCGCGGCGCGGAACCGGCCGACGCCGACGCGCTCGCCGACATCATCCGCCGGCTGTCCGACCTGGTCACCGACTTCCCGCAGATCCGCGAGTTCGACCTCAACCCGGTGTTCGCACGGCCGGACGGCGCATCCGCGGCCGACGTGCGCATCCTGCTCGACGCCGAGGAGCCCGCACAGCCGGTGCAGTACAGCCAGGAGGAGATCCTGGCGACGATGAACCGGATGATGCGGCCGAGAGCGGTGGCCGTCATCGGGGCGTCCGCCGAGAACGGCAAGATCGGCAACTCCGTGATGAAGAACCTCATCAACGGGGGCTACGCGGGCGAGATCTACCCCATCAACCCGAAGGCCGACGAGATCCTCGGGAAGAAGGCGTACAAGAACATCGGTGACGTGCCCGGCGACGTCGACGTGGCGGTGTTCGCCGTGCCGGCCAAGTTCGTACCGCAGGCGCTGCGCGAGGTGGGCGAGAAGAACGTGCCCGCCGCGGTGCTGATCCCCTCGGGATTCGGCGAGACCGGCAACCACGAGCTGCAGGACGAGATCGTGAAGATCGGCCGCGAGCACGGCGTGCGCCTGCTCGGGCCGAACATCTACGGCTACTACTACACGCCGCAGAACCTCTGTGCGACGTTCTGCACGCCCTACGACGTCAAGGGTGGCGTCGCGCTGACGTCGCAGTCCGGCGGCATCGGCATGGCGATCCTCGGGTTCGCCCGCACCACGAAGACCGGCGTCTCGGCCATCGTCGGCCTCGGCAACAAGTCCGACCTCGACGAGGACGACCTGCTCACCTACTTCGAGCAGGACGACGACACCAACGTCGTCGCGATGCACCTCGAGGACCTCAAGGACGGCCGGGCGTTCGTCGACGCGGCGCAGCGCATCACCAAGAAGAAGCCGGTGGTCGTACTGAAAGCCGGCCGCACCGCGATGGGGGCCCGGGCAGCGGGCTCGCACACCGGCGCGCTGGCCGGGGACGACAAGGTCTACGACGACATCCTGCGCCAGTCCGGGGTCGTACGGGCGTACTCGCTCAACGACATGCTCGAGTTCGCCCGTGGCATCCCGGTGCTGCCGACACCGAAGGGCGAGAACGTCGTCATCATCACCGGCGCGGGCGGATCCGGCGTACTGCTGTCCGACGCGATCGTCGACAACGGCATGTCGCTGATGGAGATCCCGCCGGACCTCGACGAGGCGTTCCGGAAGTTCATCCCGCCGTTCGGCGCCGCGGGCAACCCGATCGACATCACCGGCGGCGAGCCGCCCTCGACCTACGAGGCCACGATCCGGCTCGGCCTCGAGGACGACCGGATCCACGCGCTGGTCCTCGGCTACTGGCACACGATCGTGACCCCGCCGATGGTCTTCGCCGAGCTCACCGCACGCGTGGTGGCCGAGGCACGGGAGAAGGGGATCGAGAAGCCGGTCGTGGCGTCCCTCGCGGGCGACACCGAGGTGGAGGAGGCGAGCACGTACCTCTACGACCACGGGGTCGTCGCCTACCCGTACACGACCGAGAAGCCGGTGGCCGTGCTCGGGGCGAAGTACCGCTGGGCGCGTAGTGCCGGTCTCGTCTGAGCAGATGTAGAAGGGCTGGCACTGAGCCCGGTTCGGCCCGGTACCGAAAGCGCATCGCGTACCGGGAAGGTAGGCCCGGCCGGTAGCCTGGGGACCTCGCCCACCCGCCAGGGCCGACCGGGCCGGTCGGCAGGCGATTCGTCATATGTTCCACACGAGGAGGAAGTCGCGGAAAGGCAGGGTCGGCGGGTAGGCCCCCACTCAGGAGATCCCAATGGAGAGGTCCCAGCAGTGACGACTTCAAAAGAACCCGACGCCGCGTCGGGTGATCCGACCGCCACCGACACACGCGTATGGCACGCTGGTGGCCTAGCTCCGATGCCCATCCGGAAGCTTCCGGATGCACCCCCCTCCGTCCACCTCCTCGGCCCGACGGTATTCCTCGTCGCGCTCGGTGTGGGTATGGGCGAGTCGTACATGTGGCCACGACTCGTGCTGCTGTTCGGGCCCGAGATCCGGTGGCTGTTCCTGATCGGTGTCACGCTGCAGGCGTTCGTCCTGCTGGAGATGGCGCGTTATGCCATGGCGACCGGTGAGTCCATCTTCACCGGCGCGGCGCGCGTCTTCAAACCGATCATGTGGTTCTTCTTCACGATCGCGATCCTCATCTACATCTGGCCGGGTCACCTCTCGGCCGGCGCGAGCGCGTTCGAACAGGCCACCGGTGTCCCGTGGCAGGTGACCGCCACCATCGGCATGCTGCTGGTCGGCACGCTGTTCACGCTCGCCAAGGTGATCTACGACCTCGTGGAGAAGATCCTCGGACTCCTGATCGGCTGCCTCGTGGTCGGGACGGCGATCATCGCCTCGCTGGTCGGCAACTTCGACGATCTGAGCTCCACGATCGCGGGCATGTTCGCGTTCGGCTTCATCCCGGCCGAGGCGCACACCGCCGAGTGGTTCCCGATCATCGTCGGTTCGATCGCGTTCGCGGGCTTCGGGTATGCAGCAGATGTGGTACACGCTGCACCTGCGGGAGAGCGGCGCCGGGATGGGTGCGCACGTGCCGAAGGTGCGCGGTCTCCCCGGGCGGGGGCGGAGGAGGAGCGCTCCGCGACCGGCTTCATGTTCGACACCGACGATCCGGAAGAGCTGGCGAAGTGGAAGGGCTGGCGCAGGTGGGTCACGTTCGACGCCATCCTGCTCTTCTGGGGCATCACGATGCTCGTCACGATCTCGTTCACCGTGCTCGCCCGCGCGGCGGCGCGACAGAACCCGGCCGTCGTCGACGAACTGCGCAACGGCGAGCGGGAAGCGGCGCTGCTGGCGATGTCGGACTCCTTCGGCTCGGTCGGCCTTCCGGTGCTCGGCACGGTGTTCCTGCTGTTCATCGCGCTGATCGGCCTGAATGCCACGCTGGGTCTGTTCGACTCGTTCGCCCGCGGCAGTCGGACATGGCATACACCTTCATCCCGTCCTTGCGGAAGTTCGGCATGTCCCGCCTGTACGGGTACTTCCTGTGGTTCGTGATCGCCTTCGGGATCATCATCCTGTGGGGGGGCCCGGCCGACGGCCCCGAGGCGATCCTGGACGTCCTCGCGTTCCTGTCCGCGTTCGCCATGGGTGCGTACTGCATCGTGCTCTTGCTGGTGAACAACAGGATGTTGCCCAAGCCGATCCGTCCGAAGTGGTGGACCAACGCCATCATCGGCTTCGGTGCGGTGTTCTACCTGGGCGCGTTGTTCTACAGCCTGGCCGTCTTCGGCGCCCTCCCGGACTGACATGAATATCCGGATCGCACGTCAGCTCGCCGAGATCGGCGCCCCCGGCGCCGTGATCGGCGTGCTCGCGGGCGCGTGGTCGGGGCGTTGGCCGGCATCGTCGGCCAACCCCTCGGCTGGGCGCTCACCGGTGCCGTGATGCTCGCCGTACCACTCGCCATCGTCGGCGGCTGCTACGGCGTGCTCACCGGGCTCGGACATGCCAAGCCCGGCATGTTCACGCCTGCGGCGGTGCTCTGGCTGGTGGGCTTCCCGCTCTCCCGCCTGTGGCACGAGACGATGACACCCGTCGTGCTGGGTGGTCCTGCCACCCCGCCTGATGACGTCATCACATTCCTGCTGTACCAGGCGTTGGTCAGCATGGGCTTTGCGATCGGGTTCATCTGGCTCTACGAGCGGATCATCCCCGGATGGTTGGCTCAGATCAAGGACCACAATCCCTACGCCGAGCGCGTGTACGCCCGCTACATCGCCCACGCCGAACACATGTGGAACCTCCGGGAGCAGAGACGCGCTCGCCGCCAGGCGGGGCATTCTCCCGGGCAGCTGGGTCCCCCAGGGGGCACCACCAAGGTGAGGGCCAAGCGGTCCTCGTGACGATCGGCGCGGCGGAGACTCTCCGCCGCGCCGATTGTTGACCGGACAGACGCCGGCGGCAGCAGGGCGTCCCTTCCTCTGGAGAGAGAGATGAGCATCCCGACCTGGGCGTGGATCGCGACGATCGCGGCCTTCCTCGCCGTGATCGCATTCGACTTCTACCTCGTGGCCCGCAACCCGCGCGATCCGTCGATGCGCGAGTCGACGATCTGGGTCGTCGTCTACGTCTCCCTCGCCATCGCCTTCGGCATCGGCGTGACCGCGGTCGCCGGACCGCAGTACGGCGGCGAGTTCTTCGCAGGCTGGATCACCGAGTACTCGCTGTCGGTGGACAACCTGTTCATCTTCGTGCTGATCATGAGCCGATTCGCGGTGCCCCGGGAGTACCGGCAGAAGGTGCTGCTGATCGGCATCGTGATCGCGCTGGTGCTGCGTGGCATCTTCATCGCGCTCGGCGCGGAGGCCATCTCGCGCTTCGACTGGATGTTCTACCTGTTCGGCGCGTTCCTCATCTACACGGCCTGGAAGCTGATCCGGCACGGCGACGAGGACGAGGACTTCGAGGAGAACCGCGCGCTGCGCCTCGTCCGGCGGGCGGTGCCCTCCACCGACCGGTACGAGGGCGCCCGGATGACCACCGTCGTCGACGGTCGCCGGCTGGTCACCCCGATGCTCATCGTGATGGTCGCGATCGGCACCACCGACCTGCTGTTCGCCCTCGACTCCATCCCCGCGATCTTCGGCCTCACCCAGGAGCCGTACCTGGTGTTCACCGCCAACGCCTTCGCGCTGATGGGGCTCCGCCAGCTGTTCTTCCTGATCGGTGGCCTGCTCGACCGGCTCGTGTACCTCAGCAAGGGCCTCGCGTTCATCCTCGCCTTCATCGGCCTGAAGCTGATCTTCGAGGCGGCGCACCACCACGGCGTCAGCTGGGCGCCCGAGGTGCCGATCCTCGTCTCGCTCGGGGTCATCGTCGGCACGCTGGTCGTCACGACCGTGGCCAGCCTGGCCAAGTCACGCCGCGACGAGCGCGCCACGCAGCAGCAGGCCGATCGGGACGGGACCGACCCGCTGGAGCACTCCGGCAAGCACTGACCGGCTCGGGGTCCGAGCCGAGTATCGACGAACACAACATCAGGACGGAGCGCCTGGCCCTGCCTACTGTCGTAGCGAGACGCCGCGCAACGCAGCAGTGGTCCGCTGCGGGATTGGATCATCGAACGTGAGTCACCAACTCAGCGGTGGGGTCCGGACCACGCCGGGCGCCGGGAACGCGACGTGGGGCGTGCGCCTCGGGGTGTTCCTGCGACATCGGGTCCTGCGCGGCACGAACCTCCTGTGGGCATCCCTCGTGCTCGTGCCGGTCGACATCGTCGCCGGATCGCCGGGATGGGCCACGTCGGGCTGTTCGTCCTGTCGGTGCTCGCGCTCATCCCACTGGCGTGGATCATCGGTGAGGCCACGGAGCAGATCGGCGAGTTCACCGGCCCGGCGATCGCCGGCCTGCTCAACGCGACGTTCGGGAACGCCCCGGAGCTCATCATCTCGCTGTTCGCGGTCAGCGGCGGGCTGTTCGAGGTCGTGAGGGGCTCGCTGGCGGGCAGCGTCATCGGCAACCTGCTGCTCGTGCTCGGCTGCTCGCTCGTGGCAGGGGGCCGGGGCCGGATCGATCGCCGCACCGCCTACAACACCCTCTCCATGGTGGCCGTCTCGATCGGTCTGTTCGCGGTCGCGACCGCGGCGGCCGATGCGGATTCGGGCTCGGGCGTACCCGTCGTGTCGGTCGTCGTCGCGGGCGCGCTCTTCGGCACCTACGTCTTCGTGACAGTCCGGTCCGTGCGTCAGGAACACCGCAAGCACAAGGAGGAGGGCGGCACGGGCGATCCCGACTGGTCGTTGACCAGGGCTGTGGTGACGCTCGGCCTCGCGACACTCGCGACCGTGGCCGTCTCGGAGGTGCTCACCGGATCCGTCGAGGCCTTCGGCCAGGCCGCAGGGCTCTCCGACGCGTTCGTCGCGGCCGTCATCGTGGCAATCGCGGGCAACGCGGCCGAGCACGGCGGGGCCGTCGTGATCGCCGCCCGCGGGAACGTACTGCTGGCCTCGGAGATCGGGCTGCAGTCCGCGGCACAGGTGGCGACCGGCCTCATCCCGGCCGTCGTGCTGCTGTCGCTGGTGGTCAACCCCATGGCGCTCGTGTTCAGCCCGGTCGAGTTCCTCGGCATGGCCGTCGCCACGGCCGTACCGGCGCTGCTGCTCGTCCGCGGCAGGTCGTCGCGGCAACGCGGTATCGCCCTCTGCGTCACCTACGCGGCAGTCGTGGCGGCCTTCTACGCACTGGCCGGGTAGGTCCTCCACACCGGCACACGGCGGAGCCGCCCGTCCCCGAGGGGGCGGCGGCTCCGCCGTGTCCGGGCTCAGTCCTCCGACTTGCTGGTGTCCTGCAGTCCCGCGGAGATCAGGTCCATCACCGACGAGTCGGCCAGCGTGGTGACATCACCGATCTCGCGGTTCTCCGCCACGTCACGCAGGAGCCGGCGCATGATCTTGCCGGAGCGGGTCTTCGGCAGCTCGTCGACGACCATGATCTGGCGTGGCTTCGCGATCGGGCCGATCTCCTTGGAGACGTGGTCGCGCAGGGCCTTGATGGCGTCCGCGCCTTGGCCTCGTCCTGGGCGACGCTGCCGCGCAGGATCACGAACGCGACGATGCCCTGCCCGGTGGTGGCATCGGAGGCACCGACCACGGCCGCCTCGGCCACCGTCGGATGGCTCACCAGCGCCGACTCCACCTCGGTTGTGGAGATGCGGTGGCCGGACACGTTCATCACGTCGTCCACTCGACCGAGCAGCCAGAACGCGCCGTCGTCGTCGTACTTGGCACCGTCGCCCGCGAAGTAGTAGCCCTGGTCGGCGAACCGGGACCAGTACGTCTCCCGGTAGCGCTCGTCGTCACCCCAGATCCCGCGCAGCATCGCCGGCCACGGCTTGTCGAGCACCAGGTACCCGCCGCCGCCCGGACCGACGGGCTTGGCCTCCTCGGTGACGATCTCGGCGCTGACCCCCGGCAGCGGACGCATCGCCGAGCCCGGCTTCGTGGCCGTGACCCCCGGCAACGGGGAGATCATGATCGCGCCGGTCTCGGTCTGCCACCAGGTGTCGACGATCGGGCAGTTGTCGTGCCCGATGTGCTCCCGGTACCACATCCAGGCCTCGGGGTTGATCGGCTCACCGACGCTGCCCAGCACCCGCAGCGACGACAGGTCGTACTTCGCCGGGATGTCGTGGCCCCACTTCATGAACGTGCGGATCAGCGTGGGCGCGGTGTAGTAGATCGATACGCCGTACTTCTGGATGATCTCCCAGTGGCGGCCCTCGTGCGGGGTGTTCGGCGTGCCCTCGTACATCACCGACGTCGCCCGGTTCGCGAGCGGCCCGTAGACGATGTAGCTGTGCCCCGTGACCCAGCCGATGTCGGCGGTGCACCAGTAGACGCTCTCGCCGGGCTTGTGGTCGAAGACCGCGTGGTGGGTGTACGCCGCCTGCGTGAGGTACCCGCCGGACGTGTGCAGGATGCCCTTCGGCTTCCCCGTCGTGCCCGAGGTGTAGAGGATGTAGAGCGGGTGCTCGGCGTCGAACGCCTCGGGTGTGTGCTGGTCGGACTGCTTGTCCACCAGGTCGTGCCACCAGATGTCCCGGCCGTCGGTCCACGGCACGTCGATCTCGGTGCGCTTGACGACGAGCACGTGCTCGATCGTCGGCGTCTCCGCGGTCGCCTCGTCGGTGTTCGCCTTCATCGGCGCGGGCTTGCCCCGGCGGAACTGCCCGTCCGAGGTGATGAGCAGCTTCGCCTCGGCGTCCTCGATGCGGGCCTTGAGCGCGCCCGGCGAGAACCCGCCGAACACGACGCTGTGCATCGCCCCGACCCGGGCGCACGCCAGCATCGCGAACACGGCTTCGGGGATCATCGGCAGCTGGATGGCCACCCGGTCCTCGGCACCGACACCCAACTCGAGGAGCGCGTTCGCCGTCTTGGAGACCTCGCGCTGCAGGTCGGCGTAGGTGATGGTGCGGGTGTCGCCGGGCTCGCCCTCCCAGTGGAACGCCACCTGCCCGCCGTGCCCGGCCTCGACGTGCCGGTCAACGCAGTTGTAGGCCACGTTCAGCTTGCCACCGACGAACCACTTCGCGAACGGGGCATCCCACTCCAGCACCCGCTCCCACTTCTGCGCCCAGTCCAGCCGCTCGGCCTGCTCGGCCCAGAACGCCTCGCGGTCTGAGTCGGCGCGGTCGTACCAGTCGGCCGTGGCGTTCGCCTGCGCGGCGAACTCGTCGCTCGGCGGGAAGCTCCGGTTCTCGGTGGAGAGGTTGCTCAGCGTGGCATGGTCCTCGGCCATCAGTGCCCTCCTGGTCCTGGGCGTCACGCCGGGCGTCAGCGCCCGGCTCCACATCGTGATACGTGCTGTTCGACGCTAGTGCGCCGCCCCGTCCAACGCACCGTCGGTCTGGACAGGTGGGGGCATTTCGGCAGACGGTCGACGGACGGCCGACCGGCGGCCGGGCAACGGCGCGCCCCTGGCCGGGTTCTCCCCGCCCCGCGAGTCGGGGTCTGGGTGCACGCGAGTCGGGGACCGGGTGACAGCATGCGCGGATGGCCGTGACCACCGACCCGTTGGCTCCGCTGCTCGAGCTGCCCGGGGTTCCCGAGGCCGTCGCACGGGCGCGGGACGCGCTCGTCGCGGTGCACAACCACCCCGTCAACCGGCGGGGGTGGCCTGCGAGCGCGGCCGAGGCGAGCCTGCGGGCGGCCGCGCGTCCGCCGCGCTGGACGGGGCCGCGCTCGCGTCCGACGACGCCGTGACCGATCCCGTGCTCGCGGGTGCGGTTCGCGCAGCAGAGGAGGCCGGGCGGCTGCTCGGCGCCTGGCGCAGCTCCCCGCTGCAGGCGCTCGCCAGGCTGCACGTCGTGGCGGCGGCCGACCTCGTGGCACCGGACCGCCACGAGGCGGAGCTCGGCCGCCCCCGCACCGGCGAAGGGGTGGCGGCCCGGCTCGGCATGCTCGCCGACCTCGTCACGGGCGGCACGCGGGCGCCGGCGCCGGTGGTCGTCGCGGTGGTGCACGGGGAGCTGCTCGCCCTCGCCCCGTTCACGACGGCCAACGGGGTGATCGCACGGGCCGCCGCCCGGCTCACCGCGGTGGCCGCGGGCCTCGACCCGAAGGGCCTCGCCGTGCCGGAGGTGGGTCATCTGCGCCACGCCGCGCAGTACCGCGACGCGGCCGCAGCGTTCGCGGGCGCACCCGGGACGGGGTGCGGGAGTGGATCCTGCACTGCTGCGCGCAGTGGGAGGCGGGTGCGCGGGAAGGCACCTCGATCGCCGACGCCCGAACATAGGCCGAACTCGGCCTGCGGCCGTCGCATGATCGGCGGAAGCGGTGCCAGGGCGTCAGAGCCGTCGCCCTCGGATCACTTCCGGTGATCACGTCGCCGGTCACCCGGTTCCCCCACAACGAGACGGGCGGCACTCCCGTGGAGGAGCACCGCCCGCCTGCGCAGGAAGACCGAGATCCAGGCGTGCACTACGTGTCGTGGTTGTGGCCTCGGCGTCCGGCGTCCCGGTACGCAGGCCCACGACGACATGCCTCCCGCGGCGTGCTGTGCGTGGAGCGCCCGACCTTCCCGCACGGAGCCCTGGTCGGGGTGGACGGGTGCTTCTCTACCGCACCGCCCCTGGCCGATCAGAGGTCCGTACGGCTCTTTGTAGTCGGTGACCCGGAGCACAGCAAGGGGCGCCGAGAGGTGCACCGGTTCAGGCACGCAGGGTGGCGATCAGAGACCGCGCTGCCACCCTCAGGAACCCCATCCTGCTCAGGAGCGGACCGGTCGCCGCCACGCGTACCAGCCCACGGCCGCGAGCGCTGCCGCCGCGCCGACCCCCGCCGCCGTGAGCGTGGTGCGCAGCGGCGGGCGCCGGAACCGCAGCGCGACCGGATCGGCGAACGTCAGCACGGGCCAGCCGCGTTCCTCGGCCTCCCGGCGCAGCGCCCGGTCGGGGTTGACCACCGTGGGGTGCCCGACGGCCTCGAGCAGGGGCAGGTCGGTGATCGAGTCGGAGTAGGCGCGGCAGTCCTCGAGGCGATACCCGCGCTCGGCTGCGACCTGGCGCGCTGCCTGGGCCTTCTCCTCGCCGTAGCAGTAGTAGTCGATCACTCCGGTGTACCTGCCGTCGAGGACACCCATGCGGGTGGCGACGCAGCGGTCGGCCCCGACGAGCGCGGCGATCGGCTCGACGACCTCGAGGCCGGACGCCGAGAGCACGACGACCTCGTCACCGCCGGCACGGTGCTCGGCGATCAGCTCGGTGGCCTCGGCGTAGACCATCGGTTCGACGATGTCGTGCAGCGTCTCGGCGACGATGCTGCGGATCTGCGCCACCTCCCAGCCGGTGCACAGCGCGGTGATGCGCTTGCGCAGGAGGTCCATCGTGTCCGCGTCGGCTCCGGCCAGCACGAGCAGTAACTGAGCGTAACCGCTTCGGAGGGCCGCGCGCCTGCTGATGAGCCCTTGCCTGCGGAACGGTCTGCTGAACGCGAGTGCGCTCGACCCGGCGATGATGGTCTTGTCGAGGTCGAAGAACGCCGCGGCGCCGGAGCGGGCGGGCAGCTGCGGGGGGAGCGCACCGGACACCCGGCCGAGCTTGCCAGACCGGCCCGGAAAACCGGCCTCCCGCACCGACACCACCCCACTTGCTTCGGTCAGAAACGCGCGGACGCGCTCGTCAGGGGCTACGATGGGGCTGTCCGGCTGTGTCCGGACACGGTTCAGCTCGACCCCCCGGAGCTGAACCACCGACGGCCCCCGCCAATCCCCCCTGGCGGGGGCGTCCCATGTGCAGACCGGGTGTGGGGTCGACTACCGAGCGTTCTCCGACGACGCCGCGGACCGCCGCCGGAGGCGACACACGGCCCGCGGCGGGACGATGACGGTCGGCGACGACCGGTGGGCTACGGCAGCGGCGCATCCCAGGTGAGGTGCAGCACCTCGAGCAGCTCCACCGAGTCGACCACGACCGTCAGGCTGCCGCCCGCGACGGTGACGGTGGGCGTCGCGCCGGCCACCAGCAGCCGCGCGGCCGCCCCGTTCGACCCGGCGGGCAACGCCACCGACACCGACAGCGGGCCCACCGGGATCAGCTCCCGCACGGGCCGCGCATCGCCATCGGGTTGGTGAGGTTCACCAGGCACACCGCGAGCTCGCCATCGGTCTCGTGCACAGCGATGTCGTGCAGGCCCGGCCCGCTGACGTCGACCCGGGGCGCCGCACCGAGCGCCCACGTGACGGCGCCCGCGACGAGCCGGCCGTGGTCGGGCTGCAGCGTCTCCCAGAACAGCGACCCGATGTCGAACGCGATGTGGACCGTGCGGCCCTCCCCCGGCCGCTGCCGCGCCACGACCGCCGGATCCTGCGGGGGCCGGCGCGCGTAGAGCTCCTCCATCGGCAGGTCGGGGTAGTCCGGCACGAACCGGAAGGGCACGTCGCGTCCGGCGCAGCCGCGACGCCCAGCAGATGGGTTCCGCCGATGATCCGCCGTGCACCCTCGTAACCCGCCGACACCGGGTGCTCGCCGGTCAGCGCGATGTAGTTGTTCTTCACCGGGCCACGGACGTCCTGCTCCAGGTGCACGCCGAGCACGTCGGCCAGCCCGAAGTCGGCCCGCGGCGTGCCATCCGCGGCCTGCAGCGACGTCCGGTGCCCGGCCACCACGCCACCACCCGCCCGCACGAAGTCGCGCACGACGGCGCACGCCTCGTCGCTCATCCGCTCCGCGTTGGGCAGCACGAGCACCCGGAAGCGTCCGAGCTCCTCCGGGGTGAACCGGGTGGCGGAGACGAACTCGAACGGGATCCGCGCTTCCACCAGTGCCTGGTGGACGCCGTCCTCGTGCGGGTCGCCCCCGGGTTCGGCCGTGTCGAACACCGCGACGTCGGCGGTCACCCGCATCCGGGACAGCACCGGCTCCACCGCCGCGTGCAGGCCGAAGGCATCGACGACGGGGGCCACCCACCGCTCGTCGGGCACGACGCCGTTGAACTTGGTGAACCACGGGAAGCCGCCGTGCGCGAAACCGTCGACGATCCACATCCGGATCTCCGCGGGGCTCGCCACCGAGTCCTTCCACCGGTGGGCGTGGTGCTCGGGCCCCACCGAGGAGATCAGCCCGACCGGGCGGTCGCGGAACGCCCCGCGGCTGCGCTTGGCGTTGCGGCCCGCCGTCCACGGCGGCTCGACACCCGAGCGGCTCTGCCGGTCGAGGACGAAGAACGGGTAGTGCCGCTCGATCAGGTCACGGTCCAGTTCGTGCACGGCCAGCGAGCCGAGGTTGGGGATGAACCGGGCGTGCGGACGGATGTCCTTCACCGCCGTGTCCCACAGCGCCACGAGCTCGGACAGCTGCTGGCGCCGCCACGGCACGTACGCCTTCCAGGCCGGGTCGTCCGGGTCGTACGGCTCGATCGGCAGCTCGTGGCCGGTGGCGTCGAAGAACGCCCTGCGCGCGTGCTCGCTGTAGGAGACGCCGTGGCCCTGCCACCGGTTGGCGAAGATCGCGTCGATGTCGTACTCGCGCACCAACTCCCGTGCGACCTCGGTGACGAACTCCCGGTTGTACGGCCCGAACGGGCACGTCACGTACGTACCGGGGAACGCCCAGTGCTCACGCGGGGCGCCGTCGGGGGTGCGATCCACCCACTCCGGGTGGGCGGCGAGCGCGTCGGCGTGCACGGCGTGCGGGTCGACGCGCGCCATCACGTGCATGCCCAGCCCGCGGCGCCGTCGACGAGCTCGCCGAACGGGTCGCCGTCCCCCAGGTGGCGGCTGCGGTAGTGGTACGGGACCCGCGTCGGGTAGAAGGCCATGTAGCCGCCCGCGCTGATGCACGCGGCGTTGGACCGGGTCCGGCGCATGACGTCGATCCAGAACGCGGGATCGAACTCGACCGGGTCGTTCTCGGTGAGGGTGAGCTGGGTCCAGCGCGTGGCCGTCCGGTGCCAGTCGGGGGTGCGCAGGTTCATTCGGTCCCTCACTTCAGGCCGGTCGTCGAGATGCCGCGGATCAGGTACTTCTGTGCCGTCACGAAGAACACGAGGATGGGCAGCAGCGACAGCAACGACATCGCGAACAGCGCGCCCACCCCGTTCGACGTCTCCGAGCTCATCATCGAGTTGAGCGCCACCGGCACCGTGAACATCTCGGTGGAGGCAGGTAGATCAGCGGTGTGAAGAAGTCGTTCCACGTCCAGATGAAGGTGAAGATCGCCGACGTCACCAGTGCGGGCGTCATGAGCGGCAGGATGATCGACCAGAAGGTGCGGAACGGGCCCGCGCCGTCCACCCACGCCGCCGCATCCAGCTCGCGCGGGATCGTCCGGATGAACTGGACCATCAGGAACGTGAAGAACGCGTCGGTGGCCAGGAACTTCGGCAACAGCAGCGGGAAGTAGGTGTTCACCATCCCCAGCTGCGAGAAGAAGATGTACTGCGGCACCACCAGCACGTGCAGCGGCAGCATCACCGACACCAGCGTGATCGCGAAGTACAGCCGCCTGCCCCGGAACTCCAGCCGGGCGAGTGCGTAGGCCGCGAGCGAGCAGGAGACCAGGTTCCCGACGATCGAGCCGACACTCACCATGAGCGAGTTGAGGAAGAACAGCGAGAACGGCTCGTCGAGCGCGTTCCAGCCGTCGCGGTAGTTCTGGAACGTCACCTCCGACGGGATCAGGCCGGGCTCGGACAGCACGAGGTTGCCCGGTTTGAACGAGCTCGCCACCATCCAGATCAGCGGGTAGATCATCACCAGCACGAACGCGCACATCACGACGTGCCGCACGGCGGCCCTCATCGCTCGTCCCCGTAGAACACCCAGTACCTCGACAGCAGGAAGTGGCCGGCCGTCACGACCGCGATGACGAGCAGCAGCACCCACGCCATCGCCGACGCGTAGCCCATGTTGAAGCTCTGGAACCCCTGCTGGTACAGGTAGAGCGTGTAGAACAGCGTGGAGTCCAGCGGCCCGCCCTGGCCGCTCGAGATGATGTGGGCCTGGGTGAACGCCTGGAACGCGCCGATCGTCTGCAGCACCAGGTTGAAGAACACGATCGGCGTCAGCAGCGGCACCGTGACGCTCCAGAACTGCCGGACCCGGCCCGCGCCGTCCACGCGCGCCGCCTCGTAGAGCTCCTCGGGGATCTGCCGCAGCCCGGCCAGGAAGATGATCATCGGCGAGCCGAACGTCCAGACGTTGAGCACCACCAGCGTCGACAGCGCGGTGTCGGGGTTCTGCAGCCAGCTCTCCCCCGTCACGCCGAACCAGCCGAGCACGCTGTTGACCAGGCCCTCGTGCCCGAACAGCTGCCGCCACAGGATCGCGACGGCCACGCTGGACCCGAGCAGCGACGGCAGGTAGAAGGCGCTGCGGTAGAGCGCGAGACCGCGCATCCCCCTGTCCAGCACCACCGCGAGCAGCAGCGCGAACGCCAGCTGCAGCGGCACCGAGACCAGCACGTACCGCAGCGTCACGCCGACCGAGGCCCAGAACCGCTCGTCCTCGACCATCCGCCGGAAGTTGTCCAGCCCGATCAGCTCGGGGTCGTGCAGCAGGTCGTAGTCGGTGAACGAGAGGTACAGCGACGCCAGCAGCGGCACCGCGGTGATGAGCACCAGCCCCAGCAGGAACGGCAGCAGGAACACGTGCGCCGCGCGGCCCTGCCTGCGGAACGAGGGCGGCCTGCGCCGCCCCCGCTGCTCCGGCAGGCCCTGCGCCGCCGGACGGACGAGCGTGTCATGGCTCACCGTACGGCCTCGCTTGCGCTCGGCCGACGCTTCGCGTGGACGCTGTGACATTGATTCGCTCGCTGACGCTCGCTCATGACGCCTGGCCGAGCTCACGGTCGATGTCCGCGATCACCCGTGCGGCGGCGTCGGAGACGCTCGCCCGTTCCAGCGCCACCTCCTCCACGCCGCGCGTCATGATCGAGCGCCAGGTCCCCGAGCCGGCAGGCGCCTCGTAGCGCGGCTTCTGCTCCTCGGCCAGCTCGCGCTCGACGACCGCGAGCATCTTCTTCTCGTCCTCGTTGGCCACGTCGTAGGCCGCCCTCAGCATCGCCGGGTTCGCCGGCGCACCCACCGACAGTCCGACGAGCTGCAGCATCTGCGGGTCGTTGATGTTGAACTGCACCAGCCGGCCCGCCAGGTCGACGCTCTCGTCGTCGATGCCCTGGTAGACCGCGATCCTGCTCAGGTAGCCGAAGCGGTGCCCCGCAGCGGCGTCGGGCAGCACCGGCATCGGCCGCAGCCCGAACTCGTAGTCGGGGAACATCGGCGCCTCGTCGGCGATGTGGTTGGAGTTCCCGAACGTCACCAGCACCTTGTCGCCCACCACCGGCCACTCCGGCTGCGCGCCCTCCTGCTCGCTGAGGTTCGTGGCCGCGCCCGCCCGGCGCAGCACCTCCCACCACTCGAACCACCCCGCCAGCGCGGCGGCGTCGAAGCCCATCCGGCCGTCGGCGGTCCACAGGTCCTGCCCGTGCTGGCGCAGCCACGCCTCGAAGCACAGGTCGGTCTGCGCGTTGTAGTGGATGCCCTTCCGGCCGGGCGGGGCGTCGCGGGAGTAATCGATCAGGAACTCCGACAGCCGGTCCCACGTCCAGTTCTGCGCGTCGTCGGCCGGCAGCTGGGCGCCCGCCTCGTCGAGGAAGGTCTGGTTGAAGCGCACCGCGGCGGTGAGGACCGATCGAGGCAGCGTGTTGAGCTCCCCGTCGATCTTGAACGAGTCGAGCTGCGCCGCGCTGAACGCCGAGAGGTCCAGCGACGGGATGTCGTCGAGCCGCCGGTACAGCCCCGCGTCGTGGTAGCTCATGACGTGCGGGGACGGGATCCAGAAGACGTCGGGGACGTCGCGGCCCGCCGTCTGGACGGTGATCCGCTCCTGGAACGCGTCGTAGTCGGCGAACTCGGGCCGGACCTCGACGCCCGGGTTCTGCTGGGCGAACGCCTCCAGCGCCGCCGTGTACTTCTGCTGGCGGACCGTGTCGCCCCACCAGGCGTAGCGGATCGAGTTGCCACCGGATCCACCCCCGCAGGCGGTGAGTGCCGTGGTGCCGGCCGCTCCGAGGGCCCCCAGCCCCACCAGCTGCATGAAACGTCGTCGGTTCAGGTGGTCCATCCGGGTGCTCCTCGGGCTCTGAGTGAACGCAGCCGAGGGGACGCTACGAAGCGCACACTTGTCAGTCAAGATGCACTGCATACTTGTCTAACAATTCCGAGGGCAGTAGCGTGAGCGCATGTCGGCAGGAACGTCGAGGTTCACGCTCGCGCCCTCGTCGATGATCGACGCGCTCTACGACTCACTGCGTCAGCGGATCATCAACGGCGATATCGCCCCTGGCGAGAAGGTCACCGAGGCCCGGGTGGCCGGCGAGTACACGGTGGCGCGCCCCACGGCCAAGGCGTGCCTGGAACGGCTCACGGCCGCCGGGCTGCTCCACCGCACCGCCCACCGCACCGCCGTCGTGCCCGAACTCGGCGTCGCCGAGATCGTCGACCTCTACTTCGCGCGCGACTCGGTCGAGCGCCGCGCCGTCCAGCGGCTCGCCGAACTCCGCAGGGTGCCGGCGGCGGCCCGCAGCGCCCAGGAACGCATCGAGCGCGCCGTCGCGGGCAACGACTTCGCCCACCAGGTGGAGGCCGACATCGCGTTCCACACCGCGCTCGTCGACGCCGTGGGCAGCAAGCGGCTCTCCCGCATGCACGAACTGATCATGGGCGAGGTACACCTCACCATGGCCAGTTCCAGGCCCACCGCACCACCGACCCCCGCACCGTGGTCGCCGAGCACGACGCGATCCTCGCCGCCATCGACGCGGGCGACCTGGACGCCGCCGCCGGGCACCTCGCCGCCCACCTGCGCGCCGCCCAGGACCGGCTCGTCGCCCGGCTGACCCGCGACGAGCAGGCGCAGGAGCCGCCGCGGGCGGGCGTCTGACGCTCCGCCCGGCACCGCTCGGACGGCTGCGACACCGGGTGCGCACACCGGCTGCGCACACTGTGGACAGCGCTGTGGATCGATCGCCGCGGAGATGCCGCTCCCCGGTCCATCCTTCCGGATGTTCCTGACGAGAAGCACTGGTCAGCAGCCTGACCCCGGAAGTTGTCCACATCAACCACAGGTTGTCCACAGCCTTGGTGATCGTCCACCACACGGCCACTCGACCGCTCACTCTGACTCGTGCCCGGATCGCCCGACCGGGTCCACGAGGAGGCAACCGTGCGATCGAGAGAGATGACGCAGCGGCCGGGTCCGTCGCCGCGAGGCCTGGTCATGGTCTCCGACCCCGACCTGCTCGACGCCCTCCTGCGGCTCGCGGCCGCAGCGGGCTGCGAGCTCCAGCGCGCCGTCGATCCCCCGCAGGCCAGGCCGTTCTGGAGCGACGCCCCGCTGGTGCTGCTCGACGCCGCCGCGGCCGCGCAGTGCGCCCGGGCCGGATTGCCCCGGCGCGGCGACGTCGTCCTCGCCGTGCGCGGTGAACCCCAGGCCACGGTCTGGCGCCACGCCGTGGCCGTCGGCGCGAGCACGTCGTCGCGTTGCCTGAGGCCGAGCAGTGGCTGGTCGCGGCGCTCACCGACGCCGCCGAGGGGCCACGGCCGGGCGGCACCGTGCTCGCGGTCGTCGGCGGTCGCGGCGGCGCGGGCGCGTCGGTGCTCGCCGCCGCCGTCGCCGTCACGCGGTGCTCGCCGCCGCCGTCGCCCTCACCGCGTGCGCGAGGCGCTCGTGCGCTCCTCGTCGACTGCGACCCGCTCGGCGGCGGGCTCGACTCGTGCTCGGCGCGGAGGACCTGGGCGGGTTGCGCTGGCCGGCGTCGGGGTCGAGGGCGGCCGGGTGCCGGCCACGGCGCTGCACGCCGCCCTCCCGTCACCCCGCGTCGCGCGCCACGACGGCGGGCTCGGGGTGCTGTCCTGCGACCGCAGCTCCCACGGGCCCGCACCCGCGGCGGTGCGCGCCGTCGTCGAGGCGGGCAGGCGGGCGGGCGACACCGTCGTCTGCGACCTCCCGCGCTACCCCACCGAGGCCGCCGCGGCCGCGCTCACGGCCGCCGACCTCGTGGTCCTGGTCGTCACGGCGGACGTGCGCTCGTCTGCCGCGGGCGCCCGGGTCGCTGCCCTGCTCGCCGGGCACGGCCGTCCCGTCCAGGCCGTCGTCCGCGGCCCCGCGCCGAGTGGCGTCGACGCCGCGGAGGTGGCACGTGCGGTCGGGGTTCCCCTCCTCGCCGCCATGCGCCCGGAGCCCGGCATCGCCCGGACGTTGGAACGCGGAGAGGCGCCGCCACGTCCCGGCGGCCCGCTCGCAGACGCGGCACGGTCCGTTCTCGCCGCGATGCGAGCGACCCCCGGGCCGCGGCCATGAGCCCGCGTGCGGGCGCGATCGCGCCCGGCCCGCTCGTCGACAGGGTGCGTTCCCGGCTGGCGGCCACCGGCGGTGAGCTCACCCAGGCCGCCGTCGCCGCGGCCGTGGCGGCGCCCGAGTCCGGGCGGTGGGGGTCGGTCCGTCCGGACCTCGACGTGCTCACCTCGACGTGCTCTCCGCGCTGCGGGTCCTGCGCCAGGAGTTCGTCGGCGCGGGCCCGCTCGACGAGCTGCTCGGCGACCCGCGCACCACCGACGTCCTCGTCTGCGGGCCCGCATCGGTGTGGGTCGACCGGGGCGCCGGGCTCGAACACACCGCGATCCGGTTCCCCGACGACGCCGCGGTGCGCCGGCTCGCGCAGCGCCTCGCGATCGCCGCGGGCCGCCGCCTCGACGACGCCAGCCCCTACGTCGACGGCTGGGTCGCCGATGCGGGCGTGCGGCTGCACGCCGTGCTGCCCCCGGTCGCCGCCGACGGCACCTGCCTGTCCCTGCGCGTCCTGCGCCCGGCCGCCCACGACCTGGCGGCGCTGCGCGCGGCGGGCAGCCTCGATGCCGGCGGCGAGGCGCTGCTGCGGGCGGTGCTCGCCGCGCGGCTCGCGTTCGTGGTGTCCGGGGGCACCGGCAGCGGCAAGACCACGCTCCTCGGCGCGCTGCTCGCGGCCGTCGACCCGCGGGAGCGGGTGGTGTGCGTGGAGGACGCCGAGGAGCTCCGGCCGCGCCACCCGCACGTCGTGCGGCTGGTCGCCCGCCCGGCCAACATCGAGGGAGCGGGCGGGGTCACGCTGCGCGACCTCGTGCGGCAGGCCCTGCGGATGCGGCCCGACCGGCTGGTCGTCGGCGAGGTGCGGGGCGCGGAGGTGTGCGACCTGCTGGCCGCGCTCAACACCGGCCACGACGGCGGAGCGGGCACCGTCCACGCCAACTCCGCCCGGGAGGTGCCCGCGCGGATGGAGGCGCTCGCCGCGGCGGGCGGGCTGCCCCGCGACGCCCTGCACAGCCAGCTCGCGGCCGCCGTGCAGGTCGTGCTGCACATGCGGCGCCTGCCCTCCGGGGCCCGCGTGCTCGACACCGTGGCCGTGCTGGGCCGGGATGCCGGCACCGGCCACCACGCGGTCACCGTCCGGCCGGTGTGGACCCGGGTCGACGGATGGGCCGCAGCCCGGGCAGACCTCGCCGCGCTGCTCCAGGAGCGGGAGGTGAGCCTCCCGTGGTGAACGCCGCCGTCGCGTGCGCCGCCCTCGCCGCGGCCGTCATGTGCGCTCCCCCACCGACAGCCGTCGCCAGGTTCGCCGCCCTGTGGCCGGCACCGCGAGCCCGCCACACCCGGTGGCCGCGCCTCGCCGGTCCGGTGGTCGTCGGTGGGCTCGTCGGGGCCGCGCTCGCCGGCGCGGGTGGCGCGTTCGCCGGGGCGCTCGCGGCTCTCGTGATCCGCAGGCGGCGCGCCGCACAGCAGACCGCCCAGCACCGGACCACCGCCGCCGAGCAGCTCGCCGCCGCCGTCGCGCGCATCACCGACGAGCTGCGCGCCGGCAGCCATCCCGCCGCTGCGCTCGCCGGCATCGACGCCGACGGCCCCCACGCCCGATCCGTGCTCGCCCCGGCAGCCGCGCCGCCCGGCTCGGCGACGGGATCGTGCCCGCCCTGCGCCGCGGCGGCGCCGACCGCCCGGAGATCGCCGCCGACGTCGAGCGGATCGCCACGGCATGGCTGCTCGCCGAGCGGCACGGCATCCCGCTCGCCGACCTGCTCGGCCGCGCCCACGAGGACATCCGCTGGCGGGTGCGGTTCGCGGCCACGGTGCGCTCGCAGCTCGCCGGCCCGCGCGCCACCGCCGCCGTGCTCACCACGCTGCCGGTGCTCGGGATCGGGCTGGGCCAGCTGATCGGTGCCGATCCGATCGGCGTCCTGCGCGCGGGCCCGCTCGGCCAGGTCCTGCTCGTCGTCGGCGTCGCGCTGCTGGCCGCCGGCAGCGCCTGGTCGGAGCGGATCCTCGCCTCGGCGGTGCCCCGATGACGAGCTCCCCGACCCCGGTCGCGGCCTTCCTGTTCCTGGCGGCGGCGCTCCTGGCCTGCGGTGCCCCGCACGGCCGCCACCGCCTGCGCGCGCTGCACGCCGCACACCCGGCCCCGCACCCGGATCCCCCACCGCTCCGCCCGGTCTGGATCGCCGTCGGCGCAGCCGCCGCCGGGGCGCTCGGCTGGACGACCGCGGGTGCCGCAGCCGGAGTGCTGCTCGCCGCCGCAGCCGCCGGCACCGGGGCCTTCCTGGCCCGCAGGAGCTTGCGGGACGCCACCCTCGCCGACGAACCCGGCACCGAACTGGCGGGCGCATGGGAGCTCCTGGCGGTGTGCCTGGAAGCGGGCCTGCCCGTCGCCCTCGCGGTCACGGCCGCCGCCGAACCGCTCCGCGGTGCCGTCGGCGCGCGGCTGCGCCGCACCGCGGGCCTGCTCGAACTCGGCGCCGACGCCACCACCGCCTGGCTCACCGCCGAACGCGTGCCGGCACTCGCGACGTTCGCCAGGGCCGCCGGTCGCTCCGCGAGCACCGGATCGGCGTTGGCGCAGGTCGCGCGCGCCGAGTCCGAGCGGATCCGGGCCGGCCTGCTCGACACCGCCCACGCGAAGGCCCAACGCGCGGCCGTGCTCATCACCGCACCACTCGGCCTGTGCTTCCTGCCGGCCTTCATGGTCCTGGCATCGCCCCCGTCGTCGCCGGCCTGGCCGGCGAGGTGCTCGCCAACTGGTGAGCACGCCCGACCCCACAAGAAAAGAGGAGACCGATGTACCGACCCGTCCCCGCCCGCCCCACTCACCCGCTCGGCGGTGCACTTCTCCGCGCCTGCGCCGGCTCCGCCACGACGACCGCGGAATGAGCACGGTCGAGTACGCGACTGTCTGTCAAGTCATACCAACGGCTACGGGGTCGGCGGCACACACGGCCCGGCCGGGCGGTGACGGTAGCGGAACTGTCGGTGCGGAGCTGCGACGTACTCCCTGACCCGAGACCAGCCCTCTTCCTCGCTGTCAGCTAGCCCTGTGCGGACACCCGCATCGCCGGACAGCCGGACCGACCACAAGTACCAACCAGCACCCCCACGAGCACTGTCCTGCCACACCACGGAGCCACGCTCGCGCGCCTCGCGCTCCACCTCGGCCCACTGCTGATCACTCAAGCTCACGGACGGAACGATACTGCCGAATCTGCCAGTTCGGCGAGTGTTGCTACGTCTGCCACAACGGCTGAGCTGGTCGTACCCGCCGACATACCGTCGGGCCGTGCCTTCTGCTGAGCGACTGCTGACCACGGGTGAGATAGCCCGTGCGTTGGGGTTGTCGGCACGATCCATCGCGCGATGGGCGCAGGAGGGCAAGCTGACGCCTGCCCTGTACACGCCCGGTGGCCATCCCCGGTGGCGTCTCGCCGACGTAGAGCAGCAACTCAGGGAGCTACGCAAGCGCCCGGAGTGATCCTGGGGGACATGAGTCCCCGGAGGGCCGTGCCCGCCTACCGGCGGATGCTCCCGTCTGACTCCAAGGTCACCACGGAGTGCGGCTCCACGCCCAGCGCGAACCGCTGGGACAGCGAGAGGTCCAACTCATGCCCGTACGCCCATACTGGCCGCCCGGCGTCGAGATCATCGATGCGTTCCAGCCCCAACGCCTCAGAGAGCCGCTGTGTGTCGTTGTCCTGGTCCTGCCGGGGTTCTCCTCCAGCAAGCGCCTACGGGCCTCCTGTAGCTTCTCTCGGAGCTTCTCGCGAACTCGCGTCGCTCGTGCTTGGCGTCGCCTACGCAGTACGGCCATGGCGGTCACCTCCTCCGGAGGTCAGTGACCCCACCGGGTACAGCCTCATGCTGTACCCCGCTTGCCCCAACGAGCGTCAGCAGCAATCTTTGCTGATTCACTACGGGTCATCGGTCCATTCATGGCCGGGATTTCGTCGTCCTCATCAGCCGGAAGTCGCAGACTCAACAGTTGCTGACGGAGCGTGTTTCGATGCTGGCGGATTTCCGACAACAGCGGATGAATCACTTCTTGCTTCATGCTGCCGAGGGCCGTCATTGGTCGGCCCATTTCAATCCACGCGGCATTCATCGCCGCGACTAGATCCGCCTCAGCGCATGCATCTTCTAATAGCCGCAGCTCGTGCGGGCCCAACTCGTAAACCGCGGTGATGGATTCCCACAAATCAATGCCGGCCTGATTCAAGCCAGTCGGCGGAATCTGCACTTCCATGATCAATCAACCTTCCCAAAACCGGCCGGAGTAAAAACCAGAACGCGGATGCGACGCATCGGGCCGGGGTGCCTGATTACACTGCGATCTCGCGGGGGCCGCCGGGGGCGTACCCCCCTGGGTACGTGTGCATTTCTGGAAATGCAGCTGGTCATTTCTCCTCGCGAATGCAGGAAAAGCGAGCACTCTGCAAATCCCGCGTCTGCCCAGCACCTGCACAAAAGCGCAGCAAACCCAGCAGTAGCAGCGCAGTAAACCCGCGCCCTAACCCAGCGCCTGCCCCTGCAAAAGCAGCGCGCCTGCTCCTACTCTCAATACCCAGCGCGCTCACGCCGCCTGCTCCTGCCCGCTGTCCAACTCCTGCCTAGCCCGCCACAAGCGGGGGATATTGCGGATGTACTGCCCGACGTACTCGTCAAAAGCCAGCTCTAGCGAGTCCAGTAGCGCGCTTTCCCGCAGGATGTATTGCGACCGGCTTGGGTACCTGGAATCAGTCTCGGCCTTTTCAAGGCGGACCAATAGGCGTTCCCTGGAATCAATCAACCACCCGCACATCGATGAGCAGTACGTATAGCCCTTCACTCGATGGTCATCGGTAATGATTCCTGGGCAACCATGACGGGGGCATGGTTGATTCATGACTCTTGGCCTCTCTTGAATCGAAATGGGTGACCGGCCCCAACCCTTGAGGAGTTGGGACCAGCCTTTGGCGAACCTTTACGGAAGTCGCTTGACTTCCTGCGCCGTCACCTCTTGGTGAGCCGCTATGAGGACTCCTCGTTGCCCCACCAAACGGCGGGATGTATGGGCTCCTCGTACCAGGCGGCCGGGAAGTACAGCCCGGACGATACCGTCCGAACCGTCGGTGCAATGACGAACATTCCTTGGGCAACCCCAAGCAACGCCCACTCATCGTCCATGATCTCCAGCTTGCCGCTGGCAACCCTTGAGTTGATTTGGTACGAGTAGTTCCCGTCCGTCTCGCCCGAATACCCATCGGGATTCTTGAGAAGGCGGAGAACCGCTTCGGCTTCGATCATGACTAGGAGGTCATGGTCTAGCTCTGCGTCGAGCACCTTGCCGTCAAGATCTGGAATACGAGAGCGGATGATTCGCTCTGCATCGTCCAGCCTGATCGAGACGATGATTACTTCTGACTCGTCCAACTCTCGGCCGAGCCGAGCACTGATGTCGTCAGCCGTGGCATAAGCCATTACGGTGTGTCCTCCTTTCGGAGAAGCACACCTGCGGCGTGAACTCCGTTCATGCCTTGATCCCTCCAGGGGAGGGAGCCCCGAGTAAACGGGGCTCCCGAGAGAGGATCAGACAGCGTTAGCGGTGATCTTCACAATCGCCGCCGCGTGCGGGTAGACGAAACCCGCCCGCTGAACGACACGCACACCAACCGAGTAGCTGGAGAAGTACGCATCGTGCGAGATGGCCAGCTCCGCCGGAGTGCGGAGCACCGACACCGCAGCAGGCGCCGGAATCGCCCACACAACGTCCGCCTCCACGTACGGAGACGAGTAGACCGGCACGCCGAGGATGCTCCGGCCCGTGGGGCTGGAGACGTCCGCACCGAGGAGCGGCCGGTTGCTGCCAGTGGACTCCTTGAGCTGCTGGAGTGCCAGCACGGTAGCCGGAGCACCGACAAACGCCGTGACGTTCGCGCCGACCGTCTCAGCGTCGCTCAGAGCCTCTGCGAACGGGTCCAGGTTGGCAAACGCACCCGTGACACTCACGGCCCCGGCGGTCTGGTCCTGGAGGCCAGCAGGCGCCAGAGCGGAGGCAGGCGAACCAAAGAACGCCTCGTCAATCTTGCGGGCAAGGTCGTTGACCAGACCATTGGTGATGATCAGCTGAGCATCACCATTCGAGTCGTCGACCAGCTCCCGGGAAACGACCGTCAGACCGGCCAGCTTCGGAGGAGTAACCGACACCTCGGTAACCGTCGGGTCAGTCGGGGCGATCTCCGCACCCTCGGCGGTCCACTCGGCCGACGGGAAAGCGGTAACGACCGGCACCCGGTAGGTGCTGGCCCCGGTCTGGACGTTCTGGGTCACCTGGAGGGCAACCGACGCTCCATGAGCGGCCGGTAGTAAACCTCCCCGAACTGGTCGGGGGTCAGAACGATGTTCGACTCATCGCGGTTGAAAGCCACTTGGCATTCCTTCCGATACACGGAGGGTGCCGCATGATTTTGCCTACTCAGTCACCACAATGACCGAGGTAAAGCGCCTCGATCTCTTCGTATCCCATTCCGTCATCGTTCATGACGGGGGAAAACGTGCGGTGATCATGGTTCCCGGTGCAATGCTTGGGGCCTCCTGGGCATCCCTCTCAGCACGAGGCACAATGTCGTTGGTGTTCTCCAGGAACTCCTTGACGTCATTGATGATCGTGGTAACCGGCGTGTTCAGCGAGTAGTGCTTGTCCATGCGTAATCCCTCCTTGGGATTGGGGTGAAACGAACTGGGTTGGGGTCCTGCCGGCAATGCCGTCAGGCCGCATTTACATCCGCTGTGCATGACCCGTACTGGGTCTTGAATCGAGCTCGGCGCCGGGCCTCACTCTTGCGATTCGATGCACGGCGGCAAGTGCGGCAACGTGTGTAGCCGTACTCGGTATAGGTGTTCTCCACGGTGTTTGCGTGGCCACACCTCTTGAGCGTCATGCTCATCGTTGGACCTCCAGGGTCCTAGTGGGCCGTGTGCCTGGGTTAGGGCATGAGAAAACCCCCGAGGTCTCCAGGACCTCGGGGGTATCTCAGCGGCGGCAATGGCAACCGCTCTGACTTCAACCCGTTGAGTGCTACGGACACTCGGAAGGGAGATGTGCCGTCTGGTGGGGGTCCTTTCAGCTAGACCATCTTCCTTCGTATTTAGTGCAATGCGTGCACAACTTTCCGGGCTTCCTTGACCCGGATGGGCCGAACACCCAGCTCTGCCGCTAGCTCCCGATCGGACCACGACGGGTCCGCCTCCAGATGCTGCCGTGCCAGCTCGATTTCCCCCGCCCGCTCCTGCTCACGCTTGGCCGCCATGCGGAGACGGTTGTGTTCCCGCTTGCAGTCTTTCGAGCAGAACTCAGGGGGTTGACCGCGCTTCCGAACATCCGTGTTGTACTCGCAAGCATCACACGTGCACGGCCGACCCTCGATGACTGGTCTCTCTGTCACGTACTGGAACCGGCACTGCGAAGTGCACGGGTCGGGGTCGTTCGGGTTGTGCCCCCTGCACCACTGTGTGGTGCGGCAGATCCATCTTTCGGACGTGATCCTGATCTGTCCTTGACAGTTCTTGCACGGGTGCAACGCCCTGAACGCACCGCCCGACTCGATACGGAACCCGTGTCCGGCCGTGAGGAAGTGCGACATCGGGTTGACCCCCTTCAGGGGCCTACCTCGGTGATCCCGCTTCTCGACGGATTCACCGAACTCCCTCCAGCCGTCGGAGGCTGGGCTCACGTCCTCCTTGGTGTCCAGCAGCAGGAGGTCATGACGATCAGGGTCGTAATCCTCGTACCCTTGGCGGGTGATCGTCTTGTCCTGGGTGTTCCTGGTCGGCTCCCGGAAGTAGGGCAGAACGCCGTCAAGCGGTCTGACCTCGATGGCTCCTGTGCTCGAACCTCGGCCCCGCCGGTGGCCCCTGTCGCGTCTGGGTGGTCTCCCGGTGGCTCATCCTCGGCAAGCTCTACGCCCTGCTCCAGCAGGGCGCTACGTGCTGCCTCAAGTTCCATGACGGCGGTCATGCGTGATCTTCCAATCAGTAGTAGCTAGTTCAAGATCAACTGCGGAACACTCTTCGTTGCGGCCGTAGAGAACGGCCGACGCACCCCCCGGTCATGGGGGGTGCTCTTCTCAGCAAGGTGGTTGATGAACCAAGAGCCAGCCTCAAGCTGGCTCATGATCAAATACGTCTTGCTTGTACCTGAGTCCTTATGACTCAGGTACTTCTAGTTCTCTCCTTCTATATTGTCGGGTCAGTAACCCCACCCCCTCGGGTCAACAGCCCTACCCCCTCGGGTTATCAACCCGACCCCCTCGGGTCATTGACCCCACGTGGCACGGTGAGCTGGAAGTGCAACGTGTTCCCGTCGACCTGCTCGCCGATGGGTCGCAGGTATCCCAGCTCCTCAAGTTCGCGGACCGCTCGCCGAACTGTCTTGGTGGATGACGGCGCCAAGTGCATCCACCGGGCTAGCCTCGCCTGACTGGCGTACAGCTCTCCCTTGCCGTCTTTGATGGGGCAGTGGTGGCCGATCGCCACGGCGGCCAACAGGCCGGTATGGGTCAAGTCAGGGTCCGCCATTGCCACCGCCCGGTAGTCCGCCTCTCGCTGAGGTGACCGCACCTCACGGGGCGGTAGTGGGACTTCGTCCAGCTCGCGCGGTGGTGTGTCTATTTCCGGTGCGCGGGGTTCAGGTTCCGGCCGCTTGCTGCACAGTGTCTTGCTGACACAGCAGAACGGTTGTCCGCACTCCACATCGGAGGCGAAAGGGTCGTCGGCCGGTAGGACGGCCGTACTCACTCCGCACCGTCCGCCACCGAACGGAGAAGGTCTGCAAGCTCTCGACGGTCGGTGTAGACGTCACCAGTGGCGAGATCCGCCTCAAGCGTGAACCCCAGCTTTTGGAGGATGGGGATCAGCTCAACCTTTCGCAGACCCGTGTTCTTTGCCAGGTGCCACACGGGCACCCGGTCGTATCGTTCAATCATTTCTGCCTACTCATTCCTTTGTTGATCCGACCGCCCTTTACGGTCGGGACGAACGCCCCCCAGCCGAGCTCGGGCTGGGGGTCGTATGGTTGATTTCGGGTACCGGGCCGATAGCCCCGGTCCGGTGCCCGCCTACATGCCTGCCAGCAGGCCCAGGGCGTACGTGGTAGCGGCTGACCCCAGGGCAGCACCCAGGAAGGCGGCTACGGCCGCCCAGGTGGCCCTACAGCGCCGATGGCGCTTGAGCCGATGGGCTCCGCCTGACATGTCCCACGTGCCCACGGTCAGCAATACCACTTGCGAGAGCACGAGCGCGGGCGATCGATGTCCGGGTTGACGTTCGGCGCGTTGACGTCGCCAGAGTCATACTCCTCAGTGATCACCATCTCGCAGAAGTCAGCATCGCCGTTCCACGTCTGACCCTCGGGGCATTCGGGGAGCTGACACGACTGCTGGTCGTAAATCCAGTCCTCAGCTCCGGGACACTGATCAGTGTCCTCGTGCCAGCAGGCACCCTTGGCGGGGAAGTCGAACGTTCCGGCCGGTATCGCCGCGTCGTACTGCCATCGCTGGCCCCCGGGGCATTCCTGCCTCTCCAGCGTGCAGGAACGATCAGACACGTACCAAGTACCTCCGGCCGCCTCGCACTGTTCCTCGTGCGTTGGCTCCACCACCATCGTGGGCATGGTGGGCGCCGAGGATGGCGCCGAGCTGGGTGTCGACGGAGAACATGCGACAGCAAGCAGGATCAGCACGAACAGACCACCGATGACACCCAACGTCCACTTGTGCCACGGCTTCCATTCGGTGTCTGCCGTCCGATGATTGCTCATGCTGCGTTCCTTTCCGCGATCCTGCCGATGGCCAGTTCATCGGCGGCCGTAGCCATCTCCCCGATTTCCTTGTCGCTGATCGTCATCTCGGTTGCCTCGCACACGGCAGCCGTGACCAGTTGGGACAGCCAGGAGTACGGCACATACCCGGGCGACTCATCGCCCATGGCGCGTATGCCTGCCTCAGCGGCAAGCGCGAGCATTTCGGTCACTACCTCGCGGTAGCGCTCGGCATTCTTCGTCCACTCCATTAGCGCGCCTTCCTCTTGAGAACCTCGATGGGGTATATCCCGTGCTTCCTCTTGTACGACTGGTTGAACCGGTCAGCGGCGTGGATACCGAACAGGCACCCGCCTGTTCCGGCGAGGGTCAATGCCAGAAACCCGATGATCTCGATCATTTGTTCTCCATCTCCTCTCACTGGTTCTGTTGGTCTTGTGTCCAGGGGAACGCCTGCGCCCTTATTGGCTTGTATGCACTGCCGCCCCGCAATGGCGAGGCGAGTGGTTCCGCTTCCCTGGTAAGGACCCTCCTAGTTGCACTTCCATCGCCTGGTCTGCACCAACCGCTGTGTCCTAGCTCGATCCCCTGGCCTGCCAGGTGCTCCTGGTGGTTCCTGGTCTTGCGGGAGCGACCCTACACGGACACACCTAGTCAGACCTAGTGAGTGTGTCACACGACACACCTAGACCGGCAGGGTAGGGTGATGCCCATGGCAGACGTGCAGGTTGAGCAGACGATCGGCGGGTGGCGCGTGGTCGCGACCTACCAGGACGGGACGGCCGGGCCCGTACGGATGATCATCGAACCGAGCCCCGACGCTGCGGCGTCGGACCTCACCGGCGGGATCTCACAGACCGTGCTCCGGAAGATCTCCACCACGCGGACGGACAACGCCCGCGACTTCCTGATGATGGAGCGGCTACGGAGCGAGGCGCGGCCCCGAGAGGTCACCCCGCGCTACCTAGCGGTCCTGTCCGCGACGTACGTAACCCTGATCAACCAGGGTGAGCGGAACCCCGTGGCTGTCATCGCTGAGTACCTGGACAAGCCCGCCAATACGATCCGGCAGCACGTCAAGGCAGCGCGGTCACGCGGCTATCTGGTCACCGGGTCGGACATGGCCCGGGGCAAGGCCGTTGGCGCTCTCACGCAGCGAACTGTGGACCTACTCGGCGGGAGCTGAGAGGTCACCAACGCCCTTGGCGGCGAGTGCCTCCACAACGTGCGTGTACACGTCCTGTCCGGCGTCGGGAAGCAGGGCCTCATACATCCTGATCATCTCGGCGAACTCGAACACCCACCGGGCCTGATCGGTCCTCTCCCGCTTCTCGAACGTCACCCTGACGCCGTTGGCCCTCAGGTAGTCGTTCCGCTCGGCAGGGCTCATCGATTCCCACTTCTGCCCGAACGTCACAAGGTCCCCGTTGTCGTCGACAACGGGCCGGTACTCATAGTGGCCTTCCTGCATCGGCATCCCGGCAAGGGCCTCACGGCGCTCTGAGAGGCTCTGTAAGCGTCGCATCTGCTCTTCCCGCACCGGTGACCCCACAGGCAGAAACTGGAGCGTGTCGGCCACGCTCGCGAGTTGCTGATCGACCTGTTCCAACTCCTGGCGGTGGTCGACACCGCCGACGTAGGTCTTCTCGACGAACGGCGCCCAACCGATCAGCGGCAACATCACCTTCTCCAGGTTGGCGTCCGCTTCCTCGATCGTCACCGAGCGGTTCCCGCACGGGCCGTTGGTGGCCGTGGCACACCTGTATCGGTCGGGGGTCGGCTTGCTCCGGCGCTGGTTGCCTTTCAGCCGCCACATCGGGCGCCCGCACACCCCACAGAACAGAACCTGGATCAGTAGTCCGGTGTCGGCCCGCTTCGGGCCCTGGGTGCTGGCTGCACGTTCCTGGGACATGATCGCCCGCAAGGCGTTGTAATCCGCCTCGGAGATCAGAGGCTCACCACGACGAACAGGGGCACCATCCTCGCCGTACAGGATCTTGTCGGGCCCGTAGATCTTGTTCCCCTTGTCGTCCCGCTTGGGACGACCGGCGTCGTCCATCGCCGCATCCCGCACGGTCACCAGACCGATCAGCGTCGGCGACGACAACACACGGTTCAAGTTCGAGACTGACCACTTCGTGCCCTTGGGCGTCCGGCCGTTGAGGACAGCCTGCCGGTCCTGCACGGTCATGAGGCCACGCTTGTTGAAGTCGGCCACGATCACAGTTCGGCGGTGCCCAGCCAGGATGCGGGCTACGGCCTCGCGGATCACCGGCGCCGTAGCGCCGAGGTCGTCGTCATCACGAGGATCATCGGGCACGTAGCCGTGCCCCTTGCCGTCGAGCTTGACGGAGCGATACCCGGCCGGGACCACACCGCCCCGGTACTTGCCCTGCCTGAGGTTGTACTGAGCAGCGTTCCCGTTCCGGTCACGGATAGCGGCAAGCTCCATCTGTGCTGCCCACGCCAGGATGAACAGGATCAGTTCCCCGGTCGGGCCGCTGGTGTCAATCTGGCCATCGGCAGACCTCAGGGTCTTGCCGTGATCGTTGACGTACTGGAACAACCCATGGACGTGGCGGGTCGACCGCCCGAACCGGTCAAGCTTCTGGGCAACGATGACGTCAAACTCGCCGAGACGATCACGCAACCACGGGCCGGACCCTGTGCGGGCGAGAGGGTCAGTCGACCCCGATACGTCAAGGTCCTCAGCCTCGCCGACGAGCGTGTACCCGTGCTGCTGGCAGAACCTCTCGATGTCCTCGCGCTGTCGCTCTGGCGACGTCGTTGCGTCGGTGACGCGGGACAGGCGGATCAGGGAGAGTGCTCGAACGGGGCGCGTGTTCATCGGGCCGTCTCCGTGCCCAGCACACCAACCAGGGCGTAGAGCGCGCCCTTGCGGGTGGGGTAGTCCAGATCGGTAGACCAGCGTGCAGCCTGGTCGCCTTCCTGGCGCCAGCACGCCCACCAGCGGCGCCCGCCGTAGCGCCATCCCTTCCAGTCCCGGCCGTCACCCAGCATGCCCACCATGCTGCCGTTCCGGTCCATGACCAGATACGTCACGGTGCCACCGGCGTGCATCTTCTGGGGATCGGTGACCTTGACCAGGGTGAACAGGGTCATCAGGTGGAGCAGGTCACACCGACGCCCGTAGGCGTCGCGGTCATTGTTGCTCGGCATGACTCAGAGTCTGTCGAGTACGCGATCGGCACAGTCGCTGCCGCCGCCTTCGGCGCCTTGCTGTACACGGTGGTCACCGGCGACTCCATCCTGACCGCGCTCACCGGTCTGGTCGAACGCGCCTTGACGGTCACCTTCTGATGGGCACGTCCTGATGTGCGCGGCCGCGGACCACCGGGACCGCGGCGCCGTCACCGTCGAGGCGGCGCTCGCGCTGTGCACCCTCGTGGTGTTCCTCGCCGTGGCGGTCGGCGCGATCGCCGCGGCGGGCGGGTCGATCCGGTGCGTCGACGCGGCCCGCGAACTCGCGCGGCTGGCCGCTCGCGGTGAGGTCGAGCGGGGCCGCGCGGTCGCGGCCCGGCTGGCCCCGTCCGGGGCGCGCCTGGCGGTGCACACCGAAGGCGACGGCCTGGTGGTCGCCGAGGTGTCGGCCGACGTCCTGCGCCCGCTGCCGCTGCGGATCGGGAGCCGCGCGGTGGCCGCGCTCGAACCAGGAGCACCCCCGCCATGACCGAGCGCTGTCGCCACCACCACCTGCGCGACCGCGGTAGCGCAAGCGTCTGGGCCGTTGCCGGGGTCGCGGTGATCATGACCGTGTTCCTGGTCGGCCTGCACCTGGGAACCGCGGTGATCGCCCGGCACCGGGCCGAGGCGGCCGCCGACCTGGCGGCCCTCGCGGCGGCCGCCCGCGCCGTCGAGGGCGCGGAGCCCGCCTGCCGCCGCGCAGGTGAGGTGGCCACGGCCTCGGGCGGCACGGTCACGTCGTGCCGGCTGAGCGGGTGGGACGTGCTGGTGGAGGTCCACGTCCCGATCACCGTCACGCTGCCGGGCGTTCCACCCGCGGCGGGTCGGGCCCGAGCCGGCCCGGTCCAGGAAGCCGCTGTCCCCGAGGGCGAACCGCCGGGCGTGGGAGGCACGCCACCGAACGAACGAGGGTCCGATCGCCCGGTCGGCACCCGATCCGGTGGCGGGCCGCCGAGTTCCGCGGTGAGCGGTCGACCGCCGCAGACCGGCGGGCCCGGCGGCCGGGACATTCGCCCAGCCGCGGCGCCCCGGAGCCGTCCGACGACTCGGCGCACCACGGCCACGCTCGTCGTCACCCCGGTACCGATCGGCGACGGGCACTGGAAACCGGGGATTCCGGCGCGCTACTGGATCCAGTCGACCGGGCTCGCCCGGTCGGTCCCCGGAAGTCGCTCCCCAGACTGCGGTGGGGCCGGAACGTCGGATTCGACGCCCACTCCGAATCCGGCCCACCGCGTGCCGACCGTCGTCGGCCGGCCCGGCCCCCGACGCGGCCGGCTGGCGACGGTCTACCGGGCCCCCCGAGCGCGCCGAGCACCACGTCGAGCACCCGCAGCGCGCCCGCCTTGTCGAGCGGCGCGTTCCCGTTGCCGCATTTCGGCGACTGCACGCAGGACGGGCACCCGGTGCGGCACTCGCAGTCGGCCACGGCAGCGCGGGTGGCGGCGAGCCACCGACCCAGCACCGCGTGCCCCCGCTCGGCGAAGCCCGCGCCCCCGGGGTGGCCGTCGTGCACGAACACGGTGGGCCGGCGGGTGTGCGGGTGCAGAGCCGTCGACATCCCCCCGACGTCCCAGCGGTCGCAGATCGCGAAGAGCGGGAGGAGACCGATCGCGGCGTGCTCGGCGGCGTGCAGCGCACCGGGGATCCGCTTGGGCTCCACCCCGGCCGCCACGAGCGCTTCCTCGTCCACGTCGTACCAGACACCGCGGGTGCGCAGCACCTGCTCGGGAAGGTCCAGCGGGGTGGTCGCCAGCACGGTGCCGTCGGGGGCGCGGCGCAGGTACTCCACCACCCGCGAGGTCACCGTCACCTCGCCGAACCACACGCCCACCGGCCCGAGGTCGCGGTGGGAGAGCACCCGTGCCACCTCGACGTCGGCGGTCGACCGCGCATCGGTGCGGAAACCGGGGTCGGCGGCGGTCACCACGGCGATCCCGGCGTCCAGGTCCAGCTCCTGCACGAGGAACGTCTCGCCGCGGTGCAGGTGCACGGCGCCGGTGTGCACGGTCGCGGGTGCCGACGCGCCGTCCACCGTGCCCAGCATGCGGCCGGTGCCCGCCTCCACCACGGCCACCTGGCCGAGCCCGGAGCCTCTGATGTCCACCGATCCGGCCGGGCGTTCCCTGGTGGAGGGCCAGTACCACCCGGTCGGCCTGCGCCGCAGCACCCCGTCGGCCACGAGCTCGTCGAGCACCGCGGCGGCCGGGGCGCCGCCGAAGACCTCGCCCACGTCCTGCTCGGTCAGCGGGAGCTCGGCGGCGGCGCACACCAGCTGCGGGCCGAGCACGTAGGGGTTCGTGGGGTCGAGCACGCAGCCCTCCACCGGGGCGCCGAGGAGGGCGTCCGGGTGGTGCACGAGGTAGGTGTCCATGGGGTCGTCGCGCGCCACGAGCACCACGAGCGCCTCGTCGCGCGCCCGGCCCGCCCGCCCGGACTGCTGCCAGAACGACGCGCGCGTGCCCGGGAACCCGGCCACCACAACCGCGTCGAGGCCCGCGATGTCCACCCCGAGCTCGAGCGCGTTCGTGGTCGCCACACCGAGCAGCTCGCCGCCCGCCAGCCCGGCCTCGAGGGCCCGCCGGTCCTCGGGGAGGTAGCCGCCGCGGTAGGCGGCCACCCGGGTGGCCAGCGCCGGGTCCACGTCGGCCACCAGTCGCTGCGCGGTGAGCGCGGCCACCTCCGCGCCCCGCCGCGAGCGCACGAACGCGAGCGTCCGCGCTCCCTCGACCACGAGGTCGGCGAGCATCCGGGCCGCCTCGGTGCCGGCGGGCCTGCGCACGGGCGCCCCGTTCTCCCCGGCGAGCTCGGGGAGCAACGGCGGCTCCCACAGCGCGATGGTGCGCCCTGCCGCGGGCGATCCGTCCTCGGTCACGGCCACCACGTCGCGGCCCGTGAGCCTGCCGGCGAACGCCCCGGGATCGGCCACCGTGGCCGAGGCGAGCACGAGCGTGGGCTGCGAGCCGTAGCGCGCGCAGACCCGCAGCAGCCTGCGCAGCAACAGCGCCACGTGCGAGCCGAACACGCCGCGGTAGGTGTGGCACTCGTCCACCACCACGAACTGCAACCTGCGCAGGAACATCGCCCACTGCCCGTGCCGCGGCAGGAGGGAGCGGTGCAGCATGTCCGGGTTGCTGAACAGCCAACGCCCGTGCCGCCTCGCCCAGTCCCGCGCCTCGGAAGGGGTGTCGCCGTCGAAGGGAGCGGCACGCACGTCGGGCACCGCGAGCCCGTCGAGCGCGCGCAGCTGATCGGCGGCGAGCGCCTTCGTCGGCGACAGGTAGAGGGCGGTGGCCCGGGGGTCGTGCGCGAACCGCGCGAGCACGGGCAGCTGGTAGGCGAGCGACTTGCCCGACGCGGTCCCGGTGGCCACCACCACGTCACGACCGGCCCACGCGTGCTCGGCCGCCTCGGCCTGGTGGCTCCACGGCACCGGCACCCCACGGCCGGCGAACGCCTCCCGCAACCCGGGCGGCACCCACTCCGGCCAGGCCACGGTCCGCCCCTCGCGCGAGGCAGCCGCACGGAGTGCCGCAGCGGGCCCGGCACGTCGCCGTCGGCCGGCCGCTCGTGCCCGGCGAGCAGGCGGTGCAACAGCAGCTCGCCCCGCCGCTGAGGTTCACGCCCGTCGCCCACGGTGCCCGAGGTTGGCACACCGCACCGACGCCCCGTCCGGCCAGGCGGCGATCGAGTCGATCACAGCGCCGTGAGGGGGCTCACTGCGCGGTGTCGAACGCCACACACTTACACTGCACGCGCCTGTACCGCGCCTACCTGGTGCGACGGGCTTCTCAGACGCCAGGGATGCCGTCCGTGTTCCCTGGCCCGTTTCGTTCTGACCAGGAGGACGGATGTCCGTGTCCACCCTCGCCGCGAGCGAAGTGACGCTCGCGGGGGGCGACTACGCCATCGTCGGCGTGGTCGCGGTGGTCGCGCTCGCCGCACTGGCCATCGGCTTCGTACTGCTCCGGGAGGTACTCGCCGCCGGCGAGGGCACCTCCAAGATGCAGGACATCGGTCGAGCGGTCCAGGAAGGCGCCGCGGCGTACCTCAACCGCCAGTTCCGCACACTCGGCATCTTCGTCGTGGTCGTGTTCGTACTGCTGTTCGCGCTGCCGGGCGACATAGGCGAGCGTGTGGGGCGGTCGATCTTCTTCGTGATCGGCGCCGTGTTCTCCGCCACCATCGGCTACCTCGGGATGTGGCTCGCCACGCGGGCCAACATCCGCGTTGCGGCCGCGGCCCGCGAGAGCGGTGGCCGGGAGAAGGCCACCCGCATCGCGTTCCGCACCGGTGGCGTGGTCGGCATGTTCACCGTGGGGCTCGGCCTGTTCGGCGCCGCGGTCGTGGTGATGGTCTACACCGGCCAGGCCCCGAAGGTGCTCGAGGGCTTCGGCTTCGGTGCGGCGCTGCTCGCCATGTTCATGCGTGTCGGCGGCGGCATCTTCACCAAGGCCGCCGACGTGGGTGCCGACCTCGTCGGCAAGGTCGAGCAGGGCATCCCCGAGGACGACCCGCGCAACGCGGCCACCATCGCCGACAACGTGGGCGACAACGTCGGCGACTGCGCCGGGATGGCGGCCGACCTGTTCGAGTCCTACGCGGTCACGCTCGTCGCCGCCCTCATCCTGGGCACCGCGGCGTTCGGCCAGCAGGGCCTGCTGTTCCCGCTGATCGTTCCGGCGATCGGCGTGCTCACCGCGGTCATCGGCGTCTACATCACCAAGGCCCGCGAGGGCGAGGGCGGCCTCAAGGCGATCAACCGGAGCTTCTACATCTCCGCGCTGATCTCCGCCGTGCTGTGCGTGATCGCCGCGTTCGTGTACCTGCCGTCGAGCTTCGACGCGCTGAACGGTCCCACTGACGGCACCGTCGTCGACGCGATGGCCGGGTCCAACCCGCAGCTGATCGCCTCGGCCGCCGTGATCATCGGCATCGTGCTGGCCGGCGTGATCCTCTGGCTCACCGGCTACTTCACCGGCACCGAGGACAAGCCGGTCAAGACGGTGGGCGAGTCCTCGCTCACCGGTGCGGCCACGGTGATCCTCGCCGGCATCTCGATCGCTTCGAGTCGGCCGTGTACACGGGCCTCGTGATCAGCGCCGCGGTGTTCGGTGCGTTCGCGCTGGCCACCGGCTCCATCACGGTCGCGCTGTTCGCGGTCGCGCTGGCCGGCACCGGCCTGCTCACCACGGTCGGCGTCATCGTCGCCATGGACACCTTCGGGCCGGTCTCCGACAACGCGCAGGGCATCGCCGAGATGTCCGGCGACGTCGAGGGCGACGGCGTCGGCATCCTCACCGAGCTGGACGCGGTGGGCAACACCACCAAGGCCATCACGAAGGGCATCGCCATCGCCACGGCGGTGCTCGCCGCCACGGCCCTGTTCGGCTCGTACCGCGACGCGATCAACCAGGCGCTCGCCGAGGCGGGCGGCACGCTCGCCGATGCGGGCACCGCGTTCGCGTTCGAGGTGTTCGCACCGAACACCCTCGTCGGCGTGATCATCGGCGCCAGCGTCGTCTTCATGTTCTCCGGGCTCGCGATCAACGCGGTCACGCGGGCGGCGGGCGCGATCGTGTTCGAGGTCCGCCGGCAGTTCCGGGAGGAGCCCGGGATCATGGAGGGCACCGTTCGGCCCAACTACGCCAACGTGGTGGACATCTGCACCCGCGACTCGCTGCGCGAGCTGGCCACCCCCGGCCTGCTGGCGATCTTCGCGCCCATCGCTGTCGGCTTCGGCCTCGGCGTCGGCCCACTGGCCGGCTACCTGGCCGGCGCGATCGCCACCGGCACCCTGATGGCCATCTTCCTGGCCAACTCGGGCGGGGCGTGGGACAACGCGAAGAAGCTGGTGGAGGACGGCAACCACGGCGGGAAGAACTCGCCTGCGCACGAGGCCACGATCATCGGCGACACGGTGGGCGACCCGTTCAAGGACACCGCGGGCCCTGCCATCAACCCGCTGATCAAGGTGATGAACCTGGTCTCGGTGCTGATCGCCCCGGCGATCGTGACGTTCTCGGTGGGCGACTCGGCATCCACGCCGATCCGTATCGCGATCGCGCTGGTTGCCACCGCGATCATCGTCGCGGCGGTCGTGGTGTCCAAGCGCCGCAGCACCACGATCGCCGGCACCCCGGCGGAGAGCACGGTCGGCTGACCGCAGCCCCACGGATTCTCGAACGCGGAGGCCGTTCACCCGTACGGGTGGACGGCCTCCGTCGTTGAACCGGGTGTCGCCGGCACGGCGCAGGCTCCGGGAGGATCCATGAGGACGGTCAGGTTCAGCTGCACGCTCGCAGCGCTCGCAGCGCTCGCCGCCGGGTGCGGCGGGCAGGCCACACCGAGCGAGGAGGCCGTGGCCTGGACGAACCAGGTGTGCGGGGCGCTGGCCGGCTTCACCCGAGCGGCCACGACGAGCCCGCACGTCGACCGGGCCGACCCGTTGGCCGCGGTGCAGGAGCTGGATCGGTACCTCGGCGCGACGTCCGACGCGCTGCAGCGTTCCCTCTCGGAGCTGGACTCCGTCGGCCCGTCGCCCGTTGACGGCGGCGACGCGTACGTCGGCCGTCTCGAGGAGGCGTTGCGCGGTATCCGGACCGGGTTCGATTCGGCGCGCACGCAGCTCGCCGCCGTCGACGTGTCGGATCCGGCGCAGCTGGCGACCGCCGTCCCGGTGGCGCTGGCGCCCCTCCAGGAGCTGCGGAACCTCCCCGCACCCACCGAGGGCACGCAGACCAGCGAGGGCCTCGGCGCGGCCAGCGAGCGGGCGGAGAACTGCCGCGAGGTCCGCTCGGCGGCGGCGGGCTGATCGGGTCTCCAGGGCCGGTGCCGGGCCCGTCCGACCGGCGGGCACACTGTCGTGTGACCGTGTCCCCACGCGCCGGGAGCAGCCGCATGCCCCGTATCACCCCGCCCGTCCTCCTCCTTCCGGCCGTAGCCGCCCTGGCGCTCAGCGCCGGATGCACCACGTCCGTATCCGGGGCTCCCGCGGCCAACAGCGCGGCGGTCGAACAGGGTGCCGTGGCGTGGGTCGACCAGATCTGCGGATCGCTCCTCCCGTACGTCAAATCGGCGGGGTCGCCACCGAAGCCCGCCGAGGCCCCCGACGCGAAGACACTCGTGGAGAACATCAGCGGCTACCTCAGCGACACCGAGCAGAGCGCGGGATCCGCGATCAGCGGCATGGCCGCGGCCGGACCGGCACCGGTCGCGGGCGGCGACGAGATCGTCGACCGGTTGAGCAGCACGCTCGAGACGATGCAGGCGTCGCTGCGCGATGCGCGCACCCGCATCGAGAAGGTCGACATCAACGACCGGCAGGCGCTGCAACGCGAGGTACCGGCCGCGATCGAGTCGGTGGAGCGCCTCGCGAGCGCGCCGAGCGCGATGGCCGACCTGCAGAACAACCCCGAACTCGCGGCGGCGGGGCAGCAGGCGGCCGGGTGCCAGCAGATCGCGCGCGAAGTCGGGAGGTGACGGCGTGACGCGTTCGTCCCGGATCCGGACGCTGGCCACCACCGTTCTCGCCGGCGCGGCACTGTTCACCGCGGGTGCACGACCACGGTCGACGGCTCCGCGGCAGCCAATTCGGCACCGGTGCCGAGCGAGGGGCCGGGCAGCGACCCCGTCGCATGGGCCGACCGGGTGTGTGAGGCCGTGCTCAGCTTCGCCGTGCCCGCGACCTCGCCCCCCGACTTCTCGCAGACGGGTGACCTGCCCGCGGTTCAGCGGACGGTCAGTTCCTACCTGGGCGGGGTCGTCACCGGGGCCGAGCAGGGCCGGGCCGAGCTCGACGCGGTGGGTAGCGCCCCCGAGCCGGCGGGGGACGATGCCACCCGCAAGGCGCAGGAGGCGTTGGGCACGCTCGAGGAGGACTTCGGTGGGGTCAAGGCCGCCGTGGACGGCATGAACCCCAACGACCCCGAGGCTTTCCTCGCGACGCTCTCCGAGGTCGAGGCGAAGATCGCCGCGGTGATCCCGCCGAACCCGCTCGGCGACCTCACCACGGCACCCCGGTTGTACCGGGCGGCCGAGCGGTCGGCACCGTGTCAACAGCTGTCCGGGCTGGCCGCGGACGCGCCCCGCTGACCGCGGCGCGGATCGGCGCGCCAGGCTGTCGCCGATCGAACGGGTGTTCTATTCTGCGCTTCGTGTCGCAGCTGTCGATGTTCTCCGCGGAGGCGCGGCCGCCACAGGTGAGCGACCTGGCGGGGCTGCTCTGCGGTCCGGGTCAGATCACCCGGTTCGGCGCCGGGGACCAGGCCCGGCTCTCGATCGTCCTGCCCGACCCGGCACGTGTGCCTGCCGTCGCCACGGCGTGTGCGGCCACCGGCATCGCGGTCACCGCCGTCCGCACCGATTCGGGCGGCGTCGCCCTGCGCACGGCGTTCCGGTGCGATCTGGTGGGCCTTGCGAGTGCGTGGATGCGCGGATCGGTGAAATGCGTCCCGGAGGGATGGCAGCTGGACGGCCCGGCGTTACGCATGTGGGCACTGGCGGCGGGCCGTCCGGATGAGCGGGGCGGCTACCTGCTGGGGCTCGACCCGCACGCCCCCGAGACGCACCTCCCGCTGATCGCGGCGGCCACGAGGGCAGGCCTCCCACCTGCACGGGACGGCCGGGGGCCGGCCCTGCGGATCAGCGGCACGCGCCGCGTCGCACGGCTCGTCGAGCTGGTCGGCCCGGTCCCGCCGGGCACCGCGACGGCCGAGTGGCCGCGGTACTGGGGTAGAACAGCATCTTGACGAGATGGTTACGCTCTCGCGGCGCAGGTCGGCAGCACGTCGGTCCCCTCCAGGTTCCGCAGCTGAATGTGACGAGCGTGACACAGCGGGTGGGTATGCGAACCTGGGGATCCGACGGGAGTCGGCTCCGGAGCCACGCATACTCGGTGTCCTGGCCTCCGCGCAGCCGGCGCGGCGGGTACCGGGGATGACCGGCAGCGTGCCGACCAGACACGCTCGCCGACACGTCCGTAGACGATGGAGTAGGACCAGGTGGCAACCGGAACGACGAGTGCGAAGCCCGCGACCGGGAAGGGCGCGGGCGGCAGCCGCGCGTCAAGCGGCGGCCGGAGTACCGGCACGTCCACCGGCGCCGCCAACGGCCGGCCGACGCGACGGTTGGTGATCGTCGAGTCCGGCACGAAGGCCAAGAAGATCCAGCAGTACCTCGGCCGCGACTACGTCGTGGAGGCCTCGGTCGGGCACATCCGCGACCTGCCGCGCGGTGCCGCCGACGTCCCGGCCAAGTACAAGGGCGAGTCGTGGGCCCGCCTGGGCGTCGACGTCGACAACCAGTTCGCTCCGCTGTACATCATCACGCCGGAGAAGAAGGGCAAGGTCGCCGAGCTCAAGGACGCGATGAAGTCGGTGGACGAGGTCCTGCTCGCCACCGACCCCGACCGCGAGGGCGAGGCCATCGCCTGGCACCTGCTCGAGACGCTCAAGCCGAAGATCCCGGTGCGCCGGATGGTGTTCCACGAGATCAGCGAGACGGCCATCCGCGCGGCCGTGGAGAACCTGCGCGACCTCGACCACGACCTGGTCGACGCGCAGGAGACCCGCCGCATCCTCGACCGGCTCTACGGCTACGAGGTCTCCCCCGTGCTGTGGAAGAAGGTCATGCCGAGGCTCTCGGCGGGCCGGGTGCAGTCGGTGGCCACGCGGATCGTCGTGCAGCGCGAGCGTGAGCGCATGGCGTTCGTGTCGGCGTCGTACTGGGACATCGCGGCGCTGATGGACGCGGGCGCCGACGCCTCGCCGCGGCAGTTCCCGGCGCGGCTGGTCGCGGTCGACGGCACCCGGGTGGCCACGGGCCGCGACTTCGGCCCGGACGGTCAGCTCAAGTCGTCGCGTGGCAAGGACGCGCCGCGGGCGCTGGACGAGGCGAGCGCCCGCCGGCTGGCGGAGGCGCTCCAGGACCGCGACCTCGCCGTCGAGTCGGTCGAGTCGAAGCCCTACACGCGCAAGCCGTACGCGCCGTTCATGACCTCCACGCTGCAGCAGGAGGCGGGCCGCAAGCTGCGGTTCTCCGCCGACCGCACGATGCGCAGCGCGCAGCGGCTCTACGAGAACGGCTACATCACCTACCTGCGCACCGACTCCACCACGCTGTCGGACACCGCCATCCAGGCCGCCCGCACCCAGGCGCGTGACCTGTACGGCGCGGAGTACGTCTCGCCGCAGCCGCGGCAGTACACGCGCAAGGTCAAGAACGCGCAGGAGGCCCACGAGGCGATCCGGCCGGCGGGCGACACGTTCCGCACCCCCGGTGAGATCGCCGGGGAGGTCGACGGCGACGACTTCCGGCTCTACGAGCTGATCTGGCAGCGCACCGTCGCCTCGCAGATGGCCGACGCGCGCGGCACCACGGTCAGCATCCGGATCGCGGGCACGGCCGCCACCGGCGAGGACGTCACCTTCGCCGCGTCCGGTCGCACGATCACGTTCGCCGGCTTCCTCAAGGCCTACGTGGAGACCCTCGACGAGGGCAGCGACGGCCAGGCCGACGACGCCGAGTCGCGGCTGCCGGAGCTCACGAAGGGTCAGGCGCTCACCGCGGCGGAGCTGACGCCGGAGGGGCACACCACCAACCCGCCGTCCCGCTACACCGAGCCAAGCCTGATCAAGGCGCTCGAGGACCTCGGGATCGGCCGCCCCTCGACGTACTCGTCGATCATCAAGACCATCCAGGACCGCGGCTACGTGTGGAAGAAGGGGCAGGCACTGGTGCCGTCCTGGATCGCGTTCGCCGTGATCGGGCTGCTGGAGCACCACTTCGGGCGGCTGGTGGACTACGACTTCACCGCCGCCATGGAGGACGAGCTCGACGCGATCGCGCAGGGCACGCAGCAGCGCACCGACTGGCTGTCCGGTTTCTACTTCGGTGCCGACCAGGGCGCCGAGCGCTCGGTGGCGCGCGCGGGCGGCCTGAAGAAGCTCGTCGGCATCAACCTCGAGGGGATCGCGCCCGCGAGATCAACTCGGTGCCGGTGTTCGACGACGTCGTGGTGCGGGTGGGGCGCTACGGGCCCTACCTGGAGCGGGTGCGCGACGGCCAGTCCCAGCGGGCCAACCTGCCCGATGACCTGCCGCCCGACGAGCTCACCCCCGAGGTGGCCGAGCAGCTGTTCTCGGTGCCGCAGGAGGGCCGCTCGCTGGGCGTCGACCCGGTCACGGGGCACGAGATCGTGGCCAAGGAAGGCCGGTACGGGCCGTACGTCACGGAGATCCTCCCCGAGCCGGAGGCCCCGGCCGAGACGAACGGCAACGGCCGGAAGAAGGCCCCCGCGAAGCCCAAGCCCCGCACCGGTTCGCTGTTCAAGTCGATGACCACTGACACCGTCACGTTGGACGAAGCGCTGCGGCTGTTGTCGCTGCCCCGGCTGGTGGGCACCGACCCGGAGAGCGGCGAGGAGATCACCGCCCAGAACGGGCGCTACGGGCCGTACCTGAAGAAGGGCACCGACTCGCGTTCGCTCGCGGGCGAGGAGCAGCTCTTCACGGTCACGCTGGACGAGGCGCTCGAGCTCTACAAGCAGCCGAAGCAGCGGGGCAGGCGCGCTGCGGCGGCCACCCCGGCGCTGCGCGAGCTGGGCAAGGACTCGGCCACCGGGAAGCCGATGGTGATCAAGGACGGCCGGTTCGGCCCGTACGTCACCGACGGCGAGACCAACGCGTCCCTGCGCAAGGGCGACGACGTCGAGAAGATCACCGACGAGCGGGCGAGCGAGCTGCTGGCCGAGCGGCGCGCCAAGGGCGGCACCACGAAGAAGGCCCCGGCGCGCCGGAAGGCCGCCCCGCGCAAGAAGGCGGACACGAAGAGCTGAGCCCGGCCGGCGGTGGGCGCACACACCTGATCGCCGCGAGTGGTGCGGCCGCGACACATCCGTCGCGGCCGCACCACTCCGGGCGATCTCGTTGGGAGTGAGCGCGGGAAGTGGCGTGAAGGCGACAGATCGGTCGCTCGGACGCCACTTCCGGTGATCAGGGGTTGGGCCTGCCCGGGCGGCGCTCAGCTCGTGAGGAGCGCCTTCACCGCTGCGGAGAGACGCCGCCCATCGGCTCGCCCGGCCGCCGCGGCCGTCGCGTTCCTCATGACCTGGCCCATCTGCCGCGGGCCGGGCCGTTCACCCAGTTCGGCCTCGGTCTGCTCGACAGCGCGCGGGCGATGTCGGCCAGCTCGTCGTCGGACAGCTGCGCGGGCAGGTAGCGGGCCAGCACCTCGCCCTCAGCGCGCTCCTGCGCCGCGAGCTCCTCTCGGCCCGCCCCGGAGAACGCCTCGGCCGACTCGGCCCGCTTCTTGGCCTCCTTGCGGATCACCGTGAGCACTTCGTCGTCGCTGAGCTCCCGCGCCGCGGAGCCCGCGACCTCGGCGTTCCCGATGGCCGTCAGCGTCATCCGGAGGGTGGACTTCACCAGCTCGTCCCGGGCCTTCATCGCCGCGGTCAGATCGGACCGCAGCTGCTCCTTGAGAGTGCTCACGGGAGCGCACGCTAATGCACTCCCGACCGGCCGTACCCTGCAGATGTGAACAGCTGGGCTCGGCTCGCACTCGGCGCGACCACCACCGGCGCGGCCACCGTCGCCTACGCGGCCGGGATCGAACGCCGCCGGTGGACCCTCCGGCAGTGCACGCTGCCCGTACTGGCAGCCGGTGCCCGGCCGTTGCGGGTGCTGCACATCTCGGACCTGCACCTCACGCCCGGCCAGCACAGCAAGCAGCGCTGGGTGGCCCGGCTGGCCGAGCTGGAGCCCGACCTGGTCGTCAACACCGGCGACAACCTCGCCCACCCGCGCGCCGTGCCTGCTGTCCTCACCGCGCTCGGCCCGCTGCTCGATCTGCCCGGCTTGTTCGTGTTCGGCAGCAACGACTACTTCGGCCCCACGCCCAAGAACCCGGCGCGCTACCTGGTGAAGAGCTCCCGGCGCAGTCACGGCGAGCCGCTGCCGTGGCGTGACCTGCGGGCAGCGCTGCTGGAACGCGGGTGGCACGACGCCACCCACGCCCGCGTCGACATCACGACGACCTCGGGGGTGCAGATCGCCGCGGCCGGTGTCGACGACCCCCACCTGGGACTGGACCGCTACGACCGCGTCACCGGCCACCGTGACGGCACCCCGACGTGCGCCTCGGCCTCACCCACTCCCCCGAACCGCGGGTGCTCGACCGTTTCGCCGCCGACGGCTACGACCTCGTCCTCGCGGGCCACACCCACGGCGGTCAGCTGCGCGTCCCCGGCTACGGCGCCCTCGTCACGAACTGCGGCATCGACCGCTCCCGTGCCCGCGGCGCGTCCCGCTGGGGCGCCAACACCTGGCTGCACGTCTCGGCTGGCCTGGGCACCTCACCCTTCGCACCGGTGCGCTTCGCCTGCCCCCCGGAGGCCAGCCTGCTCACGCTGGTGCCCCGCCCGTCCATCGCCGCGGCCCGCAGGGCTACCCCTGCGACGGCGCCCGCAGACGTCGGCTAGACTCGATCGCGGCCCACGGGCCATCGGGGTGTGGCGCAGCTTGGTAGCGCGCTTCGTTCGGGACGAAGAGGTCGCAGGTTCAAATCCTGTCACCCCGACGCAGGTCAGAGGCCCTGCCGGAGACGATCCGGTAGGGCCTCGGTCGTTGGTACAGCGGCGACGTGGTCGCTGATCGCCGACGCGTCGGTCAGCCTTTCGCTTCGCGGACGTCCGTTCCCTGCTCGGCGAACGCCTTGAAGTCCTGCATGTGCTGTTGCACCTGCTTGCGGAGGGCACCGCGCATGAAGGGCGCCACCAGTCGCATCGGCAATCCGCTGAACCGGTATTCGTTCTCGCTCACCCAGAGCGTGGTCGCCGGACCGGCTTCGGTCAGCCGCTCGCGCGCGGCGCTCCACATTCCCTCGGCGACGATCTCGCGGTCGAAGTGAACGACGCTGTCGCTCGGGATCCCCTGCAGGTTCGCCGGTTCCCGGCGCGTGATGATCTCGGTGCCCTCCATCTTCTGCTGCCCCATCTGCATCACGACGCGCGACTCGGTGCCGACCTGCCCGTGCGTTCCGTTCAGCGGCTCGTGCAGCACCAGGCCGCGGAGCCACTTCGGTAGGTGTGCGGAGTCGGCCAGGAGCTGAGCCACCTTCTCCCGCGGCAGGGCGATCTCGATCGAGACGGTGAGCTTCATGGCGGAGTGCTCCAACCTTCCTCGTGGAAGGAGGCACGGTAGCGAACTCGCCTGTATCAGCCCAGGAGCGTGACGCGACCAGCAGCGCTACTCGGGACGCGGGGCGAAGATCCGGAAGGTGTTGCCCTCCGGATCCCGGAACACGACCCATCGGACGCCGTCCTGCTCGTTGTCGCTGACCCGCTCCGCGCCGAGCGCTTCGACGCGACCTGCCTGCTCGGCCCAGTCGCGTTCTCCACCGAGGTCGAGCATGAGGCGGTTGTCGCCGGTCGCGAGTTCGCCTTGAGGCTGGTGGAACATCCAGGTCGGGCCGTCCCCGTCGAATCCGATCGTCGCGAACGCCCGCGTCGCTCCTTCATCGACCGAGCGCATCAGCACGCCTGCCCAGAAGCGGGCCAGTGCTGCCGCGTCACGGCAGTCGAACGAGTACATGCCGACCTTCATGCTGTTCTGGGAACTCATCCAGGGCCGCCTCTCGTGATCGGGTGCTTGCACCAGTAGGACCAGTCAGAACCGAGCAATTCATCGCGGACGGCCCGTCCCCGTCGACGCCATGACCGGGATGTCGCCGCTCGATCGCGGCCCGGAGCCAGGCCCGCTCGGACGGCCTGAGGAGGGGAGCGCGGTGTGGCCGCTGATCCCATCGAGAAGCACCTCACAGTCGTCGCGACAGCAGTGAGGTACTGCTCGGGCCCATCGCCGCGCCTGCGCTCGGCGATGGATCTCCGCGACCGGGTGCGAGTGGAGCGCGGGCGTACTCGGATCCGCGTAGATCCGTCGCGGAACGGCCGTGGGCAGCGAATGGGCCGCTACCCTCGCTCGATGTGATCCACCGGGCAGGGCCGGGCAGCCGCCGGTTCCCGCTGCCGCGTGGCCGGGATGTCGTGGCGGCCGCGCTGCTCGGCGCTGCGGTGCTGGCGGGCCATGCGCTCCTCGCGTACGCCGGACCCGGTGGCTCGCTCGGTGCGATGGCTGCCGTGGCGGTGCCGGCGGCCGCGGGCGCGTGGAGCTGGCACCGGGTGGCGCCGGTCGTCTCGGCGATGGTGGTTTCTGCGATCGTCTGCGGGTACGTCCTCGCCGGGCAGCCGTACGGGCCGATCCTGGTCCTGGTCGTGTTCACCTGCTTCGCCGTTGCGCGCCGCCGCTCCGCCCGGGTGGCCGGCCTCACCTGCGCCGCCGCCGCGCTGGCGCTGACCGCGGCCCTGTGGACCCGGCTCGACGCGACGCACGTCGAAGCGACCGTGGCGATCCTGCTGGCGTGGCCCGGGGTGTTCGTCGCCGTACCGGCGCTGGCCGGTGCACTGGCCAGGACCAGGGCGGATGCCGCGGCCCGGGAACGGGAGGAGCTGGTGGCGCGAGGCGCGTACGAGGAGCGGCTTCGGGTCGCACGGGAGGTGCACGACATCGCCGGGCACGGGTTCGCCGTCGTCGCCATGCAGGCAGGAGTGGCGCTGACCGTGTTCGACGAAGAGCCGCACCAGGCCAGGGTGTCGCTGGAGGCGATCCGGGCCTCCAGCGAACACGCCCTGCTCGAACTCCAGGCAGCGCTGGACACGCTGTACGCCGAGGCGCCTGCCGAGCGCGACGTGTCGGGCCTCGTCGAACGCGTCCGGGCCGGCGGGCAGCCGGTCGAACTGACCGTCACCGGCAGCCCGGGTGTGCTGGACGATCAGGTCTCGGCGACCGTGTTCCGGCTGGTGCAGGAGACGCTCACGAACGTGCTGCGCCATGCCGGGCTGCGACGGCGCAGGTCGTCATGGAGTACGGCGCGGAGGAGGTGTCGCTGGCCGTGCGCGACGACGGTCGCGGCAGCGGGAAGAGGCCTGCCCCCGGTCGGGGCCTGCGCGGCCTGCGGGAACGGGTCGAGCAGTTGCACGGCACCTTCACGGCGACCGACCGGCCGACCGGCGGCTACGAGGTGACCGCGACGATCCCCAACGAGGTCCCCCGATGAACGGGAAGCCCCGATGATCAGCGTCGCGCTCGCCGACGACGACGAGCTGGTGCGCATGGGGCTGCGGGTCCTCGTGGCGCGCGAGCACGACCTCGATCTCGTCGGCGAGGCCGTCGACGGCGACGACGCGCTCACGATCGTGCGATCCAGGTGTCCCGACGTCCTGCTGCTCGACCTCAAGATGCCCGGGCTGGACGGGCTCGGCGTGCTGCGTGCGATCGCCGTCGATCCGGGGCTCTCCCGAACCCGGGTGATCGTCGTGACGACGTTCGAGATCGACCGGTACGTCGCGGAAGCGCTCCAGGCCGGGGCGAGCGGGTTCCTGCCCAAGAGCAGTGTCCCGGCCGAGCTGGTTCGGGCGATCCGGGTGGTTGCGGCCGGGCAGGCGCTGCTGTCGCCATCGGTGACCCGTCGCGTGATCGGGATGTTCGGGCGCCATCTCGTCGGGCCGACGCCGCCTCGCGTGGCATGGGACTCGCTGACCGCCCGCGAGCGGGAGATGGTTGCCTGGGTGGCCACCGGGCTGTCCAACGACGAGATCGCCCGTGAGCTGGTGCTGAGTCCGGACACCGTGCGAACCCACGTCAGCCGGGCCATGGTCAAGCTCGCCGCACGCGACCGGGCCCAGCTCGTCGTGTACGCCGTCCGGAAAGGGCTGACCTTCCCCGATGCCTCCGGATGAGAGTGCGACACCGACGACGACCTCCCGGCTGCGGATCCGCCCCCGCCACTGCGACGCGCAGGCCGTGGTGCACGCGAGCCGCTACTACGAATTCTTCGAGGACGCGTTCCTCGACTGGCTCGACGACCACATGGGCGGGTACCGGCGGTTGCGCGAAGAGGACGCCCTCGACCTCGTCATCGTCGCGAGCGGCTGCGACTACCACGGCCCCGCGCGCCTCGACGACGAGCTCACGATCGAGTCGCTGCTGCAGAAGCGCGGCCGGACGTCGATGACGATGCGGTTCACCGTGCGGCACGGACCGGACGTGGTGGCCATCGGCCACGCCACCTACGTCGCCGTCCGTGCCGGGGAGCCCACGCCGCTCCCCCGTTGACGCGCGGGCAGAACCGCTGCCCGCTCTGCCGGGATCGTGCGGTAGCTGACGGCGCCGCAGGGGAGGTCAGCCGGGTCGCGCGGAGCTGGCCGTGGGCGCGGGCGAGCTGCTCGCGGAGCTGGCGGATCTCAGTGGCGAGCTCGCGCTTGGCGGGTGTGCGGCTTCGAGCCGGTCGGATCCTGGGCGGAGGTCCGGCGGGATGCAGGCGGGCCAGGTACTCAGCAGTAGTCGGACTCGTCGAAACGGACGAGCCCGCGAATGTTGCTGCCGGCGAGCATGTCCGCGTACCCGGTGTTGACCTCCTCCAGCCGGTACTCCTTCGTCACGAGCTGCTCGAGCGGGTACCGCCCTTCCTTGTAGAGGTCGAGGATCCGCGGGATGTCGGTGCGCGGGTTGCATCCGCCGAAGACCGTTCCCCTGATCTGCTTCTGCAGCATCGACAGCCAGAACGGCTTCATCGCGACCTTGTCGATGCTCACCTTGCCGAGGCAGGCCAACACCATGACGCCGCCTTTCGAGGTGAGGGTGAGCGCCTCCTGGACCATCTCGGGCTGCAGCTCGCCGACGGTGAGGATGACCTTGTCGGCTCTCACACCCCACGTCAGCTCCCGGATCGGTTCGGCGGCCGCGGCCATCGATGGGAACCAGTGGGTCGCGCCGAACTGCTTCGACAGGCTCTCCTTGATCGGCGAGGGGTCGACCACGATCACCCGGGCGGCGCCCGCCATCGCCGCCCCCCACACGGCGTTGGCGCCGACGCCGCCGCAGCCGACCACGACGACGGTCTCGCCCGGCCCGACGTCAGCGATCTTCGTCGCGGATCCGAAGCCCGTCAGCACACCGCAGCTGAGGAGGGAGGCGTACACCAGCGGGACGTCGTCGCGGATCTTCACGGCCTGCGACTCGTGCACGGTGATGTACGGCGAGAAGGTGCCGAGCAGCGACATGGGTGCGGCACCCTGACCCTTGACCGTCGTCCGGTACGTCCCGTCCGCGATCGCGATGCCGCCCATGATCCTGGCGCCGAGGTCGCAGATGTTCGACTGGCCTCGGGCGCACCACACACAACGCCCGCAGGCTGGGATGTACGTCGAGACGGTGTGGTCGCCCTCCTCGAGCGACGTCACGTTCGGTCCGACTGCCTCGACGACGCCGGCGCCCTCGTGGCCGCCGAGGAGCGGGTAGGGGCTCGGTGCGTCGCCGGCGCGCATGTGCTCGTCGGAGTGGCACATCCCGGCCGACGCGAGCCGGATCCGCACCTCCCCGGCCACCGGCTCGCCCATGTCGAGCTCCTCGACGGCCCAGGGCTCGCCCGGACCCCAACAGATCGCTCCCTTGGTCTTCACGCGGGTCTCCTTTGCTCTACCAGCAGGCGCTCACAGGCCGATCCAGTCACCCTTGGTCCGGGTGAACTCGTCGATGTTGGCCGGCTCAGCTCCAAGGACGGAGCCGCTCGCGCCGTAGCCGGTGTGGACCGCGGCCGGGTCGAGCAGGGGAGCATGGTGACGTAGACGATGCGCGCGTCGATCTGGGCGGCCGGCCGGTGTGCCCTCGACAGGTCGTCGGTCCAGATCGAGGCGGCCAGGCCGTACTCGGTCGCGTTGGCGCGAGCCACTAGCTCATCCTCGTTGTCGTACGGCCGCACGGACAGCACCTGGCCGAGGATTTCTGCTCAGGCGATCGTCATGCCGTCCTCGACGTCGGTGAAGACGGTCGGCTGGAAGAAGAAGTCCGCCAGGTCTGTGGGTCGTCCTTGCCGCCGTCGACGAGCCGCGCGCCCTCGGACACCCCGACCTGCACGTACCGCTCGACCCGTTCGCGGTGCTCGGCCGAGACGAGCGTGAGCTCCTGTGGAGCTACGGCGGTCGAGGCGCGCCTGACCGGCGCCCATCATCGGGGGGCGTCCGGCGAGTATCGGCGCATCTGAACGAGCAGGGAGTCACGAGGCGGATCAGCTGCCGGCACCGGTGGCCCCGACGCGATCAGGCGACACGATCGCCGCGATGCCGATGACCACCGCACCGAGCAGCCCGGCTTCCATGACGAGGTTGCCGAGGACCGTCAGCAGACCTCCCGAAGCCAGGTTGGAGAGGAGTTCACCGCGGACGACACCACCGAACGTGATCCACGCTCCGATCAGGATTCCGGCGAGTGGAGCGACGCGCCACCGCTGCATCAGCCACACGACGAGCGCGGCGCCGAGAACGAAATAGATCCCTGGTGGGAAGGGCCAGAACTTCGCGGGATCACCGGCGAACTGGATGAGCAGGCCGACGACGGCGACACCCAGAGCGCCGAGAACCATGACCAGCTTCCGGGATCGAGGAACGAGATTCATGCCCGCGTACGCTCGCAGCGCCGTGGGCTCGGGACATCCGCCACAGCGCGGCCGATTCGGTACGCGATTCGGCGTAGGCCGCGCCATCGCGGCCATGATCGCTCGTCGTCGACCGGCGATGAATCTCCACGACCCGGAGCGACTCCCCTGTCGAACGCAGAGGGCCCGGACGGAGGAGGAACCGTGGGAGATGTCTGGCCGCTGGTGCACGCCGAGCGCGCGGCGCTGATCGAGGACCTCGAACGCGTCGACGACCGCAGCTGGGACGTGCCGTCGCTGTGCGGGGGCTGGTCCGTGCACGACGTCGTCGCGCACCTCGTGGACTCGGCCCGGACCACGCGCGTCGGTTTCCTGGTCGCCATGGCCCGGGCGCGGTTCGACTTCCACCGTCAGACGCCCGCGGGGTGGAGCGCGAGCGCCGGGCCACGCCGCGGGAGACGCTGGAGCAGCTCCGCGCGGTGGCGCCACGCACGTCGGCCCCGCCTGCGCCGCTCGACACCCGGCTCGTCGAGGAGGTCATCCACGGTGAGGACATCCGGCGGCCGCTGGGGCTCACCCGCGCCTACCCGGTGGAGCCCGTCGTCCGGGCGCTCCGCCTCCAGACCCGGACCCCCACGTCCTTCGGGGGCGCCAAGGAGCTGGTGGGGCGGGTCCGGCTGGTGACCTCCGACGCGGACGTGACGATCGGGGACGGCCCGGAGGTCACGGGCACCGCGCTCTGCCTGCTCCTGGCCGTCTCCGGACGGCCGGTGGGGTCCGGCGACCTCACCGGGCCGGGCGTCGGCGTGCTGGCGCCCGTGACGCCGCCGCGGGCCTGATCGCCCGCCGCAGCACCAGCGCGGCGGTGAGCCCCATCAGCACGGCGCTGACGACCGCCGTCACCTGGAACCCCGAGGTGAACGCCGCCCGGGCCGCGGTCAGCAGGGGGTCGGCGAGTACGTCCGGCAGTGGCCGGGCGGCCGCCACGGCGGCGCCGAGGTTGTCGCGGGCGGCGTGGGCCACACCGTCGGGGACCCCGGCCGGCACGGCCGCCGCCATCGCGTGGCGGTAGACGGCCGTGACGACGCTGCCGAGCACGGCCACTCCGAAGGCGCCACCGATCTGCGGGGCCGTGGAGGAGATCGAGGCGGCGGCGCCGGCGCGGCCGACGGGTGCGGACCCGACGACCATGTTCGTCGCCAGCGCCATCATCGGCCCGAGGCCCGCCGAGACGACGACCGCGCCCACCACGATGTGCACGAGGTCGTCGACGGGGCCGACGGTGGCCAGGACCAGGTACCCGACGGCGGACCCGGCCAAGCCGACGCCGATCACGACCGCCGGTGGTACCCGCCGCGCGATCCGCGGGGCGAGCAGCGAACCGGCGATCACGCCCGCGGCGGACGGAGCGGTCCACAGGCCCGCGTGCAGCGGCGAGAGCCCCGCCACGAGCTGCAGGTACTGGGCGATCGCGTAGTTCGAGCCCCAGAGCACGAAGATCCCGAACGTCAGCGTCGCCACCGCTGTGCGGAACGCGCGGTCGGAGAAGAGTCCGAGGTCGATCAGGGGGTCGGCCAGGACGCGCTGGCGCCGTACGAACAGCGCCGCCACGACGAACCCGGCGATCACGGCGCCCGCCGGTGCGGCCGTGAGCCCGGCGGCGGCGATCTGCTTGAGCCCGTACACGACCGGCAGCACGGCGAGCAGCGCGAGCGCGGCGCTGCCGAGGTCGAGGCGCCCCGGACGCGGGTCGCGGTGCTCGGGCAGCACGAGCGGCCCGGCCACCAGCAGCACCACCATCACGGGCACGGCGAGCAGGAACGCCGACCCCCACCAGAAGTGCTCGAGCAGCCATCCACCCACCAGCGGTCCGATCGCGGTGCCGCCCGAGACGCTGGCGATGATCACGCCGATCGCCACGGCGCGCTGGTGCGCGTCTCGGAACATCGCTGCGGTGAGCGACAGCGTCGACGGCATCAACGTCGCTCCCGCCACCCCCATCAACGCCCTCGCGACGATGAGCAGCTCGGGGTTCGGCGAGTACGCGGCCAGCGCGGAGGCGATGCCGTACGCGACGCGCCCGCCAGCAGGAGCCTGCGCCTGCCGATGCGGTCGCCCAGCGCGCCGAGCGGGATCATCACGGCCGCGAGCAGGAACGCGTAGACGTCGACGATCCACAGCAGCTGGGTGCTGCTCGCCGCCAGGTCGGCGGCGATGGCGGGGAGCGCCAGGTGGGTCACGGTCAGTTCGAGGGAGGCGAGCAGGGCGGGGAGGGCGAGCACGGCCAGGCCGGTCCACTCGCGCACCCCGGCCCTGGCCATGGCTGCGTCGGTCATCACCCCACCCTCAAACCTCAGCCATGGTTGAGGTCAAGGGCTATGCTCGAGACGTGACCGGCACGCCACCCCCGGAGCTCACCGTCGGCCAGGTCGCCGTACGCTCGGGCGTCGCGGTGAGCGCCCTGCGCTTCTACGAGGAGAAGGGCCTCATCTCGAGCCGCCGCACCAGCGGCAACCAGCGCCGCTACCCGCGGGAGACGCTGCGGCGCGTCGCCGTGATCCGGGTGGCGCAGCGCGTCGGCATCCCGCTGCGGATGGTCAGGGAGGCGTTCGCGACGCTGCCCGACGGGCGCACCCCGGACCGGGAGGACTGGGCGCGCCTGTCCTCGGCGTGGCACGAGGAGCTCGGCACCCGCATCGACCAGCTCGTCCGGCTGCGCACCAGCCTCGCCGACTGCATCGGGTGCGGCTGCCTCTCACTGGACCGCTGCCTGCTGCGCAACCGCGACGACCGGCTCGGCGAGCGCGGCAGCGGCCCGCGCAGGCTGTTCACCCGAGCCACCCGCGCCGAGGAGGACCGGTCCCGGGCACCGGACGCCACGGCCTGATGCGGGCCGCCGCGCCCGGACCCTGCGAATCCCCTGAGGACCGCTGCCACGTGACCCCGGCGTTGTTGCTACCGTCGACGGGGATCGGTACCGAAGGGATCACACATGGATTCGCCCTGGGAATGGGTGCTGGACTACTGGACGGTGACGATCTTCCTCCCGTCCGTCCTGCTGCTCATCGCAATCCTGGCGTTCATCACCCGGCTCGCCGACCGGAAGTGACGCGGGCCGTCCCCTGAGCCCACGCCCACCATCCCGCGGCACGAGCGCGGCGGCGACCAGCCCTGCGCTCACCCACAACGGTGAGCTCAGTCCCAGGCCGGCCGCGATCGTGAGCCCGCCGAGCCACGGCCCGATGGCCGCACCGATGTTGAACGACGCGGTCGCGAAGCTCCCCGCGAGGTTCGGGGCGTCCGCCGCGGCGTAGAGCGTGCGGGCGATCAGCGTGCTCCCGACGGCGAACGAGAGCGTCCCGAGCAGCGGGACGAGGACCATCGTCGCGATGGCGGTGCCCGCAGAGAGGGCGAACGCGACCCAGCCGGCACCGAGCAGGGTGCCGCCGAACGCGATCACGGGCCCCGGGCGGGTGTCGGACCACCGGGCACCCAGCCGGACGCCGAGGAACGACCCTCCGCCGAAGAGCACCAGCACGGCCGGGATCCACCCGGTGTCGATCCCGGTGATGTCGATGAGCACCGGCGTCAGGAACGTGAACGAGCAGAACGTCGCGGCGTTGACGAGCGCGCCGGGCAGCAGCACCGCCAGCACACCCGGCCTGCGCAGGACCCGCAGCTCGCGGTGCGCGCTCGGCACCGCCGTTGCCGCACCGGGCCGCCCCCCGGGCACCGACATCACGACGGCGACGAGCGCCGGAAGGCACAGCAGCGCGACGGCCCAGAACGCGGACCGCCAGCCCCACAGCCGCCGAGGAACGCCCCTCCCGGGACGCCCACGACGCACGCGACCGTGGTGCCCGCGAGCAGCACCGCCAGCGCCCGTCCCTTGGCATCGGGGGCCACCAGGCCCGTCACCGTCGCCAGCGCGACGGCGAGGAACCCGGCGCTCACGAGCGCGCCCACGATGCGAGTGGCGACCAGAACCTCGAAGCTGGTGGTCACGGCGGCGACCACGTGGGCGAGCACGAACACGGCGAGGAACGCCACGAGCGCGGGCCGCCGCGCCCAGCGCAGGGACAGCAGCGCCATGAGCGGCGCTCCGACCGCCATGCCTACCGCGAACGCGGAGGTCAGGAGGCCTGCGGCGGGAATGGAGACGGACATGTCCGATGCGATGTCCGGCACGAGGCCGGCCACCATGAACTCGGAGGTCCCTTGGGCGAACACCGCTGTCCCGAGCAGGTGGACGACAGGCGGCATGGACGGTTTCTGCACAGCGTGCTCCGTGGCGAGTTCGACGAGGTCGGTGAAAGGCCGGACCGGTCGAACGGCACGGAATGCAGGAAATGGGTGAGCCGGGCTCACCGACCACCGATCGACCGGTGGTCAGGCTCTGGACGCCTCGGGGCTCGACACGATCATGGATGCTAGCCCGCTGCGGCCCCGCTGCGCCACGGGCATACTGCGCAGGGTGGAGCGACCCGCGCTGAGGCTGTCCGCCACCGTGCTCGATGCACCGGATCCCCGTGCTCTCGCCGCGTTCTACCGGCAGCTCTTCGGCTGGCCGATCGTGGACGACCACCCGGCGTGGGTCACGCTCCGCCCACCCGGCGGCGGCCCGGGGTTCTCCTTCCAGCTGGAGGAGCGCTACGAGCGCCCCGTCTGGCCCGCGGAGCGCACGCGGCAGCAGATGCAGCTGCACATGGACATCGAGGTCGAGGACCTCGACGGCGCCGTCGCCTACGCGCTCGAGGCGGGCGCGACGCTGGCCGATTTCCAGCCCCAGGAGAACGTGCGGGTGCTGCTGGACCCGGCGGGGCACCCGTTCTGCTTCTTCGTGAACGCCTGACGCCGGCGTTCAGCGGTCGCGCGGCGGGCGGCCTATACCCGCGAGGTAGAGCACCACGAGCGCGATGCCGGGCGGCACCGCCACCCAGACCCACCACGGGTGCACGAAGTTCCCGGTCGTCAGGCCGATCAGCCCCCACACCACGAGGTTGACCGCGGCGAGGCTGCTCCAGACGATCGTGAGCACCCGCATCGTGGTGCCCCCGCCGGTGTCGGAGAACACCAACCTGGCGCCGGGGACGGGCGGCGGGGCCGGCAGGTCGGCGGTGACCCCCGCGAGCTCGCCGCGGGTGCGGGCGGACCACACGGACCTGACCCGCTCGTCGAACTCACCGAGGTCCAGCTGGCCGATCTCGTGCGCCTGCCGCAACCGCTCCTGCACCGCGGCGCGGTCGGCGTCCGAGATGCGCATGTCCTCGGGTCGCACCGGCGGCTCGCTCACGCGCGAATCATGGCAGACCGCGACCCGATCGAGCGGGCGTGCACGTCCGGTGGTCGAGCGGCCGGGTACGGGCAACCGGTGGTGCGGATTCCGGCGGTGGCTGAGGCATGATCCCTGGGGTGACCGAGCACCCCGTCGCCCCCGTTCCCGATCGGCTCTTCGACGACGAGCGCGAGGACCGCTGGCGCGCCCGGTTCACCGCGCCGCGGATGTCCCGGCCGGCGTGGGCGCGCGATGTGCCGGACCGCTGCGTCTACACCTCGAACGCCAGCGGGACGACAGAGGTGTACGTCTGGGACCGCGTCACCGACCAGCACCGGCGGGTCACCCACCGCCGCAGCGGCACCCACATCGCCACGTTGCCGCCGGACGGCGCCGCGGTCTGGTGGTTCGCCGACACCGACGGCGACGAGTTCGGCCGCTGGGTGCGGGAGCCGTTCGCCGGGCTGCCCGTGGACGCGATCCGGAGCCTGCGCTCCCCGCCGTCGAGGACGGCTACCCGGCCGGGCTGGAGATCGGGCGGGCGGTCGTGGCCGCGGGAACCTCCACCGACGACGGCACCAAGATCTGGCTGTGCCGTGGCGACGGCCCGGCAGAAGTCGTCTACCAGCACGCGGAGGACGCGGGCGTCGGCGCGCTGTCGGAGGACGAGACGCTGCTCGCGATCAGCCACTCCGAGCACGGCGATTCCCGGCACCCCGCGGTGCGCGTCGTGCGGGTGGCCGACGGCGAGACCGTCGCCGACAAGTCGGACGGGCCCGGTCGGGGCCTCACCCCGCTGGTGTTCGCCCCGATCCGCGGGGACGGGCGGCTCCTGCTGCTGCACGAACGCCACGGCCGCGAGGAACTGCTGCTGTGGGACGTCCTGGGCGGCACCGAGGAGGAGATCGCCCTCGACCTGCCCGGCGAGGTCTACGCCGACTTCCACCCCGACGGGCACCACTTGCTCGTCTGGCACACCGCGGCCGCCCGCACCCGGCTGTACCGCTACGACATCGACACCGGCGAGCTGGCCGAACTCCCCACGCGCCCGGGTGCGTCGGCTCCGCCGAGGTGCGGCCCGACGGCACCGTCGAGTACACCTGCTCGTCGGCCGCCGAGCCCTCGACCGTGCGCGCGCTGCACCCGGACGGCACCGACCGCGTGCTCGTCGCCCCGCCGGGAGACCGCGCGCCGGGCTCGGTGCCGGTGGCGGATCTGTGGGTGGACGGCCCCGGAGGGCGCGTGCACTCACTCGTCGCGCGGCCCACCGGCGTCGCCGGCCCGGCCCCTGCCGTGTTCGCCCTGCACGGCGGGCCGCACTCCGCCGACGAGGACCGGTTCAACGCGGGGCGGGCGGCGTGGGTGGACGCGGGCTTCGTCGTGGTCGAGGTCAACTACCGCGGGTCGACGGGCTACGGCTCCGGGTGGCGCGACGCCATCGAGGGCCGGCCCGGCCTCACGGAGCTTCAGGACGTGGCGGCCGTGTTCGACCGCTGCGTGGCCGACGGCCTCGTCGACCCGCGGCGCTGCGTGGTGGAGGGCTGGTCGTGGGGCGGCTACCTCGCGCTGCTCGCGGTCGGCACGCAGCCGCAGCGGTGGGCGGCGGCGCTCGCCGGGGTGCCCGTCGCCGACTACCTCACCGCGTACGCGGACGAGATGGAACAGCTGCGTGCGTTCGACCGGGCGCTGTTCGGTGGATCGCCGGCCGAACGCCCCGATGCCTACCGCGACGCTTCGCCCCTCACCTACGTCGGCCAGGTGCGCGCGCCGGTGCTCGTGCTCGCGGGCGAGAACGACCCGCGCTGCCCGATCCAGCAGGTCGACAACTACCTGGACGCCCTCGCCGCCCGCGGCGACGTGCCGTACGAGGTGAGCCGCTTCGACGCGGGCCACGGCAGCCTCGTGGTCGAGGAGACGCTCCGCCACGTGGCGACGGAGATCGATTTCGCCCGCCGCGCAACGGGCTGAGAGATCAGCTCACCCGGAGACAGCGCCACCGTCATGCTCCGGTAGCCGATCGGAAACACAGCGGGGGGAGGCTGGCCCTCGTGGCACTGTGGCGGATGCATGTCGAGCTCGCGGACCAACCCGGCCGTCTCGGCGGGCTGGCCACGGCTGTCGGAGGGGCGGGCTGCAACATCCTGTCCCTCCACGTCGTCGGCGAGCCCACCGACGACGGAGCGGTCACCGACGAGCTGCTCGTGCAGGTGCCCGACCACGTCGAGCCCGCGGTGCTGGTCACCGCCGTCGAGGCGGCCGACATCCCGTGCACCCTGCTGGTGCGGGCCGACGCCACGGAGCTGTCCGACCCGGCCACCACCGCGCTGGCACTCGCACGGATGGTCGTGGCCGACCCGGGCAGCGCCGCGAGCGCGGTGGCCACGATGTTGCGGGCCCGCCTGGTGGACCCTGCCGTGCCCTCGTCGGAGCACGTCCACACGCTGCGCGGGGGCACCCAGCAGATCCACGTCGGCCGCCCGTGGCCCTTCACCGCCACCGAGCTCTCGCGGGCCGCTGCGCTGCTCGAGCTCGCCACCCAGCTCGCGATGCGGGCGCCGGTCCGCGCCACGGGCACCGACCGCAGCCTGCTGCTCCGCGACGGGTCGGAGGTGCGGCTGCGCGCCGCAGAACCCGGGGACGGCCCGCTGGTGGCAGCGCTGCACGCCCGCTGCTCCCCGGCGTCGCGGCGCTCCCGTTACCTCAGCCCGACTCCGCGGCTGCAGCCCGACGAGCTGGCCGCGCTGCTCGGTCCGCCCGCCTCCGCTGCCGCGCTGCATTCCGTGCTGGCCGTCACCGCCGACGGCGGGAGTGCCGTCGGCATCGCCAACCTCGACCCGGAGCCGGGCGTGCCCCGCTCGGCCCGGGCGGCGGTGCTGGTCGAGGACGCTGGCAGGGCCGAGGCCTCGGCACGGCACTGCTGCGCCGCATCACCGAGGTGGCGACGGACCACGGTCTCGCCGAGATCGTCGGCTGCGCCCGCCCGGACGACGTCGGCATCACGCGGCTGCTGCGCCGCGCCGGCCTGCGCCCGGCGGCCGAGATATTCGGCACCGAGGTACGGCTGCGCGCCGCGCTCCCCACCCCCGTCGGCTGAGACGGCCCGGTACACCACGACCGGAACACCGCGGCCCCGCAACCGTGTCGTCGCGCGGTGTGCGTTGCGACGACGCTCAGGCGTCGATGCGCTCGCCGGTGTCACCCGCGAACAGGTGCAGGTGCCCCTGGCGCGGTGCGAAGTGCAGCACCGAGCCCTTGTCGGGCGGGGTGCGCCCGTCGACCCGGGCGATGACCGCGCGGCGCTCGCCGCCGACCTCGGTGGTGCCGTAGACGTAGGCGTCGGCGCCGAGCTCCTCGACGACGTCCACCTCCGTGGCCAGCCCGTTGCCTGCGCTGACGAGCTCCATGTCCTCCGGCCGCACGCCGACGGTGACGGAGCGGGTGGAACCGACCTCCTCCACCGCCGAACGCGGGATGTTCACGTCGGCGCCGCCGAAGTGCAGCGTGTCGCCGTCGAGATCGACCTCGAGCAGGTTCATCGCGGGCGAGCCGATGAACCCGGCGACGAACACGTTGGCGGGCTTGTCGTACATCGCGCGCGGGGTGTCGACCTGCTGGAGGAGCCCGTCCTTCAGCACGGCGACGCGGTCACCCATCGTCATGGCCTCGGTCTGGTCGTGCGTGACGTAGACCGTGGTGATGTTCAGCCTGCGCTGGAGCGAGGCGATCTGGGTGCGGGTGGAGACGCGCAGCTTGGCGTCCAGGTTGGACAGCGGCTCGTCCATGCAGAACACCTGGGGCGAGCGCACGATCGCCCGGCCCATCGCGACACGCTGGCGCTGACCACCGGAGAGTGCCTTCGGGCGACGCTCGAGGTAGTCCTCGAGGTCGAGGATCTTCGCGGCCTCGAGGACCCGCTGCTGGATCTCCGACTTCGGCTTACCAGCGATCTTGAGCGCGAAGCCCATGTTCTCGGCCACGGTCATGTGCGGGTACAGCGCGTAGTTCTGGAAGACCATCGCGATGTCGCGGTCCTTCGGGGGAACCCGCGTGACGTCACGGCCGCCGATGTGGATGGAGCCCTGGTCGATGTCCTCGAGCCCGGCGAGCATCCGCAGCGAGGTGGACTTGCCGCATCCGGACGGTCCGACCAGGACCAGGAACTCTCCGTCGGCGACCTCCAGGTCGAGCGCGTCGACCGCGGGCTTCGTGGAGCCGGGTAGATCCGGGTCGCCTTGTCATAGGTCACAGCAGCCATGCTGTGCTCCTTCCACCGGCAGGAACGTGCCGGACGATCCGAGTGAGAGGGAGGTAAAGCGCTTGCAGCCTGCCATGGCGGGGGGCCTGAGGAGAAGACCCAACACGAACGGTGACGGCTCACTACATAGCGTTGGAGTTACGGCATCGTTACCGCGGTCGGTTGCCCGCGATGGTGCGTAAACGCTTTCATTGCGCGGATCTCACGGGAAACGGGCGACCAGCCGGTTTCTCCCCATCGACGCGGAGGGTGCGATGCCAGCCCCGAACTCTGGATCGATCCTGCGGAGACCGTCGCGCGGCACGGCGGTGGTCGGCGCCGCGCTGGGCCTCAGCCTGGTGCTCGCCGGATGCAGCGGCAGCAACGTCGCAGGCGGTGGCGGCGGGAACTCCGCGGCATCGAGCGAGGAATGCGCGCCGTTCGCGCAGTACGGCGACCTGTCCGGCACCCGGGTCACGATCTACACCTCGATCGTCGCCCCCGAGGACCAGCCGCACATCGACTCGTACCGCCAGTTCGAGGAGTGCACGGGCACCCAGGTCGTCTACGAGGGCTCGAAGGAGTTCGAGGCGCAGCTGCCCGTGCGCGTGCAGGCCGGCTCCCCGCCCGACATCGCGTACGTCCCCCAGCCCGGGATGATCAACACGCTGGTCTCGCAGAGCCCCGGTGCCGTCAAGCCGGCCCCGCAGACCGTGGTGGCGAACGTCGACCAGTACTACTCAGAGACCTTCAAGTCCGCGGGCAGCGTCGACGGCACCCTGTACGGCGCCCCGCTCGGCTCGAACGTGAAGTCCTACGTCTGGTACTCGCCGCAGGCCTTCGCCGCGAAGGGCTACGCCGTCCCCACGACCTGGGACGAGATGGTGACGCTCTCGAACCGCATCGTTGCCGACGGCGGCAGGCCGTGGTGCGCGGGCATCGGCTCGGGCGACGCCACCGGGTGGCCGCTCACCGACTGGCTCGAGGACGTGATGCTGCGTGAGAACGGCCCCGAGGTCTACGACCAGTGGGTCTCGCACGCCATCCCGTTCGACGACCCGCGCGTCGTGGCGGCGCTCGACCGCGTCGGCTCGGTCCTGAAGAACGACGACTACGTGAACGGCGGCCTCGGCGACGTGGCGTCGATCGCGACCACGACGTTCCAGGACGGCGGCCTGCCGATCCTCGACGAGGCCACTCCGGGCATGAACGCCTGCTACATGCACCGCCAGGCCAACTTCTACGCGGCCAACTTCCCCGAGGGCACCGACATCTCGGAGAACGGCCAGGCATTCGCGTTCGAGCTGCCGCCGATCGACCCGGGCGCCCAGCAGACGATCCTCGTGGGCTCGGAGTTCGTCGTCGCGTTCTCCGACCGGCCGGAGGTGCAGGCCTTCCAGGCGTACCTGTCGTCGCCGGAGTGGGCCAACACGAAGGCGAAGGCCGGCAGCGACCTCGGTCAGAGCGGCTGGATCAGCGCCAACACCGGGCTGGACCCGAACAACCTGTCCAACCCGATCGACAAGCTGTCCGCCGAGATCCTCCAGGACGAGTCCAACACCTTCCGGTTCGACGGCTCGGACCTGATGCCCGCGGCCGTGGGCTCGGCATCGTTCTGGCGCGGCATGACCGACTGGATCACCGGTCAGAGCTCCTCGGAGTCGCTGACCTTCATCGAGCAGTCCTGGCCCCCTTCCTCCTGACGGAGGGCCGGTAGCGGTGTCCCCCGGCGCGGGGCGGACGTGACCCGTCCGCCCCGGCGCTCCCTCGGCGTGCTCGGAGCCCGATCCCGGGCCGTAAGACCCTTCGGAGGTGAGCCGGCTTGACCCTGCTCGACAAACTTCTGCAACTGCTGGTCGCGGTCGTGGTCTTCGCCGCCGTGATGGGCATCGTCCTGTTCGTCGCCGACCGGGCGAGGGGCCGCCGGACCGACGTGGTCTCCGGCGTCGCGTTCATCGCGCCCGCGGTACTGCTCCTGCTCGTCGGGTTGCTCTACCCCGCGGGCCGCACGGCGCTGCAGTCGTTCCTCGACGCCGGCAGCGCGGGTTTCGTCGGGCTCGACAACTACATCCGGATCTTCACCCAGCCCGACCTGGTGGTCGTGCTGCGCAACACGCTGCTCTGGGTGGTGATCACCCCGATCCTCGCGACGGCCATCGGGCTGGTCTACGCGGTGCTCGTCGACCGCACCCGGTTCGAGGCGTTCGCGAAAGCGCTGATCTTCCTGCCGATGGCGATCTCGTTCGTCGGCGCGGCGATCATCTGGAAGTTCGTCTACGCCTACCGGCCCAACCAGCAGAACATCCAGCAGATCGGGTTGGTCAACCAGTTCCTGGTCTGGCTCGGCTTCGAGCCGGTGAACTTCATCCTCATCGAGCCGTGGAACAACCTGCTGCTGATCGTCGTGATGATCTGGATCCAGGCCGGGTTCGCGATGACCGTGCTGTCGGCCGCGATCAAGGCCATCCCGAGCGACATCGTCGAGGCCGCCCGGCTGGACGGCGTCGGAGGCCTGCGCCTGTTCTTCTACATCACGCTGCCGAGCATCCGGCCCGCCGTGGTCGTGGTCATCACCGCGATCAGCATCGCGGTGCTGAAGGTCTTCGACATCGTGCGCACCATGACCGGTGGCCAGTTCGGCACGAGCGTCGTGGCCAACGAGTTCTACCTGCAGAGCTTCCGGCTCTCCAACCTCGGCATGGGCTCGGCGCTCGCCATGGTCATCTTCATCCTCGTGGTGCCGATCGTGATCTACAACGTGCGTCAGATGCGGAAGGTGGACGCGCGATGACCGTCCTGGACACCACGGGCACAGCTGGTCCCGGCCTCGCCTCCGCGGCGCCGTCCCGCTCGGCGACGGCGAAGAAGGGGCTCTCCTCGCCGTGGGCCTCGCTCGCCGCGCTGGTCATCGCCGTGCTCTGGACGATCCCCACGTTCGGCCTGTTCCTGTCCTCGTTCCGCCCGGAGCGCGACGTGCAGCGCACCGGGTGGTGGACGTTCCTCACCAACCCGAACCTGACGTTCGAGAACTACGCCGACGTGCTGTTCGGCGGCAGCCAGCCCCTCTCCGGGTTCTTCGTCAACTCGATCCTGATCACGATCCCGTCGGTCACGATCCCGATCATCCTGGCCACGATGGCGGCGTACGGGTTCGCGTGGACGCGGTTCCGATGCGCGACACGCTCTTCGTGGCGATCTTCGCGCTCCAGATCGTGCCGCTGCAGGTCACGCTGCTGCCCCTCCTGGAGATCTTCGTCGGCACCGGCCTGAACGGGACGTTCTGGACGGTCTGGATCGCCCACTCCACGTTCGCGCTGCCGCTCGCGATCTTCCTGCTCCACAACTCGATGCGGGAGATCCCGGCGGAGCTGGTGGAGGCGGCCCGGGTGGACGGCGCGGGCCACGTGCGGATCTTCACGACGATCATGCTGCCGCTGATGAAGCCCGCGATCGCGGCGTTCGCGGTGTTCCAGTTCCTGTGGGTGTGGAACGACCTGCTGGTGGCGCTCGTGTTCGCGGGCGGCACGGCCGACGTCGCCCCGCTCACGGTGCGCGTGGCCGAGCTCGCCGGCACGCGGGACTCCGACTGGCACCTGCTCGCGGCGGGCGCGTTCGTCTCCATCGTCATCCCGCTGATCGTCTTCTTCGCGCTGCAGCGCTACTTCGTCCGCGGCCTGCTGGCCGGCAGCGTCAAGGGCTGAACCGAGGGCTGGACCCGTCGTGACCACGATCAGGGACGTCGCCGAGGCCGCCGGGGTCTCCATCGCGACGGTCTCGCGCGCGCTGCACGGGTTGCCGCGCGTCTCCGACGCCACCCGGCAGCGCGTGCTCGCGGCCGCCGCCGAACTGCGGTACGTGGCGTCCCCGAGCGCGGCGAGCCTCGCGAGCGGCCAGACGAACGCCGTCGGCGTGGTGGCGCCGTTCATCAACCGCTGGTACTTCGCGGCGGTCGTGCACAGCGCGGAGGAGCGGCTCCGCAAGGCGGGCTTCGACCTGCTCCTCTACAGCCTCGGCACCGACGTCCAGGAACGCCACCGGGCGTTCTCGGGCACCTTGCTGAGCAAACGCGTGGACGCCGTGCTGGTGCTGGGCCTGCACCCCACCGCCGACGAGGTCGCGGCGCTGTCCGCGGTGGGCGGACCGGTGGCGATCGTGGGCGCGAAGGTCCCCGGCTGGGCGAGCGTGCGCATCGACGACGAGGCCGCCGCCCGCAGCGCCGTGCGCCACGTGCTCGACCTCGGCCACCGGCGCGTCGGGTTCATCGGCGGCGACGACCCGCTGCGCACGGCGATGCCCGCCGAGCGGCGAGCCGGGTACCGGGCCGAGCTCATCGCGGCGGGCCTGCCCGTCCACCCGGAGCTCGAAGCGGTCGGCGAGTTCACGGTTCGCAGCGGGTACGCCGCCGCGGTGCGGCTCCTGCAGCTGCCCGAGCCCCCGACCGCCATCTTCGCCGCCTCCGACGAGATGGCGATGGGCGCGGTGCAGGCCGCCCGCCGCGCCGGCATCGCCGTGCCGCGGGACCTGTCGGTGATCGGCATCGACGACCACGAGATGGCCGAGCTGCTCGACCTGACGACGGTCGCCCAGCCGGTGGTCGCGCAGGGGGTGCTGGCCGCCGAGATGCTCCTGGGGGCGCTGGTCGAGCCGGACGGCGAGCCGCACTCGGTCACCGTGCCGACGGAGCTGGTGGTACGGGGCACGACCGGCCCGGCTCCTCGTCGCGGCTAGCGCCGCTCAGTTGCCGCCCGGGAGGCCCGGCATGCCGGACATGTCGGGCAGGTTCCGCATGTACGGCAGGTACGGGCCGGTGTCGACCGTCGACGGATCGGGCACCTGCGCCGTCACCGGCGCCCCGAAGTCGAAGTACTCGATGCTGATGTCCATGGTGGTGCGGCGGTTCGCGAGCATCTCCTGGACCTGCGGGTTGCTCCCGAGCATCTCCTGCAGCTCCGGTGACGCGGCGAGGTCCGCACCGGCCGTCTCCATGCGCACCTCGAGCCTGCGGACCCGGCCGTCGGAGTCGACGAACACCTGCCCCGGCATCGGGCCCGCGGCGCTCAGCGCCGCCTGCGTGAGGCCCCCGTCGACCACCACGCCGCTCTGGTCGGCGAGCCGCTTCGGGTCGATCGAGATCGCGTACCGGGTCACCTCGTCGCCCCGCACGTCGGCCGTGCCGACCTCGCGCACGTCATCGGAGACGCCGCGGAGCAGGTCGAGCTGCTGGGACGGGTCGTGCTGGCCCACGGGCGTGTTGACCAGCTCGGAGAAGTCGGTCTTGTGCCATCGATCCGTGCCGGCCTCCCGCTGGTACAGCACGTTGTTGGTGAACACGACCTCCTCGTCGAGCGTGCCCAGCATCGTGTCGACGGTGGTGAGCGTGCCGTCGCCGATCTGCCCCGCGTAGTCGTAGGTGCCCTCACCGGTGGACGTCGACGTCGAGTCGCCGAGGGAGTCGCCGGTGCTGGTGTAGGTCATCTCGAGCGCGTAGCGGGACGTGCCGGCCGCGCGGGTGAGGTCCGGCGCCGCGTGGGCCACGTCGAACGCCGTCCGCTCCGCGAACGAACCGCCGCCGGCCTCACCACCGCCGCACGCCGTCAGGAGCGTGATCCCCGCGATGCAGCCCGCGATGGCGGTCGCGCTCCGCCGTAGGACGCCGAAAGTCATCTGCCCCTCCTCGTCGAGCCCGCTGGGCCGGGCTGCACTGCGATGGACCCGGAGGAGCCACCCGGCGTTGCCCCGCTGTGACTCGGGTCACTTGACCTAGATCGATAGTCTCACGCCGGCGCGATCAGGGGGGACCGTGACCACGACACAGCGAGACCAGGCGGTGCCTGCGCGCGTGGTCGCACGCATCCTGGGTGCGGGCGGTGAACCGGTCGGCGCCGGGTTCGTCATCGGCCCGGACCTCGTGGCCACCTGCGCCCACGTCTCGCCACGGCCGTGCGCGGCGACCCGTACGACGCCACCCCTCCCGCACATCGGGTGGAGCTCGACCTGCCCCTGCTCGACGATCCCGACCGGGACGAGCCCGTTCGGGTCACCGCGGAGGTCGCGCGGTGGATCCCGATCGCCCCGGAGGGCACCGGTGACATCGCCGTGCTGCGCGTGCGGAACCCGCTGCCCGCCGGTGCGCGGATGCCACCGCTGCGGCGCGTCGACCAGCTGTGGGACCACTCCTTCCGCGTGCTGGGCTTCCCCGACGGCAGCGCCGACGGGGTGTGGGCCACCGGCCGGTTCCGCGGCCGCCAGGGCACGCGCTGGTTCCAGATGCAGGCCGCCACGGGCGAGCAGCCGATCGTGGAGGGGTTCAGCGGCTCGCCGGTGTGGGACGAGGAGTCCGGCGCGGTCGTGGGCATGACCGTGGCCACCGACGTCAGCGGCACCACCACCGCCTACCTCATCCCGATCGACCTGGTGCTCGGCGTCGATCCCGAGCTGCTGCCGTGCCCCTACCGAGGTCTGGAACCGTTCGGGGAGGAGCACGCGAGCTTCTTCTTCGGCCGTGACGACGACATCGACCGGCTCGTCGACGCCGTCGACCGCAGGCCGCTGGTGGCGGTGGCGGGCCCGTCCGGAGCCGGCAAGTCGTCGCTCGTGCGCGCCGGGCTGCTGCCGCGGCTGCGCGCCGGAGGCGCGCGGGTCACCGAGCTGCGCCCGTTGCCGGGTCGCCCGGTCGCCGAGGTGCTCGACGGCGTGGCCGACCGGGCCACCGGTCCGGGCGGGCGCACCGTGCTCGTCGTCGACCAGTTCGAGGAGCTCGCCGCCACCGACCCGGGCGCGGCCACGGAGCTGCTCGAACGGATCGGCGAGCTGGTCTCCGCGAGCGACTCCGTGCGCGCCGTGCTCACCCTGCGCTCGGCCACGCTCGACGACGTGCTCGTCCCCGAGCTCGCAGGCCTGCTCGGCTCCGGCACGGTTCTGGTCCCCCCGATGGACCGCGGCCAGCTGCGACACGCGATCGTCTCGCCCGCCGAGCGGGCGCCCGGCCTGTCCTTCGAGCAGGGGCTCGTCGACCGCATCCTCGACGACGCCGCCGCGGAGCCCGGCCAGCTGCCGCTGGTGGAGTCGCTGCTCACCGAGCTGTGGACGCGCCGGGAGGGCGGGTACCTCACGGTGCGCGCGTACGAGGAGGCCGGCGGGGTGGCGGGCGTGGTCGCCACGCACGCCGAGGCGGTCGTCGCCGGCTTCGACCCGGCAGACGCCGATCGGCTGCGGCGCTGTTCACCGCGCTCGCCGGGCCGGACCGCGACGGCCGCTTCGTCCGCAGGCCGTTGCGCTGGACCGAGGTGGCAACCGACCTGCGCCCGCTCGTGCTGCGGCTCGCCGCGGGCCGGCTCGTGGTCGTCGAACGCGGCCCCGACGGGCAGGAGACCATCCAGCTCGCCCACCAGGCCCTGATCGCGCACTGGCCCCGGCTGCGGGACTGGCTCACCGAGGACCGCGACTTCATCGCCTTGCGGGACCAGGTGGGTCAGCAGCGGGAGCGCTGGGAAGCGACCGGTCGCGACGACGGGGCCCTGCTGCGCGGGGCCGCGCTCGCCACGGCGCTCGACCGGCTCCCGGGCCGGGCGGCCGACGTGCCCGCCTCCGACATCGAGTTCGTGCAGCGCAGCCGCACACGGCAGCGCCGCGAGGTGCGGCGGTGGCGGGTCGTCACCGCGGTGCTGGCGGTGATCACGCTCGCCGCCGGGTTGCTGGCGGTCGTCGCGGTCAACCGCGGCAACGCGCTCGGCGATCAGCTCGACCTCGCCAACGCCGAGCTGCTCGCCCAGACCTCGCTGCGAACCGCGCCCAGCGACCCGGTGGCCGCCACCCAGCTCGCGCTCGCCGGATGGCGGCTCGACCCGGAGAACGCGTCGGTGCGCGCGGCCCTGCTGCACCAGTACGTGGCGATGCGGTCCGTCGAGGGCGTGCTCGCGGGAGTGGCGACCGAGCCGATACTCCCGTTCAACGTGTCCGACGACGGCCACACGGCGTTGCTCGTCGAAAGCGGCACTCCCGTCGTGCTCACCGGCCTGCCGCTCGGTCCGGTGCACCGCCATGTGCTGCCCGGGGCGCCCCCGGACCTCCGTCCGGTCAATCTCAGCGGGAACGCCCGGCGGGTCGTGGCAGTCGAGGGGCAGGCCCGGGTGCTGCTGTGGGACCTCACCACCGGCGGCGGACCACAGGTCCTCTCCGGCCCGGCGGGCGACGCCCCGATCGAGCAGGCCATCGCGCTCACCGACGACCTCGTCGGCTGGCTGGAGGCCGACAGCAGCGGCGGCAACCGCCTGCGCATCTGGGACGCGGCCGCAGGCCGCGCCGCGCCGCACGACGGCACGCCGGTGCCCGAACGCGGCGTCACAGGTCTCGGACTCACAGCCGATGGCGGATCCCTCGTCCTGCGCACCGGCGAGCCGGACCGCCCCGAGTCGCGTCTCGTCGTACGACGGCTCGGTGACGGTGCCGAGCTCGGCTCGTTCCCGGGCGCATCCCTGCCCCTCCTCCCCGGCGACAGGGTGGCGACCTGCGAGGTCGACCCGAGCGGTCGCGCCCAGGCAGTGGTGCGCAACCTCATCGGCGGCGAGGAGCTGCGAAGGGTGCCCCTCCTCGCCGGGGACTGCGACCGCTTCAGCCTGAGCGGGACGCTGGGTGGGAGCAACCACGTCGCCGAGCGGATCGGCCCGCCGGGTGACTACGACGTCGTCCGCATCAGCAACCTCGACGACGGCACCGTCCTCGAGGTGACCATCCCGCCGGACCCCACCTCGTCGTCCGACATCGGCAGCCGGATGGTCGTCCTCCCAGGAGCGCACGGCACCAGCACCGTCCTCATCCCCCGCGGCACGTCGATCCTGCGGGTACGCGCCGAGCCCAACCCGTACGCGTCGCTGGGCGGGGATCCGCCCGACCTGACCCTGAGCGACGACGGGCGCACACTGGTCGCCGCCGATACGCAGCAGGGCACCACCGCCTTCGACCGGGCGACGGCGGCGCCGGTCGGTCGGCTGGATCCGATCGCACCACCTGCGAGCGGCAGGAGCGTCGTGGCGGAGCGCCTGAGCATCCTCGCCGGCACGTCCCGAGACGGTTTGGTGCTGTCGGAGTACGAGCTGCCCTCGTTGGCTGCCACGTTCAGCACGCCGGTGCCGCGGCGACCGGGCGAACCCGTGCGAACGGTCGCGGTCGCCTCCACCGACGAGCACGTCTTCACCTTCGGCGACGGGGTGCTGGCCGCCTGGGATCGAGCGACCGGCGCTCCGGTCGGACCGCCGGTCGATCTGGCCACGACGCCGGCCGCGCGCGCTGGTTCGCGGGGCGGCAGTCCGTCGTCTTCTCGGCACGGAGCGGCGACCACCCGACAGAGGTCATCCTCATCGGGCAGGACAGCACGATCGAGCTGTGGGACGTCGCGCTCGGACAGCGGATCGCGGCGTTGCCGCACCTCGCCGGCAGGCTCCCGATCTGGTTCGCCCCCGACGCCGACGGCAGGCGGCTGCTCGTCTCGACCCAGGTCGGCGTCCAGGAGGTGTGGGACCTCGACCGTCTGGAGCTCGTCGGCACACCGTTGCCCGCGCCGGGCTTCCAGCTACCGATCGGGTTCACCGAGGACGGGCGGGCCGTGACGGGCAACGGTCAGGGCGGCGACCTGACGCACACCTTCTGGAACGTGCAGACCGGGGAGAACAACGGGACGGTCCACCTGAGCTACGGGCACGACGAGGCGAGGTCGATCGACGGGACGTGGATGAAGATCCCCGGGACCGGTGGCCAGTACCGTGCGCCACTCCCGTTCCGGATGGCCCTCACGGCCCAGCAGTGGGTCGATCACCTCTGCACGTTCTCGGCCCGCCCGTTCACGGATGTCGAGCGGGCCTCCCTACCGGCCGGGAGCGTGATCGAGCCACCCTGCTGACCGGTAACCCGGTCGAGTTCTGCCGGGGGCCGGGAGGACCATGGGCCCGTGGGCGTCGATGTGAGGGGCATCAGCGCCTACCGCTCCGTCCTCGCCCTGCCCGGGGTCGGCGCGGTCACCGCCGTCTCGTTCCTCGCCCGGCTGCCGGCGTCCGCGGCGGCCATCACGCTCACGCTGCACGTGGTGCTCACCCTCGATCAGGGTTACGCGGCGGCCGGGGTGGTCGGCGCCGCGGCCACCGTCGGCATGGCGATCGGTGCTCCGCTTCTCGGACGACTGGTCGACCGGCGAGGGCTGCGCACGATGCTCGTGCTCACGCTGTCGGCGCAGGCGGTGTTCTGGGGCGTCGCACCGGTGCTGCCGTACCCGGCGCTGCTGGTGGGCGCGCTGCTCGGTGGGCTGCTCGGGGTGCCGGTCTACTCCGTCACCCGGCAGTCGCTCGCCGTACTGGTGCCCGCGGGCCGCAGGCGTCCCGCATTCGCGCTCGACTCGATGTCGGTCGAGATCTCCTACATCATCGGGCCGGCGGTCGGCGCGCTGCTGGCACTGCAGGCGTCCTCTGCCGCCGCGATGTGGACCGTCGGAGCGGGCTGGCTGGTCGCGGGCGGCGCGCTCATGCTGCTGAACCCGCCCACGCGGATGCCCGACACCCCTGGCGGCGGGCCGCCACCGCCCGTCCGGCAGTGGCTCGACCGCCGCCTGCTCGGGGCACTGCTGGCCACCACGGCCGCCGTCACGGTCGTCTTCGGCACCGAGCTCACGATGATCGCGGGCCTCGAGCTGGGCGGCAACGCGGGCTGGATCCCCGCGGTCAACGCGGTGTGGTGCGTGGCGTCGCTGGTCGGTGGCTTCGCCTACGGCGCGGCCCGGCGGTCCCGGCCGCTCCCACTGCTGGTCGGCTGCCTCGGCGTTGCCGCATTGCCGGTCGCGTTCGCGGGGCCGTGGTGGTCCTACGCGCTGCTGCTCGTGCCCGTCGGGCTGCTGATCGCTCCGTCGATGGCCGCGAGCGCCGAGACCGTCAGCGGGCTGGCGCCCGACCACGTGCGCGGGCTCGTCACCGGACTGCACGGGTCCGCCATCACCCTCGGCGCCACCATCGCCACCCCGCTGGCCGGGCTGCTGGTCGACATCGCGTCCCCCGCAGTGGCGGTCCTCACGGTCGGAGCCGCGGGCCTCGGGGCCGCAATACTCGTTGCCCTGCTCAGCCGCCCGGGCCCCGGGGCGTCGAGGTACCCCCTCAGCGGGTTCTCAACCGATTTAGGGGAGACTACGAGCCAATGACCGCACCGCCGGGCCGGCTCACCCCCGTCGCGCCGGAGCCGCAACAGCGGCCCCGCCGCGGCTACGTCCGCTACCTCGTCGCAGCGCTGTTCACGCTCGCTGTGGCGGTGGCGGCACTGCCGGACCTCCTCTTCGGGCTCGATCGCCGCAGCCCGTTCGTCCAGCTCGTGTCGATGCGCCCGTGGATCCTCACCGGCGTCGCCGTCGTGCTGGTGCTGCTGCTCCTCGTGCTGGTGTTCGAGCGCCGGGTGTGGCCGTTCGCCGCGGGCGTGCTCGCCGTGCTCCTGATCGGCGGCGGGATGGTGCTCCCGCGGATGCTGGTCGACCCGGAGCCGACGCGCGGCTCCCCCTTCCGGGTGCTGGCGTTCAACACGTACGAGGGCGAGGCCGACGTGGCCCAGCTCGCTGACCTGATCAAGACGCACCAGCCGGACGCCGTGTCGATCAGCGAGTCCGGGCAGATCTTCGCCGACAAGCTCGCCCCGATCGTCGAGCCGCTGGGCTACCGCACCTACGTCTCCACCGACGACGACGGTGACGACGACGTCGAGGAGGTCACCGCCCTCGTCTCGGACCAGTACGACGACATCGAGGTCCGGATCGGCACGGACACGTCGACCTTCCCGTACATCGAGATCACCGGCGGCGCGCTGGGCGACATGCGTTTCGTGGCGTTCCACTCGGTCGCCCCGGTGCCCGGCTCGGTGCCCCAGTGGAACGCGACCTCGCGCTGCTGTCCCGCTGGTGTGCCGGCCCGTCACCGGCCGTCGTGGCGGGCGACTTCAACGCCACCCTGGACCACTCCGCGTTGCGGACCGGCACCACGGGTTGCGAGGACGCAGCGGCACAACGCGGCTCGGGACTGGTCCCGACGTGGGGGCCCAGCCCGCAGCTCCGGCCGTACGGACCGCAGATCGACCACGTGTTCACCACCGAGGGCATCACGGCCGAGACCTTCGACGTGTACGACGTCGCGGGCAGCGACCACCGCGCCGTCATGACGACGCTGCGCCTCGCCAGCTGACCTGCCCCCACCTCCTGAGGCGGAACGGGCTCCCGCAGGCACATCGCCTGCGGGAGCCCGCGTCCCGGCCGTGGTCAGAGGCTGGTGGCCACCGTCTCCGCGATCTCGTAGGTGTTGAGCGCGGCACCCTTGCGCAGGTTGTCGCCGCACACGAACAGCTCGAGCGTCTGGGGGAAGTCCAGCGCCTGCCGGATCCGGCCGACCCAGGTGGGGTCGCCGCCCACGGCGTCGGCCGGTGTGGGCCACTCGCCCGCCGCCGGGTCGTCGCGCAGCACTATCGAGGGCTGCTCGGCGAGCACCTTGCGGGCCGCGTCCACCGACACCTCGCGGGAGAACGTGGCGTGCACCGCGAGCGAGTGGGTGGTGACCACCGGCACCCGCACGCACGTGGCGGAGACCTTGAGATCCGGGATGCCGAGGATCTTGCGAGCCTCGTTGCGGACCTTGAGCTCCTCCGACGACCAGCCGTCGTCCTTGAGCGAACCCGCCCACGGCACGACGTTGAGCGCGAGCGGCGCCGGGAACGGCGACTCCGCGGCGTCCAGACCCGCGGCGGCAAGCGTCTCGGCGACGTCACCGCCGCGCACCCCGACCTCCCGGCCGGCGACGGCGGACAGCTCGGCGTAGAGCCGGTCGATGCCGCCCTGCCCCGCACCGGACGCCGCCTGGTACGACGCCACGACCAGCGCCTCGAGCCCGAACTCGCGGTGCAGCGCGCCCATCGCGGCCATCATGGACAGCGTCGTGCAGTTGGGGTTGGAGATGATCCCCTTCGGCCGCTCGGCCGCCTTGTCGGCGTTGACCTCGGGCACCACGAGGGGCACCTCGGGGTCCATGCGGAAGGCCCCGGAGTTGTCCACCGCCACCGCGCCGCGCTCGGCCGCGATCGGCGCCCACTGCGCGCTGACCTCGTCGGGAACGTCGAACAGCGCGACGTCCACCCCGTCGAAGACCTCGGGCGCGAGCGCCTGCACCGTGACGTCCTCACCGCGCACCCGCAGCACCTTCCCGGCCGACCGGGGTGAGGCGACGAGGCGGATCTCCGACCACGGCACGTTCTCCCGCGCGTCGATGATCTCGATCATGGTGGTGCCGACGGCACCGGTGGCCCCGACGAGCGCGAGCACCGGGCCCCGCTCGTGGCGACCGTGCTCGTGGCGACCGTGCTGCCCCTGGTCGAGCGCGTCCGACATGCCGCTCACCGTCCCGTTCCGGCGTGTACCACTGCCTGCTCGGCACCGCCCAGCTCGAACGCGGCGTGCAGCGCGCTCACCGCGGTGTCGAGCTGGTCGGGACGGCAGAGCACGGAGATCCGGATCTCCGAGGTGTTCATGGTCTCGATGTTGATCCCGGCGCTGGACAGCGCCTCGCAGAACGTGGCCGTGACGCCGGGGTGCGAACGCATCCCCGCACCGACCAGCGACACCTTCCCGACCTCCGAGTCGTGCAGCACCTCCGCGAACCCGATCTCGGGCTGCGCGGCCGTGAGCGCGGCGACGGCGCGCGGACCGTCGGTGCGCGGCAGCGTGAACGTGATGTCGGTGCGCTGCGCCGACGTGCGGCTGATGTTCTGCAACACCATGTCGATGTTGATCTCGGCGTCGGCGACGGTGCGGAAGATCCGGGCCGCCATGCCGGGCGTGTCCGGCACATCGGTGATGGTGATCTTCGCTTCGGACCGGTCGTGAGCGACCCCGGTGATGATCGCCTGCTCCATGGGGATCTCCTCGATCGAGCCGGTGACGAGCGAGCCCGGCTTGTCGTTGTACGAGCTGCGCACCCGCAGCGGGACGTTGTAGCGCCGGGCGTACTCCACGGCCCGCAGGTGCAGGACCTTCGCTCCGCACGCGGCCATCTCGAGCATCTCCTCGTAGGTGATGGTCTCGAGCCGCTGCGCGTCCGGGGCGATGCGCGGGTCGGCGCTGTAGATGCCGTCGACATCGGTGTAGATCTCGCAGACGTCGGCCTCGAGCGCAGCCGCGAGCGCGACCGCCGTGGTGTCCGAGCCACCGCGGCCGAGCGTGGTGACGTCCTTCGAGTCCTGGCTCACACCCTGGAAGCCCGCGACGAGCACGATGGAACCCTCGTCGAGGGCCTCGCGCAGCCGCTGGGGGTTGACCTGCACGATCCGCGCGTCGCCGTGCTTGGACGTGGTGATCATGCCGGCCTGCGATCCGGTGAACGACCGGGCCTGCGCGCCGAGGGAGTGGATCGCCATCGCCACCAGCGCGTTCGACATGCGCTCTCCCGCCGTGAGCAGCATGTCCAGCTCCCGCGGCGGCGGGGCGGGCGACACCTGATCGGCGAGGTCCAGCAGGTCGTCGGTGGTGTCGCCCATGCCGAGCACACGACGACGACGTCGTTGCCCTCTTTGTGCGTGCGGACGATCCGTTCGGCGACCTTCTTGATGCGGTCCGCGTCCTGAAGGGACGATCCGCCGTACTTCTGCACGACGAGGGCCACCGCCGACCTCCTGTCCTGGCCGCGGCGTGCCGCCTGCGGCCTTCGGGCTCATCACCGCGGGTATCCACACGCACGGGACGTGCACACCGGGTGCTGGTCGGGAGCCCACCCTACCGGCCGGCGCAGGAGCCGCAGATCGGAATGGGATAGACCACAGATCACCGCCGCCGCACGGGGCGCACCGCACGGCGCACCCGGACGCACTCCCGTGCCGCTCGTGGACCGCAGAGCGACGGGTCGTCGACGATCGGGCGGCGCTGTCGGTGCTCGGCCCTACTCTGCTGGTCATGAGCGGCGCAGCCGGCTTGGGCACGTGGCTCGCCACGCTCGACGCCCCGCGGCTGGCGGCGATCCTGCGCGCCCGGCCCGACGTCGCGCGCCATCCCGAACCCACCGACCTCTCCATGGTGGCCTCCCGGCTGTCGTCGCGGTCGTCGGTCAACTGGGCGATCACGGCGTTGAGCAGGCCTGCGCTGCAGGTCGCCGAGGCGTTGCTGGCTCTCGGTGGCTCCGCGTCCCGCGAGGAGCTGCACTCGCTGCTCGGTGCCACCGGTGCCGCGGTGGAGGCGGTCGACGCCGCGATCGCCGAGCTCGCCGCGCTCGCGCTCGCGTGGACGCTGCAGGGCACGGTGCGGCAGGTCGGCAGCTGGGGTGCGATCACCCCGGATCCGCTCGGCCTGGGCCGCCCGGCCCACGAGCTCTACGGCAGGCTCTCGGCCGACCAGCTCGACCGCATCGGCGCCCACCACGGCATTCCCGGGCTCGGCCGGGCCGGCATCCACTCCGTCGTGGCCGTGCTCACCGAGCCCGACGCGGTACGTGCGCGCCTCGCCGGTGCCGATCCGCAGATCGCGGCGGCCGTGCGCCGGTTGGCCACCCACGGGCCGCGACGGTCGGGGGTGCGGTTCCCCGAGCCCGGCGAGCCCGTCGGCGCCTGCCAGGAGGGCCGGCAGCTCGCGGCGCAGGGCTGGGCCGTGCCCACCGAGTGGGGCATCGGCGAGATGCCGAGGGAGATCGCGCTGGCGGTCCGCGGTCCGGCTTACCGCGCGCCGTTCGACGCCCACCCGCCCCGTCCCGCCACCGCGCCCGTCGACCCCCGGCAGCTGCACGCCGCGGGCGAGCACGGGGCGCTCACGGCGCTGGGTTCGGTCCGCCGGCTGGTCACGCTGCTCGGCCGCAGCCCGCTCGCCACCGTGCGCGGCGGCGGCATCGGGGTCCGCGAGTTGCGCCGGGCCGCCAAGGAGGTCGGCTCCGACATCACGGGTGCGCGGCTCGGGCTGGAGACGGCCCGGGCGGCCGGGCTCGTCACGCTCGCCATGGAGAAGGCCGGTCCCGGCGCTGCGCGGGGCGGGTCGGAGCCCCCGAGTGCCGTCGCGCTGCCCACGGAGGCGGTCGACGAATGGCTCGCCGCCGAACCCGTCGATGCCTACGCCCGCCTCCTGCTCGGCTGGTGGCACCTGCCGACGGTGCCCAGCCTCCGCGTCGACGAGTCCGGCCGGCCCGCAGGGGCCCTGGTCCGCGCCTACGGCCACCCGGAGCACGTCCGGATGCGCGCCGGCGTGTTCGCCTGCCTCGCCGACCTCGACCCCGCATGCGGCCTCGTCGAGACCGACTCGCTGCGCGAGCTGCTCGCCCACCGCGCCCCGCTCGACCGCGGGCTCCCCGACGACGACGCCCGCCTCAGCGCCACCCTCGACGAGGCCACCCGGCTCGGCCTCGTCGCGATGGGGGCGCTCACCCCGGTCGGCCGGGAGCTGCTGGCGGCCGTCCGCGGCGACCACCCGCACGCCGCGCTACACACCGCTCTCGCCGGCATGCTGCCCGCCCCCACGTGCACGGCCTCGTTCCTGCCCGACCTCACCGCGCTCGTCACCGGGATCGCGGCGGCCCCGCTCGCGCGGCTGCTCGACGCCGCCGCCGACCTCGAACGCCAGGACGTCACGTCCATCTGGAGGTTCACGGCCGCGAGCGTGCGGCGGGCGCTGGACGCGGGCCACGACGCCGACGAGCTGCTGGCGGCGCTCGCCGCCGCGGCCGAGCGCCCTCTCCCGCAGCCGCTGGGCTACCTGATCGAGGACATCGCACGCCAGCACGGGCAGGTGCAGGTCGTCGCCGTCAGCACCTGTGTCCGCGTGGCCGATGCCGCCCTCGCCGCCCAGCTCGCCGCCCACCGCGCGCTGGCCCCGCTGGGGTTGCGCCGGCTCACCGACACGGTCCTGGTCAGCGAGCAGCCTGCCGACGTGGTGGTGGAGGCGCTGCGGTCGGCGGAACTCTCCCCGCTCCAGCAGGACGCCGCAGGTGCCACCGTGGTCGAGCGAGCCCCGGACCGCAGGGTGCCCGTGCCGGCCGAACGGTCGTCGCCGGGCCCGCCCGCCGGCATGGCCGCGCTCGCGGCGCGGCTCACGGGCGCTGCGTAGGGACGGTCAGGGGATGCGCCGCACCAGGCGCACGACGACCGTGGTGATCGCGAACCAGATCAGGGCGGCGGTGCCGTAGTTCAGCACGACGGCCAGGCGCGGGTCCTGGGGCAGGAACAGGTCGCTCAGCCCGAGGTTGAACGTGTCGGCGGCGTCCCGGATCAGCTGCGTCAACCCGTTCTCCGGGTTGGCACCGAGCAGCGTGAGCACGATGTGCACCACCAGGACGGTGACGATCAGCATGCCGACGATCCGCAGCACGTTGCCGAGGGCGTCGATGCCCCGCCGTGCCGTGCTCCCCACTGCCACTGGAGACCTCCCCGGACTCGTTGTAGGCCATGCTCCCACGCCTTCCGCACAGGTGCGCTACTGACTGGTATCACCTGATCGGGTGACACCGGATCGAGGTGCCGGGCGGGCACGCCACAGCGGGTGGGTTGCGAAGCCACCCCACCCCGGGGCTACTCTCGTCGTCGTGGCACGCCTGCTCCTTCGTCGCCGCGGCGGGGTCTGACCGACCGGCCCCTCGTCGCGGGTCGTGGCGTGCGCCGGTCCTCGTTGATCGGCCGACTCCCACAGGAGCAACTCCATGACCACGTCCCCCGACGCGTTCACCTCGTCGACGTCCAGCCGGCTGCGCACCCCTGACCGCCCGGTTCCCGACGAGCAGCCCGCCTGGAACCGCCAGCGCGGCTCGCACCTGCCGGTCCACCGCTACCGGCCGTTCCACGAGCTGGTGGAGCCGGTGTCGCTGCCCGACCGCACCTGGCCGGAGAAGCGCATCACCAAGGCGCCGCTGTGGTGCGCGGTCGACCTGCGCGACGGCAACCAGGCGCTGATCGACCCGATGAGCCCGGCCCGCAAGCGGCGGATGTTCGACCTGCTCGTACGCATGGGCTACAAGGAGATCGAGGTCGGCTTCCCGGCCGCGAGCCAGACCGACTTCGACTTCGTCCGCGAGATCATCGAGCAGGACCTGATCCCGGACGACGTCACGATCCAGGTGCTGACACAGGCCCGCCCCGAACTGATCGAACGCACCTACGAGGCCTGCGAGGGCGCGCCGCGCGCGATCGTCCACCTCTACAACTCGACGTCGATCCTGCAGCGCCGCGTGGTGTTCCGGTCCGACCGCCCGGGCATCACGAAGATCGCGACCGACGGCGCGGAGGACGTGCTGCGGTTCTCCGAGAAGTACCCGGCCACCGACTGGCGCTTCGAGTACTCCCCGGAGTCCTACACCGGCACCGAACTCGAGTACGCCGTGGACATCTGCAACGCGGTCAGCGCGGTGTGGCAGCCGACGCCGGAGTCCCCGATGATCGTCAACCTGCCGGCGACGGTCGAGATGGCCACTCCGAACGTCTACGCCGACTCGATCGAGTGGATGCACCGGCACCTGGACCGGCGTGACGCGGTGGTGCTGTCGCTGCACCCGCACAACGACCGCGGCACCGGCGTGGCCGCCGCCGAGCTGGGCTACCAGGCGGGCGCCGACCGGATCGAGGGCTGCCTGTTCGGCAACGGCGAGCGCACCGGCAACGTCGACCTGGTGACGCTGGGGATGAACCTGTTCACCCAGGGCATCGACCCGCAGATCGACTTCTCCGACATCGACGAGATCCGCCGCACCGTCGAGTACTGCAACCAGCTGCCCGTCGCCGAGCGCCACCCGTGGGGCGGCGACCTGGTCTACACCGCCTTCTCCGGCAGCCACCAGGACGCGATCAACAAGGGCTTCCAGTCCATGCAGGCCGACGCGGCCGAAGCGGGCGTAGAGGTCGAGAACTTCCGGTGGGAGGTTCCCTACCTGCCGGTCGACCCGAAGGACATCGGCCGCACCTACGAGGCCGTCATCCGGGTGAACTCGCAGTCCGGCAAGGGCGGCGTCGCCTACATCATGAAGGCGGAGCACCAGCTCGAGCTGCCGCGGCGGCTGCAGATGGAGTTCTCGCGGGTGATCCAGGAGGTCACCGACAGCGAGGGCGGCGAGATCTCCCCCAAGGAGATGCGCGACTCCTTCGACTCGGAGTACCTCGACCGCGTCACCCCGCTGAAGCTGATCCGCCATCGCATCACGAGCGACGGCGAGGGCAACGACGACATCGTCGCCACCGTGCGGGTCGAGAACGACCTGCACGAGATCACCGGCAGCGGCAACGGCCCGATCGCCGCGTTCGTCGACGCGCTCGCGGGCATCGGGTTCGACGTGCGGGTGCTCGACTACCACGAGCACGCCATGTCGGCGGGCGACGACGCCCGCGCCGCCGCCTACGTCGAGTGCGCGGTGGAGGACACCGTGCTGTGGGGCGTGGGCATCAACGGTTCGATCGTGAGCGCCTCGCTGAAGGCCGTCGTCTCGGCGGTCAACCGCGCGATGCGCTGACCGACTCCCCGGGGTGAACCCCGCGGCCTCCACGAGGGGCCGCGGGGGTGCGAGCCCGCGCCGAGAGGGCGATCCCCATCGGCCGAGGTCATCGCGACCGGCGACGCCCTCACCCGGGCTGCTGGCGACGTGCGACGGCCTCCGCGACGACGAGGTCCTCCCACGACATCCCCACGCTCTTGAACAGCAGCGGCCGGTCGGCGGGTACCACCACCGCGCCGGTGACGACGTCCTTCATCGGTACGAGGCCGGCGGCGCTCAGCACGCGTTCACCGATCGCCTGCACGACGTCGCCTGCTTCGCGCAGCGCGGTGTCGACGTCCTCGACGACCACCGTGGCCCGGCCCAGCAGCGCCCCGTCCAGTTCCCGGGCGTCGGGCTCGTGCGAGCCGACCGCGATCACCACGGCGTCAGCGCGCAGCACGGTCGAGTCGAACAGCGGGGTGCGGGCCGAGGTCGCGCAGACGACGACGTCGGCGTCGTGGAGAGCCTCGTCGGCCGGGTCGGTACCGAGCCGCACCGCGTGCAGCGCGTCCGGGACGGGTCCCGGACGAGGTGGGTGACCGCCGCGAGCGGGCGGACCGCGGCGAAGGTGGCGACGTGCCCCGTCGCCTGCGGGCCCGCGCCCAGGACGGCAACCCGGAGCGGCCGGTCCGGCAGCCGCGGCAGGACCGCGGCGACCGAGACCGCGGGGGTGCGCAACGTGGTGAGAGCCGTGCCGTCGAGCACCGCGCGCAGCACGAGCGTGTCCCGTTCGAAGAGCAGGTAGGTGGCCTGGATCCGCGGCAGGCCCCGGTCCGGGTTGCCGGGGGCCACCGTGGCGATCTTCACCCCGGCCGCGGCCGCCGACTCCGACGGCATGAGCAGGAACTGGCCGTGTGCGAGGCCGACCGCGGCACGCGGCGCGTCGGTGGCCGGGTCGAGCCCGCCGCGCAGTGCGTCGACGATCGCCCGGACCGCGCCTGCCGGGCCGAGCGCGGCGACGTCCTCCCCGTCGAGGAACCTCACCGCGGCACGGTGGTCGGCGTCCGACACCTGCTCAGCGCCCCAGGATCTCCGTCACCGAACCGGGGTGCTCGGGCACAGCGCCGGGCCCGAGCACGTCATCGGCCGCCACCGGCGGCTCCACCCGGTGTGGCTGCAGCGCGCCGCTGCGGATCTCCTCGGCCCAGTGGCAGGCCACCCGGTGGCCGTCGGGTGCGCCCGGCACCACCCGCAGCTCGGGACGTTCGGAGTCGCAGCGCGTCGGCTGCCGCCACGGGCAGCGGGTGTGGAAACGGCACCCCTTCGGCGGTGCCGCCGGGGACGGCAGGTCGCCGGTGAGCAGGATCCGCTCCCTGCGGTCCTCCAGATCAGGGTCCGGCACCGGGATGGCCGACAGCAGCGCCTTCGTGTACGGGTGCTGCGGGTCGCGTAGAGGGCCTGCGACGGCGCCTCCTCGACTAGGCCGCCGAGGTACATGACGCCGACCCGGTCGCTGACGTGCCGGACCACCGCGAGGTCGTGGGCGATCACGAGGTAGGTCAGCCCGAGTTCGGCCTGCAGCCGCCCCAGCAGGTTCAGCACCTGGGCCTGCACCGACACGTCCAGCGCCGACACCGGTTCGTCGGCCACGATCAGGTCCGGCTCCACCGACAGCGCACGGGCGATGCCGATGCGCTGCCGCTGCCCTCCGGAGAACTCGTGCGGGTAGCGGCGCAGGGCGGCCACCGGCAGCCCGACCGAGTCGACGAGCTCGCGCAGCCGCGCGCCGTCGCCCTCCGCGCCGCGGGACAGGCCGTGGGCCTGGATCCCCTCGCGCAGCAACGACTCCACGGACTGGCGCGGGTCCAGGCTCGACATCGGGTCCTGGAACACCATCTGGAAACGCCGGCGCATGGTGCGCAACCGCTCGCCCGCGAGCTGGGCGACGTCGACCCCGTCGAACTCGACCGTGCCCGCCGTCGGATCGACGAGGCGCAGGATCGCGCGGCCCAGCGTCGACTTGCCGCACCCGGACTCGCCGACCAGCCCGTACGTCTCGCCCCGGCGGACCTGCAGCGAGACGCCGTCCACCGCGTAGACGTGGCCGACCGTCCGGTCGAGCAGCACACCTCGTTTGATCGGGAAGTGCACGGCGAGGTCGCGGACGTCGAGCAGGGGCGCCGCAGCATCCGGGGCCTGCGCCTCCGAGGCCGACGCGTTCGAGGTTTCCGCCATGTCGCTCACTCCGCGCTCGCCGGCACCGGGTTGTGGCAGCGAAGCAACCGACCGCCGGACGTCTCGCCCGCGGGCGTCACCTCGACGCACACGTCCAGCGACCGCGGGCAGCGCGGCGCGAAGGCGCACGCATGGTCCCACGGCACGTTGTCGACCACCGACCCGCGGATCGCGGGCAGCTCCTCGCCCTGCGGGCTGTCCATCCGGGGGATGGACCGCAGCAGCCCGTGCGTGTAGGGGTGGCGCGGCGTGCCGAAGAGGCGGTGGCGCTGGGCGCGTTCCACGATCCGGCCCGCGTAGAGCACGTTGACCGTCTCGCACAGCCCCGCGACGACGCCCAGGTCGTGCGTGATCATGACGAGGGCGGCACCGGTCTCCCGCACCAGCTCGCGCAGCAGCTCGAGGATCTGCGCCTGGATGGTGACGTCGAGCGCGGTGGTCGGCTCGTCCGCGATGAGCAGCCGCGGGCTGCACGCCAGTGCGATCGCGATGAGCGCGCGCTGCCGCATGCCGCCGGACATCTGGTGCGGGTAGGAGTCGAGGCGCCGCCGCGGGTCGGGGATGCCCACCCGGTCCAGGAGTTCCACGGCGGCCTTGCGCGCAGCGTCGGAGTTCATCCCGCGGTGGCGCCGCAGCACCTCGGTGACCTGCAGCCCCACCGGGATCACCGGGTTCAGCGACGTGAGCGGGTCCTGGAAGACCATCGACATGTCCCGGCCGCGGCGCTCGCGCATCTGGGTGTCCGACAGCGTCAGCAGGTCGGTGCCGTCCATCATGACGCTGCCGCTCACCCGCACCCCGCGCTCCGGGAGCAGCCGCATGATCGCCATCGACGTCACGGACTTGCCGCAGCCCGACTCCCCGACCAGGCCCACGACCTGCCCGGGGGCGACGTCGAAGCTCACGCCGTCGACGGCCACGGTCTCGGGCTCGCCCTTGCGCTGGAACGCGACACGCAGGTCGCGGACCGAGAGCAGCGGCTCGGCCGTGGGCCCGCCGCCGCGGGTGTCGTCGGTGCGCTGCGCGGTCGTCATCGGCGCCCCTTCGGGTCGATCGCCTCGCGCAGCGACTCGCCGAGCAGCGTGAAGCCGAGCGCGACGAGGATGATCGCGAGCGCCGGGTAGAACGCGAGCGCCGGACGCACGTCGAGGTAGGTCTGTGCCTGGGCGAGCATGAGGCCCCACTCGGCCCGGCCGGGGTCGGCGTCGCCGAGACCGAGGAACGACAGGGCGGCCGCGTCCAGGATCGCGGTGGCGAGCGTGAGGGTGGCCTGCACGATCACGGGGCCGATCGCGTTCGGCAGCATGTGCCGCAGCACGACGGCAGGCCGTTTGACGCCCAGCGCGGTGGCCGCCACCACGTGGTCGCTGTGGCGCTGCGCGAGCATCGACCCGCGGAGCAGCCGCGCGAAGATCGGCACGCTCACGATCGAGACCGCGATGATCACCGTGGTCTGCGACGGGCTCGCCGCCAGCGCCGCGACCGAGATCGCGAGCAGCAGGCTCGGGATCGCCAGCAGCACGTCGGTGACCCGCATGAGCAGGGTGTCCACCCAGCCGCCGACGCGCCGGCGATCGTGCCGATCACGATGCCGAACACCAGCCCGATGAGCGTGGCCAGCACTCCGACCAGCAGCGTCTGCTGCGACGCCAGGATCATCCGGGACAGGAAGTCGCGCCCGAGCTGGTCGCTGCCCAGGGGGAAACCGTCCTGCGGGCCGGGGATCGAGCCCGGGCGCAGGTTCTCCTGCAGCTGCGGGAACGCCTCGGTGGCGTTGTGCGGCGCCAGCAGCGGGGCGAACACCGCCACCACCACGAAGATCCCGATGATGATCGCGCCGACGATCGCGGCCGGTTCCCGGCGCAGCCGCCGGAACGCCTCCGCGCCGAGGCTGCGCCCGCCCGCGATGTCGTCGATGCGGCTGCGGCGGCGTTCGAGCCACGTGGTCGTCATAGCCCGTCCTCCGTCACGACAGCCGCACCCGGGGGTCGATGATCGCGTACGACAGGTCGACGAGCAGGTTCACCAGCACGTACACGAGCGCGCCGAGCAGCAGCACCGCCTGCAGCCGCGGGTAGTCCCGCAAGGTGATCGCGTCGGCGAGCAACGTGCCGATGCCACCCCACACGAAGACCCGCTCGGTGAGCACCGCCCCGGCGAGCAGCAGTCCGACCTGCAGCCCGATCGTGGTGGACACCGGCAGCAGCGCGTTCCGCAGGACGTGCCGGCCGCGGATCGTGCCCGGCGCGAGGCCCTTCGAGTTCGCCGTCCGGACGAAGTCGGATCCGAGCACGTCGAGCACGGAGGCGCGGGTGATCCGCACGATCACCGCGAGCGGGATCGTCGCGAGTGTGATCGCCGGCAGCACCAGGTGACGGAGCGCGTCGAGGCTGGCATCGAACTCGCGGGTGAGGAAGCCGTCGAGCACCGCGAAACCGGTGACGTTCGTGGCGTCCACCGCCACCGACTGCCTGCCCGACGGCGGGAACCACCCGAGGTCGACGGCGAACACGTCCTTCAGCACGTAACCCAGGAAGAACACCGGAACGGCCACCCCGACGAGCGTGCCGATCACGGTGGCCACGTCGAGCGGCCGCCCCCGGTAGCGCGCCGCGACGTACCCGAGCGGGATCCCCAGTCCCACCGCCAGCACCAGCGCGGCGATCGAGAGCTCGATCGTGGCAGGCAGCGCACGGCCGATCTCGTCGAGCACCGGTTGACCGGTGATCGACGACGTCCCGAAGTCACCGGTGACGACGCGACCGAGGAACCGGCCGTACTGCACCCAGATCGGCTGGTCGAGGCCCATCAGGCGGTTCAGCTCGGCGATCGACTCGGGCGTCGCCCGGTCACCGAGGAACGCCGTGGCCGGGCCCCCCGGCAACGACCGCAGCCACGCGAAGACCACGATCGACAGCAGCAGGAGCGTCGGGAGCACCTGCAGCAGGCGGCGCACGACGAAGCGCAGCATCATCCCCCCTCCGATGAGCTCGGACGCCGAGAGTGGCACCGCCCCGTAGGGCGGTGCCACTCGGAGCCCCTCTCAGTCGACGCTGACCGTGAGGAACCGCTCATCGGTGAGCGGGGACGGGATGAGCCCCGAGACCCCCTGCCTCACCACGATCGCGGGCGGCGAGCTGGACAGCGGCACCCCCGGCAGCTGCTCCATGATGATCCGGTTGGCTTCCCGGTAGGCGGCGGCGTGCGCCTCATCGCCGACGGTGGCGTCCGCCGTGGCGATGCTGTCGATCATCGGCGCATCGGTCGGCAGGGTGAGCCCGAACTCCGGGCCGGGCGAGCCGAAGAAGCCCTCCACGAAGTTGCCCGCGTCGTTGTAGTCGCCGGTCCAGCCGAGCAGGTGCAGGTCATGCACGCCGTTGACCTGCACGTCGTCGAGGTAGCCACCGTTCCACGGCCGCGCCACCGGGTTCACCGTGATCCCGACCTGGCGCAGGTTCTCCGCGAGCGCCGTGAAGATGTTGGTCGGGTTGGGCATGTAGGGCCGGCTGACCTCGGTCGGGTAGTAGAAGTTGAGCGTCAGGTTCGACGCGCCCGCCTCGGCGAGCAGCGCCCGCGCCCGCTCCGGGTCGTAGGGGATCGCCTGGATGTCGGGGTTGTAGCCGGTCACGGTGTCCGGGATGAACTGCGTGGCCACGACCGCGCCCTCGGGCAGCAGGTTGCGCACCATCGCCTCGCGGTCCAACGCGTACGCGATCGCCTGCCGGACGCGGACGTCCTTGAGCGCCGGGTTGTTCTTCTGGTTGATCCCGAGGTACAGGATGTTGAACACCGGCCGGATCAGGACCTGGTTGCCGGCCTCCTCCAGGGACGGCCAGTCGGCGGCCGACGGGTAGTCGAAGCCGTCGATCGTGCCGGCCTGCAGCTCCTGCTTGCGGGCGTTCTCGTCGGGGATCACGCGGAAGATGAGCCGCTCGAGCTTGGCGGGCTCACCCCAGTACTGGTCGTTGCGCACCAGCGTGATGGTCTGGTTCGTCCGGTCGTAGCTCTCGAAGCGGAACGGGCCGGTGCCCGTGGGGTGCTCCATGGCGTAGGAGCTGTAGGTGAACGACTCCCCGCTCTGCGTGACCTCGTCACCGTTGTACTGCTGGAGCGCGGCCGGGCTGGAGATCGACAGCGAGGTGAGCCCGAACGCCGCGGGGAACGCGCCCTTGGCCCGGTTCAGCTTGACGACCGCCGTGGTCGGGTTCGGCGCCTGGCAGGAGTTATAGACCGGGTCGGCCGTGTCGTCGGTGAGGTTGTTCGAGTACCCGCCGAACAGCTCGTAGTAGTAGATCGCCTGGCTCTGCGCCGCCGCCGTGGGCAGGTTGAACCAGCGGTTGAAGTTGAAGCAGACCGCCTCGGCGTTGAAGTCCGTGCCGTCGTGGAACTTCACGCCGTCGCGGAGCGTGAAGGTCCACTCGGTGCCGTCGGCGTTGGGCGTCCACTCGGTGGCGAGCCCGGGGGTGAGCTCCGAGGTGCCCTGCTCGTAGGTGATCAGCGTGTCGTACATCTGCCGCGACACCCGGAACGTCTCCCCGTCCTGGGCGAACAGCGGGTCGAAGCTGCGCGGAGCGCCTGCCGCCCCGAACACCATCGTCCCTCCGGCGGCATCGGCGCCACCCTGCTCGGCACCCGAGTCGCGCTGGGACTCGGCGCACGCCGCAAGGGTGATGGCGAGCGCGCCGGCCACACACGCGGCCGAGATACGTCTGGCAGCTGATCTCATGCGGGCAACACCTCTTCGTAGGAGACCCGCTGGAAACTAGTGCGGCGGGATACCGATCGGTAGGTCATCGAGTCACGGTTCCGCTACGGCCTCTAACGATCAGGTGACGCGCGTCGCGAAGATCCGACATGTCGGACCCCACGGGCATGCTCCGACCTGGACCGGACCAGACGCCTTACTGCAGACGAGTGAATGTCCGCGCGGTGTGAACCCTGCAATTGCAGGAGGACCTTGCGTGCGGCAATCTAAGTGTCCGGCCGACCTCCCACAACGCCGGGAGGGCCGGCCGGGTCATCCCGAGAGGAGGCCCCACCGTGAATACGACACCGGTACCCGCCTCCGCCGCTCTGCACTCATCGCGCAGGTCCTGCAACCCAGGAAACCCGCCCCGTCCCGGGTCCGCCGGGACACCCAGCCGTCCGGCACACCGCCGGCGAGAGCAGCACACGGGAAGGAGTCCACTGATGACAGCAGGGAAGTACGCCGCGGGCGCCGCCGACCGGAACGGGTCGTCGCCATGATCGTCTTGATCGCCGCAGGCATCGGTCTTCTCGTACTGGTCGCGATCGTCGTGGGAATCGTGGAGGCCGTTCAGGCGGCCACGTGGCGACAGATCGCGGCGGAACGGCGTGCCGAGTGGGAGCCAAGCAGCCCCAACTGCACGGCTTCGACCCGTACACCGATCCCCGGTTCCACCACGTCCACGGCGAGTGGGCCGACGACGAGTGGGACGACGACTAGGCACCGCGATCCCGGGGAGTGATCGCGCGGCCGCCGGGGCCGCCCCACGAGGGCGGCGGCCCCGGCCGATCCGTCCTATCGGCCGGCTAGCGGGCCTCGAACGCGCCTTGCTTGATCCCCGCCACGAAGGACGCCCATTCCGTCGAGCTGAACCGCAGCTCCCGAGCGCCTTCCTTGGTGTCGCGCACCGCCACGACACCGCCCTGCAGCATCCCGACCTCCACGCAGTCGCCTCCCGAGCAGAAGCTACTGATCTTGAACTCGGCCGTGTGCCGGGACATGTGCTGGGGCATCTCGATCTTCCTCCGGGGGAGCGTGCAGGAGCGCGTATCGCTGGATGAGCAGCCTCGAGGACTCCGGATCGAGCGCCCGGTCCGACACGTCCGCGAGGACGTCTTTATACAGGTCCACATCGGACTGATGTTCGTAGGTATCCCCGGCCGGGCCCTCGATGAAAACAACATCGGCGCGACCTGGTCGGGAAACTCCAGGATCTGGAACGGGCCCGCGTGTGCGCGGTGCAGACCGACCCCGAACGGAAGCACCCGAACGATGACGTTCGGCAGCCGCGAACGCTCGATCAGGTGATGCAGCTGCATCGCCATCACCTCCGGCGAGCCACCACCCGGCTCAGCACGGACTCGTCGAGCACGACCTCCAGCTGCAGCGGCGGCGTCCGCTGCGTGAGGGCCTCCTGGCGACGCAGACGCAGCTCGACCAGCCGATCCACCTCGGCGTCGGTGCGCTCCGACAGCAGCGCGTCCAGCACCGCACGGGCGTACTCGGGCGCCTGCAGCAGCCCGTGCACCCAGGCCACCTCGAACGACCGCACCCGCACCGCCTCGGTCTCCAGCGCCGTGTAGCGCGCCGGGGCGTCATGACGAACCGCTCCGCCTGCACGCCATCGGTGTAGCGCTCCCACCAACCCTGCTCACGGCTCTCGTGCACCAGCTGCGTGAGCCGCTCCCGCAGCTCCTCGTCGGAGACGCGGTAGAGCTGCATGAGAGCCACGACGTCGGGCATGCGGGGGATGCCCTTGCCGTTCTCCAGTCGACTGATCTTGGACGCGGAGCAGTCCAGCTCACGGGCGACCTCGACGAGCTGGAGGTCGGCCCGGCGCCGCAGCTGGCGCAGTTCGACCCCCAGGCGCCGTCGCGGCCCCGCGGGTCCTTGCGCAGTGGGCATCCGTCCGCCGCTCGTCGAAATCCAGGTGTGCAATTGCACGAGCTGGGAACGAGAATACCGGAGACCCTGTCCGACCCCGACGGGGCTCGCCGTCAGACGCGGTCGAACCCGCCGTCCTTCACGGCCTGCAGGAACTGGCTCCACTCACCCGCGGTGACCAGCCAGTGCGGCTCATCGGGGGTAAGGGTGCTGCGCAGGCGACCCGCCCGTCGGGGAGCCGGGCGGCCTCGACACAGTCCCCCACGCTGCAGAACTCCCGCCCCACGAACTCGAGTTCGCGCCCCGCACCACTCAACGGTCCACCCCTCCGCCGCACGATCGGGTGATCGTACAGCGGCAGCACGTGATCCACCGGCTCGCCGACCTCGGGATCGGCGGGCGGGACGCGGGCGACAGCGGGCGCTACTCGACGTGGGTGGCGGCGACCTCCCGCAGGAAGCTCTGCAGCTCGCGACCGTCGAGGGCCTGCTTCCAGGCCGCGTCGAGACGATCGGCATGGGCGCCCACGATGTCGGCCTTCTCCTGGAGGCCGCCACCGTCCTGGCCCTCGAAGAAGATCACGTCGCTCTCCCCGTGGTCGAAGGAGAGGATCTGGAACGCGCCGCCGAGCAGCCCGTGCAACCCGAGGGAGAACGGCAGCACCCGCACCTCGATCGACGGCGGGCCCTCGTCGACGATGTGGAGCAGGTACTCGATCTGCTCCCGCATCACGCCCGGCCCGTGGGCGGGGCGGCGCAGCACGGACTCGTCGAGCAGAGCCGCGACCCGCAACGGGTCGGGCTGGCGCGCGAGGACGCTCTTGCGGTCGAGCCGCATGCGGATCATCGTGTCGAGCGCCTCGCCCGACACGGTGGGCTGCGACGCCGTGATGATGGCCCGCGCGTACCGCTCCGTCTGCAGCAGACCGGGCACCGCACCGGAGGAGAACTGGCGGAGCATCGACGCACCGGCCTCCAGGCCGATGAAGCGGTGCAAAGTGGACCCGGGCGCGAGCAGATCGCCGTAGGAGTCGTACCACGCGGCCTGTTTGCCCTCACCCGCCAGCTGCACCAGCTCCTCGCGCGCGCTCGGGGCCTCGTACAGGCGCAGGAGGGTGTCGATCTCCGGGCGGCGCGGCGTGGACAGGCCGGTCTCGATGCGACTGATCTTGGATATCGAGCAGTCGAGCTCCTCGGCGGCCCGGCTGACCGCGACGCCGGCCGCCTCTCGTAGACGCCTGAGCTCGGTGCCGAGGGTACGACGGGACAGGACCGGGCTGGTGGCCATCCGGAAACCCCTTCGGGACGGACCTGAGCTGCAGGACGTCCGTTGCCTGCGGACGCCGGCGCGCCCGCCGGACGACCAACGGGTGTGCGTGACGAATGAGAGTACTCCTGCCATCCCGCGATGGCCATCACTGTCGTGCAGAACACCACACGCGTTGTGCACATTCTGCAAGCAATCCCGCTGTGCACTTGCACCGAAGGTTCGCGCGCCGCACACTCGGAACCGGGTAACCCCCGAGGAGGCACCGATGTCCGGTCTCGCGCTCGTCGCCGTCGGAGGAGTCCTCGCGCTGGTCCTGCTGGCCGTTCTGATCGGCACCGCGGACGCGCGAGCCCAGAAGCAGGCATGGAACCGGATCGCCCGCCATCGCCGGGAGCTCGGCGAATGGGAACGGGAGCTGATCCGGGTCGCCGAGTCGCAGGGGTGCCCGGCCTGCCGGCTGCTCCGGGAGCGGGGCCTGCTGCACGACCAGCTGTGACCCCGCTGGGGCCGGTTCAGCGCAGGGTCAGCTCAGCGCGCGCCGGCCCGACAGGGCGCGACCGAGGGTCAGCTCGTCGGCGAACTCGAGGTCACCGCCCATCGGGAGACCCGACGCGAGCCGGGTGACGCTGAGGCCGGGGAAATCGCGGAGCAGCCGGACGAGGTAGGTCGCGGTGGCCTCCCCCTCGGTGTTGGGGTCGGTCGCGATGATCACCTCGGCGATCTCGGTCTCGTCGGCAGCAGGCCCCGTGCCCCCGAGCCTGGCCAGCAGCTCCCGGATCCGCAGCGCGTCGGGGCCGACCCCGGCGAGCGGGTCGAGCGCGCCGCCCAGCACGTGGTAGCGGCCGCGGAACTCGCGGGTGCGCTCCACCGCCAGCACGTCCTTCGGCTCCTCCACGACGCACACCAGCGTCGGGTCGCGGCGGGCGTCGGCGCAGTAGCGGCACCGCTCCCCCTCGGACACGTTGCCGCACACCTCGCCAGAAGCGGACCCCCTCCTTGACCTTCTGCAGGGCGTCCTGAAGGCGTGCGACGTCGGCCGGGTCGGCGGCGAGCAGGTGGAACGCGATCCGCTGGGCGCTCTTCGGCCCCACCCCGGCAACCGGCCGAGCTCGTCGATCAGGTCCTGGACCGGCCCCTCGAACACGGCGGGACGCGGCTACGAGCCGAGGCCGGGCAGGCCGAGGCCACCCGCGGCGTCGCCCAGGCCACCCGCGAGGGGGCCCATCTTCTCCGCCTGCAGCTCCTGCGCGGCGCGCGCGGCATCCTGCAGCGCCCCCACGACGAGGTCCTGCAGGGTCTCGACGTCCTCCGGGTCGACGACCTTCGGGTCGATCCGGACCGCCACCACCTCACCCGATCCGGTGGTGGTGACCTGCACCAACCCGTTGCCCGCCTGGCCGACCACCTCCGTGGTGGCGAGCTCGGCCTGCGCGGCCATGAGCTGCTGCTGCATCTTCTGCGCCTGCTGCAGGATCATCTGCATGTCGGGCTGACCCGGTTGCACCAGCGATCTCCTCGCACATCGTGCCTGCGCCGGCACTGCCGGCTCCCTTCGTCAGGCTAGTGCTTCGCGGGATTCGGGGGGCTGGCAGGCTGGCCGGGTGCGCGCTCCGCGATGGGTTCCGCTCGTCACCGCGGCGGTCCTGACCACCGTGGCGTGCTCGGGCGCGACGGCGGCCCC
>MKJV01000083.1 GCA_001942185.1 Pseudonocardia sp. CNS-004
CGCCGCCGCCCGCAGCGCCGCCGTCGCTGCCCGCCCCCGCACCCCGATCACCAGCACCAGCTGGCCCGGGTACCGGTCGGGCTCGTCGTCGGGGTCGACGATCGCCAGCCCGGTGAGCGGGACGTCCAGGCCCGCTGGTGCGGCCGCCACCTCCACCAGCGGCTCGCCGATCGCGGCGAGCAGGCGGCGGAGCGTGGTGTCCATGCCGGCCTCCTCGCGGCCCTCGTCGGATCGGACGAGGGAGGTGGCCAAACCTTAGTCGGTCGGACGAGTCGTGCGGCGGCGCCGACCTCGTGATTTCGATCGGCACGCCAGGTCTGCGAGGAGGACGGTGGTGTGCTGACCGACCCGATCACGAGGCATTGAACGGTCCGAGTCGTACCACAGCCTCGTTCGAACAACGCTGACATGCGACCAGAGCTAATCTCGTTCCATGATCGGACAATTTGTGCCAGCGTTGTTCGTACCGTTCTGGTGCGTGGCTGAGAGCCACCTGGTTGGGGTGACGAGTTGATGACGCTAGTCGAGTAGGTGATCGAATTCCCCGAGGCGTGCACCTTCGATGAAGGCGGCCATCTCGGAACGTGTGAATCGAAGGCGGGACTGGTGGGGATTCTTTGAATCTCGCAGCGCGATCATTTCCCCATCGGCTGCGATCTCCACGCAGTCGCCGTGTCCGTAGCAGCGTGATGCCTTGATCCATTCGAGCTCGCGGCGAGCCATTTCTTGATCCTCCGGGGAGCGGTCGCGAGTACTGTCCGCCCTGGTCAGCACACGTGGCCTGGTCAGGGCGCGTCTTGCGCGCGGGAGCCTACTGGCGTCGATGATCTTCACCCGAAGTGGGTGGTCGTGCATGAGCGAGGTCCGATCGCGCCTCCAGTTCCAGTGACGGTCGGGTCGCGGCTCAAGCGATTCCCATCACGAGCTTCAGCGGGCCGAGTCGGGTCGTGCTCTCGTCGGGCTTAGTGATCGCGTGCCCGTCGGTGGCCCGCAGGTGCAGCGGTGGCCGCTGTCGGCGGCTCCCGATCGCTGCCGGGAGTCGGTTATAGGCCGCCGTCTCCCAGGCCGTCTCCCAGGCCGTCTCGCGGCGCCGGCGAATCGGAGGGGTCAGTCGACGAGGTGGTCGAATTCTCCGCGGCGGGCGCCGTCGATGAAGGCCGCCAGCTCGGGGCGGGTGAAGAGGAGGTGGACGTGGGGATCCTTGCTGTCGCGCAACACGATCAGGTCACCGTCGGCGGCGAGTTCGACGCACTCCCCAGAGCCGTAGCTGCGCGAAGCCTTGATCCAGTGAATCTGACGACCTGCCTTGTTGTCGGCCAATTGTGTCTCCAGCCGGGCTATGTACGAGAAGTGGAGCGCGCTGAGAAGCCGGCCGAGCCAGCTCGCGAAGGAAAGGCGATAGTATGACGCGCGCGATTTTGCGATACCGATCGGGGTTGCCTACTCGTCGACCGGTTCTGGTCGGATCGTCCGGATGATCATAGCCTTGCTCTCGTCCTCGGGCAGTGCGAGCGCTGAGAGGCTCTGCCACGCTGCGGCGTACCAGGCGAGATCGTCGTCATTGAACAGGTTCCGGGCGCCGGATAGTCCCTCCACGTAGACCAGCTCCGGTCCGTGATCGCTCCTCGTGCTCACGACGACGAAGCGGCTGTCCATCCCGAGATGAGCGCCTGCTGCGAACGGCAGTATGCGCACGGAAACCCGGGCCCGCCCCGCCGCTGTGACCAACGCGGCGAGTTGCTCCTGCATCGTGGCCGAACCGCCGGTTACGCGATGGAGCACAGACTCGTCGAGGATGGCCCAAACCCACGGAGGGTCGGCCCTGTTCAACAGTTCCTGTCGGCGGAGACGGTGCTCGACCGTCGTGGCATGCTGTTCAATGCTTTCGATCGCCGTACGCTCCAGCATCGCCTCGCAGTAGGCGCGTGTTTGGAGGAGGCCGGGCACGATCGAGCCGTAGGTCATGATCGCGGTCGCGGCCTGCTCGAAGCCGACGTACTCTCGCATCTCCCGGGTCAGCGGGGCTCGTTCCCACCACGGCCGCTCGCGGCCAAGCTGGGCAAGTTGTCTCAATCTCTGGCGCGACCGGACCGGCAGCGAGTAGAAGTCGGCAAGCCGTTCGGTCTTTTCGTCGCCGAGACCGCGGAGCCCGCGCTCTACTCGGGAGAGAAAACCTGGTGAGACCGCGATCGCCGCTCCGACCTCCTCGAGGCCGAAGCCGTGCTCGGCGCGCAGCTCGCGCAGCAGGTTGCCCAGCTCGCGCCGCGCGGTCGGTGGCGTTGGCCCCACCGTCATGAGTCGCTTCGGCCGTTCGGACGGATCCGCTGCACGGTTCGTGACGGTAGCAGCTTCACCACTTGCGGTGAGGCAAGTTGCCCCGCACCATCAGTGTGTCGCCACGCCGACGCGGGAGCCTTCGGCGGTCGATGCGACCCCGGGCCAGGGTAGGGGGTGGTCGTCAGGACGCCGTCCCGCGAAGCCGCATGCCGACTCTTGGGCATGACGAGGCCTGGATGGAGAGAAGCGCCGCATCCGGCGTGAGACCGGTGCAGCGCTTCCTCCGTGGGCGACCGGGGTGAGCGAGCCCGCCCCGCCGCCACTCTGTATGTCACCCGGTGCGCCAACACCGAGCGACGTGCGTTCCTCGGCTCGCCGTCCAGATGTGAGGCACAGGCAAGAGGTGGAACGACAATGGAGCGTACTAGCGGGCCATGCAATTGCAAGAGTAACGAGCAGGTCGAGCGACAGACGGTCGACACGCCCGTCACAACCACCGCCGACGTCCGTCGCTTCTTCCCTCCGCTGCGGCGGCGTCCGCGACCGGTCGTCGTGGTCGCGCGGTGGTGGTACGAGCTGGCGGGCACGGTGCTGCTCGGCGCCGCGTCCTGGTCTGCGGTCGGGATCCTCGGCGGGCCCGGCGCTGTCGCGTTCGGGCTTGGCATGGTGGCGACGGCCGCAGTGGCGGCGGCGGAGGTCGAGCCGGTGCGGGACGCGCTGTTCGCGGTGGCCCAGCGGGCGATCGTGCCACACCGGTTGCGGCTGGGCTTCGTGCGCGGCGGCATCATCACGCGGGAGGGTCGGCTTCCCTCGATCGTCCGTTCGCGGTGTCGCGTGGACCAGGCACGATTCTGGGTTCGCCTGCCGTCCGGGCTCCTCATCGAGGATCTCGCTGCGTCCGGACGCGTGCTCGCCGGCAGTTGCGGCGCGACAGATGTGGTCGTGTTCCGCGACGGGCCGAGGCAGGACCGTGCCATCGTGGTCGTGGTTCGGCCGCGGTGGGGGTGGCCTGGACGCTGATCGAGTGGCTGCCACTGGAGCGAGCGGCCCGTCGGCTCGCGCCTTGCGTGCGAAGGGGTCGTTCGCTCCACGGGGAGTTCTGTCGACTCGCACCAGCGGGCAGCGGAAACGTTGTCCACTCGGACGAGCCTGCGGAGAACCCGCACGATCTACGGTCCACCGCATGCTTCGCAGCACCCTGCTGGCAGCGGCCAGATCGGGCACCGTCCGCGCGGTCGTCGAGGGCGGGCCGTTCGACGCGCTCGTCGACCGGTTCGTCGCCGGCACCACGGTGGACACGGCGATCGCCGCGGCGCGCCGGATCACGGCCGACCGGCTCGTCACGATCGACCACCTCGGCGAGGACACCGCCGAGCACGCGCAGGCCGAGGCGAACGTCGCCGCCTACCTGGCACTCCTGCGGCGGCTGGGGTACGAAGGGCTCGCCGGCCGGGTCGAGGTGTCGGTCAAGCTGTCGGCCTTCGGGCAGCGGCTCCCGCGCGACGGCGAGAAGATCGCGCTGGAGTCGGCGCGGCAGGTGTGCGAGGCGGCCTCCGCGGTGGGCACCACCGTCACCGTCGACATGGAGGACCACACCACCACCGACGCCACCCTCGCCGCCGTGCGGGACCTGCGCGTGGACTTCCCCTGGGTGGGCGCCGTGCTGCAGTCACACCTGCGCCGCACCGAAGCGGACTGTCGCGACCTCGCGGGCCCCGGCTCGCGCGTCCGGCTCTGCAAAGCGCCTACGACGAGCCGGAATCGGTGGCCTACCGGAGCGCCGCCGACGTCGACCTGTCCTACGTCCGCTGCCTCAAGGTCCTCATGGCGGGCGATGGCCTGCCGATGGTGGCCACGCACGACCCGCGGCTCGTCGCGATCGCCCGCCACCTCGCGCAGCGGTACGAGCGCTCCGTCGACGACTACGAGCTCCAGATGCTCTACGGCGTGCGCCCGCACGCCCAGACCGACCTCGCGGCGCGCGGGCTGCGGGTACGGGTCTACCTGCCCTACGGCACGGAATGGTTCGGCTATTTCATGCGCCGGCTGGCGGAACGGCCGGCGAACCTGATGTTCTTCGCGCGTTCGCTGCTGACGCGCGGCTGAGGTCCGGCACGCCTCTACGGGGAGGAACCCACGAATGTCCGATCAGGCCTACGAGACCGCTGCGTTGGTCATCTACTTCGCGGCGATGATCTGGATCGGCTACTACGCCTACAGGCAGACGGTCGGTCACGAGGGGTACATGCTGGCCGGCCGCCAACTCCCGCCGTGGACGGCCGCGCTGAGCGCGGGTGCATCGGACATGTCGGGCTGGCTGATGATGGGCCTTCCCGGAGCGATCTACGTGGCGGGGCTGATCGAGGCGTGGATCGCGATCGGCCTGACGATCGGCGCGTACCTGAACTGGCTGTTCGTGGCGCCGCGGTTGCGCTCGTACACCGAGGTGGCGAGGAACTCGATCACGATCCCCAGCTTCCTGGAGAACCGGCTGCACGACACCTCGCGGGCGCTTCGGGTCGCGTCGGGCGCCATCATCCTGGTGTTCTTCACGTTCTACGTCTCGTCGATGCTGGTGGCGGGCGGCCAGTTCTTCGAGCTCGCCTTCAACGGCTCCTACCTGGTGGGCGTGGTCCTCGTCGCCCTCGTGACCCTGAGCTACACCCTGTTCGGCGGCTTCCTCGGAGCCTCTCTCACCGACGTGGCGCAGGGCGTGATGATGATGCTCGCCCTGCTGCTCGTGCCGATCATCGGGATCGTCGTGGTCGGTGGGCTCGGGGAGACGGCCGCGGCGATCCGCGAGGTCGACCCGGCACGGCTGTCCCTGGTGGGAGGCGAGGCCCTCTCCGTGACGACCGTGGTCGGCATCATCTCCGCGGCCGCGTGGGGGCTGGGGTACTTCGGCCAGCCGCACGTCATCGTGCGGTTCATGGCCATGCGGGACGCGGCGTCTGCGGGTCCGGCGCGGCGGATCGGAATCAGCTGGATGGTGGTGTCGCTGCTCGGGGCGGTCGCCTGTGGCCTCGTCGGAATCGCGTTCTTCCAGCGCACGCCGAACACGCTCGACGACCCCGAGCTCGTGGTGCTGGCGATGTCACAGGTCCTGCTGCACCCGCTGGTCGTCGGCTTCGTGTTCGCCGCCGTCCTGGCGGCGATCATGAGCACCGTGTCGAGCCAGCTGATCGTCAGTTCCTCGGCACTCGTCGAGGACCTCTACAAGGTCTTCGGCCGGGACACCTCGCCGCGCACCCTGCTGCTGCTCGGCCGGGTGTGCGTGCTGACGGTCGCTCTGATCGCGGGCCTGCTGGCCATCAACCCGAGCGACACGATCCTGAACCTGGTGGCATTCGCCTGGGCGGCTTCGGCGCATCCTTCGGACCGGCCATCCTGCTGTGCCTGTTCTGGCGCGGTCTCACCAACTGGGGTGCACTGGCGGGAATGGTCGCCGGCGCGGTCACCGTCTTCGCCTGGGACTCCTACGGAGAAGCGGTCTCCGGAATCGACCTGTACGAGATCGTGCCCGGGTTCGTCGCGAATCTCGTGGTCGCCGTCATCGTCAGCAGGGCTACCTACACGCCGAACTCGGAGATGGACCGCGAGTTCGACACGGCGGTTGCGGTCGCTCGCGAGAAGAAGGTGGTCGCCTCGTAGCCGTCACCCGGCGGCGCGCAGCTCGAAGACCGCGACCCGGTCGGCGATCCCGGCGAACTCGTCGGGGTCGCCGGCCTTCACGAGCCCGAGGCGTACGAAGAACGGGACGCCGTGCGGCACCTCGATGGGGAAGGCGCGCACCACGGTGCGGCGCAGGTCGGGGTCGGTGACCTCGGAAAGGGCGACGCGTTGCCTGCGCCGCCCGTAGGCCAGCTCGCCCGTGCCCGCGGCCCGGACGTTGCGGGCCCAGTCCGCCTGCGGCAGCGCCGCGATCACGTACCGGCGGCCGTCGACCGTCAGCGGCGAGACCGGTGTGGGTCGCGGGCTGCCCGAGGCGCGGCCCGGCACGGTGAGGACGTGGATCGTCCCGAGCGGCAGTCCCAGCCGTTGCATGAGCCTGACCAGCCGGTTCACGGCGGGGAGCCAGCGGGGCAGCGTGCGTGTCGCCACAAACGATCCCTTCGATCGTCGAAATGATTCACCGTCACGGTAGACTCTTTCGAGTGTCGAAGCAATTGGCGGTGGAGCGGGCGGCGAACGCGGCGGCCGAGTTCGGCGGTGCCGCGGATGCGGTGGACGCCGCGGCCGCGGACGTGTTCGGGGTCAACCGCACCGACCTGCGGATCCTCGCCACCGCGATGGACGGGCCGCTGACCGCGGGGCAGGTCGCCGTCGCCGTGCACCTGAGCCCCGCGGCGGCCACGACCGCCATCCAGCGGCTCGTCGCGCGTGGGTACCTCACCCGCGAGTCCGACCCGCAGGACCGCAGGCGCGCTGTCGTGGCGCTCACCGCGTCAGCGCGCGAGCTGGCCGAGCGGATCTACGGACCGGTGGGGGAGACCGGGATGGCGGTGCTGCGCCGCTGGAGCGCGGCCGAGCTGGAGCTGATCGCCGACTTCCTCGAGCGCGGCCGGGCCATGCAGCTCGCGCAGGCGGACCGGATCCGGGAGCTCGCGCCCCACCCGGGCGGTCAGGAGTAGGTGCCGTACACGCGGGTGGGCTCGATGAGGACGGCCACCCGCCGCTCCTCGCGCATGACGCGGTCGTAGGTGTCCCAGTCGTCGTGGGTGCCGCCCGCGCCGGTGAACACCGCCCGCAGCAGCAGCCGAAGGCCCTCGGCGTCGATGCCGTCCGCCGGGTCGTCGGGGCCGATCAGCTCGCTGGGACCGTCGACGCCGACCCACTGCCACCCCGCCCGCCAGAGCACGGAGGTGGCGGGGCGCCGCCGCAGGCTGCGCAGCTTCACCGGCCCGTAGGTGACGTACCCGACGACCGGGCGCCGGTGAGCGGGTGGTCGAGCACGCCTGCGTTGACGAGCGAGGTGTGCGGCGTGCCATCGGCGCGCACGACGCTGACGCCGGCGAGGCCGTGGTCGCGGGCGACGATGTCGCGGATCGGGGTGAGATCGGCGGTCACGACGCCAGTGTGCACCTCAGAGCGGGTGTACGCCGCCGCTCGTGCTGAGGCAGACGCCGCGGAGCGGCACGCCGGCGCGGTCGCACGCCGCCCGCAACGCGGCCGCCCACCGCCGGTCGCCCGCCAGCACGGCGTCGCGGCCGATGCGTTCCAGCGTGAGGATGGCGCTGCCCCGGCCCATGTCGGTGGCGAGGTCGCTGCAGGACCCCGCGAGGATCGCGGCGAGGTTCTCGATCACCCGGGTCTCCGGGGCGAGTGGGATGTCGGAGATCGGCATGACGACGGGTGTCTGGCGGCCGTCGCCGTCGACGAACATGACCCACAGCTGACGCGCCGCGGCGGCGCGTCCGACCAGCTGTTCCACTCGTTCGAGGCGTCGGCGTGGGTGAGCAGGAGCGGGCGTCGGCAGGGTTCGGGATGCTCATGGGCGGAGCCTCGCCCAGGAGTCCATGATCCCGTGGGCGTTTCTGCGAGGTTGTGGACAACTCGACCGCAGCCGCTCACGGGGCCATCCTTGGACGATGCTCAGCACGTCGTTCACCGAGCTCGCCCGATGTGAGGTCCCGATCCAGCAGGCGCCGATGGGGTTGCTCTCCCCGCCCGGCCTCGCCCTCGCCGTGGCGCGGGCCGGTGGGGTCGGGACGGTCAGTGCGCCGATCGGGGTGGAGCCGCACGCGCTCGCCGCGCAGCTCGACGCCTCCCTCGACGCGAGCGCGGGGGCGCTCGCCGTCAACTTCATCACCGACCAGGTCGACCCCGAGGCCGTCGCCGTCGCGGGAGCCAGGGTGCGGATGGTCGACTTCTTCTGGAACACCCCGCACGTGAAGCTCGTCGAGGTCGCGCACGCGGGCGGGGCGCTGGTGAACTGGCAGGTCGGGTCGCTCCCCGACGCCGTACTCGCGGCAGAGGCCGGGGCGGACGTCGTCACGGTGCAGGGCCGCGAGGCCGGCGGGCACGTGCGCGGCGACACCCCGCTGCTGGCGCTGCTGGCTGCCGTGCTGCGCGCGGTGGACGTGCCGGTGCTCGCCGCGGGCGGCATCGCCGAGCCGCGGGCGCTCGCCGCCGTGCTCGCGGCGGGCGCCGCCGGGGCCCGGATCGGCACCCGCTTCCTCGCGACGTCGGAGTCGGGCGCACACCCCGAGTACGTGCTCGCGCTGCTCGCCGCGGGCCCGGAGGGCACCGAGATCACGGACGGCTTCGCGAAGTGCCCGATGTGCGCCACGCTCCCGCGGGCCCGGGTGCTGCGCTCGGCGATAGCGGCCGTCGACGCGGTCGGCGAGGAGCAGGTGGGCACCATCGGGGATGCCGACCCGATCCCGCCCCGAGCGGGGTTGCCGCCGCACAAGGACGTGCACGGCCACATCGACGCCATGGCGCTCTACGCCGGGAGCAGTGTCGAGCACGTCACGGCCGTGCGCCCGGCGGCGGACGTCGTGGCGGGCCTCGCCGAGGGAGCCGAACGGCTCCTCAGGGCGTGGTGAGGTGACAATGGCGGGGTGAGCGCCGGGAGTACGGAGGGGGTCGACACGGCTACTCGCCGCCCGGTCCGCAGGCAGGCCGAGATCGCGGCGTACGTCGTGCGGCACGGCGGCGCCACCGCGCACGAGCTGGTCGAGGCATTCGGCGTGAGCCTCATGACGGTGCACCGGGATCTGGACGCACTGGAACGCCAGGGTGTCGTCCGCAAGTACCGGGGTGGGGTCACCGCGCAGCCCACCAGCGTGTTCGAGAGCAACGTGGCCTACCGGCTCAACACGGCGCAGGCGCAGAAGCAGGCGCTCGCCCGCCGCGCCCGCGCATTGGTCGAGCCGGGGATGTCGGTGATGCTGGACGACTCCACCAGCGCGCTCGCCGTGGTCCGCCTTCTGGAGGACGTCACTCCGCTCACGGTCGCGACGAACTTCCTGCCGGCCGTCTCGCTGCTCACCGCGATGCCCGGCGTGCAGCTGATCGTGCTGGGCGGCATCTACTCGTCCACCCACGACTCGTTCGGCGGCGTGCCGTGCGCGGAAGCGGTCGAGGCGTTGCAGACGGACCTGCTGCTCTGCAGCGTCTCCGCGGTGTCGGCGACGCACGCCTACCACCAGGAGCAGGAGATCGTCCTGGTCAAGCGCGCGATGCTGCGCGCGGCGCGCACGCGGGTACTCATGATCGACAGCGCCAAGCTGAGGCGCACCGCGCTGCACCGGCTCGCCCCGCTCGCCGACTTCGATCTCGTGCTGGTCGATGAACAGGCCCCTGCCGAACAGGTTGCGGCGCTGCGCGACCGGGGTGCGGTGGTCGAGGTCGTGGCGGTCTGAGCTGGACGGTGCCGCGGTCCCGGATCCGCTCCCGCAGCCGCACCAGCACGACGTGTGCGGCGCAGGCGGATGAGCCGGCTGACGAGCCCGGCGAGCGCGCCGAGTGCGGGGCTGATGGACAGTGCGAGGCCCGCACCGGCCCCGGATTCCTTGCCGGCGCGCACCGTTGCTGACGGGGGCGCAACAATCATCGGTTGCGTCTGCAGGTCGGCGAGCGGGGTGCCGCCCCCGGTGTGTGTGGATCGGAACGTGCGGCACGCGTCCGGCTCCCACGCGGGACGGTTCGGGGCGTTCATCGACCCGAATCCGGGCGCGAGGGCATGATCGTGGGAAAACGGGGAGGAAGGTCGGTGAGCATGGCAGGGGACACCGATGACGACGCGGTCAAGGCGCTGCGCGAGCTGAAGGCGGGGTTGGACCGCACGATCACGGCGCTGAGCGCGGCATCCAGCCGCGCGGACGAGCTGATCGAGCGGCGGGAGCGTGGCGTGTCCTGGTACGAGATCGTGTCGACGGAGGAGCCGCCGCTCGTCATCGAGACGATCACGCAGGTGCTGGACGACCTCGGCGAGCTCGGCAGCAGGCTCCGCCGTGAGGAGGCGCTCGCGCTGCAGCGCGAGCACGTCAGCATCACGAAGATCGGCGAGCTGTTCCGCGTCAGCCGCCAGCGCGTGTCCACGCTGTTGCAGGGCACGCGCTCGCGCGCCGAGGCGGGCGCCTGACGGCGGGCGGACCCCATCGGGAACAGCACGACCTTCACGTGCTGGACCCCCTGACGCTCATGCGCCTCCTCCGCCACACAGGGTGAGCGCAATACCTATTGCCCCTGCCTCAGGATGACGCATGAGGTGCGGGCCGGGTCGCTCGCCCCCTCGATCCGGCCCGCCGTGTCAGGACGCCAGGTGGGGGAAGGTCTCCGCCAGGTCGATCACGTCGGCGTACTTCGCGTCCAGGTCGCGCAGGTTCTGGTCGTGCAGTTCCGGCGTGCGGTCGGCGCAGGCCTGGCGCACGACCTGCGGGCGGAAGCCGTGGTTCAGCGCATCCGTGGCCGTGGCGCGCACGCAGCCCGACGTCGAGACGCCGGTGACGATCACGGTGTCGATCCCGCTCGCGTGCAGGGTGGCCGCGAGCGACGTGCCGAAGAACGCCGAGGCGTACTGCTTGACCACCACCGGCTCGCCCGGGACCGGCGTCAATGCGAGCTCGCCCCAGCCGCCCTCTGCGTCATCGGCGAACGCGGCGAGTGCGGGGACCTTGCGCACGAACAGGCCGCCGTCGAGGAGGCCGGGGGAGTAGCGCACCACCGTCCAGACAACGGGGTGACCGCCCGCGCGCGCGGCGTCCACCAGCTGCGCGGTCGCGGCGACGGCCGGCCCTGGCCGGGGAAGCGCGAACGGCCCGTCCGGCTCGGTGTAGGCGCGCACGAGGTCGACCACGACGATGGCCGGCCGCTCACCCCACCCCACACGCCCGGAGAACGCGCTCCCGTGTGGCCCCGTCATGCGTCCGTCCAGACCGGGCGCTTCGGGGCGGGCAGGCCCGTCTCCTCCTCGCACCGCGCGAGCAGCTCCTCGATCGGCGGGCCCATGTCGAACACCGGCAGTTCCGCGGGCCGGGCCGCCCGCATCTCGGCGCGCAGCGCCTCGGTCGCCGCTGGGTCCCCGACGACCACGCCGTAGCGGCGCGCGCCCTCGGTCGTGACGAGCCCGCGGCGGACCTCCAGCTCGACGAGCGCGGGGTCGCGCGCGAGGGGGTCGCCCCACCCGCCGCCGCCCCACGTGACGAAGTGCAGCACGTCGCCGGGGGCGACCGGGACGTCGTGGCACTTGCTGGGCAGCACCTCGCGGGTGCCGTCCGGCCGCTCGATCCACTTGGTGCCGCGGGCGCCGGGGTGCCCGCCGTTCACGCCCCACGGGTAGGTGAGCCAGCGGTCGTCGTGGATCGCGATCGTGCCCGGCTCCTCGAACACGTACGCGACGTCGACGCCGTTGCCGCCGCGGTGCAGACCCGGGCCGCCGGTGTCGGCGACGGTCTCCCACTTCTCGATCCGCAGCGGGTAGTAGGACTCCAGGTACTCGCACGGGATGTTGACGAAGCTCGGCCAGAGCGAGTGGCCGTCCGGGCCGTCGCCGAGGGGGCGGCCCGGGATGCCGCCGAAGCCGATCGAGTACAGCTGGAACCACTCGCCCTTCCGCTCACCCGACGAGTAGTGGCCGGAGTACATGAAGTGCGGCGACGAGGAGAAGCCCGCCGCGTTGAGCAGCGCCGGGTTCGTCTGCCCGAGCAGGCCGCCGAACAGGTCGAACACCCGCCCGACGCCGTGGTTGCGCCCGTTCAACGACGCGGGGTGCTTCGGCTTCCAGTACGAGCCGTCCGGGATCGTGACGTCGATCAGCGGGTAGAACCCGTCGTTCCAGAGGATCTGCGGGTCGGCGACGGTGATCATGTAGATCCCGAAGAACATCCGGGTGAGGTTCTCGTTGATGTAGTAGTTGATCGGTCCCGCCGCCTGCGGGCTGGATCCGGTGAAGTCGATGTGGACCTTGTCGCCGGTGCGGGTGAGTGACATCTTCAGCTCGTAGGGCCCGTTGCCCACGCCGTCGTCGCAGATGTAGTCGGTGAAGCTGAGCGTGCGGCCCTCCTCGAAGACCGCGTGCAGCAGCACCTTCATCGCATCGTGGTTGCGTTGCAGCAGCGCGTCGAGCGCTGACAGGTAGGTGGCGGTGCCGAACCGCTCGCACATCTCGACCACGCGCCGGCCCGCCGTGCGGCAGGCGGCGACGAGGCCGTTGAGGTCGGCGCGGTTCCAGTCCGGCATCCGGACCTGGTTGAGGATGATCTTGAGTGCGTCCTCGTTGAGCACGCCCTTCGCGTACAGCTTGAAGGGCGGGATCACCACGCCCTCCTCGTAGATGGTCCGCGCGTCGGTGGGCATCGAGCACGGTGTCTTGCCGCCGACGTCGGACATGTGCCCGAACATCGACGCCCAGCCGACGACCCGGCCCTCGTGGAAGATCGGCATGACGAGCAGCCAGTCGTTGGCGTGGCTGATCGCGGCGCCGCACGCGTACGGGTCCGACGTCAGCAGGACGTCGCCCTCTTCGATCGAGCCGTCGAACCCGTCCAGGAAGTCGGGCACCGACAGCCCGAACTGGCCGACCACCATCTTCCCGCTCGGGTCGCCGATCAGCGGGAACTCGTCGTGCTGCTCGCGGATGCCGGGGGAGAGCGCGGTGCGGAACAGCACCTCGTCCATCTCGTAGCGGGCGTTGCGCAGCCCGTTCTCGATGAGGTCGAGGGTGACCGGGTCGACCTCGGTCGGGTCGATCGCGCCTACCGCGGTCTCGATGATGCGGGCCATCAGCGGTCCTCCTCCGGGCGGATCAGCAGGCTGCCGGACGGGTGCACGGTGGCCGCGTGGCCGGGGAGCACCAGGGTGGTCGAGTCCATCTCGACGACGATCGCCGGGCCGGCGACGACATCGCCGGCACGCAACTTCGGGCGGTCGTAGACGCGGGCGTCCACCCGCTCACCCGACACGTGGATCGGGTGCGTGTCGACGAGCGCGGCGGCCGGGTCGCCGTCGCCGTCGGGCAGGTGCGTGGCGGCCACCTGCGGGCGTGGCCCGGAGACGGTGGCGCGGGCGTTCACCAGCTCGTGGTCGGCGCCCAGCAGGAACGAGAAGAGACGTTCGTGCTCGGCGTCGAACGCGGTGGCGAGGGTGGCGAGCGCATCGCCGTCGAGATCGGTGACCTCGACCGGGATCTCGAAGCCCTGGCCGTGGTAGCGCACGTCGACCTGGAAGGCGGTGGTCTGCTCGGCCCGGGGACCCCCTGCTCCGCGAGCCGGGCCCCGGCGTCGGTGGCGAGCTCGCGCAGGAGTGCCGCGAGGTCCTCGGACGTGAGATCGGAGAACCGGCGCAGCACGGTGCGGGCCGACTCGCTGCGCGCCGACGTCGTGGCGTCGCCGAGTGCGCAGAGCACACCCGGTGAGGGCGGCACGATCACCGGCCACGCGCCGGTCAGCTTCCCGAGCGCGTTCGCGTGCAGCGGGCCGGCCCCGCCGAACGCGACGAGCGCGAAGTCCCGCGGGTCGAAGCCCTGCTGCACCGACACCAGCCGCAGGCCACCGAGCATGTTCTCGTTGACGATGTCGACGATCCCCGCGGCGGCGGCCTCCGCGCTCGGCAGCCCCATCGCCTCGGCGACCTTGCCGACCGCGGCCCGCGCGCCGTCGACGTCGAGGGTGATCTCCCCACCCGCGAGCGTCGGCGGCAGGTAGCCGAGCACGACGTTGGCGTCCGTGACCGTCGGCTCGGTGCCGCCCGCGCCGTAGGCGGCGGGTCCCGGGTCGGCGCCCGCGGACTGCGGGCCGACCCGCAGCGCCTTCGTCAGGTCCGGGACGTGCGCGATCGAGCCGCCGCCCGCGCCGACCGTGCGCACGTCGACGCTGGACGCTCGCACGGTCAGGTCGCCCACCTGCGTCTCGCGCCCGATCCGCGGCGAGAGCCCCTGCACGAGGGCGACGTCGGTGGACGTGCCGCCCATGTCGAACGTGATGAGGTCGGGCACCCCGCACTGCTCGGCGACCCACACCGCGCCGGTGACGCCGCCTGCCGGGCCGGACAGCAGCATCGTCACGGGCGCCCCGATCGCGGCGTCGGCCGACGAGAGCCCGCCGTCGCTGCGCAGGATCGCGAGCTCACCGCCCACGCCGCCGTCCGCGAGCTTCCCGGCGAGCGTCTCGACGTAGCGCTTCACCTGCGGCTGGACGTAGCCGTTCGCGACCGTGGTGACCGTGCGCTCGTACTCGCGCAGCTCGGGCAGCACATCCGAGGACAGCGACACCGGCACCCCAGGCAGCAGCTCCGCGGCGATCTCGGCGATCCGGCGCTCGTGCGCCGGGTCGGCGAACGAGTTGATCAGCGAGACGGCGAGGGCGTCGATCCCGGTGAGCCGCGCCAGCTGCGCGCGGACATCGGCCTCGGAGAGCTTCCGCACGACGCTGCCGTCGGAGGCGATGCGTTCGTCGACCTCCACGGTGTTCTCCAGCGCCGCCAGCGGTTCCGGTTTCGGCCAGATGATCCAGCCGGCGAGCCCGCCGGGCACGTACGAACGGGCGATCTGGAGGACCTGCCGGAAGCCCTTCGTGGTGACCAGCCCGACGGTGGCGCCCTTGCCCTCGAGGATCGCGTTGGTGGCGACCGTGGTGCCGTGCAGCACCTGGCGACGTCGGCGAGCCCGATACCGGCGGCGGCGCACACCTTCCCGATCCCGGTCAGCACGCCCACGGACTGGTCCGCCGGCGTGGACGCGGTCTTCGCACGCCAAGTCGCGCCGGTTTCCTCGTCGACGAGCAGGACGTCGGTGAACGTGCCTCCGACGTCGACCCCGAGCCGGTAACTCATCCGTCCTCCTGCTCACGAGCGGCCCGCAGCATCACGGTCCGGGCGTTGTGGATGTGCGCGGTCATGACGGCCCGCGCCCACGTCGGGTCGCCTGCCCGGATCGCGGCGACGATCTCGACGTGGTGGGCCAGGCTGCGGCGCAGCGCGGCCTCGTCGTACGCGTGGAAGTTGCGCAGCTGGAGCGGGGCGTGGATGGCTCCGGCGAGCGCGGTGGCCAGCACGGGCTGGTCGGCGAGCTCGACCAGCAGCCCGTGGAACCGGCGGTTGAGCGGCACGAGCGCGTCGAGGTCCTGGCGGTGGCCGGGGAGACCGACCGCGAGCATCTCCGCCGCGAGCTCGTCGAGAGCGGCGACGTCGGCGGGCCGCGCGTGGGTGACGGCGTGCCCGGTGAGCAGCGGCTCCACCGTCGACCGGAGGTCGAACACGCCCTCGAGCTCCGACACGCTCCAGCTCGCGACCCGGGCCCCGCGGTTCGGGACGAGCTCTACCAGCCTTCCGCGGCGAGCCGGGTGAGCGCCTCGCGCACCGGCGTGCGGCTCACCCCGAGCCGCTCCGCGAGCTCGACCTCGCCGAGGCGCGCACCCGCGGCGAACTGGCCGTGCAGGATCAGGTCCCGCAGCGCGGCGAGCGCCCGCTCGGTGGAGGTCACCGTCCGTGTCACACGTCACTCCGTCCGTGGATTGTGTGCAATCTAGGCCTGGAGGTTCCGTAGGGCAACGGAACCGGCGTAACTTCGCGGTGAATGCATGCAAAGGGGGATCTCGTGGGTGATCTGCTGCGGTCCGGTCCGGCGCCCCGCGCCCGGTTGCGGGAGCTGCTCGCCGGCTCCGGCCCGGTGGTGGCGCCCGGTGCCTACGACGCGCTGTCGGCGCGCCTCGTCGAGCAGGCCGGGTTCGGTGTCGTCTACATGACCGGGTTCGGCACCACGGCGTCGCTGATCGGGAGGCCCGACGTCGGGCTGCTCGGCGGCGCGGAGATGGTCGACAACGCGCGGCGGATCGTCGCCGCCGTCGACGTCCCGGTGATCGCCGACGCCGACACCGGGTACGGCAACGCGATCAACGTCGTGCGCACCGTGCAGTCCTTCGAGCAGGCCGGTGTGGCGGGCGTGCACCTGGAGGACCAGGTCATGCCGAAGAAGTGCGGGCACATGAGCGGCAAGGCCGTGGTCGGCGCCGACGAGATGGCGGGCAAGATCCGCGCCGCCGTCGCCGCCCGCCACGACCCCGACTTCCTCGTGATCGCCCGCACCGACGCCGCCGCCGTCGAAGGGCTCGACGCCGCGCTCGACCGCGCCCGCGCATACGCCGACGCGGGCGCCGACCTGCTCTTCGTCGAGGCCCCCACCAGCGAGGACGACATCGCGCGGGTCGCGCGGGAGCTGGTCGGCGTCGCCCCGCTGGTGTTCAACTGGGCCGAGGGCGGGCGCACGCCCCCGCTCTCGCTGGATCGGATCGCCGAGCTGGGGTACTCGCTGGTGTTGTTCCCGATCGGCACCCTGCTCGCCGCCACCGCGGGCATCCGATCGCTGCTCGCGGCCCTGAAGGCCGACGGCACGCCCGCCGCCGCGCTGCCGGACGTGCCGTCGTTCGACGAGTTCACCGACCTGATCGGGCTGCCCGAGATCCGGTCGCTGGAGGAGCGCTTCGGTACATGAGGGTCAGACCGCAGGCACGACCGTGACGTCGTAGCGGGTGATGTGCGGGTCGGCCGTCACCAGCGGGACGTCTTCGAGCTGCGACTGCGCAACGAGAAGCCGGTCGAAGGGGTCGCCGTGGTGCCGCGGAAGGGTGGCGACGTGGAGTGCATGGGTGTGGGTGACGGGGAGGCCGTCGACGCTGTCGTGCCGCATTCGTGAAGGGACGTACGTCTTCGGGGGTTCGGGAAGCGGCAGCTTGCCCAGCGCGTGTTTGATCGCGATTTCCCACGAGCTCGCCGCCGACAGCAACAGCTGCGCAGATCCGTCGCCCAGGCGGTCGCGGACGTCGTCCGACACGCGTTCGGGTTCGGTCTGGAGCCAGAGCCAGACGTGGGTGTCGAGGAGGTACCTCACCCCTCGAAGGCTCTCTGCACGTCCTCCGGCAGCGGATCGTTGAAGTCCTCGGGAACCTCGAACACGCCGCGGTCGCGCCGAACGTGCGACGAGCCCGCCGCTGCATCGGTACGAGTCGCGCGACCGGCTCCCCGCTGCGCGTGATGACGACCTCCTCGCCTTCGGCGACCCGGCGCAGGAGGTCGGACAGTGTCGTCTTGGCCTCGTGGACCCCGACCTCGACCATGCACCAAGGTTAGCTAGCGGGGTTAGCTAGGGGCAAGCCGGCCCGCGGTCGGGTGCGGTGACGGCGTGCCCGGATCGGGCGGCCGGGCCGGCGGCGCTACCCTCGACCGCCATGAGCAGGGACAAGGTGCGAGTGGCCGTGGTGTTCGGGGGGCGTAGCAGCGAGCACGCGATCTCCTGCGTCTCCGCCGGCGCTGTCATGTCCCACCTGGACCCCGACCGCTTCGAGGTCGTCCCCGTCGGCATCACCCGCGACGGGGCCTGGGTGCTGGGCACGTCCGACCCGCGGGAGCTGGTGATCTCCGACCGCGAGCTGCCGTCGGTGGCGGAGAGCGGCACCGCCCTCGCCCTGCCCGGCGACCCGACCCGCGGCGGGCTCGTCGTCCTCGACCCCGACCGGGCGGGCGAGGTGTTCTCCGGCGTCGATGTGGTGTTCCCGGTGCTGCACGGCCCGTTCGGCGAGGACGGCACGATCCAGGGCCTGCTGGAGATGGCGGGCGTGCCCTACGTCGGGGCGGGCGTGCTGGCCAGCGCGGCGTCCATGGACAAGGAGTTCGCCAAGAAGCTGCTTGCCGCCGAGGGCATCCCGGTGGGCGACCTCGTCGTGCTGCGCCGGGGCACCGCCACGCTCACCCCCGCCGAGCGCGAGCGGCTCGGGCTGCCGGTGTTCGTCAAGCCGCGCGGGCGGGGTCGTCGATGGGCATCACCCGGGTCACCGAATGGGCCGACCTCGACGCCGCCATCGCCGCCGCCCGAGAGCACGACCCGAAGGTGCTGGTGGAGGCCGCGATCGTCGGGCGCGAGGTCGAGTGCGCCGTGCTGGAGTTCCCCGATGGCACGGTCCGCGCCAGCGTCCCGGCGGAGATCCGCATCGTCGGCACCTCCCCGGACGGCCACCGGCCCGAGTTCTACGACTTCGAGGCCAAGTACCTCGACGACGTCTGCGAGTTCGACATCCCCGCGAAGCTCGACGACGCGGTGGCCGAGCGCCTGCGCGTGATGGCGGTGGACGCCTTCCACGCGGTCGACGGGCAGGGGCTCGCGCGCGTCGACTTCTTCGTCGGGCCCACCGGCGAGCTGACGCTCAACGAGGTCAACACGATGCCCGGCTTCACCCCGATCTCGATGTTCCCCCGGGCATGGGCCGTCACCGGCATCGACTTCCCGACGCTGCTGACGACGCTGGTGGAGACGGCGATCGCCCGCGGGACCGGGTTGCGCTAGCCGCGCTCCGCGTGCCCGTGCACCAGGCGCGTGAGGGCGGCGCCCAGGGGGTGGCGCTCCTCGCCGACCCGCACCCAGCGGGGCCCGCCGAACGGTGCCTGCTCCTCGACGGTGAGCACGACGCCGGGGTAGATGCCCAGCTCACCGAGGTAGCGCAGAGCGGCGCTGTCGCGGTCGGACACCCGCTCCACGCGGAACATGCAGCCCGCGGGGGCCGCGTCGAGGGCCTCGCCCCAGCCCTCCTCGTGCGGGCCGTCGCGGGGCGGGATGGGGTCACCGTGCGGGTCGTGCGTGGGGTGGCCCAGCGCCGAGTCGATGCGCTCCTCGAGCCGGTCGGACAGCGCGTGCTCCAGCAGTTCCGCCTCGGCGTGCACCTCGTCCCACGGCACGTCGAGCACCCGGGCGAGGAACGTCTCCAACAGGCGGTGCCTGCGTACGCGCGCAGCGCGGCCCGCTCGCCCGAGGCGGTGAGCTGCAAGGTGCGGCTGTCCGGGCGGCTGAGGAGGCTCCCGTCCTCCAGCCGCTTCACCATCGCCGAGACCGACGGGGCCGACACCCCGAGCTCGTGGGCGAGCTGTCCTGTGGTGACAGGCTCGCCCCGATGGGCGAGGTGGTAGATCGCCTTGAGGTAGTCCTCGGTTGCCCGGGACATCGTCACCATGCACGGAATCGTATGTCGTCAGCCGTCAACGCACCGCGACGGCGGTGGCCGGCAGCGTCTCGCGGACCACGTCCGACAACTGCTGCAGCGGGGCGCTCCCGGCGTCGACCGGTGCGGTCAGCGCGAGGTAGACGGGCCGGTCCACGGCGATGTAGCTCACCTGGACGGGGTCGGGCAGGCCGTCGTCGATCTGGAGCCAGCGCACCCCGTTCACCTCGAGGAGTGCGGAGCTGGGCGTCAGCTCGGCCGGGCGGGGGAGCCCGCAGCGGAACACGGCGGGCCGTGGTGCGGCGGCCCAGGCCCGTACGCCGGGCAGGCTCTCGGCGTCGGCGATCGGGCGGGACGGCATCGGGCCGTCGGGGCCGTCCAGCTCGGCGGGGAGCGCAGCCAGCACGGCCGCGCACTCGGGGCCGGCCGCGGCAGGCGAATCGACCGGCGCCACGGCGAGCGGCCCGGTGTCGGGCGGGGCGGCCTCCCCGATCCCGCGCACGCGCGCATTGATCGCGATCGCCGCCACCGTGACGGCCAGCAGCAGCGGGAGCGCGATCGCGATCGCGACGGGTGGGGACAGCCGGTTCACCCGATCAGGACAGGTGCACCACGGGGCAGGTGAGGGTGCGGGTGATCCCCCCGACCCCCTGGACCTGCGCGACGACGAGCTGGCCGAGCAGGTCGACGTCGTCGGCCTCGGCCCGGACGATCACGTCGTAGGGGCCGGTGACATCCTCGGCGGACACCACGCCGGTGATCGTGGAGATCTCCGCGGCCACGGCGGCGGCCTTGCCGACCTCCGTCTGTACCAGGATGTAAGCCTGCACCACGGCGAGCCCCTTCCACTTCGATCATCGGACGTAGGAGAGTCGGATGCCGAACGTACCGGAGGTGACGCCCGTGCCCACATCGCAACCGTCCCCGACGGGCGAAGCCGAGGCGGAGAACACACTTGCGGGGATCGGCGAGTTCGGGCTGATCGCGCGGCTCACCGACGGCCGCCCGCCCGGGCAGGCCACGCTGCTCGGCCCGGGCGACGACGCCGCGGTGCTCGCCGCGTCCGACGGGCGCGTCGTGGCCTGCACGGACGTGCTCGTGGCCGGCGTGCACTTCCGGCTCGACTGGTCGAGCCCCGAGCAGATCGGCCGCAAGGCAGCGGCGGCCAACCTCGCCGACGTGGCCGCGATGGGCGCGGTCCCCACCGGGCTGCTCGTCGGCCTCGCCTGCCCGGCCGACCTCCCGGTCGAGACGATCAGCGGGCTGACCGACGGCCTGTGGGTCGAGGCGCGGTCGGTAGGGGTGGGCGTGGTCGGCGGTGACGTGACGTCGTCGCCGACGCTCGTCGTGGCGGTCACGGCGCTGGGCTCCCTCGAAGGCCGGGACCCGGTGACGCGTTCCGGCGCCCGCCCCGGCGACACCGTCGCGCTGGCCGGGCGGGTCGGCTGGGCGGCGGCGGGATGGGCGGTGCTGGCCCGCGGCTTCCGCTCCCCGGCGGTGGTGGTGTCCGCGCACCGGGTGCCGGAGCCCCCGTACGCGGCCGGTCCGCAGGCCGCCGAGGCAGGCGCCACGGCCATGATCGATGTCTCGGACGGGCTGCTCGCCGACCTCGGGCACGTCGCGCGGGCCTCCGGCGTGCGCATCGACGTCCGCACCGCGGCGCTCGTGGTGCCGGACCGGCTCGTCGACGTCGGCGCCGCGCTCGGCATCGACCCGATGCACTGGCTGCTCACCGGCGGCGAGGACCACGCCCTCGCCGCGACGTTCCCCGGTGACGTCCCGGAGGGCTGGACCACGATCGGCACGGTCACCGAGGGCGAGCCGGCGGTACTGGTGGACGGCGGGGCCTACGAGGGCGGTCCCGGCGGATGGGACCACTTCGGCCGCTGAGCGAGAACGCGCGCCGGCTGCCGTCCTCGCAGAGTCGGCGGGCTGTGCGAAGACGCCGGCACGCGCGCGAAATTCAGTCCGTCGGGCCGTCCGGGTAACGATCTCGTCCCTTTCGGCCTCGACGCGGACGACCGGCCATACGCTCAACCGATCGAGTCGACGACGCCTCGGGAGCCACGTCATGCGCATCAGCACGCAGTTCGACCGTCGGCGCTTCCTCCAGGCCACGGGCCTGGCCGCCCTCGGAGGCACGCTCGTGGCGTGCGCGGAGGACGAGGGGATCGGTGCCGGCGGGCCCGAACCCACCCAGCCGGCGCCGACCGGCACGTTCACCGAACCGGCCTCACCGTTGTCCGGATCCCTGTCGATCCTGATGTGGAGCCACTTCGTCCCGGCCCACGACACCTGGTTCGACCCGTGGGTGAAGGAATGGGGGCAGCGGGTCGGGGTCGAGGTGACGGTCGACCACATCAACTACGCGGAGCTACCGGCGCGTACGCAGGCCGAGATCCAGGCGGGCCAAGGCCACGACCTCATCCTGCACATCTCCCCGGTGCCGCAGTACGAGCCGAGCGTGCTCGACCTGACCGACGTCGTCACCGAGGCGAACAACCGGCACGGCGAGATGGTGGAGCTCTGCCAGAAGTCCTCGTTCAACCCCACCACCGGTAAGTACTTCGCGTTCGCGCCCGCCTGGGTGCCCGACCCGGGCGACTACCGCAAGAGCCTGTGGACCCCGGTCGGCCTGCCCGACGGCCCCACCACCTGGGACGACCTGCTGCGGGGCGGCACCGAGATCAAGAACAGCCAGGGCGTGCAGCTGGGCATCGGGATGTCGCAGGAGATCGACTCGAACATGGCGGGCCGGGCCCTGCTCTGGTCGTTCGGGGCGTCGATCCAGGACGAGGCCGAGCAGGTCGTGATCAACTCGCCGGAGGCGGTGGCGGCCGTCGAGTTCATGGCGAGGCTCTACAACGACGCGATGACGCCCGAGGTGTTCTCCTGGAACGCCGCGTCCAACAACCAGGGCCTGGCCGCGGGGCAGCTGTCCTACATCCTCAACTCGCTGTCGGCATGGCGGACGTCGCAGGAGACCGACCCCGAGGTCGCGGGCGACATCTTCTTCTCGCCCGCGCTGCGCGGTCCCGCGGACGCCAGGGCGGCCAGCCACGTCATGTACAACTGGATCGTCCCGAACTTCGCGGCCAACCCGGACGCGGCCAAGGCGTTCCTGCTGCACTACGCGGACAACCTCGACGTCGTGGCCTGGCAGTCGAAGCTCTACGACTTCCCCGCCTACCCCGACGTGGTGCCCGACCTCGGCAAGTGGGTCGGCGCCGACCCGTTCGGCGCGCAGCCCCCCGACAAGCTCTCGCTCCTGGAGAACGCCATCGAGTGGAGCACCAACATCGGCTACCCGGGCACCGCCAACACCGCCGAGGGCGAGGTCTTCGCCACGTTCGTCATCCCCAACATGTTCGCCAGGGCCGCCCGGGGTGAGGTGAGCCCGCAGCAGGCCGTCGCCGACGCCGAGGGACAGATCGTCCCGATCTTCGAGAACTGGCGGTCGCGCGGGCTGATCGGCACGGGCGGGAGCTGAGGTTGAGCACGGTCGAGGTCAAGGAACTGCGCAAGTCCTTCGACTCGGGTCGGGTGTACGCGATCGACGGGGTCGACCTGGCCACGGGTGAGGGGGAGTACCTGGTCCTGCTGGGCCCGTCGGGATGCGGCAAGACCACGTTGCTGCGCACGATCGCCGGGCTCGAGGAGCCCACCAGCGGTGACGTGCTCATCGGCGGGCAGGTGGTCACCGGGTTGCCGCCACGGGCCCGGCGGATCGCGATGGTCTTCCAGAGCTACGCGCTCTACCCGCACAAGACCGTGCAGGCCAACATCGTGTTCCCGCTGCGCGCGGAGGGGATGGCGCCGAAGGAGCGGGAGGAGAAGGCGCACACGGCCGCCGAGATGCTGGGCATCGGGCACCTGCTCGGGCGCAAGCCCCGCCAGCTGTCGGGCGGCGAGCGCCAGCGGGTGGCGCTGGCCAGGGCGCTGGTCCGCGACCCCACCGCCTTCCTGCTCGACGAGCCGCTGTCCAACCTGGACGCCAAGCTGCGGACGAGCGCGCGCGACGAGCTGAAGCGGTTCCAGCAGGACATCGGCGCCACCACGATCTACGTCACGCACGACCAGAGCGAGGCGATGGGCCTCGGCGACCGGATCGCGGTCATGTCCGCGGGCCGGGTGCGCCAGATCGGCGCCCGTCGAGATCTACGACGACCCGGCCGACACGTTCGTCGCCACGTTCATCGGGTCGCCGCCGATGAACCTCGTGCCGCACGGTGACGTGCTCGTCGGTTTCCGGCCGGAGCACCTGCTGCCCGTCGAGAACGTGCCCGGTGAGCGGATCACCGCCACGCTCGAGGTGCAGCGGATGGAGTACCTGTCCGGCGACCGGCACGTGTACGGCAGCATCGAGCTCGGGGACGGGCCGTGCCGGGTGATCGCCCGGCTGCCGGCCACCGTGGAGACGCCGATCGAGGTCGGGGAACGGCACGACTTCGCGGTGCCGGGCGGCAGGCTGCGCTTCTTCGACGCCGCCGGCGGCCTGCGCACCGAGCCGGTCCGGCTGGGGGCGTGATGGGCTCGTCGGCGCCCGCGGCCGAAGCCACGGCGCGGACCGGGGAACCGCGGGTCGCCGACCTGCGGCGGCGCGGCATCGCCGACCGCGACGGCGTGCTGTCCTGGCTGCTGCTGGCCCCCGCCGTCGTCTACATCCTCGCGCTGGTGGCGGTGCCGTTCCTGCTCGCCGTCGCGTTCAGCTTCTCGGACGTGACCGGGGGTGACCCGAGCTTCGACTGGGTCGGCCTCCTCAACTTCGAGCGCATCTTCGCCGACCCGGTGTTCTGGCGGTCGCTGCGCAACACCTTCGTCTTCACCGCCGTGTCGATGGTGTTCATCGTGATCTTCGGCAAGGTGCTGGCGAACATCCTGATCGCCGACTTCCGCGGCCGCTGGATCGTCCGGTTCTGCGTGCTGCTGCCCTGGACCACGCCGGTGGCGCTCTCGACGATCACGTGGCTGTGGCTGCTCGACTCGGTGTTCTCCCCGATCGACTGGGTGCTGCGCAACCTCGGGATCATCCAGTCGAACATGTTCTGGCTCGGGCAGCCGACCCTGGCGATGATCTCGGTGATCGCCGTGCACGTCTGGCGGCTGGTGCCGCTGGCCGCGGTGATCATGATGGCCGGGCTGCTGTCGATCCCGAAGGACGTGCAGGAGCAGGCCGCCGTCGACGGAGCGGGCTACTGGCGGCGGATGTTCGAGATCACGATCCCGCTCACCGCCCCCGTCATCGCGATCTCCGCGCTGTTCGGCGCGGTCTTCACCTTCACGGACATGACCGTCGTGTACGTCCTCACCCGCGGCGGGCCGACGAACGAGACCCAGGTGCTCGCCAGCTGGGCGTTCTTCCGGGGCATCGAGGGCAGCGACATCGCGCAGGGAGCGGCCATCGCGCTGTTCCTGTTCCCGCTGCTGCTCGCGGCCGCGATCGCGATCCTGCGGGCCGTGCGCGGGATGGAGATCAGCTGATGGACGGGCTCGTCGTCACCGACGCGACCGGTGGCGCTACGCCCGCAGGCACCGGACGGCGCGGATCGGGCTGTACGTGCTCGCCGTGCTGTCCGCGCTGGCCGCGGCCGGCCCGTTCGTGTGGGCGGCCATCACCACGTTCAAGCAGGACAGCGACCTCTACCGGCGCAGCAACAACCCGTTCGGATACAACGAGCCGGCCACGAGCGATCACCTGCAGTTCCTGCTGACCGGCACGGGGTTCGGCACGTTCGCGTGGAACACGCTGTGGGTCGGCGTGCTGGTCGTGCTGATCACGCTGGCGCTGGCGCTCCCGGCCGCCTACAGCCTGGCCCGCCTGGACCGCCCGTGGGCCGGCCGGATGGGCATCGCGATCTTCTTCGTCTACCTCGTGCCGCCCACGCTGCTGTTCCTGTCGCTGTCGCGGCTGGTGGTTGCTCTGGGGCTGCAGGACTCCACCTGGTCGCTGGTGGTGATCTACCCGACGATCACCGTGCCGGTCTCGGTGTGGCTGCTCATCGGGTTCCTCAAGACCATCCCGAAGGACATCGAGGAGCAGGCGATGGTCGACGGCTACAGCCGCGTGGGGGCGATGGTGCGCGTGGTCGCGCCACTGCTGTTCCCCGGCCTCGTCGCCGTCGTGGTGTTCGCGTTCACCCTGACCGCGAGCGAGTTCATCTACGCACTCGCGTTCATCTCGCCGAGCGCGCAGAAGGTGATCAGCACCGGGGTGCCCACCGAGCTGGTCCGGGGCGACGTGTTCTTCTGGCAGTCGCTCTCGGCGGCCGCCGTGCTCGTCGCCGTGCCGATCGCGCTGGTGTTCAACCTGTTCCTCGACCGCTTCATCGCCGGGTTCACCCAGGGGGCGGTGAAGGGCTGAACAATGGGGAGACGAACCGGGTCGTATCCTCTCTGGCGTGTCCTTCTTCTCGGTCGCGCGCGGCCGCGGGTGGTCCTTGGTCTCGCCCGCGGGCGAGCCGTTCCCGTCGATCGGTGTCGTGCACGCCGACGACACGAACCTGCGCTACCCGCACAACGAGGTGATCTGGCGGGAGCGCTACGGCGGGTCCCGGCAGCGCTGGCTGCGCGAGGGACTGGGGGCGGACCTGGGCGCGTGGGGGTTCACGACAATCGGTGCGACCTCGGAGTACATCAGCGGTACCGGTCTCGGGGTGAGCGGGCGACCGGTGGACCTGGGTCACTCCGAGGGCCTGCCCGGGGCCGACCTGGCCGGGGCGGGCCTGCCCTACGTCCTGGAGCTGCGGGTCGCCGAGATCGAGGCGTGGAACGGCCACCCGGCCTACCGCGACCCGCGCTCGCCCGCCTTCGCCGAGTACTGCGACCACCTCGCCCGCACGCTCTGCCGCCCGGACGACCCGCTGCTGCTCGGCTACTTCCTCGTCGACGGCCCCGCGTGGACCGGTCATCCGACGGGCGCGGGGTGGGACGGCCCGCTGGCGGAGATCGCGCAGGCCTACTACGCCACGGCCGCCGCCGCGATCCGCCGTCGCGACCCGGACCACCTGCTGCTCGGTGACCGGTTCGGCGCCCGAGCCGGCGCACCGGACGAGGTGCTCGACGCCGCCGCCGAGCACGTGGACGTGCTGTCGGTCCAGACGTTCCCCGGGCCCGAGCCCCGCGCGCTGGCGGCGGCGCTGGACGTCGTCGAGGGGTGGCACCGGCGCACCGGGCTGCCGGTGCTGGTGGCCGACACGGGCAACTGGTGCCCGACGCGGATGAACCCGCACCGCACCGGCAGCGCCAGCGACCAGGAAGAACGGGCCGAGGGCTACGTGCGCACCGCGGAAGCGCTGTCCGGACGGGGCTGGTGCCTGGGGTGGCACTGGTGCAGCTACGTGGAGAACCCGCAGCGCGGATGGGGGCTCAAGGACCCGTGGGACGAGCCGTACGCCGACCTCGTGGGGCCCGTCGCGGCGGCGAACCGCGCGGTCGCGGCGGGCTGGGCGGCCGACCGTGCCTGACCCCGCCCGCCGCAACCCCGCCGTCCACCGCGCCGTCCTCGACGCCGCGTGGTCCCTGACGGCCGACGGCGGCTGGCAGGCCGTGAGCGTCGACGCCATCGCGGCCCGCGCCGGGGTCGGCAAGCGCACCGTGTACCGCTGGTGGCCCGCCGGAAAGGCGGCGGTGGTGCTGGAGGCGTTCCTGGACCGCGCCCGCGCCCACCCGGCCCCGGTGCCGGGTGACGGCCTCGCGGCACTCCTGCGGGCGCACGCGCGGCACTTCGTCGACCTGTACGCGAGGACCGAGCTGGGCCGGGTCCTCGCCGGCCTGCTGGGCGCAGCCCAGGCCGACGAGGGCGCCGCCGCTGCCCTGCAGGTGCACTTCTTCGAGCCCCGCCGCGCCCCGGTCCGCGCCGCGGCCGCGGCGTGTGCGGAGCTGCCCCCGGACGCAGACGTCGATCTCCTGCTGGACCTCGTCTTCGCCCCGCTGCACTACCGGCTGCTGACCGGCCGCCCCGTCGACCACGCCTACGCCGACCGGGTGGTGGCCTCCGTGCTGGGCGGCTTCCCCGGGATCAGGCCGCGTGCGAGCGCAGGTAGCGGATGAGGCCCACGACGTCGTCGGGAACGAGCCGCCCGATGGCGCCGCTGGAGTAGACGCTGACGACGACCGCGCCGGTGGGGTCGAGCACGAAGCCGGTGGACTCGAGGTGCCCGCGCTGCCCGTCGACGAACGCCCCGGTGGCCGCTGCGATCTTCGGGGCGTCGGCGCTGTGGCCGACCGGGAACCGCAGGCGGTGCTTCTCGACGAGGGCGCGGGTGGTGTCGGCGTCGTCGACGGAAAGGGCGATCACCGCGGCGTCGACCTCCGCGAGCGCGTCGTGGGCGCGCTCGAACGCCCGCAGCTGCGCGTTGCAGTACGGGCACCACGAGCCGCGGTAGAACAGGACGACGCCGTAGTGGCCTGCCAGCGCGTCCGGGAGCTGGAGCGCGTCGCCGTCGGCGATCTGCACCGGCAGCGCGGGGAACTCCTCGCCGGGCCGGAGCAGGGACATGGCTCCTCCGATCGGGTCGGTGGGGGGACGCTCCCGACGCTAGGAGCCGCGGGCTGCGGGCACGCCGCTCCCGGGCGTGCCGTCACCGTCCCTTAAGGATCACGCCCGCCCGTTCAGCCGATGTCGAGCACCGCCTTGCCGTGCAGCCGCCGCGCCAGCAGCGCTCCGGTGGCATCGGCGGCGTCCTTCCAGCTGCCGCGCCACGAGATCTGCGGGTCGAGCCGGCCGGCGGCGACGGCGTCGGCCAGCCAGGCGAGATCGCGCCCCACGTTCCGGCACTCCAGCAGGTAGAAGGTGACGATCGAGCGGTCGTGCCGGCCGTCGCTGCCGAACAGCGCCCCGAACGGGAAGTGCTCGCCCTCGCCGGTGGTGTGCCCGACGGCGACGAGGGTGCCGCCCGCCGCGAGCCGGTCGTAGGCGGCCACCAGCTGCGGGCCGCCCACCACGTCGACGACGCCGTCCACCTGGCCGTCGAACTCGCCGGGGGCTGCCACCACCTCGTCCGCGCCCAGCGCCCGCAGGCCCTCGCCGTGCCGCGCCGGGTCGCCGGTGCTCGCGACGACGTACGCGCCTCCGAGGTGGGCGAGCTGCACGGCGTACCGGCCGACGCCGCCGGTGGCGCCGGTGACGAGCACACGCCTGCCCAGCAGCGGGCCGGTGCGGTGCAGGGCCCGCAGGGCGCTGGCGCCCGCGACCGGGACGGTGCTGATCGCGCCGAGGTCGGCGCCCTCGGGAACCACGCCGACGAGGTCGGTGTCGACGGCGCGCAGCTCGGCCCACGCCCCGTCCGGGGCGAGCGTGATGACCGGGGTGCCGGCCGCGGGGCCCGATCCGTCGGCGGCCGCCCGCTCGACGACGCCTGCCGCGTCCCAGCCGAGCACGCTGCCCTCGGCGGCGTTCTCGACGCCGAACTCGACCTCGCCGAAGTTGAGCGAGGTCGCCGTCACCCGCACCAGTGCCTGGTTCGGCGCCGGGACGGGATCCGCAGCTTCGCCGAGGCGCAGGCCGCCGGGCACGGATCGGTCGACGAGCAGGGCACGCATGACCACTCACCTTCACTAAGACGCAATTGCCACTGAGAGGCGTAATGCTACAAGTGGCGTTCGCGTACGCGATACAGTGCGTGGTGATGGACACCCTCTCCCTGCGGGCGCGCAAGAAGCTCCGCACGCGCCAGGCGCTCGTGGACACCGCGCTGCGCCGGTTCGCCGAGCACGGCTTCGACGCCACCACGCTCGACGACCTGTGCGACGAGGTCGAGGTCTCCAAGCGCACGTTCTTCCGCTACTTCACGAGCAAGGAGGACGCGGCGCTGGCCCCCACCCACGACCTGTGGGCGGCGTTCCTCGCCGAGCTGCACACCCGCGAGGCCGTGGACGGGGCAACCGTCCTGGAGATGCTGCGGGACACGCTGCTCGCGGCGCTCGCCGCGATGCCGGCGGACGGGTGGACGGAACGGGTGGCGCAGAGCCGTCGCCTGGCCGCGGTCACGCCGTCGATGAACGCCCACGGCCTGCAGTTCTGCGACCGCACCACCCGCGCCGTGATCACCGTGCTGCGGGAGCGGTTCGGCTACCCCGAGCACGACCTGCGCGTCCGGCTCGTCGTCGACATGGCGTTGGCCGCCTACCACTGCGCCTTGGACGAGTGGGTGTTCCGGCCCGGCCCCGCGAGCCGTGACGAGCTGGCCGCGTGCCTGCACGAGGCGTTCGCCGCCCTCCCGGGCAGCGTCACCCTGCAGGGCCCGGGGCACTAGCTCCGCGGCACCGGCACCCCGCGGATCGACGCGTCGAGCAGCTGCACCGGGTGCAGGAGGGGCAGGTCGCGCCCGAGGTGCTTGCCGATCTGCAGCAGGCAGCCGGGGTTGGCCGTGACCACGACGTCCGGTTCGACCGACCGGACGTTCTCGGCCTTGCGGGCGCGAGCTCGGACGCGGCGTCCGGCATGATCATGTTGTAGATGCCGGCCGAGCCGCAGCACAGCGCGGCCTCGGGGAGGTCGACCAGCTCCAGGTCCGGGATCGAGCGCAGCACCTCGCGCGGCTGGGCGCGCACCTGCTGGGCGTGCCCGAGGTGGCAGGCGTCGTGGTAGGCCACCCGGCCACGGAACGGGTGCCGCGGTGCGCGCGGGCCCCCGTCGGACAGCAGGTCGGCGAGCACCTCGTGCACGTCGCGCACCCGGGAGCTGAACGCCTTCGCCCGCTCGGCCCACTCGGGGTCGTCGGCGAGCAGGTGGCCGTACTCCTTCATGGACGAGCCGCACCCCGCGACGTTGGTGACGACGTGGTCGACGTCCAGCGTCTCGTAGACCGCGATCTCGCGCTTCGCCCGGGCCAGCGCGCTGTCCTCGCGGCCCGCGTGCAGCTCGAGCGCGCCGCAGCACTGCTGCTCGCGCGGCACCAGGACGTCGCAGCCCTCGGCGGCCAGCACGCGCACGGTGGCGGCGTTGACGCGGTGGAAGAACACGTCCTGCACACAGCCCGCCAGCAGCGCCACCCGCGCCCGGCGCTCGCCGACGGCGGGGGTGTGGACCGGGAGCCGGGCGAACGCCTCGCGCACCGACACCGGCGGCAGCAGCGACTCCATCGCACCGAGCCGCCCGGGCAGCTTCCCCGCGAGCTTCGCGACGGCGGGGATCTTGCGCAGCCGCTGGTAGAGCGCCCCCGGTACGGCGGCGGCACGCAGCCGCCGCCGGTACGGGAAGAGCGCGAAGATCGCGTTGCGGAACCACGTGTCGGAACGCTCCCGGGGCACGTTGCGCTCGATCTGCGGGCGCACCGACTCGAGCAGCCGGTCGTACTGCACTCCGGACGGGCACGCGGTGACGCACGCCATGCAGCCCAGGCAGCGGTCGATGTGCTCGGTGAACGGGCCCTGCAGGCCGATCTCGCCCTTCTCGGCGAGGTCCATGAGGTAGATGCGCCCGCGCGGGGAGTCCATCTCCTCGCCCCACAGCTGGTAGGTGGGGCAGGTCGGCAGGCAGAACCCGCAGTGCACGCAGTCGTCGAGCAGGTCGCGCTCCGGCGGGCGGTGCTCGTCGAAGGCGCTCGGACCCGTCTGCGGGAGGTTGGTGTGGGCGGAACCTGCGGGAGTGCTCATCTCACATCCAGGGGTCGAAACGGCCCGGGCCGAACCGGCCTGCGGGTCGAGCTCGGCCTTGACGGCGCGCAGTACGGAGATCGCGGACGGCGGCGGCCCCCACGCCGGTGCGTCGGCTTCCGGGGGGCGGGAGCGCAGCACGGAGGTGCCACCCGCGGCGTGCACCCGCGAGTGCGCCTCGGCGACCGCTTCCACGGGCACGGAGATGGTGGCGACCCCGGTGCCCAGCCCGGCGGTGACGAAGGAGGCGGGCAACTCCGCGAGGCGCCCGGGCAACCGGGAGGGCCGCACCCCGATGCGCAGCGAGGCGAGGCTGGGGTCTCCCCGCACGAGCGAGGCGTGTCGCTCCCAGTGATCCGCTGTACGAACGGCAGCCTCGTCCGATCCAGCGGTACGAGCGTGCCGTTCGTCCGGCCGAACCGGCGCCTCCTCGGGATGAGGGAGATCGAGGAGCTCACCGGTGCCGAGGACAGCGCGGAGGCGTTGCAGCCTCGCGTCGAGGGCCTCCTCGGTGCCCTCCACGCGGATCAGGAGCGTGCCGTCGGAGAGCCATTCCAGGGCCGCGGGTTCGAACGGACCGCCGAGCACCGTGGCGGCGTGCTCGGCGGCCTCCTCCAGAGGGCAGTGGATCGCGAGCGTGGCGGAACGCTTCGGCATCGGGTGCAGCCGCAGCACCACCTCGGCGAGCACACCGAGCGTGCCGTAGGAGCCGTGCATCAGCTTGGCGAGGTCGTAGCCCGCGACGTTCTTGATGACGTGCCCGCCGCTGCGGGCCATCGTGCCGTCGGCGAGCACGAGGGTGACGCCGATGACGAGGTCGCGCATCGAGCCGTGCACCAGCGCCGCGGGGCCCGCGTCGCCCGTGGCGACCAGCCCGCCCACGGTGGCGCCGTCGGCGACGCGCGCCGCGTCGAACGCGACGTGCTGGCCGTGCGGAGCGAGCTCGTCCTGGAGCTGCCGCAGCGGGGTGCCCGCCCGGACCGAGACGGTCATGTCCCCCGGGTTGTGGGTGATCACGCCGGTGAGACCGGTGGTGTCGAGCACGGTGTCGACCGGGGCGAGCCTGCCCGCCCAGCCGGCCGCGGTGGCGGCACCGACGATCCCGACGGTGCCCGCGGTGTCGAGCACGGCGTCGCGCAGGGAGCGCAGATCCGTCGGGCGCAGCGGTGCCGCCGTGGCGTTGCCCTGGCTCATGGCTTCCTTCCTCGCACTCGGAGCGCGACTCGCGTGCATCCGTGGCGCGACTCGCGGTGGTGGCGTCACAGGCGTTCGATCAGGCCGGCCTCTTCCAAGGGGTGCGGGCGGTACTTGCCGGGGCGTTCGCCGCAGAGCCGGGGCGTGGGCAGCACCTTGCCGGGGTTGCACAGCCCGTGCGGGTCGAAGGCCTTCCGCGCGCGGGCCATGACGGCGAGGTCGTCCTCCCCGAACATCTTCGGCATCGAGCACGCCTTGTCGGCGCCGATGCCGTGCTCGCCCGACAGCGACCCGCCCAGCTCCACGCAGAGCTCCGCGATCGCGCCGGACAGCTTCTCGGCACGCTCGGTCTCCCCGGCCGCGGCGCTGTAGAGGACGAGCGGGTGCAGGTTGCCGTCGCCCGCGTGGAAGACGTTGGCCACCCGCAGCCCGGCCTCGGCCCCCATGCCGGCGATGCGGTCGAGCACCTCGGCGAGCCGGGTGCGCGGCACCACGCCGTCCTGCACGAAGTAGTCGGGGGAGATGCGACCGACGGCGGCGAAGGCGGCCTTGCGGCCCCGCCAGATCGCGGCGCGCTCCTCGGGGGAGCCCGCGATGTGCAGCCGGGTGCAGCCGTGCCGGTCGCAGATCTGCTTGACCTGCTCGAACTGTGTGTCGCACTCCTCGGCCGGCCCGTCCAGCTCGACGATGAGCGCAGCCGGCACGCCGACGGTGTAGCCGGCGTGCACCGCCTGCTCGGCAGCTTCGATGGCGAGCGTGTCCATCATCTCGACGGCGGCCGGGACGATGCCGGCGGCGACGATGTCGGAGACCACGTCGCCCGCCGCGGCGATCGACGGGAAGTCGGCGAGCAGCGTGCGCACGGACTCGGGGGTGCGCAGCAGCCGCACCGTGATCTTCGTGGTGATCCCGAGCGTGCCCTCGGAGCCGAGGAACACGCCGCGCAGGTCGGGCCCGGCCTGCTCGCCGGTGTCGGAGCCGAGCGTGACCAGCGACCCGTCGGGGAGCACGACCTCGCAGGACAGCACGTGGTTGGTGGTGAAGCCGTACTTGAGGCAGTGGGCGCCGCCGGAGTTCTCCGCGACGTTGCCGCCGATCGTGCAGACCTGCTGGCTCGACGGGTCGGGCGCGTAGTAGAGCCCGTGCGGTGCGGCGGCCGCGGTGATCTCCAGGTTGGTGACGCCCGGCTCGACGACCGCGCGCCGGTCGACCGGGTCGACCTCCAGCACCCGCTTGAGCCGGGCCAGGCTGATCACGACGCCGTCGGCGACGGGGAGCGCCCCGCCGGACAGCCCCGTGCCCGCGCCGCGCGCGACGAACGGCACCCCGTGCTCGGCGCACACCCGCACCGCGGCGGCCACCTGCTCGGCGTCGCGGGGGAGCAGGACGAGCTGCGGGACGACCCGGTACCCGGTGAGCCCGTCGCACTCGTACGAGCGACACCGGATCGGGTCACTGATCACGTCTTCCGGCGCGAGCACCGCCTCGAACGCCTGCTCGGCCGCGCTGGCAAGACTCACCGATGGGCCCCCTCCGTCGCGGGTGCACGCCTGGCATGGAGACTACGTCCGCGATCCCCGGATCGCCCGGTCCTCGTGGTAGCCCGGACCGGTCGCCCACCAACGCAGATCGTTCGGGAGGTCGAAGCCATGGGTCCCCGCCGGAAGCTGCAGATGGCCCTCGTCGTCGTGGCCGCCGCCGTGGTGGCATTGGCGTTGACCGGGGCCGTGGGCCCCGCGTCGGTCGAACCCGTGCCCACCGCCGTCGTCACACGTTGAGTCTTACTTCCGCGATGCGGAAGTTCAAGTCCGTCTGGTAAAAAAGTGGCCGGGCGGGTACCCGCCGTGGGCTGGCTGCCGACCGGAGGGCGAGACATGAGTGCGCAACTGCAGATCGACCCGGCACTGCGGACGTTCGTCGCGGACGAGCTGCTGCCCGGCCTCGACCTGGAGCCGGAGTGGTTCTGGGCCACCCTCGCCGCGCTGCACGAGCGCTTCGACGGGCGGATCGCGCGGCTGCTGGCGCGCCGGGACGAGCTGCAGGCGCAGCTCGACGCGTGGCACGCGGAGCACGCAGGTGGCGACCCCGCCGCGTACGAGGCGTTCCTCACCGAGATCGGCTACCTGGTGCCGGAGGCCTCGCCCGAAGTGCGGGTCGACCGGGTCGACCCGGAGATCGCCGAGATCGCGGGTCCCCAGCTCGTGGTGCCGGCGACCGTGCCCCGCTACGCCCTGAACGCCGCCAACGCGCGCTGGGGTTCGCTCTACGACGCGCTCTACGGCACCGACGCCCTCCCGCTCGAGCACGAGCTCGCTCCCGGCTACGACGACGTGCGGGGCGCGCAGGTGATCGCGGAGGCCGACCGGCTGCTCGACGAATTCCTCCCTCTCGCGCAGGGCAGCCACGCCGACGCCACCGCGTACCGCGTGGAGAACGGGCGCCTCGTCGTCGCCGCCGGTACCGGGGAGTCCGGCCTCGCCGACCCGGCGCAGTTCGCCGGCCACCGGGATGCGGCGATCCTGCTGCGCCACCACAACCTGCACGTCCAGCTGACGATCGACCCCGAGCACCGGGTCGGGCGCCAGCACCACGCGGACGTGGCCGACGTCGTGGTGGAGGCCGCGATCACCACGATCGTCGACCTCGAGGACTCCGTCGCCACCGTCGACGGCGAGGACAAGGCGCTCGCCTACCGCACGTGGCTCGGCCTGATGACCGGCGAGCTCGTCGCGACGTTCGACAAGGGCGGCCGGACCGTCGAGCGGCGGGTGCACGGCGACCGCGAGTTCACCGCACCGGACGGTTCGACGCTCACCCTGCCCGGCCGGTCGCTGCTGCTCGTGCGCAACTGCGGCCACCACATGTTCACCGACGCCGTGCAGATCGACGGCAGGCCGGTGGGCGAGGGTGTGCTCGACGCGCTCGTCTCGGTCACCGCCGCCCTGCACGACCTTCGCGGCCGTGGCCGGTACACCAACTCCCGCGCGGGCAGCGTCTACATCGTCAAGCCCAAGCAGCACGGGCCGGAGGAGGTCGCCCTCACGGTCGAGCTGTTCGCCGCCGTGGAGGAGGCGCTGGGCCTGGAGCCGCGCACCCTCAAGATCGGGATCATGGACGAGGAGAAGCGCACGTCGCTCACCCTCGATGCCTGCGTCGCCGCAGCGCAGGACCGGGTGATCTTCGTGAACACCGGTTTCCTCGACCGCACCGGCGACGAGATCCACTCCGACTTCCTGGCCGGCCCGGTCGTGCGCAAGAACGACATGAAGTCCACGCCGTGGCTCTTGGGCTACGAGGACCGCAACGTCGACGTGGCGCTGCGCGCCGGGTTCGTCGGGCAGGCGCAGATCGGCAAGGGCATGTTCGCCAAGCCCGCCGCGATGGCCGAGCTGCTCGCCACCAAGGGCGCCCACCCGCAGGCAGGCGCCAACACGGCCTGGGTGCCCTCGCCCACCGCGGCCACCCTGCACGCGCTGCACTACCTGCGCATCGACGTCGCCGCGCGCCAGCGCGAGCTCGCGGGCCGCGACACCGACCGGCGGCAGCTGCTGGAGGTGCCGCTGCTCACCGCCGAGCTCACCGACGACGAGAAGCGGCACGAACTGGAGACGGGCGCGCAGTCGATCCTCGGCTACGTCGTGCGCTGGGTGGGCCTGGGCATCGGCTGCTCCACCGTGCCCGACCTGGAGGCGTCGGCCTGATGGAGGACCGCGCCACCCTGAGGATCTCCAGCCAGCTCATCGCGAACTGGTTGCACCACGGCCTGGTCGACGAGGCAGGGGTGCGCGAGACGTTCGCGCGGATGGCCGCGCTCGTCGACGAGCAGAACGCCCGTGAGCCGGGCTACGAGCCGATGGCCAAGGACCTGGACTCGAGCCCGTCGTTCCAGGCGGCGCTGGAGCTGGTCCTCACCGGCCGCACGGAGCCGAACGGCTACACGGAGCGGGTGCTGACGACCTGGCGCCGCGCGGCCAAGGCGCGCACCTGACGGCCGCTGCGCGCCGCGGCTGGGTGGGGCCGGCGGCTGCGCTGTTCGCCATCGGGTACGGCGCCAACCAGTTCAGCTCCCTGATGGTGATGTACCGGGAGCAGGCGCACTACTCGGCGGTCACCGTCGCCGCGTTCTTCGCCGTCTACGCCGCCGGGCTGATCCCGGGGCTGCTGCTGGGTGGCCCCGCCTCCGACCGGTGGGGGCGGCGGCGCCTGTTGCTGCCCGCGCTGGTGGTGTCGGCGCCTGCCAGCGGGGTGCTCGCGCTCGGCGGCGTCGCGGCCGTCTCGCAGCCCGCGCTCTACACCGGGCGGTTCGTGTTCGGGGCGGTCACCGGCATCGCGATGGCGGTGGGCACGTCCTGGGTGAAGGAGCTGTCGCAGGCGCGTGGGACCCGGGTGCGGACGCGGTGCGGGTGCGCGCCGGGCGGCGCTCGCGCTGTCGGCCGGGTTCGGGGTGGGTCCGCTCGTCGCCGGTGTGCTCGCGCAGTGGGCGCCGCTGCCCATGGAACTGCCCTACCTGGCGCACGTCGTGCTGACAGTGCCCGTCGTGGCCGCCGTGGTCGGCGTGCCGGAGACGAGGCGGGCGGGCGCGCCTCGGCCCGGCAGTCGGGTGCACCTGCCGCCCCGGTTCCGGCGGGTCGTCGCGCCGATGGCGCCGTGGGCGTTCGGGGCGCCTGCGCTGTCGTTCGCCGTGCAGCCCGCAGCGCTCGGCTCGCGCCTCGCGGGGTTCGGGCTCGTGTACGCCACGCTGCTCACCACCGTGACGCTGGCAGTCGGCGTCCTCGTGCAGTCGTGGGCCCGGCGGCTCTCCCCGGTGACGGGGGCGCGGCTGGGGCTCGCCGGGCTCGTCGCAGGCGTGCTGGTCGCCGCCGCGGCGGCCGGGATCGGGTCGCCGGTGCTCGCGGTGCCCGCGTCCGCGGTGCTCGGAGCCGCGTACGGGCTGCTGCTGGTCGCGGGTCTGCTCGAGGTGCAGCAGATGGCGGAACCGGCCCGGCTCGGTGGTCTCACCGCCGTCTACTACGCGTTGACCTACGTCGGGTTCGTGCTGCCGGTGCTGCTGGCGGCGCTCGCCGGGCCGGTCGGCTACCCGGTGCTGCTGGTCGGGGTGGCGGTGCTGGCCGCGCTGAGCCTCGCCGTCGTGGCGTGGGCCGGGCGGGCGCCGGTGGAGCTGCCCGCGCGGGGGTGATCCGTACGCTCTGGTCGTGCTCGAGCTGTGCCCCACCGCCTTCGACCACCCGGACGCCGTCGCGCTGATCACCGAGCTCCAGCAGGTCTACCGCGAGCGCTACGGCGGCGAGGACGCCACCGAGGTCGACCCGCGGGAGTTCGCGCCGCCCCACGGGTTCTTCGTCGTCGGGTACGCCGAGGGTGAGCCGGTGGCGTGCGGCGGCTGGCGGGAGCGGCGCGCCGGGCAGGCCGCCGCACTGCGGGACGGCGACGCGGAGGTCAAACGGATGTACGTGGCCGCGGCACACCGCGGGAAGGGCCACGCCCGCACGGTGCTCGCCGAGCTGGAGCGCGCCGCGCACGCCGCCGGGCTGCGGCGCATCGTGCTGGAGACGGGCACCGAGCAGCCCGAGGCGATCGCGCTCTACACGAGCTCGGGCTACGAGCCGATGCCCGCGTTCGGTGCCTACGCCGCGTCCCCGGCCAGCCGCTACTTCGCGAAGCGCCTTCCGGACCGGCGTTCGGAGGCACCTGTTCGCCCGGGCTGAGCCATGCCCCGGACGTGGCGGCGCTCCGGCTAGCGGTATCGCGCAGAGTGGCGAATCATTCGCAGCGCGTGTCGGCCGGAGTCGGAGAGGGGGCCGTCGTGGCGACTGGAACTGGGGTGCTGGCGCAGGCGGACCTGCGGCTGGACACGATCTGGGTCGACTACGTGTTCGTCGTCTTCTACTTCGTGCTGGTGCTGGGCATCGGGGTGCTGGCCCGCCGGTCGATCGCCTCCAGCCTGGACTTCCTGCTGTCCGGCCGCTCGTTGCCGGCGTGGGTCACGGGGCTGGCGTTCATCTCGGCGAACCTCGGTGCGATCGAGCTGATCGGCATGATGGCCAACGGCGCCGAGTACGGCATCGCCACCGTGCACTACTACTGGATAGGCGCCATTCCGGCGATGGTGTTCCTGGGCATCGTGATGATGCCCTTCTACTACGGCAGCAAGGCCCGCAGCGTCCCCGAGTTCCTGCTGATGCGGTTCAACGCGACGACGCAGCGGGTCAACGGCATCACGTTCGCGCTGGCGTCCGTGCTGATCGCGGGCGTGAACCTGTACGCGCTCGGCCTGATCCTCGAGGCGATGCTCGGCTGGTCGCTCCAGCTCGCGATCCCGGTGGCCGCGCTGGTGGTGCTGAGCTACACGTTCCTCGGCGGCCTGAACGCCGCGATCTACAACGAGGTGTTGCAGTTCTTCGTCATCCTCGCTCTGCTGATCCCGCTGACGGTCACCGGGCTGGCGCGGGTCGGCGGGTGGGACGGCCTGGTCGCGCAGGTGAGCGCGCTGCCGCCGGGGCAGGAGCAGGTGTCGGCGTGGCCGGGGTCGACGCTCACCGAGATCGCCAACCCGTTCCTGTCGGTGCTCGGGATCGTCTTCGGGCTCGGGTTCGTGCTCTCGTTCGGCTACTGGACCACCAACTTCGCCGAGGTGCAGCGCGCGCTGTCGGCTCGCAGCATGTCCGCTGCGCGCCGCACCCCGATCATCGGCGCGTTCCCCAAGGCACTGATCCCGCTGGTCATCGTGATCCCCGGGATGATCGCCGGGGTGCTGGTGCCACAGCTCACCACCCTGAAGCAGGGCGGCGAGACGGAGGTCACCTACAACAACGCGCTGTCGCTGCTCATGAACGAGGTGTTGCCGAACGGGATCCTCGGGGTGGCGCTCGCCGGGTTGCTGGCCTCGTTCATGGCGGGCATGGCGGCCAACGTCAGCTCGCTCAACACGGTGTTCACCTACGACCTGTGGCAGGACTGGATCCGGCCCGGCCGCCCGGACGACTACTACCTGCGGGTCGGGCGGACGGTCACCGTGGTCGGTTGTCTGGTGGCTATCGGCACGGCGTTCATCGCGGGCAGCTTCGAGAACCTGATGGACTACATCCAGGCGCTGTTCAGCTTCTTCAACGCGCCGCTGTTCGCGATCTTCATCCTGGGCCTGTTCTGGAAGCGGATGTCCGGCCCGGCCGGCTGGACCGGGCTGATCTCCGGCACGATCGCCGCGGTGATCGTCGACACCCTGGTGCGCACGGGGTGATCGAGGTGTCCTCGCAGGCCGGGTCGTTCATCGGGGCCAGCGCGGCGTTCGTCGTCGGCATCGCGGTCGCGGCGATCGTCACGACCTTCACGACGTCCAAGCCGGATGCCGAGCTCGTCGGGCTGGTGTGGTCGCTCACGCCGCGGGCGGACCGTGGGCAGCGCCGCCGAGCCGTTCCCGATGAGGCCGTTCCCGAGCAGGTGACGGCCGGGGCGGTGCGTCGCCACACCGCGGTCGAGTCGGTGCCCGTCGCGATGCACGAGGAAGAGGGCGCGTGGTGGCAGTCGCCGGTGGTGATGGGCGTGCTGGTGCTCGTGCTCACGCTCGCCCTGTACCTGATGTTCGTCTGAGGCCGAGGAGATCGTCGTGACCGAGCCGGAAGAGACGTCGGGCGCGCACCACCACGCCCTCTCGCCGAGTGCCGCCTCGCAGCTGTTCGACCTGCGCACCGTGATCGCCGTGCTGTTCGGCGTCTACGGGATCATCCTGACGGTGATGGGCCTGTTCTTCGAGGGTGAGGACGAGCTCGCCAAGGCGGGCGGCATCGACATCAACCTGTGGTCGGGCCTCGTGATGCTGGTGGTCGCGGCCCTGTTCGTGCTGTGGGTGCGGCTGCGCCCACTGGTGCCGCCGGGGGAGCGCGGGTAGCGCCGCCGCCCGGCGGGGCGGGATCAGTCGCGCGGTGTCGGGTAGCGCGGGTTGAACACGTCCAGGGTCCAGCTGTCGAGGGCACGCAGGGCCCGGCGGACGGCGCTGGTGAAGCGCGTCGTGGTCATGCCGTCCTCCTTCGAGGGGGTCGGTTGCGGATTCCACCCAGTACATCGTCCTCGGCTTCTGGATCGTTCCAGGACGCGGCTGTGAGGCTGCGCACCGGGCGCTGGACGATCCGCTCCAGGGCGGTCGGTAGGGTGGACGCCAGGAGCTCCGGTCCGGATTGTCCGCTTGCGCGGCACGCGTCGGGTCGTCATGCGGAGCTGGGGACGACGATCGGGCCGTTCCGGGTACCTACGCGCGAGGGCGCGCCCCGCCCGTCCGCCGGGCGGAGCTGCGCGCGGCGAACAGGCAGCGCTGCGCGTAGACCGCAGAGCGAACCGATGGCGCCGAGTCCAGCTCGGCACGGCTGACCGGGAGGAAGACCGCGTGCTCGCTCTCATCGCCGCGCACCTCGTGGTCGCAGGTCTGCTGCCCCTGGTGTCGGCGCGCAGCACGCGGGCGGCGTTCGGGGTGGCGGCCGTGCTGCCCGCGGCCGCCCTGCTCTGGGCGCTGGCGGGCGCGGGCCCCGCGCTCGCGGGCGGCATCGACGAGACCACGGCCTGGTCACCGGCGCTCGGGCTGGAGCTGTCGTTCCGGCTCGACGCGCTCGCCCTCGCCATGATCGTGCTGGTGTCCGGCATCGGCGCCGTGATCCTCGCCTACTGCATCGGCTACTTCCGGCCGGCCGCACCGGAGGCCACCCGGTCCGCCGCATGGCTCCTCGCGTTCGCGGGCGCGATGCTCGGCCTCGTCCTCGCCGACGACCTGCTCACGCTCTACGTGTTCTGGGAGATCACGTCGATCGCGTCGTTCCTGCTGGTCGGGCAGGGCGGCGAGCGCAAGGAGGAGCGGCGCGCCGCCGTGCAGGCGCTGTTCGTCACGGTTTTCGGCGGGCTCGCGATGCTGCTCGGCTTCGTGCTGCTCGGCGAGGCCGCGGGCACCTACCGGATCTCGGAGATCCTCGCCGACCCGCCCCGTGGCGGAGCGGTCACGGCCGCGCTGCTGCTGATCCTGCTCGGGGCGTTCACGAAGTCGGCCCAGCTGCCGTTCCACCCGTGGCTGCCCGCCGCGATGGTCGCGCCGACGCCGGTGAGCGCGTACCTGCACGCGGCGTCGATGGTCAAAGCCGGGGTCTACCTGGTGGCGCGCCTGTCGCCGGCGTTCGCCGACCTGGCGGTGTGGACGGTGCCGGTGCTCGTCGCCGGCGTGGCCACCATGCTCGTCGGCGGCTGGCGGGCCCTCTCCGCCACCGACCTCAAGCGGCTGCTCGCGTTCGGCACGGTGAGCCAGCTCGGCTTCCTCATGGTGCTGTTCGGCGCGGGCGGGCGGGTAGCCGCCATGGCCGGTATCGCGATGCTGCTCGCGCACGGCATGTTCAAGGCCACCCTGTTCCTCATCGTCGGCGCCGTCGACCACGCCACGGGCACCCGCGACGTGCGGGAGCTGTCCGGCGTCGGCCGTGCCCTGCCGGGGCTCGCCGTCGCCGCGGCGCTCGCGGCCGCGTCGATGGCGGGGCTGCCCCCGCTGATCGGGTTCGTGGGCAAGGAAGCGGCGTTCGAGGCGTTCCTCCACGGCAGCGTCGAGAACTGGGCCGTCGCCGCCGGGCTGTTGCTCGGGTCGGTGCTCACCGTCGCCTACAGCGCGCGGTTCCTCTGGGGCGCGTTCGCGCGCAAGCCCGGCCGGGACGCCACGTCGGCACACGGCCTCGGCCCGGCACTGACCGTGCCGATCTGGCTGTGCGCGGTGGCGGGACCGGTGCTCGGGATCGCCACGCCGATCGTCGACGCCGAAGCGTCGAGCTACGCGGCGGCGCTGCCGGGCGACCCCGGCTACCACCTCGCGCTCTGGCACGGGTTCGGGCTCCCGCTGCTGTTCTCCGCGGTCGCCGTGGCAGGCGGCCTCGCCCTGCACGCCGCGCGCGACCGGCTGGCCCCGGCGGCCGGGCTCAGCCCGCTCGACGCCCAACGCGCGTACGAGAAGACGCTCTCGGGCATCGCCCGCCTGGCAGTCGGCGTCACCGGCCGGCTGCAGGTCGGTTCGCTGCCCTCCTACCTGTCCACGATCATGGTGATGTTCGTGCTGCTCCCGGGGGTGGCGGCCGTGCTGGCGGGTGCCTGGCCGACGTCCGCGCCGCTCTACCACGACCTCATCCAGGTGCCGCTCGCGATCGTGGTGGTGATCTCGGCGCTCGCCGTCACCCGTACCCGGCGGCGGTTCACGGCCGTCCTGCTCGTCGGCGTGATCGGGTACGGGGTCGGTGGCCTGTTCATCGTCGACGGGGCGCCGGACCTCGCGCTCGCCCAGTTCCTCGTCGAGACGCTCTCGCTCGTCGCGTTCGTGTTCGTGCTGCGCAGGCTGCCCCCGCACTTCACCGAGACGCGGCCCTCCCGGCGGGTCCGCGTGCCCAAGGCGATGCTCGGGGCTGTCGCGGGGTTCGCGGTCGCGGTGTTCGCACTCGTGCTCTCCGCAGCGCGCTCCGAGCCTGCCACCACGAGCGCGGAGCTCGCCAGGCTGACCCCCGAGGCCGGCGCCACGAACGTGATCAGCGCGATCCTCGTCGACTTCCGCGCGCTCGACACCGTCGGCGAGATCGGCGTGCTGTTCGTGGCCGCCGCCGGGGTGGCCAGCCTCGTCCTCGCCACCCGGTACGACCGGCAGCGGCGCGCGGTACCGGCGGAGGACGGCGAGGGCCCGCCCCGTCAGGAGGAGGACGTGCTCGGATGACGGCACCGGAAGACAAGCCGTTCGAGGAGTGGGACCGGCCCCGCCAGGGGTGGATGCTCTCCGGCGACTGCCGCGGCCACCGCCAGCGCACGCTGCTGCTGGAGATGACCACCCGGGCGCTGTTCCCCACCGTGCTGGTGTTCTCGCTGTACCTGCTGCTCGTCGGCCACTACGGGCCGGGCGGCGGCTTCGCGGCCGGGCTCGTGGCCGGCCTCGCGTTCGTGCTGCGCTACATCGCGGGCGGCAGCGACGCCGCCGTGCGTCTCCGTCCCCCGGTGCTCATCGGGCTGGGGCTCACCGTCGCGCTGCTCACGGCGCTCGCGCCCACCGTCGTCGGCGCACCGGTGCTCGCCACCACCAAGCTCGCGCTCGACGTGCCGCTGATCGGGCACGTCGAGACCCAGACGAGCGTGTTCCTCGACGTCGGGGTGTACCTGCTGATCGTCGGGGTCGTGCTGGACCTGCTGCGCTCGCTCGGCGCCGGTATCGAGCGCGACATGCGCGAGGCGGGGGAGACCCCGTCGTGACCATCAACCTCGTCATGGCCGCCACCGTCGGCGTGCTCTACGGCACCGGTTTCACGCTGCTGCTGTCGCGCTCGCTCATGCGGGTGCTCATCGGCGTCGTGGTGCTGGGGCACGGCACCAACCTGCTCCTGCAGCTCGCCGGCGGCCCTCCGGGCCGGGCACCCATCCTCGGAGCGGTGGCGCCGGAGGAGTTCACCGACGCGCTGCCCCAGGCGCTCGCCCTCACCGCCATCGTGATCACCTTCGCGCTGACGACGTTCCTGCTCGCCCTCGGCTACCGCTCCTTCGTCCTGGTCGGGCACGACGAGGTGCAGGACGACGTCGAGGACCGGCGGATCTCTCGGCAGAAGACTCCGTCGGCCGGGCTGGACGACGGCGACGGCGACGGCGACGGGGAGGCGACGCCATGAGTTATCTCCTGCCGCTGCCGGTGCTGCTGCCGATGCTCGGCGCGGCGATCTCGATCGTCGGCAGCCGCTCGGCCACGCTGCAGCGCGTCATCGGCGTCGTGGTGCTCGCGGCGGTGGCGGCACTCGCGGGCGTGCTGCTCGTGGCCACCGACCGGCAGGGCCCGATCGTCACCGAGCTCGGCGGCTGGCCGGCGCCCGTCGGGATCGCGCTGGTGGCCGACCGGCTGTCCGCGCTGCTGCTGCTCGTGTCCACCCTGGTCACGCTCGCCGTGCTCGTCTACGCGATCGACCAGCGCATCACCGACCTCGGCCGGGCCACCGCGAGCACCACGTTCCACCCGATGTACCTCATGCTCTGCGCCGGCGTGTCGCTGGCGTACCTCACCGGCGACCTGTTCACGCTGTTCGTGGCGTTCGAGCTGATGCTCACCGCGTCCTACGTGCTGATCACCCGGCGCACCGGGGCCAACCGGATCCGGGCCGGCATGACGTACGTGACGGTGAGCCTGCTGTCGTCGCTGCTGTTCCTCACGGCGGTGGCGATGGTCTACGCCGCCACCGGCACCGTGAACCTCGCCGACCTCGCCGGTCGCGTGGGGGAGTTGCCGCCCGGGCTGCAGACGGTGCTGGGGATGATGCTGCTCGTCGTCTTCGGGATCAAGGCGGCGATCGTGCCGATGCACTTCTGGCTGCCCGACAGCTACCCGAACGCGCCCGGCCCGGTGGCCGCCCTCTTCGCCGGACTGCTCACGAAGGTCAGCTTCTACGCGCTGCTGCGCACCCAGACGCTGCTCTTCCCCCGTGAGGAGCCGTGGACGTTGATGCTCGTGCTGTCGGTCGCCACGATGCTCGTGGGCGTGCTCGGCGCGCTCGCGCAGAACGACCTGAACCGGCTGCTGTCGTTCCTGCTGGTCAGCCACATCGGGTTCCTGCTCTACGGGCTCGCGGTGTTCGACGCGGCCGGGGTGTCCGGGGCGGCCCTGTACGCCGCGCACCACATCACGGTGCTCGCCACGCTGTTTCTGGTGAGCGGTCTCATCACGCGGCGCTCCGGCACCGTGGCGCTCGACCGGATGGGTGGGCTGCTGCGCACGTCCCCGGGCCTGGCGATCCTGTTCGCCATCCCGGCGCTCACGCTCGCCGGGGTGCCGCCGACGGCCGGGTTCGTCGCCAAGCTCGCGCTCCTGCAGGCCGGAGCGGGAAGCGGGCCCGCGGAGCAGGCGGTGGCCGGCGTCGTGGTCCTCGCGAGCCTGCTCACCCTCTACGCGCTGGTGCGCGTCTGGGTGCGGGTGTTCTGGGGCGAGCCGCAGGCCCCGGTGCCCGACGTCGACCCGGCCGACGAGGTGCTCGTCGGCACCGCACGCACGTCCGTGCCGATGTACGCCGCCACCGCCGGGCTGATCGTGGTGAGCCTCGCGATCGCGGCCTTCGCCGGCCCGCTGGCCGGCATGACGGAGCGGGCGGGCGTGGACCTGCTCGACCGCGAGCCCTACCGCGTCGCCGTGCTGGGGGAGGCACCGTGAGCACCTGGTCTCCTTCGGCGTGGTTGCCTCCCGTGCTCTGGCTGACGGTGGTCTGGGTGTTCCTGTGGGGCACCTTCACCCCGGCGTCGATCGTGGGAGGCGTGCTGGTCGGGGCGCTGGTCACGGCCCTGTTCCGGCTGCCGCCCGCCGCCGACCGGCTGCCGGTGCGTCCCCTGCGGGTCCTCGGCCTCGTCGTGTTCCTGCTCTGGGACCTGGTCGTGTCCGGCGTCGAGGTGAGCTGGCAGGTGCTGCGCCACGGCCCCCGCGCCCGCGGCGCGATCATCGCCGTCCCGCTCATCGCGTCATCCGACCGGGTGGTCACGGTGATGGCCACCGCCCTCACGCTCTCCCCGGGCACGATGGCGCTGCAGATCGACCACGACCACGACGTCTGGTACGTCTACTCGCTGGGTCCCCGTGACGACGCAGGGGTGGAACGGGCCCGGAGAGGCGCCCTGGACATGCAATGCCGGGTCCTCGCCGCCCTGGGCACCCCGGAAGAGCTGGCGGTCGCGAGGCGCCTGCTGGAGGCGGTGCCGCGATGACCGTCGTCTTCTTCGTCGTGCTCGCGATGCTGTGCATCGCCGGGCGTTCGCGCTCGTCCGGTTGCTGCGCGGGCCGGACACGCTGGACCGGATCGCCGCGCTCGACGTGTTCGTGATCCTCATCGTCGCGGCGGCCTCGGTGTACATCGCGATCTACCGCGACGGGTCCAACATCCCCATGCTCGCGGCCGTCGCCCTGCTCGGGTTCGTCGGGTCGGCAGCGGCCACCCGGCTGACGGAGCGCAGGAAGGGGCACCGGTGATCGTCGACGTCCTCTCCGCGGTGCTGATGCTGCTCGGCGCCTGTCCTGCCTGCTCGGAGCGCTCGGGCTCGTGCGTCTACCGGACCTGCCGGGCCGCATGCAGGCCGCCACCAAACCCCAGACGCTGGGCCTCCTGCTGATCTTGGCCGGCACTGCCCTGCGCGTCGAGCTGGAGAGCGCGGTGACGTTGGCGCTGGTCGGGCTGTTCCAGGTGATCACGGCACCGGTGATCTCCCAGTTGCTCGGGCGCTCCGCCTACCGCGGCGGGAGCGTGTGCCGGGAGCAGTTGGTCGTCGACGAGCTGGCCGGGAAGATGCCCGAAGAGCGTTCGTCCTAGCGGTTCGTGTCGGAGGTCCTTGACCGGTGAGGGACCTTCGACACGGATCGCTAGGCTCCGGCGGGTGCCCCTCTACGCGCTCGGCGACGTCGAACCGGAGATCCATCCCGATGCCTACGTCCACCCGGACGCGTCGTGATCGGGAACGTCACGATCGGGGCGGAGGCCTCGGTCTGGCCCACGGCCGTGCTGCGCGGCGACGACGGCCGCATCGAGGTGGGCGCGCGCACGAGCGTGCAGGACGGGTCGATCATCCACTGCACCCCGCACGAGCCGACGATCATCGGGGACGAGGTCACCGTCGGGCACAACGTGCACATCGAGGGCGCGGTGATCGGGGACCGCGCGCTCATCTCGTCCGGCTCCGTCGTGCTGAACGGCGCACGCGTCGGTGCGGGCGCGTGGTGGCGGCCGGTGCCGTGGTGTCCCCGAAGACGGAGATCCCGGACCGCCGGATGGCGATCGGTGTGCCTGCGCGGGTCCGGGAGGGCCACGAGGTGCCCGAGGGCTACTTCGACCACGCGGTGCAGAGCTACATCAGGCGCGGGAAGCGGTTCCGTGCGGAGCTGAGGAGGATTTCCTGATGTCGGCACGACCGCTCGAGGAGGTTGTCGAGGCCGGATGGGCCACGGCACTGGCTCCCGTCGCCCCGGTGATCGCCGACATGGGGGCGTTCCTGCGCGCCGAGCTGGCGGCCGGCCGGCGCTACCTGCCGGCGGGCGCGAACGTCCTGCGCGCCTTCCAGCAGCCGTTCGACGCGGTGCGGGTGCTCATCGTGGGGCAGGACCCGTACCCGACCCCCGGCCACGCGATCGGGCTGTCGTTCTCGGTGTCGCCGCAGACCCGCCCCGTGCCCCGCTCGCTCGCGAACATCTTCCGCGAGTACTCCGAGGACCTCGGCCACCCCACCCCGTCCACCGGCGACCTGACGCCATGGGCCGACCAGGGTGTCCTGCTGCTCAACAGGGTGCTCACCGTCGAGCCCGGCAACCCCGGCTCCCACCGCGACAAGGGCTGGGAGAAGGTCACCGAGCAGGCGATCCGCGCACTCGTCGCCCGCGACGGCGAACCGCTCGTGGCGATCCTCTGGGGCCGCGACGCCCGCAACCTCGCCCCGCTGCTCGAGGACGTGCCGTGCATCGAGTCGGCCCACCCGAGCCCGATGTCCGCCGACCGCGGCTTCTTCGGCTCTCGCCCCTTCAGCCGCGCCAACGCGCTGATCGAGGAGCTGGGCGGCGACCCGGTGGACTGGAAGCTGCCCTGAGCAGCTGATCACCCGCCTGGGTGGGGGAGCCGCCCCCATCGGGGGTGCTGTGATCGATCCCGCCCGCCGGCGGGGGAGTCGCTCTTACGATCGATCCGCACGACGACGCGACCCGTCGTCGCAGCGAGCGGCCTGGCCATCCGCTCGTCCCCCGCCCCGGCGCAGGTCCCGTCCTGCGCGCACCCCCGACGGGAGAACCATGCTCGAGGCCGCCCTGACCCACGTCCGCCCCCGCCACGGGCGGTAGCCGCCATGCCGGACCTGATCACCCCCGTTGCGGTGGCCGTGGCCGCCGTGCTGACCGTCCAGCCCGTCCCGGCGCCGCTCGACCCGTGCACGCTCGTCGTGGCGGCCGCGCCCGGCCTGGTTCCCGCCGGGCCGTCGTGCCCGCTGCCGGTGATCCCCGAGGCCGAGCCACCCCGTGCGCAGGGTGCCGCGACGAAGCCGGGCGATCTCCTCGATCTCGCCAACTGGTACCTCACGCTGCCCATCGGCCCCGAGGGCGACCCGGACTCCATCGACCAGCCCGAACTGCTGGACTACCGCAGCGACTGGTTCGACCTGACCCCGGACGGGACCGGCGTCGTGTTCCGCGCCCCCGCGGGCGGCGTGACCACGAAGAACAGCAAGTACGCACGCTCGGAACTGCGCGAGATGCGCGGGGAGGAGAAGGCGGCGTGGTCCAACACGGAGGGCGTGCACACGTTGGAGAGCAGGCAGGCGATCACGAAGGTGCCGCCGGTGCGGCCGGAGGTGTCGGCCACCCAGATCCACGACGGCGGCGACGACGTCATGCAGATCCGGCTGGAGGGCTCCACGCTCGTGGCGCAGTACGCCGACGGTGCGGAGCAGGTCGTCATCGACCCGGCCTACCGGCTCGGCACCCCGTACGACCTGCGGATCGTGGCCGCCGACGGCCGCATCACCGTCTTCTACAACGGCGAGCAGCGCGCGGAGATCGAGCGCAGCGGGAGCAGCTGGTACTTCAAGGTCGGCGCCTACACCCAGTCCAACCCGGAACGCGGCGACCACCCCGACGCGCTGGCCGAGGTGGTCGTCTACTCGCTGCGGATCGAGCACACCGACGGTTAGGCCTTCGCCCCACCAGGGTCTCCGCGGTGCGCTTCTCGGAATGGTCTCCGCCGGCCACGCACCAGTTCTCGGCCCGCGCACCCCGTCGACGGAGTAAAGATCAGTCACCGGATTAGAGCAATGACCCCTGACCAGGGCATATGGAGCGGAAAGCCGTTCCGTACGCGTCACCGGCGTCGGCGGCTCCCACACGTGTGCGCTGTCCGGGCTGGCCAGCCAGAGGGCCGGGTGACCCGCCTCCGCGCAAAAGGGCGTCCCGCCGTCACCCCTCCGTCCGGCGGGGCCCCCCGTCCGTTGTCGCCGCGTGCGCAGGACGGTCGCGACGACAAGGACGCCGGACGGCTCACCCGGTTTGGTCGCGGCTTCGACCGCCGGTTGGCCGATCAGGTGAGGTTGATCGTGGCGATCGCGGGGCGGTGATCGGAGCCGGGGGCGTCGCGGCGGGAGTTGGGGTTGTCGCCGATCGATGCGGGCGCCGGGCCGGTGGTGACGGCGCGGTCGGCGACGGCGTGGGTGACCTGGTGGCTGGCCAGGATGTGGTCGATCAGCTCGGGGCGGCCGCGGTAGATGCGCGAGAAGCGTTCAGCTGCGGGCATGCGGGCGGCGAGATTCCACAGCCGCTGCCCGTCGCCTGGTCGGGCTGGTCGAAGCCGCCGGTGCCGATCTCGGATCCCGGAGGGCCGTGCAAGATCTGCGTTGTCGCTGCTTCGGGTTCGTCGTTCAGGTCGCCCAGCACGATCACGGCCCGGTTCTGGCCGTCCCCGGCCAGCAGTTCGGTTGCGACCGCGCGGACGGTGACGGCCTCGGCGGCACGGCGATAGAGCGCGAACGCGCCGAACCGGGCCCGCATGGCCTCATCCGTGGTGGAGAACCGCCCACCCGGAAACGTCAACAGCTTCGACTTCAGGTGGCAGGTCGCCAGCGACACTGTTCAAGGCTGACGACGGCCCGGAGGTCGAGGAGCTTCGGTCCCGGGGGCGAGACGTCGAGACATTCAACGTTGCTACTCGTCGATCCAGCCGAGCTCAACTGCCCACTCATGTGTGAAGTATTCGACCACGGGCAGCGTCAGGAACGAAACGGCATACACCACGACGAGGAGCCCGATCGAAACGGCCCAAGCGCGAGCCCGTGTTGCCCAAGCGCGCGGACGAGCGTCCGGCTGACCGGCCCCATCCTGCTCGGTGTCGGCACCGCGGTCCCGACGGGGCCGCGTCCCCGGGAGCCGACGGTCGGCTGGCCTCAGTACCCACGACGCGATGCCGCACACCACGAACAGCAGCGGCGCCCCCCACACCCCGAAACCGTCGCCGGCCGCCAGATGTGACGCCGCGGCACCCGACCACAGGAAAAAGACACCCGCGAACGCCCATTCCTTGAGTAGCGGGAACCCCGGCACGATGATCGCGACGGCCGCAGCACCCTGCCACGCACCTGAAATATAGTCGAAGTATTGCGGGTATCCCAGATGGTGCATCTGGACTTCGACCCATTCGATCCTCGTCAGGTTCCACACCGATCCAGCAGCCAACTCGAAGACGACTACTAGCGTGGTGACCCAAAAGACGATAGGGCGGATCCGGTTCCAGTTCCAGTCGCTTCGTGCAAAGGTGACCGACTTCTCGTCGGTCGCGTTCTGGAACTTTTTAGTCGCTTGAGTTTGCATCTCAGCCTCTTTGTCAGGTCGATCTGATAGTCCAACCGTGCGGCCTCGCCCAGCTGCCCAAACAGGCCGGGCAGAGACTCCCCACAGTCGGGATGCGAAATGGCCGCCGCTTCTACGATTTTGGCCCGTGCCGCATGTTCGCCACGCACTTGCTCCCGCACGATGGACAGGGCCCGGGACGGGCACAGGGTGATGGCGTCGCGTGGCTGTGGTGTGGTCTGGTCGTTGGGGTGGCGGGTGAGCAGGACCACGATGCCCGCCGATCCGGGTCGCCACGACCCGGATCCGGTCCTCCGGCAGGTCGAAGACCCGTGCCAGGTTGGTACGCATCAGGTGCGGGTTCTGCGTCGAGGCGTACACGGTGAGCTTTCCGCTCGCCGCCAAGTCCGCGAGATACCCTCGCCGTTCCAGCGGTGCGGCCTGGTAACGCTGGATCCGGAACTCCTCGGTCACGACATGGGCGACCGGGCCAGCGCCGCTTCCGCGTCCCCCGCCGAGTACGGCACCCGCATCAGGACGTTGTCGGCCCGGTCCTCGAACACCCGCGGCGCCGAGTCCGCCAGGGCCTGGTCGAGCTCGACCACGGCGGGCAGCACCTCGTAGTCCACCCGGATCGCGTCGAGCGCTGCCTCAGCGCCTGCGACCGTATCGCCGACGACCAGGGCAACGGGGTCCCCGACGAATCGCACCTCGTCGACCGCGAGCACCCGGAACACCGCCGTCCGTCCCCCGGCACCGGCGGGGTCGAAGCCGTGCGGCAGCGGCCCCACCAACTCCAGTGCCTCGGCCCCGGTCACCACCGCCCGCACCCCGCGGCACCGGCGGGCCGGCTCAGGATCGACGGCACGGATCCGGACGTGCGCATGGGGCGCTACGCAGGACCGCCATGTGCCGGGTGCCGACGGGCTCGAGATCGTCGAGGTAGTCGGCGCGGCCGGTGAGCATCAGATCGCCGTCCCGACGCCTGCTCTGTTCGACGGGCGCCCGAGCGCCCTCGGCTGACACCATGCCGTTCCGTTCGTCCAGTGTGGCAGTCGCCTCTGCGCCGGCGATGCCTGTTGGGGTAGCGGGTGGGACACAAGACGCCAGCAACTCGACCCTGTGACATCGCGCTGCGTGCGGAGAGGGTGTGGCACGCCGGTCGAGTTGATCAGGCAAGGTCTCGGCCATCCGGCGGGAGCCGAGCCGGTCGGCGCAGCGGCGCGAACCGCGAGAGCGGCGTCAGCGCCGCTCTCACGGGCGTCAAGCGTGGCGGGCGGATCGGACTTTGCTAGGCCTGAATCATGCCGAGTTGTCTCATCAGGGAGAGGACGTCGACGACACCCCAGATCTCAGCGATCCGGCCGCCGGCGAAGCGGAAGATGAAGATCTCGTGGTACGTGACGGACCTGCCGGTCGGCGGGAGGCCCCGGAACTCGCCCTTGTGGGTCCCGGTGACCGTGTTCCGGCAGACGACCTTGTCCCCCTCGGCGATCATGTCCTCGATCGCGACGTGAAGGTCGCCGAAGGTGCGACGGAGCGCCGCGAACACCTGCTCGAGTGCATGCACACCGGTCGCACCCATCGGCGCCGGTGCGTGGAAGATCAGGTCTGGAGCGACGATCTCGTCGATCGTTTTCGTCGGTGAACTCCACATCGCCGGCGCTCATGGCGTCGTGGAAGCGGTGGACCGCCGCCTTGTTGCTTGTTACCTGGGTGGTTGACATGGGTCTCCTCGCTCGGGGCGCCCGCGGCTACGCGCACCGGCGGGGTTGGCAGGTTCTTCTCAGCAGGCCGACGACACAGCCGTCCGGAATGTGAGGCGACGCGCCAACCTCACACTTCGAGGCGTCGTCTGGTCGAACTACCGGGGACAGACGCGACCGAGGGGAGCCGGCGACACCATGACAACCCGACCTGGGGCCACCCCATCCGGGCCAGAACCCGGCCAGCCCGAACCGGGCCTGACCGCGATCATGAGCGAGCGGCGGCAACTGATCAACCTCGCCTACCGGCTGCTCGGCTCCCTCGCCGACGCCGAGGACGCCGTCCAGGAGACCTACGCCCGCTGGTATGCCATGTGGCCGCGCTATCCATCCGTCGTGCTATGGGGTCGCGATGTCCGTGGAGTGACTTCGGTCCCTCGGCCGGCCGGAGTGGGGTCCGCTCTGTCCCTGGGGTTCACTCCTCGCTTGTGCTTGGACAGCTGGGCGCAGCAGGGCCGACAGCTTCCGACACGCCGATCGCGACCTGGCTGGACGCACGAGCGGAGGACATGGCTGCCTCCTGCACCGACTCGTCGCCGTCGACTTCGAGAACCCGCCCGGCCGGGCGCTGCGCCGCTGCGCGGGCGTCCTGGCCGAGGCCATGCACGCGCTCGGCCTCTCCCCCGACATCATCGACGTCCCCGATCCCGACGGCCGGCTCGACGAACCCTGCATCGTCCGCGGCAGCGCGGGTGCGAGCGCGCGGACGCTCTACTTCCACGGGCACTTCGACGTGGTGCCCGCCCAGGACCGGCGGCAGTTCACGGCCGAACGCCGCGACGGCCGGATCATCGGCCGCGGCACGGCCGACATGAAGGGCGGCATCGTGAGCATGCTCTACGGCGCCGCGGCGCGCGGGAGCTGGGCCTGCTGGGCCAGGGCCGGATCGTGCTGCACCTGGTGTGCGACGAGGAGACCGGCAGCGTCGCGGGCGCCGGACACCTGCGCCGCGCCGGCCTGATCGATCCGGGTGCGGTGGCCATGCTGACCGCCGAGCCCAGCGGGGGCAGCATCGGGAACGCCGCCCGGGGGGCCGTGACCCTGCGCGTCGACGTGCGGGGCCGCGAGGCGCACGTCGGTCAGGCCGACCGCGGGGTGAACGCCTTCCAGCACATGCTGCACATCGCCCGCCCGGTGGAGGAGTACGCGGCGGAGATGGCCGCGCGGCACACCCGGTTCCCGATCGCTGCTGGGGACGCCCCCGGCAGCATGGTGGTGCTCGGTGGCTCGGCCGGCAGCGGCGCCAACTTCAACATCGTGCCCGGCTCGGCGTGGTTCACCCTCGACGGGCGCTACAACCCGGAGGAGGACCTCGAACGGGAGGTCGACCGGCTCACCGCGCTCGTCCACGACGCCGCCGCGGTGATCGGCGCCGACGCCTCGGTCGAGGTGGCCCAACTGCAGCGGCCCGCGAGCACGGACGCCACGCACCCTGCCGCCACCGCGCTCGGCCGGGTCGTGCACGAGGTCGAGGGCACGCCCCCGCCGGTCGAGATGTGCGCGGGGATCCTGGAGACCCGCTGGTACTCGCAGCTCGGCATCCCCGCCTTCGGCTACGGACCGGGCCGCCTGGAGGTCTCCCACGGCCCCGCCGAGTACGTCGAGGAGGCCGCGCTGCACCGCTGCGCCGCCGTCTACGCGCGCTACGCGCGCGAGATGCTCGGGTGATCCGTCCCGCGTGGCTGCCGGTCCGACCAGGGCACCGGGCCCCGGTTGCCCGTCGTGACACCAGAACCTATTGTGAACATGCGTTCATGAACCTGTGTTCACAATAGAAGGGGGCCCGATGACGCTCGCAACGACGGCTGCTGCCGTCGCCTTGACTTGCATCCTGGTCAGCTGTGGGACCGGGGTCGCGGATACGGCTGGGGGCACGACCACGGGAGGAGAACGCATGGCACGCGAGGCGGACATCGCGGAGCTGGAGCGGCTCGACCAGCGCATGATCGAGGCGTGGGGGCGCGATGGTGCGGCCGTCGCAGCGACGTTCACCGAGGACGCCGACTTCGTCGACGTGATGGGCGGGCACTACCACGGCCGCGCGGCGATCGAGGACTCGATGACGCAGGGCTTTGCCACGTTCATGGCCAACACCCGGCTCTCCCAGCCGGAGACGCGGACGACGGAGTTCCCTTCGCCCGACGTGGCGGTCGTCGTCAGCCGCGGGAACTGCGTACTCCGGGACGGCCAGCAGGAGTGTCGGCCCGAAGACCTGTCGATTCAGACGAAGGTCGCCGTGCGGCAGGATGGCCGCTGGCTGTACAGGACGTTCCAGAACACCAGAATCGGTCGCTGACCGGCTCACCAGGAGGAACCGGCATGCCGCGAACCGCGGCCGCGCTCCGGGGCGCCGACAACCCCGGGTTGCGCGACCACCTGGTGACCGTCACCGAGCGGCTCATCGCCGAACGACGCACCGATGGGCTCACCGTTCGCGGAATCGCCCGTGAGGCGCGCGTGGCATCGGGAGTTCTCTACAACTACTTCGCCGACAAGGAAGACCTGCTCGCGCAGGGTCTACTGGCACACATCACCACGGTGGAGCAGACGTTGAGCGGCCCGCCGGGTCCCGGCGAGGGCTCGCTCGAGACCAACCTCGTCGGGTACCTGCGGTATCTCCTCGAGCTGCACGAACGGATCCTGCCGGCGTTCGCCGGGCTCCTGCCCCAACCGAAGGTCCTCGCCAGGTTCAACGCCATGCCGGCAGCGGAGAAGGGCGGCGACCTGCACCAGCACCTGGCCGCACACCTCCGCGGCGAGCAACGGATGGGGCGCCTCGGACCGCAGGTCGATGCCGACGCGGCGGCGACCCTGCTCATCGGCGCCTGCTACGACCTCGTGCTGCCCCGGCTGTTCCGGCCGGACATGGCCGGGCTCCAGGACGTACCGGACGAGTACCTCGCCGACCTCGTCAACACCTTCCTCGACACAGCCCGGCCGTGAGCCGTCAACACCCGAGGTCGGCGAGGTCCGCCACGCCGGCGTCGGCGAGGTTCGCGCACACCTGCGCGGCGGCCTCGTCCGGGGTCACCGGCCAGACGGCGACGTCGGTGTCGGAGCCCCCGGTGGCGAGCCGGGTGCCGTCGGGGGAGAACTCCACGTCGTTGAGCGGGCCCTCGTGCCCGCGCAGCTGGGCCACGAGCGCGCGGTCGGGGATGCTCCACAGCCGCACGATCGGGTCGGTCGTGGTCACCGTCGCCACCGTGCGACCGTCCGGGGACACCGCGAACGCCCGCACCGAAGCCGGGTGCGCGCCGAACTCCGCGCGCAGCGCGCCGGTGTCCGGGTCCCGCAGTTGGATGGTGCCGGAGTCCCCCGCGGTGATCAGCGTGTCGCCGTCCGGGGTGAACGCCGCCTCGATCAGGGTGGAGGGCCCGAGCGGGATGCGGTGCGGCTCGGCGAACTCCGGCACCCGCCAGGTGATCAGCACCGCCCGATCCGCCGGGTCCGCCGCATGGTCGTCGCCCGACACCGCGACCAACCGGGTGCCGTCGGCCGAGAAGCTCAGGTCGGAGATCGACACGCCGCCGAGCTCGAAGACGGCGCGCTCGGTCAGCGTCTCGGTGTCCCACACCCGCACCCGCACGTCGTCGAACTCACCGCTCAGGGGGCGCCCCGCGTCGGCTTCGGCGAACCACCGGCCGTCCGGCGACAGCGCCATGGCGCCGCTGCGGTAGACGCGGTCCGGCACCGAGATCGTGCGTTCCGCCGCCGGCCCGCCACCGGCGGGCCGCAGGACGAACCGAGCGTCGATCGTGCCGACCGCCCGGAGCCCGTTCCCGGCGAACTCGAGACCGAACACGCCGGCGTCCGACGTGGCGGCGGCCAGTTGTCGGCCGTCCTCCACGGTCCGCGAGCTGACACCGGGTGCGCGGGGCATCGTGGGCCTCGTGACACAAGCCGCACGTCAGGCCACGTGCGCCTCGTCCTCCGTGGGCCGGTAGGTCGTCTCGTCGAGGCCGGACTGGGTCGGGTCGTGGTCGACCTCCCCGACGTCGTACATCGTCGTCATCCAGTGGTAGAAGTTGTCGCCGCGGTCGCGCAGGCGGCCGTAGAGGCGCCGCATGAGCCGCGTCCGGACCGGCGCCATCTCCGGGTGGAGGTAGACGTTCAGCAGTTCGTCCGGGTCGTTCTCGAGGTCGTAGAGCTCGTTCGTGGAGTCCGGGTTGACCACCAGCTTGTAGCGGTCCTCGCGCAGCATCCGCTGCGGGTACGGGAAGTGGTGCCCGTGGAACTCGCAGACGATGTCGGGAGCCCACTCGACCTGGCGGCCCTCGACGAGTGGGACGAGGCTGCGCGAGTCGACGGCCGGTGCCGCGTCGATGCCCGCGAGCTCCAGGATCGTCGCCGTGCAGTCGAGCAGGCTCACGAACTCGGTGCGCACCTGGCCGGCGGGAGCGCCGGGGATCCGCACGATCCCGGGCGTGCGGTAGATGTCCTCGTACATCGCGGGGCCCTTGTCGTGCAGCCGGTGCGAGCCGGTGAACTCCCCGTGGTCGCTGGTGAAGAACACGGCCGTGTCGCCGACGAGCCCGAGCCGCTCGAGGGCGTCCAGCACCCGGCCGATCTGTTCGTCGATCAGCGCCACGTATCCCCAGTAGACCGCGATGAGCTTGCGCGTCACCTCGATCGGCATGGTGTCGAACGTCCAGTGGGCGCTGTAGTTGCGCTGCACGGGCGGCTTGCCCTCGAACGTCTCCGCGATCGACTTCGGCAGCTCGACCAGTGCGGGGTCGACCATGTCGAAGTAGGAGTCGGGCACGATGTAGGGCAGGTGCGGGCCGAAGAAGCTGAGCTCGAGGAAGAACGGGGTGTCGGGGTCGGCCGCGTAGCGTTCCAGCAGCTCGATGGTCCGCGTGGCGAGGTAGTGCTCGAACGTCGCCTCCACCGGCTGGTGGAGCCGGGCGGCGAGGAGGTTGCCCGGCCCGCCGTTGGGCAGGGTGCCCCGGATCCGGTCGCTGATCCGGTACGGCGGGAGCCGTGCTCCCGCAGGTACGCGAGGTAGTCCTCGTTGTCGACGGGGTTGTGCCAGCCGGGCAGGTCGGGCCCGTCGAATCCGAAGGAGGCGGCGTTGCGCTCCGTGCCCGCGTGCCACTTGCCCACGAGGCCGGTGTGGTAGCCGCGTTCCCGCAGCGCCTCCACGAACGTGAACGTCCCGTCGGCGAGGTCCTCGCGGTAGCCGACGTTGCGTTCGTGGTTCGCGAGCACCCGGTGCCGGAACGGGGCCTGGCCGGTGAGCAGGCTCGCCCGCGCCGGTGTGCAGATCGCGGTGGGCGTGTACCAGCGGTCGAACCGGGTGCCCGAGCGGGCGAGCCCGTCGAGCACCGGCGTGGTGGCGTGCGGGTTGCCGTAGGCCCGAGCGTGTCCACCCGGTGCTGGTCGGTCATCAGGAAGAGGATGTTCCGCGCACTCATCCGCGGGCCTGGAGGAAGAGGTCGCCGGTGTAGTACTGCGCGGGATCGACCGCCGTCGGCAGCTTCCCCGCGCCGACGAAGTAGTCACCGAGGCCTGCGAACCACTTGTCGATCGTGCCGTCCTCGGTCAGCCGGTCGATCTCCTCGAGCGACAGGACCTGCACGTTGTCGGCGTCGGCCTGCACCTGGGCGGGGTCGAGGGCGTTGAAGTCGGCGGTGAGCTGGACGGCCTGGTCCGGGTTCGCGGCGCGGATCGCGATCGCCTCGCGCAGGACCTTCAGCACGCGCGACACCTTCTCCGGCTCGCCGGAGACCACGTCGTTCCCCGCGACGAACGCCGTCGGAAACGCCACGGTCTCCTCGAAGTCCTGGTTCTTCGCCAGCTCGACGAGATCGGGGACCTGCTGCTTCACGGTCGCCAGCGCCGGGTACCAGATGCCGGCCGCGTCGACCTGCTTCGAGGACAGCGCGGTGATGATGGCGGACGGTTCCATCGGCACGATCTGCACGTCGGCCTTCGTCATCCCGGCCTTCTGGAGCGCGAGCGTGAGGATCATGTCGCCGGAGGTTCCCTCGGGGATCGCGACCGTCCGGCCGCGCAGGTCCTCGATGGACCCGATGCCCGCCTGGGCGACCACCCGGTCGGCCTGGCCGAGGGTGTTCACCGCGACGATCTTGGCCTGCCCGGACGCCGGCAGCCAGATCGCGCCCGGACCGATGTAGCCGAAGTCCAGGTCACCGGTGCCGAGCGCCTGGATCTGCAGCGGCCCGTTCGTGAACGACGTGGTCGTGACGTTCACCCCGTGCTTCTCCCACAGCCCCTGGTCCTCGGCGATCGCGAGCAGGCTCGTGCCGTTGAAGTCGGGGATGAAGCCGAAGTTCACGTCGACGGGCGCCGTACCGTCCGGGGCCGCCGGGGCTCCACCGCAGCCTGCGACGACGGCGAGGGCCACGCCCGCGGCGACGGCACCGATCAGTCTTCTGGTGATCCGCATTCCCGTTCCTCTCAACGTCCGGCGGCGATGCCGGGAGCCTGGTGGTAGACCGACGTCCACACGCGGTTGCGGAGCTGCGCGAACTCCGGGCTCAGGCGGGCTTCCTCGGTGCGCGGGTACGGCAGGTCGACGTCGATCACGTCGTAGATCCGGCCGGGCCGCGCGGCCATCACCACCACGCGGTTCGCGAGGAAGACGGCCTCGTCGACGTCGTGGGTGATGAACAGGACCGTGCGCTTCTCCCGGCTCCACGTCTCGAGCAGCTGCTCCTGCAACGTGACGCGCGTCAGCGCGTCCAGCGCGCCGAAGGGCTCGTCCATGAGCAGGATCGAGGGGTTCACCGCGTACGCCCTCGCGATGGCGCAGCGCTGCTTCATCCCGCCCGAGAGCATCTTCGGCAGGGCGTCGGCGAACTGCTCGAGCCCGACGATGCGGATGAAGTAGTCCGCTCGCTCGCGCCGCTCGGCTGCGCCCAGGCCCGCGACCTTCAGCCCGAACTCGACGTTCTTGCGGACGGTCAGCCAGGGGAAGAGCGCGTACTGCTGGAAGATGACGCCGCGCTCGGGGCCCGGTCCGACGACGTCCTCGCCGTCGACGAGCGCGCGACCCGACGTCGGGGTCTCGAGCCCGGCGAGGACGTTCATGAGCGTCGACTTGCCGCACCCGGACGGCCCGACCACGGTGACGAACTCGTTGTCGGCGATGTCGAGCGAGACCCCGTCGAGCGCGACGAACTCCTCGTTCTTCAGGGGGAAGGTCTTGCGGACGTCCTGAACGGAGATCTTCGCGGTCATCGTCGTTCCTGCCATCCGGTGAGCCTGGTCTCGGCGAAGAGCAGCAGCCGGTCCATCACCAGGCCGAGTACGCCGATGACGACGATGCTGACGAAGATCGTCGCGAGGTCGTAGTAGAGCTGCGCCTGCTGCATGCGGTAGCCCAGACCCGCGGGAGCGGCCAGCAGTTCGGCGGCGACCAGGGTGGCCCACGCCGAACCGAGGCCGACCCGCATGCCGACGAGGATGAACGGCGTCGACGCCGGGACGACGACCTTGGCGAAGATCGTCGCGTCCTTCGCGCCGAGGACCCGCGCGGCGTTGATGAGGGTGCGGTCGACGCTCACGACGCCCTGGTAGGTCGAGATCACGCACGCCAGGAACGCGGCCAGGAAGATGACGAACACCTTCGGGACCTCGCCGATGCCCAGCAGCACCAGCACGAGCGGCAGCAGCGCGAGCGGCGGGATCGTGCGGAAGAACTGGATCCAGGGTTCGAAGAGCCCGCGGGCCGTGGTGTACCACCCCATGAGGAAGCCGACGGGGATCGCGGCGGCCGAGCCGATGAGGAAACCGGCGAGAACGCGGGACAGGCTCGCGAGGACGTCCTCCTGCAGGGTTCCGTTGCCCGCGAGCTGCACGGCCTTCGCGACGACCTCGGGCGGTGTCGGGAACTGGAAACCGTTCAGCGCGAGGACCCACCAGCAGGCGATGCCACCGACGATCGACACGGCGTTCAGCACGACGAGCGTGGAGCGCCGGGACCGCGTGCGCCGGGTTGCTCCCCGGGGCGAGGCGGCCGGGGGAGCGGGCGCCTCGACCTGCGACGTCGGAACGCTCACGATGTGCTCCTTTGCTGGCTGTGCCCGGAACCGGCCGGTGTCGTGGCTTCGGCGTATCCCGCGAGCAGCGGGGACTGGTGGAAGAGCGCGGCGATCGCACCCACGGCCCCGTCGCTGTCGCGCAGCTCCGCGGCCCGGACCACGACCGGCTCCGCGGCGGGGATCGAGTACAGCTCGAAGCGCAGCGTCGCCGCCGCCTGCTCGACGATCACCGGTGCGACGTGGACGATCTCGCCGCCGATGACGACCTCGTCGGGGTTCAGCACCATGGCCGCGGCGCCGAGGACCCGTCCGAGCGTCGAGCCGACCTCGCGCAGCACGGCCTCCACCGCGGGGTCGTGCCGGGCGACCGCCTCGGCGAGCTCGTCGAGCGACCCCACCGGGGCGCCCCGCTCGCGGCACGCCCGCAGGATCGCCGGGGTGGACGCGACGGTCTCGAGGCACCCGCGCTTGCCGCACCGGCAGGTCGTCCCGTTGGGGTCCGCCGTGACGTGGCCGAGCTCGCCCGCGAACCCGCGGCCGCCCGTCACGAGCCTGCCCGCGACGACGAGTCCGCCGCCGACGCCGTCGGAGAGCCGCACGTAGACGAGGTCGCTGACGGCGGTCTTGTGCGAGATCGCTTCGGCGAGAGCGGCGAACCGCGTGTTGTTGTCCACCATGACCGCGGCGCCGAAGCGCTCCGCGAAGGCCGTGCCGATGCCCTTGGGTGCGAGCCGGCGGTTCCAGCTGATCTCGGGCTCGCCGGGCTGGTTGCCGCTGTAGGGCCCGGGAACGCCGATCCCCACGGCCTGGAGGGCGCCGAAGTGCGTTCCCGTCTCGCGGGCGAGCCGTTCGGTCAGCGCGAACGCGATCTCGAGCCGCTCGTCCCACGGCGTGCCGTCGGCGTACCGGCCGACGCCGCCCGCGATGATCTCGTGGGCGGCATCGGCCACGGCGACCTGCACGCGCCGGTGCCCGAAGTCGACGCCGAGGAACTGCCCCGACGACGGGTCGAGGCACAGCTTCTCGGCAGGCCGGCCGCTCCCGACGCGGACGGCGGCGTCGGTATCGGACACGATGATCGCGCCGCGTCTGAGCAGGTCACCCGTGATCTCGGAGACGGTGGTCCGCGAGAGCCCGACCCGCTCCGCGAGCTCGGCCCGGCTCATCGCGCCGCCCGTGCGGAGCGCGGTCAGCACGCGCTTCTCGTGCATGCCCCTCGTGAGCGCGTGCAGCCCTGCCGGCGTCGACATGCGACATGCCTAGAGTGGCCGATTTTTCCGTCAACCCTCCGACGGAATTCCGCCCCCGAAACGAACGAAACCCCCGTCCGCGAGGTGCGGACGGGGGTTGCCGTTCGTTCGGCTACGAGCGCTCAGGCGCGCGCGACCTTGCCGGCCTTCAGGCAGGAGGTGCACACGTTGAGGCGTCGGCGGTTGCCGCCGCCGACGGTGGCACGCACGGTCTGGATGTTCGGGTTCCAGCGACGGTGGGTGCGGCGGTGCGAGTGCGAGACGGACATGCCGAAGCCCGGACCCTTTCCACAGACGTCACAGACGGCAGCCACGTCGGACACTCCTCGGGTAGACGGTGAGGGGGAGCCGGGGTTGGGCCCCGGTCGCGAAGAACCAGGATACCTGCGCCGTCGCGGAGTCGTGCACGGGCCCTGTCGCCTTGACCGCGCCCCTGATCCACGGGACACGGCCTAGGCTCGGCGGGGTGCCACGGACCCTCGACACCGCGCTGCTCACGGGCTGGACGCGGGCGGCCACCACGGCGTTGGAGCGGCACTGCGCCGAGATCGACCGGATCAACGTCTTCCCGGTGCCGGACGGTGACACGGGGACGAACCTGCTGCTGACCATGCGCGCCGCGGCCGAGGCCGTGCGGCGGGTGGTGCGGGAGAACGGTGCGGGCGCGGCACGGCCGTGGTGGCGGCGGCGCTGGCGCGTGGCGCGCTGGTCGGTGCGCGGGGCAACTCCGGGGTGATCCTCTCGCAGGTGCTGCGCGGGCTGGCGGAAGCGGTGACGCCGGCCCCCCGCCCGGGGGGAGCGGTGCTGGCCGACGCGCTGAAGCGGGCCCACCGGCTCGCCACCGCCGCGGTCAGCAGCCCCAAGGAGGGCACGGTCCTGTCCGTGCTCGCCGCGGCGGCGCGGGCGGCGGGTGAGGCGGGCTCGGACCGGCTCGACGACGTGGCGGTCGCCGCGGCGGAGGCGGCGGGCGAGGCCGTGCAGGCCACCACCGGGCAGCTGCCCGAGCTCGCGCGGGCGGGTGTCGTGGATGCCGGCGGGTTGGGGCTGTACCTGGTGCTGGACGCGCTCGCGGCCCTCGTCACCGGGCGGAACGGTGTCGAGCTGCCCCGGTCGCCGGTGCCGGCGGTCCGTGGCCGGGAGGTGCTGGTGGCGCAGCGGGAGGCCGGGTCGGCCGAGCACGACTACGAGGTCATGTACCTGCTGGACGGGCCGACGCCGCCCGCGTCGAGGTGCTGCGCGCGCGGCTGGCCGAGATCGGCGACTGCGTGGCGGTGGCGGGCGACTCCGACGGGCTGTGGAACGTCCACGTGCACTGCACCGACATCGGTGCTGCCGTCGAGGCCGGCATCGAGGCGGGCCGGCCGCACCGGATCACGGTGATGCGGTTCACCGACCAGGAGGCCCCGGCCGCGGAGCCGCGCAGGTTCGCGCGGGAACGGGCCGTGCTGATGGTCGTCACCGGGCCGGAGCTGGCCGACCTGGCCCGCTCGGCGGGCGCGTGGTGCTGGAGCACGGCCCGGGCGGCAGCGTCGAGGAGGACGAGGTCGCGGCGGCGTTGGCGGGCACCCGGGCACGGCACGTCGTGCTGCTGCCCGACGACGCCGATCTCGCGCCGGTGGCCGAGCGGGCGGCGGCGGTGGCCCGCCGTGACGGGCAGGAGGTGCTGGTCCTGCCCACGGCATCGGTGTTGCAGGGCCTGTCGGCGCTGGCCGTGCACGACCCGGCCCGCAGCGCGGGCGCGATGTCGTCGCGATGGCCGAGGCCGCGGCGGGCACCCGCACCGGCGGCCTGGTGGTGGCCGAGTCCGAGGCGCTCACCTGGGTGGGCCGGTGCGAGCCGGGTGAGGTGCTCGGGATCACCGACGGCGAGGTCGTGTTGATCGCCCCCGATCTCGCTGTCGGTGCGTTGTGGTTGGCTCACCGCATGCTCACGGCAGGTGGTGAGATCGTCACCGTGCTGCTGGGCACGGGGGCCGATCCGGCGCTGGGTGCCGGGCTCGCCGCCGACCTGCGCCGCACCACCCCGAGGTCGACGTCGTCGTGCACCGGGGTGGGCAGACCGACTACCCGCTCGTGCTGGGGGTGGAATGACCGCGATCGACATGTCGAGCGCGCTGGAGCCGCTGGTCGGCAAGCGCACCGCCGCGGCGCTCGAGTCGCTCGACATCACCACGGTCGGTGCGCTGGTGCGCCACTACCCGCGCCGCTACGTCGACCGCGGGAAGCTCACCGACATCGCCGGACTGGAGATCGGCGAGCAGGCCACGCTGGTGGCGCAGGTGGAGAAGTCGGTGCTGCGCGACATGCGGTCGCGACGGGGCAAGCTCCTCAACGTCGTCATCCGCGACGAGAAGGGCGCCACGATCGACTGCACGTTCTTCAACGGGCACAAGGTGCAGCACATCATCAAGCCCGGCGTGCGTGCGGTGTTCTCCGGCAAGGTCGGGGTGTTCAACCAGAAGCTGCAGCTCACCCACCCGCAGTTCGAGCCGCTCGACGAGGCCGACGAGATCCGCCCGTTCCTGTCGGTCTACCCGGCCACCGGGAAGATCACTTCGCAGCAGGTCGCGCGCTGCGTGCGGCAGGTCCTCGACCTGCTCGACGACCCCACCGACCCGCTGCCCGAGCTCGTGCGGGGCCGGGAGAAGCTCGCCGAGCTCGGGCGGGCGCTGCGGCGGATCCACGTACCGGAGTCCGAGGCCGACATCCACGCCGCCCGCCACCGCCTCGTGTGGGACGAGGCGATGGGCGTGCAGCTCGCGCTGGCGCTGCGCCGCCACGCCACCGCGCAGCGCCCGGCCGCGGCGTGCCCGCCGGTGCCGGGTGGCCTGCTCGACGCGTTCGACGCCCGGCTGCCGTTCGCGCTCACCGCCGGGCAGCACACCGTCGGTTCCGAGATCGCCGCCGACCTCGCCCGCGAGCACCCGATGAACCGGCTCGTGCAGGGCGACGTCGGTGCGGGCAAGACGGTCGTGGCGCTGCGGGCGATGCTGCAGGTCGTCGACGGCGGCCGGCAGGCCGTGCTGCTCGCCCCCACCGAGGTGCTGGCCGCCCAGCACGCCCGCTCGCTGCGCGCGCTGCTCGGCCCGCTGGGCAGGGCGGGCGAGCTCGACGCCGCGGAGCAGGCCACGAGCATCACCCTGCTCACCGGCTCGCTCGGCGCGAAGGCCCGCCGGCAGGCGCTGCTCGACGCGCAGTCCGGGGCGGCCGGCATCGTCGTCGGCACCCACGCGCTGATCCAGGACCACGTCGGCTTCGCTGACCTCGGCCTCGTCGTGGTCGACGAGCAGCACCGCTTCGGGGTGGAGCAACGCGACGCGCTGCGCAGCCGCGGCGAGCTGGCCCCCCACGTGCTCGTCATGACGGCCACGCCGATCCCGCGCACCGTCGCGATGACGGTGTACGGCGACCTCGAGGTCTCGGCGCTGCGCGAGCTGCCCCGCGGCCGCTCGCCCATCTCCACCAGCGTCGTGCCGCTCGCGGATAAGCCCACCTGGTTCGACCGCGTGTGGCGCCGGGTGCGGGAGGAGGTCGCGGCAGGCCACCAGGCCTACGTCGTGTGCCCGCGCGTGGGGGGCACCGACGCGGAGGTCGAGCTCGTCGACACCGAGGATCCGGACATCGGCGCCGACTCCGACGACGGGGAGTCCAAACGTCCCCCGCTGGCGGTGCTGGAGGTGGCGCCCAAGCTCGCCGACGGGGCGCTGGAAGGGCTGCGCATCGGCGTACTGCACGGCAAGCTCCCGCCCGACGAGAAGGACGCCGTGATGCGGGCCTTCGAGCGGGGCGGGCTCGACGTGCTGGTGGCCACCACCGTCATCGAGGTCGGGGTCGACGTCCCGAACTCCACCGCGATGGTCATCCTCGACGCCGACCGCTTCGGGCTCTCGCAGCTCCACCAGCTGCGCGGCCGCGTGGGCCGCGGCTCCGCGCCCGGGGTGTGCCTGCTCGTCACCGACATGCCGGCCGGCACCACGGCCCGCGAGCGGCTCGACGCCGTCGCGGGCACCACCGACGGGTTCGAGCTCGCCCGCCTCGACCTGGAGCTGCGCCGCGAGGGCGACGTGCTGGGCGCGTTGCAGTCCGGTCGCCGCTCCGGCCTGCGGCTGCTGTCGCTGCTGCGGCACGAGGAGATCATCGCCAAGGCGCAGGTGTACGCCACCCACATCGTCGCCGACGACCCCGGCCTGCGCCGCCACTCCGGCCTCGCCGCGCTGGTCGGGGAGACGGTGGGCGACGAGGAGCGCGCAGCGTATCTGGACAAGGTGTGATCCGCCCCGACCCGAGGAGTGAGTTGTCCGTGACGGAACCGAGCCGCGAGATCAGGACCGATGTGCCGGGTGCGGCCCGCATCTGGAACTACTGGTTGGGCGGCAAGGACAACTACCAGGCCGACCGGCTCGCGGCCGAGGCCGCCCTGCAGTACTACGACATGGCCACGTTCGCGCAGCAGTCGCGGCAGTTCCTCAACCGGGTCGTGCGGTTCCTCGCCGCGGAGGCCGGGATCCGGCAGTTCCTCGACATCGGCACCGGCCTCCCCACGATGCAGAACACCCACGAGATCGCCCAGACGATCGCGCCGGACTCGAAGATCGTCTACGTCGACAACGATCCGATCGTGCTGGCACACGCGCGGGTGCTGCTGAGGAACACCACCCCGGAGGGCGTCACCGACTACGTCGAGGCCGACTACCACGATCCGGATCTGATCATCGCCCGGGCGCGGGAGATCCTGGACTTCGACCAGCCGATCGCGGTCATGTTCATGGGTGTGCTCGGCCACGCACGGGGCTTCGCGGAGTCGCATGCGGTCGTGGCGCGCGTGGTGGATGCGGTGCCATCGGGCAGCTACCTGGCGGTGTGGGACGGCAACGACACCAACGCCGCCCTCAATGCGCTCGCCGAGAACTACGCGAAGTCCGGGGGAGTGCCCTACATCCAGCAGCCCGTCGAGCACATCCGCGGGTACTTCGCCGGGTTGGAGATGGTCGAACCGGGCCTGGTGTCGGTCACGGAGTGGCGGCCGGAGCCCACCGAGATCGGCACGGTCGAACCGCTGCGCGAGACCACGGGCGGGGTGGCGCGCAAGCCGTGATGCGTGCCGCCCTGCCACCACTGCCGACGATCGACGTACACATGATCGGCCGAAGTGGTGCCAGCGCGTCACATCCGGCGCGCTCCTACCACTTCCGGTGATCACACCCCGTCGGCCGGTGCCCAGCGGAGCCCGAAAGCGCTGCTGCCCCGCCGACGCAACCTCTTGATCGTTGTGAGATCGGGCCGCCCGCCGCCGCGAGGACGCTGTGGCCCATCTCGGACCGATCATGCGGTCCTGATCGATCCGAGACCGGGTTGGGCGCCCCGCCGAGGGCGATCGGGCGCCGCTCGGCCCTCACTCCGCGCAGGGCGGGTCGGCCGGGAGGCCGGGCGGGAGCAGGGCCGCCTCGGCGGGCGTGAACGGGCGGGCGAACGTCGCGCACAGCGCGTCCCGCCACCCCCGCCCGGTGGCCGGGATCTCGAGCCGCAGGAGGTCGTCGACGGCCTGGAGCCCGAGTACGTCGCCGGTCTCGTCGATGCCCCGCGGGGTCAGGGTGCTCAGCTGGTCCCTCGTGTGCACGCCGCCTGCGACGACACCGGTCTCGAGATCGACGAAGGTGATCCGGCCATCACCGAGGGTGACGAGGTAGCCGTCCGAGGTGGCGCCGACGAGCGAGGTGGTCGTGGGTGCCGGGATCGCCTGCCGGGTCTGCCGGAGCGTGGCGACGTCCCAGATCTGCACGGTCCGGTCCCGGGTGAGGACGGCCAGGCGCTCTCCGGACACGTCGAAGGCGAGCGGCTTGTTGATCGTCAGGTTCTCGGTGCTCGCGGAGGTCGGGATGCCTGCCACCAGCCGCCCGGCCGTCGTGTCCCAGACCTGCACGTCCTCGGGGCCCATCACCGCGACCTGGCCGGGATGGCCGGGGCGGGCCAGCAGGAACGGGGCGCCGCGGAAGAACCTGATCTGCCCATCGGTCTCGCCGAGCTGCACCGGCCGGCCGATGGCGCGGCCGGTCGCCGGGTCCCACGCCGAGAGCACGCCGTCGGCCAGCGCCACCAGCGGGCCGTCCGAGGAGCGCTCGAGCACCAACCGCTCCTGCTGGGGGACGGTGCCACGCGGGGGACCGCCTTCCCGCGGAGGCAGCGTGATCTCGGTGGTCGGCCGCAGCTGCGGCAGGTCGTAGCCGGTGAGGTGCCAGCCGCCGGGGGTGATCCGCCCGTTCCAGAGCGTGTCGCCGTCGGTGAAGGCCGTGGTGCCCGGCCCGCCGATGCCGCTCACCTCGCCCAGACGCGTGCCGTCCGGCGCCACCGTGGTGAAACCGGCGCGCGTGTCCACGAGGTAGTGCTCGTCGGTGATCGAGGTGACGGTCTCGCCGGGGCCTCGGGTGACGGTCGGCGGCAGCGGATCGGCGCGCAGCCGCAACAGGGACGTGCCGAACGCCAGCAGGGCGCCGCGGCGGCCCTCGATGACACCGACGGTCAGAGCGCGCTCCGACCCGGACAGGAACCTCAGCGGGAGCTCCTCCGGGACCGTGACGTGGACGCCCTCACCGGTGCGCAGGTCGGTGAGCCGCAACGTGCGTACGGCGTGCGGTTCGAGCAGTGCGCGCCCGTCGCCGGACAGGTGGTGGCCGTTGCAGCTGACGCTGAGCGAGATCCGTCGCGGCGTGCCGCCGTCGAACGGGGTCACGACCAGGGTGTCGGTCGCCGGCCACGGCTGCGGCGACGGCTCGCAGGTGGCGAACGCCGCACCGTCGAGCACGGACTGGGCGCCTTCGGGCAGGGTGGCGAGCTCGGCGCCGTCGGAGAGCGCGCGGACGACGAGCCTGCTGGTCTCGATGTCGGGCTGCCCGCGGCGCACCAGGACCCGGTTCGGGTCCGTCGTGAGGGTGACGGCGGACGCGTCCTCGGACAGCACGCCGAGCGCGTGCGGCACGTCGGCGCCGGTGGCGATCTCGCGGATCCGGACCGTCGCCCGGTTGGCGCCATCGACCTCGACCCACGAGAGGCGGGTGGAATCGGGGCCGAACCGGGCGCGCGGCCTCGGTGCCGGGGGTGGCCTGCAGCGGGATCGCTGGGCCGTCTCCGGCGAGTTCGCGCAGCTCGATCCCGCTGAGGTCCGGCTTCTGGACGGCCAGCCAGCGCCCGTCCGGGCTCACGGTCAGCTGCCGGTCGAAGGGGACACCGGTCAGCTCCCGGTGCCGCGGGTCGGGTCCGGACAGCCCGGTGACGACGACCGGGTGCGGTGCCGCGACGAGCACCGCGGTGTCGCCGCCGACCAGCAGGTCCGTGATCGGTGCCGCGGTCAGGCCCGGTAGCTCCCGCTCGACGCCGCGCAGGGCGACGTAGGACTGCAGCAGTGCCGCGCGCGCCTGTGGGTTGCGGGGATCGGCCCGCCACGCGGCGAGCGCGAGCTGCGCGGCCTCCGCCGGGTCCTGCACGGCACGGGCCTGCGCCACCCGGCCGAGCGCGTCGGCGTTGGCGACGGTCAGCTGGTCGGCGATCGCGTTCCCGCTGCTCACCGTGACGGCGGTCAGCACGGCCGCGCCGACCGCCAGCACGCCGAGCACGGCCGCCACCAGCTGCCAGCGCCGGACCTCGCGGCGCCGGTGTGCCGTGCTGCGCCGCAGGTAGTCGCGGTCGGCAGCGGTCAGGTCGGCCGCGCGTGCGGGCAGCCACTCGCCCGCGCCCGCCAGCGCCGCGCCGCGCAACAGCGCGGCATCGTCGCGGTCCTCGGACTCCCAGCGTTCCCGCTGCGCGTCGACCTTCTCCCGCCATGCGAGGAACTCGCGGTCGGCCTCCAGCCAGTTCCGCAGCCGCGGCCAGTGGTCGAGCAGCGCCTGGTGGGCGAGGTCGACGACGTCGCCGGAGCCCGCGGAGGAGCTGACCGTCACCAACCGGCCGGCGGTGAGGCCCGCGAGCAACGCCTCCTGGTCCGCCGGGAGCTGGTCGACCGGTACCGGGCGGCGCACCAACCGGCCGTCGCGGTCGGGGCGGGCGAGCGCGGTGAGCAGCCGGCGCAGCGCCTCCGACGAGCCCGGCGGCATGCCGTCGACGACCTCGTCCGCGTGCCGGGCGAGCGCCCCCGCGACCCCACCCGCGGCGGTGTAGCCGGCCATCGTGAGGAAACCGCCCTCGCGCCGCTCCCACACCTGCGCCAGCAACGACTCGACCAGCGGGAGCCGTCCGGGTTCGGCGCCCGCGTCGTCGAGGATCGTCTCGACGAGCCCCGGCTCGAACCCCAGCCCGGGCGGTCGGCGCGCGGGCTCGACGATCGCCTCGCGCAGCTGCTCCCGGCCGAGCGGTCCGATGAGCACGGTGCCGCCCGCGAGGGCCTCGACCAGCTCGGGGGTGGACAGCTCGTCGAGGCTGTTCCAGCGCAACGTCAGCACCGCGCGGACCTTCCGCCCGTGCCGGGGGTCGGTGTGATCCACGACGGCGGCGAGCAGCTCCCGTGCCGCTGTCGGGTCGAGGGCGGCCAGCTCCTCGAACTGGTCGAGCACCATCACGAGATCGTGCTCGCCCGCATCCGGGAGCGAGGCCGCGGTGGCCTGCCCCTCCCCGACGCGTACGTACGCGACCTCCGTGCCCGCCGCGCGGAGGCGCGGCACCAGACCGGCGCGGACCAGCGACGACTTCCCGGCCCCCGACGGCCCGGCGACCGCCACCACCGGGCGGCGCGCGACGAGGTCGGTGAGCCGGGCGATCTCCTCGGCACGGCCGAAGAACGTGTCGGCGTGCTCCTCGTCGAACGGGCGCAGCCCCTGGTACGGGCCCGGAAGCTGCTCGGGGTCGTGGCCGAGGACGTCGTCGATGGGCAGCATGCGCGGCGCGTCGCGGCCCGGAACGACCATCCCGATGACGGCGGCGGTGTCCGCCTCCCAGACCGGCGCCCCGGCGAACCCACCGTCGATCACCGGTTCGCCGGCGCCCGGTGCAGCTGCCGGTCCGGGCCGATGCGGCCGGTGGACCACAGCCCGTCGGTGAGCCCCTCGGGGAATCCGAGCACCATGAACGTCCGGTCCGCCGCCCGGTCGACCCGGCGCAGCGGCGGCATCCGCACGTCCCACGGGAGGGCATCGGCGAGCCGCAGCAGCACCGGCCCGTCCGGGCCGGCAGGCCGGATCTCGACCCGCGCGGCCACCCGCAGCGGGGCGTCGTCGGCGTCGCGCAGGAGCGGGAAGTCCAGCCACACGGTCGCACCCGCGTCCGCGTCCGCGAGCACCGATGCCGCCGTCGCGACGAGTCCCGGCCCCACGAGGAACGCCGCGCCCGCCACCTCGCCGCCCACCCACACCCGCAGCATCCCGGCGGCCAGCAGCTGCGGGTCGCGCACGGTGGCGGTCACGGCGTCCTCCCGATCACGACGCGCACGGAGGGGAGGTGCCGGTGCCGGCCGGCAGCAGGGCGAGCTCCTCGGCGCGCAAGGGCGGTCGAGCACGGAGCAGATCCGGTCGCGCCAGCCGGCCGCGGTCAACGGGACCAGGTCGGACCGGTTCGTGTAGAGCGTCGACCCGAGCTTCGCGGCGGTGCCGTCGAGCGTGAGGCTGTCGAAGTTGCCCTCGCGGAGCACCACACCGGCCTCGCGGTAGCCGTCGAGATCGACGAGGCGCAGCTCGGTGCCGTACGGCTGGGCCGTGCCGACCACGACGAGGTGGCCATCGGCAGCGAATCCGCCGAGGCGCTGCGCGTTCGGGGCGGGCAGCACCGGCCCGATCCGGGCTCCGGTGTCCAGGTCCCAGAACTCGATCGTCCGCTCCGGGGTGAGGACGGCCATCTGCCTGCCGGTCGGTTCGATCGCGAACGACGGCATCACCCACCGGTCGAGCCCCTCCAGCGGGCGGTAGCCGGTGGGGATCGTGCGTAGCAGAACTCCGCTCGTCGCGTCCCACAGCTGGAGCCCGCCGTCGGGCCCGACGAGCACGGCGTGGCCGTCGTGCGCCGGGCGGGCGATCATGTTCGGCGCGATCTGGTACCAGAGGCGCTCCCGCCCTGTGCCGAGCGTCGTGCCCGGGGCGAGCAGTTGCCCGGTCTGCGGGTCCAGCGCGCTCAGCACCCCGTCGCTGAGGCTCACCAGCGGGCCGTCCGGCGGGGTGTTCTGGTCGACGGCGACGAGCTGCCCCATGAACGGTTGCGGCGACGTCGGCAGCGGGTCGGCCGAGGTCGGCAGCCGGTACGAGGTGATCGTGCGCAGCGATGGGAGCTCGTAGCGGGTGAGCGTCCAGGAGGCCTGCTCGGGCCGCGCGACGACGAGCCCGGAACCGACCGACAACAGGCTCGTGTCCGGAGCCACCCCGGGGAGCTGCGCGAGCAGGGCGCCGGAACCGGCGTCGTGGACGGCGACCCCGTCGTCGACGTGGCTGACCAGGTAGCGCCCGTCGTCACTGACGGTGGACCTCAGCACCAGACCGTTGATCTCGGTGTCGTCGAGGTCGTGGCGGGTGGCGAACCGCAGCACCGCGCCGTGGTGCGCGGCGAGGACGACGGGCTCGCCGGGCGGGCCGGCGACGTTGATCGAGGCCATCGCCGTGAGCCCCGACGTGGCGGGGTGGTCCTCGACCATGCCCTGCACCAGGTCGACGTCGTGCGCCGTCCCGTCCCGGAGGTCGACCACGCGGACCGCGTCGCGGCGCAGGTCGCCGCTGTCGCTCTGGGAGATCGCGAAGTCGCCGCCCGCCGTGAGGAGGCGGTTGCAGTTCGTGGAGGAGCGCAGGCCGGTGTGCACCGGTGCCTCCGACGAGCCGACGGGCGCCACCGTCAGCTCCAGCTCGTCGTTCCCGGCCGGGGTGCAGGACGCCACGGCGGCCCCGCCGCGCACCACGCTGGATCCCGCCGGCAGCTCCTGCACGCTCCCGTCGGCGAGGGAGCGCAGCGTCAGCCGGGAGTTCTCGGTGGTCGTGGTGATGCCCGGGTCCGTCGGGCCGTGGTCGCGCACGAGCAGCAGGTTCGGGTCCGGCGTCAGCCACGCGGCCTCGAGGTCCGGGGCGAACGGGCCGAGCCCGTGCGGCACCCGGGCGTTCGAGCGCAGATCCCACACCACCAGCGAGAGCACGCCGGCGGCATCGACCTCCAGCCACATCAGCCGCTCGCCACCCGGGGAGAAGCGGGGTCCCCCGACCTGCGCCGCCGCGCTGGGGAGGGTCCGCACCTGCGCCGGGGCGTCGAGGTCGCGGATGTGCACGGCGCTGAAGTCCGGGGGTACGTCGGCGAGCTGCCGGCCGTCCGGGCTGATCGCGAGCTGGTGGTCGGGGCCGAGATCGGTCAGTTCCGTGCGGCCGGGCTCCGGGCCGCTGACGGCGGTGATCAGCACCGGGTGCGGGGCGGCGACGGCGACGGCGGTGTCCCCGGCCGCGGCCAGCGCCGTGACCGGCTCCGGCGAGACGTTGGCCAGCTCCGCGTCCGCCGTCCCGAGCGACCCGGCGGCCGCGGCGAGTGCGGTACGGGCCTGCGGCTGGTCCGGGTCGGCCCGCCACGCGGCCAGCGCGAGCTGGGCGCCGAGCACGACGTCGGTGGGGGTGCGGGTCTGCGACTCGCGGGCCAGCGCGCCCGCGTTGGCCGTGGCGAGGTGCCCGGCGAGCGTCTGCCGGCGCTCGACCGCGAGCACCGCGAGCGAGGCGGCCACCAGCCCAGTACCGCGAGCACCGCCGTGACCAGGCGCCACCTGCGGACCTCGAACCGCTGCCGGTCGCGGCTGCGGCGCACGTAGTCGGTGCTCGCTGCGGTGAGGTCCGCCGCCCGGTCGGGCAGCCAGTCGGCGGCCTCGGTGAGCGTGGCGCCGCGCAGCAGCGCGCTGGGGGCACGGTCCTCGGACTCCCACCGTTCCCGCTGGGCGTCCACCCGTTCCCGCCAGCCGAGGAACGCGCGGTCGGCCGCCAGCCAGTCCTGCAGGCGGGGCCAGTGGTCGATGACGGCCTGGTGCGCGGGCTCGACGGTCATGTCACCGCCGGTTCCGGACGGTCCGACGACGAGCAACCGGGCCCCGGTCAGCACCGACACCAGCGCCCGCTGCTCGGCAGGCAGCTCGGCGAGCGGCACCGCCTGCCGGACGAACCGGCCGTCGCGGTCGGGCCGGGCCAGGGCGAGGAACAGCCTGCGGACGTGGTCCACGGCGTCCGCATCGAGCCCGGCGAGGACCCGCTCGGCGTGCGTGGCCACCGCGCCCGCCACCCCGCCCGCCGCCTCGTACCCCTGCACCGTGAGCCGGCTGCCGTCGCGGCGGTCCCACAGGTCGGTCAGCAGCGACGCGACGAGCGGGAGCTGGCCGGGTTCCGCGCCCGCGTCGTCGAGGATCCGGTCGACCAGGCCCGGCTCGAACTCCAGCCCCGGCGCCCGCTCGGCGGGGCGCACGATCGCCTCGCGCAGCCGGCCCCGGCTCATCGGCGCGATCAGCACGGTGCCCTGCTCCAGCGGTGTCAGCAGCTCCGGCGTGACGACGTCGTCGAGCGCGGCCCAGCGCATCGTGAGCACCACGCGCACCGGCTCGCCGTCGGTGGTCCGCAACAGCTGCTCCAGTGCGCTGCGGGCCCCGGGCGGATCGACCGCCGCGTACTCCTCGAACTGGTCGAGCACCAGAACCGAGCCAGCGGGGCGGGGCGCGGACAGCACCGTCGTCAGGTCGGTGCCCGGCCGGGCCCGCACGTCCACGACCGTCGTGCCCGCGGCCCGCAGCCGCGGCACCAGACCGGCGCGGACCAGCGACGACTTCCCCGCACCGGACGGCCCCGCCACGGCGACCACCGGCCGGCGGCCGACGGCCTCCAGCAACCGTTCGATCTCCGCGTCGCGGCCGAAGAAGGTGGCGGCGTGCTCCTCGTCGAAGGGGCGCAACCCCTGGTAGGGGCACGGCAGCAGCGTGGGGTCGAGCGCGAGGACCTGGTCGATCGGGATGAGGTACGCGGTGGCTGCCTCGCCACCGCGCACGGCGGCCACGGTCATGCCCACCACCGTGGCGCTGCCGGCGTCCCACACCGGGCAGCCGCTGAACCCGCCCTCGACCGGCGGCGCCTCCGGCGCGCCTGCAGCTGGAACCACCGCGTGCTCTGCCCGCCCCGGAACCGGCCGCGCGACCAGACGCCGTCCGCACGACCGCTGGGGAAGCCCAGCACCCGGAACTCGTGGTCCCACAGGTCCTCGACGCGGCGCAGCGGCGGGCGGTGCACGTCGGGGGGTGCCGCCGCGGTGAGCCGCAGCAGCGCGACGTCGCCGGTGCCGTCCTCGGCGATCGGGGACCACCGGTGCACCACGGCCTGCCGGAGCTCGCCGGTGGTGCTGCCGTGGGGGAAGTCGAGCGTGACCGGGCCGGTGGGGGCCGGGCCGTAGGGGTCGGCGCCGATGGCGTCGGCCACCACGTGCGCGCAGGTCGCGATGACGTCGGGACCGACGACGAAGCCCCCGCCGACGACACCGGCCCCCGTCTCACCGGTGCGGTGCAGCCGTACGACGGCGGCCGCGGACACGGCATCGCCCACGGCATCCCCCCAGTTGCTCGCGGGACATCATGACCGAGCGGTGCCGTACCTGCCAGCGGCCCGGGCGGGATGGCAGGTATTACGCGGGCAGCGCCCCCCGCGCCGCGTCGTCGAGCGCGGCCGCCGCGGTGTGCGGGAGGTGGATCACGCCGGTGCGGTCGAGCTTCGCCAGCTCCGCGCGGGCGCGGGTGTACGCGGCGAGGCGCTCGGCGTCGTTGTCGGAGTCACGGGCCGTGGTGAGGAGCTTGATCACGCGCTCGACCGCGCCGCGCTCGGCGGGCGAGAGGCCGGACAGGCGGATCCGGTCGGCCGCGTCGACGGCGGCGCGCCACGCGCGTTCGGCACGGTCGACCGCCGACCCGAACGACGTGGCGTGGGCTGCGGGTGGGAACGCGTCGGTGTCGAGGGCCTGCGCCTCGGCGAACGCGTCGACGAAGCGGGCGGTGCTGGCCACCGACACGTCGGCGAGTGCGGGACGGTGCAGGACCGCCATGGGATCGCACTCGAACGCCGCGTACTCGGCCCGCAGGGCGTCGAACCGCGCCCGCGCCTTCTGCCACGCGGCCTCCGGCCGTGGGGGAGCGGCCGGGCGGGCCGGGATCGGGGCCGTGCCGGCGGCCACCGGCCCGCGGCGCCTGCTCCGGCGGGTGAGGGCGACAGCCGCGCCGCCGATGAGCAGCGCAGGGCCCGTGATCGCGGTGATCGCGATGAACAGGACGGCGAACATGGCGACGTTCAGCGCCTGCTCCGCCCCTCCGGCCGCGGCGACGAAGAGCAGCAGCACCAGCGCGACGGCCGCGAACGGCCTGCCGGCGCGGCGGCGAGCCATCCGCCGCATGTGGCGGGCGCGGTGCATCTCGGCGCGTGCCATGTGGGCCTCCATGCGTGCCTCGTGCCGGGCCCGGCGGCGGTGGGAGCGCTCGCGCAGCCGCCGACCGTCGGCGAACGCGGCGCTGTGGAAGGCCGCCGGGTCAGGACGCATGGCGGCACCCCTCGGCTCGGTCGACGTCCCTTCCTTGGTACCGCAGAAGTGGCGTTCTTCGCACGGGTCCGATCGAGTGCCCACAGGTACGGTTTCCCGGTGACGAACCGGATGTTCCGCAAGGTGCTGGTCGCCAACCGTGGCGAGATCGCCATCCGCGCCTTCCGCGCCGCCTACGAACTGGGCGTGTCGACGGTGGCGGTGTTCCCGTACGAGGATCGCAACTCGCTGCACCGGGCGAAGGCGGACGAGTCCTACCAGATCGGCGAACCGGGCCACCCGGTGCGCGCGTACCTGTCGGTCGAGGAGATCGTCAAGGCCGCGCAACGGGCCGGCGCCGACGCGATCTACCCGGGCTACGGGTTCCTGTCGGAGAACCCCGAGCTCGCCGAGGCGTGCGAACGGGCGGGCATTACGTTCGTCGGCCCGCCCGCCGGGGTGCTGCACCTCACCGGGAACAAGGCCCGCGCGGTGGCCGCCGCCCGCGAGGCCGGCGTGGCGGTGCTGGCCTCGACGCCCCCGTCCGACGACGTGGAGACGCTGCTCGCCGCCGCGGACGAGGTCGGCTTCCCGATCTTCGTCAAGGCCGTGGCGGGTGGCGGCGGGCGCGGGATGCGCCGGGTCGAGGAGCCGTCCGCGCTGCGGGATGCGATCGAGGCGGCGATGCGGGAGGCCGAGTCGGCGTTCGGGGACGCCACGGTGTTCCTGGAGCAGGCCGTCGTGAACCCGCGCCACATCGAGGTGCAGATCCTCGCCGACGGCGACGGGAACGTCGCGCACCTCTACGAGCGCGACTGCTCGGTGCAGCGGCGCCACCAGAAGGTCGTGGAGATCGCCCCTGCGCCGAACCTCGACCCGGAGCTGCGGGAACGCATCTGCAACGACGCCGTGGCGTTCGCCCGGCACATCGGCTACGTCAACGCGGGCACCGTCGAGTTCCTGCTGGACGAGCGCGGCAACCACGTGTTCATCGAGATGAACCCGCGCATCCAGGTGGAGCACACGGTCACCGAGCAGGTCACCGACCGGGACCTGGTGATCGCGCAGCTGCGGATCGCGTCCGGGATGACCCTGCCCGACCTGCGGCTCACCCAGGACCAGATCACGCTCAGCGGCGCGGCGCTGCAGTGCCGGGTGACCACGGAGGACCCGCAGAACGGGTTCCGCCCCGACACCGGCACGATCAGCGCGTACCGGTCGCCGGGCGGGCCGGGCGTGCGGCTGGACGGCGGCACCACCCACACCGGCGCCGAGGTGAGCGCCCACTTCGACTCGATGCTGGTGAAGCTCACCTGCTACGGCCACGACTTCCCGAACGCGGTCCGCCGGGCGCGGCGCGCGATCGCGGAGTTCCGGATCCGGGGCGTGTCGACGAACCTGCCGTTCCTCGCGGCCGTGCTCGACGACCCGGACTTCGCCGACGGCCGGGTCACCACGAGCTTCATCGACCAGCGCCCGCAGCTGGTCAGCGCCCGCAAGCCCGCCGACCGGGGCACGCGGGTGCTGAACTACCTCGCCGACGTCACGGTCAACAAGCCCAACGGGCCCCGGCCGCAGGTCGTCGAGCCCGCGGAGAAGCTGCCCCGCTGCGACCTCGACGCCCCCGCACCCACCGGATCACGGCAGCTGCTGCGCGAGCGGGGCCCCGAGGGGTTCGCGCGCTGGCTGCGTGAGCAGCCCGGCGTGGCGGTCACCGACACCACGTTCCGCGACGCGCACCAGTCGCTGCTCGCCACCCGGGTGCGCACCCGCGACCTGCTGGCGGTCGCCCCGCACGTCGCCCGCATGACGCCGCAGCTGCTCTCGCTCGAGTGCTGGGGCGGCGCCACCTACGACGTGGCGCTGCGGTTCCTCGCCGAGGACCCGTGGGAGCGGCTCGCCGCGCTCAGCGAGGCCGTGCCGAACATCTGCACCCAGATGCTCCTGCGCGGGCGCAACACGGTGGGCTACACGCCCTATCCCACCGAGGTGACCGACGCCTTCGTCGAGGAGGCGGCGCGCACCGGGATGGACATCTTCCGGATCTTCGACGCGCTCAACGACGTCGAGCAGATGCGCCCGGCCATCGACGCCGTCCGCGCCACCGGCACCGCGGTCGCCGAGGTGTCGCTCTGCTACACCGCGGACCTGTCGGACCCGGCCGAGAAGCTCTACACGCTGGACTACTACCTGCGGCTGGCCGAGCAGATCGTCGAGGCGGGCGCTCACGTCCTCGCGATCAAGGACATGGCGGGCCTGCTGCGCCCGCCCGCGGCCCGCACCCTGGTCACGGCGCTGCGTGAGCGCTTCGACCTGCCGGTCCACCTGCACACGCACGACACGGCGGGTGGCCAGCTCGCCACGCTCGTCACCGCGATCGACGCAGGGGTCGACGCCGTCGACGCGGCCGTGGCGTCCATGGCCGGCACGACGAGCCAGCCGTCGCTGTCGGCGCTGGTCGCCGCCACCGACCACACCGATCGCACCACCGGCCTCTCGCTGGAGGCGGTCGGCGACCTGGAGCCGTACTGGGAGTCCGTGCGCAAGGTGTACGCGCCGTTCGAGGCGGCGCTCCCCTCGCCCACCGGCCGCGTCTACCACCACGAGATCCCCGGCGGGCAGCTGTCCAACCTGCGCCAGCAGGCCATCGCGCTCGGGCTCGGCGACCGGTTCGAGCTGATCGAGGACTGCTACGCCGCCGCCGACCGGATGCTCGGGCGCCTGGTGAAGGTCACCCCGTCGTCCAAGGTGGTGGGCGACCTCGCGCTGCACCTCGTCGGCGCGGGCGCGAACCCAAGGACTTCGAGGCCGACCCGAGCCAGTTCGACGTGCCCGACTCGGTGATCGGGTTCCTGCGCGGCGAGCTGGGCGACCCGCCCGGGGGCTGGCCCGAGCCCTTCCGCACCCGGGCGCTGGAAGGGCGGCCCGCCGCCCGCGAGGCCGCGGAGCTGTCCGACGAGGACCGCGCCGCGCTGAAGGACGACCGCCGGGGCGCCCTGAACCGGCTGCTCTTCCCCGGCCCGACCGCGGAGTTCCTCGCCCACCGCGAGGCCTACGGCGACACGTCGGTGCTCTCCACGAGGAACTTCCTCTACGGGCTCGAACCGGAGGTCGAGCACACCGCGCGGCTGGAGCAGGGCGTCACCCTGCTCATCGAGCTGGAGGCGATCTCCGAGCCCGACGAGCGCGGCTTCCGCAACGTGGTCACCACGCTCAACGGCCAGCTGCGGCCGGTGTCGGTGCGGGACCGGTCGATCGCCACCGACGTGAAGGTGGCGGAGAAGGCCGACCGCGCCAACCAGAAGCACGTGGCCGCGCCGTTCGCCGGGGTCGTCACGCTGCAGGTCGGCGAGGGTGACCAGGTCGAGGCGGGCCAGACCGTCGCCACGATCGAGGCGATGAAGATGGAGGCGTCGATCACCAGCCACCAGGGCGGCACCGTCGGCCGCCTCGCCATCGGCACGGTGCAGCAGGTCGAGGGCGGCGACCTGCTGCTGGTGCTGGAGTGAACCGGCAGCGGTGACATGACAAGGATCATCGCGGGGGTGGCAGGCGGTCGCAGGCTGGCAGTGCCCCCGAAGGGCACCCGCCCGACGTCGGACCGCGTGCGCGAGGCGCTGTTCTCCGCCCTCGAGGCCGGCAAGGGCCTCGAGGGCGCCTCGGTGCTCGACCTGTGCGCGGGCTCCGGGGCGCTCGGCCTGGAGGCGCTCTCCCGCGGCGCGGGGCACGCGCTCTTCGTCGAGTCCGACCGGAGGGCGGCGAACGTGCTGCGCCGCAACACGTCCGGGCTCGGGCTGGCGGGTGCCCAGGTGCGGGTGGCGTCGGCGGCGGCCGTGCTCACGTCGCCCGCCGACCGCGCGTACGACATCGTGCTCGTCGACCCGCCCTACGACGTGCCCGCTGCCGAGGTCGCCGGGTGGCTGGCGGCCGCCTCCGAGAACGGCTGGCTCGCCGGCGACGCCGTCGTGGTCGTGGAGCGCGCGGGGCGCGACGGGCCGTTCCCGTGGCCGCCCGCCCTGCGGCCCGGGCGGGAGCGCCGGTACGGCGACACCACCCTGCACACGGCCGAGCCGGCCGTGGACGGGTAGCGTCCCGGTCGTGAGGCGCGCCGTCTGTCCCGGATCCTTCGACCCGCCCACCAACGGGCACCTCGACGTCATCGGCCGCACAGCGGCGTTGTTCGACGAGGTCGTCGTCGCGGTGCTCGTGAACAAGTCCAAGAAGGGCATGTTCACCGTCGACGAGCGCATGGCGATGCTCACCGAGATCACCGCGCAGTACCCGAACGTCCGAGTCGACTCGTTCCACGGCCTGCTGGTCGACTACTGCCGCGCCCACGAGATCCACGCCATCGTCAAGGGCCTGCGGGTGGTCACCGACTTCGACTACGAGCTGCAGATGGCCCAGATGAACCAGCGGCTCTCCGGCGTCGACACGCTGTTCATGTCCACGAGCCCCGAGTACGGCTTCGTGTCGAGTTCGCTGGTCAAGGAGGTCGCCACCTACGGCGGTGACATCGCGCACCTGCTGCCCCCGAGCGTCCACCGCCAGCTGCAGGAGCGGATCGCCGAGCGCGCCTGACACCAGCGGGCCAACTCTTGATCATGAACCACCCGTTCGGAACTTGACACGCGCGGACCGGGCCGAATACGCGGTTCGACCCGGTGGCGGTGAGAGGATGACCGGCGTGTACCGGGTCTTCGAATCGCTCGACGCGCTGGTCACGGTCGTCGAAGAGGCTCGGGGTGTCCCGATGACCTCCAACTGCGTCGTGCCGCGCGGCGACGTGCTCGATCTGCTCGACGACGTGCGCGAGGCGCTCCCGGGCGAGCTCGACGACGCGCAGGACGTGCTGGACCGGCGCGACGAGATCGTCGACGACGCCACGCAGGAGGCCGAGCAGACCCGCAGCGGAGCGCAGGCCGAGGCGGAGCAGCTGCTGGCGGACGCGCATGCGGAGGCGGAGCGGCTGGTCGCCGAGGCAAGGGCCGAGGCGGAGCAGACCGTCGCCCGCGCCCGGCACGAGGCCGAGCGCGCGGTGGCCGAGGGGCGCCGCCAGTACACCGAGCTCACCGACCGGGCGCAGGCGGACGCCGACCGGATCGCCCATGCCGGCCGCACCGCACACGACCGGTACGTCGCGGACGGGCAGGCGGAGCAGGCGCGGCTGGTGTCGCAGACCGAGGTCGTCCGGGCCGCGCACGCCGAGGCCGCCCGCCTCGTCAACTCCGCCGACGCGGAGGCGGAGCGGTTGCGCCAGGAGTGCGACGGCTACGTCGACGCGAAGCTCGCCGAGTTCGAGGACTCCCTCGGGAAAGCGCTGCGCACCATCACCCGGGGCCGCAGCAACCTGTGGCGCGGCGGTCAGCAGAACGGGGTGGCCGCTCCGGGAACGAACGGACGGTCGGGCACGGGCATGGATCTCATCGACTAGTGCTACAGCTGGGCTTCGTTGATCCGGAGGTCAGGGCGGCCATGATCAGCGGTAGTGGTTCGGAGCGTCGGATCTGTCGCCGCGGCACCACTTCTGGTGATCATCGCCGGGGTGGGTGGTTGTCCGCCGCCGCTCCCTCGGACCTCACCCCGGTGCTTCGGCCGTGCGTGAAGGCGGCGACGTACCCGCAGATCATGCCCGCGCAGCCGGGACCGAGATGGCATTGAGCGCTCCTGCACGAAGATCCAACAGCGCTGAATGCCACCTGGACGGCAACAAGCAGCCACAGGCAGCTGGGGCTGCACCGGGAAGTACACGGTCGTGGTCACCACCGCTGTGGTGCACTGATCAGATCGGGCACCGCCGCCCGATCGCGGCGAACAGCACCCCACCGCAGCCACCACTGTGAGCTGCTGCTGATCACGCCCACTTTCGGTCGGGAGCGGGTGCGCGTGCGTTCTGCGGAACGCCCCACGGGGCCACCGCGACCGCCAGGCCACGCCCGCCCGGCCGCCGCCGACATCCACACTGCGGAACGCGGTCCGGTGCCCAGCACCGGGGGGTGTCGGATTGGGCGTGGACACCCAGCCGGTTCCCATGATCACCGGTCTGGCGCATGGGCGGCCGGATGTGGCCGCCTGTGCACCCAACCGGCGATCCCTGCCCGGCGTGCGGTGCGGTGATCACCAGGAATGGTGCGAAGGCGACAGAATTGTCGCTCTGGCACCAACGGCGCCGATCATGGATCTGCCTCGGCGCGGCCCTCGGCCTCGCGGGTGGCCGGACGCGGGCCCGGGGCGGTGGGACTCGCCGATCCCGACCGCACCCCGGCGGCCATTCACCCGGCTGGTCTCTGATCGATCACCATCGGGGGACGTCGACGTCGCTGCACGTTAGGCTCAGCGGGTGGTGCGCCGTCGGGTCGAACCAGACCCCTCGATCTGGTGGGAGCGGTACGGTCATCGACTGGAACCGCTGCGGCACGCTGAGTGGGGGCCGGAACAGCCAGGGGGTGCAGTGAGTTCGTCGGAGCCATCGTCTCCGCTCGGTTCTCCGCAGGAGGAGCACGCTGTGAGCGCGGCAGCGCTCGACGCCGATGCGATCCTCCGGGCCAGGCCCGACGAACCGTCGACGGGGTGGCGCCGCGCGTTGCTGCGCGCCAGCGGCGGCATGATCAACCCGGGCCCGAGCGCGGCCGAGGTGCGGTGGCGCGACAGGCTGCACCGCATCCGGCGGCCACTGATCCAGTCCCACCGCATCGCGGTCAGCTCCATCAAGGGCGGCGTCGGCAAGACCACGGTGTCCACCCTGCTGGGGCTCGTCATGGCGGAGAACCGCGGCGACCGGGTGATCGTGCTCGACGCCAACCCCGATGCCGGCACGCTCGCCGACCGGCTCACCGGGGAGTCCTCGGTCACCGTGCGGGAGCTGCTGCGCGACCTCGACCGGATCCACTCGTGGACCGAGGTCTCCCGCTACACGAGCCTCGCGGGGCGGCTGCAGGTGCTCGCGTCCGAGCAGGACCCGGCCTCGAGCGAGGCGTTCAGCCGTGAGGAGTACCAGCAGATCTGCGCGCTGCTGGACCGCTTCTTCAACATCATCATCACCGACTCCGGCACCGGCCTGGTGCACTCGGCGATGGAAGGCACGCTCAAGCTGGCCGACAGCCTCATCGTGGTGGGCGCGCCCACCGTCGACGGTGCCGGGCGGGCCAGCAAGACGCTCGACTGGCTGCTGGCGCACGGCCACTCCGCGCTCGCCACGGAGGCGGTCGTCGTGCTGTCGTGCGACCGCACCAGCGCCGAGGTCGACCAGGATCGGATCCGCAGGCACTTCGCGGAACGCAGCAGGGCGGTCGTCGAGATCCCGCACGATCCGCACCTGGCCACGGGTGGCCGCGTCGAGCTCGCCCACCTGCGCCCGGCCACCCAGGACGCGGCCTACGAGCTGGCCGCGCTCATGGCCGACCGTTTCGTCACGTGAGCGAGCCTGCGAGCGACCCCAACGACACAGCAGCTGTGCGAACGCGGCCGACGAGCGTCAGCGAGGAGGTTGCGTGAGCGAGGTCGTCGAGGGCGGATCAGGCGCGCTCACCGAGGACGCGATCGTCCGGTTCCGCGGTGAGCGACCCGAGAACGGCTGGCGCGGCATGCTGTACCGCCTCACGGGCGGGCTGGTGAACCCGGGTCTCGGCGCGGCCGAGCGAGCCCGCCGCGACCGGTTGCGGCGGATCCGCCGCCCGGTCCCCGGCACCCACCAGATCGCCGTGAGCTCGATCAAGGGCGGGGTCGGCAAGACCACGGTCTCGGCCTGTCTCGGGCTCGTGCTCGCCGAGCACCGCGGCGACCGGGTCATCGCACTGGACGCCAACCCCGACGCCGGCACGCTCGCCGACCGGCTCACCGGCGACACCTCGGTCACCGTGCGGCACATGCTCGAGAACCTGGAGTCGGCGTACTCGCTCGCCGACGTGGCCCGCTACACGAGCCTCGCGGGGCGGCTGCAGGTGCTCGCGTCCGAACAGGACCCGGCGCTGAGCGAGACGTTCGACCGCGCGGGCTACGAGCGGGTCTGTTCGGTGCTCACCCGCTTCTACAACGTCCTGATCACCGACTCGGGCACCGGACTCGTGCACTCCGCGATGGAGGGAACGCTCGCGCTGGCCGACAGCCTCGTCGTGGTCGGCGCGCCCACCGTCGACGGGGCCAGCCGGGCGAGCAAGACCCTCGACTGGCTCGTGGCCCACGGCTACGAGTCCCAGGTCGCGCACGCCGTCGTCGTGCTGTCCTGCGACCGCCAGAGCGCCGAGGTCGACCCGAAGCGCGTGCGCGAGCACTTCGACTCGCGCTGCCGCGGCGTGGTGGACATACCGCACGACCCGCACCTCGCCTCCGGTGGCCGGATCGAGCTCGAGCGGCTGCGTCCGGCCACCCACGACGCGTTCCTCGCACTGGCCGCGTTGCTCGCCGACGGGTTCGGCGGCCGTCCGCCCACCCCGCCGCCCGCTCGTTAGCGCCCCACCGGAGGTTTGCCGGGGTTTGCGGCCCGGCTCGCCGCATCGTGCGCGGGCGCGGGTGTGCTCGCGACACGAGCAGCACTTCACGGTCGCAGCGGCAGCAGTGGAGCCGCCATCGGGCCGATCAGGCGCCATGTGATCGCGGTGAGCAGGACATGGGCGTGGGTCCGGCCGCGGTGAGGTGCTGCTCGGGTCCGGATGAGCCGGAGTCGGCGGGCTCAGTGCGCGAGCGGAGACGGGCACGTCATACGACACGGGCCCGCTGCACCAGGTGCAGCGGGGCCCGCGCGTCGCCGGGAAGGTCAGTCAGTCGTCGTCCCCGCCGTCGCCGTCGCCGTCGCCGTCGTCCCCGCCGTCGTCGTCCCCGCCGTCGTCGTCCCCGCCGTCCCCGCCGTCGCCGCCGCCGTCGTCGTCCTTGGACTTCTTGGACTTGCCGTCGTCGTCGTCGTCCTTGGACTTCTTGCTCTTGCCGTCGTCGTCGTCGTCCTTGGACTTCTTGCTCTTGCCATCGTCGTCCGTGTCGCGCTTCTCGGACCCGTCGCGGTCCTTGTCGCGCTGACGCTCGGCCTTGCCGCTGGGCTTCTTCTTCTCGCCGTCGTCGGCCTTCTCGCCGGCCTTCTTCTCGCCGGCCTTCTTTTCGTCGCCGTCGCGGTCGTCGCCCTTGTCACGATCTTTGTCGGTGGCGACGCTCAAGGTGCGGTGGCCGGACTTCTCGGAGTCCTCGCGGTCCTTGTCGCGCTGGCGCTCGGCCTTGCCGCTGGGCTTCCGCGTGTCGCTGTCCGCGTCGGCGTTCTTGCCGGCCTCCTTGACGGCATCCTTGGCGGGGTCCTTGCCGGCGTTCTGGCCGCTGTTCCGGCCGGTGTCCTTGCGGGGGGTGCCGGGCTTTTCGGTGCCGGGCTTTTCGGTGCCGGGCTTTTCGGTGCCGGGCTTCTCGCCGCCGGGCTTCTCGCCGCCGGGCTTCTCGCCGCCCTCGTGGTCGTCGTGGTTGTCGCCGTCACCGACGCTGGGGCCGTCGGGGCGTGGGGTGGCGTCGTCCTGCCAGCCGGGTAACGGTCGTGGGTCCAGAGACCATCGTCGTTCTGGTACCAGAAGCCGTCGCCCTCGGCGTCGTCGTCGTGCTCGTCGTCGTGCCCGTCGCCGTGCTCGTCGTCGTGCTCGTCGTCGTCGCCGCCGTGACCGTTGCCGTTGCCGTGGTCGTCGTCGCTGTCGTTCTGGTGGTCGTCGTCGCCGGACCACCAGTTCGCCTGGTCGTCGTCGTCGCGATCGTTGTGGTCGTCCCGGTCGTCGTCATCGTCCGAGAACCAACCGTCGAAACCGCGGTCATCGCGGCCGCCGTCGTCGTCGCCGTCATCGTCCGAGGACCAGCGTCCGTTGTTGCCGTTGTCGTCGCGGTTGTCCTCGTCGCGGTTGTCGCCCCGGTTGTCGCCCCGGTTGTCGTCGTCGCGGTCGGAACCGCCCAACAGGCCGCCGGTGACGCCACCCAGGACGTCACCGAGTCCGGGGTGGTCGTCGCGGTCGTTCCCGACCGTCTGGTTCCCGGCGCCGTTGCTTTCGCCCCTGTTGTTCCCGTCGGCGCCGTTGTCGTCCGCGTCGTCGTCGGAACCGATCAGGTTCCTGTTCGCGCTCTCGTCGCGGTTGGTGGTGTCGCCCTGACCGAGCGCGCTGCCCAGCGCACCGGTGAGTGACCGGAAGTTGCCGTTGTCGCCGCCGTTGTCCCCACTGTTGCCGGCGTTGTCACCGGCGCCGCCGTCCGGGCTCTGCGTGCCCCCTTGTGCACCGGAGCCGGAGTCGCGGCCGCCGTCGGCGAGGATGTCCGGGACGTTGGGGCGCTCCGGGTCGGGGGGCGCGGTGGTGCCGACGTCGCCGCGCTCCTCGCCGTCGTCCTCGCGGCGCTGCGTGGCGGCGGGGTCCTCGTCGTCGGACTTGCCGTGCTCGTCGTCGCCGTCCTTCGGGCCCGGGTCGGGCCGGCCCTCGACGACCGCCTTGACGCGCTCCACGATGGGGGACGTCTTGTCCTCCTCGGCGGGCAGCGGGGAGGCGAGCGCCTGCTCGACGCCGTTGCGCAGGTCGGTGAGGGCCTGGGCGGCGTGGTCGCGCTGCTGGCGGCGGATGTCGCGCTGGGACTCCAGCTGCCGCAACGCCTCCTGGTAGTCGGGGGAGGCGGCGGTGGAGGTGGACTCGTTGAGGGTGCGCTCGACGGCGTCGAGCTGGGCCTGCGCCGAGGTGAGCTCCGCGGTGCGGTCGGGCAGCGTCTTGAGCGCCTCGAGCTGGGAGGTCAGCGTGGCGCGCTGCTGCTCGAGCAGCGCCTTGCGGTCCTTGAGGGCCTGCACGGCAGCCGGTTCCTGTGCGCGGCGCTGCTCGGGGAGAGCGAGCCAGCTGGCCTCGGCCTGGGCGACGGCGTCGAGCTGGGTGCCGAGCGACGCGAGCACCACCTCCGCCTTGCCCGCCCACACGTCCGCTTCCATCGTGGGCTGCTGCGCCGCCTGTGGCGGCAGCGTGGTGGGGGTGGTGGGGATGATGTTCTCGGTGACGAAGTAGCTGGCACCGCCTGCCACGAGGCTCGCGATGGCGACGCTCGCGATCGCACGGCGCCGCACGGTGGTGGCGGCGTTCTTGCGGTCGGCGGCGGTACGAGCCGGCTTCTCCTTCTTGACCCGCCTCGAGGTGATGGTGCGAACCGTGCGGCCCTTGGGGGCGGGCGGCAGCTTCGGGGGCGCGACGGTCCAGGCCGCGGCCGGGCTCCACTCGGGGTCGGGTTCCGGCTCCGGCTCGGGGTCCTTCTGCTGGGGGACGCCGAGGGGTGCGGGCAGCTCGGTCGTCGGCTGCTCGGACTGCACGTCCGGCGCCGGCACGACCGGCTGGGTGACCTCCGAGGTCTGCTGCTCACCGGATGCGTCCATCCGGGCGGCGTGGCGCATCTTGCGCGCGGCCGCCCGGTGGGCCGGTGAGCAGTACAGTCGTCTTGGGCCGCCGTCCTCCGGCTGCTCGACGATCTCGGCGCATCCTGGCAGGGCGCACTCTTGCGGCCCGTCGGTCATGTCGTCCCCCCAAGGACAGCTCAGCGCGACCGTGCATCTCCTCGTCACGGACACCTTCACCCGATCGTGCGGCAGCGTACTGCCAATCGGGTGTCGCCACGATGTCGAGTCGACCTTGAACCGGTGAAATCACCCTCAGTGACCGCTTTGGCTCGATCAGTCACCATGGGCTCATAGCTCGTTCGATTGTTGTACGATCCTTCAAGGTGCACAAGCCCCTGCTCGAACCGCTGGAGGCACGTTGACCACTGACGCCCTGGCCGCCGACCGCGCTCTGCTGTCGCGGACGAGCACGGCCGAGCGGGTCGCAGGCATCCTGCGGACGCGGATCATCGAGGGGTACTTCCCGCCCGGCACCCGGCTGGCGGAGGACGCCATCGGCAGCGCGCTCGGGGTGTCGCGCAACACGCTGCGCGAGGCGTTCCGGCTCCTGTCGCACGAGCGTCTGCTCACCCACGAGCTCAACCGCGGCATGTTCGTGCGGTCGCTCACCGTCGAGGACGTGGTCGACATCTACCAGGTGCGCCGGTTCATCGAGTGCGGGGCGATCCGCACGGTCACCGGGCCGCACCCCGGGATCGAGGCGGTGGCCGCCGCGGTCGAGGCGGGGGAGGCCGCGCTGCGGGCGCGGGAGTGGCGGGCGCTGGGCACCGCCAACATGGAGTTCCACCAGTCGCTCGTGGCACTCGCCGGCAGTCCACGTTCCGACGAGCTGATGAGCGGCATCCTGGCCGAGCTGCGGCTGGTCTTCCACGTGATGGCCGACCCACAGCGGTTCCACGAGCCCTACCTCGCCCGCAACCGGGAGATCCTGCACCAGCTCCAGCGCGGCGACGGCGCGGGCGCGGCCGACGCGCTGGACGTGTACCTGCGCGACGCCGAGAACCAGCTCGTCCACGCCTTCGCCGATCGGCTCGCCGACCAGGACGCGTGAGCCCGGGCCCGCGTACGGCCGGACGGCTGCGCATGCAAGATAGGCACGTCCGCGGTCGGTCCGGGGGGAACGGGTAGCGCATGCCGAAGCGATCGTTTGCACGGCCGGATGCGGCTGCGGCCCGGCCGGAACCGTCCGCGGGACGGGATCCCGTGCCGGACGGTCCGACGGTCGAGACCCCGGTCGAGCCCGCGCCGCCGCCCGAACCGTTCGTTCCGCGCGAGGAACCGGCGCCGGATGCGCAGCCGGTGCCGGAAGCGGTCACGCAGGAGATCCCGCTGCCGGACCGTCCCGTCGTGGAGGTGCCACCCGCCCCGGAGACACGGCCGGTCACGGCGTCCGAGCTGACCGAGTACACGATCGTCCGCAGGCGTTCGGACAAGCCGGGCTCCGGCTGGCGCCGGGCGGTGAACGTCGCGAGCGGCGGGCTGGTCAACCCGGGCATCGGAGCCGCCGAGCAGCGCAGGCAGGAGCTGGCGCTGCGCATCCGGCGCCCGTTGCCGGGGCCGCGGCAGATCGCGGTGGCGTCGATGAAGGGCGGGGTCGGCAAGACCACGGTCACGGCGATGCTGGGGCTCATGCTCGCCGAGCACCGTGGCGACCGGATCGTGGCCCTCGACGCCAACCCGGACGCCGGCACGCTCGCCGAACGGCTCACCGGCCGCACCGACTCGACGGTCCGGGACCTGCTCGACTCGTTGGGCGGCGTCGGGTCGCTGAGCGACATCGCCCGGTTCACGACGCTGGCGGGCCGCCTCCAGGTGCTGGCATCCGAACAGGACCCGGTGCGTGGCGAGGCCTTCGACCGGCCGGAGTACGAGCGGGTGTGCGCGGTTCTCTCCCGCTTCTACAACATCGTCGTCACCGACTCCGGCACCGGCATGGTGCACCCGGCCATGGACGGCACGCTCGCGTTGGCGAACGGGGTCGTGATCGTCGGTTCGCACACGGTCGACGGGGCGAGCCGGGCGAGCCGGACCCTGGACTGGCTGGTCGCCCACGGGCACGGCGAGCTGGTGGAGCGGGCGGTCGTCGTGTTGTCGCAGGACCGGACGAGCCCCGAGATCGACGGGGAGCGGCTCGTCGCCCACTTCCGGGCGCGCTGCCGGGCCGTCGTGGTCGTGCCCCGCGACCCGCACCTGGCCACGGGCAGCCGGATCGAGCTCGACAAGGTGAGTCAGGGCACCTCGGACGCCTTCCTCGAGCTCGCCGCGCTCGTCGCCGACGACTTCGGCGGACCGCCGCCCGTCCGTCGCTAGGCCGTGTTGAGGAAGTCCCGGTCGATGGGCTTCGTGATCCAGGCGGCCGCTGGCAAGGCGGAGGTTCGAGCCGTCGTATTGGAATACCCGGTCGGGCCGACAACGCAGCCAGCGGTCGCCTGGGCGCGAAGACCGCGATCGGGGCTTTCTCAACGCGGCCTGGTAGCCGTTCGCCGCGCCGTCGCGGACCCGCGTGGCAGCCGGATAGGGTCAACGGCACCATGCCCGCTGTGAAGATCTTGCGAACGCGGTCCATGACCGCGGCGGCGCGACTGCTCGTCGGTGTCGCCTCGGTCGCGCTGTTCACGGCGGGGTGCTCCTCGAGCGTCTCCGGTGAGGCGTCGCCCGCGCCCGAGGACTGGCCGAGTGCGAGTGCGTCGCCGTCGCCGTCGCGCTCACCGGGCCGGTCCGGCGGCGGGGGCACCTGCCAGATGCGGGTCTCGTCGAACGGTTCGATCGTGAGCTCGGGCGCGGAGGGCGGACGATCACGACGAACGGCCGGACGTCGTTCTCGTGCGGGCGTGGCCCGCTGATCGCGATCGAGTCGATGAACTCCTCCGGGGTGACCTTCTCCGCCGAGGGCGGGGCGCCGGTCAACGTGGCGCCCGGGGCGTCGGCCACGGTCGGCGAGTACCAGATCGACGTGAGCCGCGCCGACAGCTCGGGCGCGGAGTTCCAGGTCGCACCGGCCTGATCGGCGCCCGGCGCGCCGCACCCCGACCACGCGTGGGAGCGCGCGGTAGCCTGCCTCCGGTGCCGAGATCGTCGGCGATCGGCTGGGCCGGGGGGTGGACGGGTGAGCTCGGAGGACGCGGATCCGGATCACGGGCCGGTGATCGGCGTGGCCGGCCCGGTCGATGCGGGTGAGCTCACCGACGACACGATCGTGCGTCGACGCGTCGATCGTCCGCAGGGGGGCTGGCGCGGGGCGGTGTTCACCGCGAGCCGCGGGCTGCTGAACCCCGGCGTCGGCCCCGACGAGCACGCCCACCGCGACCAGGTGCGGCGGATCCGCCGCCCGCTGGGGAGCGCCCACCAGATCGGCATCACCTCGATCAACGGCGGGGTCGGGAAGACCACCGTGGCAGCGTGCGTGGGGCTGGTGCTCGCCGAGTACCGGGGCGACCGCGTGGTGGCGCTGGACGCAGGCCAGAACGCGGGCACGCTCGCCGACCGGCTCACCGGCGACACGTCCACGACCGTGCGGGACATGATCGGGGAGATCGAGTCGCTGACGTCGCTGGCGGATGTCTCGCGTTTCACGAGCCTCGCCGGGCGGCTGCAGGTCATCGCCTCGGAGCAGGACCCGGCGATGACCGACGGGCTGACGGGCGAGGAGTACGAGCGGGTCTGCGAGGTGCTCCGCCGCTTCTACAACGTGGTGATCACCGACTCGGGCAGCGGCCTCGTGCATTCCGCGGTCGGCGGCACGCTCGCGCTGGCCGACGGCCTCGTGATCGTCGGGTCGCCCACGGCCGACGGAGCGGGTCGGGTGAGCAAGACCCTCGACTGGCTGCTCGCGCGGGGGCCCGCGGAGCGCGTGGGCGACGCGGTGCTCGTGCTCACCTGCGACCGGGCCAGCAAGCACGTCGACACCGAGCGGGTGCGCCGCCACTTCGAGGCCCGCTGCCGTGCGGTGGTGGAGGTTCCGTTCGACCCGCACCTGGCCACCGGGGCGCAGATCGACATGGACCGGGTGCGGCCCGCCACCCACGATGCGTTCCGCGCGATCGCCGCGCACCTGGCCGACCGTTTCGACGCCACCCCCGTCGGGGTCGGCGCGGAGATGATGGCGGTGGACGGGGTCTGAGGCGGTCACGCCTCGGCGAAGCGCAGCCGGATCCGGGCGCCGCCCAGCGCCGACCGCTCGATGTGGATCGTGCCGCCGGTGGCCTCCACCGCGTCGCGGGCGATGGCGAGGCCGAGACCGGTCCCGCCCTCCAGCATGCTCACGCCGCGGCGCAGCGCGGTGGCCGGGTCGGCGACGCCGAGGCCCGCGTCGTCCACGACCAGGGTGATCCACCCGGCGTGGCGGACGACTGTGACGGCGCATGCGGTACCGGCGGGGTGTGGCGGAAGACGTTGCCCAGCAGCGCGTCGACGACGGCTGCGAGGTCGTCCTCCGCGAGCGCGATCACGGCGGGCGACGTCCCGGTGAACTCGCAGGCGCGGCCGCTGTGCTGGGCGAGCGCCGACCAGAAGTTCATCCGCCGCCGCACGACCTCCACCACGTCGCACCGGGCCGCCTCGTCCGGTGTGGGGGCGGCGCGGATGAGTGCGTCGACGTCCGTCTCCAGGGAGGCGATGGTGCGGCGCACCCGCTCGGCCTCCGGGCTGTCGCCGATCGCGCCGCGTCGAGTGCGAGCGCGGTGAGCGGCGTGCGCAGGCGGTGCGACAGGTCGGCGGCCAGCTTGCGCTCCCGGCTGCGCGCCTCGGCGAATCGGGCCGTCGCCGTGGCGAGCGCGGCGGCGAGCGCCGCCGTCTCGGGGACGTGCATCGGGCCGGGCGCCGGCGGGGTCTCGTCGTGCCCGATGGCCGTGACGCCGTCGGCGAGCCCGGCGAGGTCGTCCTGCACCGGGCGCAGCCTGCGGACCGCCATGACCGCACCCGCACCCGCGGCGAGGGCGCCGACGCCGAGCAGCAGCGCGGCGAGGCGCAGCTCGGTCGCCCCCGGAGCGACGGCGGGCACGAACGCCTCGACGGTGGCCGGTCCCGCGGCCCGGACCAGCACCGTTCCGCCCTCGACCGGCACCTCGGCCCCGTCGGGCGGGGCCGGTGCGACCACCTCGGTGAGCCGTGACGACCCGACCGTCCCCTCACCGAGGTGCACCGCGAGCCTGCCCTCGCGGCCCGCGGGCGTGCGCGCGATGCCGCGCAGCAGGTCCTCGCGGTTCGAGGTGGTCTCGGCGAGGCTGACGAGCGCCGCGAGGTCCGACTCCGACGCGCTGCGCAGGCGATCCTGCTCACCCAGGATCTGCACGACGAGCGCGGTGGCGGTGACGGCGGCGACGGCCGCCGCGGCCGTCGCGAGGATCAGACCAAGGACGAGTTGGCGCACGGGTCGACCATCTTGATGCCCACCCCGCGCACCGTGTGCAGGTACCGCGGGTTCGCCGCGGTCTCGCCGAGCTTGCGCCGCAACCACGACAGGTGCACGTCGATGGTCGGGTCGAGGTTCATGTTGGGCTGGTGCCACACCTCGCGCGCCAGCTCGGACTTCGGCACGACCGTGCCGCAGCGCTCCGCGAGGTAGGCGAGGAGGTCGAACTCGCGGCGGGGGAGCTCGACGGCGGACCCGCCGAGCGTCACCTCGTGTCGGGCCTTGTCCACGACGAGCTCGCAGATCGTGATCGGGCCGTCCTCGGCGCGCGCGGCGTCCCCGACGCGCCGCAGCACGGCGTTCACGCGTGCGATGAGCACCCCGCTGGAGAAGGGTTTGGTGATGTAGTCGTCGGCGCCGGCGTCGAGCAGGCGCACGATCGTCGGATCGTCGCTGCGGGCCGTGGCGATGATCACCGGGACCTGGCTGACGGCCCGCAGCATCCGCAGGACCTCGAAGCCGTCGAGGTCCGGGAGCCCGAGGTCCAGCACGACGAGGTCGACGGCGTCGTCGGTGACGGCCTGCAGTGCGAGGAGAGCGGTGCCGACCGGCTGCACGACGTGGTCCGCGCCGCGCAGCGCCGCCGTCATCGCCGTCTGGACGGCGGGGTCGTCCTCGACCAGCAGCACCAGCGCCATGCACGCACCGTAGACCACCGGCTACCGGTATCCCGAAGATCCGTATCCCGAAGAACTACGGATGGTTCAAGGAACGGTTCGAGGTGGCTTCCGGATCCCCTTCTAGGATTCGGTCTCTCGGCCGGCATCGACGGGAGAATCGTGGCGGGGATCGAGTTGGACCGCGTCAGCAAGGTCTACGCGGACGGCACGCGCGCGATCACCGACCTGTCGATCGATGTCATGGACGGCGAGTTCCTCGTGGTCGTCGGGCCGTCGGGCTGCGGGAAGACCACCGCGCTGCGGATGATCGCGGGGCTGGAGCAGATCAGCGACGGCGAGGTGCGCATCGGCGGCGAGGTCGTGAACGCGGTGCCTGCGCGGGACCGGGACGTGGCGATGGTGTTCCAGTCCTACGCGCTCTACCCGCACCTCTCGGTGTTCGACAACATCGCGTTCGGCCTCACGCTGCGCAAGATGCCGCGCGCCCACGTCGAGCGTGAGGTGAATCGGGTGGCGGACCTGCTGGAGCTCGGGGAGCACCTGCGCCGCAAGCCGCGCCACCTGTCCGGCGGGCAGCGCCAGCGCGTGGCGATGGGGCGGGCGATCGTGCGCAAGCCGCGCGCGTTCCTCATGGACGAGCCGCTGTCGAACCTCGACGCACAGCTCCGCGGGCAGATGCGCGCGCAGATCGCCCGGCTCCAGCGCGACCAGCGCGTCACCACCGTCTACGTCACGCACGACCAGACCGAGGCGATGACGCTCGGCGACCGCGTGGCCGTGGTGCGCGCAGGCGTGCTGCAGCAGATCGCGTCCCCGCAGGACCTCTACGACGAGCCGGTGGACATGTCGGTGGCGGGGTTCATCGGCTCGCCCGCGATGAACATGGTCGTCGCGGGTTTCGACGTGGACGACGCCGGGGCGGCGTCCGTCTCGTTCGGGGAGCACCGGCTCGCCGTGCCGGACATCGTGCTGCACAGGCGGCCCGCGCTGCACGCCTACGCCGGCCGGAGCCTGGTGCTCGGCATCCGCCCGGAGGACATGGATGACGCCACGATCGCGGGCGGGCCCGACGGCAGCACGATCGACTCGGTGGTGGACCTGGTCGAGTCGATGGGGGCGGACGTGATGGTGCACTTCCCGGTGGCCGCGCAGCAGGCCCGCACCGAGGACCGCGAGCGGCTCGACCGGGAGTCCGGCCACGTGCGCGCGGCGGCGGACGGCGCCCTGTTCGTGGGCCGGTTCAGCCCGCGACCCCGGATCTTCGTGGGGCAGTCGGTCACCGTCCGCGTCGACACCGAGGCGCTGCACTTCTTCGACCGTGACACCGGCCGCTCGATCAGGCGCTGACGCATGCACGGGAGACGGGTCCTCGCGGTGCTGGGTGCGGCGGTCCTCGCGGTCGCCGCGTGCGGCGGCCCGCAGCCCGCGCCGGTGCGGTCCGGGCCGCTCGCCGGCCGGACGATCGACGTCCTCGCGGTGTGGTCGGACGAGGAGCAGGCGGCGTTCGAGCGGGTGCTCGACGTCTTCGAGGAGCGCACCGGGGCCACCGTCAGGTACGTGTCGGGCGGGGACGAGGTGCCCACGGTGCTGGCCACCCGGCTGGCAGGCGGCTCGCCCCCGGACGTCGCGGGCGTCGCCCAGCCCGCGCTGGTGCGCACGCTGGCGCGGGCCGGGTCGCTCGTGCCGCTGGACCCCGCCGTGGTGTCGGTGATCGACGCGCAGTTCGCGCCGGTCTGGAAGGAGCTCGGCACCGTCGACGGCGAGCAGTACGGGTTCGTGTTCAAGGCCGCGAACAAGTCCACGATCTGGTACGACGCGGGACAGCTCGGCCCCGGCTTCGTGCCGCCGCGGACGTGGGACGGGTTCGTGGAGACGCTGCGGAAGCTCTCCGACACCGGGGACACGCCGCTCTCGGTCGGCGGCGCCGACGGCTGGACGCTCACCGACTGGTTCGAGAACGTGTACCTGCAGACCGCGGGCGGGGAGATGTACGACCGCCTCGCCCGCCACGAGATCGCGTGGACCGACCCGTCGGTGCGCACGGCCCTGCAGACGCTGGGCCGGGTGTTCCGGCCGGAGTACGTACCCGGCGGGATCGAGAGCGCGCTGCAGACCGAGTTCACCGAGTCGGTCGTCGACGTGTTCGGGGAGGACCCGAAGGCCTCGATCGTGTTCGAGGCGGACTTCGTGGCGGGGGTGATCGCGGAGAGCACGAGGGCGAAGGTCGGGGAGAAGGCGCGGGTGTTCCCGTTCCCCCGGATCGGGCAGGCGTCGGCCGTGGTCAGCGGCGGTGACACCCTCGTCGCCCTCACCGACGACCCGGGCACAAGTGCGCTGATGCGGTTCCTCGCGAGCTCGGAGGCGGCCTCGACGTGGGCGGAGCTGGGTGGTTCGTCTCCCCGAACCGGAACGTCGCGCTGGAGCAGTACCCCGACGACAGCACCCGCCAGATCGCGCAGGAGCTGGTGGGCGCGCAGAACCTGCGTTTCGACATGTCCGACCTGATGCCGAGCGCGCTCGGCGCCACCCGCGGTGACGGCGTCTGGCGCGCGATGCAGGACTACCTCGCCGACCCGACGCAGATCGACCGGATCCTCGCCGAGCTGGAGACCGAGGCCACCGCGGCGTACGAGGGCGGCGACTCGTGACGCCCCGCCCGACCGGCCCGCTGGCGGGTGGGAGCCCCCGCCTCGCCGCCCTGTTCCTCACACCCGCGCTGCTGCTCGTCGTGGTGTTCCTCGTGTACCCGACGGCGTACTCGCTCGTGCGCAGCATGTTCGACGTCCGCGGCACCGAGTTCGTCGGCGTCGACAACTACGCCACCGCGTTCACCGACGACCGCACGTTCGTCGCCCTGCGCAACAGCGTGATCTGGGTGCTGGTCGCACCGACGCTGGTGACCACGATCGGGCTGGTGCTCGCCGTGCTCACCGAGCGGATCCGGTGGGCCCCCGCGTTCCGGCTCGTGATGTTCATGCCGCTGGCGATCTCGCTGGTCGCCTCGGGGATCATCTTCCGGCTGGTCTACGAGGAGGACCCGGACCGCGGGCTGGTCAACGCGGTGGCGGTGTCGGTGAACGACGTGTTCACCCCGGTCGCGCCGTACGCGGGGCGCGTCCGCGCGACGGCGGCGGGCTCGTCGTGGGGCCGGACGGCGCTCTCGTCACGGTGGGCCCGGTCGGCGCGCAGGACGCGATCGGTCTGCCGATCACCGGCTTCGACCCGGCGAACCTGCCCGAACGGGCCGCGGCGGCGGAGCTGCCGGAACGCGGGGGCGGGTTGCGCGGCCTGGTCTGGCTGGACGTCGGTGGCACCCCGGACCGCACCGGAGAGGTGGACGCCGGGGAGCGGGGGATGCCGGGGCTGGCCGTCGAGGTGGTGCGGGACGGGCGGGTCGTCGCTGCCGTCACCACCGGCGACGACGGCCGCTTCACCGTGCCCGATCTCGCGGACGGGCACTACGCGGTCCGGCTCCCCGCGGACAGCTTCGCCCAGCCCTTCCGGGGCCTGACGTGGCTCGGCCCGGTCCTGGTGACGCCGGTGGTGATCTCGGCGTGGCTGTGGATCATGACGGGGTTCGCGATGACGCTCATCGTGGCCGGTTTGGCGAGCATCCCGCGCGACACCCTCGAAGCGGCCCGGGTCGACGGTGCCACGGAGTGGCAGGTCTTCCGCCGGGTGACCGTGCCACAGCTGTCCCCGGTGCTGCTCGTCGTGTTCGTCACCCTCGTGATCAACGTGCTGAAGGTCTTCGACCTGGTCTTCGTCATCGCGCCGGGATCGGTGCAGGAGGAGGCGAACGTGCTCGCCCTGCAGGTCTGGCAGGTGGCGTTCGGCGCGGGCGGCGGGGACCAGGGGTTGGGCAGCGCGCTCGCCGTGCTGTTGTTCCTGCTGGTGCTGCCCGCGATGGTGTTCAACATCAGGAGATTCCGGGGGGACCGGTCGTGACGGCGCCGCGCCGGCCGGTGATCGCGCGGGTGGCCGGCCGCGTGGGCGGGCGGGTCGTACGGGTCGGCCTGGTCGTCGTCGCGCTCTTCTGGATGCTGCCGGTGCTCGGACTGCTGGTGGCGTCCCTGCGCCCGGAGGCGAGCAACGCGCACAGCGGCTGGTGGTCGGTGTTCACGGCGCCCGCGCAGCTCACGCTCGCCAACTACGCGGGCCTGCTGGCCGACCGCGGCGTGCTCGGCTCGCTGTGGAACACCGTGCTGATCGCGGTGCCGTCCACCGTGCTGGTGGTGGTCATCGGCGCGTTCGCCGCGTACGCGCTGGTGTGGATCGAGTTCCCCGGCCGGGACATCGTGATGCTCGGCGTCGTCGCGCTGCTGGTCGTGCCGGTCCAGGTGGCGCTCGTCCCCGTGGCCAAGCTGCTCGGCGCGATCGGCCTGTACGGCTCGATCCCCGGCGTCGTGGCGTTCCACGTGGCCTTCGGGATCCCGTTCGCGGTGTTCCTGCTGCGCAACTCGTTCGTGGGAATACCACGGGACCTGCTGGAGGCCGCCCGCCTGGACGGCGGACGCGAGCTGCGGATCTTCTGGCGGCTCGTGCTGCCGATCTCGCGGCCCGCCGTCGCCGCGCTCGCGACGTTCCAGTTCCTCTGGGTGTGGAACGACCTGCTGGTCGCCCTCGTCTTCGCGGACGAGGCCTCCGCGCCCATCACGGTGGCCCTGCGCAGCGAGCTGCGCCAGTTCGGCAGCAACGTCGACGTGCTCGCGAGCGGGGCGTTCCTGTCCATGGTCGTGCCGCTCGTCGTCTTCTTCGCGTTCCAGCGCGCCTTCGTGCACGGCGTACTCGCGGGGTCGACGAAGTGATCCGGAGGCGTGTCCTGCACGATGATCCGAGCTCGCTCCCCGATCCCTGGAGGTCCATCTGATGTCGACCGGTCGCGTCTTCGCGGTGGAGCCGTGGGTGGTGCGGGAGCCGCGGTTGGATCTGGACCGGATGGGCCAGGTCGAGTCGGTGTTCGCGTTGTCCAACGGTCACATCGGG
>MKJV01000084.1 GCA_001942185.1 Pseudonocardia sp. CNS-004
AAGAGGCCGCGGAGGCTGAGCAGAGGAAGGAAGCCGAGCAGGCCGAGCGAGAGAAGGCGGCTGCGGAGGCTGAGCGGAAGAAGCAGGCTGCGGAGGCTGGGAGAAAGAGGCCGCGGAGGCTGAGCAGAGGAAGGAAGCCGAGCAGGCCGAGCGAGAGAAGGCGGCTGCGGAGGCTGAGCGGAAGAAGCAGGCTGCGGAGGCTGAGCGGAAGAAGCAGGCTGCGGAGGCTGAGCGGAAGAAGGAAGCTGCGGAGGCTGAGCGGAAGAAGCAGGCCGCGGACGCCGAGCGGAAGAAGGAGGCCGTGCAGGAGCGGGCCGGGAACGGGGTCGGTCGAGCTGGCGAGCGATCGACGTGTGACGACGGCTTCGTTTACGACCCCAAGGTTCGGAGGTGCGTCGAGCAGTAGGGGAAGCGGCCCGGAGGTCCGACGGCGGCACTGGGTGCTCCGGCCCGGTCGGAAGGGTGGCCCGAGTCCAGGTTCGCAGCGATTCGCGCCTCCAGCTGCGCCGCGTGGTGAGCTTGCGGCATGTCCGCTTCGGCTGAGCGTTCGTCAGCGGCGGGTGAGCGCGGGGAGGTCGATCGAGACCCGGCGCCCGTCGACGTCGACGGAGGCCTCGCCGATGTGCGCACCGGACAGCTCGTAGTTCCCGTTCACGAGGACGTAGGCGAGCAGGCTCGTCGGGGCGTCGAGGTCGACGATCCAGTACCGAGGGATGCCGCCCTCTGCGTACTCGGAGAACTTGAGGACCCGGTCGACCCGGCGGGTGCCGGTGGAGAGGATCTCGACGGCGAGCCGCACGTCGCCGGCCGGGTCGCACGCGGCCGAGGATCGGGCGGAAGGCCACCTGGAGGACCTGCTCGCCACCGACGAGCAGCGCGGCCTCGGCGTCTGTCGACGACGGCAGGGGCCACTGCCGGTCCTGCACCCTCGGCGGCCAGCGGGGCTTCCTGGTCTGGCCGTGCTCGATCTACCTCGCCGCGTCGAAGGCCGCCCGGGCTCGCAAGGCGCGGACGACTCCGCCGCGCAGACCTGAGCCCCCGAGCTCGTGCCGGCCCACGTGATCAGGCCGACAGGTACTGCCCACGTGCGATGCGGCCTGTGCATCCTCCTGACTAGCGCACTCCCCGGATCGGCCGCACGGCCAGGGCTCCGACCAGCATGAACAGCCCGCCCATCAGGAACAGCAGGGGATAGTTCCCGGCGGGCGCGCCCGGCTCGGCCGAACCCGCGCCGATCCCCAGCACGAGCGGGGCGAGCAGCGGTGCGAGCAGGTTGGGGAACAGGCTCGCGATCGTGAACAGGCCCATGTTCTTCGCCGCCTCGGCGCGGCCTGCGGGGAGCAGGTCGGTGGCCATGGCGAGGTCGACGGCGACGTAGACGCCCTTGGCCGCCCCGAGGAGCGCGACGCCCGCGAGGAAGACCGGTAGCGTCTGCGACAGCCCGGCCACGGCGAACCCGAGCGCCCCGAGGCAGGCAGCGGTGGCCACGAAGATCTTGCGACGCCCGGCGCGGTCGGACAGATGGCCCGAGATCAGGTTCGCCGCGATGCTCACGCCGTTCTCCAGCAGCAGCACCCCGAACATCACCGCGGCGATCGAGGCGGGTGGCACGCCGATGCGGGCCAGCAGGAAGTAGGTCTGGTAGACGATCAGGATCGTGATGCCCATGAACACGAGCAGCCTGCTCACCCAGGTCCAGGCGAAGTCCGGGTAGCGGCGCGGGCTGGACCAGAAGCTCGACGCGATCTCCCGCACCGACAGCGGCGGTAGCGGCCCGCCGTCGTGCACCCGGTCGGGCAGCACGAGGCACAGGAGCCCGACCGTGATCGCCGCGAGGCAGGCCGGCGCGAGCAGACCCCACGTCAGGGACGTCGCGTTCAGGGTGAGCAGGCCGGTCCCGAGCGTCGTGGCGGCGCTCTGGCCCATGCCGATCAGCCCGCCGATGCGGCCGCGCTGCCGGTGGGGCACCTGGTCGGGCAGCACCGCGGTGATCGCGGCCAGCAGGGCCTGGATGCCCAGCTGCGTCACCGCCCACCCGAGCACGAGCACCGGCACCGACGGCGCGACGGCCACCACGGACAGCCCCAGCGCACCCGCCGCGACCCCGCCGAGCATCCACGGCCTGCGCATGCCGAACCGGGAACGGGTGCGGTCGGACAGCCGCCCGAACAGCGGGTTCCCGACGATCCCGAACACGGCGCCGACCGCCGCCACCAGCGACAGCGTGGCGCTCGCCCCGCCCGGGTCGATCTCGCGCACGCGCAGGGCGAGGGTGATCGCGGCCGGCGTGAGGATGGCCGACCAGGCGCACAGGTTGGCCACGACGAAGGCGGTCAGGGCCACCGGGCGCAGGCCCGGTCCTTCCGAGGTGCCCATGCTGGTGTCGGTGGCGCTCATGGCGGTCTCCACGACGGGTCGGCGGGCCGCGCGCGCCGGTCCGCTGGGTGGGGGATGCGGGTCAGACGGTCAGGTGGAACAGGCGGGTCGCGATGCCCTCGTAGAACTCGCGCATCGCGACGGCGTCGAGCGGGAGCTCGTCCTGCACGCGGACCTCGTCCGGGACGTACTGGTACGGGTAGTCCATCGCGTAGAGCACGCGGTCGGCGCCGATCACGTCGCGGACGAACATGATCCCCGGCTGCCAGGCCATGCCGCTGGTGGCGTACCAGACGTTGCGGCGCAGGTAGTCGCTCGGCCGCAGCTGCAGCGCCTTCATCGCGGGGTAGCGCCCGGACGCGACCTGGGCGGCGTGGAAGTGGTCGATGCGCGGCAGCCAGAACGGCAGCGCCTCGCCCAGGTGGCCCACGACGAGCCGCAGCCGCGGGAACCGGTCGAACACCCCCGAGGTGATGATCCGCAGCAGGTGCATCCCGGTCTCGACGGCGAACCCGTAGATCGCGCCGTCGAGTCCGGCATCGTGCAGCGGGTCGAGCATGCGGTCGTTCGGGGTGTTCGGGTGCAGGTACACCGGTACGTCCAGCAGTTCGGCCGCCTCCAGGACGGGCCAGAACCGCTGGTCGTCGAGGTAGGCGCCCTGCACGTGGGAGTTGGCGATCACCCCGCACATCCCGAGCCTGCGCACGGCGCGTTCCAGCTCGGCGACGGCGGCGTCGGCGTTGTCGTGGAGTGCGTCCTGCCACGCCACGGCGGCGAGCGCGGTGAACCGGTCGGGGTGGTCGCGCACGGCCTGCGCGGCCATGTCGTTGGTGAGCGTCGCCATGGTGCGGGCGGTGGCGGGATCGAACACGTTCGTGCCGGGCGCGGTGAGCGCGAGGACCTGGTGGTCGATGCCGGCCGCGTCCATGTCGGCGATGCGTTCGGCGCCGAGGTCGGCGAGCCTGCGCACGACGGCACGTGGCCGTTCGGCGGTGCTGCCGAGGTAGAAGCCCCACAGGCTCTGGAACCCCTTGTCGCCCTCCCCGTCGTGCAGCATCGTGCGGTAGAGCTGCAGCAGCTCCGGCGGGGCGAACGCCTCCTCGGTGGCGATCCGCCGGTGGCTCATGTCCAGGCCTGCCCGGTGACCGGGTGCGGGTAGTGGAACGGCACCACGTCGGTGGCCGGGAAGAACGCGAAGTCGGGGAGCAGCTCGTCCGGGCCGAGCGGGTCGTCGGGGAACGTGGTCGTCGGGATCATGTGGCTCATCGGCTCGGTGCGCGCCCAGCCCTTCTCGTAGTCGGCGTGCCAGAACGGGGTGTAGTGCAGCTTCTGGATCTTCCAGACGCCGTCCTCGACGACGTAGCTGTTCTCGTAGACACCGCCCTCCCACCACTGCTCGAACGAGGTGCGGCCGGCCAGCTCGGATGCCGAGTGGTGCACGCCCGCCTGCATGAGCGCACGGATGCGGGCCTGCGCCGACCGGGCGTCCGGCGCGACGGTGACGACGTCCTGCAGCATCGGGTGGTCGAGCAGGAAACCGGGGAGCGGACCGTTGTGGCCCTGGGTGAACCGCTCGCGGAACCGCTGCAGGTACAGCCGCTCCACACCTGCCCGCCCGCGGTAGCGTCCACCGACGAACACGACCTCGCCGTCGCGGGCGAACAGGTCGACGACCTCCTGGTAGAGGCACTTGTCGAGGTAGTAGCCGTACTTGTGGTGCAGCGCGCGCACCTCGTGGCGCGCCTCCGCGACGGCGAGGCGGCGCGCGAGCTCGTCGACCGTGCGCCGCAGCTGGTCGATCTCGGTGGGTGTCTCGGTCGTCGACATCGTGAACTCCCTTGTTCAGGCGGTACGGGCGGCGAGCTCGCGGCTGCTCACCCAGTTGCCGTGCAGGCCGCGGCGGATGCGGATGGGCAGCGCGACGGTCGCGACGGGAGGGGCGTCGAGCCGGGCCGCGTCGAGGATCACCAGGTCGCTGCGCATCTCCTGGTGGCGCCCGACCACCACGAACACGTAGCCGGCACCCTCGGGCGCGTCGTCGTCGCCGGGGACGAACAGCGGCTCGGCGACGGAGCAGTCCTCGCCCGGGTAGTAGATCTGCGGCGGGGCCGCACCGGTCGTGTCGAACGCGCCGACCCACCGGAACCCGGCGCCCGGGCGCGGGTCGTCGGGGACGTGGTTGAGCGCGAGGAACCCGCGCCGGTAGGGCAGAGTCTCGAAGCGGTCGTCCATCCGCGGGAACTCGCCCGCCACGTCGGTGAGCCGCCGCTCGGTGAACGTATCGGTGTTCGCACCCATGTCGATCGTCCAGCGGGAGAGGTACCCGCGGGCGCGCACCGGGTCGTACGGGGCGCCGTGACGTCCGGGAAGAACGGGAAGAAGTTGCTCTCCCCGACCGGGGTGTCGATGTGGATGCGCCGCCCGTCGTCCCACGCGCCGAGGATGTGGCTGGCGAACCGGTTCGACCCGCGCAGCCAGCGCACCTGGTCCGCCGTGCCCTTGCGCGGCAGGACGCCGAGGTAGACCTCGCGGTCCGGGTCCCACTGGAAGTGCGGCTGCCGCGCTTCCAGCCAGGCGTACTCGCTGCGCATCGGGATGATCGGGAAGACCACGAAGTTCTGGGTGACGGCCCAGTCGTGCACCATGCTCGAGTAGGCGCGCGGATCCAGGCCTCGTGGACGATCCGGCCGTCCGGGTCGGCCTCGTAGTAGGCGATGTCCGGGGTGGTCTCGCCCTTGGCTGCGTAGCCGAAGAACACCATCTCGCCGGTGCGCGGGTCCATCTTGGGGTGCGCCGTGCACGTCCGGGAGGTGAGCGTGCCCTCGAAGGTGTGCTCGCCGATCGTCTCCAGGGTCATCGGGTCGAGCAGGATCGGCGCGCTGTCCTCCTTGGACGCGTAGAGCTTCCCGCCGTGGTAGAAGACGTTGGTGTTGCCCAGTCCGCGGGAGATCCCGGCGACGGACGGGTCGTCGGTGAGCGGGTTGCGGTAGGCCCCGAACAGCGCCCGCCCGGCCTTCGCCTCCGCCTCGTAGCGCGGCGTGCGCACGTAGCGGCTGCGGAAGTCGACCCGGCCGCCGTGGAACCGGAAGTACATCGCCATGCCGTCGTCGTTGAACGTCGGCACGTCCGGCAGCACGGCGGGCGGCCACTGGCGATCGGTGACCACGCGGTAGTAGGTGCCGGACAGGTGGTCGGGCACCCCGCCCTGCACCACTTCGAGGCCTGCGATGTCGGCCTCCACGCGCATCGGCGCCTCGAAGGCGCTCGCCCCCTCGCGCTGCGGGAACCTGGTCATCCGCCGACACCCCCTCGTGTGGTTGGTCCCCACCACAGCCGGGTCTACGGGACGGCGACAAGCGCTCGCGACGCCCTTTCCTCGATGTGGAAGATCAACTGCCGCGCATCCGTTGCTGGATCAGCGATGCGGCGGCGATCACCGCGGGCGCCAGCGCGCGGAGCCGGGCGGCGGTGCCGAGGCGCGACATCGGCGCGGCGACGCAGACGGCCGCCACCGGCTCGCCGGTGCCCAGCAGCACGGCGGCCGCCAGCGCCGCGACGGAGGGGTCGGTCTCGCCGAGGTTCGTCGCCCACCCACGGCGGCGGATCCTGGCCAGCTCGCGCGCCAAGCGTCCCAGTCGGCGATCGAGCGGTCGGTCGTGGCCTCCAGGTGCTGGCTCGGGTAGCGCTCCCGCAGCGCGGAAGGGGCGAGGGCCGCGAGCATCGCCTTGCCGCCGGACGTGCTGTGCGCCGGGAGCAGGAGCCCGAGCCGCGAGCTCACCCGCACCGACCGCGGCCCTTCGAGGGACTGCACGAAGCGGGTGTGGCGGCCCTCGAGGATCGCCAGGCTGATGGTCTCGCCGAGCTCCTCACGCAGCCCCGCGAGCACCTCGGCGCCCGCGTCGCGCAGCGGCACGGCGTGGGACCCCGCCACGAGCGTGAGCTCGTGCAACGTCGGCCCCGCGGTGTAGGGCCCGCCGACGTGGTCCTGGCGCGCGAAGCCCTCGCGCACGCAGGTGGCGAGCAGGCGGTGGGCGGTGGACACGGCGACGTCCAGCTCCCGTGACACCTCGGTGACCGTCACCGACCCGCGCCGCGCGATCAGCCGGACCAGTGCGAGGACGGCGGCCGCCGAGCTGATCGCCGACCGGTGCACTTTCCGCACGGAGGAACGATAGGCGTAAGGGGCGGGAGTCAGCGGCGGGTCGGTGCGACGGGCGTCCTCGAAGAGTGTCGGACGGTGGTGGCAGGCTGGGCGCGATGGCTACTGAGGTCGATGGGCTCTTCGAGCTGCATGAACCGGACCCGTTGCCGCCGGTCGACGAGGCCGGCGCACGGGCCACGGCGCCGCTCGCCGTGCGGATGCGCCCGCGCACGCTCGACGAGGTGGTCGGGCAGGCCCACCTGCTGCGCCCCGGCGCCCCGCTGCGCAGGCTCGTGGAGGGTGGGGCGGCCGCGTCGGTGCTGCTCTACGGCCCGCCCGGCACCGGGAAGACCACGATCGCGCGGCTGTTGGCGGGCGTGGGGAGCAGGCACTTCGTGGCGCTGTCGGCGCTCTCGTCGGGGGTGAAGGAGCTGCGGGCCGTCATCGACGACGCCCGGCGCCGCCGCGACCGGCTCGACCAGCAGACCGTGCTGTTCATCGACGAGGTGCACCGCTTCTCCAAGACCCAGCAGGACGCGCTGCTGGGGGCGGTGGAGGACCGGCTCGTGCTGCTCGTCGCCGCCACCACGGAGAACCCGTCGTTCTCGGTGGTGTCGCCGCTGCTGTCGCGGTCGCTGGTGCTGCAGCTGCAGTCGCTCACCGACGAGGACGTCCGCGGGCTGTTGCGCCGTGCCGTCGCCGACCCGCGCGGCCTCGGCGAGGCCGTGTCGCTCGCAGCCGACGCCGAGGCCGCGCTGGTCCGGTTGGCGGGCGGCGACGCCCGGCGGGCGCTCACGGCGCTGGAGGCGGCCGCAGACGGCGTCACGGGCACCGGCGCGACGGAGATCGACGTCCCCGCGGTCGAGCGGGCGGTCACCGAGGCCACGGTGCGCTACGACCGCCAGGGCGACCAGCACTACGACGTGATCAGCGCGTTCATCAAGTCGATCCGCGGCTCCGACCCGGACGCCGCGCTGCACTACCTCGCCCGGATGCTGGTGGCGGGGGAGGACCCGCGGTTCGTCGCCCGCCGCCTGATGGTGCACGCCAGCGAGGACATCGGGCTCGCCGACCCCACCGCCCTGCAGGCCGCCGTGGCCGCGGCGCAGGTCGTGCAGCTCGTGGGGCTGCCGGAGTGCCGGCTCGCGCTCGCCCAGGCCACCGTCCACCTGGCCACGGCGCCCAAGTCCAACGCGGTGATCACCGGCATCGACGAGGCGATGGCCGACGTGCGCGCCGGCGCCACCGGGGCCGTACCCCCACACCTGCGCGACGGCCACTACGCCGGCGCGCAGAAGCTGGGCAACGCCGTCGGCTACCGCTACCCGCACAGCACCTCCGACGGCGTGCTGGCACAGCAGTACCCGCCCGACGCACTGGTGGGGCGCGACTACTACCGCCCCTCGGCCCACGGCGCGGAGCGGCGCTCGCCGAGCGGCTGCCGAGGCTGCGCCGCGTCGTGCGCGGGGAACGCCCCGGCTGAGGCCGTACGTAGACCTACGGTTCTCGCCGCCGCACCCGAGTGCCAGGCTCATCCGGTGTCGACCTTCAGCCTCGTCGCGATCGTCTTCGCGGGCATCCTGGGCTACCGCGGGTACACGCACGTCCGCGCGGCGTTGGACGGGCGGGCCCGGCGGCTGCGCTCGCTCGGGGCCACCCCCGTCACGGTGGCCGAGCTCGCGGCGATGGCCGAGGCGGCAGGCGCCGAGCTCGGGTCCGGCGCGTTCGACCAGCACGTGGTGGTGGCGGGCACGGCCGAGCCCGCCGCGGACGGGCCCCTCGAGGCGCCGTTCAGCTCCACACCCTGCGTCTGGTACCGGACGATGACCGTCCGGGTCGTGCCGGACCGGGACGGCGGCACCCGCCACGAGGTCGACGCCGACATCCCGAGCCGCAGCGGGTTCCGCCTGGTGGACGGCGACGCCGAGCTGCTGGTGCTCGCCGGGGACGCCCGCATCGAGGGCGCAGCGCAGACGGTGGACCAGCTCGTCGAGAGCCCCGACGAGGGCATCGACCTCGGGCTGGTGCGGATCCTCTCCAACCCCGACCGCACGATCCGGCGCGAGTGGGTGGTGCGGGCGGGAACGCCGCTCACGGTCGTCGCCGACGTGAAGGAGGTCGCGGGGCGGCTCACGGCGCAGCAGCGACCGGACGCGCCGATCCGGATCACGACCGGCACGTCGTCGGAGGCGGTCCGGTCCGACGAGCGGGCCGAACGGGCCGGGTGGCGGTCGGGCGCGCTGTACCTCGCCGGGGCGATCGCCGCGCTGCTCGTCGTGGTGGTCGCGCCGTTCTGACCTGCGGGTCCGCTACCGGTGTCCCGCGGAGCGGGCGGCGTCGGCCGGGTCCCACGCCGGGTCGCGGCCCAGCAAGGTGAGGACGCGGGTCCAGGCGTCGGCGCCCCGCGGTGCGGGGAGCGCGTGGGCGAAGGAGCGCCCGGGGTGTCGCGGTACTCGTCGTCCGGGATCTGCTCGGACATGGCGAGTGCCGCATCGACGGCCGCCGGGTCGAGCCCGCCGCCGTAGCCGTCCTGCACGCCGAGTGCCGCCGCGACGTCCCACCCGTGCACGAGCGTGTCGATCAGGTGCATCTGGACGAGGCCCGGCAGCGGTACGCGCCGGTCGAACTCGGGTAGCAGTACCAGGCCGTCCGTGCTGCCGCCGCCGTCGGCGAACGCCGTCAGCACCTCGTCGAGCCCGTCGGTGAGGGTCCCGGCGAGTGTCTCAGCGGGGGACGGGGCGAGAGGGCGCGGGGCGAACGCCGACTCGCCCACGTCGGCACCCGCACGGCTCGCCCGTACGGCGGCGGCGAACCCGCGGTCCTGGCCCGTCATGTGCTCGAGCAGGTGCGCAGGTCCCAGCCGGCGCAGGGGGTGGGGCGGTCGAGGTCGGGGGGCGAGATCCGGGCGAGGACGGGACGGACGCCTGCGACGGCGCTCCGGTGCAGCTCGAGGATGTTCTCCATGGGTAGATGGTCTACTGTGGTTTACGGTTGGTCAAGCGATATCGTCGTCCGGTGGGCGAGCAGCAGCACGACCTGGGCGCGGCCTTCGCCTGGCTCGCGCGCGCGATGATCAAGGCGGAGGCGCCGGTGCTGCGGGCGCACGACGTCGAGATGTGGGACTACGCCGTGCTCACGACGCTCGAACGCGGCCCGGCGCCCACCCAGTCGGAGCTGGCGGCAGCGTCGGGCGCGACAAGACGCGCCTCATCCCGATCCTCGATCGCCTCGAGCGCGCGCCCTGCTGCGGCGCACCCCGGATCCGGCCGACCGGCGCAACCGCGTCGTCGCGTTGACCGACGCCGGGCGGGTGCTCGCCGCCTCGTGCCGGGCGGGGATCCGGGCCGTGGAGGCCGACTTCCTCGCCGGCCTCGAAGCCGACGAGCGCGCCACTTTCGTGGCCGTCCTCGACCGACTGGCCGACGCCGCTCGGGAGGGCTAGCGACTACCGCTGGTCCACGGTCCTGTCACCCGTTGACGCCGGATAAGTTCTGCCGTAGAACTTAGCCGCCACGACGAGGTGAACGGAGCGTGCCGATGACCCAGCCCGCCGCAGACCCGATCCACCTCCGCGCGGCCGGGGTGAGCGTGGTCCTGGGCACGGCCGACGGGCGGTTGCCCGCGGTGCTGCACTGGGGTGCCGACCTCGGTGACCTGACCGCCGCCGACCTGGCCGAGGTCGCCGGATCGGGTGCGCCCGCCACCGTGCCGAACGACCTCGACCAGATCACCCGCGGCGGGATCCTCCCCGAGCACGCCGCGGGCTGGAGCGGGCGGCCGGGCCTCGCGGGACAGCGCGCCGGCCGGGCCTGGTCGCCGCTGTTCGCGCTCACCGACCTCTCCGTCGCGCACGACCCGGACGGCGGCGGCCGGGTGCACGCCACCGGCCGCGACGCCGATGCCGGACTCGACCTGCGGCTCGAGCTGGAACTGCTGCCCTCCGGTGTGCTGCGCCAGCGCGCCACCGTCGCCGTCGCCGACGGCGCGGACGCGGACGCGGAGCCATTCGTGGTGGACGGCGTGTCGGTGACGCTGCCCGTGCCACCCGTGGCCACCGAGCTGTTCGACATGGCCGGGCGCTGGGGGCGGGAACGTTCCCCGCAGCGCGCACCGTTCGTGGTCGGGATCCACTCGCGGGAGAACCGCCGCGGGCGCACCGGCCCGGACGCCCGCTGATCCTCGCCGCGGGCACGGCGGGTTTCGGCAACGCCTCCGGGGAGGTGTGGGCCGTCCACGTCGCGTGGAGCGGCAACCACGTGACCTACGCCGAGCGCCTCTCCACCGGCGCGTCCGTGCTGGGCGGCGGTGAGCTGCTGCTGCCCGGCGAGGTGCGGCTGGCACCGGGGGAGTCCTACACCGGGCCCTGGGTCCACGCGGCGCACACGACCGCGGGCCTGGACGGGATCGCCGCGCGGTTCCACACCATGTTGCGGGCGCGGCCCCACCACCCGCGCAATCCGCGGCCGGTCGTGTTGAACACCTGGGAGGCCGTCTACTTCGACCACGACCTCGACCGCCTCGTCGAGCTCGCCCCCCGTCGGCGCCGACGTGGGCGTGGAGCGCTACGTGCTCGACGACGGGTGGTTCCGCCACCGCCGCGACGACTCGGCGGGGCTGGGCGACTGGTACGTCGACGAGGGCGTCTGGCCGGACGGCCTGCACCCGCTGGTGCAGGAGGTGCGGGCGCGGGGCATGGAGTTCGGGCTGTGGGTGGAGCCGGAGATGGTGAACCCCGACTCCGATCTCGCCCGCGCCCACCCCGACTGGATCCTGCAGACCGGTGGCCGGATGCCGATCCCGTCCCGGCAGCAGCAGGTGCTCGACCTCGCCCACCCCGGCGCGTACGCCTACATCCTGGAGCGGCTCGACGCGCTGCTCACCGAGTACCCGATCAGCTACCTGAAGTGGGACCACAACCGCGACCTGGTCGACGCGGGGCACGGCCCGGACGGGGTGCCCGGCGTGCACGCCCAGACCCGCGCCGTCTATCGGTTGATCGACGAGGTGCGGGCCCGCCACCCGCACGTCGAGGTCGAGTCCTGCTCGTCGGGCGGGCTGCGCGTGGACCTGGAGATCCTGGAGCGCACGGACCGGATCTGGGGCAGCGACATGACCGACCCCCTGGAACGCCAGCAGATCCAACGCTTCACCGCGCAGCTGCTGCCGCCCGAACTGGTCGGCGCGCACGTCGCCGCCCCGCGTTCCCATTCGACCGCGCGCACCCACGACCTGTCCTTCCGCGCCGGCACGGCGCTCTTCGGCTCGTTCGGCATCGAATGGGACGTCACCACCACCGGGCCGGAGGAGCGCAAGGAGCTCGCCGCCTGGGTGCAGCTCTACAAGGACGTCCGCGGGTTGATCCACACCGGCACGGTGGTCCGCGCCGACCAGCACGACCCGTCGTTCGCCCTGCACGGGGCCGTGGCGCCGGACCGTTCCGATGCCCTGTACGCGCTGGTGCAGCTGGCCACACCGGTGACCTCGGTGCCGGGCAGGCTGCGGCTGCCCGGCCTGGACCCGGACCACCGCTACCGGGTCGTGGTCCAACCCCCCGGTGACCGCCCGTCGCTGCGGCAGCGCCGGCCGCCCGGCTGGCTCGCGCGCGGGGTCGAGCTGCCCGGCCGGGCGCTCGCCGAGGCCGGGCTGCGCGCGCCCGCGCTCAACCCGGAGCAGCTGCTGCTCCTGCGCGTCACGGAGGTGCCGTCGTGACCACGACGGCCGTGCCGGCCACGGGCGCTCCCGCCTCCGGCGCCCCCGGGATCGCTCGCCGGACGAGCGGGAACCGCGAGACCTGGGTCGCGCTGGGCTTCATCTTCCCGACGGTCTTCGGGTTCGTCGTGTTCTACCTCTGGCCGTCGCTGCGCGGGCTGGGCCTCAGTCTCACCGACTACCGGTTCTTCGCCGACACCTCGTTCGTCGGGCTCGCCAACTACCAGCGCCTCCTCGGCGACGAGACGTTCTGGAACGCGATGGGCGTGACGGTCTGGTACGTCGTGCTCAACATCGGCTTCCAGACCGTGCTCGCCATCGGCGTCGCGGTGCTGCTGCACCGGCTCACCCGCTCGGTGGTGATCCGCGGGCTGGTGCTGATGCCCTACCTGGTGGCCAACGTCGTGGTCGCGCTGGTGTGGTTCTGGATGCTCGACGCGCAGATCGGGATCCTCAACCAGGTCCTGTCCTGGTTCGGGATCGGGCCGATCTCGTTCTTCGGCAGCGAGGCGTGGGCCATCCCGACGATCGCGTTCGTCAACACCTGGCGACACCTGGGCTACACGGCCCTGCTGATCTTCGCGGGACTCGTGATGATCCCCCGGATCTTCTACGAGGCCGCGAAGATCGACGGCGCCAGCGAGTGGCAGATGTTCCGCCGCATCACGCTGCCGCTGCTGCGCCCGGTGCTGGCGCTGGTGCTGGTGATCACCGTGGTCGGGTCGTTCCAGGTGTTCGACACGGTCGCCGTCACGACCGCGGGCGGCCCGGCCGACGCGACCCGCGTGATCCAGTACTACATCTTCGACCTGGCGTTCCAACGCCTGGACTACGGCTACGCATCGGCGGTGTCGGTGGTCCTGCTCGTGGTCCTCTCCGTCATCGCCTTCGTACAGCTGCGCCTGATGCGAGCGAACGAGTCGGACCTGTCCTGACCCACACCCAGACCGAGGAGCGTCGCGCATGGTCACCGTCGACACCGCCGCCCCGTCCAGCCGCATCCCGGTCCGGGAGGCCGGCCGTCCCACCCCCGGACGGGTGTTGGCCTGGGCCTGCCTGTTCGTGATCATCGCGATCACGCTGTTCCCGTTCTACTGGATGCTGCGCACCGCGCTCTCCAACGGCACGGTGCTCGCCACCGCCGGCACCTCCTGGTTACCGGTGGACTTCACCTGGGGCGCGTTCCGCCGGGTACTCGGCCTCGCCACCGTCGAGGAGGCGCAGGCCGAGGGCGGCACGGGCGCCGCCGTCGACTTCTGGGTCTACCTGCGCAACTCGGTGGTGGTGGCGGGCCTGATCACCGCGGGGCAGGTGTTCTTCGGGGCGCTCGCCGCCTATGCGTTCGCCCGTATGCGCTGGCCCGGCCGCGACACGGTGTTCTTCGTGATCCTGATCGCGCTGATGGTGCCGCCGATCTTCACCCAGCTGCCCAACTTCCTGCTGATGCGCGACCTCGGGATCCTCAACACCTACGCCGCGATCGTGCTGCCGTTCTTGTTCATGCACCCGTTCGCGGTGTTCTTCCTGCGGCAGTTCTTCCTCGGCATCTCCCACGAGATCGAGGAGGCGGCGCGGCTGGACGGCGCGGGCCACATCCGCACCTTCTTCCGGATCATCGTGCCGATGAGCTGGGGGCCGATCACCACGCTCGCGCTGCTGCAGTACGTGCAGGCGTGGAACGAGTACTTCTGGCCGCTGCTCGTGGGCAGCGAGCGCAGCGTCCGCACGCTGACGGTGGCGCTGGGCGTGTTCCGGTCCCAGACACCGCAGGGGAACCCGGACTGGCCCGGCCTGATGGCGGCCACACTGATCGCCGCGCTCCCGGTGCTCCTGCTGTTCATCGCGTTCGGACGAAAGATCGTCGACTCCATCGGCTTCTCGGGGATCAAATGATGGCCACGCGCACCCGCAGGCTCACCGTTCTCGCCACAGCGCTCGCCGTCGCGCTCGTCCCGGCCTGCGCCGCCGAGCGTCCGCCCGCCGAGTCGGGCGGTTGGGAGGACACCGGCGAGGTCACCTACTGGATGTGGGACGCCAGCCAGCTGCCGGGCTACGAGCTGTGCGCGGCCGACTTCGAGGCCCGCAACCCGGAGATCGACATCGCCATCGAACAGGTCCGCTGGGACGACTACTGGGGGCGGCTGTTCACCGCGTTCGTCGCGAACTCCGCGCCCGACGTCTTCGTCGACCACACCTCGAAGTACGGCGACTACACCTCGCGGGGGCTGATCGAGCCGCTCGACGAGCTGATCGCACGGGACGGGCCCGACATGTCCCAGTTCGTCGAGGGCTCCGGTGACCTGTGGATCGGTGACGACGGCCGGCGCTACGGCCTGCCGAAGGACTTCGACGCCGTCGGCATCTTCTACAACGCCGAGCTGGCCGAGGCGCGGGTATCACCCCCGAGCAGATGCAGAACCTCACCTGGAACCCCGAGGACGGCGGCACCTACGAGGACGTGCTCGCACGCCTGTCCGTCGACGTGAACGGGGTGCGCGGCGACGAGCCCGGCTTCGACCCGCGCAGGGTCGCGACCTACGGGCTCGGCATCGACTACCCGCCGGGTGCGGGCTCCGGGCAGACCCAGTGGTCGTTCCTCACCGCGACGCTCGGCTGGAGCCACACCGACAAGCCGCTGTGGGGCACCCGGTTCAACTACGACGACCCCCGCTTCCAGGACACCATCGCCTGGTGGCGCAGCCTCATCGACAAGGGCTACATGCCGCCGCTGGAGCTGGCGGTCGGCGCCGAGCTGTCCCAGCCGCTGCAGGCCGGGCGCATCGCGCTGATCACCGAGGGGTCGTGGAACATCAGCACCTTCGCGGGCCTCGGCGGGATCGAGCTGGCCACCGCGCCCACCCCGATCGGCCCGGGCGGGCAGCGCGCCGCGATGACCAACTCCCTCGCCGACTCGATCTCGGCCGGCTCGCCGAACAAGGGCGCCGCGTGGAAGTGGGTGCGCTACCTGGCGTCGCCGGAGTGCCAGTCGGTGGTGGCGCAGCAAGGCGTCGTCGTGCCCGCGATCGAGTCCGTCGTGCCCACCGCCGAGGCGGCGATCGGCGCGCACGGCCTCGACATCACCGCCTTCACCCGGCACCTGCGGGAGGGCACGGCGTTCCCCTTCCCCGCCGCGCAGTACGCCGCCGACGTCGACTCGATCATGGAGACGGCGATGGAGCGGGTGATGGCGGGCAGCGCCGACCCGTCCTCCCTCACCGCGGCGAACGAGGAGGTCAACGCCCTGTTCACGCAGGGGTGACCGGATGGGCCCGCCCCAGGACGTGCTCCTGCACCGCCACCGCCGCGGCGCCGCGGGCCCACTCCGTGAACGGGAACGGCCGCACGTCCAGCGGCACCGGCGCGAGCGGGGCCTTGCGGTTCTCCTGCAGCGCCGCGTCCAGGGCGGGGCGGGAGACGTCGAGCAGGCCGATGCCGTCCCCGGTGAGGATCACGAGCTGCGGGTCGAGCAGGTTGGCGATGTCGGCCACGAGCACCCCGAGCGCCGCGGCGGCGTCGTCGGCGACGCGGCGGGCGGCCGGGTGGCCGTCCGCCGCGAGCCGCAGCGCCTCGGCGTGGTCGACGGGCCTGCCGAGCGCCTGGGCGACGGCCCCGGTGATCGCGCGGGACGACACGAGGCCCTGCGCGCAGCCGCGGTGGCCGTCCTCGCAGACCACGGAGCTCACGACCGGCCGGTGCCCGATCGACCCGCCGCCGCCGTGGGCCCCTTCGACCACCCGGTCGTGCACGACGATCCCGCAGCCGACGCCGGCACCGATCGTGATCACGAGCAGGGACGCGAGCCCGCGGCCCGCCCCGAACCAGTGCTCGGCCGTGGTGAGCGCGCGGACGTCGTTGTCGACGACGGCGGGCAGGCCGGTGGCCTCCTGCAGGAGGCCGGCGAGCGGGACCCGCTCCCGCCAGCCCAGGAAGTGGGCGCGGGCGACGTCGCGGCGGTCGACCACGAACCCGCCGATCCCCACGCCGATGCCCGCGACCTCCGGGTGGTCGGCGACCAGCAGTCGGACGGCGTCGGCGGCCGCCCCGACCACCGCCGCCGGGTCCCTGCCGGGCAGGGGGCGGGTGTGCTCGGCGAGCACCGTGGCGCGCAGGTCGGTGACCACGGTGAAGAGCGTGTCCCCGGTGATCTTCATGCCGATGAAGCGGCGGGGGGAGGGCCCCACGTCCAGCGGCAGCGAGGGGCGTCCGGTGCGCACCGGGTGGACCGCGTCGTCGCTGGGCCCGCTCTCCGGGGCGCCTCGACGAGCAGGCCCGAGTCGACGAGCGGGCGCGTGAGGCGGGTGAGCGAGCCGGGGGACAGGCCGAGCCTGCGGGCGAGCTGTGCACGGGGGAGCGGACCGAACCGCAGGACCTCGACCGCGACGCGCTGGTGGCTGCCGTCGAGCGCGCTCCAGTCGTCGGAGGGCGGAGTTTGTTCCGCGACGGAAGTCACCTGTCGACGATAGCGGGCGAACCCGGCCTGCGCCGCCTGTTTAACCCGGGAACACGCTGTGTCCCGGCGTCAGGATGCCGGCGGGGTCGTAGCGGCGCTTGAGCGCCTGCAGCTCGGGCCAGCGCTCGCCGTAGTGGGCCCGCCAGTCGGCGGCGTCGAACGGGAGCGTGCCGATCGGGTAGCGCGTGGCGCCCACATCCCGGGCACGCCCGTAGAGCGCGCGGTTGCGGATCCGCATCGCCTCCGCGAACCCGGTGTCCGCGCCGGGCGGCCCGGCGGTCATCAGCGTGAACAGGTGGACGAGGTCGCTGCCGTCCGGTGCGGGCAGCCGCAGGGACGGGCGCGTCAGCGCCGCCCGCCGGTGGGTGTAGAGCAACACGAACCCGCCGACGCCCACGTCGACCGGGGCCAGGTCGGCGAGCACGTCACCGACGACCTCCTCGACCCGCGAGTCCGGCAGCCACACGGTGAGCCACGGCTTGACCAGCGCGTCCCAGCCGAGCCCGGCCCGCAGGTCGGCCACGGCCGTGTCGATCCGCGTGATGTGCTCCAGGTAGCCGGTGTCCTCGACCTCGATCGCCGCCGGATCGGCGGTGAGCCCCCGCAGCACGTGCGCCCCGTCGGGCGGGCCGCTCGGGCCGGCGAACGCGAAGGCGTTCAGGTGGTGCACCTCGCCCGCCTCCCCGGGGCGCCACCAGTCGCCGAACACCTCGGTGACCTCGCCGCGCCGCACCAGCGTGCGCAGGTCGGCGAAGAACGCCGCGGGTTCGCGGTAGGGGATCGACCAGCCCCGCACCGCCACCGGGGCGGGCACGAGGCCCACCGTGGCCTCGGTGATGATCCCGAACTGGCCGAGCCCGGCGAGCACCGCGCCGAAGAGGTCCGGGTCCTCCGACGGCGAGCAACGGCGCAGCTCGCCGTCGCCGGTGACGATCTGCAGCGCGTGGACGTGGTCGACCTGCGCGCCGCAGGCGACGGCGGGCGGGATGCCGCCCACCGACAGCGTGCCCCCGACCGTCAGGCCGAGGTAGCCGGTGGCCGCCGGGATCGCGAGCCCGTGCGTCGCGGCGGCGCGGGCCAGCTCGAGCCAGGTGGTGCCGGCGCCGACCGTGGCCCGGTCCGGCCCCACCGCACGGATGCCGCTCAGCGCCGTCGCGTCGACCACGACCCCACCGGCACGAGCGACTGCCGCCGGTGGTGTTGCCCAGACCGCGGGCCGCGACCGGGATGCCGTGGCGCCGGCAGAACCCGACCGTGGCGGCCACGTCCGCCGCCGAACCGGGCCGCAGGACGGCGGCCGGCAGCCCGGTGGCGATGCGGCCTGCGTCGACCGCGTACCGCCGCCGGGTGGCGATGTCGACGTGGAGGGAGCCCTCGAGCGCGGGGGCGTCCTCCGGCAGCGCGGCGTCGGCGACCATGCCCTGCTTGCTACACGGCCGCGGGCGCGGCCGGAACCCGTGGGGACGAGAGGAACGTCCGCAGCTCCGAGCGCGAGACGCGCTCCTCACCGGTGATCACGAAGTAGGCCATGCCCGCGTCGGACACGTCGCCCTTCTCGGCCACCTCGAGCCGCGAGTACAGCCACTCCATGTCCGGGCCGAGCTCCTTGAGGTAGTCCCAGTCGGACAGGTCGGTGGGGCCCAGGTTGCCGTTCTGGTCGGGGATCTGGACGCGCTGACAGCCCAGCTCGATCACGTCGTCGTAGGAGTGGCCGTCGTGGTCGGTCTTGCCGTGGGTCTGGTTGAAGCTCCCGTCGCCGTGCGACACGCACCTGACGTGGGTACGGGCCTGCGGCGACGCTGCGTGCAGCGCCATCCAGGTGGTCTCCATCGGCCCGGCGAGCACGATCGTCAGCTCGTTGCCCGGGCCCGAGGCGTTGATCTCGGCGGTCAGGGACGCGACACCCGCAGCCAGGCCTGCCGGGTCGGCGCCGTCGTGGAAGCGGGAGGTGTCGAACCCGAACCGCTCGCCCGCCCCCATGACGCTCTCGGTCATGTTCTTGCGGTGGTTCGGGTCGGAGTCCCAGATGTGGTTGTCGTAGATGTAGTTCACGACGTCGTCCTGCAGGCCCGCCCGGGCCAGGATCGCCAGCGTCATCGCCGACGACGCCCAGTCGTCCTCGTCGTGCTGGTTGCCATCGGCCGACAGGGCGATCCGACCGACTCCCCCACCCGGAGCCGTCGGGGTGGCGGGTGCCGTGACCGTCGGGGCCGAGACGGCCACGAACGCGGCGAGGGCTGCTGCGCACCAGGTGATCACGTCTCGCATCGTGAGCGAACCCGGCGCGGTTCGCCGACCGTCGGGCGGATCGTGCCGCGCCCGGGTGGTCGATGATCACTCGTCAGGGTGGAGTGGTCACGCGGGGTCTCGCGCAACCGGGCAGCTCATGCATCGGGGCCCACCGCGGCCACGGCCGAGCTCGCCGCCCGGGATGTCGAGCACCTCGATGCCGTGGCGGCGCAGGAAGCGGTTGGTGGTGACGGTGCGCTCGTAGGTGACGACGACCCCGGGGGAGATCGCGAGGGTGTTGCACCCGTCGTCCCACTGCTCGCGCTCCGCGGAGTGGACGTCCTGCTCCGGGGTGAGCACCCGGATCGAGGGCAGGCCCAGCGCCTCGGCGATGGCGCGGTGCATGTCCTGCGCCGGGTGGTCGGTGAGGTGCAGCTCCTTCTCGGTGTCGCCGGGCCGGATCGTGTAGGCGGGCAGCATCCCGAGGCCCGCGTACTGCGTGAACGTCTCCGGGTCGACCATCGTGAGCACCGTGTCGAGGTGCATGAACGCCCGCGCCTGCGGCATCCGCAGCGCGACGATGCGGTCCACCTCGCCACCGGCGAACAGCTGCCGCGCCAGCCGCTCCACGCCCTGCGGTGTGGTGCGCTCGGACAGGCCGATCAGCACCGCGCCGTCGCCGAGCACGAGCATGTCGCCGCCCTCGGTGGTGGCGGGCCCGTTCACCGAGCCCGCCGACCAGACCGCGTAGCTCGCGCCCGCGAACAGCCGGTGCCAGCGGTAGACGGCCTCGTAGTGCACGGTCTCGCGCATCCGGGCCTTCTTGCGCATGCTGTTGATCGCGACGCCGCCGTAGAGCCACGCCGAGGTGTCGCGGGTGTAGAGGTGGTTGGGCAGCGGCTCGAGCACGAACTCGTCGGGCTCGAGCACGTGGAAGGCGATCGAGCGCGGCTCCGGGATGCGGTCGAGCACCTCCCGCTTGGTGATCCCGCCGACGAGGTGGTCGGTGAGCGTGTCCGGGTCCATCGCGTCGAAGCAGTTGCGCAGCGCGTCGATCGCGAGTGGGCCGTACACGCGGTCGTCGAAGATCCGGTCCAGCACGTACTTGCGCGCCTCGGGGATCTCCAGCGTGCTGCGCAGCAGCTGCCCGAACAGGTGCACGGTGACGCCCCGCTCGCGCAGGAGCGCCGCGAACCGGTCGTGCTCCTCCTGCGCCCGTGCCACCCACAGCACGTCGTCGAACAGCAGGCGGTCCTTGTTGCCGGGCGTGAGCCGCTTCAGCTCCAGCCCCGGCCGGTGCAGGATCACCTCGCGCAGGGCACCCACTTCGGAATCCACCCGGTACATGCCCGACATCCTGCCGCGTCGCGCCGCCACCGTGGGGGGACGATGGGACGGTGCCGCTGGACCGTCTGGACTCCGACATCATCGCGCTGCTGGTCGAGGACGCCCGCCGCAGCTACGCCGAGCTGGGGTCGCGGATCGGGCTGTCCGCGTCGGCGGTGAAGCGGCGGGTCGACCGGATGCGCGCCGACGGCGCGATCACCGGGTTCACCGTGCGCCTCGACCCCGGCGCACTGGGCTGGGAGGTCGAGGGCTACGTCGAGCTGTACTGCCGCAACAGCACCGCGCCCGCCGTGATCCGGGCTGCCGTCGACCGGTTCCCCGAGGTCGTCGACGCCAGCACGGTCTCCGGTGACGCCGACGCGGTGCTGCGGATCCTCGCCACCGACATGCGCCACTTCGAGCAGGTCCTCGAGCAGATCGGCGCCCAGCCGTTCGTCGCGCGGACGAAGTCGGTGCTGGTGCTCTCTCCGCTCCTGCGCCGCGCCTCCACCCCGCCGCCGCGCTGAGCCCGCTCGTGTGTGACGCCTCCAGCCCACGCCGGTCTGCCGCTCACACACGAACTCTCCTGCTCACACACCAACAGCAGTCACTGTGCGATCACCACAGTTCGTGTGCGAGCACCTCGCAGCGGCGGCGCCGCCCGGTCGCGCATCGCGCGCGGGGAAGGTCGGGTCCGCCGGCTATCGCCGCCGGTAGTCGCCGTCGCGCTTCTCGAAGAAGGCGCGCAGGGCTTCCTGGTGGTCCTCGGTGTGGAACATCTCGAGGAACTTCGCCCGCTGCAGGTCCTGGCCCTGCGCGAAGTCGAGCTCGAAGGCCCGGGTGACCGAGGACTTGGTGGCCTCGACCGAGAGCGGGGCGCGGGTGGCGATGCGGCGGGCCTTGGTGAGCGCCGCCGGGAGCAGGGCGTCGGGCTCGTGGACCTCGGTGACGAGGCCCCAGTTCAGGGCCTGCTGCGCGTCGTAGCGCGCCCCGGTCAGCAGGATCTCCTTGGCCGGGCCCATCCCCACCACGCGGGGCAGCCGCCAGAAGCTGACGATCAGCCCGACGTTCACCCCGGCCGCCACGAAGAACGCGTCGGTCGACGCGATGCGGATGTCGCAGGCCAGCGCGAACTCCAGCCCGCCGCCCACGGTGGCGCCGTTGATCGCGGCGATGACGGGGGCGCGGAAGCCTTCCAGGGCGTCGAGCATGCCACCGAAGTCGTCCAGGTACCCGGCGAGCTCGTCGTCGGTGAGCTCCTCGTCCTCCCGCAGGTTGGCACCCGAGGTGAACGCCCGCCCGGTGCCGGTGACGACGACACAGCGGATCGCGTCGTCGGCCGCGAGCAGGTCGAGCCCGCGCCGGAAGGACTTGCGGCTCTCCCAGCTGAAGGCGTTCGAGGGCGGGCTGTCGATCGTGAGCACCGCGATGTGCGGGCCCTCGTGGTGCAGGGTCACGCCGGTGCCGAGCTCGGCCGTCGTCATGGGGCTCCTCTTCGCTCACTCCGTGGACAGGCGGCGGCCCAGCAGGCGCACGGCCAGCAGGGTCACGCCGATGTTGATGGTCAGGACGACGACCGAGAGCGCGCCCGCGAGCTGGTAGCGCGACTCGTTGGCGAAGCCGTAGAGCACGGTGGCGATCGTCGGGTTCGCGCCCGTGTACAGGAACACCGACAGCTCCAGCTCGCGGAACAGCAGGACGAAGTTGAGCAGGGCCGCCGCGAGCAGCGACGGCCGCAGCAGGGGGACGGTGATGCGGGAGGTGGTCCGCAGCCACGGGGCGCCGAGGCTGCGCGACGCCTCCTCGGCCTCCGGCCCGATCTGCCCCATCCCGGCGTGGACGTAGGCGTAGGTGAGCGGGAGCGCGTTGCCGATGTAGCCGATGAGCAGGATCAGCAGCGTGCCGCCGAGGCCGAACGGCACGCCGGCGTAGGCGATGATGATCCCGATGCCGAGGATGGCGCCGGGGAACGCCAGCGGTGCCGCCATCACCGGTCCGACCAGCCCGTTGCTGCGCGCCCGGGTGCGGTGCACCAGCCACGACGCGACGACGGCGACGACGAGGGCGCCCGCGGTGCCGCCGAGGGCGAGCGCGAAGCTGTTGCCCATCGCCGCGGCCACCCGGGGCTGGCCGAACACGTCGGCGTAGTTCTGGGTCAGCACGATGTTGTCCGGGCCGAACGGGAGCCCGATCGCCCGCCGCATCGAGGTCGCCAGCAGGATCCCGAACGGCAGGATGATGCTGAGCAGCAGCACCAGCGAGCACAGCGCCAGCGCGAGCGGGGTGTACGCCCCGAGCCGGACCACCTCCTGGCGCCCCGGCTTGCCGCCGATCACGGTGAACCGGCGCCTGCCGACCAGCGTGCGCTGCACCAGCAGCAGCACCGCGACGAGCGCCAGCACCGGGACCGAGACGACCGCGGCCACCTCGATGCGGGGCGGGAAGTTCATCAGGGTCAGCAGCACCGTCGGGATCGTCTGGAACTGGGCGGGCGCACCGAGCAGGGCCACCGGGCCGAAGATCACGAACGAGGTGACGAAGACGAGGATCGTGCCCGCGACCATGGACGGGAGGACCAGCGGGAAGGTCACGGTGCACAGCACGCGCAACCGCGAGGCGCCGAGCCCGGACGCCGCGTGCTCCATCGCCGGGTCGATCCCCTCCAGGGAGGCGGCGACCGGCAGGAAGACCAGCGGGTACAGGAAGAGCGCGAGGACGAAGATGATCCCCCACGGTGTGAAGATGTCGAACGGGGCCTCCTGCAGCCCGAACACCGCCATCAGGGCGTGGTTGAGCACCCCGCTGCTCGGCCCGAGCAACAGGATCCAGCCCAGGGCGGCGATGAAGCTCGGCGCGGCGAACGTGAGCAGGGCGCTCGCGCGGAAGAACCCCTTCAGCGGCATGTCCGTGCGCACCACCAGCCACGCGATCGGCATGCCGAGCAGCAGGCTGCCCGCGGACGTGCCGACAGCCACCCACAGCGAGTTGAGCGTGGCTTCCAGCAGGAGCGGCTCGGTGCCCAGCACGGCGTAGTTGCCGAGGGACAACCCGCCGTCCTCGCCGAGGAAGCTCTGCCCGAACACCAGCGCGATCGGGTAGCCGACCAGTGCGACCACGACCAGCGCCCAGCCGACGCGCAGCAGCCGTTCGGCCGACGGTCGCCGGTCCGGGCCCGCTGCGGCGCGGCGCGGCGCGGCGGTGACGGCCACCGTCAGCGCCGGAAGAGCTGGTCGAAGCTGCCGCGCAGGTCCTCACGGACGGCGGCGACCTCCTCGACGCTGGTGGTCATCAGGTTCCGGTCGCTGATGTCCTGCGATCCCGGGGGCGGCGGCACGCCCTCGAGCACGCTGCGGCCGCCCTGCTCGGCGAGCGCCCGCTGGAACTCGTCGCTGAGGTGGTAGCGGACGGTCAGCGCCGCGGCGTTGGGGTGCGGGGCCCCGGCGAGCACCGCGATCTCGCTGGCGAACACCGGGACGCCGTCGGTGGGGTAGGCGATGGCCAGCGGCTCACCTCCCGCGGCCGCGCTGAGCACCGCGGACTCGATCGCCGGGAAGGCGATGTCGGCCTCGCCGGTGAGGACGAGCTGGGGCAGGGCGAGGCTGCTGTCGGTGACGATCGGCTCGCGCGCGGCCAGGTCGTCCAGCCAGCCGTCGGGGTACTGCTTCGTGAGCATCGCGTAGAACGACAGCGCGGTGCCCGACGCGCTGGGGTCCGAGGTGACCATCCGCCCGAACTCGCCGGTGGCCAGCTCGGCCCAGGTCGGCGGCAGGGCCGAGGCCTGGGTCCGGGCGGAGTTGTACATGATCCCGAGCGGGATCTGGTTGTAGGGCAGCTGTGCGGTGGCCGCGTCGTCGAGGCCGTCGACGAGCGCGTCGAGGTTGGCGACTCCCGCGTCGGTGATCACGCCGTCGTGCGACCAGGCCTGCATCGTCGCGGGGTCGGTCAGGCTCACGACGTCGGCATTGAGGCGGCCGCTGGCGAGCTCGGCGGACACGGCGTTGGCGATGTTCCCGGAGTCCTCCCGGGTGAACGTCACCTGGAGGCCGAACCGCTCCTGCATGCGCTGCTGGAGGAGTTCGAGCGCCTCGAGGGTGTGGCCACCCCCGTAGAGCACCACCCCGCCCTCCGCCTGGGCGCCGGAGATGAGCTCCGCCGTGATGCCGGGGATCTCACCCCCCGCAGCGGAGCCGGCGCCGGAGGATCCGCTGCCGCAGCCCGCGAGCGCCGCGGCAGCGAGGGGGACGGTGAGGAGGGCGGCGGTTCGCCCGCGCCATCGAGAGTGGAACACCGCCTGTCCTTTCTTCGAGTGGCCGTTCTGCGAGTGGCCGTCAGGTGGGAACGGGGACCGGGTCCGCGGCCGTCGGGACCGGGTCGTCGAGAACGGCTGCCGCGTCCGGTTCGACCTCGACGCGGACGCGGGTGCCGACCGCGAGCCTGCGCGACCCCGGCCCGTTCGCCCGCACCGGTGCGGGCTCGCCGGGGACGTCGAGCTGGTACTGCACGAGGTCGCCGAAGAACAGGGCCTCGGCGATCCGGCCCGTCGCCTCGGCGTCGTCCTCGACGGGTACGAGCGCCACGTCCGCGGGCCGGATCGAGACCGCGACGTCGGTGCCGCCGCGCACCTCGTGCCCGGTGGCCACGTCGACGTTCCCGAGCACCCGCAGGTGACCGCGGCCCGCCGGGCTGCCCGTGGCGGCGAGGATGTTCGTCGCTCCGAGCGCCGCGCGACGTAGCTGTTGCGCGGGCGGCGGTAGACCTCCTCGGGCCTGCCCAGCTGCGCGATCACCCCCGCGTTCATGACGACGAGCCGGTCGGCGAGCGACAGGGCCTCGGCCTGGTCGTGTGTGACGTAGAGCATGCTCACCCCGAGCGAGCGTTGGATGCGCTTGACCTCGGCGCGCAGCTCCTCGCGCAGGCGGGTGTCCAGGTTCGACAGCGGCTCGTCGAGCAGCAGCAGGGCGGGGTCGTTCACCAGCGCCCTCGCCAGCGCCACCCGCTGCTGCTGCCCGCCGGAGAGCTGGTGCACGTAGCGCTCGCCCATGCCGGGCAGCTGCACCATGGCCAGCGCCTCGGCCACCCGCCGCCGGACCTCCGCGCGCCCGACCTTCGCCGTGGTGGGCCCGTAGCCCACGTTCTGGTCGACGGTCATGTGCGGCCACAGCGCATAGCTCTGGAACACGACCGACATCCGCCTGCGCTCCGGCGGCACGAACGCGCCGGGCCCGGCCAGGGTGCGGTCGCCGAGGCGGATCTCGCCGTGGTCGGGACGCTCGAACCCGGCGATCATCCGCAGGCACGTGGTCTTGCCGCAGCCGCTGGGGCCGAGCAGGACCACCGCCTCGCCGTCGTCGATCGACAGGTCGATGCCGTCCACGGCGGTCGCGTCGCCGAATCGCTTGGTCAGCTGCGACAACACCAGGTGGGTCATGGAGCGACCGCCTGGACGGGCTCTCGCGCGACGCCCGCGGCGAGCAGCCCGTCGATCTCGGCGCCGTCCAGCCCGGCCTCGGCGAGCACCTCACGGGTGTGCTCACCCAGGAGCGGTGCGGTGCGCCGGATCCGCGCCGGGGTGGCCGAGAGCTTGACCGGCGGGCCGATGTGGCGGACCTCCCCGAGCCGGGGGTGCTGCGTGGACACCAGCATCTCGCGGGCCTGCACGTGCGGGTCGGCGTAGACCTGCTCCAGGTCGTACAGCGGGCCGCACGGAACCCCGGCGGCGGACAGCGCGGCGACCCACTCCTCGGTGGTGCGGCGGCGCAGCCGGCTCGCCAGCTCGCCGGCCAGCTCGACCCGGTGCGCCATGCGGCCCCGGTTGTCGGCGAACCGCTCGTCGGCGGGCAGTTCGGGGCTGTCCAGCACCTCGCAGAGGCGAAGCCAGTTGCGCTGGTTGGCCGCGCCGATCGCCACGTGCCCGTCCGCGGTCGCAGGACCTCGTACGGCGCCGACAGGCGGTGGGCCGACCCGAGCGGGCCCGGGACCTGCCCGGCGCCGAACAACAGCGCGGTCTCCCACACGGTGTAGGCGATCCCGCCCTCCAGGAGGGAGGTGTCGACCAGCTGGCCCTGCCCGGTGCGCAGGCGGTGCACGTAGGCCGAGAGCACCCCGTACGCCCCGAAGAGGCCGGCGTTGAGGTCGCAGATGGGAACCCCGACCTTCACCGGGCCGCCGCCCGGTTCGCCGGTCATGCTGATGAGGCCGCTCATCGCCTGGGCGACCAGGTCGAAGCCGCCCTGACGGGAGTAGGGACCGGTGGCGCCGAACCCCGAGATCGAGCAGTAGACCAGCTCCGGTCGCAGCTCCCGCAGGTCGGTGTAGCCCAGCCCGAGCCGGTCCAGGGTGCCCGGCCGGAAGTTCTCGACCAGCACGTCCGCCGCGGCGGCCAGCCGACGTAGCGCGGCGGCGCCCCTGGCGTCCTTCAGGTCGAGGGCCAGCCCGCGCTTGTTGCGGTTCATCGCGGCGAACGCGGGGGAGGAGTCGACGTCACCCCCGCCCATCGCGCGGGTGTCGTCGCCCCGGTCCGGCCGCTCGACCTTCACGACGTCGCCCATGTCGGCCAGCAGCGCCGAGCAGTAGGCGCCGGCCATGACCTGGGTGAGGTCGAGGACGCGCACTCCGGCCAGTGGGCCGTCCACGTCGTCGGGCACGGTGCCTCCTCGGCAGCGGTCCACAGAGTGGAACATCACGGCTAGGAATGGACACTGGTGCGGTGGCTACGGTAGGTGGGAGTGATCGGAGCGGTCAAGCGGTGAGAAGCGTTGCGGCGGCACTGGCCGTGCTCGAGGCCGTCTCGGAAAACCAGCCGGCCGGGGTCTCGGAGCTGGCGCGCGCCCTCGGGCTGCCCAAGTCGACGACGCACCGGATGTTGGCCACCCTCTCGGACCTGGGCTGGATCCGGGCCACCGACGACGCGCCGACCCGGTGGCTGATCACCTCGAAGGCATCGGCGATCGGATCGCGCCTGCAGCCGGCCCAGGAGCTGAGGGCCGCGGTGGTGCCGGTGATGCGGGAGCTGTCGGCCGCCACCGGCGAGACGATCCACTTCTCGGTGCCGGACCAGCGGTGGATCGTGTTGATCGACAAGGTCGAGGGCGAGAACGAGGTGCGGACGACGGCCGCCATCGGCCACCGCGCACCGGCCCACGCCACGTCGGCGGGTCAGGCGGTGCTGGCCGCGCTCCCCGAGTCGGTGTGCCGGACGTTGCTGTCGGCGGCCCCGTTGGAGGCGCTCACGCCCAAGACCGTCGTGGACCTCGATGAACTCATGGCCGAGCTGGCCGTCGTCCGCGAGCGCGGGTACGCGCGGTGCCTGCAGGGCCGCCACAACGACGTGGCGGCCACCGGCGCGGCGGTCCTGAACAGCGTCGGGTCGCCGGTCGGCGCGCTCAGCATCTCGATGCCCGTCCACCGGTTCCCCCGACGGCTGTGGGCGGGGTACGGGCGCCTCGTCATGGAGGCCGCGGCGTCCTGCAGCGCCTATCCCGGCATCGGCGGCCGCTGAGCGACCTGGGTGGTGCGGCGGCCCTGTCGGGTGCGAGGTGAGAATCGTGTCGTGACCGAGCAGAGCGTGCCGACCGCCACCGAGGACGCCACCGATCTGGCCCGTGCCCGCGCCGGCGACGACGCCGCGTTCACCCGGCTCGTCGCGCCGCTGCGCCGGGAGTTGCACGCCCACTGCTACGGGATGCTCGGCTCCGCCCACGACGCCGAGGACGCGTTGCAGGACGGGCTGCTGCGGGCGTGGAAGACGCTCGCGGGGTTCGAGGGCCGTAGCTCGCTGCGCTCGTGGCTCTACTCGGTGGTCACGCACGCGTGTCTGGACGCGGCGCGCAGGCGTGGTCGGCGGGCCACGCCGGTCGACCTCGGCCCGGCCAGCGAGCACGCCGTGGTCGACTCGGCGCCCCGCACCGACGTCGCATGGCTCGGGCCCTACCCGGACGCGCTGCTCGCCGATGCGCGCGTCGAGCAGCGCGAGGCCGTCGAGCTGGCGTTCGTGGCGGCGTGCCAGCACCTGCCGGGCAACCAGCGGGCGGCGCTGCTGCTGTTCGAGGTGCTCGGCTTCTCCGCGGCGGAGATCGCCGAGATGATGCGCACCTCGCGGGCGTCGGTGAACAGCGCGTTGCAGCGTGCCCGCGCGGTCGTCGCCGAGAGGGTCCCGCCCCGCACCCAGCAGCAGACGCTGCGGGAGCTCGACGACGCGCGGCTGCGGGAGATCGTCGCCGGGTTCTCCGGTGCGCTGGAACGGCGCGACACCGGCGGGCTGGTCGCGCTGCTCACCGAGGACGTCACGTGGACGATGCCGCCGCTCCCGCACTGGTACGCGGGGTTGCCCGCGGTCACCGACTGGGCGGTGCGGGTCCCGCTGGGTTCGTGCGGGGCGTGGCGGCACCTGCCCACCGGTGCGAACGGGCAGCCCGCCGTGGCCTGCTACCTCTGGGACGACGCGGCGGGAGAGCACCGGGCCTGGGCGGTGAACGTGCTGACGCTGCGCGGTGACCGGATCGCCGGGATCACCTCGTTCGTCGGTGCCGAGCAGGTCACGGCGTTCGGCCTGCCCGCCGCACTTCCCTGATACCAGCCGTGCGCCGGAATCAGGCGCAGGCGGCCGGGAACACGCAACGATCGTGCGTGGAATAGGAGCATTCCGCGATTGTCGGGTGCCGGGCGGGATTCCTACCGTGATCACTGTGACCAGCGTGCTCCCCCGGCCGGTTGCGGCCGCCGAACCCGTTGCCCGTCCCCGGCACTACCTGATGTGCCGGCCCGAGCACTTCGAGGTGCGCTACGCCATCAACCCGTGGATGCGGCCGGGCGTGCCGGTCGACCGGGAACGGGCGATCGCCCAGTGGGAGGAGTTGCGGCGGACCTACCTCGACCTGGGCCACCGCGTCGAGTTGATCGACCCCGTCCCGGGCCTGCCCGACATGGTGTACGCCGCCAACGGCGCCACCGTCGTCGACGGCACGGTGCTGGGCGCGCGGTTCCGCCATCCCGAGCGTGCCGCCGAGGCCGTGGCCTACCGGGCGTGGTTCGAGGCGGCGGGATACCGGGTGGTGGAGCCGGAGTTCGTGAACGAGGGCGAGGGCGATCTGCTGGTCGTCGGTGACGTCGTGCTCGCGGGGCACGGGTTCCGCACCGACCCCCGCGCACACGCCGAGGCCGCCGCGGCGCTGGGGCGCGAGGTGGTGGCGCTGCGGCTCGTCGACCCCCGCTTCTACCACCTGGACACGGCGGTCGCGGTGCTCGACCACGCGACCATCGCCTGGCTGCCCGAGGCGTTCGCGCCCCAGGCCCAGGAGGTGCTGCGGGCCCGGTTCCCCGACGCCGTGGTCGCCGACCCGGCCGACGCCGCCGTGCTCGGTCTCAACGCCGTGTGCGACGGCCGCAACGTCGTGCTGCCCGCCCAGGCCACCGGCCTGGCCGCCGCGCTGCGCGAGCGCGGGTACACGCCCGTGCCCGTCGACCTGTCCGAGCTGCTCAAAGGGGGCGGCGGACCCAAGTGCTGCATGCTGGAGGTGCGTTCATGACGCTCATGCAGTCGGCAACTGCGGCCCACGAAGAGCTCGTCGACGAGCACTCCGCGCACAACTACCGCCCCCTGCCGGTCGTGGTGGCCGAAGGCAGCGGCGCCTGGGTCACCGACGTCGAGGGCCGCCACTACCTCGACTGCCTCGCCGGCTACTCCGCTCTCAACTTCGGGCACCGCCATCCCGCTCTGGTCGCGGCGGCCCACCGCCAGCTCGACCGCCTCACCCTGACCAGCCGCGCGTTCGGCAACGACCAGCTCGGCCCGTTCTGCGCCGACCTCGCGGCGCTCGTCGGCAAGCAGCGGGTGCTACCGATGAACACCGGCGCCGAGGCCGTCGAGAGCGGGCTGAAGGTCGCGCGGAAGTGGGGGTACGAGGTCAAGGGCGTGCCGGAGGACCGGGCGCGGATCGTGGTGGCCGCGGGCGGGTTCCACGGCCGCACGATCAGCATCGTCGGCTTCTCCACCGACCCCGACGCCCGCCGCGGGTTCGGCCCGTTCACCCCCGGCTTCGACGTGGTGCCCTACGGCGACCTGCCCGCCCTCGCCGCGGCCGTCACCCCCGACACGGTGGCGGTGCTGATCGAGCCGGTGCAGGGGGAGGCGGGCGTCATCGTGCCGCCGCCGGGCTACCTGGCGGGCGTCCGCTCCCTCTGCGACGAGGCGCGCGTGCTGTTCGTCGCCGACGAGGTGCAGTCCGGGCTCGGCCGCACCGGTCACGTCCTCGCGACGCAGGCGCGGGCACCGACGCGACGTGTACCTGCTGGGAAAGGCGCTCGGCGGCGGGATCGTGCCGCTGTCGGCCGTGGTCGCCGACGACGAGGTGCTCGGCGTCTTGCGGCCCGGCCAGCACGGCAGCACGTTCGGCGGCAACCCGCTCGCCTGCGCGGTCGGGCGCGCCGTGCTGGGCCTGCTCGCCGACACCGGGCCGCAGGGCCTGCTGGCGGCGGCGCACAGGCTGGGGGCCGTCCTCGATGCCCGGCTGACCGGACTCGTCGGCCAGGGGCTCGTCGCGGTGCGCTGCACCGGCCTGTGGGCGGGTGTCGACGTCGACCCGCGCCTGGGCACCGGTCGGGACGTGAGCGAGGCGCTGGCCCGCCGTGGCGTGCTCGTGAAGGACACCCACGGCTCGACGATCCGCTTCTCCCCGCCGCTCGTCGCCACCGAGGACGAGATCGGCTTCGCGGTCGATGCGCTGGTGGGATCCCTCACCGAGCTCGCCGGCAGGTGATCTTCCCGGGGTAGGGTCGGCCGCGCAGGGGCCGAGAGGGGAGAAACGGGATGTTCTGGACGATCGTGGGCTGGATCGTGTTCGGGCTGGTCGCGGGCTTCATCGCTCGCGCGCTAGTGCCCGGCAAGGACGACATCGGAATCCTGCGGACGATCATCCTCGGTTGTGTGGGCTCTGTCGTCGGTGGGCTGATCTTCGGCCTGCTGACGGGCGGCCTGCGTGGCTTCGAGCCCACCGGGTGGATCGGTTCGATCATCGGCGCGGTGATCGTGCTGGTCGTCTACAACAAGGTCACGGGGCGCAAGAGCAACCGCGCCTGACAGCGTCCGACGCCCGCCGGTCGCCTCAGGCCGGCGGGCGGAACGGTCGCTCGTCGGGTCCTGCGTTCGCGAGCAGGTCGGGGCGGAGCATCCCGAACAGCGCGGTGAGCAGCAGTTCCGCGGCGACCTCCGCGGGCTCGCCCGGTCGGCTGATGCTGCGCAACAGCAGCAGGTTGACCACCATCCCGCTCACCTCGAGCGCGCTCGGGAACGGGCGCAGCTCGCCCGTGCGCTGCCCGTGCTCGATGAGTATCCGCAGCGGCGTCGGCACGGGCGCGAGCGTGCGCGGGTCGGTGTCGTCGTCGGGGCTCGGCGGGCCGGGCACCTTGATCGTGTACTCCTCGACGGCCGACCAGAAGGCGGCCGTGAGCCTCGGGTTGCGCCCACTGACGCGGGCGAGGGCCCTGACCTGGTCGGTGAGCGCGTCCACGACTGGGCGGCCGATGGTGATGTCGTGCTCGGCCTCGGACAGCAGCGGGTGCACCAGTGGGCCGTAGACGGTGCCACCAGCACGTGCTTGGACGGGAAGTGGTTGTAGGCCGTGGCGGCGCTGACCCCGGCCGCGGCCGCGACGTCCTCCATGCGGGTGTCGGCCCACCCGCGGCTGCCGAACGTCGCATCCGCGGCGTCCAGCAGCGCCCGTCGGGTGCGGTCCCGCTTCGTCCGAGCGGCTCTGGCGCGCGGATCGTCGAGCGGCGCAGGGTCGGATGCTGCCACCCGGCGCAGGGTAACCGCTTTCGGGTCGAACTGCTCTTGACTCCAACTTGGGTTGGACCCAAACTGCGTCATTGAACGTCGAACGACTTCGGTGGCCGCAGGGCACGGCGACGACCGGGGCGGTCGAGGGGAACCGGAACGACCGGCTGCGGTCGGGGGACGGCATGTATCGGTCGAACGTCCCGGACTCTCCTCGGTCGTACAGCCAGGACCAGTAACACCAGGCCCGGCTCCGCACGAACGCAGTACGCGCCGACCGGCCGACCGGACGGCGTGAAAGCCGCCGGAGGATGTGTCCGCCGGCGCAGGGGAGGGGAACCCGATGATCGCGTCCGACCTGTTGACCGGCCATTGCCGGGGGAGTCTCGGGACAGCGTCCGCCACCACGGCACCGCCCGCACTCGACCCGGCAGCAGTCCGATGAGCGCCCTCGCGGTGGTCACCGGCGTGTCCGACGCGCCCGACCCCGCCGACCCCGCCGCGTCGTCGCTCCCCGAGGCCACCGACCCCGAGCCCGGCGCCACCGTGGCCGCGACCGCGACCGCGACCGACCAGTCGGTGCTGGAGGGCCTGCTGCGTGCCGCGGTCGCCGGGGAACCGCACGCGCGCGACCGGCTGCTCGCCGAGATCCACCCCATCGTCCTGCGGTACTGCCGGGCACGGCTGGGCCGCCAGGAGACCCTGATGGGGTCGGCCGACGACGTCGCGCAGGAGGTCTGCCTCGCCGTCGTCAACGCGCTGCCGGGCTACACGCTGCGCGGGCTGTCGTTCCGGGCGTTCGTGTACGGGATCGCCGCCCACAAGGTCACCGACGCCTTCCGGGCCATCGGTCGCAACCGGTCCGAGCCGGTCGCCGAGATACCGGACGTCCCGCTCGTCCGCGACGGGCCGGAGCACCACCTGCTGCAGATCGAGCTCACCGAGCACGTCGGCGCGCTGCTGCACCTGCTCACCCCGCGGCAGCGCGAGGTGCTGGTGCTGCGCATCGCGGTCGGGCTCTCGGCGGAGGAGACCGCGCACGCGGTCGGGTCGACGCCCGGAGCGGTCCGCGTCACGCAGCACCGGGCGCTCAACCGGCTGCGCCGCACGGTCGTCACGGCAGGCGCCGACGCCGAGCACGAAGGCGACGACGAGGGCTGACGGACCGGCATCGTCGATCGATCGGGACGGCGTGCCCTGACGGTGATTCGGCGTGGTCGGGGAGTAACCTGGCGCTGATCAGAGACCTGCGGTCACCGTCGTGCGATCGCAGACCGTCGCGCCCGAGGAGGCTTCGTGTCGGCTGGCCAGATGGCGGCGCTCGTGGCCGCGGGGGCCTTCGTGGTCCTCGTGCTGCTGCTGGCCGTCCCGCTGCTGAAGCTCGGCCGCACGCTCGACGAGGCCACGATCGCCATCCGCAAGGCCCACGAGGGTGGCGACCCACTGCTGCGCAACGCCCAGACCACGCTGCACCAGGTGAACACACAGCTGGAACGGGTCGACGGCATCACCTCCAACGCGCGCACCGTGTCGAGCAACGTCTCCGTGCTCACCTCGCTGTTCACCGCCACGCTCGGCGGGCCGCTGGTGCGCACCGCGGCGTTCAGCTACGGGCTGAGCAAGGCGATCAAGGCGCGTCGCGCCGGGCGGGACTCGGGTGCCCACTCCCGGCCCGGTCGTCGGAGGGGGCGCAAGTGAGACGTCTCTTCTGGCTGGGGCTGGGTCTCGCCGTCGGTGTGTACGCCACGCGGCGGGCCTCGGCGGCCGCCCATGCGCTCACCCCGGCCGGGGTGGGGGCCAACCTCGCCGACGGCCTGCGTGAGCTGGGCGCGGGCCTGGGCGCGTTCGGCGCGGAGGTGCGTGCCGGGATGACCGAGCGGGAGCGGGAGCTCGCCGAGCTGGTTGAACGTCACGCGGGCGCCGCGGTGCCCACCGTCGGCGACGCGTTCGTGGAGCCCGCACCCGCGTACCGGCCGTCCCCGCGGGCGCGAGCGCGCAGGGCAGGGGCCTGACCGCGCGCCCACGCGCCGTCCCCCTGCCGTTCCGCGTCCCGTTCGCTGCGGGAGACTGACCACGAGCCGGCACCTGCCTCCCGTTCGACCCTTGGAAGCCAACCGTGCAGACCCACGAGATCACCCGTCGTTTCACCGACCACTTCACGAACGCCGGGCACACCCGCGTGCCCAGCGCCTCGCTGATCCTCGACGACCCCAACCTGCTGTTCGTCAACGCGGGGATGGTGCAGTTCAAGCCGTACTTCCTCGGGCAGGTGCGCCCCCGTACCCGCGGGCCACCTCGATCCAGAAGTGCGTGCGCACGGGCGACATCGACGAGGTCGGCAAGACCACCCGGCACAACACGTTCTTCCAGATGGCCGGGAACTTCTCCTTCGGCGACTACTTCAAAGAAGGCGCGATCGAGCACGCCTGGAACCTGGTGACGGGCAGCCAGGACGCCGGCGGCTACGGCTTCGACCCGGACCGCATCTGGCCCACCGTCTACCAGGACGACGACGAGGCCTTCGAGCTGTGGCGCCGGATCACCGGCCTCCCGGCGGAACGGATCCAGCGCCGCAGCGGCAAGGACAACTACTGGGACATGGGCATCCCCGGTCCGGGCGGGCCCTGCTCCGAGATCTTCTTCGACCGCGGGCCCGAGCACGGCCGCGAGGGCGGGCCCGAGGTCGACGAGGAGCGCTACCTGGAGATCTGGAACCTCGTCTTCATGCAGGACGAGCGCGGCGAGCGGTCCCCGAAGCAGGGGTTCCCGCCGGTCGGCAGCCTGCCGAAGAAGAACATCGACACCGGCATGGGCGTCGAGCGGGTGGCCTACCTGCTGCAGGGCGTCGAGAACGTCTACGAGACCGACCTCGTGCGGCCGGTGATCGCCCGCGCCGAGGAGTTCTCCGGGCGCCGCTACGGCGCCGGCGGAGCTTCCGGGCACGAGGACGACGTCCGGTTCCGGGTGATCGCCGACCACGCCCGCTCCGGCGTGATGATCATCGGTGACGGGGTCACGCCGTCCAACGAGGGCCGCGGCTACGTACTGCGCAGGCTGTTGCGGCGGATCGTGCGCTCCGCCCGGCTGCTCGGCGTGCACGAGCCGGTGCTCGGCTCGTTCGCCGAGGTCGTGCGGGACACGATGGCTCCGGCCTATCCGGATCTCGCGTCCGACTTCGAACGCATCTCGGCCGTCGTGCGCGCCGAGGAGGAGGCCTTCCTCTCCACCCTCACCGCCGGGTCGCGGATCTTCGACACCGCCGTGTCGGAGACCAAGCAGGCCGGCGGGGTCGTGCTGCCGGGCGACCGCGCGTTCCAGCTGCACGACACGTACGGGTTCCCGATCGACCTGACGCTGGAGATGGCGGCCGAGGCCGGTCTCGAGGTCGACCAGGACCGTTTCCGGACGTTGATGGACGAGCAGCGTTCCCGGGCCAAGCCGATGCGGCCAAGCACAAGGTGGGCCACGGCGACGGCTCGGTCTACCGCACCGTGCTCGACCGGCACGGCAGCACCGAGTTCCTCGGCTACACCGACCTGGCCGCCGAGGCCACGGTCATCGGCCTGCTCGTCGACGGCGCCGCCGTGCCCGCCGCCCGTGAGGGCGACAGCGTGGAGGTCGTGCTGGACCGCACCCCGTTCTACGCCGAGGCCGGCGGCCAGCAGGCCGACACCGGTGAGCTGCGCGGGGCGAACTTCACGGTCCGGGTCGCCGACGTGCAGTCCCCGGTGCCCGGCCTGCGGGTGCACCGCGGCACGGTCACGGCGGGCGAGGTGTCGCTCGACGCCGCCGTCGTCGCCGAGGTCGACCGCACGCGCCGCGCGTCGGTCTCGCGCGCCCACACCGCCACCCACCTGGTGCACGCCGGGGTGCGCGGCGCCCTGGGCACCGCGGCCGCCCAGGCCGGCTCGCTCAACGCCCCGGGCAGGCTGCGGTTCGACTTCACCTCGCCCACCGGGGCCGTCGCCCCGGCGGCCCTCGCGGAGATCGAGGACGAGGTCAACACCGTCCTGCAGCAGAACCGCGAGGTCGAGGCTTACGAGACGTCCATGGACGAGGCTCGGAAACTCGGCGCGATGATGCTGTTCGGCGAGAAGTACGGCGACCGCGTCCGCGTGGTCGACATGGGCGACTACTCGCGCGAGCTGTGCGGTGGCACCCACGTCGGTCGCACCGGGGAGATCGGCATGATCAAGGTGCTGTCCGAGGCGTCCATCGGCTCCGGGGTGCGGCGCGTCGAGGCCCTCGTCGGCCTGGACGCCTTCCGGCACCTGTCCAAGGAACACCTGCTGGTCTCCACGCTCGCCGACCAGCTCAAGGCCCGTCCCGAGGAGCTGCCGGAGCGCATCAACGGGCTCGTCGAGCGGCTGCGCACCGCCGAGCGCGACCTGGAGAAGGTTCGTGCGGACGCCGTGCTCTCCTCCGCCGGCGCGCTCGTCGAGGGCGCCGACGACGTCGACGGGGTGGCGCTCGTCGCCGTCGCCGCCCCGGACGGCGTGGCGGGCAACGACCTGCGTGCGCTCGCCTCCGACGTGCGCGGCAGGCTCGGCTCGCGTCCGGGGGTCGTGGCGCTCTTCTCCGCCGACGGGGACAAGGTCTCGTTCGTCGTCGCCACCACGTCCGCGGCCCGCGACCGGGGCCTCGCCGCCGGGAAGCTCATCCCGGCGTTCGCCCCCGCCGTCGGCGGGCGCGGCGGTGGCAAGCCCGACCTCGCCCAGGGCGGCGGGACGAACCCGGCCGGCATCCCGGACGCGGTCACCGCCCTGCGCGCCGCGTTGCGCGGGTGAACCGAGGCCGCCGTCTCGGGATCGACGTCGGCGCCGTCCGGGTCGGGGTCGCGATCTGCGACCCGGACGGCGTGCTGGCCACCCCGCTGCTCACCGTCCGGCGCGACGTCGACGGCGGTGCCGACCTGCGGGCGATCGCAGGCCTCGTGGCCGAGCACGACGCGGTCGGGGTCGTCGTCGGGCTGCCGCGCACCCTCGCAGGCCGGGAAGGGCTCGCAGCGGAGGCCGCCCGCGGCTTCGCCGACGCGCTGTCCGGTGTGCTCGACGTGCCCGTCGAGCTGTCCGACGAGCGGCTCACCACCGTGGTGGCCACCCGGCAGCTGCGTGAACGCGGGGTGAAGGGCCGCAAGCAACGTGCCGTGGTGGACCAGGCCGCGGCCGTCGCGATCCTGCAGGGCTGGCTGGACGCCCGGCGGCTCGGGTGATCATGGCGCCGCCCGGCGCGCGGGGCGGCGCTCACGCCGACCCGGCGATGCGGCCGTGTTCATCCGATGGCTACTCTCCGGTGTCGTGAACCCGGACGGATGGGACCACCGACGGCCGCCCCGCCCCCCGGGTGCCGGCGAACGGTCCACGCCCCGTCCCGTCCGGCCGCCCGCACGGCCACAGGGCGGGCCGCCGCTCCCGCGGGGCGGCTTCGGCCCTGCCGTGCACCCCGGTCCTCCCGCCGACCCCGGGCCCCCCACAGTGCCCGTGCCGGTGGTCGCTCCGGCGTCCGGCGGGGTGCGCGGGCGGGGGCCGCAGCCCCGTCCCGGGACCGCCCGGCCGACGGCAGCGGTGCCCGAACCACGCCCCGAGCCTCCGCCCGAGCACGACGAGGAGCCGGAGGACGACGCGCTCGACGACGCCGACCACGACGTCGCCCGCCGGCCGCGCAAGCGGCGACGGCGCGTCGTCGTGCTGCTGGCGGCGGTGCTGCTGTTCGGCGCGGTCGCGCGGGCGGGCTCTACTCCTACATCACCTGGTTCGCCGTCCCCGACTTCGAGGGACAGGGCACCGGCGACGTCGTGATCGAGGTGGAGGACGGCGACTCCACCCGGCAGATCGGCGCATCGCTCGCGGAGAACGGCGTGGTGGCGGCCCCGGAGTCGTTCACCCGCGCCGCCGAGGACGAGGAACGCATCCGCGGCGTCCAGCCCGGCTTCTACCAGATGCGCAGGCAGATGTCGGGCGCCGCGGCCGTCGCGATGATGCTCGACCCCGCGTCCCGCGTCGGCGAGCTCGACATCCGCGGCGGCGTGCAGCTCGACGACACGAGCGCACCCGACGGCACCGTCGCGCCCGGCGTGCTCACCCTCATCTCGCAGGCCACCTGCGCCCGGCTCGACGGCGAGGAACGCTGCATCTCCGCCGACGAGCTGCGCACAGCCATGATCGAGACGGACCCGGCCGCCCTCGGAGTGCCGGAATGGGCGCTCGAGAACGTCGGCGCCGCGGAGCCGCGCCGCCGCCTCGAGGGTCTGCTCGTACCGGGCCGCTACGACGTACCACCCGGCGCCACCGCCGTCGACGTGCTCCGTGGCCTGCTCACCACGTCCGGCCAGCGGCTCGCGGCGTCCGGGCTGGTCGCCGGGGCGCAGAGCATCGGATCCAGCCCCTACGAGCTGCTCACCATCGCCTCGCTCGTCGAGAAGGAGGCGATCAACCCGGACATGCCCAAGGTGGCCCGGGTGATCTACAACCGGCTCGGGGCCGGCCGGCGCCTCGAACTCGACTCGATGGTGAACTACCCGCTCGACCTGCAGGCCCTGCGCACCAACGCGGCAGACCGGGCCCGGCCCGGCCCGTACAACAGCTACGCAGTGGCGGGCCTCCCACCCACCCCGATCGCCGCCCCGGGCCGCGAGGCGATCGCCGCCACGCTCGAACCCGAGCAGGGGGAGTGGCTCTACTTCGTGCGGTGCCGCACCGACGGCACGTCCTGCTTCGCCGCGACGCTCGACGAGCACAACGCCAACGTGCGCGAGGCGAGGCAGAACGGCGCGTTCTGACGCCGTTCAGAGCGTGCGCGTCAGGCGGGCGGGCGGCCGAAGAAGCCGGGTGGCGGCAGCGGTGACGGGGTCGTCGAACCGTCCACCGGCACCGTGGCTCCGTGGGCGAACCGGCGCAGCTCGGAGCCTGCGAGGACCCGGGCGGGGAACGGGTCGCCCGCCGTGCGCCGCGCGAGTTCGGCCACCGGGAGCGGTGACATCGACGCCACGAGCACGAGGTTGCCGAACCGGCGCCCGGTGATCAGCTGCGGCACCGCCAGCACGGCGACGTCCGGGAACACCGCCGACGCGGCCGCCACCTGCGCGCGGGCGAACGCGAGCGTGCCGCCGTCCGCGACGTTGGCCGCGTAGCAGCCGCCCTCGGCGAGCAGCGCGGCCGCGGCGCGCACGAACTCCACCGACGTGAGGTGCGCCGGGGTGCGTGCCCCGGCGAACACGTCCAGCACCAGCAGGTCGACCGACCCCGGCGCCACGGTGGCGAGCGCGGCCCGCGCGTCGCCGACCGTGACCTCGATCCCGGTGCCGTCCGCGGGCAGGCGGGAGGCGACGAGGTCGACGAGGCCCGCGTCCAGCTCCACCACGCGCTGCGGCGACCCGGGGCGCGTGGCCGCCACGTAGCGGGCCAGCGTCCACGCCCCGCCGCCCAGGTGCAGCGCCCGCAGGGGTGCGGTCGCGGGTGCGGCGAGGTCGGCGACGTGGGCCAGCCGCCGGACGTACTCGAACTCGAGGTGGGTGGGGTCGTCGAGGTCGACGTGCGACTGCGCCGTGCCGTCGAGCAGCAGCGTCCAGCCCTGCGGACGGTCAGGGTCCCCGATGAGCTCGGCCGTACCGTGGTCGACGTCGGCCGTGACGGCCGCCCGCGCCACCCGCAACCCCCGCTGGTCCACCCCCTGATCCTGCCCTGTCGCGCTGTGCCGGCCACCGGCGGATGCACACCGGTCCGACGTTTCCGGGTGCCTGCGGGCCGGTTGTCCACCTCGAGCCCGGGTCATCCACAGGTTGGCCGGGCCGCTCGCGCCGTGCCCCCGGGCCGCGAGGATCGACGGCAGGTCGACCGACCGGGACGCGGGGTGATCGGGATGGTGCAGGTGGGTGCGGTGCTCGGTGGGGCACTCGACGGGCGGCCGGTGGGGATCGTGCTGCCGGTGGTGCTCCTCGCCGGTGGCGGGGTGTGGGCGGGTGCCGGTGCGCGCGTGCTGTTGCGCCGGTTGCGCCGGGGTACGCGGATCCCGCCGCCGTGGTGCGAGCTGTGGGTGGCGGGGCTGTGGGCGGCCACCGCGGCGGTGTGGGCGGCAGGCGCGATGGCGGGGGAGTGGGTGCCCGCCGTGCTCGGGCTGGGATGGCTGGCCGTCGCCGCCGGTGCGGTCGACCTGCGCCACCACCGGCTGCCCGACGCGGTCACGGTGCCGGCGCTCCCGGCGGCGCTGCTGCTCCTGGCCCCCGCCGGGCCGGGGGCGGTCGGGCGGGGTGTGGTCGGGGCCGGGGTGGCCGTCGCGGTGCACGCCGCGGTCCACCTGGCCGACCGGCGGGCCGTGGGTGCGGGCGACGTGAAGCTCGCCGCGCCGCTCGGTGCCGTGCTGGCCGCGGTGGCGTGGCCGGCACTCGCGCTCGGCGCGGTGCTGGCGGCGCTGCTCACCGCGGCTGTCGCGATCGGTGCCGCGATCGGTGCCGCGATCGGTCCTGCGATCGGTCCTGCGATCGGTCCTGCGATCGGTACTGCCGCCCGTGTCGTTGCCGGCGGCGCGGTCGGCGGCGCGGTCGGTGCCGTGCACGGCGCGCGGGTCGCGAGCAGGCCCGGCTCCCTGGACGCGGGGTGCCGCGGGGCGGCGGCGCGGGACGGGTCGCGGCGCGGGTGGGGCCTCGGCGGGCGCGCCGTGCCACACGGGCCGTCGATGCTGCTGGCCACCTGGGTCGTCACGGTCGCGGCGGTGGCCCTGGGTGCGGACGGCGGGGCGCCACCGGGGTGAGAGAATCACGCTCGTGCTGCGCTGGATCACCGCCGGGGAGTCCCACGGTCCTGCACTGGTCGCCGTGCTGGAAGGCATGGTCGCCGGGGTCGGGGTCACCACCAAGGAGCTCGCCGCAGAGCTCGCCCGGCGCCGGCTGGGCTACGGCCGCGGCGCCCGGATGAAGTTCGAGGCCGACGAGCTCGAGGTCATCGGCGGGATCCGGCACGGGGTCACCCAGGGTGGGCCGGTGGCGGTCCGCATCGGCAACACCGAGTGGCCGAAGTGGGAGACCGTCATGGCGGCCGACCCCGTCGACCCGGAGCTGATCGCGGGCCGGGCGCGCAACGCGCCGCTCACCCGTCCCCGCCCAGGGCACGCCGACCTCGCCGGGATGACGAAGTACGGCTTCGACGACGCGCGGCCGGTGCTGGAACGCGCCAGCGCGCGCGAGACCGCGGCGCGGGTGGTGCTCGGCACGGTGGCGAAGGCGTTCCTCGCGCAGGCCTTCGACGTGGCGATCGTGTCGCACGTGGTCGCGCTCGGCGCCGCGGAGGCGCCGACGGGGAGGCTCCCGGCCGGGGCGACCTGGACCGCGTCGACGCGAGCCCGGTGCGGGCCTGGACCGACGAGGCCACCGCGGCCATGGTGGCCGAGGTCGACGCCGCGCAGCAGGACGGCGACACGCTCGGCGGGGTCGTCGAGGTGATCGCCTACGGCCTCCCGGTGGGCATCGGTTCCTACGTGCAGAGCGACCGCAGGCTCGACGCGCGCCTCGCCGGGGCGCTCATGGGCATCCAGGCGATGAAGGGCGTCGAGATCGGCGACGGGTTCCGCACCGCCGGGCGACGGGGCAGCGCCGCCCACGACGAGATGGTGCCCGGTGAGCCGGTGCAGCGCCTGTCCAACCGGGCGGGCGGCATCGAGGGCGGCATGACCAACGGTGAGCCGGTGCGGGTCCGCGCCGCGATGAAGCCGATCTCCACGGTCCCGCGGGCGCTGCGCACCGTCGACATGGCCTCCGGCGAGCCGGCGCAGGCGATCCACCAGCGGTCGGACGTCTGCGCCGTACCGGCCGCGGGGGTGGTGGCCGAGGCGATGGTGGCGCTCGTGCTCGCCGAGGCGGCGCTGGAGAAGTTCGGCGGCGACTCCCTCACCGAGACCCGCCGCAACCTGCGCGGATACCTGGACGCGACGAGCTGACACCCGCCCCGCCGCCCGGTGCGGTCACCCGGGAGGCGGGGTCGCGGATCAGGTGTCGGTGCGGCGGTGCCCGTTGGTCGTGGCGCCGCCGCTGGGCGCGCTCGCGTCGTCGGTGCCGTTGCGGCCGCGGTGGGCCCCGGCGTGGAACGCGGCCGCCCGGTCGGCGCAACGATCGGGCGCGATGGTGGCGGTGGGTTCGGCGGGCTCGTCATCGGTGAACGCGGCGAACGGGGTGCCGGAGCCTGGCTGCTGGGCGTCCGCAGCCGAGGCTCGAGGTGGGACTGGCGCTGGCGCCGGGGAAGCGGGAGTTGCTCGCGGGCGGGCGTGGGCCCGTCCGGCGGCATCGGCATCTCGTCCGAGTGGGTCACCGATCGCCCTCGCAGCGCTGGTCGCTCTCGCGGTGGGTCACCGGTTGCTCCAATAGTGCGGAATCGCGGGTTGGGGCACCATATCTGATCTCGGATGGAGCAGACCCGGGGAGCGGGTCAGCGGTCGGCGCACGTCGCCGAAAAGAGTGATGGCTGCGGTGATTACCCTGGGCGGGTGCCTGTCGATACGCGTCCCACGTTGGTCATCGTCGGCCCGCCGGGGGCCGGCAAGACCACGGTCGGCCACGTGCTGGCGCGCCGGCTCGGCGTCGCGTTCGCCGACGTCGACGCGATGATCGAAGAGCGCACCGGCTCCGCGATCGCCGACCTGTTCGTCCGCGACGGCGAGGAGGGTTTCCGCAGGCTGGAGCGCGAGCTCGTGGCGGAGGCGCTCGCGAGCCACGACGGCGTGCTCGCGCTGGGCGGCGGCGCCGTGCTCGCCGCGGAGACCCGCGCGCTGCTGCGCGGCCACCGGGTCGTGCACCTGAGCGTCGGCCTGGCCGACGGGCTGCGGCGCACCGGTATGTCCACGGCGCGCCCGCTGCTGGCCGGTGTGAACCCGCGGGCCACGTTCAAGGCGTTGCTCGACGCGCGGGCCCCGCTGTACCAGGAGGTCGCCACGGTGCGGGTCGACACCGACCGGCGCAGCGCCAACCAGGTGGCGAGGGCGGTGCTGGAGGCGCTCGGCGAGGTCGACCCCTCCGACCCGCAGGACCCGATCGACCCCGACGATCCGCTGGACCGGCCCACCCCGCGGGGCGGTTCCGCGCTGCCGGACCCGACCGTCCGCCTCTGACGCCGCCGCGCGTCAGTAGGGTGATCGCCGTGAGTGCAGCGGTGCGGATCGACGTGGCCACGGAGCGGCCCTACCCGGTGCTCGTGGGCCGGGGGGTCCGCGGCGAGCTGGCGGCCACCGTCACGGGCCTGGGCGCCGGCGCGGCGCTGATCGTGCACCAGCCGGCGCTGGCCGGCGTGGCGGAGGCCGTGCGGGCGGAGCTTTCGGGCACGGGCGTCGACGCGCACCGCGTGGAGGTGCCCGACGCCGAGGACGGGAAGTCGCTCGCCGTCGCCGGGTTCTGCTGGGAGGTCTGCGGGCGGATCGGGCTCACGCGCTCCGACGTGGTCGTGTCGCTGGGCGGCGGCGCCGTCACCGACCTCGCCGGGTTCATCGCCGCCACCTGGATGCGGGGGGTGCGGGTGGTGCACGTGCCCACCACGCTGCTCGCGATGGTCGACGCCGCGGTGGGCGGGAAGACCGGCATCAACACCGACGCGGGCAAGAACCTCGTCGGGGCGTTCCACGAGCCGTCGGCGGTGCTCGTGGACCTCGCGGTGCTCGACACGCTGCCGTCGGCCGAGCTGGTGGCGGGCAGCGCGGAGATCGTGAAGGCCGGTTTCATCGCCGACCCGGTGATCCTGGAGCGCATCGAGGCCGACCCGGGGGCGGCGCTCGACCCGGCGGGCCCGGTGCTGTCGGAGCTGGTGGAGCGCTCGATCCGGGTGAAGGCCGAGGTGGTGGCGGCCGACCTGCGCGAGTCGCACCTGCGGGAGATCCTGAACTACGGCCACACGCTCGGTCACGCGATCGAGCGCCGCGAGGAGTACCGCTGGCGGCACGGCAACGCGGTGAGCGTGGGCCTGGTGTTCGCGGCGGAGCTGGCGCGGGCCGCGGGCCGGCTCGACGACGCCACGGCCGACCGGCACCGGGCCGTGCTGTCGTCGCTGGGGCTGCCGACCGCCTACGTGGAGGGTGTGCTTCCCGAGCTGGTCGAGTCGATGCGCGGGGACAAGAAGGCGAGGGCGGGCACGTTGCGGTTCGTGGTGCTGGACGGGCTGGCGAAGCCCGGCAGGCTGGAGGCCCCGGAGCCCGCGCTGCTGGAGCGCGCGTACGCGGCGGTGTCGGCGGGGGCGCAGGCATGAGCGGGGTTCTCGTCCTCAACGGGCCGAACCTGGGCCGGCTCGGCACGCGCGAGCCCGCCGTCTACGGCCGCACCACCTACGCCGACCTGGTCGCGTTGTGCGAGTGCGCAGGTGCCGAGCTGGGCCTGCAGGTCTCGGTGCGCCAGACCGACCACGAGGGCGAGCTGCTGGGCTGGCTGCACGAGGCCGCCGACGCCGGCGCGCCGGTGGTGCTCAACGCCGCGGCGTGGACCCACACCTCGGTGGCGGTGCGCGACGCGTGCTCCCAGCTCACCGCCCCGCTGATCGAGGTGCACATCACGAACGTGCACCGGCGCGAGGAGTTCCGCCACCACTCCTACATCTCCGGGGTGGCCACCGGCGTGATCGTCGGGCTCGGGGTGGACGGCTACCCGCTGGCGTTGCGGTGGATCGCCGACCACACGCAGGCCCAGGCCTAGCCGGCCTAGTAGCGGGAGTCCGGCGGGTAGGTGCGCGGCGGCGGGTACTCGGCCTCCCGGCGCACGACCGGGCGGGTCTGGCGGGCCAGCACGATGCTCACGATCAGCCCGATGGCGCCGACGACGGCGAGGATCCAGCCCACGAGCTCGAGGTCGATCCCGCCGATGTCGACGCGTACGGCAAGGGCGAGGATGAGCCCGAGCGCGAGCAGACCGATGCTCGTACCGATTCTCATGCCGTGACCTACCCGGGGTGGCGCGGTGGGACACATAAGGTGGCCGCATGTCGTTCCCCGCGCGGCGGTCGGCCCTGCGTGCGCTGCTGCCCGGTGCGGGCGTCGACGCCCTGCTGGTCACCGACCTGGTCAACGTCCGCTACCTCACCGGGTTCACCGGCTCGAACGCGTCGCTGCTCGTGCACGCGGGCGGCGACGGCGCGAGCCGTTTCTGCACCGACGGGCGCTACCGCACCCAGGCTGCGGCCGAGGTGCCCGACCTGGAGACGGTGATCGACCGGTCCGGTGCGCAGGCGCTCGCGGCGCTGGTGGCGACGCTTCGGATCGAGCGGCTGGGCTTCGAGTCCGACGCCGTCACCGTCGACGCCCACGACGTGCTGGCCGAGGCGGCCGGGGTGCCCCTGCACCGCGCTCCCGGGCTCGTGCAGCGGCTGCGCGCGGTGAAGGACGCGGACGAGGTGGAGGCGCTGCGGCGGGCCTGCGCGGTGGGCGACGCCGCGCTCGCCGGCCTGCTCGATGCGGGCGGGCTGGCGCCGGGCCGCACCGAGCGGGAGGTCGCGCTCGACCTGGAGGACCGGATGCGCGCCCACGGTGCGAGCGGGCCCGCGTTCGAGACGATCCTCGCCGCGGGGGCGCACTCCGCGGTGCCGCACCACCGGCCCACGGGGTCCGAGCTGCGGGCCGGGGACCTCGTGAAGATCGATTTCGGCGCGCTCGTCGACGGCTACCACTCCGACATGACGCGCACCCTGGTGCTCGGCCGCGCGGCCGCCTGGCAGCGGGAGCTGTACGCGCTCGTCGCCGAGGCGCAGGCCGCCGGTCGGGCGGCGCTCGTGCCGGGCACCGCCGTGGCCCACGTCGACGCGGCCGCGCGGGGGGTCGTCGAGCGCGCGGGGCGCGGCGAGGAGTTCGTGCACGGCCTCGGCCACGGCGTCGGGCTGCAGATCCACGAGGCCCCGTCGCTCGCCGCGGCCGGCACGGGCGCGGTCGAGGCCGGGATGGTGGTGACCGTGGAACCGGGCGTCTACCTGCCCGGCCGCGGCGGGGTGCGCATCGAGGACACCCTCGTGGTGCGCGACGGCGGGCCCGAGCTGCTCACCCACACCACGCGCGAGCTGCTCGAAGTCTGACGGTAAGCTGGCTCGCGGACGACGGCGCCGCTGCGGCGCGCCGCTTCATGGAGCAGACCCCCGGCGCGCGTGACGGCATCGACGAACCCTGCGCGCCCGCGACAGATGCAAGGAGTCAGGCGCACGTGGCGACGACGAACGACCTCAAGAACGGTCTGGTGCTCAACCTGGACGGCCAGCTGTGGTCGGTCACGGCGTTCCAGCACGTCAAGCCCGGCAAGGGCGGCGCATTCGTGCGCACCACGTTGAAGAACGTGCTCACCGGCAAGGTCGTCGACAAGACCTTCAACGCCGGCACGAAGGTCGACACCGCCACCGTCGACCGGCGGGACATGACCTACCTGTACCGGGACGGCGCCGACTTCGTGTTCATGGACGGCGACACCTACGACCAGATCCCGGTCCCGGAGACCGTGGTCGGCGGCGCAGCCGGATACATGCTGGAGAACCAGGGTGCGATGGTCGCCTTCCACGAGGGCACGGCGCTGTACATCGAGCTGCCGACGTCCGTGGAGCTGGTGATCTCGCACACCGACCCCGGCCTGCAGGGCGACCGCTCCACAGGCGGCACCAAGCCGGCCACTCTGGAGACGGGCGCGGAGATCCAGGTGCCGTTGTTCGTGACCACCGGCGAGAAGGTCAAGGTGGACACCCGCGACGGGCGCTACCTGGGCCGCGTATCGAACTGATGGCCGAGCCACGGCTGCAGAGGGCACGTACGAGGGCGCGCAAGCGTGCCCTCGACATCCTCTTCGAGTCCGAGGCCCGCGGTGACGACCCGCTCGCGGTGCTCACACAGCGCCGCGAGACCGACGACGCACCCCCGGTCTCGGACTACGCCGCCATGCTCGTCGAGGGCGTGGTGGCCCACCGCGAGCGCATCGACCAGCTCCTCGCCGAGCACGCCGAGGGCTGGACGGTCGCGCGCATGCCGGCCGTCGACCGCACGTTGCTGCGGATCGGGGTGTTCGAGCTGCTGTGGGTCGACGAGATCGACGACCCGGTGGCGATCACCGAGGCCGTGGAGCTGTCGCGCACGCTCTCCACGGACGACAGCCCGCGCTTCCTCAACGGCGTGCTCGGGCGCATCGCCGACATCGCGGAGCACCTGCGCGCCACGCGGTAGCTGTCCCAGGTCGACTTCACACACCCAGCTCGGGCTTCACACAAGGCCGGCCCTGTGTGAAGCCCGGGCCCGATGTGTGAAGTCGACGGCGGTCGGGCCGCGCTAGATCACCGCTCCGAGGGCGAGGCCGAGCACCAGCAGGGCGCCCGCCTGGCGCACGTGCACCCATGTCAGCGCCGCGTACCAGAGCGGCCAGACCGGGAAGCCCGGCGGCGGCTCGTCCGGCGGTGGGCGGCGGAACCGCGGCCACACCCGCACCAGTCGCGGCAGGGCGAGGAGCACGGCGAGCGCGGGCCACGGCATCGCGCCCACCAGCACGCACAGGACCACCAGGACGTAGAAAGCGGCCATCAGGCCCAGCGTCACGGTGCGGGCGCGGTGCTCCCCGAGGATCACCGGCAGCGTCCGGATCCCGAGCGGCGCATCGAAGGGGATCTTGTCGATGTGCTTGCCCATCAGCACCGTGGTGCACAGCAGGCCGTAGGGCAGCGAGGCGAGCAGCACCGGCCAGGTGATGGACCCGGTGGCTGCGTAGAACGTGCCGCCGACCATCAGCGGCCCCCACACCACGAGCACGTCCGGCTCGCCCAGCCCGCGCTTCTTCAGCCGCAGGGGCGGCGCGGTGTAGGCGACGCTGAGCACGAACCCGGCCACGGCGAACGCCACCACCGGCCGGCCGCGCGCGAGCGCGAGCACCACGAGGATCGCCAGGTCGGCGAGGTTGACCAGCACGATCGCGGCGAGCAAGGTGCGGCGGGACACGAGGCCGGACAGCACCGGGTGCGGCGCGTAGAGGGCGCGCGGGTAGCCCGCCGTGTCGCTTCCGGCCTGCGTGTCGTACAGGTCGTTCATGAGGTTGTTCGCGACGTGCGCCAGCACGATCCCGACGACGGCCAGGGTGAGCCACCGCCAGTCGAAGCCCGGCTCGCCGACGGCCAGCAGGGCTCCCACCAGCCCGGACACCAGGGTCATCGGGAGCACGGCGGCCCGTGCCACCACGATCCAGCGGGTGATCACGTCGACCCTGCCGTGCGGGGGCGGGTTCGTCGTGCGCAGCGCGTACGCCCACGAACGCAGCCTGCCGGCCTCACCCACGTCCCGAGCGTACCGGCGGTCTACCGGATGAACTGGTCGACGAAGCCGGCCCCGAGGCCGACCTCCTCGTAGTGCGAGCGGCACAGATCGATGTAGTCGAAGACGTCGAAGGTGCCGTCCGGCTTGCCCTGCTCGTCGAGCCAGATGAGCGGGCCGGTCACGTTGAACGTGATGCGGGTCGGCTCGTCGGACTCGTACGTGACGAGCGTGTGGCCCTCGCCGGGTGCCTCGTAGACGAAGTCGCCCGCGACGGCGACCCAGTCGTGCTCCAGGTAGCCCCACCTGCCCGAGATCGTGTAGGCGAACACCTGGTGCGGGTGGTAGTGCCGGTTCACCAGACCCGCTCCGCGCGCCATGAGCACGTCGCACCAGCGGTTCTGGCTGGTCGAGATGAACAGGGGGCGGGAGCCGACCGTTTCGGACAGCGGGATGTAGTACCGGTCGTCGTCGATGGGGCCGTCGGAGACGTGCAGGTCCGGCAGGGCTCCCGGCCGGAAGACGTTCGTGATCGGCGTGATCTCGCGCCAGAACTCCGTGGTCATGGCGGACAGGATCCACCCGCCGGGCGGTGCGCGCTCGTCTCAGGGCGAACGGCGTCCGGCGGTGGCGGCCGCCCCGGTGTTCCGGGTCGGTGACCTACCGCCCGCGGTGGCGGCGTTCTGCGAGCCGATGTCGATCGCGGTGCGGGCGCGGAGCGGGGTGCGGTCGCCGCGGACGAGACGGTCGTCGTGCTGGGTGCCGGGCCGATCGGGCAGGCGGTCAGGCTGGGCGCGCTCGACCGTGGCGACCGGGTGCTGGTGACCGACGTGGTGGCCGACCGGCTCGCACCGGCCGCCGCGGCGGGCGCCGAGGTGCTCCGGGCCGGGGACGCCGACGTCGTGGCCGCGGCCCGGCATCACGCACGAGGAGGTGACGCTCCCGGTGAACGCGTTCATGCGCGAGGAGCTCGACCTGCTCGGCTCGACCGTGTGCGCCGTCGCCGACGTCGCCGAGGCCGTGCGGTTGTTCGGGCGGCGCCGGGCGCACGTCGAGCGGCTGGTGACCCACCAGGTCCCGCTGGTGGATGCCCCGGCCGCCGTGGAGCACGCGCTGCGCCATCCCGGCGACGTGATGAAGCTCGTGATCCGGACGGACCAGTAGCTCGCCGGTCGGTCAGGCGCTGGGCCGGGCCTCGGGTGGGAGCACGCCCCAGTCGATGAGCTGGTCGGTGAGCTCCCCGGGCGTCATGTCGTAGATGATCGACAGTGATCGCAGGTCCTCGGAGCGGATCGACAGCACCTTGCCGTTGTAGTCGCCGCGCTGGCTCTGGATGGCGGCGGCGTAGCGGGCCAGCGGGCCCACCTTGTCGGCGGGGAGCTGCTGGAGCCGCTCGAGATTGATCACGATCTTGGTGGCCGGCTCGGAGCCGGAGGGGATGCGCCCCTCGGGGAGCAGTTCCGCGACGGGCACGCCGTAGAAGTCGGCCAGTTCGGCCAGCTTCTGCACGGTGACGGCGCGGTCGCCGCGCTCGTAGGAGCCCACCACGACGGCCTTCCAGCGCCCGCCGGACTTCTGCTCGACGCCGTGCAGCGACAACCCCTGCTGCTGCCGGATGGCGCGGAGCTTCCCGCCGAGCGCCTTGGCGTAGTCGCCCATCTGGCGACCTCCTCACTTGCTGCTCGCTCGGCCGCGGGACCGAGCTGTTCCGGTGGTGCTGCTGGGCCGGTGCGTGGCCGCACCAGGCCTGGCGCCCCGGGTGGACCCCCCGCTACCGCGGCCACCCAGGGAGCAATGTCTAGATACGGAGAGTAATCATGCGCGCGCCCCGACAATCGGTCAAGTTGTCGTCCCTCTCCCGGTACCACAGTGGACCGAGACCACTCGAACGGCTGATCGAGCGTCCCCCGCCAGGCGTTACGCCCCCCGAGGCGTGCGCCTGTCCGGTGTGATGGTGTCAGTCGCACCTTCCGGCTGTGACAGGTGGGGTATGTGTGGGTGGCGACGGAGGGTACGGCGTGTGACATCCGCGATGCCGCGGCGCGCGAAGCGGGGTGCTTCGCGGTGCGCTGGTAGCGTCCGGTCGACCGGTTCCTTTAAGCCCGTCCGGTGAGGCGGGGAAGGAGAATCTCTGTGGCGGAGCACCGCCGCGGGGACCCGGCAGGCGAGGGCGCTCCCACCCGGGAGCTGCTCGGCGCTGCCGACGTCGCCCGCACCATCGCGCGCATCGCGCACCAGATCATCGAGAAGACCGCGACGGGCGCCGGTGGCGTGGCCGACGTCGTGCTGATCGGCATCCCCACCCGCGGCGCGGTTCTCGCCCGCAGGCTGGCGGCGGCGATCTCCGAGTTCGAGGGCACCGCGGTGCGGGTCGGGTCGGTCGACCCCACCCTGTACCGCGACGACCTGCGGCGCGTCCCGCCAGGGCGCTGGAGGACACGGCGGTACCGGAGGGTGGCCTCGACGACGCGCTCGTCGTCCTCGTCGACGACGTGCTGATGTCGGGCCGCACCGTGCGCGCCGCGCTCGACGCGCTGGCCGACCACGGCAGGCGCGCGCGGTGCAGCTCGCCGTGCTCGTCGACCGCGGGCACCGGGAGCTGCCGATCCGGGCCGACTACGTCGGGAAGAACGTGCCCACGGCGCGCGACGAGCAGGTGCTCGTGCTGGTCGCCGAGACGGACGGGGTGGACGGCGTGCAACTGCGGAGGGCGGACTCGTGAAGCACCTGCTCTCGGTCACCGATCTCGACGCCGCCGCCGCGACCGGCCTGCTCGACACCGCAGACCGGCTCAAACAGGCGCTGCTGGGTCGCGAGGTCCGCAAGCTGCCGACGCTGCGCGGCCGCACGGTGATCACGATGTTCTACGAGAACTCGACCCGCACCCGGGTGTCGTTCGAGGTCGCCGGGAAGTGGATGAGCGCCGACACGGTCAACGTCAGCGCGTCGGGCTCGTCGGTGGGGAAGGGCGAGTCGCTGCGCGACACGGCGCTCACCCTGTCGGCCGTGGGCGCCGACTGCGTCGTCGTGCGGCACCCGGCGTCCGGGGCCGCACACCGGCTCGCCGGCTGGATCGACCGCGACGCCGGCGCGACCGGCACGCACACCTCGATCGTCAACGCCGGGGACGGCATGCACGAGCACCCCACCCAGGCCCTCCTGGACGCGGCCACCCTGCGCGACCGGCTGGGCGGCGTGGCCGGGCGCCGGATCGGGATCGTCGGTGACGTGCTGCACAGCCGCGTGGCGCGCTCCAACGTCTTCCTGCTGGCCACGCTGGGCGCCGAGGTCGTGGTGGTGGCACCGCCCACCCTGCTGCCGGTGGGCATCGAGCAGTGGCCGTGCCGGGTGAGCCCGGAGCTGGAGGCCGAGCTGCCCGGCCTGGACGCGGTGATGATGCTGCGCGTGCAGGCCGAGCGCATGCACGGGTCGTTCTTCCCGTCGGCGCGCGAGTACGCGATCGGCTACGGCCTGTCCGAGGCCAGGGCGCGGCTGCTGCCCGAGCACGCGGTGGTGATGCACCCGGGCCCGATGGTGCGCGGCATGGAGATCGCGCCCTCCGTCGCCGACGGCTCGTCGTCGGCGATCCTCGCGCAGGTCTCCAACGGCGTGCACGTCCGCATGGCCGTCCTCTACCACCTGCTGGCGGGAGCCCCCGAATGAGCGCCGGGCACCCTCCCACGCAACGCCGAAATGGTGGCCTTACCGGCACAACACGGCAGCACAGCCACCTCGCTGCCACTCGGAACGGAGCCGATCGAGTGTCCGACCTGTTCATCTCGACCGCCCGGCCCTACGGCGAGGACGCGGTGGACCTAATCGTGCGCGACGGCGTGGTGACCGAGATCGGTGCGGGGCTGGACCGGCCCGAGGGTGTCGAGGTCCTCGACGCGGACGGGGCCGTGCTGCTCCCCGGTTTCGTCGACCTGCACACCCACCTGCGAGAGCCGGGCGGCGAGGAGTCCGAGACCGTCGAGACCGGGTCGCGGGCTGCGGCGCGCGGCGGGTACACGGCCGTGTTCGCGATGCCCAACACCGACCCGGTGGCCGACACCGCGGTCGTGGTGGAGCACGTGTGGCGGCGCGGCGAGGAGGTCGGGCTCGTCGACGTGCACCCGGCCGGCGCGGTCACGGTGGGACTCGAGGGCGTGAAGATGGCCGAGCTGGGCACGATGGCGCGCTCGCGCGCCGGGGTGCGGATGTTCTCCGACGACGGCCGCTGCGTGCACGACCCCGTGATCATGCGCCGGGCGCTGGAGTACGCGTCGGCGCTGGGCGTGGTGATCGCGCAGCACGCGGAGGACCACCGGCTCACCGTCGGCGCGCAGGCGCACGAGGGCGTGGTGGCCTCGCAGCTCGGGCTGGCCGGGTGGCCGGCCACCGCGGAGGAGACGATCGTGGCCCGCGACTGCGCGCTGGCCCGGGAGGCCGGTGCCGCGCTGCACGTCTGCCACGTGTCCTCCGCGCGCACGGTGGAGGTGCTGCGAGCGGCGAAGGGCAGGCGTGCGGGTGTCGGCCGAGGTCACCCCGCACCACCTGCTGCTCACCGACGCGGCGCTGACCGGCTACGACCCGGTCAACAAGGTCAACCCGCCGCTGCGCACCGGCGAGGACACGAAGGCGATGCGCGCCGCGCTCGCCGAGGGCGTGATCGACGTGGTGGGCACCGACCACGCCCCCCACGCCGCGCAGTACAAGGACACGGAATGGGCGGCGGCGAAGCCCGGGATGCTCGGGCTGGAGACGGCGCTGTCGGTGGTGGTGCACACGATGGTCGAGCCGGGGCTGCTGGACTGGCGCGGGGTTGCGCGGGTGCTGTCGGAGCGCCCTGCGGAGGTCGTCGGGCTGCCCGACCAGGGGCGGCCGATCGCGGTCGGTGAGCCGGCCACGTTCGCGCTCGTCGACCCGGACGCGGTCTGGACGGTGCGCGGCGCGGCACTGGCGAGCCTGGCGTCCAACACCCCCTTCGAGGGGATGCGGCTGCCCGCGAAGGTCACGGCCACGGTGCTCCGGGGCCGCGTGACCGCACGGAACGGAGAGGTGAACTCATGACGGCCCTGTTGGTGCTCGAGGACGGGCGGATCTTCCACGGTGAGGCCTACGGCGCCGCGGTGAAGGCCTCGGCGAGGCCGTGTTCACCACGGGGATGACCGGCTACCAGGAGACGCTCACCGACCCGTCCTACCACCGCCAGATCGTGGTGCAGACCGCCCCGCAGATCGGCAACACCGGCTGGAACGACGAGGACGACGAGTCGCGCGGCATCCAGGTGGCCGGGTACGCGGTGCGCGACCCCGCCCGCACGCCGTCGAACTGGCGCTCGCGCGGGTCGCTCGAGGACGCGCTGCGCGATCAGGGCGTCGTGGGGATCGCGGGGATCGACACCCGTGCCGTGGTGCGCCACCTGCGTGAACGTGGCGCCATGCGCGCCGGGGTCTTCTCCGGGGAGGCCCTCGCGGGCGACAACGATCTGGTCGCGCGGGTGCTCGCGAGCCCGCGGATGGAGGGCGCCGACCTCTACGGCGCCGTCACGACCCGGGAGCCGTACGTGGTGCCCGCCGACGGCGAGCGCCGGTTCCGGGTGGCCGCGCTCGACGTGGGGATCAAGTCCAACACCCCAAGGATGATGGCCGCACGCGGCATCGAGGTGCACGTGCTGCCCGCCCACACCGCCATCGCGGAGATCGAGGAGCTGGCGCCGGACGGGTTCTTCGTCGCCAACGGCCCCGGCGACCCGGCCACCGCCGACGCGCCCGTCGAGCTGACCCGTGAGGTGCTGATGCGGCGGATCCCGACGTTCGGCATCTGCTTCGGCAACCAGATCCTCGCGCGCGCTCTCGGGCGCGGCACCTACAAGCTGCGCTACGGCCACCGCGGCATCAACATCCCGGTGGTCGAGCACGCCACCGGCCGAGTGTCGATCACGTCGCAGAACCACGGGTTCGCCGTCGAGGGCGAGGCGGGGGAGCGGTTCGACACCCCGTTCGGGCCTGCCGAGATCACCCACACCTGCCCGAACGACGGCTGCGTCGAGGGCCTGCGCGCCCTGTCCGTGCCGGCGTTCAGCGTGCAGTACCACCCCGAGGCCGCCGCGGGCCCGCACGACGCCGCGGACCTGTTCGACCGGTTCGTCGAGCTGATGAGGGAGAACGACTGATGCCCAGGCGCGACGACATCCGGCACGTGATGGTGATCGGCTCCGGGCCGATCGTGATCGGGCAGGCCGCGGAGTTCGACTACTCCGGCACCCAGGCCTGCCGCGTGCTGCGGGCCGAGGGCCTGCGCGTGTCGCTGGTGAACTCCAACCCGGCCACGATCATGACCGACCCCGAGTTCGCCGACGCCACCTACGTCGAGCCGGTCACCCCGGAATTCCTGGAGCAGGTGATCGAGGCCGAGCGGCCCGACGCGATCCTGGCCACGCTGGGCGGCCAGACCGCGCTCAACGCGGCGATCGCGCTGCACGAGAACGGGGTGCTGGACCGCTACGGCGTCGAGCTGATCGGCGCCGACGTCGAGGCCATCCAACGCGGCGAGGACCGGCTGAAGTTCAAGGAGATCGTGCAGTCGGTCGGCGGTGACGTGCCGCGCAGCGCCGTCTGCCACTCGATGGACGAGGTCCGGGCCGCCGTCTCCGAGCTGGGCCTGCCGGTCGTCATCCGGCCCTCGTTCACGATGGGCGGGCTCGGCTCCGGCATGGCGCACACGCCGGAGGACCTCGAGCGGCTCGCCGGCACCGGCCTGGACGCGTCCCCGGTCACCGAGGTGCTCATCGAGGAGTCGGTGCTCGGGTGGAAGGAGTACGAGCTCGAGCTGATGCGCGACCACCACGACAACGTGGTCGTCGTCTGCTCGATCGAGAACCTCGACCCGATGGGCGTCCACACCGGCGACTCGATCACCGTGGCCCCGGCGATGACGCTCACCGACCGGGAGTTCCAGCGCATGCGCGACGTCGGCATCGACGTGCTGCGCGCCGTGGGCGTCGACACCGGCGGCTGCAACATCCAGTTCGCGGTGCACCCCGACACCGGGCGCCTGGTCGTCATCGAGATGAACCCGCGCGTGTCGCGGTCGTCGGCGCTGGCGTCCAAGGCCACCGGGTTCCCGATCGCGAAGATCGCCGCGCGGCTGGCCATCGGCTACACGCTCGACGAGATCCGCAACGACATCACCGGCGAGACGCCGGCCGCGTTCGAGCCCACGCTCGACTACGTGGTGGTGAAGATCCCGCGGTTCGCGTTCGAGAAGTTCCCCGGCGCCGACCCCGAGCTCACCACCACGATGAAGAGCGTCGGCGAGGCGATGGCGCTGGGCCGGTCGTTCCCCGAGGCGCTGGGCAAGGCCATGCGCTCGATGGAGACCACCCGCATCGGGTTCTGGACCGCGCCCGACCCCGACGGCGAGCCGGACGTGGCGGCCAGCCGCGACGGGCGGATCTACGCCGTCGAGCACGCGCTGCGCCGGGGCCGCAGCGTGGCCGACGTGGCCGCAGCCTCCGGGATCGACCCGTGGTTCGTCGACCAGATCGCGGCGCTCACCGAGCTGCGCCAGGAGATCGAGGACGCGGCGGTGCTGGACGCGGCGCTGCTGCGGCGGGCGAAGCGGGCCGGGCTGTCGGACCGCCAGATCGCGGTGCTGCGCCCCGAGTTCGCCGGCGAGGACGGCGTGCGCTCCCTCCGCCACCGCCTGGGCATCCGCCCGGTCTACAAGACCGTGGACACCTGCGCCGCGGAGTTCGCGGCGAAGACGCCCTACCACTACAGCGCCTACGAGACCGACCCCTCCGCCGAGTCGGAGATCGCCGCGCAGACCGAGAAGCCGAAGGTGCTCATCCTCGGCTCCGGGCCCAACCGCATCGGGCAGGGCATCGAGTTCGACTACTCGTGCGTGCACGCGGTGATGGCGCTGCGCGAGGCCGGGTTCGAGACCGTGATGGTCAACTGCAACCCCGAGACCGTCTCCACCGACTACGACACTGCGACCGGCTGTACTTCGAGCCGCTCACGTTCGAGGACGTGCTCGAGGTGGTGCACGCCGAGCAGCAGTCCGGCACGGTCGCGGGCGTCATCGTGCAGCTGGGCGGGCAGACCCCGCTCGGGCTCGCGCAGCGGCTCACCGCGGCGGGCGTCCCGGTCGTCGGCACGTCCGCGGCCGCGATCGACCTGGCCGAGGACCGCGGTGCGTTCGGCGAGGTGCTCCGGAAAGCAGGCCTGCCCGCGCCCGCGTTCGGCATGGCCACCTCCTTCGACGAGGCCCGCGCCATCGCCGCCCGCATCGGCTACCCGGTGCTCGTGCGGCCCTCCTACGTGCTGGGCGGGCGCGGCATGGAGATCGTCTACGACGACGAGACGCTCGCCGGGTACATCTCCCGCGCCACGACGATCAGCGAGGACCGGCCCGTGCTGGTCGACCGGTTCCTCGACGACGCCATCGAGATCGACGTCGACGCGCTCTGCGACGGCGACGAGGTGTTCATCGGCGGCGTGATGGAGCACATCGAGGAGGCCGGGGTCCACTCCGGTGACTCGTCGTGCGCGCTGCCCCCGATCACCCTCGGCCACTCGGTGCTGGAGCAGGTGCGCCGCTCCACGGAGGCCATCGCACACGGCGTCGGGGTGCGCGGGCTGCTCAACGTGCAGTACGCGCTGCACGGCGAGACGCTCTACGTGCTGGAGGCCAACCCGCGGGCCTCGCGCACCGTGCCGTTCGTCTCCAAGGCCACCGCGGTGCCCCTCGCGAAGGCGGCGGCGCGGATCATGCTCGGGACCACGATCGCCGAGCTGCGCGCCGAAGGCCTGCTCCCGGCCGAGGGCGACGGCGGCGAGCTGCCCCCCGACGCGCCGATCGCCGTCAAGGAGGCGGTGCTGCCGTTCCACCGGTTCCGCACCGTCGACGGCCACGGCGTCGACCCGCTGCTCGGGCCGGAGATGAAGTCCACCGGCGAGGTCATGGGCTTCGACGCCTCGTTCGGGGCGGCGTTCGCCAAGTCCCAGGCCGGCGCTACGGGTCGCTGCCCACGTCGGGGCGGGTGTTCGTGTCGATGGCCGACCGCGACAAGCGCGCCATGGTGTTCCCGGTGCTGCGGCTGGCCGACCTCGGGTTCGAGGTCCTGGCCACCGTGGGCACCGCCGACGTGCTGCGCCGCCACGGGGTGGCGGCCACGGTCGTGCGCAAGCACTACGAGGGTGGGGAGACCATCGTCGACCGCATCCTCGCCGGGGACGTCGACCTGATCATCAACACCCCGTACGGCAACTCCGGGCCCCGCGTCGACGGCTACGAGATCCGTTCTGCGGCCGTCGCCCGCGGGTTCCGTGCATCACGACGGTCCAGGGCGCGGGCGCCGCCGTGCAGGGCATCGAGGCGATGAAGGCGGGCCGGATCGGCGTCCGCTCGCTGCAGGACGCCCACGCGAGCCTGCTGAAGGCCCGCTCGTGAGGCCCCCGGCGCCGGCGGTCCGAGCCCACCTCGCAGGCCTGCTGCTGCGTGCAGGGCGCGCGGACAGCGGTACGGCTCCGAGGCGCGGGGGAGGGGGCGGCGTGACGGCGTTCGGGGCGCGGCTGGGCGCCGCCGTGGGTGAGCGTGGGGCGTTGTGCGTGGGGATCGACCCGCATCCCGGCCTGCTCGCCTCGTGGGGGCTCACCGACGACGCCGACGGGCTGGCGCGGTTCGCCGACGCGTGCGTGGCCGCGTTCGCCGGGCACGTGGCGGTGGTGAAGCCGCAGTCGGCGTTCTTCGAGCGGCACGGCTCGCGCGGCATCGCCGTGCTGGAGGAGCTCCTCGCCGCGTTCGCCGGTTCGCCGACTCTCACGATCCTCGACGTCAAGCGCGGCGACATCGGCTCGACGATGGACGGCTACGCCGACGCCTACCTCGGTGTGGGCGCACCGCTCGGCGCCGACGCGGTGACGCTGTCGCCGTACCTGGGTTTCGAGTCGCTGTCGGCGGCGCTGGCGACGGCGGCCGATGCCGGCCGGGGCGCGTTCGTGCTGGCCCGCACGTCGAACCCGGAGGCGCGCCGGTACAGCTGGCGGAGTTCGGCGGTCGCCGCACCGCCCAGTCGATGGTGGACGGCGCGGCGGCCGCAACGCGGGGGCGCGACCGCTCGGCGACGTCGGTGTGGTCGTCGGCGCCACGCGCGAGCACGGGCTCGACCTGTCCGCGCTGAACGGCCCCGTGCTCGCGCCCGGCCTGGGGGCTCAGGGTGCGGGCCCCGCCGACATCGCCGCGATCTTCGGGGGCGTGCGGGGTGTCGTCCTCCCCGCGGCATCGAGGTCGGTGCTGGCCGCGGGCCCGGTGGTCGGATCGCTCCGCGGGGCGGCGCAGTCCCTCCGCGACGAGCTCGCCGCCGCGGTCTGATCCCCGCTCCCCCGACTTCACACACCACGCCCGGACTTCACACAGGGCCGGCCGTGTGTGAAGGGCCTGCAGGGTGTGTGAAGTCCGGTGATCGGCCCACGAGGAGCGTCACGCGCGCCAGGATCGTGGCCCCGGTGGCCCTCGCGGCGCGTTCCTCCCGGAGCGGACCGGTCGTTCGTCGCGCCCGGACCTCCGCCGACAGCGAGTTCCCGCAGTTCGGCGCCCGCGGGCCACCCGTCGGCGCGGATCGGTGTGGTTCGCCCGGATGGGCGAATCGGACTCCCTGCCGGATTCGAGGGGGTCCCGACCCGGTGGCAGCCAGGCGACGGTCGGTCCGGTGCGCCGAGCGGGCGGGTCGATTCCCCTTTCGGGTGCTTGCGCGTGGTATCACCCGGATGGGTGGACCGCTCGGAGAACCGGCAGGTGGCACCCCAGTTTCTCGTTCGGGGCCGGGCGTGAGTACGTTCGGTGGGAGCCGCGGGCCAGGCCCGCGACGGTGGTGAGGATGCGCCTGGATTGCAGGCCGCACGGAGAAAGACGGAGGAGACCGTGGCCCTTCCCCAGCTGACCGAGGAACAGCGTGAAGCCGCCCTGAAGAAGGCGGCTGCGGCGCGCCGGGCCCGGGCCGAGCTGAAGGACCGGCTCAAGCGCGGAGGGACGACCATCGGGGAAGTCTGAAGCAGTCGGATACCGACGAGGTGCTGGGCAAGATGAAGGTCTCGGCCCTGCTCGAGGCGATGCCGGGTGTCGGCAAGGTCCGCGCCGCTCAGATCATGGAGCGGCTCGAGATCGCGCCGTCACGCCGGCTGCGTGGGCTCGGCGACCGGCAGCGCAAGGCGCTGTTGGCCGACTTCGAGTCCTGAAGCGGTAGGTCCCGAGCGTCGAGGGTCTGAGTACCGTGGCACGTGACGTGCGGAGGGGCCGGCTGGTGGTACTGGCCGGCCCCTCCGGCGTCGGCAAGTCCAGCGTGGTCGACGCGCTGCGCGGCCGGCTGCCGGAATTGTTCTTCAGCGTGTCGGCCACCACGCGCGACCCACGGCCCGGCGAGGTCGACGGCGTGCACTACCGCTTCGTCGGCCCCGCGGGTTTCGAGGAGCTCATCGAGCACGGCGAGCTCCTCGAATGGGCCGAGATCCACGGCGGGCTGCAGCGTTCCGGCACCCCGCGGGAGCCGGTCGAACAGGCCCTGTCCGCGGGCAAGCCGGTGCTCGTCGAGGTCGACCTCGCCGGTGCCCGCACGATCAAGGCGGTGCTCCCGGAGTCGGTGACGGTGTTCCTCGCCCCGCCGTCGCTCGAGGAGCTGGAGCGACGGCTGCGGGGCCGCGGTACCGAGTCGGAGGCCCAGTTCCGGCGCCGTCTGCAGACCGCTCGCGAGGAAATCGCGGCCTGCGACGAGTTCGACGTGGTCATCGTCAATGCCGATCTGCAGGACGTCGTTTCGCGGTTGGTAGACTTGCTGGTCGGTGCGGGTCTCCCCGCCGCAAGGCCATTCCCCCAGGAGTCTTCTTCGTGAGCATGCCGCTGACCGGTGTCGTCGCCGGTTCCACGCCCGAGGGCATCACCAACCCGCCCATCGACGACCTGCTCAGCCAGGTCAGTTCCAAGTACGCGCTGGTGATCTACGCCGCCAAGCGCGCCCGCCAGATCAACGACTACTACTCGCAGCTTGGTGAGGGCCTGCTGGAGTACGTCGGCCCGCTCGTGGAGCCGGGCCCGCGCGAGAAGCCGCTGTCGATCGCGATGCGCGAGATCCAGGCCGGCATGCTCGAGCACACCGAAGGCGAGTAGTGAGCGGCCCCCGGATCCTGCTGGGCGTCGCCGGGGGCATCGCCGCGTACAAGAGCGCCGAGCTGCTGCGCAGGCTCACCGAGACCGGCCACTCCGTGCGGGTGCTGCCGACGCCGTCCGCGTTGCAGTTCGTCGGGGCGGCCACCTTCGAGGCGCTGTCCGGGCAGCCGGTGCACACCGGCGTCTTCGTCGACGTCCCCGAGGTGCCGCACGTCCGGCTCGGCCAGGAGGCCCAGCTCGTCGTCGTGGCGCCCGCCACCGCCGACCTGATGGCGCGTGCCGCTGCCGGCCGGGCCGACGACCTGCTCACCGCGTCGCTGCTGACGGCGCGCTGTCCGGTGCTGTTCGCACCGGCCATGCACACCGAGATGTGGGAGCACCTCGCCACGCGCGCCAACGTGGAGCTGTTGCGCTCCCGCGGTGTCGTCGTGATGGAGCCTGCCTCGGGCCGGCTCACCGGCGCCGACTCGGGGGCGGGGCGGTTGCCCGACCCGGGCGAGATCGCCGACGTCGCCCGGCTGCTGTTGGAGCGCGGCGACGCGCTGCCGCGGGACCTCGTCGGCCGCCGCGTCGTGGTGTCGGCGGGCGGCACGCGGGAGGCCCTCGACCCGGTGCGCTACCTCGGCAACCGCTCGTCGGGGCGGCAGGGCTACGCGCTCGCCCGGGTGGCGGCACAGCGCGGGGCCCACGTCACGCTCGTCTCCGCCCACACCGCAGACCTGGGTGACCCGGCAGCCGTCGAGATGGTGCGGGTCGGGTCGGCGCTGGAGCTGCGCGACGCGATGCACGCCGCGGCGAAGGGCGCCGACGCCGTGGTGATGGCGGCGGCGGTGGCCGACTTCCGGCCGGACGCGCTCGCCGAGCACAAGATCAAGAAGGATGGTTCGGAACCGCCGCCGCTGCGCCTCGCGTTGAACCCGGACATCCTCGTCGAGCTGGTCGCCGCGCGGGAGCCGGGCCAGGTCGTGGTGGGATTCGCCGCCGAGACCGGCGACGAGTCGGGTGACCCGTTGCACCACGGCCGCGCCAAGCTCGCCCGCAAGGGCTGCGACCTGCTGGTGGTCAACGCGGTGGGCGACGGGCGGGCGTTCGAGGTGGCCGACAACTCCGGTTGGCTCCTGGGCGCCGACGGCACGGAGCGGGAGCTCGGGGCCGGCTCGAAGGGGTTGCTGGCCTCCCGCGTCTGGGACGCCGTCACCGCCCGGCTGTAGCTCCGGAACCGCGAAAGGGGCACGGGCTGCAAAGCCCGTGCCCCTTTGTCGCGCGGAAGATCAGCCGAGAAGACCGCCTGCCCCGCCGCGGGCCCGGGGTGCGGGGTTCTCGTCCGAGTCGGAGTCGTCGGAGCTGCCCTCGCCGGACTCGTCGTCGGACTCGTCGCCGGACTCGCCGCTCTCGTCGGAGTCGGAGTCCGCCGAGCTGCTGCGGCCGGAGCCGCTCCGCTCGTCGGAGCCGTCGTCGTCGCTCCGGCCGGAACCACCGCTGCCGGACCGGCGGTCGTCGGAGCTGCTCTCGCCGTCGCTGCCACGGCTGCGGTTCTCGCGCGCCTGGTCGCCGGAGCGATCACCGTCGCGGCTCGAGCGGCTGCTGCTCTCGTCGTCGTCGCCCTCGGACCGCTGCGACGAGGCGGGCGCGCGCCCGTTCACCGAGATGTACTCCTGGGCGGCCCAGCCGCCGAGGTTGGCGAGCCGCAGGAAGCCGTCGCGGGACTCGGCGACCTGCACGGCGGTGCCCTGCTCGCAGAGCGCGACGATCCGCGAGTCGGTGTCGGGCTCCGCGCGGACGTTGACGTTCTTGGTGCACTTGCCGGGCTGGGCGGCCTCAGGGGTGGCGGCGGCGGTGCCGGACAGCAGTGCGACGGCCGCGGTCGCGCTGACCGCGACCACCGCACCGACGACGGCGGTGGCGCGGCCGGGTCGGTCGAACAGCGACTTGGGGGCCTTCATGATCAGGTTTCCTCCGTGGAATCGGGCCTTCGCAGTGGACCAACGAGCGTTTCCGTTACCGATTCGCTACCGAGCGCAACATCACCGGATGGACTGACAGAGGAAGGGGCGAGTCGGGTGGGCGGTGACGTTCCGTGCTCGCCGAGCGACTACACCTGGCGCCCCGACCCCCGTCCGGCGCGTCGACTAGGCTCGCCGGTCGGACATCGGGTGCGCGCGGGACCCGAGCGGAATGCGGATGGAGTACGGCGTGGCGACACCAGGGCGGCGGCTGTTCACCAGCGAGTCGGTGACCGAGGGGCACCCCGACAAGATGTGCGACGCCATCAGCGACACGATCCTCGACGCGCTGCTGGCGCAGGACCCGCGCAGCCGGGTCGCGGTGGAGACGCTCGTCACCACCGGCCAGGTCCACGTGGCGGGTGAGGTCACCACCAGCGCGTACGCGGACATCCCCACGCTCGTGCGGGACAAGGTCCTCGAGATCGGCTACGACTCGTCCGCGAAGGGCTTCGACGGCGCCTCCTGCGGCGTGAACGTCGCGATCGGCGCGCAGTCCGCGGACATCGCGCAGGGCGTCGACACCGCGTACGAGAGCAGGGTGGAGTCCTCGGAGGACGAGATCGCCCGGCAGGGCGCAGGCGACCAGGGCCTGATGTTCGGCTACGCCAACACCGACACCCCGGAGCTGCTGCCGCTGCCGATCGCGCTCGCCCACCGCCTGGCGCGCAGGCTCACGTCGGCGCGCAAGTCCGGCCAGCTGCCCTACCTGCGCCCGGACGGCAAGACGCAGGTCACGATCGAGTACGACGGCGACAAGGCCGTTCGCCTCGACACGGTCGTCGTCTCCACCCAGCACGCCGCCGACATCGACCTGGACGCCATGCTCGCTCCCGACATCCGCGAGCACGTCGTCGACCCGGAGATCGCGGAGCTCGGACTGGACGTCGCCGAGGTGCGGCTGCTGGTCAACCCGACCGGCCGGTTCGTGGTGGGTGGCCCGATGGGCGACGCGGGCCTCACCGGCCGCAAGATCATCGTCGACACGTACGGCGGGTTCGCCCGCCACGGCGGCGGCGCGTTCTCCGGCAAGGACCCGTCGAAGGTCGACCGCTCCGCCGCCTACGCGATGCGCTGGGTCGCCAAGAACGCGGTGGCCGCGGGCCTCGCCGAGCGCATCGAGGTGCAGGTCGCGTACGCGATCGGCAAGGCCGCCCCGGTGGGCCTGTTCGTCGAGACGTTCGGCACCGAGCACGTCGACCCGGTGAAGATCCAGTCGGCGATCAGCGAGGTCTTCGACCTGCGGCCGGCCGCGATCATCCGCGACCTCGACCTGCTGCGCCCGATCTACGCCCCGACCGCGGCGTACGGGCACTTCGGCCGCACCGACATCGAGCTGCCGTGGGAGAGCACCGACCGTGCCGCCGCGCTGAAGGCCGCGGCCGGCGCCTGACGAGGACCCCACGCACGACCGCCGGAGGCGGCAAGGCAGAGAGCAAGGTGCGGTGAGCACGGTCGTCCGGCGGGGTCGCAACCGTGGCGAGTGGCAGCAGGCCGCGCACCTGCCCGTGGCTCGGGTCGCCGTCGACGTGCCGCTGACGCACCTGGACCGGCCGTTCGACTACCGGGTGCCGGAGCACCTCGACGCCGACGCCGTGCCGGGGGTGCGGCTGCGGGTGCGCTTCGCCGGCCGCACCGTGGACGGTTTCCTGCTGGAGCGGGTGGCGGACTCGGCACACGGCGGGCGGCTGGCCTGGGTGGAGAAGGTCGTGTCGGCCGAGCCGGTGCTCTCGGCCGAGGTGGCGGCGGTGTGCCGGGCCGTGGCCGACCGGTACGCGGGCGTGCTCGCCGACGTGCTGCGCCTCGCCGTCCCGCCCCGTCACGCCCGGGTCGAGGGGGAGACCCCGAAGGAGCGGGAGCCTGCGGAGTCCGCGCCGGTGGAGCGCGCCGGCTGGGCGCGCTACGGGCACGGCGCCGCCCTCCTCGACGCGCTCGCCGGCGGGCGCGCGGCCCACGCCGTCTGGCAGGCGCTGCCGGGGGAGGACTGGCCGCAGCGGCTCGCGGAGGCCGCCTCCGCCACGGTGGCCGCCGGGCGTGGGGCGCTGCTGGTGGTGCCCGACCAGCGCGACGTCGACGCCCTGCACACGGCCTGCGCGCAGCTGCTCGGCGCGGGCGCGGTCGTCGCGCTCACCGCGGACCTCGGCCCCGCCGAGCGCTACCGGCGGTGGCTCGCCGTGCGGCGCGGCGAGGTGAGGGTGGTGGTCGGCACGCGTTCGGCCGCGTTCGCCCCGGTGCACGCGCTGGGGCTGCTCGCCGTGTGGGACGACGGCGACGACCTGCACGCCGAGCCGCGTGCGCCGTACCCGCACGTCCGCGACGTGCTCGTGCTGCGGGCCCACGGAGTCGGTGCCGCGCTGCTGGTGGCCGGGTTCGCGCGCACGGCGGAGGCACACCTGCTGGTCGAGTCCGGCTGGGGCGCGAGGTGGTGGCCGACCGGGGCGGCGTCCGCGCCGCGATGCCCCGGATCGCGGCGGTCGGCGATTCCGACGCCCAGCTCGCGCGGGACCCGAATGCGCGGGCGGCGCGGCTGCCGCTCGTGGCGTTCGAGGCGGCGCGGGCCGCCCTGTCCGCGGGGCGCCCGGTGCTCGTGCAGGTGCCGCGCTCCGGGTACCTGCCGTGGCTCGCGTGCGGCTCCTGCCGGGAGACGGCGCGGTGCCGCCACTGCGCGGGTCCGTTGGGATTCACCGGCCGCCGGTCGGCCGACCCGGGCGAGGCCGAGCTGCCGCAGTGCCGCTGGTGCGGGCGCCCCGAGACGGCGTTCCGCTGTCCCGGGTGCGGTTCGCGCAGGCTGCGGGCCGGGGTCGTCGGGGCCGGGCGCACCGCCGAGGAGCTCGGCCGGGCGTTCCCGGGCACCACGGTCCGGTCGTCCGGTGGCGGCGCACCGGTGCTCGCCGAAGCGGAGCCCCACCCCGAGCTGGTGGTCGCCACGCCCGGGGCGGAGCCGCGCGTGCCCGGCGGCTACGGCGCCGCCCTCCTGCTGGACGGCTGGGCGCTGCTCTCGCGACCCGACCTGCGCGTCGTCGAGGAGACCCTGCGCCGCTGGCTCGCCGCGGCCGGGCTCGTGGTCCCGCACGGCGCAGGTGGGCGGGTCGTCGTGATGGCCGACGCCGAGCTGCCCGTGGTGCAGGCGCTGGTGCGCTGGGACCCGGCCGGGCACGCCGGTGCCGAGCTCGCGGGCCGGGCCGAGGTCGGGTTCCCGCCCGCCGTGCGGATGGCGTCCGTCGAGGGCGGTCCCGCGGCCGTCGCCGAGGTGGTCGACGGTGTGCTCGCGCAGCTCCCCGCGGCCGAGGTCCTCGGGCCCGTGGAGATCGAGCCGGAGCGTCCTGGTGACACCGACCTGCGGGAGCGGGCGCTGCTGCGGGTGCCCCGCGCCCACGGCAAGGCGCTCGCCGCCGCCCTGCACACCGCGCAGGCCGGCCGCACCGCCCGCAAGGCCACCGACCCCGTCCGGGTCCGGCTCGACCCCGCCGAGATCGGCTGAGACAGAGTTCGATTGCCTCCGCTCCGCTCCGGCGGGCTCGCGGGCCTTCACGGCGCCGCCCCGCTCCTCCGGTGCTCGGTCGCTCGTTCCTCGCTCCCTGCGCGCCTCCCCCGCGGGGCGGCGCGGCCCGCTCGCGCGTACCTGGTGGGCGGCAGGACGGCGCGTGGCAGAATCGGCGGTCGCCGTCGCGCATCCCGCTCCCGCACCACCCGATCGTCTGCGCGGCGCTGCTTGGAGGAGCCTGCGTGTCCGTCCTGCCCGTCCGGTTGTTCGGCGACCCGGTGCTGCGCACCAGGCCGCCGAGGTCACCACGTTCGACGCCGAGCTGCGCAAGCTGGTGGCCGACCTCACCGACACGATGCACGACGAGGGCGGAGCCGGCCTCGCCGCACCGCAGCTCGGCGTGGGGTTGCGGGTGTTCACCTACGACTGCGACGGCTTCTCCGGCCACCTGGTGAACCCCACATGGGACGTCGTCGGCCACGAGGAGCAGGTCGGGCCGGAGGGCTGCCTGTCGATCCCGGGCCTGCGCTGGGACTGCGCCGCCACCTGCACGTCGTGGCGCGCGGGTGGAACATGCACGGCGAACCGATCGTCGTGGAGGGCAGCGAGATGCTCGCCCGCTGCATCCAGCACGAGACCGACCACCTCGACGGCGTGCTGTTCGTCGACCGGCTCGACCCGGAGATCCGCAGGCTGGCCATGGCCGAGATCCGCGCCGCGGAGTGGTTCCAGGGGTCGATGCCCGACGTGCGGGAGAGCCCGCACCCACTCTTCGGAAAGGCCAGGTAGTGCGGCTCGTCTTCGCCGGCACGCCCGATCCGGCGGTGCCGTCCCTGCAGACGCTGCTGGAGTCTGCGCGACACCAGGTCGTCGCCGTCGTCACGCGCCCGGACGCGCCTGCGGGCCGCGGCCGGAAGCTGGTGCGCTCCCCGGTCGGCCGGCTTGCCGACGAGGCGGGCATCCCGGTGCTCACCCCGGCGCGGCCCGGCGAGCCGGACTTCCTCGCGCAGCTCGCCGAGCTCGCCCCGGACTGCTGCCCGGTGGTGGCCTACGGCGCCCTCGTGCCCCGCAAGGCCCTCGACGTGCCGCGCCACGGCTGGGTCAACCTGCACTTCTCGTTGTTGCCCGCGTGGCGGGGTGCGGCGCCCGTGCAGGCGGCGCTGCGCCACGGCGACGAGATCACCGGGGCGTCCACGTTCCGGCTCGAGGAGGGGCTGGACACCGGCCCGGTGTTCGGGGTCGTCACCGAGGACGTGCGTCCCACCGACACCGCGGGCGACCTCCTCGGCAGGCTCGCGACGTCGGGCGCGCGGCTGCTGGCCGCCACGCTCGACGGGATCGAGGACGGCACCGTCGAGCCCCGGCCGCAGCCGGCAGAGGGCGTCTCCCTCGCCCCGAAGGTCACCACCGTCGACGCACGCGTCGACTGGGCGGCGCCACCCGTCGCGGTCGACCGGCTCGTCCGGTCCGTCACCCCGGACCCCGGCGCGTGGACCACGTTCCGCGACGAGCGGCTCGGTCTCGGCCCGGTCACCCGTCCCGACGGTGCGGACGCGGCGGGCCCGGTGCTGGAGCCGGGGGAGCTGCGCGCGGAGAAGCGGCGCGTGCTCGTCGGCACGGTCGGTGCGCCGGTGCAGCTGGGCGAGGTGCGGCCGGTGGGCAAGCGGGCGATGCCGGCCCCGGACTGGGCTCGTGGCGTGCGCATCGGCGCCGGGGAGCGGCTGACGTGACCGGCGCCGGTCCCGCGGGGAAGGTCCACGCAGGCCGCGGCGCGACCGCCCGGCCGGTCCGCGCCGGTCGGCCCGCCGCCGCGGCCGGGAGGGTCCGCCCCGGCCGCCGGAGCCGGACCCGACCCGGCTGGCCGCGTTGGAGCTGCTCACCGCGGTGCGCACCCGCGACGCCTACGCCAACCTGGCCCTGCCCGCGATCCTGCGCCGGCACCGGCTGCGCGACCGGGACGCCGCGCTCGCCACCGAGCTGGGCTACGGCACCCTGCGCGCGCAGGGCCTGCTCGACGCCGTGATCGACGAGTGCACCGACCGGCCGCTGGCGCGGGTGGAACACGCGGTTCTCGACGCGCTGCGCCTGGGCGCCTACCAGCTCCTGCGCACCCGGATCCCGCCGCACGCCGCCGTGGCCACCACCGTGGAGCTGGTGCGCGCCGAGGCGGGCAGCCGGGCGGGTGGGTTCGTCAACGCCGTGCTGCGCCGGGTCGGGGAACGCGACGAGCAGGCGTGGGTGGCCGCGCTCGCGCCGTCGTCGGACGAGGACCCGGTCGGGCGCGCCGCGTTCGCCCATTCCCACCCGCGTTGGATCGCACAGGCGTTCGCCGACGCGCTGGGCCGCTCGCCCGACCCGGCCGCGGAGCTGGACGCCGCGCTGGCGGCCGACGACGCCCGTCCCGCCGTGCACCTGCTCGCCCGCCCGGGGGAGATCACCGCCGCGGAGCTGGCGCTGGTCACGGGTGGTGCGGAGGCGCCGTACTCGCCTTACGGGGTGCACCTGCCCTCCGGCGGCGGCGACGTCGGCGAGATCGACGCGGTGGGCGAGGGGCTCGCGATCGTGCAGGACGAGGGCAGCCAGCTGGTGGCGCTCGCCCTCAGCCGGGCCGCGCTCGTCGGCGAGGACGGCGGCCGCTGGCTCGACCTGTGTTCCGGCCCCGGCGGCAAGTCCGTCCTGCTCGGTGGCCTCGTGGCCATCGACGGCGGCACGCTCGACGCGGTGGAACCCAGCGAGCACCGCGCCGGCATGGTGCGCCGGGCCACCGACGGGCTCCCGGTCACCGTGCACCAGGCCGACGGCCGCGAGGCCCCGCTGCCGGACGCGAGCTTCGACCGTGTGCTCGTCGACGCGCCCTGCACCGGCCTCGGCGCGCTGCGCCGCAGGCCGGAGGCCCGCTGGCGGCGGCAGCCGTCGGACGTCGCCGGGCTCACCGGGCTGCAGCGGGGGCTGCTCACCGCCGCGCTGCGCCACGTCCGCCCCGGCGGCGTGGTGGCGTACGTGACCTGCTCACCGCACCTGTCCGAGACCGCGGGTGTGCTGTCGGCCGTGCGCCGCAAGCACCCGGACGTGGAGCAGCTGGACGCGCGCGAGTACCTGCCGGCGGGCCCGACCTTGGCGACGGCCCACCGTGCAGCTGTGGCCGCACCGGCACGGCACCGACGCGATGTTCCTCGCGCTGCTGCGCCGGGCTTCCTGACGGTCGATCATCCACGGCGGTACTCCCGGAGCGCCTCCAGAAATCGCCGAACGTCCGACTCGTCGTTGTAGTAGTGGAACGACAGGCGCACCGCACGGCCGCGGGGGCTCGCGACGATCCGCCGCGTGGCGAGGAACCCGGCGAGGGCGCCGGGGTCGTCGTCGACCAGGGCCACCATCGGGCCGCGCAACGCGGGGTCGGCAGGCGAGGCGAGCCGCTCGCCCGTGGCGCGCAGCTCCTCGTCGAGGGATGCGGTGAGCCCGGCGACGTGCCGCCGTACGGCGTGGAGGTCGAGCGGCGCGAGCATCCCCAGCCCGGCCACCGCGCCGTACGCGGACGGCACCGACGGGGTGCCGCTCTCGAACCGCCGCGCCGTGTCCGGGTAGTCGAGCGACCGGGGGTCGAAGCCGAACGGGTCGACCCGCCCGAACCACCCGGTCTGCGCGGGCGGCACCTCGTCCCGCAGCCCACCGCGCACGTAGAGGAACGCGATGCCGGAGATGCCGAGCAGGTACTTCAGACTCCCGCAGATCAGGTAGTCGCAGTCCAGCTCGCGGACGTCGACGGGTTCGACGCCCGCACCCTGGTAGGCGTCGACGACGGTCCGCGCGCCGTGTTCCCGCGCGAGCGCGACGACCTCGCGAGCCGGGAGCCGCGACCCGTTGGCGTAGGTGACGAGCGGTACCGAGACGAGCGCGGCCAGCTCGTCGACCAGGCGGGCGTAGTCCTCGGCACGGACGACGCCGTCCCGGGCGGGCACGTGCACGACCTCGATCCCACGGGTGCGCTGCGCGAGCCAGACGTGCGCCACGGAGGGGAACTCGAGGTCGGTCGTCACGAGCCGCCGGCCCTCGCCGAAGCGCTGCGTGGAGGCCACCTGGTAGGCGCCGTGCGACGCCGAGGACACGATCGCGATCTCGTCCGGCTCGGCCCCGATCAGCCGGGCGAACGCCGCCCGCGCCTCCTCCCACCGCTGCATCCAGATGCCCCACGGGGCGCCGTGCTCCAGGAGCGAGGATTGGAACTCGGCGAGCGCCGCGGTCAGCGAGTCCGAGAGCGCGCCCTGGCTGCAGCTGGCGAGGTGGACGGTGTCGCGCAAGGCGGGGAAGCGCCGGCGGAACCGGTCGGGGGTCCCGCTCATCGCTCGGCCTCGCTTGCGCTCGGCCGGCCCATCGGGGAACAACGCAGCGCGCGGGCGCTGTCACATGATCCGCTCGCAAGCTCGCTCATGACGTGCGCTCCGCGCCCGCGCGGAGGGTCTGCTGGATGCGCCGGGCCTCGGCGGCGCGCTCCCCGAGGCCGGGGATGGGCGTCAGGGCGTGCCGCCGGCCCCTGGCCATGACGAACACCGGGCGGGCGAGCGCGCGGTGGTCGGTGGTGGGGTCGCCGTCCACGGCCACGACGTCGGCGGACAGGCCGGGGGACAGCCGGCCCGCCCGGTCGGAGACGCGGCAGACGTCGGCGGCACGTCCGTGGCGGCGGCGAGGATCTCCCGCGGCGACATGCCGGCGTCGGCGAACACGGAGAGCCCGTCGGCGTAGCGCTCGAAGTGGACGAGGCCGATGCCCGCGTCGGTACCCGCGACGAGCGTGATGCCCGCGCGGTGCATCGATCGCAGGTTGTCGACCACGTGGTCGCGCTCGTCCCACGGGCAGAAGTAGTCCTGCGCCAGGCACGCGGAGTTCATCGTGGGGCTGACGCTGACCCCCTCGTCGACGATGGCGCGCGCGATCCGCTCGTCGAACCGCGACCCGTCGCGGGTGACCCAGCCGCAGTGCTCGATCGTGTCGACGCCGGCCGCGACCGCGCGCTCGATGCCCTCCACGCCGAGGGCGTGCGTCGTGACCCGCATCCCGTGCTCGTGCGCGGTCTCCACGACGGCCACGAGTTCCTCGTAGGAGTAGCGGGCCTCCCACGGGCGGCTGCCCGCGGTCATGAACCCGCCGGTGGTCATCACCTTGATCAGGTCGGCACCCTCGGCCGCCCGCCTGCGGACCATCGCGCGCACCTCGTCGACGCCGCTCGCCTCGCCGCCCATGGCGTGCGCGTGCCCGCCGGGCACGGTGATCGGGGCGTTCGCGACGAGCAGGCGCGGCCCCTCGACATCGCCACGGGCGATGCGGTCGCGGACCGTGGTGGCGACGACGCCGGGGGCGCCGAGGTCGCACGCCGTGGTGACACCGGCGTCGAGGAGCCTGCTCGCGTTGGCCACCATCAGCGCCGCGGCGTCCTCGTCGGTCAGCGTGGGGGCGGCCGACGTGTGGGCCGCGGCCGGGTCCATCGTGAGGTGGACGTGGCAGTCGAACATCCCCGGAAGAAGCGTGACGTCGCCGAGGTCGAGCACCTCGGCGTCCCCCGCGGCGACGTCGCGCCACGGGCCGACGGCGGCGATCGTGTCACCGTCGACGACGACGGCCCCGTCCTCGATCGGTTCCGCCGCGCTGTCCGGAACCAGCCTGCGTGCGCGGATCGCGACCTGCACCAGCACCTCCTGCGTTCAGCTGCAGTGAAAGTAGGTCATGGGAGCGAACGATGTCCACGCGTTGACGTGCGTGGATCTCAAGGTCAGACTGTCGGCGTTTCATCCCAGATGAAAGTGGACGGAGCGATTCATGCCGGACGACGCGCCGACGCCACGCCGGCCCCGACGCCACTGGTGGCTGCTCACGATCCCGTTCCTGTGGTGCGTCGTGGCGATCCCGTTCGTCAACCAGAAGGCCTACCTCTGGGGCTCCGTCCCGTTCCTCCTGGTCTGGATGACGGCCGGCGTGATCGTCGGCAGCATCGCCATCGGCGTCGTCTTCGCCATCGACACCCGCAACGGCGACGTCGAGAGGGTGTGAGATGGCACTCGCGATCGGGCTCGTCGTCGCCGTCGGCGCGGTTCTCGGCGGCACCCTGCTGGCCCTGCGCGGCACGAGGATGGACGTGCAGGAGTGGTCGGTCGGCGGCAGGCGCTTCGGCACGTGGCTGTTCTGGTTCCTGCTCGTCGGCGAGACGTTCACGACGTTCGCGCTGCTCGGCGCGTCCCAGGGCGTGTTCAGCACCGGCGCCGCCGGCTTCTACGTGCTGGGCACCGTCGTGCTCACCGCCTCCGTCGGCTACTTCCTCGTGCCGCGGATCTGGCGGGCGGGCAAGGACCGGGGCCTGGTCACCATGGGCGACTTCTTCACCGCCCGCTTCGACGCCCCGTGGTTCGGCGCGCTGCTCACGGTGTTCGGCATCATCGCGCTGCTGCTCTACAGCCGGGTCCAGCTCACCGGCCTCGCGCTGATCCTCGAGACGCTGTTCGGCCTCGACGTGCCCGCGATCGCCTACGTGTCGGCGGGCGGGCTCATCGTGGCGTTGTTCGTCCTGGTCGGCGGGATGCGCAGCGCGGCGTTCGTCGCCGTGGTCAAGGACGTCCTGCTCGTGGCGATGCTGCTCGTCGTCGCGGCCGGGGCGGCGACCGCGGCCGGGGTCGGCGGGATCGGCGAGGTGTTCGACGGGGTCCGGGCGGCGCACCCCGAGGCCGCGACGCTGCCGGGGATCGGCGGCAGCACCGCCACCAACCAGTGGTGGTGGATGAGCTTCCTGCTGCTCACCCCGCTCGGCGCGTTCGCGCTCCCGCACGCGTTCCAGGTGTGCTTCAGCGCCAAGGACACATCCGCAAGAACCAGATCATCCAGCCGCTGTACTCGCTGTTCTACGTCCTGATCATCATCATCGCGATGGCGGCGCTGCTCGCGATGCCGGACCTGCCGGCCGCGGACGCCAACGGCTCGCTGCTCGTGTTCGTCAGGGAGTACTACCCGGACTGGGTCATCGGGCTGCTGGCCGGCACCGGCGTGCTCGTCGCGCTCGTCCCGACGGCGGTGCTGATGCTGACCGCGAGCAGCATGTTCACCTCCAGCGTGCTGGGCCTCGCGCGGCCGGAGCTGAAGTCGTCGCTCGCCGCCACCCGGGTCGGGGTCGTCGCGTTCACCGTGATCGCGGTGCTCTTCACGGCGCTGCGCAGCGACACGTTGCTGACGATCATGACCGGCGTGTACAGCGCGGTCGGGCAGCTCGCGCCCGCCCTGTTCCTGTCCGTGCTGTGGCGCCGGGTCACGGCGGTCGGGCTCACCGCGGGCGCGTCGTGGGCGGGCTGATCGTCGCCGTGCCGCAGGTGGGTGCCCCCACGCTTTCGCTGTTCCCCGAGGCACGGTCGTCGGTCTCCCGGCGCTCGTGGTCAACCTCGTGCTGGCGGTGCTGGTGAGCCTGCGGACGGCACCGCCGTCGGCGGCTGCGTCGCGGTCGGCCTCGGCCCTGCCGTGGCACCGGCGCGGCCCGCTCGGTCGGCATGAGGGCAGCGGCATAATGACCGCCATGACGCTGGCCCGGATCCGGGAGCTCCGGCAGCAGAAGGGGCTCACGCTCCACCAGCTCGCCGGCCTCACCGGACTCTCGGTCGGCCTGATCAGCCAGGTCGAACGCGGCATCACCGACCCGAGCCTGGAGACGCTGCGCCGCATCTCGGACGCGTTCGGCGTGCCCCTGTTCGACCTGTTCCGCGAGGACGAGCCGGAGCCGGTCACGGTGGTGCGCAAGGACGCGCGGCGCCGGGTGTCCTCCCCGCAGGGACAGGTCGTGTACTCGCAGGTGTCGCGGATCGGCGGCAAGCTCGAGGTGCTCGAGGCGGCCATCGAACCGGGTGCCGTGTCGGCCGACGCGCGCCGGTCCCACGCGTCCGAGGAATGCGTGCTGGTGCTGTCGGGCCGGTTGCGGGTCGAGGTCGGGAAGGACGGGTACGACCTCGGTGCCGGCGACAGCTGCCACTTCGACTCGATGATCCCGCACCGGTTCGTCAACCCGCACGACGAGGTGGCCCGGTACCTGGTGGCGGTGACGCCGCCGTCGGCCTGAGTCCTGCGGGGCGGCGCGGCGTACCCTCCTGGGGTGCACCCCATGATCGCGCCGAGCATCCTCGCGGCCGACTTCGCCCGGCTCGCCGACGAGGCCGCCGCAGTGGCGGGCCCGGCAGGGCAGGGCGCCGACTGGCTGCACGTCGACGTGATGGACGCCCACTTCGTGCCGAACCTGACCCTCGGCCTGCCGGTGGTGCAGGCGCTGCGCAAGGCCACGGACGTGCCGCTCGACTGCCACCTGATGATCGAGGACCCGGAGCGCTGGGCCGTGGCTACGCCGAGGCGGGCGCCCACAACGTCACGGTGCACGTGGAGGCGTCCAGGGAGCCGGTGGCGCTGGCGAAGGACCTGCGCGCCGCCGGTGCCCGCGCCGGGCTGTCGGTCAAGCCGGGCACACCGCTGGAACCGCACCTGGAGACCCTGCGGCACTACGACACCCTGCTCGTCATGAGCGTGGAGCCCGGGTTCGGCGGCCAGGCGTTCATGCCGGAGGTCCTGGACAAGGTGCGCACCGCGCGGCGACTCGTCGACACCGGCCACCTCACGCTGCTGGTCGAGATCGACGGCGGCATCAACGCCGACACGATCGAAGCGGCCGCCGAAGCGGGCGTCGACTGCTTCGTGGCCGGCTCCGCCGTGTACGGCGCGGCCGACCCGGCCCGTGCGGTGGAGGCCCTGCGTGACCAGGTGCGCGCGGCCGCGCACCGCAGCTGGAACTAGTGTCCCGTGTCGAAGGCCCCTCACCGATCTCGACGGCCCAGCTTCCCGCTGAGCGCACCAGCGGAAGGGCCGAGTACACCCGGTACGAGCGCCTCCCGCTGGCGCACTCAGCGGAAACCTGGATCCGCCGATACCGGCAACGGGCCTCCGACACGGGACACTAGCGGCGCCGGGTAACGATCGGCCGGATCCGCGGGTTGCACCCGGCGGGACGGGCGGTGGAAGGGGAGATACGGGAATGTTCACGGGCATCGTCGAGGAGATCGGCGAGGTGACCGTCGTGCGCGAGGACGCCGACGTCGTGCTGTTCACCGTGCGCGGCCGGACGGTCACCGCCGACACGCGCCACGGCGACTCGATCGCCGTGAACGGCGTCTGCCTCACCGTGGTGGACCCAGGCGGCAGCACCGACGGCACGTTCACGGTGGAGCTCATGCCGGAGACGCTGAAGCGCTCCAGCCTCGGCGCCGTGGTGCCCGGCGCCCGGGTGAACCTCGAGCGGGCCGTCCCGGTGGGTGGGCGGCTCGGGGGGCACATCGTGCAGGGGCACGTCGACGGCGTGGCCACGCTGCTGTCGCGCACCCCCGGCGAGCGCACCGACGAGCTGCGCTTCAGCCTGGCCTCCGACCTCGCCCGGTACGTCGTCGAGAAGGGTTCGATCACGGTCGACGGGGTGTCGCTCACCGTGGCGGCCGTGACGTCCGACACGTTCACCGTGGCGCTCATCCCCACGACGTTGTCGCACACCACACTCGGAATCCGGCAGCCGGGGGATACCGTGAACCTGGAGGTCGACGTCGTGGCGAAGTACGTCGAGCGGTTGACGGCGGGATATGTCGGCATCCCGTCGGCACACGAGGAGGCCGGGTCCCGGTGACTGATTCAGGGCTGGACGGTGAACCGGCGCGGCCGGTGACCCAGGGCGGGTTCGAGTCGATCGAGCGCGCCATCGCGGACCTGCGGGCCGGGAAGGCCATCGTCGTGGTCGACGACGAGGACCGCGAGAACGAGGGCGACCTGATCTTCGCGGCCGAGATGGCCACGCCGGAGCTCGTGTCGTTCATGGTGCGCTACACCTCCGGGTACATCTGCGTGCCGCTCACCGAGAGCGAGTGCGACCGGCTCGACCTGCCGCCGATGCACCACACGAACTCCGACAACTTCCGCACCGCGTTCACCGTCACGGTGGACGCGAAGGCGGGTGTCACCACCGGGATCTCGGCGGCCGACCGGGCCCACACGATCCGGCTGCTCGCCGATCCGGCCACCGGCCCCGGCGACCTCGTGCGCCCGGGGCACATCCTCCCGTTGCGCGCCCGCGAGGGCGGCGTGCTGCGCCGACCGGGCCACACCGAGGCCGCGGTCGACCTGGCCCGCCTCGCCGGGCTCCGGCCTGCGGGCGTGCTGTGCGAGATCGTGTCGCAGAAGGACGTCGGCGACATGGCCCGCGGCGACGAGCTGCAGGTGTTCGCCGAGGAGCACGACCTCACCCTCATCACGATCGCCGACCTGATCGCGTACCGCCGCCGGCACGAGAAGCACGTCGTGCGCGTCGCGCAGGCCCGCATCCCCACGGCGCACGGCGACTTCATCGCCTACGGCTACGACTCGCTGCTGGACGGCATCGAGCACATCGCGATGGTCCGGGGCGACATCGCCACCCCCGAGGGCAACGGCGAGGACGTGCTCGTGCGCGTGCACTCCGAGTGCCTCACCGGCGACGTCATGGGCTCGCTGCGCTGCGACTGCGGACCGCAGCTCGACGCCGCGCTCGCCGCGGTGGCCGCGGAGGGCCGCGGCGTCGTGCTCTACATGCGGGGGCACGAGGGCCGGGGGATCGGCCTGCTCCACAAGCTGCAGGCCTACCAGCTCCAGGAGGCGGGGGCCGACACCGTCGACGCCAACCTCGCGCTGGGCCTGCCCGCCGACGCCCGCGACTACGGCACCGGCGCGCAGATCCTGGCCGACCTCGGCATCACGTCGATGCGGCTGCTCACCAACAACCCCGACAAGCGCGCGGGCCTCGAGGCTACGGCCTGACGATCACCGGCCGGGTTCCGCTGCCGGTGCGCGCCCACCGGGAGAACCTGAGGTACCTGCGCACCAAGCGGGACCGGATGGGGCATGATCTCCCCGACCTGGGCGACGTGCTGGCCGACAGCACCGGCTCCTGAACACCGGCTCCTGACACCGCAGGGGGAACGATGAGTGGCGAGGGCCGTCCGGCGGCGCAGCTGCCCGACGCGTCGGGTCTGCGGGTGGCCATCGCGGCCACCACGTGGCACGCGGAGATCGTGGACGTGCTCCTGGAGCGGGCGGTCGCCACGGCGAAGGGTGCGGGCGTGGACGCGCCCACGGTCGTGCGGGTACCCGGCACGGTCGAGCTGCCCGTGATCTGCCAGGAGCTCGCGGTGCGCCACGACGCCGTCGTGCGCTCGGTGCCGTGATCCGGGGCGGCACCCCGCACTTCGACTACGTGTGCGACGCCGTCACCGCGGGGCTCACCCGCGTGGCGCTCGACGAGCGCACCCCGGTGGGAAACGGCGTGCTCACCTGCGACACGCGCGAGCAGGCCGTCGACCGCTCCGGCGCTCCCGGTGCCACCGAGGACAAGGGCGAGGAGGCGTGCCTCGCGGCGCTGCAGACCGCCCTCGTGCTGCGCGAGCTGAGGACCGGGTGATGGCGGGGGAGAACGACGCGGACGGCGCCGCGCGCACCGGTACCGTGGGCGCTGTGGCCGCCCCGGATCACGATGTCGTGGTGGTGCGCCCCCGCAAGGTGCTGATCGCCGCGTGGGTGGGCGCGGTGGTGATCGTGGCCCTCTTCGTCGTGATCGCGGCGGTGCTGCGCACCGCGCAGACCGGGGTGTTCTTCCGCCTCGCCGACCAGGTGGCGCTCGTGCTGCTCGGGCTGTTCATCGCGGGCGGGCTGCTGCTGGTGGCCCGGCCTCGGGTGCGCGCCGACGCCGAGGGCATCGAGGTGCGCAACATCCTCGTGACGCGCAGGCTGCCCTGGTCGCTCGTCGAGCGCGTGGCGTTCCCGGACGGCGCCTCGTGGGCGCGCCTGGACCTGCCCGACGACGAGTACCTGCCGGTGCTCGCCATCCAGGCGGTCGACGGGCAGCGCGCCGTGGACGCGATCACCCGGGTGCGTGCCCTGCACACCCGGTACCGTTCGCGGTCCTGAAACACACCTCACCTGCTGGGGCCACGCCCCGGACGTAGCATCAGGGTCGTGCTGCGTTCCCGCGAGACGAGTCCCCACTCCGCCGAGGCCGCGCCGGGCGCGGAGAGCGTGCGGCTGGGCGACATCGTCCTCCGCAACCGACTGGTCACCTCGTCGAGCCTGCTCGGTTACGGCGTGGCGAACTCCCCGCTCCTGCCGTACGGGATGAGCCCGGTCTCGCTGTTCGTGCCACTGGCCGAGTTCGGTGCCGTCACCACGCGCACGCTCACCGTGGAGCCGCGGGAGGGGCACTTCACCACCCGTGACGACTGGTCGCTGCAGGAGCTGCCGGGCCTGCTCCAGCGGTACGGCACCGTGCTGCGCGGCACCGACAGCGGGTTCCTCAACGCGTTCGGCTGGTGCAACATCGGCATCGACGCCTACCTGCGCGACTACTACCCGCGCACCCGCGACCAGCGCACGATCATCTCCCTCGGCGGGTTCTCGGCCGAGGAGTTCGTGACCCTCGTGGACAAGGTGAACGCCGCCGTGCCCGCAGGCGACATCGCCGCGCTGGAGTTCAACGTGAGCTGCCACAACGTCAACTTCGACTTCACGACGATCCTCCAGGACGTGCTCGACGAGGCCGTGCCCCGCAGCAAGCACCCCGTGATCCTGAAGCTCTCGCCCGACTACGACTACCTGCGCAACGCCCAGCAGGCGGCCAGGGCCGGGGTGTCGGCGCTCACGGCGATCAACACGGTGAAGGCGCTGCGGCTCGACTCGCGCACCGGGAAGCCGTGGCTCGCCAACCGCTACGGCGGTCTTTCCGGTCGTGCGATCAAGCCGATCGCCCTGCGCGTGGTGAGCGAGCTGCGCGAGGCGGGGGTGACGCTCCCGATCATCGGCACGGGCGGGATCCGCACGGTGGACGACTGCCGCGAGTACTTCTGGGCGGGTGCGGACGCCGTGAGTCTGGGCAGCGCCACCTGGCTGGCGAGCTACCCGGGGTACGCTCTCGCTCCGTTGCGTGGGTTGCACGTTCGGCGCGTCCTGCGAGCCGTTCGGCGCTACTCAACGCTTCCGAATCGCGACAGCCAGTCGCGCTGAGCGACGATCTTCACCCGAACGGGCTGCGACGGTGCGGTCCGGGCGTGCCGGAGCTGATCCAGGGAGGCCGATGACGGTCACATCGGGTGCGGTCGTCACCACCGGGCAGCGCGCTCCCGATCGCCGGCCGCGCGCCGTGCTGTTCGACGTGTTCGAGACGATGTTGCGGGTGGACGCGCTGCGTTCCCGCTTCGTGGACGTGGGGCGGCCCGAGCACGAGTGCGAGCTGTTCTTCGCCAGCACCCTGCGTGACGGCATGGCGCACACGCTGGCCGGTGCCGTGCGGCCCTTCGGTGAGGTGGCCCGCGCCGCCCTGCGCACGATCACCGGCCACACCCTCTCCGAGGAGGCGGTGGAGCACGTGCTCGCCGGCTTCCGCGACCTCCCGCCGCACCCGGACGTGGAGCCCGCGCTGATGGCGTTGGCCCGCGCGCGGATCCCGGCGTTCGGGTTCACCCACGGCACCGAGTCGGTGGCCTGCGACGCCCTCGACAAGGCCGGCCTGCGCACCTACCTGCGCGACACGTTCTCCGCCGAGCGGATCGGCTCGTTCAAACCGCCCCCGCGCGTGTACCACTGGGCCTGTCAGCGCGTAGAGCTGGCGCCGGAGAAGGTGGCGCTCGTGGCGGCGCATTCCTGGGACGTCCACGGCGCGGTGCGGGCCGGCCTCATCGGTGGCCTCGCCACCCGGCTGGAGGGCGCTGTGCCGGACGTGGTGGAGCGCCCGCACGTGGCGGCGGAACGGCTGGACGCCGTGGTGGACCGCCTGATCGCCCTGCCGGTCTGATCTCCGGGGCCCTAGGCGCCCAGCGCCCGCTCCCTCCCCACTCCGAGCCCGCCGCCGCCCAGGTCGGCCCGCTGGCCCGCCAGCACGCCCGCGGCGCGCCCGGAACCGGAGAGGACGCTGGGACGCAGGCTGGCCAGGCGCGGGAACGTGGCGTCGAAATGCGTGTCGACGCGGCGGCGGCGATCGGCCAGCACCACGGCGACGCCGGGGCCGGCCGTGGCAGAGGCCCGGGTGGCGGCCTCGCCCGCCGCACGCTCCTCGGCCTCGGCGAGCCTGCGGTGGACCTGCGCGGCGAACCCCTCGAGCCACGACCGCCGGTAGGCCGCGACGGACTCGCCCGGCCGTGGTGGGCGGACCCGCACGAGTTGCGCGGTGGCCTGCAGCAACAGGGACGTGTAGAGCACCTCCACCCGCTCGCGGTCGGACGCGTGCCCGAACACGGTGACCGCCGCGACCTTGCCGCCCCACGCGCCGTGCAGCACCCAGCGGCAGCGCAGAGCGGCTGCCGTCCAGCCGAGCAGCCGGGCCTTGCCCGCGCTGTAGGGATCCTGCATCGGTATCCGGAGCGGACCGATCTCGTCGCGCACCGGATCGTCGGCGGCGAGCATGGCGGCGTCGATGCCGTGGCGCGCCATCAGCTCGACGCCTTCGCGGTGTAGATCTCCGACTCGGCGGGGGTGGCCGCGCGCTCGGCCTTCGCGAGCAGCTTGCGCACGGTGGCGAGCTTCGCGGTGCCGGTGGTCTCGGTGGCCGGCGGAACCCTCATGCGATCCTCCTGGATCGAACGTGTGTTCGTAGGATCCAGATGTAACCACGGGGCGCCGACAATTCCGCGGCGGCTCCGTCCGGCGGCCTACACCACCCCCGCGACGCGCCGGGCAGGCAGCCCCGCCCGGGCGTGTCGCGCCACGGTCCTACCCTGGAGGAGCCATGCGCGAACCCGTGTCGAACGACCCCTCCCGGTACCGCCCTGCGCCCGGTTCCATCCCGGAGGCGCCGGGTGTGTACCGGTTCTCCGACCCGCACGGGCGCGTGATCTACGTCGGCAAGGCCAAGAGCCTGCGGCAGCGGCTCAACTCGTACTTCGCCGACCTCACCGGCCTGCACCCGCGCACCCGCCAGATGGTCACCACCGCGGCGAAGGTCGAGTGGACGGTGGTGGGCACCGAGGTCGAGGCGCTGCAGCTCGAGTACAACTGGATCAAGGAGTTCGACCCGCGGTTCAACGTCCGCTACCGCGACGACAAGACCTACCCGGTGCTCGCGGCCACGATGAACGAGGAGTTCCCGCGGCTGCACGTCTACCGCGGCCCGCGCCGCAAGGGGGTGCGCTACTTCGGCCCCTACGCACACGCGTGGGCGATCCGGGAGACGCTCGACCTGCTCCTGCGGGTGTTCCCGGCGCGCACGTGCAGCGCGGGGGTGTTCAAGCGGCACGGCCAGATCGGGCGGCCCTGCCTGCTGGGCTACATCGACAAGTGCTCGGCGCCGTGCGTCGGGCGGGTCGACGCCGATGAGCACCGCGACATCGTCGAGGACTTCTGCGACTTCCTGTCCGGCCGCACCGACACCTGGTGCGCCAGCTCGAGCGCAAGATGGCCGACGCGTCCGAGCAGCTGGAGTTCGAGCGTGCGGCCCGCCTGCGCGACGACATCGGCGCACTGCGCCGCGCGATGGAGAAGCAGGCGGTGGTGCTGGGCGACGGCACCGACGCCGACGTCGTGGCATTCGCGCAGGACGAGCTCGAGGCCGCCGTGCAGGTCTTCCACGTGCGCGGCGGGCGGGTCCGCGGCCAGCGCGGCTGGGTGATCGACAAGGTGGAGCCGACCGACACCGCGCAGCTCGTGGAGCGTTTCCTCACCCAGTTCTACGGTGAGCAGGCCGCGCTCGCCGGATCGGCCGACGACGCCACCCAGCCCGTGCCGCGGGAGATCCTGGTGCCGGAGCTGCCGGCCGACGCCGGGTCGCTGTCGGACTGGCTGTCGGGGCTGCGCGGGTCGCGGGTGCAGCTGCGGGTGCCGCAGCGTGGCGACAAGCGGGCGCTCGCGGAGACGGTGGCGCGCAACGCCGCCGAGGCGTTCACCCAGCACAAGCTGCGGCGCGCGGGCGACCTCACCGCGCGTTCGGCCGCGCTGCAGGAGATCCAGGACGCGCTCGGGCTCGACAGCGCACCGCTGCGCATCGAGTGCGTCGACGTGAGCCACGTGCAGGGCAGCAACGTCGTGGCGTCGCTGGTGGTGTTCGAGGACGGCCTCGCCCGCAAGTCGGACTACCGCCGGTTCGAGATCCGCGGCGGTGCCGAGGGCGGTGACGTCGCCGCGATCGCGCAGGTGGTGCGCCGGCGCTTCCGCCGCTACCTCGCGGAGGCCGCCCCGGGTAACGACGGCGGCGACCTCGGCGAGTCCGGTGAGGTCGACGCATCGGAGCCGGAGGAGCACCGCCCGGGGATCGATCCGGTCACCGGGCGCCCGCGCAAGTTCGCCTACCCGCCGAACCTGCTGGTGGTCGACGGAGGGCAGCCGCAGGTGGAGGCGCGGCCGACGTGCTGGCCGAGCTGGGCGTCACCGACGTGGCGGTCTGCGGGCTCGCGAAGCGGCTGGAGGAGGTGTGGTTGCCCGCAGAACCCGACCCGGTGATCCTCTCGCGCACGAGTGAGGGGCTCTACCTGCTGCAACGTGTCCGCGACGAGGCGCACCGCTTTGCCATCACCTATCACCGGCAGCGTCGTTCCCAGGGCATGGTGGCCTCCGAGCTGGACGGCGTGCCCGGGCTGGGCCCGGCGCGCCGGGCCGCGCTGCTCAAGCACTTCGGCTCGCTGCGCAAGATCAAGGCGGCGGGTGTGGACGAGATCGCGGCGCTGCCCGGGTTCGGACCACGCACGGCAGCCGCGGTGCTCGCCGCGTTGACGGGCGAGAGGGCGAACGGCGAACAGGCGAACGGCGGGTCCGCGGGATCCGCGTCGGAGCCGGCATCGGCGGGGCAGGGGGCCCAGTGAACGAGGCGACGGAGGACGACGGCGTGGTCGCGGCGTCCGGGCGGCCGAGGGGCGAGCCGCCGGGGATCGAGCCGCCGGGGATCGAGGTCGCGCTGGTCAGCGGGCTGTCCGGGGCCGGGCGCAGCACCGCGGCGAAGGTGCTGGAGGACCTCGGCTGGTTCGTCGTGGACAACCTGCCGCCGGAGCTGATCGCCACCATGGTGCAGCTGGGGGCGAAGGCGCGCGGGGAGATCACCCGCATCGCCGTGGTGATGGACGTCCGGAGCCGGGCGTTCACCGCCGACCTCGGCACGGTCATCAAGGACCTGGACGCCCGCGGCTACCGGCCGCGGCTACTGTTCCTGGAGGCCTCCGACGCCGTGCTGGTGCGCCGTTTCGAGCAGGTGCGGCGCAGCCATCCGCTGCAGGGCGACGGCAGGCTCGTCGACGGCATCGCCGCGGAGCGGGAGCTGCTCACACCGCTGCGGGAGAACGCCGACCTGGTGGTCGACACGTCCACGGTGGCCGTGCCGCAGCTGCGCGCCACCCTGGAGCGCGCGTTCGGCACCGAGGCCGCGCAGGTCACCCGCGTCACCGTGGTGTCGTTCGGCTTCAAGTACGGCCTTCCGATGGACTCCGACCTCGTGGTGGACGTCCGGTTCCTGCCCAACCCGTACTGGATACCGGAGCTGCGCGACTTCACCGGCCGCGACGACACCGTGCGCGACTACGTGCTCAGCCAGGACGGCGCGGAGGAGTTCATCAGCCGTTACCTGGAGCTGCTCCGGCTCGTCGGCGCCGGGTACCGGCGGGAGGGCAAGCGCTACCTCACCGTCGCCGTCGGGTGCACCGGCGGCAAGCACCGCAGCGTCGCGATCAGCGAGGAGCTGGCCCGCAGGCTCGCCGACTCGGGCGGGGTCACGGTGAACGTCGCCCACCGCGACCTGGGGCGCGAATGACGGCGCAGCGACCTGGGGCGCGAATGACCGCGCAGCGGCCCGGGGCGCGCATGAGGTCGGCCGTCGCGCTGGGCGGTGGGCATGGTCTGCACGCCACGCTGTCGGCGCTGCGGCGGCTCACCGACGACGTCACCGCGGTGGTCACGGTCGCGACGACGGCGGCTCGTCGGGGAGGCTGCGACGCGAGCTCGGGCTGCTCCCGCCGGGCGACCTGCGGATGGCGCTGGCGGCGCTGGCGGCCGACGACGACGCGGGTCGCCGCTGGGGCCGGCTCGTGCAGCACCGGTTCGGGGGCACCGGGGCACTCGCGGGCCACGCGGTCGGCAACCTGCTGCTCGCGGGGCTGATGGAGGTGCTCGGCGATCCCGTAGCCGCGCTGGACGAGGTGGCCGCCCTGCTGGGGCTGCAGGGGCGGGTGCTGCCGATGAGCCGCGACGCGCTCGTGATCGAGGCCGAGGTCACCGGGCTCGGGTCGGGTGACGGCGCGCTGATCCGCGGCCAGGTCGCGGTGGCGTCCACGCCGGGGCGGGTGCAGCGGGTGTGGCTGCGCCCCGATCGCCCGACAGCGTGCTCCGAGGCACTCGATGCGGTGAAAGCCGCCGACGTGCTGCTGCTCGGCCCGGGCTCGTGGTTCACCAGCGTCATCCCGCACGTGCTGGTGCCGGAACTGCGAGAAGCGCTGATCACGTCCCCTGCGCGGCGCATCGTCGTGCTGAACCTGGCGCCGGAGCCGGGGGAGACCGCCGGGTTCTCACCCGAACAGCACCTCGCCGTACTCTCACAACACGCCCCGGAACTGCGGGTCGACGCGGTGATCGCCGACGTCGCCGCCGTCCCGGTGCCGGAGCGGCTGCAGCACACCGCGGCCGCGATGCTCGCCCCCGGAGGCCGGGTCCACCTGGCGCCGGTCGCCGCGGCAGACCCCGCGGTGCCGCGCCACGACCCGGCCGCGCTGGCCGACGCCCTCGGTGTCGTGCTGGCGGAGCTCGACGTTCACACCGGACCCGACGCCGACGCCGGGCCGGTTCAGGCCGGGGCGCAACCACACGGGTCCGCACCCGGGGGGCAGGAAACGAGGAGGTCGAACCCATGGCGATGACCGCGGCGGTCAAGGACGAGCTGTCCAGGCTCGTCGTCACCAAGCCGTGTTGCCGCCGGTCCGAGGTCGCGGCGCTGCTGCGGTTCGCGGGCGGGCTGCACATCGTCGGCGGCCGCGTGGTGGTGGAGGCGGAGGTCGACACCGGTTCGGTGGCGCGGCGGCTGCGGCGCGAGATCCACGACCTCTACGGCCACACCTGCGAGGCCCACGTGATCAGCGCGGGTGGGCTGCGCCGCGGTGCGCGGTACGTGCTGCGCGTGGTGCGTGACGGGGAGGGGCTCGCCCGCCAGACCGGCCTGCTCGACGTCCGTGGCCGCCCGGTGCGCGGTCTGCCGCCGCCCGTGGTGTCGGGTGGGGTCTGCGACGCCGAGGCGGCGTGGCGCGGTGCGTTCCTCGCCCACGGTTCGCTCACCGAGCCCGGCCGCAGCTCCGCCCTCGAGGTCACCTGCCCCGGGCAGGAGGCGGCGATGGCGCTGGTGGGTGCGGCGCGCAGGCTCGGCGTCACCGCCAAGTGGCGGGAGGTGCGTGGGGCCGACCGCGTGGTGGTGCGCGATGGCGACGCGATCGGCGCGCTGCTCACCCGCATGGGTGGGCACGAGAGCGTGCTGGCGTGGGAGGAGCGGCGGATGCGCCGCGAGGTCCGGGCCACCGCCAACCGGCTCGCCAACTTCGACGACGCCAACCTGCGCCGCTCGGCCCGTGCCGCCGTGGCGGCCGCTGCCCGGGTGGAGCGGGCGCTGGAGATCCTCGGCGAGGAGGTCCCCGGCCACCTGCTGGCGGCGGGCAGGCTGCGCGTCGAGCACACCCAGGCGTCGCTGGAGGAGCTGGGCCAGCTCGCCGACCCGCCCATGACGAAGGACGCGGTGGCGGGCCGGATCCGCAGGCTCCTGCACATGGCCGACAAGCGGGCCGCCGACCTCGGCATCCCGGACACCGACTCCGCCGTCACCCCGGAGATGCTGGAAGAGGCGTGACGGGCTTCAGTGATCGGGCTTCGTCGCGAGGAAGACGTAGCGGTTCAGGCTGAAGAAGGCGGCGTCGCCCAGCGACGTGACGTCGTCGATCCAGGCCTGCGCGTCGGCGCCGTCGATGCCTGCCCGGCCCGAGACGTACGCGCCGATCGTCGTCGCGTTCATGGCGCTGAACGTGTTCGGGTCGTACCCGACGTTCAGCAGGGGGAGGACCTCGGAACGGCACCTGGGTGAACCCGGCAGCGCGCAGCGTGGGGGCGAGGGGCCGCGGCAGGTGCGGGTCCACGAGGTGCTCGTCCCACGCGGTGAGGATGCGCGCGGTGCGGCGTTCGTCGCGGGAGTGCCAGACGATCGAGGACCAGTCGGTGTCGAGGACCAGCAGCCGCCCGCCCGGCCGCAGCACGCGCCGGACCTCGGCCAGCGCGCCGGGCACGTCGGCGACGTACTCGAGCACCTGTGTGGACACGGCCGCGTCGACGCTCTCGTCCGGGAGCGGGAGTGACTCCGCCGAGCCCGCCGCGATCTCCACTGGGGCAGCGTCCGCGGGCCGGGCGCGGGTGGCGGTGAGCCCGCGCATGCTCTCGCTCGGCTCGACGGCGTGCACGAGGCCGTCCCGGCCCACTTCCGCCGCCATCTCGACGGCCAGCAGGCCCGGGCCCGCGCCGACGTCCACGACGTGCTCGCCGGGGCGTAGGGCGAGGATCCGGCGCACCTCGCGACGCTGCCCGACGACGTCCGGGGTGGTGTAGACGGCTTCGAGCTTGCGGGCGCCCGCTTCGTCGAACTGCAGCATCCCGGACACTGTGACCTCCTTGCTGATCGCGGCGCGGTCGACCCAGCATGGCGGCGTCCGGCCGGCCTGTCGATCTCCCGCCGGAGGGAGGTTGGGCTCACCTCGTGCCGCGGAGGTCGCCCATTCCCCGCTCGATCGTCGAGGCACTGTGCTCCCGTCGGGCCACCCCGCGGATGCAGCGCATCACCTTCGGCGGGCCCGACGTCGCTCGCTTCGTCCCGGCGGGCCCGGACCGGCACGTGAAGCTGTTCGGCCCGCGCCGGCCCGGCGGCCCGATCGACATCCCGGCGATGCCCGACGACGGTGACGTCCGCCGCCGGTACGGCGCCCACCTGCTGCACCGGGGCGAGGTCGCCGCGGGCGCTCCCCGGTGCTCGTCGACGCCGTGCGCGCCGCCGACCTCCTCGACGGGCCGGTGTTCGCGTGGCTCGCGGGCGAGGCGTCGAACGTGCGGGAGTTGCGCAGGCACCTCGTCGGGGAGCGCGGGATCGCGCGCCGGGCCGTGTTCCTTCACCGGCTACTGGCGGCTGCACCGCACCCAGGACGACGCGCCGAGCGAGGAGGAGATCGCCGAGCAGGCCGAGGTGCCGGCCGACGCGGCGTGGGACTGATCCACCCGGTCTACCGCGTGCCGGTGTCCGACTCCTCCGGCACCCCTCGGGCCGCCTCCGTGGGAGCTGCCGGGAGGGGCGCGGACACCTGCACCGTGATGCGCTCCTCCTGCAGGCCCTTGATCATCATGAACAGCATCGCGAAGACCAGGATGAAGATCGGCAAGCCGATCACGGTGATGACCTGTTGGAGTGCCGTGAGGCCCGCCTCGCCACCGAGCACGATGAGGCTGGCGGCCAGCGCGCCCTCCGAGACACCCCAGAACACCCGCTGTCGGACCGGACCACCGTCGCCGGTGCCGCTGCACAGCATGTCGACCACGAGGGACGCCGAGTCCGACGAGGTGGCGAAGAACAGCGCCACCACGACGACGGCGACACCCGAGACGAGGGTGGCGGCAGGGAAGTTGCTGAAGAACTCGAACATCGCCAGCGGCACGCTCTCGGCCACCGCGGCGGAGAGCTCCCCGCCGGTGCCGCCGATACCGTCCAGCTCCATCGCCGACCACCCGAAGATGACGAACCAGACCACGGTGAAGGCCGATGGGGCGACGAGCACACCCGCGATGAACTGGCGGATCGTGCGTCCGCGGGAGATGCGGGCGAGGAACACACCCATGAACGGGGACCAGGTCACGGTCCAGGCCCAGTAGAAGACGGTCCAGCCGCCCTGCCAGCCCCAGCCGCCGTCCTTGGTGAACTGGGCCATGGCGTCGTTCCAGAACGAGAGCGGGACGATCTGCTGCGCGTAGATGCCGACGCTCTCGATGAGCTGGCGGAGCAGGAAGATCGTGTCGCCGGCGATGAGCACGAAGATCATCAGTGCCACGGCAGCCAGGATGTTGAGGTTCGAGAGCCGCTTCACGCCCTTGTCCAGACCGGCGACGATCGACGTCACGGCGACCGCGGTCAGCAGGGTGATGATGACGACCTTCGGCCAGACGGCGTCCGGGACCCCGGTGAGCGCGGTCAGGCCGGCGTTGATCTGGGATGTGCCCAGGCCCAACGAGACCGCGAGGCCGAACAGGGTGCCGAGCACCGCGAAGACGTCGATCGTCCGGCCGATGGGTCCGTTGATGCGATCCTTCAGGACCGGGTAGAAGACCGATGACACGCGCATCGGCAGGTCGTAACGGTAGATGAAGTAGCCGAACGCGAGGCCCGGCAGCGTGAAGATCGCCCAGGTGTGCAGGCTCAGGTGGTACAGCGAGATCGCCATGGCGTCCTGGGCGGCCTCGACGCTGAACGGCTGCACCTCCGGGAACGGCGGGTTGGTGAAATGCGACATCGGCTCGGCGACGCCCCAGAACATCAGGACGGTGCCGATCCCGCCCGCGAACAGCATCGCGAACCAGGAGAGGTTCGAGTACGCGGCTTGTCGCCGTCCTTGCCCAGCCGCAGGTGGCCGTACTTGCTGAAGGCGACCCAGATCAGGAAGACCAGCCAGCTCGTGACACCGAGGATGAAGAACCAGCCGAGGTTGGTGACGATCCACTCGCGGCCGGTGCCGAATGCCGCTCCGATCGGCTCTGGGAAGACGAGCAGCGCCAGCAGGAACACCACCATCAATCCCGCCGACCAGAAGAAGATCTGCGGGTCGGTTCTCAGACCGAGCCTACGGGCGAGTTCTTCCACGAATCGGTGCTCCGTTCCGCCCCGGAGCCGGTGGCCGACTCGTCACAGAGGCGCCGCTGCTGATTGGGTGCGCAATATCATCGTGGACACACCCGGGCTTGTCCACCGGAAGCAAGATCGAGAGGCTCCGGCGATCGCCGCGCTGCGGAGCGGCTCGGTGCCGGGGGCGGTCAGTGCTGCGACCCGGTGAACCGCTCCTGCCCGAGGACGGCCAGCAGCTGCAGCTTCTCGTGGCCGTCGGTGCGGGGCGGCGCGGTGAGCACGAGCAGCGCCTGTGACTGGTCCTCGGTGAACAGCGCCTGGCAGTCCAGCTCCATGGGGCGAGCTCGGGGTGGATGAGCGTCTTGTGGTCGGCGAAGCGTTTCGCGACCTCGTGGCGCTCCCAGAGGTCGGCGAACTCCGCGCTCGCCTTCTGCAGTGCTCGCACCAGCTCGCGCGCCCGGGAGGCGGGCCCCATCGAGCCGTAGGCCGCGCGCAGGTTCGCGACCTCGGCCCGGCTCTGCCGGTCGCGGTCGTCGTCCGGGTAGCGCAGCCGCTCGGCGGGATCGGTGAACCAGCGGTAGATCTCGCTGCGGGCCAGGCCCGTGTAGCCGGACTTGTCGCCGAACAGCGCCTCGGCCATGCGGTTCTGCACCAGCGTCTCGCCCAGGTTGGACAGGACGAGCGCCGGTGTGTCGTCCAGGCGGTCCAGTACCCGCAGCAGCGCGGGGGCGACGTGGGTCGCCGTGGCCACCGAGGCCGGTGGGTTGTGCCCGGCGACCTGGAAGAGGTAGTCGCGCTCGCCCGCGGTCAGCCGCAGTGCCCTGGCGAGGGAGGCCAGCATCTGCTCGCTGGGCTGCGGGCCGCGCCGCTGCTCCAGCCGCGTGTAGTAGTCGGTGGACATCACGGCGAGGGCCGCGACCTCCTCCCGCCGCAGACCCGCGGCGCGCCGCCGCGCCCCCGGTGGGAGCCCCACGTCCTCGGGCCGCAGTCCCTCCCGGCGTCGGCGGAGGAAGTCTGCGAGCGCTGCACGATCCACGCGTGCAGTATCGGCAGTGCGGCGGGTACGAACCAGGGATCGCGGATCCCCCGACAACCGGTCTCTGCACCCCGAGCGGCCGCCGGGCGAGCCTCGAGGTGTGAACATCACCGGGAACACCGTCTTCATCCCCGGCTCCACGAGCGGCATCGGCCTCGCTCTCGCCCTCGAGCTGCAGGCCAGGGGGAACACGATCATCGTCGGGGGCAGGCGCGCCGACCTGCTGGCGCGGATCGCCGCCGAGCACCCCGGCATCGACACCGTGCAGATCGACACCGCCGATCCCGCGAGCATCGAGTCGGCCGCGAAGGAGGTGCTCGCCCGGCACCCGGACCTGAACGTCCTCGTCGCGATGGCCGGCATCATGCGGATCGAGGACTGGCACGCTCCCGAGTCGTTCCTCGCCTCGGCCGAGTCGGTCGTCACGACGAACGTGCTCGGCCCGATCCGCCTGATCGCCGCGTTCATCGAGCACCTTCGGAGCCGGCCGGACGCCACGATCGTCACCGTCTCCTCCGGCCTCGCGTTCGCACCGCTCGCGGTCACACCGAGCTACAACGCGTCGAAGGCGGCGATCCACATGCTGAGCGAGTCGATCCGGCTGCAGCTCGCCGGCACGAGCGTGAAGATCGTCGAACTCGTGCCGCCGTCGGTGCGCACCGCGCTGCTGCCCGGCCAGGAGGACAGCGAGTTCGCGATGCCGCTCGAGGAGTTCGTCGCCGAGGTCGTCGAGCTGCTCGAGTCCCGGCCCGACGCCACCGAGATCCAGGTGGAGCGGGTGAAGTTCCTGCGCTACGGGGAGGCCCGCGGCGACTACGACCAGGTCGTCGCGACCCTGAACGCGTCCGACCCGCACGGCAAGTAGGAACCCGGCGCCCCAGCGCTGCCCAGAACCACAACAGAAGGAGAAGCCACCATGCCGTTCGCGAACTTCAAGGTGCCCGCCGGAACCCTCACCGCGGAGCAGAAGGAACTGATCGTCCACCGCACCACCGAGCTGTACGTCGAGATCTACGGCGAGCGGGTGCGCCCCAACACGATGGTCCTCGTCGAGGAGGTGACCGACGGCGGCTGGGGGATCGGCGACCAGGTCCTCACGCTGGCCGTGCTGCGGGGCGACACCTGACCGGACCCGCTGCCCGATCCATCGGGAGCCCGGTCAGCGGCGTACCCGGTACTGCAGGTGCGTGACGTCGCGTCCCTGCAGTACCCGGACCGGTTCGAGCTCGATGTGGTCGGGGCCGAGCGCCTCGAACAGGCGCCGTCCCGCGCCGAGCAGCACCGGCACGAGGTGGATCCGCAGCTCGTCGAGCTCGCCGGCCCGCAGCAGTGCCTGCGCGGCACCCGCCCCGTGGACGAGTACGTCACCGGCACCCGCCGCGGTGCGGGCCAGCCGGGCGCACTCGTCGACGTCGGTGACGAACCGCGCACTGCCAGGCGGGACGTCACCGTCGTCGACCCGGTGGGTGAGGACGAGGATCGGGACGCCGTCGTGGTGGTCGCCCTGCCAGCGCCCGGCCAGCTCGAAGGTGCGCCTGCCGGAGATCACCGCGCGGGTGGCGAGAGCCTCGCGGTACACCTGTCCGTTCGGGCCGTCGCCCATCCGGTCGTCGAGCCAGTCGAACAGCCGGAAGCCGCCCTGGCCGAGCTCCTGGCCCGTGCGGTCGTCGGGGCCCGCGATGAACCCGTCGAGCGACATGGACATGTACAGGACGAGTCGTGCCATGGGTGGCATGGTCCTCGTGCGTGGGCGACCGGCACAGCCCGTCGCGCGCGTTGGCAGGATCCCGGCGTCGACCGCATACGGCCACGTGACATCACCGGAATCGATTAAGGGCCTCGACGCACCACAGCGGCGTCCGGCGACTAGGGTTGACGCCGGTTCGAGACATGCAGACGGTGACAGGAGGCGCGCACATGACCGTGCGGGTGGGCGTGAACGGGTTCGGCCGGATCGGCCGCAACTTCTGGCGGGCGGTCGACGCCCAGCGGGCGGCCGGCACCAGCGACATCGAGATCGTCGCGGTGAACGACATCACCGACAACGCCACGCTGGCGGGTCTGCTCAAGTACGACTCGATCCTGGGCCGGCTGCCCTACGAGGTCACCCACACCGACGACGAGATCATCGTCGACGGCAAGGGCTTCAAGGGTCTCGCCGTGCGCGACCCCGCCGAGCTGCCGTGGAAGGACCTCGGCGTCGACGTCGTGGTGGAGTCCACCGGCATCTTCACCAAGCGCGACGGCGCCACCAAGCACCTCGACGCAGGCGCGAAGAAGGTCGTCATCTCCGCCCCCGCGACGGAGCCCGACCTCACCGTCGTCATGGGTGTGAACGACGACGCCTACGACGGCTCGCAGAACATCATCTCCAACGCGTCCTGCACCACGAACTGCCTGGCGCCGCTGGCGAAGGTCATCGACGACGCGTTCGGGATCGAAAAGGGTCTGATGACCACGATCCACGCGTACACGCAGGACCAGAACCTGCAGGACGGCCCGCACAAGGACAAGCGCCGCGCCCGGGCCGCCGCGGTCAACGTGGTGCCCACCTCCACCGGTGCGGCGAAGGCGATCGGCCTCGTGCTGCCGCACCTCAACGGCAAGCTCGACGGCTACTCGCTGCGCGTCCCCGTGCCCACCGGCTCGATCACCGACCTCACCGTCGACCTGCGCAGGGAAACGACGCTCGACGAGATCAACGCCGCCTACAAGGCGGCCTCGGACAGCGGGCCGCTCAAGGGTTACCTGCGTTACAGCGACGACCCGATCGTCTCCTCCGACATCGTCACCGACCCGGCGTCCTGCATCTACGACGCGCCGCTCACCAAGGTGATCGGCAACCAGGTCAAGGTCTTCGGCTGGTACGACAACGAGTGGGGCTACTCGAACCGCCTGGTCGACATCACGGCACTGGTGGCGTCCAAGCTGTGACGACGAACAGCAGGGTAGGACGTCTCGACGACCTGCTCGCCGAAGGCGTGTCCGGGCGGACCGTGCTGGTCCGCTCGGACCTGAACGTCCCGCTCGACGGCTCGACCATCACCGACGACGGCCGGATCCGGGCCTCCGTACCCACGCTCGCCGCGCTGCGTGGGGCGGGGGCGCGGGTGGTCGTCACCGCCCACCTGGGGCGCCCCAAGGGCGGGCCGGACCCGAAGTTCTCCCTCGCCCCGGTGGCCGCGCGGCTCGGTGAGCTACTCGGCGCCGACGTCACGCTCGCCGACCACGGCGAGGCCGCCCGCACCGCCGTGAGCGGGCTCGCCGACGGCGGGGTCGTGCTGCTCGAGAACATCCGGTTCGACCCGCGTGAGACGTCGAAGGACGACGGGGAGCGCGCCGAGCTGGCTCGCGAGCTCGCCGCGCTGACCGGGGAGGACGGCGCGTTCGTCTCCGACGGCTTCGGTGTGGTGCACCGCAAGCAGGCCTCGGTGTACGAGGTGGCACAGGAGCTGCCGGCGTACGCCGGCGGGCTGGTGCTCGCCGAGGTCGAGGTGCTGCGGCGCCTCACGGAGAGCCCGCAGCGGCCGTATGCTGTGGTGCTCGGCGGCTCGAAGGTGTCCGACAAGCTCGCGGTGATCGAGGCCCTGCTGCCCAAGGTCGACGCATTGCTCGTCGGCGGGGGCATGTGCTTCACGTTCCTCGCCGCACAGGGGTACGGCGTCGGTGACTCGCTGCTGGAACGCGACCAGGTCGACACCTGCCGCACGCTGCTCGAGACCGGCAAGATCGTGCTGCCGTCCGACGTGGTGGTGGCCGACGACTTCTCCGCCGAGGCGAAGACGCAGACGGTCGCCGCCGACTCCATCCCCGACGGCTGGAAGGGTCTCGACATCGGCCCCGACTCCGTCGCGGCGTTCGCGCAGGTGCTGGGCGGCGCGGCCACGGTGTTCTGGAACGGGCCGATGGGCGTGTTCGAGCTGGCGCCGTTCGCCGAGGGCACCCGTGGCGTCGCGCGGGCCATCGTCGACTCCGGCGCGTACAGCGTGGTGGGCGGTGGTGACTCCGCCGCTGCCGTGCGGGCGCTGGACCTGCCGGAGGACGGGTTCTCCCACATTTCCACCGGTGGCGGCGCGTCGCTGGAGTACCTGGAGGGCAAGACCCTCCCCGGCATCGCCGTCCTGGAGAGCTGATGGCCGTCAGAACGCCGCTGATCGCCGGCAACTGGAAGATGAACCGCAACCACCTCGAGGCCATCGGGTTGGTGCAGAAGATCGCCTTCGCGTTGCCGGAGAAGTACTTCGACAAGGTCGAGGTGGCGGTCCTGCCGCCGTTCACCGACATCCGCTCGGTGCAGACCCTCATCGACGGTGACAAGCTCAAGCTCGTGCACGGTGCGCAGGACCTCTCGCCGCACGACTCGGGTGCCTACACCGGCGACGTCTCCGGCCCGATGCTCGCCAAGCTCGGCTGCCGCTACGTCGTCGTCGGGCACTCCGAGCGCCGCGAGATCCACGGCGAGGACGACGCGCTGGTCAACCGCAAGGTGCACGCGGCCGTCAAGCACGGGATCGTGCCGATCCTGTGCGTGGGGGAGAACGTGGCGGTGCGGGAGGCGGGCGAGCACGTCGCCCACACCACCCGCCAGGTCACCGCCGCGCTGGAGAAGGTGCAGAGCCAGCACGCGCAGAACCTCGTGATCGCCTACGAGCCGGTGTGGGCGATCGGCACCGGGCGCGTCGCGAGCGCGGCCGACGCGCAGGAGGTGTGCGCGGCGATCCGGGAGGCCGTCTCGGCGAAGTACGGCGAGGCCATCGCCGGCAGCGTCCGGGTGCTCTACGGCGGCTCGGTGAAGGCCAAGAACGTCGGCGAAATCGTGGCCGAGTCCGACATCGACGGTGCGCTCGTCGGCGGCGCCAGCCTGGACGCCGACGAGTTCGCGCAGCTCTGCGCGATCGCGGCGGGCGGCCCGCTGCCGTAACCATGTCGTTCGTGGATACGAGTGCCGGAGCACGCGTATCCACGAACGACCCCCGGCAGGGGCCGAGCGACGTGACGGTACTCTCGGTGTCTCCCGGCACAGCATGTCGGAGCGCGCGAGCAATTCGGGAATGAGGATCGATGGAACTGGCCCTGCAGATCGTGCTGATCATCTCCAGCGTGCTGCTCGTGCTGCTGATCCTGCTCCACCGCGGTCGCGGCGGTGGCCTCTCCAGCCTGTTCGGCGGCGGGGTGCAATCGAGCCTGTCGGGGTCGAGCGTGGTCGAGAAGAACCTCGACCGGCTCACGTTGTTCGTCGGCGCGATCTGGGTGATCGCGATCATCGGCACCGGGCTGCTGGTCCGGGTCGGGGTCTGAGGGAGGCATGGCGATGTCCGGCGGAAACGCGATCCGCGGCACCCGCGTGGGTGCCGGTCCGATGGGGGAGTCCGAGCGGGGCGAAACCGCGCCGCGTTCGCGCATCCCGTATTTCTGCGCCAACGGCCACGTCACCACCCCGTCCTTCGCCAACGAGGCCGACATCCCCGAGTCGTGGGACTGCCCGCGCTGCGGTCTCCCCGCGGGCCGGGACGGCGAGAACCCGCCCGCGCCGCCCCGCACCGAGCCGTACAAGACCCACCTCGCGTACGTGAAGGAGCGCCGCAGCGACTCCGACGGCGCCGCCATCCTCGAGGAGGCGCTCAACCGCCTCCGCGCCTCCCGCGAGCTGTAGGCACTCCGGCGGTGCGAACCGCCGTCCGCGTCGCCGCCGTCTGCCTCGCCGTCCTCGTCGCCGCGTGCGGCACCGGCCCGGGCGCGCCGACGACCTCGCCCGCGAGCCCGGACCGCACGCGGTCGAGGTGGAGTCGTACTCGACCGGGCGGGGGTTCGAGCCGTCGGCGCGAGCGCGCTCGGCCCGGACATGGCCCCGCTCGCGTCCGCGCTGCCCAACTACAGCTGGGGCATGGCCACGCCGTCCGCCTGGTACTTCCTGGACGGCCCCCGGCGGTTGATCGCCCTGGACGCGGCGAGCGGTGCGGAGCTCTGGTCGGCAGAGCTCGGCGTGGCGGGCGACCTCGCGGCGCGTGACGACACCCCGCAGGTCGACGCGAGCACCGACGGTGTGTATGCCGCCTTCGAGATCGCGGACGGCGGGTCGGTCGAGCACATCGAGTTCCTCGACCCGGCCTCCGGCTCGGTGCGGGGATCGTTCGCCCTGCCGTACGGGCAGCGCGCGCACTACGTCGTGGACGGTGTGCTCGTCGCGTCGTCCGTCGACGGTGTCGGCGGCTATGCCGTGCCCTCCGGGGAACCGATCTGGTCGATCCCGGGGGCGTGGGTCGTGGAGCGGACCGCTGGGCGGGTCGTCCTCACGTCCACGGCGGATCCGACCGGTGGCACCGCGGTCGAGGTCGTGCTGGTCGACGCCGCCACCGGTGCCGAGCGTTGGCACGTGCGGGTCGCGCACCCCGACCCGCCTGCCGACGAGCAGGACGCGCTCTGGGATGCCGCCTTCGGCGCCGACGAGGTCTTCGTCACCGAGACCGCGGTCCTGCTGACGTTCGGTCGGTTCCTGAGCGCCCGGCACCCGGAGACCGGTGAGGAGCTGTGGTCGGCCGACCACGGCCTGACCAACGTCGTGGACGTGTACCCGCTCGACCCGACCCGGATCGGGATCACCGGTTTCGACGAGGCGGGGCGGTTCGCGGCCGAGGTGTTCGACACCGCGCAGCGCACCATCGTCGCCACCGAGGCCGGCACCGGGTCGACCGGCGGCTCCTGGGCGGTGCGGCTCGACGGGCGGGTCCACGTCGTCTTCGCCCCCGACGGTGACGTGCCGGTCGTCCTCGGTCGCGACGGTGTCGCCGGCCGCGGGCCCACTCCGCTCGTCGGGAGCCAGAACGCCGCGATGAGCGGTGACCGGCTGGTCACGTTGTCGGGTGGGGAGCTGACGAGTCACACGGTGCCCGGGCTCGTGCCGGAGTGGACGATGCCGATCGAGGGCGGCGCCAACCTCGGGTTCGCGCTGCCGGATGCGGTCTCGCTCGACCTGGTCGACTCGGTCTCGGTGTTCGGCCGCACCGGCGGGAGCTGACCGCCCTACCGCGCCAGTGCGGTCACCTGCTGGTCGAGCGCCACCACGAGCTGGGCGGCGGTGGTGCCCGCGGGCACGGCCGAGGCGGCCACCGTGACCAGGCTGCCGTCGTGCACCAGTGCGGCGAACACGTTGCCGTCCTGGTAGCGGCACACGAACCCGGCGGTGCCGACCGGTGCCCGCGAGCCGTCCTCGCAGAGCTCGGCCACGGTGTCGAGCGCCGTCGGCGGCTCCCGGGTGACGTCCACGGACACGAAGGCGGGGCCTTCTGCCGGGCGCTGGCGCCCGCCGGGTCGTAGACGCAGCGGGTGTCGCTGGCCGTGCTGACGTCGGGGGCCCAGGCGAGGCCGGTGGTCGCCCCGAGCGCGGCCGTGTCGAGCAGGCACGCCGCGGGGGGCGGGGGCGC
>MKJV01000085.1 GCA_001942185.1 Pseudonocardia sp. CNS-004
AGCATCTCCGCGGCGAGGTCCGGTGCGCCGCGCCGCGCACGGCGCAGCGTCCATGAGTAGCCCGGTGGTCCCGGCCACGTCGCCCGCGTCGTCGGCGAGCCGGCCCGGACCAGTGCGAGCCGCGCCCGCAGCCGCGGCTCCTCGCCACCGGGCGCTGCACGTCCACCAGCTGGGCCGCCCATTCCCGGTGCCCGGCGGCGGCCGCGGCTCCGCCGCCGCCACCGTGCGCCGCGCCCGGTCCGGGCCGTGCGGCGTGAGCGCGGCGGCCCGTTCGAACGCGGCGGCCACCGTCTCCTGGCTGCCGCGGTCGCGGGCTCGCAGGGCGCTGCGCTCCAGCGCGGCGGCCACCGACTCGTCCGGCCCGATGCTCGACGCCGCCAGGTGCCAGTTGCGCCGGTCGTCGTCGTGCGCGCTGTCGAGCACGTCGGCGAGTGCCCGGTGCGCCGCCCGCTTCGCCGTGAGGGTCGCGGCGCCGTAGACGGCGGTCCGGATCAGCGGGTGGTGGAATCCCATGCAGCCGTCGGAGAACATCACCAGCCGCTCGTGCTCCAGCACCTCCAGGTCGGCGGGCCCGGCGCCGAGCCGCGTGGCCGCGGCGAGCACCACGCGGGTGTCGCAGGTGCCGTCGGCCGCTGCCACCAGCAGTGCGGTGCGGGCGGCGGGTGGCACGGCGGCGATCCGCGCGGCGAACTCCCGCTCGACGGGGCTGTGCGTCGGCACGACCCCACCGCGCCCGGCGTCGGGCGGCCCGAGCGGGTAGACCGGGGCCCGCCCGGCCCGGTGGGCCGCGGGCAGCTCGCGCAGCGCGAGCGGGTTGCCCGCCGCTTCGCGCAGGAGCCGGTCCAGCACGGGCGCGGCAGGTCGCCCGCGCCTGCGGCGAGCAGCTCACGGGCGCTCGCGTCGTCCAACCGGGGCAGGGTGAGCGCCGGCAGGCCGGCGCCGGGAAGTCCGGGGCCAGCCCGGTGCGCGCGGCGAACAGCAGCACGACCGACTCGCTGCCCAGCCTCCGCGCGGCGAACAGCAGGGCGTGGGCCGACGCGCGGTCGACCCAGTGCGCGTCGTCGAGCACGCACAGCACCGGGCGCTCGGCCGCCAGCTCGGCGAGCAGGCTGAGCACGGCGAGCCCCACGAGGAAGCGGTCGGGCGGCGGCCCGTCGGCCTCCCCGAGCGCCACGCGCAGCGCCCGTTCCTGCACGCCGGGAAGCCGGTCGAGCGCCTCGCAGGACTCGGCGAAGAGCGCGTGCAGCCCCGCGTAGGGCAGCTCCATCTCCGTCTCGACGCCGATCTGGACCAGCACGCGCATGTCCGTCGCCCGCAGCGTCGCGTGCGTGAGCAGTGTGGACTTGCCGATCCCGGCTTCGCCGCGCACCACGAGCGCGCCGCTGCGGCCGGCCCGGGCCGCCGCGAGCAGGTCGTCCACGACGGCCAGCTCGGCATCCCGGCCGTGCAGGGCGGGCACCGCGGAACCCCCGTTCACGACCTGCGGGCCGGGACCAGCAGGACCGCCAGCCCGACCGCGACCCCGACGGTGATCATCACGATCCCGCTGCGGAAACCGGCCACCCCGCCACCGGCCGCCGTCCACGCGAGCGCGGACGCCGCAGGGGCGACCGTCATCGCGATCGTCCGGACCGTCATCCCGGCCCCGCCGGCCAGGCCCTCCGAGCCCGCCGGGGCGGCCGCGAGCATCGCCGCGTTGATCGCCGGGTTGTAGAGCGCCGCGCCGACGCCGAGCACGACGAGCCGCCACGCCATGTCCCCCAGACCGGAGGTCTCGTCGAGCGTCAGCAGCAGGAGCATCGCGACGACGCACACCGCGCTGCCGGCGATCGCCAGCACCCGGTTGCCGAACCGGTCGGCCAGCGCGCCCGCGGCGGCCGACAGCGGGGCCATCGCCCCGACGAAGAACAGCAGCGCGACGCCCGTGAGGTTCGGGCCCGCCCGCAGCACGTCGGAGACGAAGTAGGGGAGGAGGAAGGCCACCAGCCCGCCCGTGAGCGACACCATGAGCAGCGAGATCATCGTGATGCCGAACGCGGGCGTCCGCACGAGCCGAGCACCGGGCGGGACGAGGCCAGCCGCGACCACCACACCGCCAGCCCGACCGCGCCCGCCGCCAGCGCCGCGGCGACGAGCGGGCGCCCGTCGACCTGTTCGAAGGCCAGCAGCAGCACGGCCACCGCGCCACCCAGCAGCGCCGCCTCGCGGACCAGCGCCGCCGCGGGCCGCGGCAGCCCGCGGCCCGGGACGCGCGTGATCGTCCGCAGACCCACCCAGAGCACCGCCAGCACCACCGGCAGCTTCACCAGGAACACCGCACGCCAACCCCACGCCTCGGCGATGAGACCGCCCAGCGGGCGCCGGCCATCGACCCCACCGTCATGATCGTGATGACGAAGCCGATCGCGCGGCCCCGCTGCTCCCGCGCCACGCTGGTCGTGATGATCGGCATGTAGACCGCGACGATCAGCGCCCCCGCCGCGCCCTGCAGGAGGCGCCCGACCACGACGACCCAGAACGTGGGCGCCATGCCCACCAGCACGCTCGCGGCGCCGACCCCGATCATCGCGAGCGCGAACGCCGCCCGGACGTCCGCACCGTCCGACCAGCGCCCCGCCGGGATCGCGAGCGCCGCCATCGGCAGCGCGTACGCGAGCAGCACCCACGCCGTGACCGACGGAGCGACCGCGAGGTCGGCGCCGATCCCGGGCAGCGTCACGGCGGCGATGGTCATCTCCGACGTGACGACCAGCATCGCGAGCCCGAGCGCCACCACCGGCGCCCAGCTCGTGCGCCGGGGGCTCACCACCTCCGAGGTCATGATCATCCCCACCTTCCTCCGGTTCGTCGCACCGACGCTAAGAGCTGAAGTTCGGTAGAGGTCAAGACGCGAGGTAGGGATGCGCCGCCCGGGCCTCGCGCAGGCGCGGGCCCACCAGGCGAGCTGGTCGAGCATCGACTTCGCCGCCGCCGCGCACCCGTCCGGATCGACGGGACGCGCGTCCGGCCCGAAGCGGTCCCACGCCCCGTGGAAGCTGACGGTGTCGCGCACCGTCACCGCGTGCAGCTCGGCCAGGACACCGCGCAGGTGCTCCACGGCGCGCAGCCCGCCGGACATCCCGCCGTAGGACACGAACCCCACGGGCTTCGCCTGCCACTCGGTGAAGTGCCAGTCGATCAGCGTCTTCACCGGTGCGGGGTAGCTGTGGTTGTACTCCGGCGTCACCAGCACGAACGCATCCGCGGCCGCCAGGCGGGGTGTGACTGCCGCGACCGCGTTGGGCGTCGGCGTGCCGTACCCGGTGAGCCGGTCCGGCAGCGCGGCATCGGCCAGGTCCAGCACGTCGAGTTCCAGGTCGCCGCGCCCGCGGGCCTGCTCGACGAACCAGTCGCCGATAGTGGGACCGAACCGGCCCTCCCGCGTGCTGGCGATGACGACGGCCAGCCGCAGCGGCGTCGAGTCCATCGGATGCTCCTCTCGTCGATCGGTGCGACCGACGCTAGGAACGGGAGGCGGTGGCTCGAATCAGTCAGGTGACCGGGCCCGGAGCCCCCGCCTTGGCCCGGATGAGGTCCTCGACCGACTTCGGGAGGGTCGTCTCGAAGTCCAGCAGCTTCGCCCAGTCCGGCTCGACCGTGATCCGCACCATCCGGTCGTACAGCTCGCGCACCCCGGCCTCCCAGTCGTCGGCCAGCTCGGCGGGCGTGACCTTGCGGCCGGCCTCGACGTACTGGTCCGGCACCCCGTCGACGGTCTCGACGCTCGCGGCGCCCCGCACCAGCAGCACCCGCGGCGGCCACGGCTCGATCGTGTCGATGGTGATCGCGACGCGCGGGTTGTGCTGCAGCGCCCGCACCTTCGCCGATGACGGCACGGTGAACATCACCAGCTGGGCACCGTTCCACACGAACCCGATCGGGATGACCCGCGGGTCGCCGTCCACGGCGGTGTACGCGAGCCGGGCCGGGGTCGACGAGGCCAGGAGCCTCTGCGAGATCGGCTTGCTCAGCACCTCGATGACGTCGCTGCGGTCCATGGTCGCCTCCTGTCGTACGAACCCGTGTGGGAGGGGGACGGAGCCGGTGACGGGCTCTCGACGAGCTCGGTCGAATTGTGCTCCGGGTCACAGGCGTAGCGTCCGCGCTGTGGGGGAGCTGATCTCTCGTCCCGGCGTCCGGGTGGCCGCCCGCGTGCTGCTCGTCGACCCGGAGCAGCGGCTGCTGCTGTTCCAGGGGGTCGACCCGCACGTCCCGGACGAGACGTTCTGGTTCACCGCGGGCGGCGGGCTGGAACCGGGGGAGGAACTGCTCGCAGGCGCCGGCGGGAGCTGCACGAGGAGACCGGGCTGCGGCTGCCGCCGGACGGGATGGTGGGCCCGGTGTGGCTGCGCCGGGTGCGGTTCAGCTTCGAGGGCGTGGAGTACGACAGCGACGAGTGGTTCTTCCTCGCCACCCTGACCGGCCCGGCCGACGTCGACACGGCGGGCTTCACCGACCTGGAGAACCGCACCGTCCGCGGCCACCGCTGGTGGTCCGCCGATGATCTGCGCGCCACAACGGAGACGGTCTACCCGCTCCAGCTGGCCGAACTGCTCCCCGGCCTGCTGGCCGACGGCTGGGACGGCAACCTCCAGATGATCGACTGAGCCCTCTCCCTGTGATGTCAGCAAAGCCACTTTCATGACGCCCGGCGTCAGTAGAGCCACTTTGCTGACGTCGTTCTGAGGCTTCTGCCCGGGCATCGTGGCCATGGTCGTTTTGAGAAGTGCGCCACCGCTGAGCGGACCGTGCTGATGTACGGCTCGCGGCGATCATCGGCCACCGGACCGTCCGAGAAGTACGTCAGCGCATCCGGCGGGACAGAGGTGTGCTGTTCGGAGCGATCAACCCACCTCGGTCGCCGATGTGGGCAGCCCACTTCCGGCCGCCCACCTGGCACACTCCGGACCGATCACCTTCCGTCGTCGACTGGGAGCGGAGCGACGTGGCCGCAGGCAACGGGGCAATCGTGCGACGGCTGCACCTCGGCCGGATCCTGAGGGAGCTACGGGAGCACGCCGGGCTGTCGCTCGAGGTCGCGGCGCCCGCCCTCGACTGGTCGAGCAGCAAGCTGAGCCGGATCGAGAACGGCCGCCAGGGCGTGGACGTCCACGGCGTGCGCACGATGATGGACATCTACGGCGTCGGCGGGCCGCAGTGGGACGAGTTGCTCGACCTCACGCGCTCCGCGTCCACGAAGGGCTGGTGGCGCGCCTTCGGCCTGGACGACAAGGGCTATGTCCCGCTGGAGGCGGAGGCCACGCTGGTCCGCGACGCAAACCCCGCCTTCGTTCCCGGGCTGCTGCAGACGGATGCGTATGCGATGGCGGTATTCGGGGCGGTGCTCGACCGCCGGACCCGGATCGAGGTGGACGACCTCACCGCGATCCGGACCAGGCGCCAGCAGCGGCTGACGTCGGCGGAGGATCCGCTCGACCTGGTAGCGGTCGTCGACGAGGCAGTGTTGCGGCGCCCTGTCGGTGGGCCCGAGGTGATGCGCGCGCAACTCGCGCGTCTCGTCGAGGCCTCGGCGTGGAACCGGGTCACGCTGCAGGTGCTCCCGTTGAGCCTCGGCGCGCACCCTGGGCTGTCGGCGGCCTTCACCGTGCTCACGTTCGGCGACATCGATTTCGGCGACATCGTCTACGTAGAGCACCCCGTCGGCGCGGTGCACATCAGCAAGAAGAGCGAGGTGGCCATGGCTACACTCACGTTCGACCGGCTGCGGTCGCTCGCGTTGGACCCCGACGAGTCGGTGGCGCTGATCCAGCGGGTGGCTGCGGAGACCTAGCGGACGGAGCGAGGTGCGCCGTGGACCTCAGCAGGACCGGTGGCGCACCAGCAGCTTCAGCAACAGCGACGGCGGCAACAACTGCGTCGAGGTCGCCTTCCTCCCCGGTGGTGAGGTCGCGGTGCGCGACACGAAGGCGCGGTCCCGGGCGTCGCACCACCACACCGCTGCGGCGTGGGACGCATTCCTGGTGGGCGTGCGGGCCGGGGAGTTCGACCCGAGCTAGCGGCCCCCGCCGCGTTCCGTTTCCGCTGATCATGGTCGCTTCCCAGAGGTCGGATGCGCTTCTGCGGAACGCACCCGGGCCGGACGGTTCGGTGAGCGTCCCGGCTCCCGCACCGAGCAGCACACCAGCGCACCTGACACGACCCCCATGTACTGCTGACCTCCGATGATCAGCTCGGGCAGCACGCCACGGCGCTCACGACGACCACGGAGTGCGACTCACGCAGATCATGCAGCCGGGGATCGGTCACAGGCGCTCGCCGAACGAGCGGGCGCGCGGCGGGCGCATCCAGGCTGTGGCCATCACCTGACGGCGGCGCCCCAACCTCGACGCCTCCGAGGTGGTCGTCGGGAGGGAAACCACCTCCTGACGGCGAGGGACGCGATGGGCCGAACGGTCAGCTCGATCCGAACGATGACAAGACGCGGCGCCTGAGCCGCCGGTCCTGGCTCGCGATCGCCGGGGGCGCGGGGCTGGTGGCCGTCGGTGGGTATGCGATGGCCGGCGGGCTCAGATCTCCGGGTCCGAAGTGGATCGCTCCGCTACCCGCGGAGGGCGGGTACGGGTCTGGCGCGGCGGATGACAGCACCTTCTACTTCTACGTCCGCGACGAGCGCGGACCCGAATCCGTGCTGGCCCTGGACGGCGCAACGGGCGTGCGGCGTTGGAACGTGCGCCTCGACACGCCGTCGAGCGGGGACGTACGCGTGATCCCGGCCGGCGAGGCCCTGGTCGTCGGTACGAGCGACTTCGTGTCGGTGCACGACACGGCGACCGGCAGGTCGCGGTGGCAGATCCCGCGGTCCCGCTGGTCGGACCCCTCGGGCGACCCGTCGCCCACCATCGCCGTCGGCGCAGCGGAGGGCGTCGTCGTGATGAGGTCCGGCTACGGGTTCGTCGCGCTGGACGTCCGGACGGGCGACCTGCTGTGGGAGGCGCAGCTCCGGTCTCCGGAGAACTCGCGCAAGACCTCGGCCGAGGTGGTGATCCACAACGGAATGTGCATCGCGGTGAACGCCCACTCCCTCAGGACGGAGGCAGGCCTCCACTCCGAGACCTGGGTCGATGCCTGGGACCTGCGGACCGGACAGCCGGTGTGGAGCACGAGCACCGACGTCGAGGAGAGCTTCGGCTCGGCCGCCATGCGGATCCACCCGAGCGGCGACCGTGTGGTCGTCGCCAGCGTCCTCGAGGGGAGCCTCGTGCTGGAAGCGGCGACCGGTCGGCGGCTCTCGAAGACCGGGGCCGTCGGCGCCGTCGTCGGTGACGTGCTCGTGGACCTCGATGGGAGTCCGACCTCCGGGACGGTGACGGGGGTCGACCTGGCCGACGGTTCCATGCTCTGGACGGTGAGCCTCGGATCGTCGGAGTGGAGCCCGGATTTCCACACCGTCGGCGGTGACGGCCTCGTGTACGTCTGGGGGTCCGGGGGAACCCGGTGGTCGCTCTCGACGCGGCGTCGGGTTCGACCCGATGGACCTACGGCGGGCAGTACGACGACGGAGCAGCGGTCATCGCTGCCCACGGCCGTGCGGTCTACCTCGTGGCCGGGGAGCGGATCGAGGCGTTCACCATCACGTGACCGGCCGGCTCAGCGCAGGTACGCCTCCAACCCCACGCGCCCGCCCTCGCGCCCGAACCCGCTCTCCCGGTACCCGCCGAACGGGGCCGTGGGGTCGAACCGGTTGAAGGTGTTCGTCCAGACGACCCCGGCCCGCACGCGCTGGGCCGTCCACATCGCCTTGGAGCCCTTCTCCGTCCAGATCCCGGCGGAGAGGCCGTAGGGCGTGTTGTTGGCCTTCGCGACCGCCTCGTCGGGGGTGCGGAAGGTCAGCACGGAGAGCACCGGGCCGAAGATCTCCTCGCGCGCCACGCGCATGGTCTGCTCCACGCCGGAGAACACGGTGGGCGGGAAGAAGAGGCCGCGTTCGGGCAGCGGGCAGGAGCTGGTCCAGCGCCGGGCGCCTCGGCGTCGCCCGCTGCCGCGAGGTCGACGATCTTGTCCAGTTGGGGGCGGGAGTTGATCGCGCCGACGTCGGTGTTCTTGTCCAGCGGGTCGCCGACGCGCAGCGTCTCGATCCGGGCGTGCAGCAGCTCCATGAACTCCTGCTCGATCGACTCCTGCACGAGCAGCCGGGAACCGGCGCAGCAGACGTGGCCCTGGTTGAAGAAGATCCCGTCGACGACACCGTCGACCGCCTGGTCCAGCGGCGCGTCGTCGTAGACGATGTTGGCGGCCTTGCCGCCCAGCTCGAGGGTGAGCCGCCGGCCGGTGCCGGCGAGCCTGCGCTGGATCTCCTTGCCGACGTCGGTGGAGCCGGTGAAGGCCACCTTGTCCAGGCCGTCGTGGCCCACCACCGCGGCGCCGACGTCCCCGGCTCCGGGCAGCACGTTGAGCACGCCCGGCGGGAGTCCGGCGTCGGCGGCGATCTCGGCGAGCACGAGCGCGGTGAGCGGGGTGGTCTCGGCGGGCTTGAGCACGATCGTGTTGCCGCACGCCAACGCCGGGCCGATCTTCCAGGCGGCCATCAGCAGCGGGAAGTTCCACGGGATCACCGACCCGACCACGCCGACCGGCCGCGGGTCCGGGCCGAGACCCGCGTACCCCAGCTTGTCGGCCCAGCCGGCGTGGTGGAACAGGTGCGCCGACGCCGTGGGCACGTCGACGTCGCGGGACTCGCGGATCGGCTTGCCGTTGTCGAGCGTCTCCAGCACGGCGAGCTCGCGGGCCCGCTCCGCCACCACGCGCGCGATGCGGAACAGGTACTTCGCGCGCTCCGCGCCGGGCATCGGGCCCCACACCTGCTCGTACGCGCGGCGTGCCGCGGCCACGGCCCGGTCGACGTCCTCGGTGCTCGCCGTGCCGACCTCGGCGAGCACCTCCTCGGTGGCCGGGTTCAGGGTCTTCAACGGCTCGCCGCCGCCGTCGACGAACTCCCCGTCGACGAACGGGCGGTAGGCGGGCTTGAGGTTCGCGAGCGCGGCCGACTCGGGCGCGGGCGCGTACTCCCAGGACGGCGCTGCCATCAGGCCCCTCCGATGTGGTCGCGGTCGGTGTAGTGGCCCTCGAGCTGGGTGCGCCGCTGCCGCAGCAGGTCGCCGAGCAGGGCCGACGCCCCGAACCGGAACAGCTCCGGGGTGAGCCAGTCGGCCCCGGCGATCTCGTGGACGGCCACGAGGTGGCGGATCGCGTCCTTGGCCGTGCGGATCCCGCCCGCGGCCTTCACCCCGCGGTGTTCGCCGGTGGCGCGGTGCCAGTCGCGGACGGCCTGCAGCATCACCTGCACGACCGGCAGGGTGGCGGCGGGGGAGACCTTGCCGGTGGAGGTCTTGATGACGTCGGCGCCTGCGAGCAGTGCGAGCCAGGACGCGCGACGCACGTCGTCGTACCCCGCGAGCTCGCCGGTCTCGAGGATGACCTTGAGGTGCGCGCTGCCGCACGCCTCCTTGACCGCGACGATCTCGTCGTACACCGCGCCGTAGCGTCCGGTGAGGAACGCGCCCCGGTCGATCACCATGTCGATCTCGCCCGCGCCCCCCTCGACGGCGAGTGCGGTGTCGGCGAGCTTGACCGCGCGCGACGACCGTCCGGACGGGAACGCGGTGGCCACGGCCGCCACGGCCACGCCCGAACCCCGCAGTGCCTCGACGGCGACCCCGGCGAGGTCGGGGTAGACGCAGACCGCGGCCACCGAGGGGACCTCCGGGTGGTCCGGGTCCGGCCTGCGCGCCTGTGCGCACAGCGACCGCACCTTGCCCGGGGTGTCGGCGCCCTCCAGCGTGGTCAGGTCGATCATCGAGATCGCCATGTCCAGCGCCTGCAGCTTCGATTCCTTCTTGATGCTGCGGGTGGCGAGAGTCGCCGAGCGGCGCTCGACGCCCACGTGGTCGACGCCGGGCAGGCCGTGCAGGAAGCGCCGCAGCGACGCGTCGTCACGCACGGCGGCGGCGAACGCCCCGTCGCGGCCGCCCGCGGCGCGCGGGGCGGGAACGGTCGTGGTCACGCCGCGAGTCTAGGCGCGCAGAACCGTCGCCGACCCGCCCGAGATCATGCGCCGGACCCGCGCGAGCGGGGCCGGAGGAGCCGCGGAGGCCATCCACACAGCACGCCGCCCGCCGCGCGGGAGGAGCGGCGGGCGGGGATGAGTGCAGGGGGAGCAAAAGGTAACGCTGTCGTGCTGTGAAACGAGCCTACGTCCGTGCAACGGGGAGCTGCTGGATCCTGTCGGGGTCTCAGGTGGAGCTGTGCAGCCGAACGACGCCCACGGTCACGTCCTCCAGGCCACCGCGGTCGAAGTCGCGGCGCAGCTGGTCGGCCTTGACGGTGGCCGTCAGCCCGTCGAACGGGCCGTGTGCGTCGACCTCCCCGGTCTGGGGGTCGACGGCGAGTACGACATATCCGTCGCACTGCGTGAGCTTCTCCGCCGCTGCGACCAGCGTCGCCTCGTCGGATGTCGTGTTCTCCGGCACCGGATCACCTCCTAGTCACTAAGTACAGCGTCGGGGAGGCTCCCGGCGTCACAGTGTTCGTGCCATACCACCCGTTCGGGTCAGGGTGAAACTTCAACTTGATCACCCTTCGTGCCGTCGGGGGCACGCTGGGCGCGGGGAACGGGCCGCGCGGGCCGTTCCGTGATCGCTTCGGCACTCTCGGTGATCACTTCGGTGTCGGGTGGCCCCGGGGTGCAGTTCGTCGTGTGACGGGTGCGGCGACCGGTCCGCGGCGGCGGCCGGCCGCGCTCCTCGCGATCGCGGGTCGGTAGCGAAGGGTGACCGGCGGACGTGGGCGCTGCGAAGATCGGGATATGCGCCCGCTCCCCGATCCCGATCCATCCGGACCATCACGCAGCTCCACCCGCGGCGCCGGGTGGGGCTGCCTCACGCCGGGTGTGGGGGCCGGGCTCGCGCCTCGCGACAGCCGCTTCTCCTGGCTCCGCCCCGGCCCGCTGATCGCCTCCCGCAACGACGTGATCGCCCGCAGGTTCGGCGACCCGACGGACGGGCAGCGTCGCGAGTGGCTGCGCCGCCTCGACGACTACGCGCGTGCCGCGGGCGACCCGCCGCCGCCGCGCAACCGGTTGATCACCCGCTACGCCGACCGTGAGCGCGTGTCGCTCGCCCTGCTGGGAGATCCCGGCGAGGGTGACGCATCGCAGTACGTCGTGGTGCCGGTCCTCGACCGGGTCGCCCGCGACACCGACTTCGCGGTGCTGTGCAGCGATGTCATCTACCCGGCGGGCGGGGTGAAACCCTACGCCGACCGCTTCTACCGCCCGTACGCCGACTACCCGGCCCCGATCTACGCCCTGCCGGGCAACCACGACTGGTACGACGGGCTCGCCGGCTTCATGACCGCCTTCTGCGGCGCGCCGCCCGACGCGGGTGCGCCGAAGCCCGAGTTCTCCGGCTCGTGGTGGAAGCGGCTGCTCTCCAGGCTGTTCTGGCACCGGGCCCGGGGTGGCACCGTGGAGGACGTCGCCGACATGCGCTGGTACCGCGACGCCGAGTCGCAGCAGGGCGGCCAGCCCGGGCCGTACTGCGCGATCGACGCAGGCCCGGTGCGGCTCGTGCTGATCGACACCGGCATCGACGGGCACATCGACCGTGACCAGGGCGAATGGTTGCGGGAGATCTCTGCCGGCGACCGGCCGAAGATCCTGCTCACCGGCCGGCCCCTCTACTCCTACGCCCACCTGCAGGCCTGCCCCATCGAGGGCGGCGGTGACGTCAACGAGATCGTCACGGACCCGGCGTTCAACTACGTGGCCTGCATCGGCGGTGACGACCACAACTACCAGCGGTACCCGGTGCTGCAGCGGGACGGGCGGGTCATCCAGTACCTGGTGGCGGGCGGGTCCGGCGCCTACCTCTCCGCCACGCACCAGATCCCGAACGTCGACGAGCACCTCGCTCCGGCCGTGCACGAGGAGGACTTCCGCTGCTACCCGCTGCGCGGCGACTCGCTCGCCCACTTCAGCCGCCGCTACGACAAGCTGCTCGGCTTCGGGCTCGGCCGCTTGGTGATCTCGCCGGAGGATGCGACGACGATCATGGCGGAGCGGGTGGGCATCACGCCGCCGCGGACGTCCCCGGCATCCGTGAGCGCCGGCACCCGGCGCGCCGCCGACCGCGTGTACCCACTGCCCGCACGCGGCTCCGCGCCCGCGCACAACCTCATGTCGCTGCTGTTCGACTCGAACGCGGTGCCCCAGTTCAAGAGCTTCCTGCGCCTCGACCTGTCCGGCGGCGAGATCGTCATCTCCTGCTGGGCGGCCACCGGCTGTCGCGAGCACGAGCTGGACCCCGTGCTGGAGGACCGGCTCCGGGCGGTCCGCTCCGACGACGGCCGCTGGGAATGGCGCAGCGAGACCCCCGGCCGCGCCGTGCCCTGAGCACGCGCGCTCTCAGGGACAGGCCGCGGCGCCGTCGACGCCCGGGGGGAACGCCGCGAGCGCGGCCGCGCTGGGGGTCGACGGGGTGAACCGGCAGACCTGCTCCCGCCAGTGCTCCACATCGGTGGACACGGCGCTCGGCATGAGGCCGTACTCGCCGCTGAGCCGGACCGCGGTGGGATCCACCAGGGCGTACCCGACTCCCGACGGCCTGAGGGTGGCGATCTCGGCGCGCTCGTCGATGCTGTAGAGCACGATCCGCGCATCGTCGAACGACCTGTCCCGCACCGCGACCAGGTGGCCGTCAGCGGTGAAGCCGCGGAAGGAGACGACGTCGGCCAGCGGCAGATCGGCCACCAGCTGCTCACCGGCCGCGAGGTCCCAGATCTCGACGGTGTCCCACTTGGTGTGCACGGCGAGCCGGTCGCCCGCCGCCGCGATCGACGACGGGCCGATCACCTCGATCGAGAGATCCAGCAGCATCCTGCCCGCGGGCACGTCCCAGAGCTGCACACGTCTGTCGGGAGTGCCCACGAGCGCCTGGTCCGGGTGGCCCTCACGTGGCCAGAGCTGGCCGTTGGCCTCGTACCACTGGCTCTGCGTGACGTCCGCGGCGAGCTGTACGGGCGTGCCGAGCGGTTGCCCGGTGGTGGCGTCCCAGGCGGCGAGGGCACCGCCGGCCAGGGTGAGGACGGTCTGCGGCGGGCCGTCGACCGGTCCGTTGACGGCCACCCGGACGCCGTCGCGCCCGGGTTGCGTGCCCGGCCCGGCGGGCAGGGTGATGGTCGTGGTCCGGGCGAGGTCCGGCAGGGAGTAGCCGGTGAGCACCCAGCCGCCCGCGCCCGGTCGAGCATCCACGGCTGGTCGTCCCAGAACTGGATGACGTCCTTGGTGAGGGGGTCGGAGCGGCGCCCGAGCTCCTGCCCGGTCGCTGCGTCGTACGCCGCCATCCCGGTCGGGCCGCTGGTGACGAGCACCCGTCCGGTGGGGTCGAGCACCCGGCTCGGCGGCGGCATCCCGCCGTCGTCCGGCGGGATCTCCGGGCTCGTCCGGACCTTCAGCACGGCCGGACCAGCGGCCACGACGGCGGTGGCGGAGCCGTCGGCGGCGGGCAGGACGGCGATCGTGGGCGAGCGCTTCGCCTTCGGCCAGTCGCCGATGTTCACCGGCGGCGTGAGGAACTGGTACGAGCGGCCGGAGGAGAGGTCGGTGGCCCGCCACGTGCTGTTGTGGGCGTCCGTCGCGGCGGGCGACGGTTCCAGGGCGAACCGCCCGTCGGCGGTGAGCCACAGGAACTCGCACGTGGTGCCGACCATCAGCGGGAGCGTTCTCGTGGCCGCACCGGTGGCGGGATCGGTGACGGCCAGCGTCGTCCGTCGACCCGCGGCGATGTCTCCCGCCGTGCAGCTGGTGACGGCGCCGCCCGCCGCGCCGGTCAGCGAGCCCTGCGGAGCGACCCAGGTCTCCGCCCCGCCGGTGAGCGAATGCACCGCGAGGCGGTCGTTCGGGGTGCCCGTCGCACCGGACCGGACGAGCACGCGGTCGGGTGCGACGGTGAGGTGCACCTCGGTGGGCGGCGCCGGCAGGTCGATCGTCGCGGTGGCGGCGGTGCCGGTGAGCAGGTCGTACGTGGTGAGCGCGTACCGGCCGTCCGGGGTGCGGGTGAGCCAGCCGACCCGCGAGGAGTCGGGGGCGAAGCCGGCGAGCAGAACCGGCTCCGGGCCCGGGCCCGCGAGCTGGATCTCCGTGGCCGGATCGGCGACGGAGATCCACAGCCGCACCGCGCCGTCGGCGGAGACGGTGGCGTAGTGCCGCGCGTCCGGGCTCACGCTGCCCTGACCGGCCACCACGGGCGGCAGGTGCACCGCCGGCGCCCCCGGTTGCAGGGCGCCGCTCAGCACGGTCACGCCCTCGGTGGACACGACCTCGACGACACCGGAGTCCGGGATCCCGGCCGCGGAGATCGTGCTGATCGGGGCGCCGCCGGGGCCTCCGGTGAGCACGGCCTCGGCCGACTCCAGCGCGAGGTACTGGCCGCCGAGCACGCTGCGGGCCCGTGGGTCGGTCGGGTCGCTCCGCCACGCGGCCTGTGCGAGCTCGGCGGCGAGCAGGGGATCGAGCCGTGTGGTTGCGGCCGCCTGCGCCGCGAGGACCTCGGCGTTCGTCTGCGCCTGCTGGGTGGCGAGCTGCTCGGTGCCGCGCACCGCGACGACCGTGAGCAGGCCGGCGACGAGTGTGAGCGCACCGACCGTGGCACCGATCAGGCGGGTGCGGCGGACGTCGCGCCGGCGGCGCGATCGGCTGTGGTGGATGTAGTCGAGCTCGGGCCCGCTGAGCTCCGCGCCGCGGCGGCGCGCCCAGTCCTCGGCGCCGGCGAGAGCGGTACCCCGCAACAGCGCGCCGTGGTCGCGGCCGGCGGCTTCCCAGCGCTGCTGGTCGTCGGCGAGCGCCGCGTGCCAGACGAGGAACTCGCGGTCGGCATCGAGCCGGTCCCGCAGCCGCGGCCAGTGCTCCAGCAACGCCTGGTGGGCGAGCTCGACCGTGCCGCCCGACCCGGTGCCGCCCGCCACCACGACGAGTCGGCCGGCCGCCAGCACGGGAACGAGCTCGCGCAGCTCCGGCGGCAGATCGACGTAGCGGATCGCCTTGCGGACGAACCGGCCGTCGCGGCCGGGCGCGGCCAGCCGGGTGCACAGCGCCCGCAACGCCGCAGCGGAACGCGGCTCGGTGACGACCGCGCTCACGACCCGCTCGGCGTGTGCCGCCAGCGCCCCCGCCACCTCACCGGAAGCCTCGTAGCCCCGGTGGGTGAGCGTGCCGCCCTCGCGGCGGGCCCAGAGCTGGGCGAGCAGGGACTCGACGAAGGGCAGCTGGCCCGGTTCGGAGCCCGCGTCGTCGAGGATCCGGTCGACGAGACCGTCCTCGAACGCCAGCCCGGGCGCACGTTCGGCGGGGCGGACGATGACCTCACGCAGCCGGGAGCGGTCCATCGGCCCGACGAGCACCGACCCCGACCCGAGCGCGTCGGCGATGGCCGGGGTGAGTGCGGTGTCGAGCGCCAGCCCGCGCACGGTGAGCACGATCCGCAGCGGGCCGGCCGCGCCGCCCCTGACGGCGAGCTCGGACAGCACCGCGAGCAGCTCGTGCCCCGCGTCCGGTGCCGCTTCGGTGAGCTCCTCGAACTGGTCGACGACGAGCAGCAACCGGGCCGTCTCCGCTGTTGCGATGCCGGCCGCCAGCTCGTCGACGGCGGCAGCCGGGTGGCCGGGTCGGCGAGAGCCGCGTTGATCCGCGCGGTGTCGCGCGCCTGGTGCGCCGCGGACGAGCCGGGGTCGGCGAGCGTGAGCACGGCCGTGACGACGTCAGCCAGCGCGGGCAGGCCCGGCCGCGGCTGGACCTGCGCGCACCGCACGCCTTCCGCGCGCAGAGCGGGCAGCAGCCCCGCGCGGACGAGCGAGGACTTGCCCACGCCGGAGGGCCCGTCGACGGCGACCAGTGGAGAGCGGTCCACCGCCTCGCGCAGCCGCCGCAGCTCGGCGCGCGCCCGAAGTAGTAGTCGCTGTGCTCCTCGTCGAACGGCTCGAGACCCCGGTACGGGCAGGGCAGCAGCTCGGGATCGAGCCCGAGCACCTTCTCGATCGAGATCAGGTACGCGGTGGTGACGGCCGGATCGCGGTCGGCGGCCACCGTCATGCCGACCACCGCTCCACTCGCGTCGTCCCAGACCGGCGAGCCGCTGAAGCCACCCTCGATCCGCTGACCACCCGCATCGCCGTGCAGCTGGAACCAGCCCGTGCCCTGCCCGCCCCGGATGCGGCCGGTGGCCCAGACCCCGTCGGCGAGCCCCTCCGGGAAGCCGAACGCCCGGAACGGGTGGTCCCACAGGCCGTCGACCCGCCGGACCGGCGACATCACGCGCCCGGCGGAGCGGGGTGGTCGAGGCGCAGCAGCGCGACGTCGCCCGCACCGTCGTCGTCGATCGGGACCCACCGGTGCACCGTGGCGTTCCGGTACGCCGCGCCGCGGGCGAGCATCGGGAAGTCGACGGCGATGGCCGCCGGCGGCGCCGAGGCGGCATAGGCATCGGACCGGGTGGCCGCGGCCACGACGTGGGCGCAGGTGGCCACCAGGTCGGGCCCGACCAGGAACCCCGACCCGACGGACCGGCCGCCGGGATCCCGCACCCGCACACACGCCGTGGCGGCCAGGCCGGCGACACCCCGTTCGACGACGACCCGATCGACAGCCTCCATGCCCGCCCCGCCCCCCCAGCTACATCGGCGCGGGGGTAGTGAACCAGGAGCGGGCGACGATCATGGCCTGGGCACCGGCTCGGGCGTGCGGCGCCGCCTCGTCCCCGTCAGCCCCGTCGCCGTCAGCGCCGTGCCGAGCACCGCGGCCGCGAGCGGCACCACGAGGCCCGCGCGGTAGCCCTCGAGTACGGCCTGCGGCGAGTCGCCCGCCGTGGCCGCCACGACCACGGCCGCCGCGACCGCGAGCCCGAGCGCGGCCCCGAACTGGAACGACGTGGTCAGGATCCCGCTCGCGAGCCCCTGCTCCTCGTCGGCGACGCCGTCCGTGGCCGCGATCGTCAGCGTCCCGTAGGCGAGCGTGAACGCCAGGCCGAGCGACAGGAACGCCGGCAGCATCGCGAGGAAACCCCAGTCCGGACCGAGCGGGAGGAACAGCAGGTAACCCAGTGCGGCGAACACCATCCCCGCGACCACGACCCGCGGGGTGCCGAAGCGGTTGACGAGCACGGGCGTGAGCGTCGGGGCGAGCACGGCGTCGATGCCGAGCACGGCGAGCGCGAGCCCCGTCTCCACCGTGGACCAGCCCCGCAGCTCCTGCAGGTAGAGCACGGCGATGAACTGGAACGCCATGAACGAGGCGAGCAGCAGCACCGCGCCGCCGTTGGCCCGCAGCAGCGGACCCGACCGCAGGATCCCGAGCCGGACGAGCGGGGTGGCCGACCGGCGCTCGATCCGGACGAACGCGGCGAGCAGCACGGCGGCGCCTGCCAGCGTGGCGAGCGTGGTGCCGATGGCGACCTCGGGGGCGTGCACCACCGTGATCACCAGCACCAGCATCGCGCCGGTGAGCGTCAGCGTGCCGGGGACGTCGAAACCGCCCGTGCCGCGCTCGCGCCGTTCCTCGCGGGGGATCAGGACGATCGCCGCGACGAGGAGCACCGCCGCCAGCACGACCGGAGCGAAGAACACCCAGCGCCAGTGCAGGGCGGTGAGCAGGCCGCCGGTCACCATGCCGAGCGAGAAGCCCCCGGCGGCCGCACCCGCGTAGACGAGCACCGCGCGGTTGCGGACCGGCCCCTCGGCGAACATCGTCGTGATGATCGACAGCCCGGCCGGGGCGAGGAACGCGGCGGCCACGCCGGTCACGAACCGGGCGACGATCAGCACCCAGCCCTCCTCGGCGAGCCCGCCGAGCCCGGAGAACGCCACGAACACGACCAGCCAGCCGATGAACATCCGGCGGCGGCCCAGCAGGTCGGCAGCGCGCCCCCCGAGCAGGACGAACCCGCCGTAGCCGAGGACGTACGCGCTCACGACCCACTGCAGCGAGCTGGTCGACATCCCCAGCTCGGCGCGGATGGACGGCAGCGCGACGCCCATCATCGAGACGTCGATGCCCTCGAGGAAGATCGCCCCGGACAGGACGAGCAGCAGGCCCCACGCGCGCGCGTTCATGCGTTCGGCGCGCGGCGGGGCGGATGGTGCGGACACGGCGTCTTCTCCCTTTGCCTTCGGTTCCTTCTTGTAACCGACCGCATCGTGCGTCACCATCGACGACTGTGGAAGAAGGCACTTCGAAGTCACCGACGCACTCCCACGGCACCGTGGCCGGCGGTCCGTGCTGCGAGTGGGACGACGCCTACCAGTGGGACACCCGCGAGGACTGCGAGGTGCGCCAGATCCTCGACCGGATAGCCGACAAGTGGTCGCTGCTGGTCATCGCGCTGCTCGACCGGCGGCGCATGCGGTTCACCGAGCTGCGCCGCGAGATCGACGGCATCAGCCAGCGGATGCTCACCGTCACGCTGCGCCAGCTCGAGCGCGACGGGCTGGTGCACCGCACCGTCCACCCGGTCGTACCGCCCCGCGTCGACTACGAGCTCACGCCGCTGGGGGTCTCGCTCCACGAGACCGTGCAGGCGCTCGTGACCTGGACCGACAGCCACCAGCGCGAGATCGCCGCCGCGCGCAGCGCCTACGACACGCGGGCCTCGGAGCCCGTCTCCCCCTGACGGTCGGGCCGTACGCGACGGGCCGGTGGCATTAGCCTTTGCCCATGGACGTGCAGGTCGTCGACCACCCGCTGGCCAAGGCCCGCCTCTCGGAGCTGCGCGACGCGCGCACCGACAACGCCACGTTCCGCGCGGCGCTGCGCGACCTCACACTCATGCTCATCTACGAGGCCACCCGGGACGCCCCGCTGGCCACGGCCCCCCTGCACACCCCGGTGGCGCGCACCACCGGCTACCGCCTCGCCGCCCCGCCCCTGCTCGTGCCCGTGCTGCGGGCCGGGCTGGGCATGGCCGACGCCGCGTTCGGCCTGATGCCGGAGGCGCAGATGGGCTTCGTCGGGCTCGCCCGCGACGAGGAGACCCACCAGCCCGTGCCGTACATGGAATCGCTGCCCGCCACGCTCGACGGCCGGCCGGTGTTCGTGCTCGACCCGATGCTCGCCACCGGCGGCTCGATGGCCCACACCATCCGGCTGCTCACCGAGCGCGGCGCGAGGGACGTCACCGCGATCTGTGTGCTCGCCGCCCCGGAAGGGATCGCCCACCTGCGCGACAGCGGTCTCCCGGTGCGCGTGATCACCGCCAGCATCGACGAGCGCCTGAACGACTCGGCGTTCATCGTCCCCGGCCTCGGCGACGCGGGCGACCGCCAGTTCGGCGCCGTCTGAGTCCGCCGGCCGCCCGAGACCGCGGCACAGCTGCACCGAGACCGCGACTCGCGCGCTCGGAGACCGCGACTCGCGGGTGGGGTGTCCCCATCCCCGCGAGTCGGGGTGTGGGTGCGCGCGAGTCGCTGCGTCAGCCGTCCATGACGGTGGCGGCGACCACCGCGCCGAGCTCGTAGCACGCCTCCAGCGCCGCCTTGTCCGGCGCGCCCACGACCTCGACGGGCGCCGTGGCAGGTGTCCAGCCCATCCCGTCGGTGATCGACCCGATCGCCTGCACGGCGCCCTCCACCCCGAGGTTGCCGTGCACGTAGCAGCCGTACGGCAGGCCGCGGGTGTCGTCGCCGCACACGTAGTACACGGTGTCGAAGAAGTGTTTGAGGCGCCGGACATGTATCCGATGTTGGCCGGCGTGCCGAGTACCACGGCATCGGCGGCGAGCAGGTCGGTGGCGGTGGCGGCCAGCGCCGCGCGGCGGACCACGTCGACGCCCGTGATCTCGGGGTCGGACGCACCGCGCACGACCGCGTCGAGGAGCTCCGCGGTGGCGGGCGACGGCGTGTGGTGGACGATCAGCAAGCGGGCCACGAACGGCATGCTCCCACCCCGCTCAGCGGATAGATTGGTCCACGGGCGGGGAGAAGGGGCGGGATGGCCGGGGTCGGTTCGTGGTTCGGTCGAGGGCTGCTCGTGATCGCGGTGTTCGCGATGGTGCTGGTGGGGGTGAGCGCAGGCGCGGTGCCCCTCCAGCGCCGCGCGGCGGCCGCCCCGGCTCCGGAGCCGGTCGTGCTGCGGGTCATGCCGCTGGGCGCGTCCAGCACCGTGGGGGCGGGCAGCCCGGAGACGGCGGGGTACCGGGGTCCGCTGCAGGCGCTCCTCGCGCGTGACGGTGTGACGGTCGACATGGTCGGGTCGCAGCACGGCGGGCCCGCGTCGGTGCCCGACCGCGACTACCAGGGCTACGGCGGCATGACGCTCGAGGACCTGCTCCCGCGCGTCGCGGGGTGGGTGCGCGGCGCCGACCCGGACGTCGTGCTGTTGCACGCCGGCACCAACGACCTCCTGAAGGGCGCGTCGGCGCAGGCCACGGCGCGCAGGCTCGACGCCGTCCTCGACGAGATCGCGAAGGTCACCGATGCGCACGTGATCGTGGCCGGCGTCTGGGCGCCGCTGCGAGGCGACCCGAACGACCGGGCGGAGTTCGACCGCCTCGGTGCCGAGGTCGTCGCGGGCTTCCGGGAACGCGGCCACTCCATGCGCTACGCCGACGCCTCCGAGCTGCTCGAGCCCGACGAGCTGGCCGACGGGCTGCACCCCAACGCCGCGGGCTACCGCGTGATCGCGGCGATGTGGGAGCGCCAGATCCTGGCCGTCACGGGTCGGCGAGCAACGCCGTGACCTCGGCGCGGAGCGCCTCGAGGCGGGCGCGGGCCGCGTCGCGTGCCGCGGGGAGCGCCGCGGCGTCCGGCACCGGCTCCACGACCTCCAGGTAGGCCTTGAGCTTCGGCTCCGTGCCCGACGGGCGCACCACGAGCCGCTCGCCGCTGCGGCGCAGCACCAGCACGTCGGGTGCCGGCAGCTCGCGCGTCCAGCCCTCGGGCGGTGTCGCGCGCAGCCGGGCGGCCGCGGCGTCCCGCACAGTGGGTTCCAACCGCAGCGACACGCCTTCCGTCAGGTGCACCCCGTGTGCGACGGCCAGCGCGTCGAGCCGGTCCGGCAGGCCCTGGCCGGCAGCTTTCAGGGTTGCCGCGAGATCGCAGGCCAGCACGGCCGCCGCGATGCCGTCCTTGTCGCGCACGGTGCCGGGGTCGACGCAGTACCCGAGCGCCTCCTCGTACCCGTAGACCAGGCCCGGCCCGCCCCGGACGATCCACTTGAATCCGGTGAGCGTCTCGGCGTACCGCGCGCCGTGCGCGGCAGCGACGAGCCGGAGCATCGACGAGGAGACGACCGTGGTGGCCACCAGCGGGTCGGTGTGGCCGCCGCAGCGCAGCAAGTGGTCACCCAGGAGGACGCCGGTCTCGTCGCCGGTGAGCATCCGCCACCCGTTGCCGGTGGGCACGGCCAGCGCGCAGCGGTCGGCGTCCGGGTCGAGCGCGATCGCCAGGTCGGCGTCGACGTCGGCGGCCAGCGTGAGCAGCGCGTCGGTTGCGCCCGGCTCCTCCGGGTTGGGGAACGTGACCGTCGGGAAGCCGGGGTCGGGCGCGGCCTGCGAACCGACGACGTCCACCTGTGTGAAGCCCGCCCGGTGCAGCGCGTGCACGGCCGTGGCGCCGCCGACTCCGTGCAGCGGGGTGAGGGCGACGCGCAGCTCGCGGTCGGTCCCGCGGGGCAGCCGGGCGACGCGTTCCAGGTAGGCGTCGGTGACGTCGGCCTCGGTGGCCGCGGCGGCCGTCGGGATCGCGACGGCCGCGGGCGCCGCCGAGATGGCCGCCTCGATCTCGGCATCGGCAGGCGGGGCGAGCTGCGCCCCGTCGGCGAGGTAGACCTTGTAGCCGTTGTCGGCGGGCGGGTTGTGCGATGCCGTGATCTGCACGCCCGCCACCGCGCCCAGCTCGCGCACCGCGAACGCGAGCACCGGCGTGGGCAGGCGCCGGGCAGCACCCGCACCGCGAAGCCCGCGCCGGCGAGCACGTCGGCAGCGGCCGTGGCGAACGCCGCCGAACCGTGCCGCGCATCCCGGCCGACCACCACTGTGCCGTGCTCGCCACAGCGCGCGAGCCAGGCGGCCAGCCCGGCCGTCGCCCGCCGGACGACGGCGACGTTCATCCCGGCCGGGCCGGCCCGCACCGGGCCACGCAGCCCCGCCGTGCCGAACCGCAGCATCCCGGACATGCGGTCGGCGAGCTCGCCCGCCGCGCCCTCGGTGCCGACCATCGCCGCGGCCAGCACCTGCTGGAGCTCGGAGCGGGTGGCCGGGTCGGGGTCGTCGGCGATCCACCGCATCGCCGCGTCGCGCAGATCAGGCCGAAGGGTCATGTGCGCTCGATCAGGTCGCGCAGCAGCGCACCCATCCGGCCCGCCGCCGCGCGCCCGCGGCCAGCACCTCGTGGTGGTCGAGCGGCTCGCCGGTGAGGCCCGCGGCGAGGTTCGTGACGAGCGACAGCCCGAAGACCTCCACGCCCTCGGCCCGCGCCGCGATCGCCTCCAGCACCGTCGACATGCCGACGAGGTCGGCACCCAGCGTCCGGAACATCCGGATCTCGGCGGGCGTCTCGAAGTGCGGGCCGGGCAGGCCGACGTAGACGCCCTCCGAGAGCCCCGGATCGATCTCGCGGGCGATCGCGCGCAACCGCGGCGAGTACAGGTCCGTCAGGTCGGTGAACTGCGGCCCGGACAGCGGCGACAGGCTCGTCAGGTTGAGGTGGTCGGAGATCAACACGGGTTCCCCGACCCGCAGCCCCTCCCGGATCCCGCCGGCCGCGTTCGTGAGCACGACGGTGCGGCAGCCGGCCGCCGCGGCAGTGCGCACGCCGTGCACCACCGGCCCGACGCCGTGGCCCTCGTAGAGGTGGGTGCGGCCGAGCAGCACGAGCACCCTGCGGTCGCCGACCGCCACGGATCGCACCGTGCCGGAGTGCCCGGCCACGCCCGGCGGCCGGAAGCCGGGCAGGTCGGCCATCGCGAGCTCGTGCTCCGGCTCGCCGATGACGTCGGCGGCCGGGCGCCAGCCGGAACCCAGGACCACGGCGACGTCGTGGCTGTCCGCACCGGTGGCCTTGGCGATGGCGGCCGCGGCGGCGGCGGGGTCGTCTGAGCTCATGGTCGGCACCCTATGCGGCCTACGCGGTGGTGGGTGCGAACCCGTCCACGAGCAGCTGGAAGAGCGCCGATGACGCCTGCCCGGCGGCGCGCTGCGGCACGGTGAGCGTGACCGTCCACGCGCCCTTCTCCGCGGGCTCGACGTGCCGCCACGACGTGCGCTCTGCGTCGGTGTAGAGCAGTTGGACCGCGCCGTCCGCCGTCCCGGTCGGGCCCGCCAGCACGAGGCCCGGCACCTCCTGCCCCGCCTCGGTGGACGCGGCACGCTGCACCGTGAGCTCCTCGCTGCCGTCCGGGCTCACGAAGCTGACCGACGGCTCGCCATCCACGGGCTGGTACGGGAACGCGGTCCAGCCGCGGGGCACCGGCATCGAGAAGCCGAGCTCGTCGCTGTGCTGTTCGAGCTCGGTGCTCGCCGGCGTCACGTTCAGCGTGGTGCCGGGGGACTGGCCGCCCAGCAGCCGGGTGGCGGTCCAGCCGCCCAGCATCCCGGCGATCACCACCGCCGCGCCCGCGAGGACGTACCCGGCCGCCGCCACACCGCTGACCCCGGCCCGCCGCGGTGGCGCCGCGGGCGAACGCCCGCTGCTCGACGGCGAACGCGGCAGCCCCGGCAGCGGGCCGGGCGACGCCGCGAGCGGCGCGGCGCCGACCGGGGCGCGCGTGCCGTCGGGCTGGGCGGAAGGGGTGCCGGGCGCGGACCGGAGAGCTCGGTGCGCGGGGCGGGCGCCGGCACGTGCAGACCGGCGCCGATCGTCGGCGCATCCGGTGAACCGGGGTAGACCGGGTCGTCCGGGTCGTCGATGAGCGGCCGCAGGCGCTGGCGCACCTCCTCGAGCGGCATCCGCGCTTCCGGCTCCTTGCGCATCAGCGCGGTGATCACATCCGCCACCGGCCCCGACCCGCGCGGCCGCGGCACGTCCCCGTCCACGACCTCGGTGATCGTGGCGACCGGGTCGCCGCCCACGTCGTAGGGCGGGCGGCCCTCGACCGCCGCGAACAGGGTGGCGCCCAGCCCCCACAGGTCCGCGGCCGGCGTGACCGCCTTGCCCATCGCCACCTCGGGCGCGATGTACGCGGGCGAGCCCAGCACCAGGCCCGCGCTCGTCATCGGCGCGTCGGCCACGTTGCGGGCGATGCCGAAGTCGGTGAGCTTCACGCGGCCGTCGTCGGCGATGAGCACGTTGCCGGGCTTCACGTCACGATGGGTGATGCCGCTGCGGTGCGCGGCGCGCAACCCGCCCCCCCCGTGGCGAAGCCGACGACCGCGACCTGGGACACCGTGAGCGTGCCGTGGTCGCTGATCATCGTGGCGAGGTTGCGCGACGGCACGAGCTCCATCACGACCATCGGCTCGCCCTCGACGTCGACCACGTCGAACACGGTGATGATGTTGGGGTGGGAGAGACCGCCGAGCGCACGCGCCTCGCGCATGATCCGCTCCCGCGCCTCGGCCGCCTCGTGGGACGGCACTCCGGGAGGGACCTTCAGCTCCTTGACCGCGACCCGGCGCTGCAGCACCTCGTCGAAGCCCGACCAGACGGTGCCCATCGCACCGGCGCCGAGCAGCCCGGACAGCGTGTAGCGGCCACCGATCCGCCGCACCTGCTCGGAGTCCGAGCCGTCCTGTCCCACCCACCCATTCTGGCCAGCCCGGGAGCACGCTGCGCCTCCCGACCCCCGAAACCCGTACGGTGGTGCTCCGCGCGCGAGGTGTCCACGCAGCGTCAACGGGTAGCGTCGTCTCATGTCAGGGCTGCGCGGCCGTCGTCCATGCAGTGCTCGACCGCCCGCCGCGCGCGTAACAGATGCGACGAACGGCCCGAGTCCCCGTTCGGCGCGCGGAGTGGCGACCGTTCGTCAGCTGCTGCCTGCCCGTCCGCCTCACATCGGCAACCCCTCGGCGCCGAAACCGCGAACCGGCCCGCTTCCGGTTGGTCTACCGCCGTCCGGGTGAGCACGATTGGGAGATGCACGTGAGAGCAGCCTCGATGCGCGGTCCGCTGACGCACCGCGCCGTGGCATGCCGACCGGAGGTCGGCCGGGCCGGTGGTGCCCGGTGACCCTTCTGGAGGCGCACACCGACCTTCCCGTCGCCGACCTCGCCGTTCCCGACCTCGGCGCGGGTAGTGGCCCAGCCTGGCTCGACGCCTGGCTCGACGCCCACCGCGCGACGTGGTCGGCTGGCGTCGATCGTTCCACGCCGTACCGGAGCTCGGCCGGGCCGAGCACCGCACCACACAGCTGATCGCCCAGCAGCTGATGGCGGCAGGCCTCGAGCCCCGCACCCTTCCCGGCGGCACCGGTCTCGTCTGCGACATCGGGTTCGGTGAGCGCTGCGTGGCGCTGCGCGCCGACCTCGACGCGCTGCCCCTGCGAGAGGACACCGGGCTCTCGTTCGCCTCCACCGTCGACGGTGTCATGCACGCCTGCGGCCACGACGCCCACGCCTCCATGCTGCTCGGAGCAGGCCTCGCGCTGGCGTCCGCGCCCGCGCTCCCCGGCCGGGTCCGGCTGATCTTCCAGCCGGCCGAGGAGGTCCAGCCCGGCGGCGCCATCGACATGGTCGCCGACGGCGCCACCGAAGGCGTCGACCGGATCTTCGCGCTGCACTGCGACCCCCGCCTGGAGGTCGGCAGGCTCGGCACCCGCGTCGGCCCGATCACGTCCGCGTGCGACGTCGTCGAGGTCCGGCTCACCTCGCCGGGCGGCCACACCTCGCGCCCTCACCTCACCGCCGACCTCGTCGAGGCCATCGGCCTGCTCATCACGCAGGTCCCGCTGCTGCTCACCCGGCAGGTCGACCCGCGTTCGGGCACCGTACTGGTCTGGGGTGCGGTGCAGGCGGGCGAGGCGGCCAACGCGATCCCCCAGCACGGCGTCCTGCGCGGCACCCTGCGCACGGCCGACCACGCCACCTGGGGGGAGCTGGAGGACATCGTCCAGCGGCTGGTGGAGTCGGTGCTCGCCCCCACCGGGGTCACCTACGAGCTCGACCACATCCGCGGCGTCCCGCCCGTCGTCAACGAGGCCGTCAGCTCCGGCATCCTCGCAGGTGCCGCCGTCGCCGTCGGCGGTCCCGACGCCGCCGCCGAGACCCCGCAGTCCAGCGGCGGTGAGGACTTCGCCTGGTACCTCGAGCACGTCCCGGGGGCGATGGCACGCCTCGGCGTCTGGCCCGGCCACGGCCCGATGCGCGACATCCACCAGCCCACGTTCGACCTGGACGAGCGCGCCCTTCCCTTCGCGTCCGCGTCCTGACCCAAGCCGCCCTCGCCGCTTTGACAGCGTGACGGCCTGACCCCAACTCCGCGAGTCGCGGTGTGGATGCACGCGAGTCGCGATGTGGATGCGCCTGAGTTGTCCACATCGCGCTCGCGTTGTCCACAGGTTGTGGCGTGGGCTGTCGAAGCTCCGTTCCCGCGGGTCAATCTGCCGGAATGGGGACTTCGAGGCTCGGGACTCATGGTGCGATGGCACGGCAGGAGGCCATCGTCCGATTCGGCATCCAAGAAGTACGGCGGATGCAGGAGGCGGGTCGCTGGCGGGCGTTGTGGTCCGGAGTGCTACTCGACGCCGACCGGCTCACCGATCCGCTCGCCCTGGCGTCCGCGGCGCTCGCGCTCGGTGGGCCCGGCGCCGTGCTGGCCGGTCCCACCGCGGCCTACGTGCACGGCTGCCGCAGCATGGATCCGATGCCGGTGCACCTCGCCGTTCCGTACGGGCATTGGCTGCGCTCCCGACCCGGGCTCGTCGTGCACAACGGTCGGCACCTCGACGCTGATCGAGAGGTACGGGACGAGCTGCCCGTGTTGAGCTTGGAGCGGGTGCTCGGTGACATGCTCTGCCGGGCCCGGCCCTCGGACGCCTCGCTCTCGTCGACGAGGCACTGGCGATGGTCGATCCCGATCGGCGGGAGGCGTACCGCGACACGCTCGCGCGGAGGTTGGAGCGCCGCCGCGATCCGAGGGGCCGCCGTCGAGGCGCCCGGATCCTGGCCGTCGCGACGGGCCGGGCCGCGTCCCCTGCCGAGAGCTGGTTCCTGTGGCGCATCGTCGATTGCGGGTTTCCTGCGCCGTCCGTCAACTGGCCGTTGTACGCACCGGACGGTCGGGAGGTCTACCGGCTGGACTACGCCTGGCCGGAACTGCGGATCGCAGTCGAGTACAACGGATACGCGGTGCACAGCGGGCACGAGGCCGAGGATGCCGCCCGCGCCGAGGACCTGCGGCGTCGCGGATGGATCGTCATCGTCGTGGAGGCCGAGGACCTCGTCCGGCCCGGCCGGTTCGAAGCGGCGCTCGAAGCGGCGTTCAGGCAGCGGGGAGTCGACGTGAGCGGTCGCGTACCGCGGGCGCTGGAGGGGAGACGCCACCGTGAGCCTCGTGACCGGCCCATTCGCACCGGGCGCCGGGCACGGTCGTCGGCCATGCACTGACTGCGCGACTCGCGTACACCCAGACCGCGACTCGCGGGGTTGGGTCAGAGGGACTTGCGGCTCGGGCGGGTGCGCAGAGCCGCGACGTAGTCGTCGGGGGCTCCTGCCTGCTCGGCGGCGTCCGCGATGACTCCCAGGTAGCGGGCGCTGGGGAGGCCGCCCTCGTAGGCGTCCAGCACGTACACCCAGGCGAGGACGTCGCCCTCCAGGGTGTGCACCCGTAGCCGCAGCTTCTTGTGCAGGCCGAGCTCGCCGCCCTCCCAACGGTCGAGCTGCGCGGTGTCGAGGTCGGACACGTCGTAGAGCACGACGAACACCTGTGAGTCCGGGTCCTCGACCACGGTGGAGAGCGCGCCCTCCCAGCCGAAGTCCTCACCGCCGAACGTCAGCCGCCACCCCATGAGCCACCCGGAACCCGCCATCGGCGAGTGCGGGGCCCGCTCCTTCATCTGGGCGGGATCCATGTTCGACCCGTAGGCGGCGTACAGCGGCACCGCCACAGAGTAGAGCGGCCCCTCCCGCGTACCGTGCTCGGGGAACCGAAACGGACAGGAAGGGCGTGCTCCGGTGACCCGGATCGTGATCATGGGAGGCGGCCCGGCGGGCTACGAGGCCGCTCTGGTGGCGGCCCAGCACGGAAGCGACGTCACCGTCGTGGAACGCGACGGTATGGGCGGAGCTGCGTGCTCGACGACTGCGTGCCGTCGAAGACGTTCATCTCCTCCGCGGGCGTGCGCGTCGACATGCACCGGGCCCCCGACCTCGGGGTCATCACGGATCCGCAGGCGGTCGGCGTGGACCTGCCCACCGTGCACGCGCGGGTGAAGGGCCTCGCGCTCGCCCAGTCGGCCGACGTCCGGGCGCGGGTGGAGCGGGAGGGGGTGCGGATCATCCGGGGCACCGCCGCGTTCAGCGGAGGGGAATCGGCCCACGCACCTCACCTCGTCGAGGCCCGCACGGCCGAGGGCGGTAGCGAGGAGCTCCCGGCCGACGTCGTGCTCGTCGCCACCGGTGCCACCCCCCGGGTCCTGCCCGACGCCGCCCCGGACGGGGAGCGGATCCTGACCTGGCGACAGCTCTACGACCTGCAGGAGCTGCCGGAACACCTGGTCGTGGTCGGCTCCGGCGTCACGGGCGCGGAGTTCGTGTCCGCGTACGTCGAGCTCGGCACCCGCGTCACCCTCGTGTCCAGCCGCGACCGCGTCCTGCCGGGCGAGGACGCCGACGCCGCGGCCGTGCTCCAGGACGTCTTCGCCGAGCGCGGCGTCGAGATCCTCGCCCAGGCCCGCGCCGACTCGGTGCAGCGGGATGGCGACGGTGTGGTCGTCACGCTCGCCGACGGTCGGACGGTCACCGGGTCGCATGCGCTCATGACGGTCGGGTCGGTGCCGAACACCGGCGACCTGGGCCTGGAGAAGATCGGCGTCGAGACCGGCCGCGGTGGCTTCATCTCCGTCGACCGGGTGTCGCGCACCTCCGCACCCGGCGTGTACGCGGCAGGCGACTGCACCGGGCTGCTCATGCTGGCCTCGGTCGCCGCGATGCAGGGCCGGATCGCGATGTGGCACGCGCTCGGCGAGGGCGTCGCACCGATCAAGCTCAAGACGGTGGCCGCCGCCGTGTTCACGCGGCCGGAGATCGCCACGGTCGGCATCAGCCAGCGCGCGATCGACGCCGGTGAGGTGCCGGCCCGCACGATCATGCTGCCGCTGTCGACGAACCCGCGCGCGAAGATGCAGGGGCTGCGTCGCGGGTTCGTGAAGCTGTTCTGCCGCCCGGCCACGGGGGTCGTGGTCGGGGGCGTGGTGGTGGCACCGGTGGCGAGCGAGTTGATCCTGCCGATCGCGCTCGCGGTGCAGAACGGGCTGACGGTGGCCGACCTCGCCCACACGTTCTCGGTCTACCCGTCGCTGTCCGGCTCCATCACCGAGGCGGGGCGGCAGCTGATGCGGCACGGAGACCTCGACTGACAGCCCCCGTCGCGCCCTGTGGCCGCGACACCTGCGCACCCAGAGCGCGACTCACGTGCATCGATACCGCGACTCGCGGGAGTTGGGGGTGCCCCAATTCCGCGAGTCGGGGTTTGAGTGCAGCCGAGTCGCGGGCTGAGTGCAGCCGAGTCGGGGTCGGGGGTGGGTCGGGGGGATCCCCGATGTCGAGGGGGCGCGCCGGCGCGGAGCATCGGGGGCATGACCACGCTGCCTGCCACGTCCCGAGTGCCCGTCGGCGCCGCGCTGCTCGCCGGGGTCGGCGCGCAGTTCGTGGACGACGTCGCCTACTTCGTGCTCCCACCCACCGCGCTGGCCGCGCCGTTGAGCGGGATCGTCGCGATCCTGGTCACCGCCGGAGCAGCCCGGTTCGTCACCCGCAACCGCACCGGGGCCGGTGTCGCGCGCACGGGGCTCGTGGTCGGGGCCGTCTCGGCCGGTGTCGGGCTGCTCGTGTCGGGGCTCGGGTTCCTGACGATCGTCCTCGCCGGGCTCACCGTGCTCGCCGGGGTGGCGGGCGCGGTCGCCGGGCGCGGGCTCACCGCCCGGGTCGGCGAGTAGGCGCTCAGGCGGCGGCCGACACCGCGGTGGCGAGCAGTTCGGCGATCCGGTGTCGGAGCTGCCGGTCGTCGGCGGGGGAGACGGTCGTCCACTCGACGCCGTCCTCGCCGGTGCTGCGGGTGAGCAGGTAGCGGCCGCGCGGCCCGTCCAGCACGCCGAGCACGCCGCCCTCCCGCCGCAGGACGCCCCAGCGGTCGGCGCCAGCGCCACGACCTGGGCGCGGCCCGCGGCTCCCGTGGTCATCGTGGCGAGCAACGCCGCGTCGGCGGCGGCACACCGGCCTCGCCGAGGGCCGTGCGCAGCCCGGCGGCCCGCGACGAGGTGAGCGCGGCGCTGGGCACCGTGCAGGCCCGCCCCGGGCCGCGGCTGGCAGGCGGGAACTGCCCGAGCAGCCCGTTCGGGAGGGACCCGCACGCCGTGACCGTGACGGTGTCGCCGCGCGCTGTGCGAGCGCGCCGGCGCCGTGCCGGCCCGCGGCGAGCACGCGCACCTCGCGCCCCCACCACGCCCGCAGCTCCAGCTGCTCGGCAGGCCGCCCCAGCAGGTGCAGGAGCCGCGCCAGCTCCGGGTCGGGACCGTCGGATCCGGCGAGCGCGCGCCCGCGCAGGCCCTGCCACGCCGCGGCCTGCACCGACCGGCGCTCGGCGTGGGTCCGGCCGGGAGAGGCGAGCTGCAGGACGACGGGGGTGGGCGCAGCCCGAGCCACTCCCACAGCACGTCGAACTCGGCTGTGGTGAGGACGTGCCGGCGGGTGTCGTGGGACAGGACGGAGACGGGTTCGGCCACGAGCGGCGACGCTATGTGGCGGGTTCGTCCCGGGAGGGCCGTTCGCGGGAAATGTGTGCGGGTGCGAACGGTGGCCGACGTGCCGACGCGTTGCGGGCCCGCGCACCGGCCGTCGGAGGTGTCGATCAGCTCGTCCGGGCGAGCGCCGCGTCGGCGGTGCGGCACCCGGTGAGCGGGCAGAGCGTCGTGCAGGCGAGGCGGCGGTGGAGCTCCGCGTCGCCGCGGGTGCCGGCGAAGGGCCAGCTCCCGGTGAACCGCTGCAGGTACCAGTAGAGGAACAGGTAGTCCGGATCAGCGGTGTCGGTGACGAACACCTGACGGCCCGGCAGCCGGTGGACCCAGCTGACGTAGGCGTTCATCGCAGGGGCGGGGGGACGGCTGGCCCGCCGGGTGGAGAGCCAGTCCTCCGAGCGTCGCCTCCAGGACTGGAGGGCGAGCGGGTGGAGGGTGGCGCCGGGCAGCTCTCGGATGTTGGTGGTGAACACGGAGATCGGTCGCCCTTCGCTGCGCGGGTACGCGGCGGAGACGAGGGTGAGCAGGGAGTGGGGGCCGGGTATCGGCCCGTCGGTATGAATATGACTTGTGATGTAGGTATCGGGGGGCATGACGGATCCTGGTCGCCGAAGTGGACTGCTGGCGGGTTCACGGCGCGGCCTGAGCCAGCGTGGTGAACGGATCCGCGGCGCGGCGTTCCGCGTGGCGGGATCACCGGGCCCCGTGGTCGGTTGTCACACGGGTAGTCACTGCTTTCCGCTATGCACTTGTTCAGCACGGTGCGGGTCGCGGTGGAATGACCTGGCCCGTTGACGTTAAAACGCTGTGTGGTGGGCCGTCAACGATCCGTCGCCAACCGGCCGGCGATGTGCACGTCGACCCGGTGCCCGTCCACCAGCACGCCCCGCGCATGCGCCCTTCGACGCGGAACCCGCACCGCTGCGCCACCCGCGCGGACGCGGTGTTGCCGTCGGCCCAGGCGTAGGTGAGCCGGTGCAGGCCGAGCCCGCCGTGGGCGAACCTGATCACTGCGGAGAGGGCGGTGGTGATCATGCCGCGCCCGCGCGCCGCGGGGAGTGCCAGGCAGGCGACCTCGGCGGTGCCGTGGCAGAGGTCCAGGTCGGCGATCTCCACCTCGCCGAGCATCTCGCCGGTGGTCGGTTCGCACACGGCCCAGGAGTACCGCTCGTCACGCAGCCACTCGCCGGACCGCCGCCGGATGTAGGCCTCCGCGTCCGCGGGATCGGCAGGCGGCCGGTGCCGCCACCGCAGTATCTCCGGATCACCGCTGGACGCGACCACGGCAGGCCGATCGTCCACCCTGTCGTCGCAGCGCAGGGCACGCAGGTACCACAGGCCGGCGTTGATCTCGACGGGTTCCAAGAACCGACTTCAGTCCTTGATCTCGCAGATGACGGTGCCCTGCGACACCGAGCTGCCCTGCGCAGCCGACAGACCCGTGATGGTGCCGGCCTTGTGGGCGGTGACCGGGTTCTCCATCTTCATCGCCTCGAGGACGACGACGAGGTCGCCTGCGGAGACCTGGTCCCCGTCGGACACCGCGACCTTGATGATCGTGCCCTGCATCGGTGCGGTGACCGCGTCGCCGGAGACGACCGCGCCGCCCGTGCCGCCGCCGCGCCTGCGTGCCGGGGCCTTCGCCGCGGCGGCCGTGCCGCCGCCGCCGATGGCGAGGTCGCCGGGCAGCGACACCTCGAGGCGCCTGCCACCCACCTCGACCACCACGGTCTGGCGTGCCGCCGTGTCGTCCTCGGCGCATGCGCCGCCCGCGAAGGGCTCGACGGTGTTGTCCCACTCGGTCTCGATCCACCGCGTGTGCACGGTGAACTGCTCGGCGAAGGCCGGGTCGTCGACCACGCGCCGGTGGAACGGCAGCACCGTGGCCATGCCCTCGACCTGGAACTCGGCGAGCGCCCTGCGGGAGCGTTCCAGGGCCTGCGCCCGGTCCGAACCCGTGACGATCAGCTTGGCCAGCAGGGAGTCGAACTGACCCCCGATGACCGAGCCCGCCTCGACACCCGCGTCGACCCGCACGCCCGGACCGGACGGCAGGGTGAGCGCGGTGACCGTGCCGGGGGCCGGCAGGAAGTTGCGGCCCGCGTCCTCGCCGTTGATCCGGAACTCGATCGAGTGCCCGCGCGGCTGCGGGTCCTCGAGCAGGTTGAGCACCTCGCCCTCGGCGATGCGGAACTGCTCGCGCACCAGGTCGAGCCCGGACGTCTCCTCGGAGACCGGGTGCTCGACCTGCAGCCGGGTGTTGACCTCGAGGAACGAGATGAGCCCGTCCTGCCCGACCAGGAACTCGACGGTGCCTGCGCCGTGGTAGCCGGCTTCGGAGCAGATCGCCTTGGCGGCCCCGTGGATCGTGGTGCGCTGCTCGTCGGACAGGAACGCGCGGGCGCCTCCTCCACGAGCTTCTGGAACCGCCGCTGCAGCGAGCAGTCACGTGTGCCGACGACGATGACGTTGCCGTGCGTGTCGGCGAGCACCTGCGCCTCGACGTGGCGCGGCTTGTCGAGGTAGCGCTCGACGAAGCACTCGCCGCGCCCGAACGCGGCCACCGCCTCACGGACCGCCGACTCGTAGAGCTCGCGGATCTCCTTGCGCTCCCGCGCGACCTTCATGCCGCGCCCGCCGCCGCCGAAGGCGGCCTTGATGGCGATGGGGAGGCCGTGCTCATCGGCGAACGCCTCCACCTCCTCCGGCCCGGAGACGGGGTCCGGGGTGCCGGGCACGAGCGGAGCGCCCGCGCGCGTGGCGATGTGGCGGGCGGTGACCTTGTCGCCGAGGTCGCGGATGGCCTGCGGGGTGGGACCGATCCAGGTGATCCCGGCGTCGAGCACGGCCTGGGCGAAGTCGGCGTTCTCGGACAGGAAGCCGTAGCCGGATGGATGCCGTCGGCGCCCGCCTTGCGGGCCGCGCCGATCACCTTGTCGAAGTCCAGGTAGGACTCTGCCGCTGTGCTGCCGCCCAGCCCGAAGGCCTCGTCGGCCAGCCGGACGAACGGCGCGTCGCGGTCGGGGTCGGCGTACACGGCGACGCTCGCGATCCCGGCGTCGCGACAGGCGCGGACGACCCGGACGGCGATCTCCCCGCGGTTGGCCACGAGGACCTTGCTCAAGCGCGGCACGGTCGGCCTCCTGGAGTGGCGTGCCCGGGGTGACCTGTGCCCCGGCGCAGTGGTTACCCGGGAGTTTAGGGACCGATGCCCGCTGAACGGAGCGTGGTGTGACCGACACCGGCCCGTGACGGGCCACTCCCCGCAGCTCCGTCACCCCTCGAGACGGAGCTGCGGGGCGAGGTGGTTGCGCCGATCACCGGTCGCCGGTTGCGGCCGGTGATCGTGATCACCTCGATCGTCCCCCCGGCGGTGGCGGCTCACCCCCTGTTGCCGCCACCGCGATCGCCGCCACCCCCTCCGCTGACGGCGAGCCGCGCCCTGCCGTTGCCACCGGTGGCCGCCACCTGCGGTGCGACCTCCCTGGCGAAGCCGGGCGCGGCCGCTGCGAGCGCCTTCGTGCCGAAGAGCCCGATCCCCAACGCCGCGTCGGCCGGGCCGTGCAGCTGCCAGTCCGGTGCCCGCTCCGGCGCGAGTGCGCGATGCCGGTCACGCAGTGCGGCAAGCGCGCGGTTGCCGCGTCGGGTGCGCCGTGGCGCCGTCGTGACTTGCACCACGCCGACGGCCGTGACGGCCAGGAGAGCGGTCACGAGCGGCCCGACGGACCGTGCCTGGGCGATCTCGGCCAGCACGCGGACCAGCCCGAGCACGGCGACCCCGAGCATCAGGAACCCGACCCACCGGATCCGCCTGCGGTGGTCGTCGGACAGCAGGAACCCGCCGGCCACCAGCCGCTCGTCGATCGTGGCGAGCGCCGGTCGCACCCAGCGGTGGAACATCAGCCGCTGCGCCCGACCGGAGTGTCCGCGGTGGCGTGGATCGCCTTCTCGAGCGTGTCGGCGGCGGCGTCGAGGCGTCCTGCCGCATGCACCGCGCCGCCCGCGGCCGTGAGCGTGCCGCGCAGGTGCATCGCGCAGAGCGCCGACCAGACCGCCAGTTCCCCGCCACCCGCCAGGTACGCCACGTCGTGCGGGTGATCGGTGAGGTCGGCCAAGGGCCTCGTGGCCCCGGGCTCGGCGAGCGCCCGTCGCGCGCAGATGCTGCCCGCCCCGACCGTCGCGGCGATCACCAGGTAGGCGGGTAGGAAGGTCGAGCCGGCGATGCCCCAGGTCTCAGCGGTAGCTGCTGCGAGGGCCATCGAACACCTCCTGAGCCGTCTTCATGAGACGGCTCACAGTGTTGCGGCCCACACCGCACCCACGGAACGTTCTTCACAAGGACTTGAGGTTCGGGAGGGGGCTGGGTTCAGGTTCCCCGTTCACGTCCCCGTGGCGTTCCGGACCTGCTTCTTGATCCGCGCGAGCATCGCCGCCATCCCGCGCAGCCGCAGCGGGCTCACGGCTTCGCCCAGCCCGAGCGCGACGTAGAAGTCGTCGGGCACGGCCAGCACGTCGGCGGCAGGCTCACCGTCGAGGCCCGTGTGCATGATCGACGCGAAGCCGCGGGTGGTGGGCGCCTCCGGCGGGGCCGAGAAGAACAGGTGCACGCGTCGCTGCGGGTCGTCGTCGACCTCGACCGCCAGGAACAGCGGCGACTGGCACTCGTGCACCTGCTCCATCGTGTCGGCCGCATCGGTGTAGCGCTGCGGCAGATCGGGCAGCTCCCGCGAGAGCTCCAGCAGCAGCTGCAGCCGGTCCTTCGGCCCGACGCCCGCGAAGTCGTCGACGAGCTCGGCCAGCTGCACGGGCAGGGTGGAGGTCATGCGGTGCCGCGCTCCGATCCCTGCACGATCGGCACGCGGACCGCGTTGCCCCACTCCGTCCAGCTGCCGTCGTAGTTGCGGACCTTGGAGAAGCCGAGCAGGTGGGTGAGCACGAACCAGGTGTGGCTGGACCGCTCCCCGATACGGCAGTAGGCGACGACGTCGTCGTCCGGGGACAGGCCCTGCTCCTGCTGGTAGATGGCCTCCAGGTCGCCGCGCGGCTTGAACGTGGCGTCCTCGGCGGCGGCACGCGCCCACGGCACGCTCGCCGCACCCGGGATGTGGCCGCCGCGCACCGCGCCCTCCTGCGGGTAGTCGGGCATGTGCAGCAGCTCGCCGGAGTACTCACCGGGCGACCGCACGTCGACCAGTGGCTTGCCCAGATGGGCCAGCACGTCGTCCTTGAACGCCCGGATCGTGGCGTCGTCGCGGTCCACCACCGGGTAGTCCACCTGCGCCGGCTTCGGCTGCTCGGTGGTCATCTCGCGGCCCTCGGCCACCCACTTGGCGCGGCCACCGTCGAGGATCCGCACGTCCGGGTGCCCGAACAGGGAGAACACCCAGAGCGCGTAGGTGGCCCACCAGTTGTTGCGGTCGCCGTAGAACACGACGGTGGTCTCGCGGGTGATGCCGCGGTCGCCGCAGATCTTCGCGAACCGCTCGCCGTCGACGTAGTCGCGCGTGACGGGGTCGTTCAGCTCGGTGTGCCAGTCGACCTTGACCGCACCCGGGATGTGCCCCGTGTCGTAGAGCAGCACGTCCTCGTCGGACTCCACGACGACGAGGCCGCCGTCGCCCAGGTGCTGGGCGAGCCAGTCGGTGGTGACCAGGCGCTCGGGATGCGCGTACGCGGCCAGCTTCGGGTCGTTGTCGTTGGGCAGTGCCATGTGCCAGAGGTTAGTCCTCCCGCATCAGTCGAGCAGGACCGTCCGCAGGTCGAGCCGGTGCAGGACCCGGTCGGCCGCCTCGGGGTCGACGCCCGGCTCGCGGCGGGCCGCCAGTACCTCCTCGCGGGCGGCGGCCAGCGCGGCGCCCTGGACCTCCATCGCCAGTGCCCGGCCATGGCGCAGGGCCTCGTACCGATCGCGCTCCTCCGTGGTCGGCGGGTCGCCACGCAGCAGCGCCTCGAGCCTGCCCATCCGTTCGTGCAGCGCGGCGACCGTCTCCTCCGGCATGTCGGCGGTGTGCTCGAGCTGAGCCATCCGGGTGAGGGCCGCGCGGCGGGCCCGCAACGTCAGCTCCTTCTCCGCCGCCTGCTCCGCGTCGGCGTCGGCCTGGACACCGAGCAGCCGGACGAGCACCGGGAGCGTGAGCCCCGGCCCGATCAGCGTCACGAGCAGTACGGAGCAGGCGATCACCACCAGCTCCTCGCGGGCCGGGAACGCGCCGTCCACGGTGGTGGTCGGGAGCGCCAGTGCCAGGGCGAGTGTGGCCAACCCGCGCATCCCGCACCAGGTGAGAACCACGGCCTCGCGACCGGTCCGGGGCGCTGCCGACGCGTCCGGCGAGCGCCGCAACAGCAGCCACGCCCCCGTCATCCAGAGGGCCCGCAGACCGATCACCACCGCGCAGATGACCGCGGCGTGCGCGAGCATCCGGGGCAGGTCGGGGCCTGCGGCCTCGAGCACCTGGCGCAGATCCAGCCCGATCAGACCGAACGCGACGCCCGTGACGAGCAGCTCGACGACGTCCCAGAACGAGCGTTGCACGAGCCGGTCGGCGGCCTCGTCGACCGCGCTGGCCGACCGCAGCTGCAGCGCGACCACCACGACGGCGACCACGCCGGACGCGTGCAGCTCCTCCGCCGCCAGGTACACGGCGAACGGCAGGACGAGGGTGAGCGCGCTGCGGCCCGTCGGGTCGGCCACCCGATCGATGATCCAGCGGGCCGCACGGGCGAAGACGACGCCCAGCACGACGGCCGCGAGCGCGCCGAAGACGAAGCTCAGCACCAGGCCGGTCGGCGACAGCTCGCTACCCTGCACGGTCGCGAGCACGGCGGTCTGGAACACGACGAGCGCCGTGGCGTCGTTGAACAGGCCCTCGCTCTGCAGCACCGACAGCAACCTGCGCGGCATGCGGACCGGCCCCGCGACGGCCTCGACGGCCACCGGGTCCGGTGGCGCGACCATCGCGCCCAGCGCCACGGCCGCGGTGAGGGTGATGCCGGGCACCAGCGCGAGCGCGGTGCCGGCCACCACCGCGATCGTCGCGGCCACCAGAGCGACGGCGAGCAGCGCGATGCTGTGCCAGCGGGCCCGGAAGAGCGCCCACGACGTACGCTGCGCCGTCGCGAAGAGCAGTGGTGGGAGGAACAGCGGGAGGATCAGGTCGGGGTCGAGCTCGAACGCGTCCGGCAGCCCCGGCACGGCCGCGACCAGCACCCCGAGCAGCACCATCAGCGCCGGCCACGGCAGCCGCAGCCGGTCGCCCACCCCGACCAGGAGCACTGCGGCGAGCATCAGCCCGACGACGAGCAGCAGAACCTCCACGATCGACAGCGTGCCCGGTCACCCGGCATGCGCCCCGCCCGCCCCGACACGCCCGCACTCATTCCGCGACTCGCGGAAGGTTGGGCGCCCGCACCCGCACCCGCGAGTCGCGCTCTCGATGCACGCGAGTCGCGGGCCAGGTGCGGGGGAGTCGGGGTGTCAGCCCGTGGTGGGGGACCAGAGGTCGGTGACCCGGACGCCGACGCCGGCCAGGAGGTTGCGCACCAGCGGGAGGCTGATCCCGATGACGTTGGACGGGTCGCCGTCGATGCCCTCCACGAACCAGCCGCCCATGCCGTCGAGGGTGAACGCGCCCGCGACGGCGAGCGGCTCGCCGGTGGCGAAGTAGGCCTCCAGCTCGGCGTCCGACGGGTCGGCGAACCGAACGGTCGTGACGGCGTGGCCCTCGGCGACCCGGTCGATCTCGCCGTCGGCCAGCCGGAGCACGACGTGGCCGGTGACGAGCTCACCGGTGCCGCCTGCCATCGCCTTCCAGCGGCGGCGGGCGGTGTCGGTGTCGCCCGGCTTGCCGACGAGCTCGCCGCCCACGTGCAGCATCGAGTCGCAGCCGATCAGGACCGCGTCCGGGTGGGCGCCGCCCACCCGCCGGGCGACGGTGGTGGCCTTCGCGGCGGCGAGGTGGGTGACCTTCTCGGCGGGAGAGGCGTGCGGCATCGCGGCGAGCAGCGCGTCCTCGTCGACGTCGGCGATCTCGACGAGCGGGTCGACGCCCGCCGCCCGCAGCACGGCACGGCGGGCGGGGGAGGCGGAGGCGAGCACGACGCGCACGACCGGTCAGCTTATGAGATGCCGAGGAGGGTCCGGTTCGGGGCGGGAGGTGTCAGGGAACGCCGTGATCGATCCGACCGCGCGGGATCGCCCTCGGCCGGGCCCCAACGCCCTTTCGGACCGATCAAGACCGCATGATCGGCCCGACACGCGCGCAGCGCCCTTGCGGCGACGAACGGCGTGACCTCCCAACGAGCAAGGCGTCACGATCACGGCGTTGCCGGGTGCGCCGGCCAGGACAGCACGGCTGCCGGCCAATCGGGGGTGCGATCACCGGGAGTGGTTCGGGAGCGCCGGATGTGTCGCTCTGGCAACGCTTCTGCCGATCATGTGCGTGTCGATCGTCGGCAGTGGTGGTGGGACGACAGATCAGTCGTGCCGCCACCACTCCGGGCGATCACGGGCATCAGCCGGCCCAGCATCCCGTCCCTGATCGCTTACGCGAACCGGCCGGGTTCGGCATTGCCCGTCTAGTTCCCCGCCGCGTGGGAGACCAGCTCGGCACGCGCGGCGGGCTCCTCGGTGGCGGCAGGCTGCTTCGTCACGAACGCGTGCCGGGCGGCGGCGAAGCCGTGGCGGTCGTCGAAGATGTCGCGGCTCATCTCGGCGAGCTCGCGGATCCGGTAGGTCTCCAGCGGGCGGTGCCGCTCGTCGGCCGCCCTGGTCGCCGCCTTGGTGGCCAGCCGCTGGGACAGCCCGTCGGAGGTGGCCAGCCGGAACGCGTGGTCCAGCACGGCGGCGTCGAACTCGTCGGGCGCGCCGGTGAGCACGGCGTCGGCGAGCCCGATGGACGCCGCCTCGGCGGCCCCGATCGGCAGGCAGTCGTCGGTGAGCCGGCGCGCCTCGGCGGTGCCGACCCGGCGGGGGAGCACGTAGGTCCAGTACTCGGACCCGGTCAGGCCCATCGTCCGGTAGTGCGGGTTGAGCACGACGCCCGAGCGCAGCAGCACCTGGTCGGCCCCGAGGCCGAGCATCACGCCGCCGGCACCGGCGTTGCCGCCCACGGCGGCGACGACGAGCTGGTGCGTGCAGGTGATGATCTCCCGGCAGACGTCGTTGATCGCGTTGATGTTGCGCCATGCCTCCGCGGCGGCGTCCGGCCGTGCCTCGATGACGTTCAGGTGGATCCCGTTGGAGAAGAACTGCCCGCCGCGCAGGACCAGTACGGACGTGTCCTGGGCCGCGGCGGCCCGCAGCGCGGCCGCGAGCCGGTGGCTCTGCGCCGTGGACATCGCCCCGTTGTAGAAGTCGAAGCCGACGACGCCGACCGGGCCGTGGCGGTGGTAGGTGATCTCCCGGTAGCCGCCGTCGGGTGCGCCGAGCGGCTCGAGGGACTCCGGGACGCCGGCGAGCCGGTCGCGTAGGACCGTGGTGGCCGGCAGCTTGATGCGGGTGCCTGCCGCGCCCTCGATGCGGCGGAGGTGGCCGATCCACAGCGCGCCGTCGCCGGTGCGGACGAGCACGGCCCCGTGGCGGCGCAGGGCGATCGTGCCCGGCTCCCCGGGGGTGGCAGGCCCGCGGTGTGCGTCGAACACCGACACCGGGAGGCCCACGAGTTCGGTGCGCACGCCGGGGGAGCCGTCGGCCGCCCGGATGCGCCGCAGTACCTCCGCGGTGGGGTCGGCCCACGAGAAGGCGCGGTCGGCCTGCGTCATCACGGGCCGCAGCCGGCCGCGGACGCCGGGTCGTGCGTAGTCGAGCGGCCGCGGAGCGAACTCCGGGTCGCGCAACCTCGCCACGACCTCCCTGGCGAGCGCGGACGCGGCCTCGGTGACAGGGCCGGAGTAGAGGGCGCTCTTGCGCGGTGGCTCGTGCGGGAGCGCGAACGTGCGGGTGCCCCAGATCGGGCCCGCGTCCATCGCGTCGATCGCGCCGAGCGCGGTGACCCCCCATTCCGGCTCGGCGCCGCTGATCGCCCAGTCGAGCGACGACGGCCCGCGGTCGCCTCGGGTCCGGGGTGGATGACGACGGTGGGACGGGAGGTCCAGATGTCGTCGGGGATGCGTTCCTTCAGGAACGGGCAGATGATCACGTCCGGATCGGCGGCGGCGACCGCTCGCCTCATCAGGGACTCGGAGCCTGCCGTTCTGCTGACGACCTCGTGCCCGTCCGCGCGGAGATCGGTCCATACCCGTTGGGTCAGTCCGTTGAACGACGAACACAGCAGGAGGATTCTCAACGCAGATCTCCGTGGTTGCGATTACGAGCACGTCACATGGCGGTTCCCGCGGTGGGTGAACCGTACGAATACGTACCAATGATCGGCGTCGGCCCTGACGCCCGGTGGGGTAGGCGCACCCTCTTGCGAAGTGGATCGTTGTAGGGAGCGAAGAGTGGTGCGTGATCGCACTGTAACCGGCTGACGGCGGCATGGCGTAGCGACAAACGTACGCACTCGTGCCTCCGATCAGAGTAGTGCGGTTAGTCCGAACGTCGTGGACACGTAACGTTCAGTGCAACGCGCCCAGCGGTGGTTCTCTGGCGCCGGGAGACGCTATGCGATCACGCTCTGCGTTCACATGCATGCTAGCTGTAATTAATCCTGGTTGCCAGCCATCCTTTCTCCGAGTCGTGATTGAGCCGAACGGACGAGGGGTCAAGGCGAGCGGTTCAGTGGTTACGCCATTTCCCGCAGTGCTCCGTCGGGCGCGGTCCGGGGCTCAGACCTGCCTTGTACTGTCCCCACCTTCAGAACACGGAATGGCGCTGGCGACCGGACGGAGCAGATCTCCATGCAGACCATCGCACCGATCGGCCCTCCCGAGGGGGGAACCGACGGAACGGGCCGGGTGGTGAATCGCCTGCTCGACTACCTGCCTCGCGGCAACACGCTCGACGATCGGTCGTGGCGGCGGCGGCACAACCTGCTGCAGTGGGTGTTGTTGATCCACCTGCCCGCGATGCTCGCGCTCGGACTGGTGCTGGGCAACCCGCCGATCGAGGTCGGCTACACGCTGATCGCGCCCACGGTCTTCCTCGTGCTCGGTCACGTGCTGCACAACCGCAGGCTCGCGGCATCCTCCGTGACGGCCGGGCTGGTGTTCTGCTCGGCCGGGCTGGTGGTGCTCACCTCGGGCAGCATCGAGGCGCACTTCCACTTCTTCATCATCATCGGGTTCATCGCGCTCTACCAGGACTGGGTGCCGTTCCTCTGGAACGTCGGGTTCACCTTCCTCAGCCACGGCATCGGCACGATCTGGCTGGGCAGCCTGATCTTCTCCCACGCGGCGGGGCAGGCGAACCCGTGGCTGTGGTCGTTCATCCACGGCATCGCGGTGCTCTTCGCCTGCGTCGGCATGGTGATCTTCTGGCGGATCACGGAGGACGAGCAGACGGAGAAGGAGGCGCTCGGCAGGCGGCTGATCACCGCGGACGCGGAGATCGGGCGCGCCGCTTCACGTCGGAGATGCTGGTCAACCTGGCTCGGCGCAACCAGAGCATGCTCTACCGCCAGCTGGACATCATCAACCAGCTCGAGGAGAAGGAGCGCGACCCCGACACCCTCTCCCACCTGTTCACGCTCGACCACCTCGCCACCCGCGTGCGCCGCAACGCCGAGAGCCTGCTGGTGCTCGCGGGCGAGCAGCCGCCGCGCACCTGGTCGGCCCCGGTCCCGCTGCGCGACGTCGTGCGTGCGGCCATCGCGGAGACCGAGGACCTCGACCGCGTCGTGTTCGCGATCGACGAGCGGATCGCGGTGTCCGGTGGGCCGTCGCGGACCTGACCCACCTGCTCGCGGAGCTCACCGAGAACGCGGTGCGGTTCTCCCCGCCCGACACCGCGGTGACCATCCGCACCCGGCCCGACCGGCGGGACGAGGGCGGGTACCTGATGACGATCGAGGACTGGGGCGTCGGGATGCCCCCCGAGGACCTCGCCGCCGCCAACGAGCTGCTCGCGAGCCCCCGCGAGGTCGACCTCGCCGTCGCGCAGCGGCTGGGCTTCCACGTGGTCGCGCGGCTCGCCGCCCGGCACGGGATCTCGGTCTCGCTCGGCAACACGCCGGGATCGGGCGTCACGGCCGTCGTCGGGCTCCCCGCGGCGCTCTTCGCGGCGGCACCGGCCGACGTCGTGGTCCCGCCCGACCAGAGCATGGCCGAGGCGCGGCCGTACGTCACGGGCGAGGTGCACCGGCGCGAGCCGCGGATGGAACCGGTCGAGAACACCGGATGGGTCGAGCCGGTGCCCACGTCCGGCGGCCTGCGTGGCCCGAACGGATCCGAGCGGGGCGGCTGGTCGGCCGCGCCGGCAGAGGCCGCCGGGCCGAACCGGCACGGGCTCGAAGCTGCCCCCGAGGGCGGGTGGCGCGGCTGGTGGAACCCGGACTCCGTGGGGGCGGCGACCCGCCACAGCGACCGCGAAGCGCTCGGCACGGACGGTGCGGGCGACCAGTCCACCTCGCGACCGGCGCGCCCGAGTGGCAACCGTCGCCGACACCGCGGGAGCGGCAGGCACCACCCGTCTCGGACGCACCCGCCGCCGCCGACACGGACACGGACGCGGACATCCCCGCTCCGCGGCGAGCCGGAGAGGCGGTCGGTGAGAGCGGGGGCGGGAAGCCCCAGCTGCGACGCCGGGTGCCCCAGGCGCACCTCGCGCCCGAGCTGCGGCAGGCCGGGGGCGAGGCGGCGAACGCCGCGCTGCCCGTCGACGGCGCCGCGGCCAGCGCGCTGTCGCGGTACCAGGCGAGCAGGCAGGCGGCACAGGCCGTCGTCGACGAGAACGGAACGGCAGGAGGCGTACGTCAGTGAACAGCCGATCGGGGCAGCTGGATTGGCTGCTCGCGGAGTTCGCCCGTGATGTACCGGGAGTCGTCCACTGCGTCGTCGTCTCGGGGGACGGCCTGCGGCTGGCGATGTCGCCCGACGTCAGCGTGGCGCTGGGTGACCAGCTCGCCGCTGCCGCCTCGGGGCTGGTCAGCCTCGCCCGCGGCACGGCTCACCTGCTCGACGGCGGCCCGGTCACGCAGACCATCCTGGAGATGGCCGGTGGCTACCTGTTCGTCTCGTCGGTGAGCCAGGGCGCCACCCTGGCGGTGTTCACGCGAAGGCAGTGCGACATCGGCATGGTCGGCTACGAGATGACGATGCTCGCTTCGCGAGTGGGCCACGCGCTCACCCCCGCACCGCGGGCGAGCGCGGGACGGTAACCGTGGCGCTACCCGAGTCAGTCGGGCACCAGCCGTCCGGCACTCCTGAGGGGCACGGCGGCCGGGTCGTGCCGGTCTACGCGCTCACCGGCGGCCGCACGCGGTCCGCCACGGGCGCCGACATGCCGGTGGAAACGCTGGTCACCGTCACACCGGCCGGCAGGCGAGCAGGTGAGCTGCACCTGGAGTACCGCGCGACCGTCGAGCTGGCGGCGCGTCCGATCTCGGTCGTCGAGATCGGTGCCGCGCTGCGGGTGCCGGTCGGCGTGGCCAGGGTGCTGGTCAGCGACCTCGTCGACTCCGGGTACCTGGCCGTGCACCTCCCGCCGTCGGTGGAGGGCGGCCCGACCCCCGAGATCCTTGAACGGCTGTTGGAGGGACTACGTGCACGGTCACACTGAGCCCGACGATCTGATCCCGCTGAAGGTGTTGATCGCCGGCGGGTTCGGAGTGGGCAAGACGACGCTCGTGAGGTCGCTCTCGGAGATCCCGCCGCTGCTCACCGAGCAGGCCATGACCGCAGCGTCGATCGGGGTGGACGAGTCGGACATGGTGCCGACCAAGACCACCACCACGGTCGCCATGGACTTCGGGCGCATCACCGTCGACGAGTCGCTGATCCTGTACCTCTTCGGGACGCCGGGGCAGTCGCGGTTCTGGTTCATGTGGGACGAGCTCGCCCGCGGCGCCGTGGGCGCCGTCGTGCTGGTGGATCTGCGCCGGATCGACGACTGCTTCCCGGCGATCGACTTCTTCGAGAACCGGCGGCTCCCGTTCGTCGTCGGCGTCAACCGGTTCCCCGGGGCCGACGAGTACGACGCCGACACCGTCCGCGACGCGCTCGCGCTGTCGCCGGACTGCCCGCTCGTGTGGATGGACGCGCGGGACCCAGACTCCAGCCGGGAGTCGCTCGTGCGGCTCGTGGAGCACGCGCTCGCCCGCACCACGATGGCGCGCGCCGGCTGACGCGCCCGCCCGGCACAGCAGACCGGCCCGCCCCCGGATGGGGACGGGCCGGTCGCTCACGTTCCGGGCGTCAGCAGCTTCCGCCGCCACCACCGTCGCCGCCGCCGAAGCCGCCACCCGAGCTGTCACCGCAGCTGCTGGAGCCGGTGTCGCTGCTCCACATGCTCGCGACGAGTCCGCTGTTGTGGCCGGCCGTGCTCCTGACCGTCCGGCTGCGTCGCTTCCCACCCGGGCCGCCGCCCGGTCGGCCGATCGCGGCGATCACCGCGGCGATCACGATCATCGCGGCGACGCCGATCCAGATGACTGCTTCCATCTCGATCGCCTCCTCGTGGCCGGGAGCGCACCGTCCCCCCTGGACGCCGACCGCCCCGGCCGTGCCACCGAGTGTGTGCTGGACCACCGTGAGGTGCCAGCATCTTGAGGAAGCCTTGAGGTGGGGTTCGGCCGCGCTGAACAAGCGCCGGCCCGCTGCGCGACGCCCTGCTCGCGCGTCGTCGCCGAACCGGGGCGCGGCCGGGCCGCTCAGCCGCGCCGGGTCCGCGCCGCCCGTACCACCAGCCATAGCCCCGCCACCAGAGTCGCGAGCCCGATCGTGAGCCACAGCCGGGAACCGGACATGAAGCTGCCGCCGAGCAGGTTGCTGCCCTGGAGGGTCCACACGGCGCCGACCAGGACCAGGACGACACCGAGGGCGGGAAGCACGAATCGCATCCTCCGATGATGCCCCTCGTCCGCCCTACGGCGTGACGTCGCGGGCGCTGCGCGCCGCCACCGCGCCGCGGCCGGGAGCGTCGGCCGATTGCTGCGCTGACACCCTTCGGTACAGGTGCGCCGCGAGGATGGTCACCCAGATCCAAGGCGTCACGAGGAAGACCACGGCGAGGGCGTAGGGGTAGTTGCCGACGGCCGAGTCGACGGCGATCAGGGCCGCGAACACGAACGGGACGGCGGCCCCGTAGAGGCCGTAGAACCAGGCCTGTCCCCGGCGTCCGATGGCGGCGAAGTGCCACGCGACCACCACGCTCGTCGCGACGAGGAGGAGAGTGCTGGCCCCCCGCGAGGCGTTCTGGGCGGCCCCCTGCCACGTGGTCTGCACCATCTCCGATGCGGCGCCGGGCGGGAAGCCGGCCACCGGGTCGGCGGTGAGAGCGCCGCCGATGACGTACGCCACGCCGAACAGCCCGAGCAACCGCGGTCCCCACACCGCGCCCCGGCCCGTCTGCAGCACTCGTGCGGCCCCGACAGCGAACAGCACCGTGAGCAGCCCGACCAGCAGCATGTCCGACTTGTGGATCCAGCCGAGGTCTCCGGCGGTGAGCGCCGTGAACCGGTGCCGGGCAAGGTCGAACCCGTCGCGCGTCAGGGCCTGGGCCAAGGCCACCGTCACGTACGCGGGGCCGGCCACGATGCCGCAGGCCAGCAGCGCTCGTGTCGGCAAGGTCCGTGTCGGCATCATGTCTCCTCCGATCGGCGACGCTCGATGTCGACGATCGTGGTCGCCGGGCCGGGGTCACGCGTCGGGCGGCAGGCGTGTCTTCGCCCTGATCCCCGGGGCGTACGGTCGGCCGCCGGTGGTAGGCGCCTTCATCCGGCTGCGGTAGCCACCAGGACGCAGGCTCGCCGCATCCGACCGGGAGCGGTCGCATCGTTCCGCGGGCGTGCGGGCCCGGTAGGACGTCCGAACATCCCGGTCCGCCGACGGAGCGGTGGGGCGTGGTCCGACGCACGGGTGCTGCCTGCCGGCTGCGCCCGCTCGCCACGGTCGGGGTCGTTCAGGTCGCCCCGGCCGTCGGGTCAGCGTGGCCAGGCGGAGGTGCGCCACACCCCGGGGCCCGGGTGCAGCGGTGTGCGGAACCGCGCGACGGGGTCCGACCAACGGTCCCGCACCGGGGGCGCGCCGCGGCCGGGGGCGGCACCGCGGCGGCCGCGAGCACGACGGTGAGCGCGGCGAGCTCCGTGTCGTCGGGCTCGCCCCGGACCACGCGGAACGCCGCCCTGCGCTCCTCGGGTGTGCGCTCCTCGGTCACAGTGGGATGTTCCCGTGCTTGCGCGCGGGCACGGCCTCCCGCTTGGTGGCGAGCATCCGCAACGCCCGCGCCACGTGACCGCGGGTGTGCGACGGTGGGATGACACCGTCGATGTATCCGCGGTCGGCCGCGATGTAGGGGTTGGCGAGCGTGTCCTCGTACTCCTGCTGCAGCTCCGCGCGGCGGGTGGCGAGCTCGTCGCCCGACAGCTGGGAGAGCTCCTTGCGGTAGAGGATGCTGACCGCGCCCGCCGCGCCCGTGACGGCGATCTGCGCCGTGGGCCACGCGACGTTCACGTCCGCGCCGAGGTGCTTGGAGCCCATCACGTCGTAGGCCCCGCCGTACGCCTTGCGCGTGATCACGGTGACCTTTCCGACGGTGGCCTCGGCGTAGGCGTAGATCAGCTTCGCGCCGCGGCGGATGATCCCGTTCCACTCCTGGTCGGTGCCGGGCAGGAAGCCGGGGACGTCCACGAACGTGAGGATCGGGATGTTGAACGCGTCGCACGTGCGGACGAACCGGGCGGCCTTCTCGGAGGCGTCGATGTCCAGGCAGCCCGCGAACTGCGTGGGCTGGTTGGCCACCACACCGACCGACCGGCCGTCGACGCGCCCGAAACCGACCACGATGTTCGGTGCGAAGAGCGCGTGGACCTCGAGGAACTCACCGTCGTCGAGCACCCGGGTGATCACCTCGTGCATGTCGTACGGGGTGTTGGGGGAGTCCGGGATGATCGAGTCGAGCTCGAGGTCGGTGTCGGTGAGCGCGTCGGCGATCGCGCCGTCCGTCGGCTCGGGCGAGGCGAACGCGGGCGGATCGGACAGGTTGTTCGACGGCAGGAACGACAGCAGTTCCTTGACGTAGGAGAACCCGTCGGCCTCGTCCTCGGCCAGGTAGTGCGCCACACCCGACTTCGAGTTGTGGGCCCGGCCGCCGCCGAGCTCCTCGAAGTCGACGTCCTCACCGGTGACCGTCTTGATGATGTCCGGACCGGTGATGAACATGTGGCTGGTGCCGTCGACCATCACCGTGAAGTCGGTGATGGCGGGCGAGTACACGGCGCCGCCCGCACACGGCCCCATCACGAGCGAGATCTGCGGGATCACCCCGGAGCTGCGCACGTTGCGCATGAAGATCTCGCCGTAGAGCCCGAGCGCGACCACGCCCTCCTGGATGCGTGCGCCGCCGCCGTCGTTGATGCCGATGACCGGGCAGCCGATCTTGGTGGCGAGGTCCATGACCTTGACGATCTTCTCGCCGTACACCTCGCCGAGCGCGCCGCCGAACACCGTGGCGTCCTGGCTGAACACCGCGACCGGCCGGCCGTCGACCGTGCCGGTGCCGGTGACGACCCCGTCGCCGAACGGGCGTTTGTCCTGCATGCCGAAGCTGGTGGACCGGTGCCGCGTGAGCGCGTCGAGTTCGACGAACGAGCCGGGGTCGAGCAGCTGGTCGATGCGCTCGCGTGCGGTCTGGCGGCCCTTCGCGTGCTGCCGCTCCACGGCGGCCTCGCTGCCCGCGTGCACCGCGCCGTCCATGCGCTGGTACAGGTCGGACAGCTTGCCCGCGGTGGTGTGACTGTAATGATCCCTATCGGCGGGCTCGTCGGGGCCGGACGCGAACGGCTCCGTTGCGGCGCTCATGGCCTGGGAGCCTATCGCCGCTGACGGCTCCCTCGACGCGATGCGCGTCACGCAGCCGGGGAGTTGCGACGGGACGGCTCGGCGTGGCCCGCCGCACGTCCGGCGACGCCCGGCAGCCGTCCGTCGCGGGGGCCGCCACGGGCCAGCGGGCGGGCCGGGTCGGCGGTAGCGTCACGAGGCATGCACCGGACCGTCGAGCCGCTGGACGCACAGGCGCTGCGGACCGCGCTCACCGGGCGGTGGGCGCAGGTGGATGTGGTGGAGCGCACCGGCTCCACCAACGCCGATCTCCTCGCCGCCGCTGCGGACGGCGCGCCCGACCGCACCGTTCTCGTCGCCGAGCACCAGCACGCCGGCCGCGGAAGGCTCGCGCGCACGTGGGTGGCCCCGCCGGGCACCGGGATCACGGTCAGCGTGCTGTTCCGCCCCACCGGCGTGCCGCCGGCCCGGTTCGCGTGGCTACCGCTGCTCGCCGGGCTCTCGCTCCTCGACAGCGTCCGGCTCGTCTGCGACGTCCCCGCCGGTCTCAAGTGGCCCAACGACCTGCTGCTCGGCCCCGGCAGGCGCAAGGCGGCCGGCATCCTCGCCGAGGTCGCCGACGCCGTCCGACCGGCGGTCGTGGTGGGGATCGGGCTGAACGTCGCGGCGTCGCCGCCCGACCAACCCGGCGCGACGTCGCTGGCCGCCGAGGGCGCCGCCGTCGACCGCACCCGGATGCTCACCACCCTGCTCGAGCGGCTCGCCGAACGCGAGGAGCAGTGGCGCGACGGCCGCGGCGACGCGGAGTCCACCCGGCTGCGCGCCGACTACCGGGCGGGGTGCATCACCCTCGGTGCGGAGGTCAAGGTCGAGCTGCCCGGCGGCGCGGCGCTGCACGGCATCGCCGAGGACGTCGACGCCGACGGGCGGCTGCTGCTGCTCGACGGAGCGGGCCACCGCCGCGCCGTCGCGGCGGGCGACGTCGTGCACCTGCGCCCTTCCGGGTAGCGCTGCACGGTCTGCGCGTCGTCCCGGCAGGGTGGCGCACCGAGCGCCTACCGTGGATCCGTGGCCTATCCGGACGATCTGCTCGTCGATGGCGAACAGGTGGTCGTGCACCGGCACCCGCACTGGAAGATGCTGGTCCTGCCGGTGCTGGCGCTGCTGCTCGTCGTCGGGGTCGCGAGCTTCCTCGCCGCGCTCGTGAGCGCCAGGCCTGGGCCGCCTGGGTGTGGCTCGGGCTCGCCGCCGCGGGCCTGGCGCTCGTCGGCCGGTTCACGCTCTACCCGGTCGTGCGCTGGCGCACCACGCACTTCGTGGTGACCGATCGCCGGGTGCTCGTGCGGGAGGGCGTGTTCGCCCGCCACGGGATGGACATCCCGTCGAAGCGGATCAGCGGTGTGCAGTTCCGGCAGGGCCTGTTGGACCGCATCCTCGGATCGGGCACGCTGGTCATCGAGTCGGACTCCGACGAGTCGCTCGAGTTCGACGACGTCCCGGGCGTGCGGCGCGTGCACGCCGTGCTCTACGACGAGGTGTCCCCGTGACGAGACCACTGCCGATGCCGGTGCCGGCGCGGGCCTGCCGGAACACGTCACCATCTACGAGGTCGGTGCCCGCGACGGGTTGCAGAACGAGTCCGGGATCGTGCCGGTCGAGGTGAAGGCGGAGTTCCTGCACCGGCTCGCGGCCGCGGGGCTGCGCGTGCTGGAGGCCACCAGCTTCGTGCACCCGAAGTGGGTGCCGCAGCTCGCCGACGCCGGCGACCTCCTGCGGTTGCTCGTGCGGGCCGACGGCGCGGACTACCCGGTGCTGGTGCCCAACGAGCGCGGGCTCGACCGGGCGCTCGACGCGGGCGTCTCCCACATCGCGATCTTCGCGAGCGCCACCGACACCTTCGCCCAGCGCAACCTCAACAGCACCCTCGACGCGCAGTTCGGCATGTTCGAGCCCGTGGTGACGCGGGCGCTCGCGGCGGGGCTGCGGGTGCGCGGGTACGTGTCGATGTGCTTCGGCGACCCCTGGGAGGGCGCCGTGCCACCGGAGCAGGTGGCCGCGGTGACGCGCAGGCTGGCGGGCATGGGCTGTCACCAGATCTCGCTCGGCGACACCATCGGCACCGGCACCCCGGGGCACGTCGACGCCGTGCTCGACGCGTGCGTCGCGGCGGAGGTGCCGATCCGCCAGCTCGCGGTGCACTTCCACGACACCTACGGCCAGGCACTGGCCAACACGCTCGCCGCCCTGCGCCGCGGCGTGCGCACGGTCGACGCGAGCGCAGGCGGGCTCGGCGGCTGCCCCTACGCCGAGTCGGCCACCGGCAACCTCGCCACCGAGGACCTCGTGTGGATGCTCGACGGCCTCGGCATCGGGCACGGCGTCGACCTCGACGCGCTGGTCGCCACGAGCGTGTGGATGGCCGAGCACCTGGGGCGTCCGTCGCCGTCGCGGGTGGTGCGGGCGCTGGCGGGCGGGTGAGGGCCACGCTACCTGCGCAACTGCGTCAGACTGTCGGAGCGACGCGCCATCCCTCGTTCTGTCGGTGGCGCGCGCCACAATGGCGCAGACCGTTCTAGGAGGTGCGCAGTGGCGCTGTCGATCCCCCGGGAGCTGATGACTCTCGACGCGTGGGACGCCCTGCCAGAGGACAACTCGGCGCACTACGAGCTGCAGGAAGGCGTGCTCGTCGTGTCGCCGAAACCAGCGAAGAGGCATCAGCTCGCGGTCGTGCGGCTCGCCTCGCAGATGGAGCATCAGCTGTCTGTGGAGTGGGACGTCGTCCCCGATTTCGAGGTCGTCGTGCAGGCCGACGGGCCGGCCACTGTTCGGGCACCGGATCTCGTCATGGTGCGTGCAGACGCCGCCGAGAACCGTGTGGCGGCCGGCGATGTGCTTCTCGCCGTCGAGATCATCTCTCCGGGATCGCGCAAGATCGACACCCAGATGAAGCACTTCGAGTACGCCGAGGCGGGGATCCCCCATTACTGGGTCGTCGATCTCGACCCACCCGCGCCGTCGATCACGGTGTACGGGCTGGGTGCCCCGGACGACGGGTACGTGGAGAGCCAGACGGCCACGGGCGTGCTGACCGTCCATGAGCCGTTCGAGATGCGGATTGATGTCGAAGCGCTCGTCGACCGGCGTCCCAGCCGATCGGAGGGGTGACCTGGGGCACTGATCGTGCTTACGGTCGACGTTCCCCGTCAGCGACGACTGGAGCGGCTCGTGTCCCGACTGAGGTTCGGCATCTTCCTGGCCCCCTTCCACCCTGCAGGCGAGAACCCGACCAGCGCGCTGCAGCGCGACCTCCGACTCGTCGAGCACCTCGACGAGCTGGGGTACGACGAGGCGTGGATCGGTGAGCACCACTCCGCGGGGTCGGAGATCATCGCGTCGCCGGAGATCTTCATCGCCGCGGCGGCGGAGCGTACGAAGCACATCCGGCTCGGCACCGGCGTGGTGTCGCTGAGCTACCACAACCCGCTGTGGGTGGCGGAGCGGATCGTGCTGCTCGACCACCTGACGCGTGGCCGCGTGATGCTCGGCGTCGGCCCGGGGTCGCTGCCCACCGACTCGGCGATGATCGGGCTCAACCCGACCGACACCCGCGAGCTGCTGGAGGAGAACCTCGACATCGTCATGCGGCTGCTGCGCAGCGACGAGCCGGTCACGGCCACCACCCGCACCCACCGGCTGATCGACGCGCGGCTGCACCTGCGGCCCTACTCGGACCCGCTGTTCGACGTCGCCGTGGCCGCGGTGGCCTCGCCCACCGGGCCGCGGCTGGCCGGCCGCCACGGCGCCGGCCTGCTGTCCATCGGCGCCACCCTCACCAAGGAGGGCTTCGACGCCCTCGCCCACCACTGGAACGTCATGGAGGAGCGGGCGGCCACCTTCGGTACGTCCGTGCACCGGGCGGCGTGGCGGCTCGTCGGGCTCATGCACGTCGCGGAGACGCGCGAGCAGGCGTACCGGGACGTCGAGCACGGCATCGAGCAGTGGTTCCGCTACTTCCAGAAGGTCGCCGCGTTCCCGCAGATGGCCGTGGAGGGCGGCGACGTCCGCGAGATGATCGACTTCGTGAACGAGGCGGGCATCGGCGCCATCGGCACGCCCGATGACGCCGCGGCGCAGGTGCAGCGGCTCGTCGACCAGTCCGGCGGATTCGGCGCGATGCTGCTGCTCGCGCACGAGTGGGCGAACCCGCAGGCCACCCGCCGCTCGTACGAGCTGATCGCCCAGCACGTCATGCCGCGGTTCCAGGGGCAGGCGCAGCCCACGCTCGACGCCAAGGCGCGGGCCAGCGAGGCCCGCTCCGGCCACGCCGAGCAGCAGGTGGCGGCGGTCGCCCACATGACGGAGAAGTACCAGAAGGAGCTGGCCGACCGCGGCTAGTGCCACGAACCGCGACATCGGTTGCCCACGGTTGCGGCAACAGCCGTGCAACCGGTACGCGTGCCGGCCGGCGGCTGCGGCGCTGTCAGCCCCGGGTGCCGAACATCCCCGTGAAGACGCTGCGGAAGACCATCTCGTCGCCGCGGTGCAGGGAGGCGCGCAGCTTCACCAGGCCCAGGTTCGGGCGGCTGCGGGAGCGGCGCGCCTCCACGACCTCCATCACCGCCCGCAGCTCGTCACCGGCGAACACCGGGGCGGGCCAGACGATCTCCTCCCCACCCGGTGAGCCGAGTGAGGCGGCGCGCGCGAGCACGCCGTCGTAGTAGGCGCGCATCCACAGCGACGCGGTGAACCAGCCCGACGCCGCGAGCCGCCGAAGATCGACGCCTTGCCGGCCTGCTCGTCCACGTGGAAGGGCTGCGGGTCGAACCGGCGGGCGAAGGTGACCATCTCGTCGTGGTCGACGACCGTGGTGCCGAGGTCGAAGACGCGGCCAGGGGTGAAGTCCTCGAAGTGGAGCTCCGTCATCGTCCGACGATCTCCAGGGCGGCCTTGTGGACGGCGCCGTTGGAGGCGATGCCGTCCCCGCCGGTGAACGTCTCCGCGCCGGAGAGGTCGGTGAGCACACCGCCCGCCTCGGTGAGGATCGGCACCAGCGCGGCGAGGTCCCACGGGCTCGCGGCGGCGTCCACGGCGAGGTCGAGCACCCCCTCGGCCACCAGGCAGTACATCCAGAAGTCGCCGAAGGCGCGCGTCTCCCAGCAGGAGTCGACGAGCCGCAGGTAGTCGTCGCGGCGGCGAGCTCGGCGAAGGTCTTGACGTCGGTGGTCGAGAGGTAGGCGTCGGCGAGGTCGCTCACGCCGGACACCTCGATCCGCCGGGTGCCCGACAGGTCCGACGCCCAGGCACCCTCGCCGCGCGCGGCCCACCAGCGCCTGCCCAACGCGGGTGCGCTCGCCACCCCGACCACGGGTTCCCCGCGCACGGTGAGCGCGATCAGGGTGGCCCACACCGGGCGCCCCGGGAGAAGTTCTTGGTGCCGTCGATCGGGTCGAGCACCCAGCCGCGTTCGAGGTCGGCGACGGCTCCGCCACGCTCCTCGCCGAGCACCGCGTCGCCCGGACGTCCGCGGCGATCGTCGCGCGCAGCGCGTCCTCGACGGCCGTGTCGGCGTCGGTGACGGGGGTGCGGTCGGGTTTGCGGGTGACTCGCAGGTCGGCGGCGCGGAACCGGGCGACGGTGATCGCATCGGCCGTGTCGGCGAGGCGCAGGGCGAGCTCGAGATCGGCGTCCACGCCGCAAGCCTGCCTCATTCGCCGGTGACGCCGTCGATCCGCTCCCGCAGCAGGTCGGCGTGGCCGTTGTGGCGGGCGTACTCCTCGACCATGTGCACGAGCACCCAGCGTGCCGACACCTGCTGTCCGGTGCGGCGGGTCATCATCACCTCCAGCGACGGGAGCGCCGCGGCGATCTCCCGGGCCCGCGCGCACTCGGCCCGCCACATGGTGAAGGCGGCGTCCGCGGTCGCCGGGTCAATGTTGTCGAAGTCGCCGTCCGGATCGCGTCCGAGTAGTACATCGGTGGGGCGTCCTCGCCGCCGAGGCCGCGCCGGAACCAGCTGCGTTCGACGTCGGCCATGTGGCGCACGAGGCCGAGCAGCGTCAGCGTCGACGGCGCAACGGCCGGGGTGGCGAGCTGCTCGGGGGTGAGGCCCGCGCACTTCAGCTCGAGGGTGGCGCGGTGGAAGTCGAGCCAGCCGGCGAGCATCGTGCGCTCGTCGGCGGCGCCGGGCGGACGCGGTCGGTTGTCGTCGGACACCTGCCGATGATCCCGCGCCGCCCGGAACGGGCTGCACTCCGGTCAGCGGGAATCCGGTCAGAGGGACCGGGCGAACGCGTGGATGTCGCGGACGGTCGCGCGGTAGGCCTGCCGGAAGGACATGTCGGCGGCGTGGGTGAGGCCGAGGTCGACCTTCCCCGCCACCGGCACGCCCGCCCGCTGCAACGTGCGGAAGTACGCGATGCCCTCGTCGCGCAGCGGATCCAGCTCGTTGACCGTGATCACGTGCGGCGGCAGGCCCTCGACGTCGGCGGTGGTGGCGAAGTAGGGCCAGCAGAGCGGGTTCTCGGCGTTCTCGCCCGCCGGGTCGTAGACCGGGGTGCACTCGCGGGTCGGTGCGGAGACACACCGACGGGTCGTCCAGCCGACCCTCGAGATCGTCTGGTCAGTTCTACGGCTACCTGACGCTGACCACGGGTGAGCAACCCGACGCCGACCGGGCGGGGCGCGTGCTCCACGCGCTCCTGCCCGCGGTCCCGGCGAACGGGTGACCACGACACCGGATCGGCGCCGGGATGTGCGCCATGTGGTCGCGGACCCGCACCGATGATCCCGCGCTGCCTAGACTTGCCCGGTGACCACCGTCCTGCTGGCCGAGGACGACGCCGCGATCGCCGAGCCCCTGTCCAGGGCGCTGCAACGTGAGGGGTACGTCGTCGAGGTCGCCACCGACGGCGGCGCCGCGCTCGAGCACGTGCGGCGCGGCCAGGTGGACCTGCTCGTGCTCGACCTGGGCCTGCCCGGTATGGACGGCCTCGAGGTCTGCCGGCGGGTGCGGCTGGACGACCCGGACCTGCCCGTCCTGATGCTCACCGCCCGCACCGACGAGGTCGACTTCGTCGTCGGGCTGGACGCGGGCGCGACGACTACGTCGGCAAGCCGTTCCGGCTGGCCGAGCTCCTCGCGCGCGTGCGGGCGCTGCTGCGCAGGCTCACCCCGGAGGCCGTCGAGGTGGGCGGCGTGCGGATGGAGCTGTCCGGTCGCCGGGTGCTCGTCGACGGCGCCGAGGTGGGCCTCGCCAACAAGGAGTTCGAGCTGCTGCGGGTGCTGCTCCTGCGGGCCGGCCAGGTCGTCACGCGGGAGGAGATCCTGCGCGAGGTGTGGAACGACCCGGACATGAAGACGTCCAAGACGCTCGACATGCACATGTCCTGGCTGCGGCGCAAGATCGGCGGCGAGCACCGGATCGCGACGGTGCGCGGCGTCGGCTTCCGTTTCAACCACGACTAGGGACTCGACCCGTGCGCCGCAGGATCCTGCAGTCGACGTTGCTCGTCGTCGCCATCACGGCCCTCGTGCTCGGGGGGCCGCTCGCGATCACCACGTGGCGGCTGGTGGAGGACATCCACCGGGCCGATCTGCTGTCGCGGCTGGAGCAGGTGGCCGCCCGGCTGGACAACCCGGGCGCGGCGATCGACCGCGCGGCGATCGAGCTCGCCGTGCCGACTGGTGGGCGGCTGGTGCTGCAGCGCGCCGGGGAGCCCGACCAGGTCGTCGCGCCGACGTGGGAAGCGAGCCGGTCTCGGAGTCGCTGCCGTTCTCGCCGGGTGATGTGCTCGTCATGCAGGAGCCGTTGCAGCTGATGCGCACCGAGCAGCTGCAGGTGACGGCCGTGGTGCTGCTGCTCGTCGTGCTCTCGGTGGGCACCGGGGCGGTGGTCGCCACAGTCACCGCGCGCAGGCTCGCCGAGCCGCTGCGGGGGGTGGCCGACCGGGCCGCGCGGCTGGGCGCAGGCGACTTCCGCGCGGTGCCCGGCCGGCACGGGATCCCCGAGCTGGACCGGGTGTCGGACGTGCTCGACACGTCCGCCGTCGCGCTCGCAGACCTGTTGCAACGGGAGCGGGCGCTCGTCGGCGACGTGTCCCACCAGCTGCGCAGCCGCCTCACCGCCTTGCAGCTGCGGCTCGACGAGCTCGCCTCCCATCCCGACCCGACGGCGCGCGCGAGGCGCTGGCGGCCCTGGAACAGGCCGAGCGGCTCGCGGAGGTGCTCGACGACCTGCTGGCGGCGGCCCGGGTGGCGCGGGCCGCGGGTGCCGAACCGCAGGACCTGCGGGAGGCGCTGTCCGCCGTGGCGGAGGAGTGGCGGCCCGCGCTCAAGGCGGACGGACGTTCCCTGAAGGTGCGGGTGCCGGACGGGCTGCTCGCGCGGGTCACACCGGCCCGCATCCGCGAGGCGACCGGCGCGCTGCTCGACAACGCGGCCCAGCACGGGGCGGGCACCGTCACGCTCAGCGCCCGCGCGGCCGAGAGCAGCCTGCTCGTCGAGGTGTCCGACACGGGTGCGGGGATCCCGGAGGAGCTCGTGCCGCACGTGTTCGACCGCGGGGTGTCGGTCGGCTCGTCCACCGGCATCGGGCTCGCGCTCGCCCGCGCGCTGGTGGAGGCCGACGGCGGGCGGCTGGAGCTGTCCAGGGCGCGCCCGCCGGTGTTCACGATCTTCCTGCCGGCGGCGCGGGCGGACGACGTGGTGTCGGCAGCGCCCCGGCGGACCTCGACGCCCCGCTGAGGGTCAGCTGCGACGATCAGCTGGACGGTCAGGCGGCGGGGACCCGCCTGCGGACGTCCTCGTCCGGGAAGACGAAGCGGCGGAAGGCCCACCAGCGGAAGGCCATGCCCGCGAGGACGCCGATGATCTGCCCGCTGACGAAGTCGGAGACCTCCTGGGTGAGGAGGCTCACCTCGGGCACCGAGAGGTGGAACACGTAGCGCGAGATCGCCAGCGGCGCCGAGTAGACGATCACACCGATGCCGCTGACGAGGAAGAACAGCGCCGCCTCGTGGTGGCGTTCCCGGCCACCGCGGGTGCGGAAGGACCACTCCCGGTTCAGCACGTACGACACGATCGTCGCCACCAGTACCGCGATGATCTTCGCCGTGAGCGGCTTCTCCGCGAGCACCGTGGACTTGAGCAGCAAGAACACGACGGTGTCGATCACCCAGGTCGTGCCGCCGACGAAGGCGAACTTGACGAGCTCACGGTGCTTGATGGCGATGTCGCGGTAGGGCTGCGGGACGATCGCGAGCGCCGACTCGACAACGGACACCTGTTCGATCGTGCCAGACGCCGGTGCCGCGCCGCGCGCGGTAGGCTTCCTCCACCGTGGACGCCACTCGCACAGCGCCTTCTTCTCGCTCCGGCGAGCTCGGCTCGGCCCCGTCAGGGCGCCTTCCGGTCGTCGGGATGGTCGGTGCCGGGCAGCTCGCCCGCATGACGCACCAGGCCGCCATCGCGCTCGGCCAGTCGCTGCGTGTGCTGGCCGCCGACCCGGCGGACCCGGCCGCCGTCGTGTGCTCCGACGTGCACGCGGGCGCGGCGTCCGACCTGCCTGCCCTCCGCGCGTTCTCCCGGGGGTGCGCTGCCGTCACGTTCGACCACGAGCAGGTGCCGCAGGAACACCTGCGCGCGCTCGTCGACGCAGGTGTGCCCGTGCACCCCGGGCCCGACGCACTCCTGCACGCGCAGGACAAGCTCGTGATGCGGGGCAGGCTGGCGGACCTCGGCCTCGCGGTGCCGGTGTTCGCCGAGGTGCGGGAGCCCGCCGACGTCGCGGGGTTCGCCGCCGAGCACGGATGGCCCGTCGTGCTCAAGGCCGCCCGCGGCGGTTACGACGGTCGCGGTGTGTGGTTCCTGCGGGAACCGGACCCCGCGCTCGTCGCCGAGCTGCTGGCCGCGGGCACCCCGCTCCTCGTCGAGGAGGCCGTGCCGATGCGCCGGGAGCTCGCCGCGCTCGTCGCGCGTTCCCCGTTCGGGCAGGCGGCGGCGTGGCCGGTGGTCGAGACCGTGCAGGAGGACGGCCAGTGCGTGCAGGTGCTCGCCCCGGCCCCCGGGCTCTACCCGGACGTCGCGGCGGGTGCGCAGGAGATGGCGCTGCGGATCGCCGCCGAGCTGGGTGTCACGGGGCTGCTGGCCGTCGAGCTGTTCGAGCGCACCGACGGCCTGCTCGTGATCAACGAGCTGGCCATGCGCCCGCACAACTCGGGGCACTGGACGATCGAGGGCTCCCGCACGTCGCAGTTCGAGCAGCACCTGCGCGCGGTGCTGGACTACCCGCTCGGCGCCACGGCGCCGACGGCGCCCGCGGTGGTGATGGCCAACGTGCTCGGCGCGGCGCAGCCGCCCGCGATGTCGGTGGACGAGCGGGTGCACCACCTCTTCGCGCGTTTCCCGGACGTGAAGGTGCACCTCTACGGGAAGGCCGAGCGGCCTGCCCGCAAGGTCGGGCACGTCACGGTGCTCGGCGACGACATGGCCGCCGTGCGGTCGCGAGCGGCGCTCGCCGCGGCGTGGCTGTCCACGGCGCAGTGGCCGGACGGCTGGTCGCCGCACACCGGTCGCCCGCAGCAGGAGGTTCGCAGTGTCTGAGCCGCTGGTCGGCGTGATCATGGGGAGCGACTCGGACTGGCGGGTCATGGAGGCCGCCGCCACGGCGCTCGCCGAGTTCGAGGTGCCCTACGAGGTGGGTGTGTACTCCGCGCACCGCACCCCCCAGCGCATGCTCGACTACGCCACGACCGCGGCCGAGCGGGGTCTGCGGGTGGTGGTCGCGGGGGCCGGGGGAGCGGCGCACCTGCCCGGGATGGTCGCGGCCGCGACACCGTTGCCGGTGATCGGCGTGCCCGTGCCGCTCGCGCAGCTCGACGGCCTCGACTCGCTGCTGTCGATCGCACAGATGCCGGCGGGCGTGCCGGTGGCCACCGTGGCCGTCGGAGGGGCCCGCAACGCGGGGCTGCTCGCCGTCCGGATCCTCGCGGCGTCCGACCCGGCGCTGCGGGAGCGGATGCTGCGCTTCCAGGCCGACCTCGCCGACTCCGTGCTGGCCAAGGACGCCGCGCTGCGCGCCACCGCCGCCTCGGAATGATCTGCGGGTGTGACCTCGGGGGTGATCTCCGGAATTCCCGTGGCGCGCCGCCCGCGGCCGGTCGTAATGTGGCGGGTACACGGGAGAGGAGGTGGTCCAGCGTTGAATAGCTACAGGACTCGTGAGGTGGCTGTCCGCTAGCACCACGGGACTCGTTTCCGACGGCCATGTGGAAGCCGGTGTGGTGCCGGCAAATCCAGGCAGTCACCCGTGATCCCCGGGTCCGAGCCCGTCCAGCTCGGTCACGCAGCACGCTGCGGCCCGGGGATCACGCATGTCCGGACCACCGCGAGCTCAGGGCTCGGGCGAGAGCGACGCGCCGATCTCGCGGAGGCGGTCGGCGTGCTGGCGGGCGTGCTGCTCGCAGAACAGGAGATCGTTGCCGGTCGGGAGCACGGCCCGTACGCGGGCGACGTCCCGGCAGCGGTCGCAGAGATCCTGGCGGGTGAGTACGGGGGTGGCGTCGGCGGCGCACATGGCGACCTCCCGTCAGCAGGCGCGCAGCGGACTGGTCGCGGGGTGCCTGCCGCCCACGACCAGTTCGCCGACCGCACCGCAGAGGGACCCGCTGCGACCGGCAGCACCGGGAGTGGCGAGGTCACGATGGCTGAGGGGGGCGCTGCGTGCTCATCGTCCAACTCCCTTCCGCCGGATCGCGCTCTGCGGCACCTCGAAGGATCCGGCACCGGGGCGCGTGGCAGCCACCCCGCTGCCCTCCCGTCGTACTGCTGCCAGCCCGACTCTCACGTTGGGGGCTGCCCCCCACACCAGCGCTGGAAGCGGCGCCGTCGATGTGGTATGGGTCACACCGCGTTCAGGCGTGCCGTTCCAGCCGGGCCACGGCCGCCTCGAGCCTGCCGGTCACGTCGTGCAGGGCGGGCTCGCCGGGCAGCAGGTCGATGACCTTCCGGAACCGGGCCCGGTAGTCGTCGAGCCGGTCGGGCCGACCGCCGTCGGCGAGCCAGCCCCGCAACGCGAGGTTGTGGGCGGCCACGACGGCGGCGCCCGTCACCGCGGCACGCAGCTCGCCGTCGGGCTCGCCTGCGAAGCGCTCGCCGAGTCGTCTTGTGAACAGGCGGCGGTAGTGGTCCACCCGCGCCGACTCGCGGTCGCGCAGGGCCGGCACGTCGTGGGTGAGCCGGAAGCGTTCCACGGAGAGCTCGGGGTCGTCGGCGTACAGGTCGAACACCGTTTCCCCGGCCCGCACCGTGAGAGCCGCCGTGGGCTCCGTGGGGTGAGCGGTGTCGAACACCTCGGTGACCCGCGCGAGTGCGACCTCGTGGTCGGGCGAGATCGCGTCCTCCTTGCTCGGGAAGTAGCGGAAGAACGTCCGCCGCCCGACGCCCGCCGCGCCGCGATGTCGTCGACCGTCGTCTCCTCGTAGCCGCGGGTGCGGAACAGCCGCACGGCGGCGGCGACCAGATCGCGCCGGACCTCGGCCCGGCTCTCGGGGGAGCGACCGCGGCGAGTCATGGCACGCAGGGTAGCAGGAGTGGTGTACAAGTGGCACCGAGTGCCGTTAAGCTGGTCGTCATGAATCCCGACTTCGACACCTACCGGCTCAGCGAGGAGCACCAGGCGCTGCGCGAGGCGGTGCGGGCGCTCGCGGAGAAGGAGATCGCCCCGTACGCCGCGGAGGTCGACGAGCAGGGCCGCTATCCGATCGAGGCGCAGAATGCCCTGGTCAAAGCGGGTTTCCAGGCCGTCGTCATTCCCGAGGAGTACGGCGGCCAGGGCGCCGACGAGCTCGCGGGCTGCATCGTGATCGAGGAGGTGGCGCGCGTCTGTGCCTCGTCGTCGCTGGTCCCGGCCGTCAACGGGCTCGGGCTCACCCCGATCCTGCTCTCGGCGTCCGACGAGCTGAAGCGCCAGGTGCTGCCGTCGATCGCGGCGGGCGACGCGATGATCAGCTACGCGTTGTCCGAGCGGGAGGCGGGCTCCGACGCCGCCGCGATGAAGACCCGGGCCCGGCGCGACGGAGACTCGTGGGTGCTGAACGGCACCAAGTGCTGGATCACCAACGCGGGCGAGTCCACCTGGTACACCGTCATGGCGGTCACCGACCCGGAGAAGGGGGCGAACGGGATCTCCGCGTTCGTCGTGCACCGCGACGACCCCGGTTTCGAGGTGGGGCCGAAGGAGCGCAAGCTCGGCATCAACGGCTCGCCGACCCGCGAGATCTACTTCACCGACTGCCGCATCCCCGCGATGAGGATCATCGGCGCGGAGGGCGCCGGCTTCAAGACCGCGCTCGCCACGCTCGACCACACCCGCCCCACGATCGGCGCACAGGCCGTCGGGATCGCGCAGGGCGCGCTCGACGTCGCCACGTCGTACGTCAAGGAGCGCAAGCAGTTCGGCAAGGCCATCGCCGAGTTCCAGGGCCTGCAGTTCATGCTCGCCGACATGGCGATGAAGGTGGAGGCCCCCGCCAGCTCGTCTACGTCGCCACCTCGCGTGCCGACGCGGCGAGCCGAACCTCGGCTTCATCTCCAGCGCCGCGAAGTGCTTCGCCTCCGACGCGGCGATGAGCGTCACCACCGACGCCGTGCAGCTCCTCGGCGGCGCCGGCTACACCAAGGACTTCCCCGTCGAGCGGATGATGCGCGACGCCAAGATCACGCAGATCTACGAGGGCACCAACCAGATCCAGCGGATGGTGATGGCGCGGGCGCTGCTCAGGTAGGGGTCACTCGGCCGAGTGGGACCAGACCTCCGGATGCGGCGTCAACCGGTTTCCTCAGCGTCTTCTCAGCGAGCGGTTGGCAACGTCCGCGCGGATGCCGGCGCGACACAGCTCCTCACTGTCAACGCCTCCGGTTCGCGACCGTCCCGGATGGCGTGGGTCGACGCGGCCAAGGGCCTGTCGATCCTGCTCGTCGTGGCTCACCACGCGGTGATGTTCCTGCACACCTCGGGCCTGGCCCCGCCCGCGGTGGTGGCCGCCAACACCGCGCTCGCCTCGATGCGGATGCCGCTGTTCTTCCTCGTCTCGGGGCTCTTCGTCGGCGGGCCGCTGGCCGCGCCGTGGCGGACGTTGCTGCACAAGCGGGTCGCGTTCTTCCTCTACCTCTTCGTCCTGTGGACCCTGCTCCGCTTCGCCTTCTTCCACATCCCGCCCGTCGCGGCCGTGGACCACTACGCCGACGACACCGACGTCGTCGCGGTGGCGCTCGCCCCGCTGGTCCCGGGGTCCGGGGTGTGGTTCATCTACGCGCTCGCGCTGTTCGCGGTGCTCGGGAAGCTGATCAAGCGCGCGCCGGTGTGGCTGCAGCTGGGGCTCGCCGGCGTGCTCTCCGCCCTCATCGGGTCGGGGGACCTGCACCTCGGGTACGAGGTGTGGGACCGCATGGCCCGCTACCTGTTCTTCTTCCTGTTCGGCTGGCACGCCCGGACGCTCGTCGAGCGTCTTGCCCGGGCCGGCACGGCGCTGCGCACCGCCGCCGCGGCCGCGTTGTGCGTCGGTGCCGCGGTGGCCGCCGTCGCGCTGGGCGCCCGCACGTTGCCCGGCGTCGCGCTGCTGCTGAACGGCCTCGCGCTCACGTTCGGCGTGCTGTTCTCCGCGTGGATCTGCCGCTACCGGGTGGCCCGCCCGCTCGTCGCGCTCGGCGCGCAGACGCTGCCGGTCTACCTGATCCACATCTTCTGGATCGCCGTGCTGATGGTGGTGCTGCAGCACGTCGACGTGCCGGCGGCGGCGGAGTACGCGCTTCCGGTGGTGCTGGCGGTCGCGTGCACCGTGCTGTCGCTCCTCACGCACCGCGCGCTCGTGACGGCCGGCGCGCCCTGGCTGTTCGCGCTGCCGCGGCCGCTGGCCCACCGGGCGCCCGTGCCGATCACGCGGTGATGCGCCAGGCGTCCTGCAGGGGCCGGTAGCCGATCAGCATGACGCCCTCGTCCGTGACGATGGTGCGAGCCTGCGGTGAGACGAGGAACTCGAGGTCGCCGCGGCGACCACGCCACCCGCTCGGATCGGCCGCCTCCGCCGCCGCGTCCGCCGCCGCCGGGTGGACCGCCCACTCGGTGAGGCCCGGCGGCAGCGCCCGCAGCAGCTGCGCGTACCGGTCGCCCTTGGTCGCCGGATCCAGCCGGGTGCTGTCCAGGAACGGGTGGTCCACCACCGGACGGCCATGCGCACGGGCGAGACGGCGCCCCGGCCCGAGCCAGACGCGCACGGCGAGCCCGTGCTCCGCCGCGAGCGCCACCGCGAGGTCGAGGACGTCCACGCGGCCCCCGTCGGCGATGCTGTGGAAGTCCAGGTGCGTGGGGCGCAGGCCGGCGGCCAGCGCGACGCCGAGCTGGGCGCGGAACTCCCGCTCGACCTCCTCGATGCGGGCCCGGGCGAGGAGCTCCCCGACCTGCTCGTACAGCGGCAGGAGCCCGTCGGCGTCGACGAGCGTCGGGACGTCGCCGGACGGCGCGACCGGCGACCACCGGTCGTGGGGATGATCACGCACCAGCGTCAGGTGGATCCCGAACGGGACGTGCGGGCGCTCGTGCAGCATCCGCATCGCCTCCGCGGCGCCCGGGCAGGGCACCATGAGGCTGCACGACGTCGCGATGCCCTCCTCGACCGCGGCGATCACACCGGCGTTGACCGCCGCGCTCATGCCGAGGTCGTCGGCGTTCAGGATCAGGACGCGTGCGTCGGGCGGGAAGCCGAGCAGCTCGCTGGAGAGCACCCGTCGAGTCTCGCTGCCCCGTCCACCCGTTTCCGGACCAATGCCACTAGCCCAGCCTGGCGGTGGTGCGTTCCGTGGCGGCGCGGCGGGGCAGCGTCGACTCGTCCGGGTTGCGGACCTGCACCAGCGACGCCTCCGCGGCCAGCACCGCGAGCAGGCCGTCGCGCAGGCCGTCGGCGGTGTTCCAGTCCAGGGTGGACAGCACGCGGTCGGCGCGGGACAGGCCCAGCGCGGCGGCGCGGGCCCGGGCCGCCGCGAGGACGTCGCCGATCGTGGCGCCGTCGAGCGCGGGGGCGGTGTCGGGGACCTGCTCCCACGGCGCGAAGTCGTCGCCCTGCAACCGCACCTCGGTGGCGAAGTCGACCACGCCGGGCGGAAGGCCGGGCACACCCTTGCCGAACGCGTCCAGCGACAGCGCGACGACCCCGCCCGCCGGGTCGGCCGCCAGCGCGAGGTCGACGCGATCGGCGTCGCACAGCACCCACTCCGCGTCGCTGGGGTCCGAGACGACCGTGGCGCCGCACCACCAGGCCGCGAGCAGGACGGCCGCCGTCTGCCAGTGCGCCGGCAGCAGCAGCGCGACCGGCGTGCCCGGCTCGACGTCGCACTCCTCGCGGAGCAGGTTGGCCGCCTTCGCCGCCCAGTTCGTCGTGGTGGCGCCGGAGAGCTCCACCCGTTCGCCGCTGGCGTCGTCGTAGAACGTGATGAGCGGGCGGGCAGCGGCCGCGCCGGTGCGCAACGGACCGAGGAGTGCGGCGGTGAGCGTCACTCCGCCACCTTATGCATCAGTCGATGCAGGGCACCCCCGACGCCGTGATCGGGTCGGTGGGTTTCGGCGCGGCGCTCGTGGTGGGTGGCGGCGGCTCCTCGGTGGCGGAAGGCACCACAGCGGGGTCGAAGTCGGCGCCCAGCACCACGTCCAGGTGGCCGCGGGCCACCGATCCGTCGAGCTCGGTGTCGATGTCGCCGAGCTGTTCGGCCACCGCCTGCGCGGCGTCGGCGTCGGAATCGGCGTGGCGCACCACCGAGGTGTCGGTCGCGGCGGCGTTGTCGATGATCCCGCGGCCGAAGCCGAGACCACGCAGGTGGTTGGCCACCGAGGTGGCCATCCCACCCAGGTCCGAGCCGTTGCTGACGTCGACGACGTAGCGCGACGCGATGAGGTCGGCGGGCGGGGGCGGCACCGGTTCGGTCGCCGTGGTCTCGGCCGCCCGTGCCTCCGCGGCCTGCGCCTCGGCGGCCTGCCTGCCGACCTGCTGTTCGATGAAGGTCCGGACCGCCGGAGGGTCGACGAGCACGACGTCGCCCCGCGCGTGGAGTCACGGCCGGCCGTCGGGACGGTCAGGAACTGCATGTTCCCGGCGGCGATGTCGGCCGCCTGCTGGGCGAACCCGAGCAGGTCCCAGCCCGCGTCGATCACGAGGGACTGCTGCGCGACCCCGACGAGCGCCCCGAGCCGGGCCGGGTCGGTGAGCGTGCCACCCGCGAGGACCTTGTCGGCGACCGCGGCGAGGAACACCTGCTGGCGGCGGATGCGCGACAGGTCGCCCTCCGGCAGCCCGTGCCGCTGGCGGACGAACGCGAGCGCGTCGGTCCCGGAGATCGTCTGCGGCCCTGCGGGCAGGTGCGCGCCGGACAGCGGTTCGTCGACGGGCCTGCGCAGGCACACGTCCACCCCGCCGATCGCGGTGGTGAGGTTGTGGAAGCCCAGCAGGTTGATCTCGGCGTAGTGGTCGACGGTCTGGCCCGTCAGACCCTCGACCGTGCGGATCAGCGTGCTGCGGCCCTCCTGCGCGGACTGGGCCTCGACCCGCTCGGGGTCCCGCACACCTTCGGACCTCAGCCGTTCGGCGGCGAGCGCCTTGGTCGCCGGATACGCAGCGTTGATCTTGTCGCGGCGGTAGCCGGGGATGTCCACGTAGGCGTCGCGCGGGATGGAGAACGCGGTGGCCGCCCCGCCGCTCTCCGGCACGTGCAACAGGATGATCGTGTCGGAGTTCAGCACACCCGTGTCGGGACCGCTCGAGAGCATCCGCTGCACCTCGGGCGGCAGCGGCCTGCCGTGCGCGTCGGTGCGGCTGTCCACGCCGACGAGCAGGATGTTCGTATCGCCCCCGTCGCCGCCACCCGCGATCACGTCGGTCGTGGAGATGCCCGCCGTGACGTCGCGGTACATGCCCCACGCCGTGCCGGTGAGCACCATGACCAGCGTGGCGGCCAGCACCATGGCGGTGCGGAGCCTGCGACGGGGCCGCGGCCGGCCTGGGCGCGGCGGCCTCGGCGGGCGGCGTGGAGGTGGGCCGCCGCCCGCCGGTCGCACCCGCGTCCCGGGGGTGGCGCGTTCCCGCACCGCGGGCCGGGTGAGCGTCGAGCGCCCGGTGCTCCGTCCACCCATCGGTGCACCTCCGCTAGTCCAGCTCTCCCCGTCTCCTAGGGTGCAACACCGGGCGCGCTCGTCCACGCCCCCGAAGGGCGTGTCGCGGGTGACCGTGATCGCGGCTCTTCCAGTTGCACACCGTTACTCCGGTGGACGTGGCCGGAGCGGAGGGAGCTCTCGTTGTCCGAGAAGCTGTCGCTTCTCCTGCCCGTCTGGGCAGGTGACCGACCCGATTTCCTCGAAGCCGCTTTCCGGTCCTCCGTGGACGCCCAGACGCGTCGCCCCGACCACGTCGTCATCGTGCGTGACGGGCCGGTGCCCGCCCCGCTCGCCGGGAAGATCGCCGAGCTCGCCGCCGACAGCCCCGCCCCGGTGGACGTGGTGGAGCTGGAGCGCAACGCCGGGCTCGGCCCGGCCCTGGACGCGGGCCTCGCCGCGTGCCGGCACGACGTGGTCGCCCGCATGGACGCGGACGACATCTCCCTGCCGCACCGGTTCGCCGTGCAGTTGCCGATCATCGAGTCCGGGATCGACGTCGTGGGCTCAGGCCTGATCGAGTTCACCGACGACCCCGACGAGATCGTCGCCACCCGTGCCGTGCCCATCGACCCCGACGAGATCCGCCGGCGCGCGCGGTTCGCGAGCCCGTTCAACCATCCGACCGTCGTGTACCGGCGCCCGCTCGTCACCGGCGTGGGCGGCTACACCGACTTCGCGAAGATGGAGGACTACCTGCTCTGGGCGAAGCTGATCCTCGCCGACGCGCGGGTCGCCAACGTCGCGGAGCCGCTCGTGAAGTACCGCGTCGCGCCGGGGCCTACGCGCGCCGCGGCGGGCTCGACCTGCTGCGCGCCGAGATCGCCGTGCAGCGCCGGTTCCGCGAGCTCGGGTTCACCACGCCCGGCCAGTTCGTGCGCAACCTCGCCGTCCGGGGCGGCTACCGGTTGGTCCCGGAGGCTTCCGCCGTTCGGCGTACCGGAAAGTGATCGCGCCCTACCGGCGGTGACATTCCCCCGGGTGCGGTGGCACCATCGCGCCACCCGGTCGAGGGAGTGTGATGGGTCGGTCACCCGAGGACCTCGCCGTGCGGGGGGCCGCGCTGCTCGCCGACGGACGCCCGGAAGAAGCCGCCGAGGTGCTGCGCCAGGCCATGGCGGGCGGCGAACCGTCCGCGCTCGACCTGCTCGCACGGCCCTATCTGGACAGCGGGAACTGGCGCGCGGCGGCCGATCTGCTGGACCCGCACGTCGAGCGGGGCGACCTGCGGTTCGCCGGCCGGCTGGGCGTCGCGCTGGTGCAGCTCGGCGACCGGGAGCGGGCGGAAGCCGCCCTGCGGCTCGCCGTCGACTCCGGCGACGTGCCGGCGGCGAACGACCTCGCGATCCTGCTGCGCGACGAGGGCCGGCTGGTCGAGGCCGTGCACCTGCTCGTCGACGCGGCCGCCGAGGGCGATCGGCTCGCCGCGGCCAACCTCGTGCAGCTGCAGCTCGAAGCGGGCGACCTGCCCGCCGCCGCGGCCGCCGCCGAGCAGTACGCCACGGAGCGGCAGCCCGACACGATCCTCGCGCTCGCCGACGTGCGCGTGCAGCAGGGCGACCCGCCGACGCCGGTGCCCTGTACCGGCGGGCGGCGGAGCTCGGCGCGTTGCGGGCCCACACCGCGTACGGGCAGTTCCTCGCGGGCAACGGCGACCCGGAGGCGGCCGAGCGCGAGCTCCGCGAGGCCGAGCGGATCGCCGAGCCGGGGTGGGCCTTCGCGCTCGGCCGGTTCCTGCTGAGCGACGGTAGGGTCGACGACGCACGTCCGTACCTGCAGATCGCGGCCGACGAAGGCGACGGCCAGGCCGTCGAGGTGCTGGCCGACCTGGACCGGGTGGAAGCCGACGAATACTGATCTCCCGCTGTACGACACCGTCCTCGTCTGCGACGGCGGTATGGCCACCGCGCTCGAGGCCCGCGGGCACGACCTCTCCGACGCGCTCTGGTCGGCCCGGCTGCTGCTCGACGCGCCCGCCGAGATCGCGGCCGTCCACCGGGCCTTCTTCGACGCAGGCGCCGACATCGCGATCACCGCCAGCTACCAGCCTCCTTCGACGGCCTCGCCGCCCGCGGCGTCGACCGGGCCGCCGCCGCCGGGCTGCTGCGCCGCAGCGTCGAGCTGGCAAGGGATGCGGCCGCTTCCGCAGGCGGCAGGCGGTGGGTCGCGGCCTCGGTCGGCCCGTACGGCGCCGTGCTGGCCGACGGATCGGAGTACCGCGGCCGCTACGGGCTGGGCGTCGCCACCCTGCGCGACTGGCACCGGCCGCGGATGGAGGTGCTCGCGGCGGCCGGCCCGGACCTGCTCGCGCTCGAGACCGTGCCCGACGTCGACGAGGCGGAAGCCCTCGCCGGCGCAGTCGCCGAGCTCGACGTCCCGGCGTGGCTGAGCTACAGCATCGACGGGGAGCGCACCCGCGCGGGCCAGCCCCTCGCCGACGCCTTCGCCGTGGCGGCCGGGGTACCGCAGATCGTCGCCGTCGGGGTGAACTGCTGCGCACCCGCCGACGTACCGGACGCCGTCGCGCTGGCCCGTGAGATCACCGGCAAACCGGTGATCGCCTATCCGAACAGCGGCGAGGGCTGGGACGCGCGGGCGCGGGTGTGGACCGGCGCGCCCGCTCCGGCCGGAGGACGCCCGCCGATGGGTCGCGGAGGGCGCCCGGATCGTCGGCGGCTGCTGCCGGGTGGGCCCGGCGGGTATCGCGCGGCTCGCCGAGGGCCTGGGACGTTCCTGAACTTCGGAGGCACGGCATCCGGCTACCGTTCGTCGCGTGGACACCGATCCCGTGCGGGAGTACGGCGGTGCGCTGGCCGCCGTCACCGTCACCCGGCGGGGGCGGCCGTGCGTCGACGGGCTCCGGGCCACGCTGCCCGCGGGCACGCGCCTGGTCGTCGCCGACACCGCATCGTCGGCGCGGGACGTCGACGTGGTGCGGCTCGTCGAGGACGTGGGATGGGCGGCCGCGGTGAACCGCGCGGTGGCCGGGCTGGCGCCGGACGTGGGGTGGGTCGTGCTCGCCTGCCCGGCGGCGCGCTGGCGGCCCGGCGCGATCGACCTGCTGCTCGCCGCCGCGGCCCGGCACCGCGGGCCGGTTGCTGGGGCCGTCACTGCACGGCGTCCCCGGGCCGGTGGGTGGGCCGCTCCCGGGCCTGCTCGCCGTGGCCCGCGGCCGGATCCCGGGCGGCACCGGCGCCGGCCGACGGGCTGGCTGTCCACCGCGGCCGCCCTCGTCCGCAGGTCGGCGTGGGACTCCGTCGACGGGTTCGACAGCCGCTACCTCGGCGGACCCGGCGGGATCGGGGACGTGGACCTGGGGGACCGGCTGGGCCGGGCGGGATGGCTCGTCGTCTCCGTCACGGGAGCGGCCGCCGATGTCGAGCCCGGTGACACGAACGTGGAGGGGCACGGCATTCTGGAACCGCACGCGGCCGGACTGCACCGGTACGTGCGCGACCGCGCTCGTGGACCGGCGCGGGCGCTGGCGGCGCTCGCGCGCCGCACCCCTGACCCCCATACGTAGGAGGAGAGCGCGTGCTGGACGACGTCGAGGCCGTGGTGCTGGTCGGCGGCAAGGGAACACGGCTGCGGCCCCTCACGCTGTCGGCTCCCAAGCCCATGTTGCCGACGGCGGGCGTGCCGTTCCTGGCGCACCTGCTCTCCCGGATCCGGGCCGCGGGCGTGCGCCGGGTCGTGCTGGGCACCTCGTACCTCGCGGAGACCTTCTCCGACTACTTCGGCGACGGCAAGCCGCTCGACCTCGAGATCGAGTACGTCGTCGAGGACGAGCCGCTGGGCACCGGCGGTGGCATCCGCAACGTCTACAAGCACCTCACCGCGCCCGACGTGCTCGTCTTCAACGGTGACGTGCTGTGCGGCACCGACCTGACCGCCGTGGTCGACACCCACCGCAGGACGAAGGCCGAGGCCACGCTGCACCTGGTGCGCGTGCAGGACCCGCGCGCGTTCGGCTGCGTGCCCACCGACGACGACGGCCGGGTCACCGCGTTCCTGGAGAAGACCGAGGACCCGCCCACCGACCAGATCAACGCCGGTTGCTACGTGTTCCGCCGGGAGGTGATCGAGTCGATCCCGGAGGGGCGGCCGGTGTCGGTGGAGCGCGAGACGTTCCCCGGCCTGCTGGAGGCCGTGCCCGCGTGTCCGGGCACGTCGACGCCGCCTACTGGCGCGACCTGGGCACCCCGCTCGACCTGGTCAAGGGCTCGGCCGACCTGGTCCGCGGCGTGGCGCCCTCGTCCGCGCTGCCCGGCCCCACCGGCGAGTCGCTCGCGCTCGACGGCGCGCAGGTCGACGACACCGCGCGCGTGTTCGGCGGCACCGTCGTCGGCCGCAACGTGCGCATCGGCAAGGGCGCCCGGGTCGAGGGTTCGATGCTGTTCGACGGCGCCGTCGTCGAGGACAACGCCCGTGTCGTGAACTCGGTCGTCGCAGGCTCACGCGGATCGGCGAGAGGGCTGCCGTGTACGACGCCGTGGTCGGCGACCGGGCCGTCGTGGGAGCGCAGTGCGAGCTGCGGCACGGCATGCGCGTGTGGCCCGACGTGGCGCTGCCCCCGCACGGGGTGCGCTTCTCCCCGGACGTCTGATCGTGACCGGGGCGAGCACGCGCGAGTGGCGGCCGGACTACCGCCTCGACGTCGCCGCCGTGCTCGCCCCGCTGCGCCGGGGCCGCGGCGACCCCACGTGGCACGCCGACGGCTCGGCGATCTGGCGGACCGGCACCACTCCTGACGGCCCGGCCACGCTGGCGCTGCACCGGCGCTCCGACGGCACCGTGGTCGCGCAGGCGTGGGGTCCCGGTGCCGCATGGTCCCTCGAGGGCATCCCGGGGCTGCTCGGCGCGAACGACCGGCCGGAGGAGTTCGTCGCCCACCACCCGCTGGTCGCCGACACCGCGAAGCGGATGCCCGGGCTGCGCCTCGGCGCGTCGATGCGGGTGTGGGACGTGCTGGTGCCCTCGGTGCTGGAGCAGAAGGTCACCGGCACCGAGCGCGCCGCTCGTGGCGGGAGCTGTGCCGCCGCTTCGGCGACCCGCGCCCGGCCCCGTCCCGGACGCGTCCGGGTGCCGCCCACCCCCGCGCAGGTGCGGGCGATCCCGGACTGGGAGTGGCACCGCGCAGGCGTCGACCTGGCCCGCAGGCGCGCCGTACTGGCCGCGGCCGCGGTGGCCCATCGGCTCGAACGGGCCTGTGAGCTCGGCGGCGCCCAGGGCCGGGAGCTGCTGCGCAAGGTGCCCGGGATCGGGGTGTGGACCGCGGCCGAGATCGCCCAACGCGCGTGGGGCGACGCCGACGCGGTGAGCGTCGGCGACTTCCACATCCCGTCGGTCGTCGGCTGGGCGCTGCTCGGCCGTCCCCTCGACGACGCGGGGATGCTCGCCGAGCTCGCCCCGTACACGCCGCAGCGCCACCGCGCGGTGCGCTACATCGAGGCGTCCGGCTTCCGCCGCCCCCCGCTTCGGCCCGCGCTTCTCGGCGAAGGACTACCGAGCGATGTGACTCCGTCCATGGGTCCGAGGCGGCCGATCACGCACGCGTAGGCTCGCGCGCGTGAGAGTCACGGTGTTGGTGGGTGGGGTCGGTGCGCCCGGTTCCTGCTCGGGGTGAAGGCCGCGCTGGGGTTGCCGGCCACCGGCGAGGGCGAGTCGGAACACGAGATCACCGCGGTCGTGAACGTCGGCGACGACGTGTGGATGCACGGCGTGCGGATCTGCCCCGACCTCGACACCTGCATGTACACCCTGGCGGGCGGGATCGACACCGAACGCGGCTGGGGCCGGGTCGGCGAGACGTGGACGGTGCGCGACGAGCTCGCCGCCTACGGTGCCGAGCCCACCTGGTTCGGCCTCGGCGACCGCGACCTCGCCACCCACCTGGTACGCAGCCGGATGCTGCGCGCCGGCTACGCCCTCTCCGACGTCACGGCTGCGCTGTGCGACCGCTGGCGGCCCGGTGTGCGGCTGCTGCCGGCCACCGACGACCGGGTGGAGACCCACGTCGTCGTCGACGACCCGGACACCGGGCCGCAGGCCCGCAAGGCGATCCACTTCCAGGAGTGGTGGGTGCGCTTCCACGCCGAGCCCACCGCGCACGAGATCGTCTCGGTCGGCGCCGACGAGGCGAGCGTGCTGCCCGCTGCGCGCGATGCGATCCGGGACGCCGACGCGTGCTGCTCGCGCCGTCCAACCCGGTGGTGAGCATCGGCACGATCCTCACCGTCCCCGGCGTGCGTGCCGCGCTGCGCGAGACGAAGGCGAAGGTCGTGGGGCTCTCGCCGATCGTGGGGGGCAAGCCGGTGCGCGGGATGGCCGACGCCTGCCTCACCGCGATCGCGTCGAGACCACGGCCGAGGCCGTCGGCAGGCACCTCGGGGCCCGCGCCGACGGCGGCGTCCTGGACGGCTGGCTGGTGCACACCGGCGACGTCGCGACGTGCCCGGCGTCGACGTGCGGTCCGTGCCGCTGCTGATGACCGACGTCGAGGCCACCGCGGAGATGGCCCGGCGCGCGCTGGAACTGGCGGGCACCACCGTTGCGTGACCACGCCGCTCCCGACGGCCTCACCATCCTGCCGGTCCGCGGGCTGCCCGACTTCCGTCCCGGCGACGACCTTGCAGGGGCACTGGCCGCGGCTGCCCCGTGGCTCGAGGACGGCGACGTCGTGGTCGTCACGTCCAAGGTGTTCTCCAAGACCGAGGGCAGGCTCGTCCCCGCGCCGACCGACCCGGAGGCCCGCGACGCGCTGCGCCGCGAGCTCGTCGACGCCGAGACCGAACGCGTGCTCGCCCGGCGCGGGCGCACCCTGATCGTCGCGGGCAAGCTCGGCATCGTGCAGGCCGCGGCCGGGATCGACGGGTCCAACGTGCGTCGCGACGAGCTCGCACTGCTCCCGGCCGACCCGGACGCGAGCGCGGCGAGGCTGCGGGTGGACCTGCGGCGGCTGCTCGGCGTCGAGGTCGCCGTGGTCGTCACCGACACGATGGGGCGCACCTGGCGGGTGGGGCAGACCGACGTGGCGATCGGCTCGGCCGGGCTGCCGGTGCTGCACGGCTACGAGGGCGAGCACGACGCCGAGGGCAACGAGCTGCTGGTCACCGAGGTGGCGCTGGCCGACGAGCTGGCGTCGGCGGCCGACCTGGTCAAGGGGAAGCTCGGCGGGCTCCCGGTGGCGGTGGTCCGCGGCCTGCACCCGGTGGACGACGGCTCCACCGCGCGCGACCTCGTCCGCCCGTCGAGGACGACCTGTTCTCGCTCGGCACCGAGGAGGCCATCGCCCAGGGGCGGCGTGAGGCCCTCCTGCTGCCGCGTGACGTGCGGGACTTCGGCGACGAACCGGTCGACGAGGCGGCCATGCGGCGCGCGGCCGGGGTGGCGCTCGCCGTGTCCGACGCTCCCGTCCGGTTCGGATGGCTGCGCGACCCGGCGCGGCGGCGCGCGTACCTCGACGCGATCGGGGCCGAGCACGAGCCGCCCGAGCTGGTGGTCGTACTCGGCGACGGTTCGCCCGGCGCCGCCGCGGCGGTGCAGGCGTTGCTCGTGGCGTTGGCAGCCGAAGGGCTCGGGGCGCACTGGACGGCGGCCGCCACGGCCGCAGGCATCGACGTCCCGCCCGGCCTGCTGCCGCTCGGGAGCGTCGCGGTCGGGATTCCTGCCGAGCCGCTGCGACCCCTCCCGCCCGACGACCCGGCCGCCGGGCTCCTCGAGTGGTAGCGCCCGCCGCTGCGGCAGCCGAGCTGCGTGCGTGGGACCCGCCCGAGCCGGGCCAGCAGGGCCTCCGGCACGCGCTGCTGGCATTCCTCGACGCCGCCCCGACGACGCCTGCTCCCGCTCGTGCGAGCCGGGGCACCTGACGGCGTCCGCGCTCGTGGTCGACGCCACCGCCGAGCACACGCTGCTCACGCTGCACCCGCGCGTCGGGCGCTGGATCCAGCTCGGCGGGCACTGCGAGCCCGGCGACACCTCGCTCGCCGACGCCGCGCTGCGGGAGGCCACCGAGGAGTCCGGCATGGCCGGGCTGGTGATCGACCCGGAGCCGCTGCACGTGGACGTCCACCCGATCACGTGCTCGCTGGGCCTGCGACCCGCCACCTCGACGTCCGGTTCCTCGTCCGGGCACCCGCGGGCGCCGTGCCGCGGATCAGCGACGAGTCCGACGACCTGCGCTGGTGGCCCCTGCACGCGCTCCCCGGCGACACCGACACCGTGCCGGCCATGGTGGCCGCCGCCCGCCGCCGCCTCACCTGACCCCGACTCGCCCGCACCCAAACCCCGACTCGCGCCGTCAGCGCCAGAAGAGGAGTTCTCCGTAGCCGGCGAACGCGAGCTCGGCGTCGCCGCCGACGGCCGCGAACACCGCGGCGCCGAACTGGAAGAACACCGCGCTGACCCCGGGCACTCCGATGATCAGCAGGAAGAGCACGAGCGGTGCCCACGGCCGCAGTTTCGCGGCGAGCACGCGCGCGGGCAGCGACAGGAACGGTTCGAGCACCCCGAACCCGTCGAGGCCCGGAACCGGGAGGATGTTGAGCACGAATGCGATCACCTGGATGAACGCGAGGCACGACAGGCCGACCGCGAGCCCGATCGGCATCTGCACGATCGCGACCGCCGCCGTCAGGAGCGCGCCGAGCACCAGATTCGTCGCCGGACCGGCCAGTGACACGAGACTTCGGGCACCCCGCGAGCGAATCGCCCCGTGGTTGATCCACACCGCGCCACCGGGGAGCGGGATGCCACCCACGAGGAGGATCACGATCGGGAGCACGAACGACAGCCCGAGATCGGTGTAGCGGCGGATGTCGAGTGTGAGATAGCCCTTGGCGCGTACCGAACGGTCGCCCGATCGGTACGCCACCGCGGCGTGCCCGAACTCGTGCAGGCACAGCGATACGGCCCATCCCCCCAGCACCAGCAGCACTATCCCCGCCGTGAGCAGCACGGATACGCCCCGGGCCCTGTCGGACGGCGTCGCGATCACCGTGAGGACGGCCCCGGCGACGGTGATCGTCAGTAGCGCGAGGAACCACGGACTGACCCGATGAGACTCAACTGGCACGTGTTCATTGTGCTGATCGGGGGACCGACCGGGTGGATCGCGTCACCCGGTCGCAGCTTCAGCTTGCCAACCGTCAACCGACAGCGCTGTACTTACATTGCTGTCATTCCCAGCCCGTAGGGTTGGTGGCAGCCACGCCGGGGGCGCGCGGGGAGGTGGGCAATAGTGAACGTGATCACAGCCACGATGGGGCTGGTCGAAACCTCAGCGGGAGTGCCGTATCCGGCCACCGACCCGTTCGGCGAAGCCGTCGTCGCCTTTGCCGAGGACGAGACCGAGGAACAGGACTGGCAGGAGCGCGCATTGTGCGCGCAGACGGACCCGGAGGCGTTCTTCCCCGAGAAGGGCGGCTCCACGCGAGAGGCGAAGCGCATCTGCTCGGGCTGCGAGGTGCGCGCGGAGTGCCTCGAGTACGCCCTGGCGCACGACGAGCGCTTCGGCATCTGGGGCGGGCTGTCCGAGCGGGAGCGGCGGAGGCTGCGCCGAGAGGCGTCCTGACCGCGGGAACGCCGTGGACGGCGGGACGCGTCAGCTCTCCCCGCCGTCCACGGCGTCGGGCTCGATGTTGAGGTATTCCGCCACCTGCTCGACGAGCACCTCGTGCAGCAGGTCGGCGAGGTCGGCGCCGTCGCGGGCGCGTGCTTCCAGCGGCCTGCGGTAGATCACGATCCGGGCCCGTGACGGCAGGCCCTCCGGGTCGACGCCCGCGGGCACGAGCTGGGCGAGCGGCACGCCGACGTCGGCGAGCACGCCCTGGCCCCAGACCACCTCGTCCGGGGAGGTCTCCTCGACCTCAGGGACCTCGTCGACGGCGAGGTCGAGGTCGGCGAGCTCGGAGCCCCAGCGCAGCTCGATCGGCTCGAGCGCTTCCAGGACCATCGCGTCGAACTTCTCGGCACGGGTGCGCGCGGCGGGCGTGGTGGCGGGGTACATCAGCCCGCGCATGCCACGACCCCGGCGGTCCCGCCTCCGGGGAGAGCGGCGCAGCGTGCGGCGCGCGGTCGTCACCCGGTGAATGCTACGACCCCGCCGCCTGCCATCCCACTCCGCGACACCGCGTCGGCGCCGACACCACCCGCCCGGCGGTTTCGCTTGCCGGGCCCGCCGAAAGGCGGGACCGCCCGGCAGACGTCGAGGTTCACCCGAACGGACGCAGCGCTGGGCCCCGGACGGTCGTGCCGTTCGTCGGGTAGGGGGAGCTACTCACGGACGGCCGCGCGTCGCGGCGGGGAAGTGGGGGACGGAGGAGGTATCGTCCCCGACGTGCTGAGTGTGCGGCGGTGTTCACGGACCGGGTGCACCGAGCCCGCGGTGGCCACGCTCACCTACGTCTACGCCGATTCCACGGCGGTCGTCGGCCCACTGGCCACGCAGGCCGAGCCCCATTCCTACGACTTGTGCACCGCGCACGCCCATCGGCTGACGGCGCCACGGGGCTGGGAGGTCGTGCGGTTCGAGGGTGAGTTCGCCCCGCCGCAGCACAGCAGCGACGACCTCACCGCGCTCGCCGAGGCGGTGCGGGAGGCCGGGCGTGCCGACCGCCCGGTGGAGCCGGTGCCGGCCACGGGCACGGGGCGGCGGGGGCATCTGCGGGTACTGCCCGGGCCCACGGAGGACTGAGGGAGCACCTCGCTAGGGTCTGTCCCGTGGCAGATCTCGGCGCGATCGTGAAGGCTTATGACATCCGCGGTGTGGTCGGCGAGCAGCTCGACGCCTCCACCGTGCGCGACCTGGGAGCGGCCATGGCCGCGCTCGTACGGGGCGAGGGCGCGCAGGGGGTCGTGATCGGTCACGACATGCGCGACAGCTCCCCGGAGCTGTCGGCCGCGTTCGCCGAGGGCGTCACGGGGCAGGGCCTCGACGTCGTCTCGATCGGGCTCGCGAGCACCGACATGCTCTACTTCGCCTCGGGCACGCTCGGCCTGCCCGGTGCGATGTTCACGGCGAGCCACAACCCGGCGAAGTACAACGGCATCAAGCTCTGCCGGGCGGGTGCCACGCCGATCGGGCAGGACACCGGGCTCGCCACGATCCGCGCGGCCGTCGAGGCCGGGGTGCCGGCCGGCCCGGGCGGCGGCACGGTCAGCAACCGCGAGCTGCTCTCGGAGTACGCGGCCTACCTGCGCAAGCTGGTCGATCTCAGCGGGTCCCGGCGGCTGCGCGTCGTGGTCGACGCCGGCAACGGCATGGGTGGCCACACGGTGCCCGCGGTGTTCGAGCCGTTGCCGTTCGACGTCGTGCCGATGTACTTCGATCTCGACGGCTCGTTCCCCAACCACGAGGCCAACCCGCTCGACCCGGCCAACCTCGTCGACCTGCAGAAGCGCGTCGTCGCCGAGGGCGCCGACATCGGCCTCGCCTTCGACGGCGACGCCGACCGCTGCTTCGTGATCGACGAGCGCGGCGAGCCGGTGAGCCCGAGCGCGATCACGGGCCTCGTCGCGGTCCGCGAGCTGGCCAAGGACCCCGGGGCCACGGTGATCCACAACCTGATCACGTCGAAGGCGGTGCCGGAGATCGTCTCCGAGCACGGCGGCACCCCGGTGCGCACGCGCGTGGGTCACTCGTTCATCAAGCAGACGATGGCCGAGACCGGTGCGGTGTTCGGCGGCGAGCACTCGGCGCACTACTACTTCCGCGACTTCTGGAAGGCCGACTCCGGCATGCTGGCCGCGCTGCACGCGCTGGCTGCGCTCGCCGAGCAGGAGGGGCCGCTGTCGGAGCTGATGGCCGCCTACGAGCGCTACTCGGCCTCCGGCGAGATCAACTCGACGGTGCGCGACCAGGCCGAGCGGATCGCCGCGGTCAAGCAGGAGTACGGCGCCCGCGACGGTGTCGAGTTCGACGAGCTCGACGGGCTCACCGTGAGCCTGCCGGACGGTTCCTGGTTCAACCTGCGCCCGTCGAACACCGAGCCGCTGCTGCGCCTGAACGTCGAGGCCGCCGACGCCGCCGCGATGGCGGCGCTGCGCGACGAGGTGCTCGGGGTCGTCCGGGCCTGAGCCGGCCCGGAAATCTCGCGTACGAACCGGGCGGACCGCGCCGCGCACTGGCAACATCGCGGGCAGTTCCGCGTGCCCTTGCGAAGGAGGAGGCTCGTGGCCGTAAATCTCGACCCCCAGCTGATGGAGATCCTGGCCTGCCCGTCCGACGACCACGCGCCGCTGCGGGCCGGCACCCCTGCCGACCCCGATGCCGACGTGCTCACCTGCACCGAGTGCGGCCGCGGTTTCCCGATCGTCGACGGGATCCCGGTGCTCCTGCTGGACGAGGCGACCCCACCCCCGTCGGCACCGGCCGGCTGACGTGCTCGACGACACCCTGCTCGCCGACCCGCGGGCGCTGGCGGCGATCGACACCGGCGGCGTCCTGCGTTCGGCGGCCACCGCGGGGGCGCAGGTGCGGTCGGCGGCACAGGGTGCTGCCGAGGCCGGCGTGGGCGATCTGGCGGGCCACCGGCCGCGCGCGCTGGTGCTGCTGCGCAGGCCGGGCGCGTCGGCCACCGCTTCCGGCATCCTGTCCGCTCTGCTGGGCCCGGCGGCGCCGGTGCCGGTCGTGATCACCGACGCCACGCCGTCCTGGATCGGGCCTCTCGACGTCGTGGTGGCCCACACGGCGGAGCCCACCGACGCCGAGCTCGCCGACAGCGTCGTGCTCGCGGTGCGTCGTGGCGCGGAGGTCGTGCTGTCCGCTCCTGCCGAGGGCCCGGTGGCGTCGGCGGGGGCGGGGCGCGCGCGGCTGGTCGAGCCGCGCATCCCGGTACCGCCCGCCCTGGACCTGCCGCGGGCGCTCGCGGTGGGCCTCGCGGCCATCCGGGCGCTCGGGCTGCTCGACGCTGCGCTCGACCCGGGGATGGACGTGCTCGCCGACGCTCTCGACGCCGAGGCCGAGCGCAACCAGCCCGGCCACGAACCGTTCATGAACCCGGCCAAGTCCCTCGCGCTGCGCCTCGCCGACCACACCCCGCTGCTGTGGGGCACCGACCGGCTCGCGGCCGCCGTCGCGGAACACGGGGCCGCCGCGCTCGCCACCCACGCCGGGGTCGTCGCCCATCGGGGCGAGGTCGCGGAAGGCGCCGGGGCCACCGCGCTGGTACGGGCGCTCGACCGCGGGGCGTCCGGTGTCGACATCTTCCGTGACCCGTTCGCCGACCCGGACGGATCAGCGGAAGCACCCCCCGTACGTCTCGTGTTGATGGCCACCGGGGAGGATGATCCCGGTCAGGTGACGCTGCGGCGCGCCGGGCGGGGGTGGCCGTCGGCCGACGTGCTGCACCCGGTCGACGAGGTGGCGCGCGGCACCCGCCACGCAGCCCTGCTGCGGGCCGCGTTGCTGGCGTCCCGCCTGGACGTGGCCGCGGTGTACCTGGGACTGGCCACCCGCACTATCGAGCCTGCCTGAGGAGAGCTGACCGGACGTGGAGCTGCTGGACAACCCCGTGCGTGCGTACGCGTGGGGCTCGCGCACGGTGATCCCCGAGCTGCTGGGGCAGGAGGTGCCCGCGCCGCATCCGCAGGCGGAGATGTGGCTCGGCGCCCATCCGGCCGACCCGTCGCAGCTGGTGCACGCCGATGGGAGCCGGACGTCGTTGCTCGACGCGCTGGGTGCCGACCCGAAGCTCACGCTCGGCCCCGAGCGCAGCGAGCGCTGGGAGTCCACGCTGCCGTTCCTGATGAAGGTGCTGGCCGCCGACGAGCCGCTGTCGTTGCAGGCCCACCCGAGCCTCGAGCAGGCCAGGGCGGGGTTCGCCCGCGAGGAGGCCGCCGGGATCGCCCGGGACGCGTCCGACCGCAACTACAAGGACGCCAACCACAAGCCCGAGCTGATCTGCGCACTCACCGAGCTGCACGCGCTCGCCGGGTTCCGCAACCCCACCGTCACGGTGCGGCTGCTGCGGGCCCTCGAGGTGCCGAAGCTGACCGAGCACGCCGAGCTGCTGGCCGCCCAGCCGGACGCCGACGGCCTGCGTGCCCTCTTCACCACGTGGATCACGCTGCCGCAGGCGGTGCTCGACGCGCTGGTGCCCGCGCTGCAGGACGGGTGCGTGCGCCTGGCCGGTGCCGACGGGGAGTTCTCCACCGAGGCCCGCACGGTGCTGGAGCTGTCCGAGCGCTACCCGGGCGACGCGGGCGTGCTCGCGGCGCTGCTGCTCAACCGCGTCACCATCGAGCCCGGCGACGCGCTGTACCTGCCGGCGGGCAACCTGCACGCCTACCTGTCCGGGGCCGGGATCGAGATCATGGCCAGCTCGGACAACGTGTTGCGCGGCGGGCTCACACCCAAGCACGTGGACGTCCCGGAGCTGTTGCGGGTGCTCGACTTCCGTTCCACGCCCGCACCGATCGTCGCGGGGAAGCCGGACGGCGACTGGGTGCGCTACGACACCCCCGCGGAGGAGTTCCTGCTCCGCAGGTTCGACGGGGCGCCGGGCAGCCCGGTGGACGTGCCCGACGGTGGACCGCGCATCCTGCTGTGCACCGCGGGTGCGGCCCGGGCCCGTTACCTCGGTGGGGAGCTGGAGATCGCGCGCGGGGCATCGCTGTGGCTCGACGCGTCCGACACCGACGTCACGGTCGAGCCGCGCGCCGAGGGCACCCAGCTGTTCCTGGCGAGCGACTCCCTCGGCGTCTGACCCTCCGGCGCCGTGGCGCCGGAGGCCGGCAGGGCTCTCCTGGACGAGTGCTGCCCAACTCGGTCCCGACTCGCGCGCCCGTAGCCCCCGACTCGCGCGGTTCGGGTGCTCATCTCCCGCGAGTCGCGCTCTCGGGGTGCGCGAGTCGCTGCGTGAGGGTGCGCGAGTCGTGCGGCAGCGCACGCGAGTCGGGATTTGCGTGCGCGTGAGTCGGGGCCGCCGGCGATCAGGGCGGGGGGATGGGCCTGGGTGATCGACCGGCCGGTGATCCCCATCCGGGTCGGCCGGCGGACGGTGCACCCGGCGACGTCGTGATCGTTGCGAGATCACGCCGCCCGCCGCCGTGAGGGCGTTGTGGCCGCCATCGGACCGATCATGCGCGGACGAGCGTGCGCAGGAGCGCCTCGGCCGGGCCCGGCCGACCGGCGCGATCCATCAGGTCGGCGACCACCACGGTGACCAGCCAGACCCCGAGCCCCACGGCGGCGGCAGCGGCGACCCCCATCGCGCCTGCGAGGCCGGCGAGGTAGGGCTCGAACAGCGCGAACCAGGCGACCGACTGGGCCAGGTAGCACGTCATGGAGCGCCGGCCGCACGCGGCGAGCGCGGTCGTCACCGGGCCCGGCGTGCCACGGCGGGTGAGGTGGGCTGCGACCAGGCCGATCAGGGCGGCGTAGCGAGCCCGCCCGCGTAGCCCGCCGCGGTGTGCAGCGTGCCCACGGCGACGAGCACACCCGCGTCCGGGTGCCAGACCCCGGTGGTGACGAAGGCGTGGGGGATCGCGCCCAGCACCGCGATCGCGATGCCGGTCGACGCCACCCGCTTCAGGAGCACGGGGTGTCGTTCCGGCTCGTCGAGGAGCCTGCGACGAGCGGCCCAGATCCCGACGAGCACGGGTGCCGCGGCCATCACGGCGTTCAGCGGCATCGTCAGCGGGAGTGACATCAGCCGGAAGAGCGCCGAGGTCAGCGGGTCGGTGGCGGCTGCGGCGTCACCGGGGGCGGGCAGGGCGAGCACGGAGCCGTACACCAGCGCGCCGGGGGCGGCGAGCGCCGCCGCGACCCCGAGCAGCCGTCCGTCGGACCAGTGCAGCGCGCCGACGAACAGGAGGGCCAGCAGGCCGTACGGGGCGAGGATGTCGCCGGGGAAGAGCAGCAGCACGTGCACGACGCCGAACGCGACGAGCCAGCATCCGCGGCGGCGCAGCTGCCGGTGGGCGCCGTCCCGGCCGAGCGTGGGCTCCCTGCTGCGCAGGATCTGCACCATCCCGTAGCCGAAGAGTGCGGCGAACATCGGGTAGCCGCGGCTGTCGACGAACAGCGTCATCAGGGTCTGCGCCACCGTGTCCACGGCCGACCCGGGGCCGGGTGCGGAGCCGAGGAACGGTTGCGCGAGTACCTGGGCGTGGGCGAGTGCGATGACGGCGAGCATCGCGCCCCTGGCCAGGTCGGGGGCGAGGGCGCGGACCCGGGGGACGGCGGGGGGTTCGCGTCGGATCGTGGACACACCGGGCCTCTCGTAAGATACGGGAACGTAGCTACGGCAGAATAAGATACGCACACGTATCTAGGCAAGGAGGGTCATGCCCGGTCGGTCGCGGCGGCGAGGTGAGGAACTGCTGGCGGCGCTGCACGGTGCTGCGCTGGCCGAGCTCGACGAGGTGGGGCTCGGGCGGCTCACGATGGAGGGCATCGCCCGGCGAGCAGGCACGCCCAAGACCACGCTGTACCGGCGCTGGTCGACCCCGGAGGACGTGCTGCTCGACGCGATCGCGGCCGCCTACCCGGTGGAGCGGCCCTCACCCGCGGCGGACGACCTGCGTGGCGATCTCATCGCGGCGCTCGAGCTGCTGCTCGAATGGTCGCGCGACCCGACCGCCCGTGCCGTCCAGGCGATCATGCTGGAGCGCCACCGGTACCCCGGCCTCGTCGACCGGCTCGAAGGCGTCTTCGACCGTGCCGGGAGGCGGTTCACGGCCACCGTGCTCCGGCACTACGCCCGGCTCGGCCTCGTCGATCCCACGCTCGTCACGCACGTGGTCGAGGACCTCGGTGAGGCACTGGTGTTCAAGCACGTGGTCGACAGCGGGGCGGAACCCACTCCCGAGCAGTTGGCCGCGATCGTCGACGAGGCCATCCTCCCCGCCGTCGGGATGCGCCCACCCCGTTAGGCTGCCGCCCATGGCTGCGAGTGGGGGTACGCGGGCGATCGTGGCGGCATTGCTCGCCAACGCGGGGATCGCCATCGCGAAGTTCATCGGATACCTGATCACCGGCTCGTCGTCGATGCTCGCCGAGGCCGTGCACTCGGTCGCCGACACGTCCAACCAGGGTCTGCTGCTCCTCGGCGGGCGCACGGCACGCCGTGCGGCCACCCCGGAGCACCCGTTCGGCTACGGCCGTGACCGCTACTTCTACTCGTTCGTCGTGGCGCTGCTGCTGTTCTCGCTCGGCTCGGTGTTCGCGCTGTACGAGGGCATCCACAAGCTGGAGTCCCACGAGCCGCTCACGTCGCCGATCGTCGCGGTCGTGATCCTCGTGGTGGCGATCGGCCTCGAGACGTTCTCGTTCCGCACCGCGATCCAGGAGTCCCGACCGCTCAAGGGCAACGGCACCTGGTGGCAGTTCATCCGCCAGTCCAAGACGCCGGAGCTGCCGGTCGTGCTGCTGGAGGACCTCGGCGCGCTCGTCGGGCTGATCCTCGCCCTGTTCGGTGTGGGGCTCAGCGTGCTCACCGGGGATCCGGTCTGGGACGCGATCGGCACCATCTGCATCGGCGTGCTGCTGGGCATCATCGCGATCATCCTCATCATCGAGATGAAGAGCCTGCTCATCGGCGAGGGTGTCGCACCCAAGGTGCTCGACGACATCGTCTCGGCACTCGAGGCGGGCGAGGTGCAGCGGGTCATCCACATCAAGACCCAGTACATGGGGCCCGACGAGCTGCTGGTGGCCGCCAAGATCGCCCTCGCGCCCGGCCTGCCGCTCGCCACCGTCGCCACCGCCATCGACGAGGCGGAGGCGCGGGTTCGCGAGCGCGTGCCGGAGGCGCGGTCCATCTACCTGGAGCCCGATCTGGACCGCGCCCGGGTCACGGGCTGACCGGCAGCCGGTCCTCCCGGCGGCGGTCGCGGCGCCGCCATGTTGCCGTTAGGTTTCGCGGATGGCCCTCCGCGAGACACGCAACGGGATCATGCGCACCAAGTCGGTCGAGCAGTCGATCGCCGACACCGACGAGCCGGACAGCAGGCTCCGCAAGGAGCTGACGACCTGGGACCTGATCGTCTTCGGCGTCGCGGTCGTGATCGGTGCCGGCATCTTCACCCTGGCCGCGAGCACGGCGGGTGACGTGGCGGGGCCGTCGGTCTCGCTGGCGTTCGTGCTCGCCGCGATCGCGTGCGCGCTGGCGGCGCTCTGCTACGCGGAGTTCGCCTCCACGGTCCCGGTGGCCGGCAGCGCCTACACGTTCTCCTACGCGACGTTCGGCGAGTTCATCGCCTGGATCATCGGCTGGGACCTGGTGCTCGAGTTCGCAGTGGCGTCCGCGGTGGTGGGCAAGGGCTGGTCGGTGTACCTGGAGACGGTCTTCAGCCAGTTCGGCATGGACGTGCCGACCACGGTCACGATCGGGGGAATCGACGTCGACTGGGGCGTGCTGCTGCTCATCGCCGTGCTCACGACCCTGCTCGTGATCGGCACGAAGCTGTCCAGCCGCGTCAGCCTGGTGATCACGTCGATCAAGGTCGGGATCGTGCTCTTCGTGATCGTCCTCGGGTTCTTCTACATCAACGCGTCCAACTACACCCCGTTCATCCCGCCGCCCGCGCCCGCCGAGTCCGATGCGGGCGGCATGACGCAGTCGCTGCTCTCGCTGTTCGGCGGCGAGGCCAACAGCACCTTCGGGGTGTACGGGCTGCTCGCCGCGGCGTCGCTGGTGTTCTTCGCGTTCATCGGGTTCGACGTCGTCGCGACGACGGCCGAGGAGACCAAGGACCCGCAGCGCTCCCTGCCGCGCGGCATCCTGGGGTCGCTGGCCATCGTCACGGTGCTGTACGTGGCCGTCGCGCTCGTGCTCACCGGCATGGTGCCCTACACCGACCTCGCCACCCAGCCGGACGCACCCGCGCCACGCTCTCCACCGCCTTCGCGATGGTCGGGGTCGACTGGGCGGCCACCCTCATCGCGGTGGGCGCGCTCGCCGGTCTCACCACCGTGGTCATGGTCCTGCTGCTCGGGCAGATCCGGGTGGCGTTCGCGATGTCGCGCGACGGGCTGCTGCCGAAGTGGCTCTCGCACACCGGTGCGCACGGCACGCCATACCGCGTCAGTGTGATCATCGGTGCGCTGGTGGCCGTGGTCGCCACGTTCTTCCCCATCGGGGCGCTGGAGGAGATGGTCAACATCGGCACGCTGTTCGCGTTCGTGCTGGTGTCGATCGGTGTCGTCATCCTGCGGCGCAGCCGGCCGGATCTGCCACGCGGGTTCCGCACGCCGCTGGTGCCCTACGTGCCGATCCTCGCCGTGTTGGCGTGCCTGTGGCTGATGATCAACCTGTCGGTGGAGACCTGGCTGCGGTTCGTCATCTGGATGGCGATCGGCATCGTCGTCTACTTCGCCTACGGTCGCTCGCACTCGGTGCTGGGACGGCGCCTGTCCCAGCGGTGAGAATGCCGTTGCGGTTATATAGCTGCGGCGGTATGTTCGTGTCGTGACGTTCGAGGTGCTCGCCGAGCCGGTGCGCCGCCGGATCCTCGACCTGCTGCGGGAACGACCGCGGCTGGTCGGGGAGCTCACCGCGGAGCTCGGGCTGAGCCAGCCGGGCACGTCCAAGCACCTGCGCGTGCTGCGCGATGCGGGCCTGGTGAAGGTGCGGGCCGACGCGCAGCGGAGGTGGTACGAGCTCGACCCGGCGCCGCTCGCCGAGGTCGACGAATGGCTCGCGCCGTACCGCTGGATGTGGGCCTCCCGGTTCGACGCCCTCGAACGGCATCTGGACGACGACGCTGCGGAGGAGACATGACCGAGAGCCTGCGGGCGCGGGACGGCCGTTCGGTGCTGCGCATGGAGCGGTGGCTGAAACACCCGCCGGAGAAGGTCTGGAAGGCGGTGACCGAGCCGCAGCGGCTCGCGGACTGGTTCCCCGGCAACGTGACGCTCGACCTGCGCGCGGGCGGCGCCCTCACCTTCGACCTGGACGGCGACCGTGAAGCGGGCACCATCACCGACCTCGACCCGCCGCGGCTGATCGCCTACACGTGGGGCACCGACCACCTGCGCTGGGAGCTGCACCCGGACGGCGAGGGCACCCGGCTCCTCCTGGAGCACACGTTCGACGACCGCGCGGGTGCCGCGAGCTTCGGAGCAGGCTGGCACACCTGCATCGTGGCCCTCGACCTCGCACTCGACGGGCGCGCCGGCGCCGACCCCGGCGTGGACGACATCGCATTGCACGAGCGGTTCGTCGCCCGGTTCGGGCTCGCCGAAGGCACCGTCGAGCGGGACGGGGAGGGCTGGCGGGTGCGGCACGAACGCCAGCTCACGCGGCCGGTCGCCGGCGTGTGGGGCGCGCTGACCGCACTCGTTCCGACGGGCCGTCCGTCCGGTGAACACGTGCTGGAGCACACCGCCGACGAGGGCGGGTCCGTGCGGTGGGAACTGGTGCAGGGCACCGGGCACGGTGCGCGGCTCGTGCTCACCCACACCGGCAGCGGCGGCGACCCGGCTGTCGCGTTCGAGGCCGACCGCGCCCGGATCGCCGACCTGCTGGACCGCCTGGAAGCCGTACCGACGAGCCGCTGACTCCTATCCGCGTTCCAGCACCACCAGCGCGGTCTCGGACGAGCGGAGCGCGGCGTAGGCGTCCAGGTCGGGGTCGACCTCCCGCCACTTCGCCCACAGGTGGGCGCGCTCGTCGCCCTCCGCGGCCCGCCCGCGTACCGGGTGGGTCCCGTCGACGAGGGTCACCACGGCGTCGGGATGCGCCTGGAGGTTGAGCCACCACGCAGGCTCGCCGTCGGCCCAGCCGTTCATCGCGAGGGTGAACAGGTTCGGGCCGTCCTCGAGGTAGGCGAGGATCGCGCCGCGCTCGCGGCCGGTGCGGCGCCCGGTGGTGGTCAGCCGCATGGTCCCCCAGCGGCCGGCCTTCGGGCGCCACAGGCCGAACCGGCCCGCGGTCACCCGGTACAGCCCCCGGTGGACCGACCAGGCGGTGCGGACGAACCAGCGCGGTGGAACCCTCGGTGTCGACGTGCGTCCGTTCGGCATGCGGAACCCCTCGTCCGGCGTTCGACGCGCGGCGGGGATCCCGCCCGGCGGTATCCCACCACGGCTACGAGCCCTGCGTCAGCAGCCGATCCGGTCGGTGTTTATGCGGTAACCGACGCCTGCCACGGTGGTGATGATGGGCGGTTCGCCGAGGCGTTTGCGCAGTGCCGAGACGGTGATGCGGACGGCGTTGGTGAACGGGTCGGCGTTCTCGTCCCACGCCCGTTCGAGCAGCTCCTCCGCGCTGACGATCCCGCCTTCTGCGGCTACGAGCACCTCGAGCACGGCGAACTGCTTGCGGGTCAGCGCGACGTACCTGCCGTCGCGGTAGACCTCGCGGCGGAACGGGTCCAGCCGCAGGCCGGCGATCTCCCGAACGGGTGGCCTGTTGTGGGCGCGTCTGCGGTCGAGCGCTCGGAGGCGGAGCACGAGTTCCCGCAGGTCGAAGGGTTTGGTGAGGTAGTCGTCGGCGCCGAGCTCGAACCCGGAGGCCTTGTCGTCGAGGCGGTCGGCGGCGGTGAGCATGAGGATCGGCATGCCGCTGCCGGACGCGACGATGCGCGCGGCGATCTCGTCGCCGGACGGGCCGGGGATGTCGCGGTCGAGCACGGCGATGTCGTAGGAGTTGACGCTCAGCAGCTCCAGCGCGGTGTCACCGTCGCCCGCGATGTCGGCCGCGATCGCCTCGAGGCGCAGCCCGTCGCGGATGGCCTCGGCCAGGTAGGGCTCGTCCTCGACGATCAGTACGCGCACAGTTCCGCGATGCTACGAGCCGGTGCATATCGTCGGCATATCTCGGCGTGCCCTACCGGCGACCGGGCAGCAGCACCAGCTCCCGCGCCGGATCGTGGGATGCCGACGGCGCGCCGTCCACGCGGACGTCCGCCCGGGCCGTGGTGGCCTCGGCCGCGAAGTGGCTCGCCTCCTGCCGGGCCCAGCGTTCCCAGTGCGGGCGGTAGGTCTCGCCGTCACGGGCGATCCCACGGCGGAACCGCTCGTCGCGCGGGGCCTCGATCCACACGAGGAGCACGGCCCGCTCGGCGATCACGCGGGCACCGCACCCCGCGCCCTCGACGACCAGCGTCCCCGGCCTGCCGAGGTCGTGGTACTCGCCGAACTCCCCACGCTGCCAGTCGTAGCGGCGGTAGCCGGCAGGCCGGCCGGTCACCAGCGGAGCCACGACCTGGTCGTGCAGCAGCGGGACGGAGGCGGCCAGCCGTCCCAGCCGGGGTAGATGGAGTCCATGTGCAGCACCGGCGGGTCGCCCAGCGCGGCGGCGAGCCGGGTGGCGAGCGTGGTCTTCCCGGACCCCGACGGCCCGTCGATGCAGACCAGCCGCGTGCCGCCGCACCGCGGCGGCACGGCGCGCACCCGCCGGGCGAGGGTGGCGATCTCCACCGGAGCAGGCTACGTGGCGAGTGAACCTCGGGTGGAGCTTCAGCACAGCAACGGCAGGCGGGCCGCCGCCGCGCCCAGCGCGCGACGTTCGCCGCCACCGGGCGGCACGCGGCCAGTCCCGAGCAGCGCCCAGCGCTCGTCGGGCCAGTCGGTCGGTGCCGGGTGGCCGAGCAGCGAGTCGAGCGTGCAGCGCACCAGGGCCAGCGGCTCGGTGCGCGGCCCGGGGCGGCGCAGTTCGAGCACGAGGTCGAGGTGGTGCACGGCCGCCTTCACCGCGAGCGTGGTGACCAGGTCCACGGCCTGCAGGACGTGCCCGCGGGTCGCGACGAGCGCCTCGGGCGGCGTCCGGCCGGCGAGCGCGACGACCGCCCGGGTGGTCTCCATGAACGTGCGGACGAGGTCCTCGAGCTCCCACGCGCCGGCGATCGTGCGCAGGGTACGCAGCTCGCGGAAGCCCGGGTCCTCCGTCGGCTCGGTGCCCGACCACCAGGTGACGGCGTCGCGGTCGGCGGGCCCCGCGGCCGGCGTGGCCAGCGCCACGAGCGCCCGCTGTACGTCGCCGAGCAGGTGCACGAGCAGGTCGCGCACCGTCCATCCCAGGCAGCGGGTGGGCAGCCAGGAATCCTCCTCCTCGAGAGACGAGGCGATCGTCGAGATGTCGGAGTACGCGATCCGCAGTGCGGCGAGCTCCGGGCTCGACATCGGTGCCGTCCGCGCGGGATGCTGCGCGGCGCACCGCTCATCACGTGCGGCAGGGTTCCGTCCGGGCGGGTGGTCGTGGTTCGGGGTGGAACGAGGCGTGCCGTTGTCATTTCCTGCCGTCATCGGTCGTGCTGGCCGCTGTGGGCGCGGCTATACCTGGTAGCCACCGAACTTCTCACGAAGCGTCCTCTTGGAGAACTTCCCCACGCTGGTCTTGGGCACCTCGTCGATGAACTCCACCGCATCGGGGAGCCACCACTTCGCCACCCGGGGTTCGAGGTGGGCGATGATCTCCTCCGCCGTGAGGGTCTCGCCGGGCTTCACGACGACGCACGCGAGCGGCCGCTCGACCCATTTCGGGTGCGGGATCGCGATCACGGCGGCCTCGGCGACCTTCGGGTGCGCCATGATCTCGTTCTCCAGCTCGACGGAGCCGATCCACTCGCCGCCGGACTTGATGAGGTCCTTGGTGCGGTCGACGAGCCGCAGGAAGCCGTAGCGGTCGGCCGCGGCGACGTCACCGGTGCGCAGCCAGCCGTCCTCGGTGAACTGGGCGCCACCGCCCTCGCCGCGGTAGTACTCGGCGGCGATCCACGGCCCGGCGGCCTGGATCTCGCCGGTGGCGACGTCGTCCCACGGCTGCGGCTCGCCCGTGGCCGGGTCGGCCAGCCGCACCTCGACCAGCGGCACGGCCTGCCCCTGCCGGGCGCGCACGTCGGCGCGTTCGGCCTCGGTGAGCGCGTCGTGGTGGGAGCGCGTGGTGGACATCGTGGCGATCGGGCTGGTCTCGGTCATGCCCCAGGCGTGCAGCATCGGCACGCCGATGGCCTCGCGGTACGCCTCCGACAGCGCCTTCGGCACGGCGGATCCGCCGCACAGGATCGTCCGCAGCGAGCTGAGGTCGTGCTGGGCGAGCAGCGGCTGCATCCCCATCCAGATGGTCGGCACCCCGCCGGTGACGGTGACGCGGTGGCGCTCCAGCAGCCCGGCGATGGCCTGGGGGGTCATGTTCGGGCCGGGGAACACCAGGTCCGAGCCGGCCAGCAGGGCGCCGTAGGGCAGGCCCCACGCGTTGGCGTGGAACATCGGGACCACCGGGAGCAGCACGTCGCGCTCGGAGAGGGCCGCCCCGTCGGCGACCAGGGTGATCAGGGAGTGCAGCACGCTGGAGCGGTGGCTGTAGACCACGCCCTTCGGGTTGCCGGTGGTGCCGGACGTGTAGCACATCGCGGCGGCGGTGTTCTCGTCCGCGATCTCGAAGCGCCCCTCGAACGGGACGGCCGCGGCGAGCAGCTCCTCGTAGTCGTGCACCCGCGGGTCGGTGGGGACCTCGGTGTCGGCGCCGTCGTCGATCACGATGACGTGCCGGACGGTCCCCAGCTTGTCGACCAACGGCCAGAACAGCGGCAGCAGCGAGCGGTCGACGAACACGACCTCGTCCTCGGCGTGGTTGGCCACGTAGACCAGCTGCTCGGGGAAGAGCCGGATGTTCAGGGTGTGCAGCACGCGCCCGGTGCACGGCACGGCCAGGTACAGCTCCAGGTGGCGGCCGGTGTTCCAGCAGAACGTGCCGACCCGCCCGTCGGCGCTGACGTCGAGCGTGTCGAGCACCGTGGCCAGCCGGCGCACCCGCACCGCCCATTCGGCCACGCTGGTCCGGGTCTCCTCGGTGGTCCCCGCGGTGACGATCGACTTGTGCCCGAAGTACTCCTCCGCCCGGTGGAAGACGTGTGGCAGGGCGAGCGGTCGATCCTGCATCAGACCGAGCATCGATGGCCTCCTGAGGCGGCTGTGGCGGGCGCACCGAAAGTTACCTCCGGATGAGTGGCTTCACCATCGGCTTCATCAGGCGCCTTCCGGCTCACCAGGGATTAGGCTCTGGCGCCGTGACACCCACCGACCAGGCCGCATCGGTCTGCCTCGACGTGGGATCCACGTGGACCAAGGCGGTGCTGGTGCACGCCGACGGCTCGCTCGCGGGGTTCGCGGAGCACCCGACCACCACCGGCGACGTCCTCGCCGGCATGGATGCGGCCGTGCGCGCGGTGTCCGCCGCCGGCCGGGGTGACGAGCCGGAGCTGCTCGCCTGCTCGTCGGCGGGCGGCGGGCTGCGGTTGGCCGTGGTCGGGGCCGACCGCCTGTCCGCGGCGGAGGCCGGGCACCGGGTCGCCGTGTCGGCAGGGGCGCACGTGGTCCACGTGCACGCCGGTCCCATGGACCCGTCGGACGTGCGGTTGTTGCGCAGCGCCCGGCCCGGGGTGGTGCTGCTCGTGGGCGGCTCGGACGGCGACGACCCGGCAGGCCTGCTGCACAACGCAGGCCGTTTGGCCAGGGCCAGGATCCGGCACCCGATCGTCCTCGCCGGCAACTCCGCCGCCCGCGAGGACGCGCTGGCGCTGCTGCGTGCCACCGGCCGCAGCGTCGTGGCGTGCGACAACGTGCTGCCCCGCCGCGGCGAGGTGGTGCCGGGGCCCGCGCGCGCCGCGCTCGCCGAGCTGTACCGGCGCCACGCGATCGGCGGGCGCGGCCCGGCCGTCGCGCCCCGGTTCCGCAGGCTCGTGCGCGTGGTCACGCCGGAGGCTGTGGGGCACGCCGCCACCCGGCTCGCCGCGATCTGCGATGCCAGGGTGCTGGTCGTCGACGTGGGGTGCGCCACCACCGACGTGCACTCCGCCGACCACTCCGACCAGGTCCGCACCGTCGAGGGCGACCTCGGTGTGCGGGCCGCCGCGGGCGGGGTGCTGGTGGAGAGCCAGACCGAGGGCATCGTCGACCCGGTGGAGGCCGACCTGCTCGGCCCCACCGTCGCCCGGATGGCCAGCGAGACCGGCTACGTCCCGCGCGACCGGGGCAGCGCGGCCGAGGACCGCCGCATCGCCGCCCTGGCCGCGGTCGTCGCGGTACGCAGACACCTGCGCGTGCACGCCGACGCAGGCCGCGACGTCGGGCTCGTCGTACTGGCGGGCGGGGTGTTCCGGCAACGGAACCTCGCAGGCGGGCTCGCGGCCGTCGTCGCCACCCTGCGCACCGACCCCGTGCTCGCCCCGGTGGTCGCCGGCTCACCGGTCGTGGTCGACGCCGACTTCGCGGTGGTGCCCGCGGGGCTGCTCGCCGCCCGCGGGCGCACGGAGGCCGCGGAGTCGCTGCTGCGGGACCACCTGCTCGGCTGAGAAGGCCGCTCGTCGACGGCACCGGACCCGTCGCCGAGACGCTCCGAACCGCCCGCGCCACGGTCCGTGTGACGAGTCGAAGGCCGGATCCCGACTCGGAGGTTCAGCATGTCCCGCACCACCACGCTGGTCGCGCTCACCGCCGCCGCGATCGCGCTCTCCGCGTGCAGCAGCGTCAGCGAGGCCCCCGTTCCCGTGACGAGCGGGCCGTCCGCGCCCGTCACCCAGCTCGAGCGACCACGGGGGACGATCGTGAGCGCGAACAGCACCGCGAAGCTCGGCACGGTGGTCGTCGACGGCCTCGGCTACACCCTGTACCGGTTCGACGGGGACACCGCCCAACCGCCCGCCGCGACGTGCGCCGGCCCGTGCACCGAGACCTGGGAACCGGTGCCCGCGTCCGACCCGATCAGGGTCGAGGGCGTCAAGGAGGAAGCGGTCGGCACCGTGGAGCGGCCGGACGGGCAGGTGCAGCTGACGCTCGCGGGCTGGCCCGTCTACCGGCACTCCGGCGAGGCCCCCGGGGCCACCGACGGGCACGGTGCCGACGGGAAGTGGTTCGCGATCGCCCCGGACGGCGACAAGGCCGCGGCCCCGAAGCGATAGCCCCTGTTCCGCGAGTCGCGCTCTCGGTGCAGGTGAGTCGGGGCGGTCAACCCGCCAGCACGACGATCAGCGTGCGCGGGCCGTGCACGCCCTCCACCCGCTCCAGCTCGATGTCGCTCGTGGCCGACGGTCCGCTGACGAACGTGATCGGGCGCGTCGGATCCAACGCGGCGACGACTCGGGCACCGTCTCCACCACCTGCTCGGCGCGCACCACGCAGACGTGGACGTCGGGCACGAGGGTGATGGCCCGCCTGCCCTGGTCGGGGGAGCCGTCCAGGGCGATCGTGCCGGTGACGGCGCAGGCCGCGGCGCAGCCGGTGAGCACGGCGGCCGTGGCGTCGAGGTCGGCGGGGGAGAGCCCGTCGTCCGTGACGCGGGTGGCCGCGAGGCCGTCCGGCCACCACCCGGCCGGCAGGCCCGGCGGCACGACCACGGGCCCGGTGACCTCGGTCAGCGCGATCTGCACCGCCTCCGCGACGCCGTCGGCGGCTGCGTCGAGGACCGTGGCCTTGTAGTCGACCAGGCGGTCCCGGAGGAGGGCGAGCAGCTCGGGCGCACCGGCCGGGTGTGAGCCGGTGCGGTGGTAGTCGCGCGGCACGTCCGGGGGCGGCGGGTGCCCGGCGGCGGCGTTGGCGGCGCGGATCCGGCCGAGCACCTCCTCGCGGGCGGTCACGACGCACCCCCGCGCTCGCGCGCCCACCACTCGCGGAACGTCTCGGCCGGTGGGCGCGGGGCGTCGCGGCTGGCCGTCCACGCCGACAACGGCGGTGGCAGCGCGGCGATCCCGCCCGTCCGGCGGCCCAGCAGCCGCCCGGCCCGCGACACCTTCTCCGCGGCGGCGAACCGGGCAGGTGAGGACATCACCCACGAGGCCGCCGCCATCGCGATCGCCTCTGCGCTCGGCACGGTGCGCGCCCGCTGCTCGTCGACGTGCCGGGCGCGCAGCTTCACCAGCAGCGACGGGATGTCGATGCGCACCGGGCACGCATCGAAGCACGCGCCGCACAGGGTGGAGGCGTACGGCAGCGACGCGTTGTCCTCCACGCCCGTGAGCTGCGGCGAGAGCACCGCGCCGATCGGGCCCGGGTAGACCGAGCCGTACGCGTGGCCGCCGGTGCGCTCGTAGACCGGGCAGACGTTGAGGCAGGCCGAGCACTTGATGCAGTGCAGGGCGCTGCGGCCCAGCTCGTCGGCGAGCGCCGCGGTGCGCCCGTTGTCGAGCAGCACGAGGTGGAAGGTCTGCGGCCCGTCGCCGGGCGTCACACCGGTCCACGCCGAGGTGTAGGGGTTCATCCGCTCGCCGGTGGACGAGCGCGGCAGCAGCTGCAGGAAGACCTCCAGGTCCTGCCATGTCGGCACGACCTTCTCGATCCCCATCACGGTGATCAGCGTCTCGGGCAGCGTGAGGCACATCCGCCCGTTGCCCTCGGACTCGACCACCAGCAGGGTGCCGGTGTCGGCCACGGCGAAGTTGGCGCCGGAGATCGCCACCTTGGCCCGCAGGAACCGCTCCCGCAGGTGCGCCCGCGCGGCCATGGCGAGCCGGCGCGGCTCGGCCGTCAGCTCCGGGTCCACGCCCGGCATCTCCCGCAGGAAGATCTCGCGGATCTCGGCGCGGTTGCGGTGGATGGCCGGCACGAGGATGTGGCTGGGCAGGTCCCCGCCCAGCTGGACGATCAGCTCGGCGAGGTCGGTCTCGTGCGCTTCGATCCCCGCGGTCTCCAGGGCCTCGTTGAGCCCGATCTCCTGCGTCGCCATCGACTTGACCTTGACGACCTCGGTCTCGCCGGTCTCCTGCACCAGGCGGGTGACGATCGCGTTCGCCTCGTTCGCGTCGCGGGCCCAGTGCACGGTGCCGCCACGCGCGGTGACCTCGCGTTCGAGCCGCTCCAGGTGCTCGTCCAGCCGTGCCATCGTGGCCGCCTTGAGCGCCGATCCGGCCAGGCGCAGCTGCTCCCAGTCGTCCAGCTCGCCGACCACGCTCGCACGCTTGCCGCGGATCGTGTGGGTGGCGTGACCGAGGTTGCGCCGCAGCTGGGAGTCGGCGAGCGCGCCGCGCGCGGCATCGGGGAAGGAGTGCTCGCCGCGCAGGTGCCCGACCCCGCGCGGGGCGGGAACGCCCAGGAAGGTTGTCATCGTGCCGCCTCGCTGCGCTCGGTCGTGCTGGTCACGTGCTCGCCAGGATCTCGGCCAGGTGGATGGTGCGGGTGCCGCTGCGCAGCCGCGACAGGCCGCCACCGATGTGCATCAGGCACGACGCGTCGCCCGCCGCGGCCACCTCGGCGCCGGTGGACAGGACGTTGCGCATCTTGTCGGCCAGCATCGCGGTGGAGGTGTCGGCGTTCTTCAGCGCGAACGTGCCGCCGAAGCCGCAGCACTGGTCGGCCTCGGGCAGCTCGACCAGCGTCATGCCGCGCACGTGGCGCAGCAGCCGCAGCGGCTTGTCACCCACCCGCAGCATGCGCAGCGAGTGGCAGGTGGGGTGGTAGGTCACCCGGTGCGGGTAGTAGGCGCCGACGTCCTCCACCCCCAGCACGTCCACGAGCAGCTCGGACAGCTCGTAGGTGCGCGCGGCCACGGCGTCGGCGCGCTCGGCGAGCCGGTCGTCGTGCGCGCCGCGCGCCACCATCGCGTGCTGGTGCCGCACGCAGCCCACGCACGACCCGGACGGCGCGACGATCACGTCGTAGGGCTCGAAGGTCTCGACGTGGTGGCGCACGAGCGGCACGGCCTCGCGCTGGTACCCGGTGTTGACGTGCATCTGGCCGCAGCAGGTCTGGTCGGCCGGGAACACGACCTCATGGCCCAGCCGCTCCAGCAGCGTGACGGTGGCCCGGCCGACCTCCGGTTGTACGGCGTCTCCGAGACACGTCAGGAACAGCGCGATCCTCACCGCGCCACCCTATGACCTGCGGAGTTGACAGCACGGACGGGAGTTCGGATCCTGGGAGGGCAATCGCGAAGTCGGTGTCGAGAGGCGCTGCGACGGGCCGGAGCCCGCCACGCTCGACCACCTGGCCATTGCACACGGAACAAGGGCGCCTGCACTCACACGAGGAGGGCGGGCCGTGTTCGTCGATTCCGTCGTCCTCGCAGTTCCAGCGAGCCGGGCACGAGTAGCGTGGCCGGCCGCACCAGCCGTACGAGGAGGCGTTAGAACCCCATGACCGCCACTGCCGACATCAGCAGCAGGCTGCAGAAGCGCAACGGCATCGACTTCGCCGTGGCCGACCTGGGCCTGGCGGAGTTCGGCCGCAAGGAGATCCGGCTCGCGGAGCACGAGATGCCCGGCCTGATGGAGCTGCGCCGGG